>CAVQHE010000017.1:0-13477 GCA_963712245.1 uncultured Actinomycetota bacterium | reverse complement strand
GGGCTAGACGCGGTCAGTACGCGAACTCCGACAGGAGCATCGCGACCACGAAGATCGCCACGATTCCGTAGCCGAACCACAGACCGATGACCGCGTAGCGATAGTTGTTCGCCTCGCCCCGTCGACACGCCCGGATCGCGGCGTGCCCGCACACGATGCCGACCGGCGCGAGCACGAACGTGAGCGGAAGGATGAGGGAGAGCACGGCGAGGAAGCGCCGGGACTTCTTCGGCTTCGCCGCCTCCACCGGCGGTGGGGCCGACGCCGCGGGGTCGGCGGCGCCGTCGCGGACGAAGCGCCCCGCCGCGTCCGCAACGATGATCGCGACGTCGGTCAGTAGATCGAGGCTCGTCCGGATGTCTCTCCTGGCCGCCCGGTGAACGGGCGACCAGGTGAAGATGACGGAGTTCTCGATCGCGATCGGAATCTCGGCCGACCGGTCGGCGAGGAGCCGCTCCATCAGGGCCGGGGTGAGCAACGCGCGGGCGAACTGCGGGTCGCGGGACATCACGCGCCAACGCTTGTCGAATTCCGGCGATCCGGTCGTCACGTCGGTCGAACCGTCGAAGTTCCGCTGGAAGTTGGTTCGCGGATGGATCTCGACGAGGGGGGTCGGCGTGGATATCCCCATCATCGTGACGGAGAACCGCCCCGAGAATCCGTGGGGGATCGAGTGCAGGATGAACGCGCGCGCGTCAGCGCCGCGCCACTGGCCGGAGATCTCGTGCTCGACGTCGCCGCTGGCCAGGCCCTGGAACGGGAAACCGGAGATCGCGCCGAGCGGGACCGGCGTCCCCTCGCGGCGGTAGACCCACCCCAGTTCGCCCGCGTCCTTCTTCATCCTCCGCGCGAGGCGACTCACCACGATCGCGCCGATCGCCGCCCCGCACGCGAGCAGGACCAACAATCCGATGCGCGCCAGAAGGCGAGCGGTCCCCGGTGTGATTTCCTCCGCATCCGTGGCCGCGGCGAGCGCGTGGAGCGCGACGATCACAGGGTTCCCCTTCCGAGCGGGACCCGCCGTGGCGGGTCGAGTGGCGTCCGTTCGAGGCTATCGGAATCTGCCCTGCGCGGCACGGCGGGCGCGGACCCAGCGCGGGGGGTCGGGCCGCCAGCCAGAGGACCCGACCCCACCGACGCTAGGTCTTCGAGCGAGGCGCCGCCTTACGGGGCGTGGTCGCCTTCTTCGCCGAGGTTGGCTTCTTTGCCGACGTCTTTGTGGCGGGCGGGGGCGCGTCGTCCGCCGCGTCGTCCCCCGGGCGCCGCCCCGCGAGCGTGCGCCACAGGAACACCGCCGTCACCGCGACGGCGAGGGCGATGAGGGCCCACCGGGCGATCGCGCCCCACGGAGTCGTCGGCGAGCCGATGAGCTGCGCGACGCCCCAATACGCGGTGGTCTGGTAGCCGGTGTTCTCCGGGTTCGCCCAGGTCCGGATCCCGACGCGCGCCCCGTCGGCGCCGTCGTTGACTTGGAAGTCGACGCCTTGGAACGTGCCCGCGCCGCCGTATTCGAGGAGGCTGATCGCCGCCTCGACGACGTACCCGTCGTCGACCCGCGACGTCGCGGAGGTGACGCGGCCCGCCTGGAAGTCCTCATCGCCGGTGCCGAAGGTGAGCACGTTGTCCGCGCTGATGCGGATCTGCGTGTCGTCGTAGCGGTACGAGCCGTTCTTGAAGTTCCCGCCGTCGACGAAGATCTCGACGGAGTCCTGCTGCCAGGGGTCGGAGGCGCTCGTGTCGACGGTGTCGTCGACCACGTGCATCGCGACGTAGAGCGTCTGGTCGCGCCAGAGCAGGTGCACCGTCGCCTCCGCGGCGTCGTTGCCCGAGACCTTCTGGGCCGTGGTGACCTCCGCCGCGTCGTCCCACACCGCCTCGTCCGCGACCTGACCGTCGATCGTCGGCGCGGTGCCCGCCTCGGGGACCTCGACGTAGGCGAGCTCCCCCGCCAGCGTGACGGTCCCGAGGCTTCCCGCCTCGTTCCAGCCCGCCGTCTCGCCGTCGTCCGTGATGGCGACGTCGATGGCGAGGTCGTCGCCCTCCTTGGCGCTCGCGAGGGGCAGGCTCGCGACGACGTCGTACCCGCCCGCGCGTCGGGAGACGACGGCGTCGGCGTCGCCCGATCCGTCGGCGTTCACGCGGTACGTGGCGGCGCCGAGCTGGATGGTGACGAAGTCGGCGTCCGGATCGACCGCCTCGTCGTCGACCGATACGAAGACCGTGAGGTGATCGGGCTCCCAGCGGGCCTGGAATCCGCCCGCGAGGCCGATCGGATGCAGGCGCAGCTGCTTCCACTCGAGGGCTCGCGTCGCGCCCGAGCCGATGTCGACCGATCCGGCGAAGACGTCGGCGGTGCGGATGGGCGCCTTGAGCCCGGGGGACGCGTCGTCGACGATGCCGTAGTACGCCTGCTTGGCGGCGAGGTCGTCGTCGAAGGCGAGGGGCGCCCCCTCGGCGTCGCGCCAGCTGCGCCCGTCGGTCAGCCCCCAGAGCGTGACGGAGTAGAGGCTGTCCGCGTGCGCGCGGAAGATCCGGAACGCGTCGCGGTAGAAGTAGCCCTGGTCGATCAGCGCGGCCTCCGTCACGGGCGTGCCCGTCGTGACGTCCATCTCCGTGACCGCCTGCACGAGGCCGAGGCCCTCCATGTCGGTCAGCGCCGCGTCGAGCGAGGCGACCGGGGTGGCGAGGCTGAGGTGGAACTGGTGCCCCACGCCGTCGACCGGGACGCCGCGATCGAGCAGCCGCTCGATGAGCGCCTTGTACCGGGCGCGCTTGCCGTCCTGCTCGGTGTTGTACTCGTTGATGAAGAGTTTCACCGGGCGGTCGACCCCGGACGCCGCGTACTCGTGGTTGAACGCGTCGTCCGCGAACTCGAACGCGTCATCGATGAACTGCTCGCCCAGGACGTCGTACCAGGGGCTCCGGCGCAGGCCGTCCTCGTAGGCGCCCGAGTCGGCCACGACCTCGTTGACCACGTCGAAGGCCGTGAGCGGGTTGGTGTCCGAACCGAACGGACCGTACGTCTCGGCGAGGTAGCGGGCGACGCGGAAGATGTGGTCGTGCATCCGTGTGGTGAGGATTTGCTGGTCCGCCGCGGAGTCGGTGAGAGGCTGGCCGGCGTCGTCTTCGAAGAACCAATCGGGCGTCTGGCTGTGCCACACGAGCACGTGCCCGTACACCGAGAGGCCGTTCTTCTGCGCGAAGGTCATGATGGCGTCGACGTCGGGGCTCGGCGCGAACGCGCCCGACGCGTCGTACCACGCCTCGGGCTTCATGTGGTTCTCGGGGGTCACCTGGTCGAAGTGGTGGAGGAGCAGGCCGCTCGGGCCGCCGGCGGTTTCGCGGCTGTCGATCGCGACGCCGACGCGGAAGGGGACGGTGTCCTTGATCGGCGTGAGCGTGTCGTCGTACGCGAGGGGCTCGGGCGCGGACAGCACGATGTCGTCGACGAGGAAGTCCGAGGTGTTCGTGCCGTTGTACGAGGTCTCGAAGTAGATGTAGGCCGTGTCGAAGTCCGCGGGGGTGAATGTGGCCGTCACCTGCGTCCAGCCCGAGTTCGTCAGGCCCGTGAACTGCGCGAGCGTGTCGTAGGACGTGGATCCGCCCGCATCGCGCCGGAGGGTGAGCCAGATGTCCCCGGGTTCCTGGCCGTCGGCGAAACGCAGCCACGCGGTGAGCTCGAACGCCGCGCCCGGGACGAGGATGCCCGTGACGTCCTGCCCGATCCCGCTGCCCTGCGACGTCCGGGCGGTGACCGCCGCCGCGTGGGATCCGCCGTGCGCCGTGTCGGAAAGCGCCACCGTCGGCGCGCCCGTGCCGTTGTCCCGCGGGCCCCAGCCCCCGAGACCGTCCTCGAAGTCCGTCGCGAGCAGGACGCCCGTCGGCGCTGCGTCGTCCGTCGGCGCTGCGTCGTCCGTCGGCGCTGCGTCGTCCGCTGGCGCGGCTCCTTCCGTCGTGACCACGACGTCGTCGACGAGGAACGTATAGGAGACCCCGGCCGCGGAGGCGTCGCCCGAGCCGAGGTAGACCTGGACGCTGCCGGCGTCGTCGGTCGACGGGACGGTGTAGGTGCCGGTAACGGTCGTCCAGGCGTCGCCGGTGATCGTCGTGTTCCCGATCCACGTGTAGCCGGGCTTCGCGACGAAGCGCGACTCCGCCGTGCCCGCCGCCGGGTCCGCGAGCCGCGCGCGCATGGAGAACGTGTACTCCTGGCCCGGTTGCAGCACGCCCGTCGGGGACTGGATGCCCACGTAGTCCGAGTCGCGCACGACGGCGAGGACGGTGTTGGACGGGTCGTCCGGGTCGGCGACGTACGACAGCGACGACGCGCCGCCGCCCGATTGGGTCCACGCGCCCGGCGTCGAGTCCTCGAAGTCGATCGACCAGACGGTGGTGGCGTCCGCGCGCGCGGGCAGCGTCGCGAGGGCGGGGACGACGGCGAGCGCGAGTATCGCTGCCGCCGAAACGAGGCGGGTACGCGGTCGTGACATGGGTCGCTCCTTTGCGCGATGTCCAGACGCGAAGAACCCGGGATGGGTGCGGCGAGCGCGCCCGCGCGAGGGCCTTCTTGCGATAACGATATCGAAAACGATATCCCTGTCAAGGTCCCAGGGGACGAATTCCGCTCGTCGCGCGCAGGTTGCCGCGCTCCGCGTCCGGCGGGACGGTACGTGGCCGACGGCCGCGCAGTCGCACGCCGGGGCGCCCCGCGGTCGTCGGCCCTTCGTCGGCGGCTGGGTGTTTTCCACAGCAATCGTCGCTCGTCGGGCGCCGGCGAGGCACGGTCGCTAGCGTCGACGTCATGAACCCGCGCCGCCTTGCCGTTCCCGTAATCGCGCTCGCCCTGGCCGTCACGCTTACTGCATGCACGGACGGCGGGATCGCGACGACGACGCCGAGCCCGACGCTCGCCTCGCCTACCGCGACGGCCTCGCCCACGCCGTCCGCGTCGCTCGGCCCCCTCACCGACGCCGAGCTGCTCGCGCTGATGCCGCCCGAGGCCGCCGTCGACGACGTCCGCGGCGCGATCGCCACGGCCAAGTTCTTCCTGGAGCAGTACCCCGTCGTGTACGAAACCGGCGACCTTTCGCGTCTGGGACGCGCTCTCGATGCCGGACTGCGTGTTCTGCGAGTCGGTTCGCTGGGGACACGTCGATCTCTCTAAGGGGAAGCCATAAGCGAACGGCGGAGAGTCACCTTCAGCGACGAGCGCACGTCGGCGCACAACTGACTTCGGCCACGACGGGTACACGTACGTGACTTTCCATACTCCATGTATCGCAGTACTCCCACAATCGATTCCGCCGGAAATGTCGAAGACGTCGGGACAGGCGGGCACGGCCTCGTGGCATTCGAGTTGAACTGGGACGGCCGTTCTGGCGGATCTCGGATGTCGGACGTCGAAGCCCGATGAGTGACGCGCTTGGGCGGCGACTCGGCGTCTCGTACTCGCGACCGCTGCTTCTGCTCGCCGGGGCGCTCCTTTCGACCGGCGCCACCGACCGATGGGGCGAGACCAACGCGGAACGGGTCATCGTTACGGCGGCGCAGGCGGCGGAGCAGGGGGCGAACACCGCCGACGTGTCGCAGGCGGGCCGGATCGAGGAGTGGATGCGGGCCCCGTTCTGCCTGTACTACGAGGAACGCTCCGACCCCTCCGAGTGCGTGTACCCCAACGCCCCTCAAACCGTCATGTGCCCCGACGGCACCCAGGCCCTCGACCCGTGGTGGATGCGCTTCCAACGCGCGAGCGGCAACTGGTCGGCATGGCGCCCCACCACCGGGTACCAATGCCCCGCGGACCTGTTCGCGATCGCCCTCGCGAACGCGTGGGCCGAGATGCCCATCGCCCCGAACACCATCACCATCCAACCCGACACCGGCTGGGTCCTCACCACCGTGCCCACCATCGTGTACGTCGACCGCGCCCCCCGCACCCGCCACGTCACCCTCCTCGGCACCCCCGTAACCATCCGAGCCCGCGCGTCGGCCTACACGTGGACCTGGGGCGACGGCGCCCGCACCGTCACCACCCGCCCCGGCGCACCCTACCCCGACGCCACCGTCACCCACACCTACATGTACAAGGAACAAGACGTCACCATCCGCCTGACCACCTCGTGGCGCGGGCAGTACACCACCAACGGCGGCACCACCTGGCACGACGCCCCCGGCGTCGCCCACACCACCTCCACCCCCATCACCATCCACGTGTACAACCCCCACACATACCGCGTGGACTGCGACCTCAACGGCCACTGCGTCTCCGGCGCCTCAGGCCCCGCTGACGACGCGTGAGCCGATCGGCGCGCGGCCTCACGGCATACGTCGCCCGCGAACCCCGCGCGTTCACTCGGTCGGAGCTCGTTCGCACGTTCTCCCAGCGCCAACTCGGCGACTCCGTACGCCGCGGGACCGTCATCCGCGTGCTGCCGGCGACGTACATCGCCGCGCGATACCGCGACACGTTCGCGGCGCGCGCCGACGCGGCAGTTCTCTGGGCGAACGGGCGTGCCGTACTCGGAGGCACGTCAGCGGCGCACCTCCACGGCGTCCTGGACGTCGCGCCGCCTGCCATCACCCTCGTCGCGCCGCGAAACGCCCGCTTGCGAGCGCCGGATTGGATCACCGTCCTCCAGCCGAACCTCGCGCCGTCGCGCGGCACGAACCCCGGCGTTCCGACCGTCTCCCCAGCTGACGCGGTACTTCAGTCTTGGGGTCAGCTCGCGCCGGATCGCGCCACATCCCTGGTGATCGAGTCGTCGCGGCGCGGCGTCGTGTCGGCCGCCGAACTCATGCGGCGGCTCAAGGATTTCGCGCGCGTCCCGCGGCGACGCGCCCTCGTTCGCCTCCTCTCCGAGCTGGCTCTCGGCATCGAGAGCTACCTGGAACACGTGGCGACGACGCGGGTGTTCAACACGCGTGACTTCGCCCGCCTCGAGCGACAGGTCGCGGTTCGGGCCGCGGGCCAGCGGTACCGCCTCGATCTCTTCGACGCCAAGACGCGACTCGCGATCGAGCTCGACGGACGGCTGTACCACAGCGACGACGCCTCGCGTCGACGGGATCTCGCGCGCGACGCGGATCTGGCCTCGGAGGGGATCCTCACGCTTCGCCTGACCTTCGAAGACATCACCCAGCGGCCGGCGTGGTGTCGCGCACGAGTGAAGCGCACGATGGCCGCGCGGCGCGACCGGCGGGCGGCATAGATCAAGGCGCGACCGGCGCGGATCCGAGGAGGGTGCTCGTACGTTCGGTGCACGCCTGCAGACAATCGACACCCGTTTCGGCGCCGAAACGGAGCGGAATCGTCTGCAGGGACGCTCCCGATCGACATCTGAGCCGCCAACGGAGCGGAATCGTCTGCAGGGACGCCCTGCAGACCATCGCCACCGCACAGAACGGGGGCGCCGGCGCCGGGCGGCCGCGCCCGTTAAGCCGTCTTGGCCTGCGGCTCCGCCTCGGGCGGCACGTCGTCGCCGGACTTCGCCTCGACGGCGCGCGCCGTGATAGCCGGCGCCACGCGCTCGAGCACCGTGGCCCGCGTGATCGTCACGCGACCCACGTCCTCGCGCCCGGGCACGTCAAACATCGTCTCCTGGAGGACCTCCTCGAGGATCGCGCGCAGCCCGCGCGCCCCGGTCCCGCGCAGCAGCGCCTGTTCCGCGATCGCGTGGATCGCATCGTCGTCGAAGTCGAGCTCCACCCCGTCGATCTCGAACATCCGCTGGTACTGCTTGACGAGCGCGTTGCGCGGCTCGGTGAGGATCTTCACCATCGCCTCGACGTCAAGCGGGGCGACGGTCGCGACCACCGGCATGCGCCCGATGAACTCCGGGATCAGCCCGAACTTGTGCAGGTCCTGCGGCTGCACCTCCGCGAACAGGTCGGAATTGTCCGCCTCGCGCAGCTGGGAGCCGAACCCGATCCCCTTGCGCCCGACGCGGTGGCTGATGATCTCCTCGAGCCCCGCGAACGCGCCGCCGAGGAAGAACAGCACGTTCGTCGTGTCGATCTGGATGAACTCCTGGTGCGGATGCTTGCGCCCGCCCTGCGGAGGCACGGACGCCGTCGTCCCCTCGAGGATCTTCAGCAGCGCCTGCTGCACGCCCTCGCCCGCTCACGTCCCGCGTGATCGACGGGTTCTCGGCCTTACGGGCGACCTTGTCGATCTCGTCGATGTAGATGATGCCGCGCTGCGCCTTCTCGACGTCGTAGTCGGCGGCCTGCAGCAGCTTGAGGAGGATGTTCTCGACGTCCTCGCCGACGTAGCCCGCCTCGGTGAGCGCCGTCGCGTCGGCGATGGCGAAGGGCACGTTGAGCATCTTGGCGAGCGTCTGCGCGAGATACGTCTTGCCGCAACCCGTCGGCCCGATGAACAACACGTTCGACTTCGCGATCTCCACCGACTCGTCCGCGTCCTCCTCGCCGCTTCCCTTGGGCTTCACCTCGGCGGCTCGCACCCGCTTGTAGTGGTTGTACACGGCGACGCTCAGCGCCCGCTTGGCGCTGTCCTGGCCGACGATGTACTCCTCGAGGAACGCGAAGATCTCGCGGGGCTTCGGGAGCTCGGTGAGCTCCTGCTCCACCTGCTCCTGGAACTCCTCCTCGATGATCTCGTTGCACAGGTCGATGCACTCGTCGCAGATGTACACGCCCGGGCCCGCGATGAGCTTCTTCACCTGCTTCTGGGTCTTGCCGCAGAAGGAGCACTTGAGCAGGTCGCCGCTGTCCGTCGGCCGAGGCATGGCGCCCTCCTTCCGCTCGCGGTCCGGAGCGCGCTCACGCGCCCGCGTACGTGCGACAGCACGCCCTTCCAGGCTACCTACGCGCTCGGGCGCCTGACCAGCGACGCGCCGCCGCGTTCACTCGGACGACGCTGGCGTCTGCCTAGGAGGCGACGACGGGCTCGGCGCCTTTGCGGCTTGCGAGCACCTGGTCGACGAAGCCGTACTCCTTGGCCTCCTCGGCGCTCAGGAACGTGTCGCGCTCGATGTCTTCGCGGACCTTGTCCGGCTTCTGCCCCGTGTGCTTCGCGAGCGTCTCCTCGAGCCACTCGCGCATGCGCACCATCTCCTCGGCGTAGATCTCGATGTCCGAGGCCTGCGCCCGCTAGCCGCCCTCGATGCGCGGCTGGTGGATCATGACGCGCGCGTTGGGCAGCGCGAGGCGCTTGCCCGGCGTCCCGGCGGCGAGCAGCACCGCCGCGGCCGAGGCCGCCTGCCCCAGGCACACCGTCTGGATCTCGCGGCTTGATGTACTGCATCGTGTCGTAGATCGCGGTGAGCGCCGTCTGCGAGCCGCCGGGCGAGTTGATGTACAGCGTGATGTCGCGGTCCGGGTCCTGGGACTCGAGCACGAGCAGCTGCGCCATGATGTCGTCGGCGGACGCGTCGTCGATCTGCACGCCGAGGAAGATGATGCGGTCCTCGAACAGCTTCGAGTACGGGTTGCTGCACGCGGAAGCCGTAGGCCGTGCGCTCCTCGAACTCGGGGAGGATGTACCGCGACGACGGTGATCTCGGGTGCGTCCACCGAGTTGGCCGTGCGGCCGTGTGCCGCTTGCAGTGCCTGTAGTCGTCGCTCACGCCTTGCCTCCCGATTTGTCGCCGGCCTCGTCCGCGTGGGTCACGACCTTGTCGATGAAGCCGTACTTCGAGCGCCTCCTCCGCGGTGAACCAACGGTCGCGGTCGGCGTCCTTGTTGATCTGCTCGACCGTCTTGCCGGTCTGCTCGGCGGTTAGCTCGCGCGAGCTGCTTCTTCATGTGAATGATCAGCTCGGCGTGGATGCGCACGTCCGTGGTGGTTCCGCCGATGCCGCCCGACGGCTGGTGCATCATCACGCGCGCGTGGGGCGTCGCGAACCGCTTGCCCTTCGCGCCCGACGAGAGCAGGAACTGGCCCATCGACGCGGCCATGCCCATCGCGACGGTCGCGACGTCGGGCTTGATGTACTGCATCGTGTCGTAGATCGCCATGCCCGCCGTGATCGATCCGCCGGGCGAGTTGATGTACAGGTAGATGTCCTTCTCGGGATCCTCGGCGGCGAGCAGCATCATCTGCGCGCAGATGGCGTTCGCGTTGTCGTCGCGGACCTCGGATCCCAGCCAGATGATCCGCTCGCGCAGCAAGCGGTTGAAGATCGAGTCCTGGAGACCCATCCCGATGCCGTCGGGTCCGGCCATGTGCGGCTCGTTCACTGCGTCCCTCCTGACCAGCGTGCCTCCCGATACCGGGGGTCCCGGACCGAGCGATTATGCCTCCGACATTAACGCCCGCGGGCCGGTCACCATGCCGGATCGCGGGCGGTTTCGCTACGGGGTGAACGACGCCGCGTCGCCCGTGCGTAGTCGGATCGGGTCGCGCTACAGTCGGTCCAGAAGGGACACGCCCATGAGCACCAACCCGCCCGACCCGTTCCTCACGTCCGACGAACCGGCCGCGCCGCCCGGAACGCCGACGTACGCCGCGCCGCCGCCGACCCCGCAACCGCAGGCCGCGCCCCCGCAGCCGCCGTACGGCGCCGCCCCGGTGAGCAAGCCGAAGACGTGGATGAACGTGGTGTCGCTCGTCGCCGTCGGCGTCGGGATCTTCATGCCCATCGTGGCGAACATCATCGGCATCGTCTTCGGCCACATGGGCATCCGGGCCGCGGACCGCGGCGAGGCGGACTACCGCGGGGTCGGCCTTGCGGGCCTGATCCTCAACTACGTCATCGCGATCCTCGCGATCGTCGCGTTCGTCGCGTACGTCGCGTTCGTCGTGTGGGTGTTCAACGACTGCGCCAACGACCCGAACAGCACGTTCTGCGACTAGCCCTGGGCCTGACGCGCCTCTTCGTGGGCGGCCTTGCGCGCCTTGTCCGTCTCCTCGTCGCCGATCACCGGCGTGAGATCGATGACCGCGCCCTTGTCGTCGACGACCTTCGCCTTGCGTAGGGCGAGGGCGGACGCCTTCGACCGAACGACGTCGGCGACCGCGCCGGGGATGCGACCCGCGCGCTGCATCTGGTCGATGAACGCCTCGGGGTCCATGCCGTACTGGCGCGACATCGACACGAGGTAGTCGACGACCTCGTACTCCTCGGCCTTGACGTCGAGGTCCTCGGCGAGCTGGTCGAGCAGGATCTGGGAGCGTAGCGCCTCCGTCGCCTCCTTCGTCACCTCGACGCGGTGCTCGGCGTCGTCCTGGCGGTTCTCGCCCTCAAGGTGTTCGTTCACCTCGCGCTCGACGATGCCCGCGGGCAGCTCGAAGTCCGTCGCCTCCTCGAGCTGCTTGACCAGCGCGGCGCGCGCGCCGACCGCGAGGTTGTTGAGGTGGATGCGCTCCGCCTGCGACCGCAGGTCCTCGCGCAGTTCGGCGAGCGTGTCGAACTCGGACGCGAGCTGAGCGAACTCGTCGTCGGCCTCGGGGAGCTCGCGCTCCTTGACGGCCGTCACCTTGACGCGGATGAGCGCGGTCTCGCCCGCGTGGTCGCCCGCGGCGAGAGGACCCTCGTACGACGTCTCCTCGTCCGCGCTGAGGCCGACCACCACCGCGTCGAGGCCTTCGAGCATCGACCCGGAGCCCACCTCGTACGACGTGCCCTGGACGGCGTCGACCTCGGCGCCGTCGATGGACGCGGCGAGGTCGAGCGTAACGAAGTCCCCGGTCGCGGCGGGGCGGTCGACGGTGACGAGCGTGCCGAAGCGCGCCCGGAGGGCGTCGAGCCGCGCGTCGATGTCCTCCTCGCTCACGGCGATGGAGCCGACGGTGAGGGTGAGGGTCCCGGGGTCGGGAAGCGTGAAGGACGGGCGCACCGCGACGGTCGCCGTGAACTCCAGGCCCTCGTCGTCCTCGCTGGGTGCGCGCGTGAGCTCGACCTCGGGCTGGCCCATGGGGTGGAGCGAGTGCTCCTCGATCGCGGCGCTGTACCACTCCGGGAGGCCGTCGTTGATCGCGTGCTCGATCGCGGCGCCCTTGCCGATGCGCTGCTCGAGCACCTTCGCCGGGACCTTGCCCTTGCGGAAGCCCGGGATCGTCACGCCCTCGCCCAGGTGTTCGTAGGCGTGCTTGAGCATGGGCGCGAACTCCTCGCCGGTGACGGCGACGGTGATCTTCACCGTGGTGGGATCGACGGTTTCGACGGTGCTGGTCACTGCGGGCTCCTGTAAACGGGCGTGCGGCTGAGCGCGGGACCCCGCGAGTCTACCGGCTGGCCGTGTCGGGCCCCACCCGGGCCGGGGTTACGGTAGGTCCGTACGTCTCCCAACGAACGAGACAGGGGTCGAGCATGCGGAAAGAGCGTGCGAGGGACGCGGGCCGGGGGCTCGCGATCGAGGAGTTCACGCGGCGCTTCGGCGACACGCTCGCGGTCGACGCGCTCGACCTGACGGTCGGGCGCGGCGAGATCGTCGGACTGGTCGGCCGCAACGGCGCCGGCAAGACGACGACGATGCGCGCGGTCATGGGCATCCTCAGCCCCGACGCGGGGACGCTCACGTGGGACGGGACGCCGATCGACCGGATCGACCGCGACCGCTTCGGCTACATGCCGGAGGAGCGCGGGCTCTACCCGCAGATGCGGCTGCTCGACCAGATCGCGTATTTCGGCACGCTCCGCGGGCTCTCGCACGCGGACGCTCACGCGAAGGCCGGCGAGTGGATCGAGCGCCTCGGGCTCGCCGGACGCGAGGCGGACAAGATCACGGCGCTGTCGCACGGGAACCAGCAGCGGGCGCAGCTCGCCGTCACGCTCGTGCACGATCCCGACCTGCTCGTGCTCGACGAGCCGTTCTCCGGGCTCGACCCCGCCGGCGTCGACGAGCTCGGCCGCACTCTCGCCCGGCGCGCCGAGGCCGGCACCGCCGTCCTGTTCTCGAGCCACCAACTCGACCTCGTCGAGCGCATGTGCCACCGCGTCGTCATCGTGGACGCGGGGCGCGTCCTCGCCGCCGGGACGCTCGACGAACTCCGCGGCCGCTTCCCGCGGCGCCTGCGCGTCGAGGTCGACGCCCCGTCGTCCTGGGCCTCGAAGGTGCGCGGCGCGAGCGTGGTGTCCGAGGACGACGACGGGGTGATCCTCGTCCTCGACGAGGGCACGTCCCCGCAGTCCGTCCTCGACGTCGCGACGGCCGCGGGCCCGCTCGTGCACTTCGGATTCGAGGAGGAACGCCTGTCCGACATGTACCTGGAGATGGTGAACGCATGAGCACGCTACGCCCCCTCTGGCTCGTCGCGCGTCGCGAGATCTCCGAGCGGTTCCACGGGCGCGCGATGTGGGTCGTGACCGGGATCATGGTCGCCGCCGTCGTCGCGCTCGCGATCATCCCCGCCGCGATCTCCTCCGGGCCCCGCACGGCCACGATCGGACTCGTCGGCCAGAACGCGAAAACCCTCGCCGCCGACCTCGCCACGGTCGGCGACGCGTCCGGGGTCGCGATCACCACGCTGACGCTTCCGGACGCGGCGGCCGCGACGGCCGCGGTCGCGCCCCCG
>CAVQHE010000016.1:0-98214 GCA_963712245.1 uncultured Actinomycetota bacterium | reverse complement strand
GGCACGAAACGGGCCAAAGTGGAAGAATGCTCGATAGCCGAGTCCTCTGCTAGGAGCCGCCGATGCGTCAGCGAACCGGCACACGCACCTCCCGGACCACCACGCCGCTCGCGGCGATCCTTCTGTCACTCCTCGTCACGGTCTCCTTCGCGACGGCCAGTTGGGCGGTCGTCGGCTGGTATCGGATTCCCCATGACCCGGCCGTCTTCGGAAGCACGGGTCACGCGCTGATGTTCGATGTCGCGCCGTCGTCCCACCATCGCCTCGTCGCGGTCGGCACGGCCACCGGAACCGGCGGCGGCGCGGCGATCTGGTTGTCGAACGACGGCGCTACGTGGAGCCGCGTGCCCTATCAAGCCGACTTCACGTACGGAATCATGACTGGGGTGGCGCAGGGGCCCTCGGACATGGTCGTCGTGGGCTTCGTGGACACGCCCATGGGCGTCGACGCGGCCGTATGGACCGGACATGCTCTCACCTGGAGCCGCATTCCCCACGACCCGGCGGTGTTCGGAGGTTTCGGCGAACAGTACATGTCTGGCGTGTGCGCGGGAGGCCCGGGACTCGTGGTCGTCGGCTACGACGACGATTACACGTTAAGTACCGACGCGGCAGTCTGGACCTCCCCCGACGGAACGACGTGGACGCGGGTTCCACACGATGAGGCGGTGATGGGCGGTCAGGGGAGCCTGGCGATGTATGGCGTCGTCGCGGGGGGTCCCGGCCTGGTGGCCGTCGGCTACGACGACAGCGACGGTGACGCCGACGCCGCGGTCTGGACGTCGGAAGACGGACTCACGTGGGCGCGAGTCCCCCACTCGGAAACCGTCTTCGGCGGACCTTCGGACCAGAAAATGAATTCCGTCGCGGTCGGGGATGACGGTCAGCTCGTCGCGGTGGGGGTGGATTTCGGCATCGACGACGGCGTGGCCGCGGTCTGGACGTCGACCGACGGAGTGAGCTGGACACGCGTGGCCCGCGACGACGAAGTCTTCGGCGGACCGGGAAACCAATCGATGAACGACGTGGTGACGGGCGGGCCGGGATACGTCGCCGTGGGCAACGAGTTCCACCTCACGTATTGGTTGGCGGCCGCATGGACGTCCGCAGACGGCATCGTGTGGAAGCGGGAGAACCGAGACTCGGAGATCTTCGGCGGTGCGGGCCAGGACGATATGGGTGGCGTCACCGTCGACGAGAAGGGCCTCGTCGTCGCGGTCGGCCGAGCCGGGCCCGTGAACCACCTCGTCGCGGCGGTGTGGACTAACGATTCCTGGCTGTACCCGTCGTTCGTTGCCCCCGCCCCCGGCGATGGCCCGTACTTCACCGAAGGTCAACCGTGGGTCGAGCGCCCCATCTTCCTGGCGATGATCGCGTGTTGCGCGCTCGTCTTCGGGTTCCTGGGCTGGCGATTCGCTCGCCGTCGACGGTCCAAGCGCTAGAGAGGCCCACTCAACCACCGGCCACACGACGTGTTTTCAGTCGACTAATGCGCCCATATGGGACACAACGACGCCACACGAGCCGGATCGGGAACAATCCGCGCTCAGCCGGCGTTCAAGATGCCGTACGGGCGCGTAGGCCCGTTCTAGGGAGGACGTCATGGCGGATCGCGCACTCCGGGGCATGCGCCTCGGCACGCAGAGCATGGAAAGCACCCTCGGCGCCGACCTGGCCGAGCGGCGGGAGGTCACCTACGACTGCCCGAACGGTCACGTCATCACCATGCCGTTCTCCGTCGAGGCCGAGATCCCGAGCGTGTGGGACTGCCACTGCGGCAGCGTCGCGCTCCTCCGGTTCGGCGACGCGCCGGACATCAAGGCCCAGCGCCACGTCCGTACCCACTGGGACATGCTGCTCGAGCGCCGCACCATCCCCGAACTCGAGGACCTTCTCGAGGAGCGGCTCGAACTGCTCCGCGCCGGCCGCGTCGGCGCCTAGCGCCTAGCCCCCGGCCACACCCTCCCGCGCCCCCGGGCGCGTCTTCGCGCGCCTGCGGAACGGCCGCGCGAGCCCCCAGAGGAACACCTTGAGGAACGCCTCGCGGATGATGCCTCCACTCATCTTCGAGACGCCGTGCACGCGCTCCACGAACTCGATCGGAACCTCGGCGACGGTCGCGCCCGCGCGCAGCGCCCGCAGCGTCATGTCCACCTGGAATCCGTACCCCTGCGAGGTCACCCCGTCGAGGTCGATCGCCCGCAGCGTCGGCGCCGTGTACGCGCGAAAACCCGCCGTGGCGTCGCGCACGGGGATCCCGAGCCAGAACCGCACGTAGCGGTTCGCCCAGACGCTCAGCAGCTTGCGGGACCGCGGCCAGTTGACGACGGAGCCGCCCGCGACCCACCTCGAGCCGATGACGAGGTCGTACTCCCCCGCCCCCTCCCCCGCCTTCGCGAGAAGGTCCGGAAGCTGCTTCGCCTGGTGCGAGCCGTCCGCGTCCATCTCCACCAGGACGTCGTACCCGCGCTCGAGCCCCCACGCGAACCCCGCGCGATACGCCGCGCCCAACCCCGCCTTGCCGGGACGGTGCAGCACGTGGATGTGAGAATCCGCGGAGGCGGCCTCGTCCGCCCACTCCCCCGTCCCGTCGGGCGAGTTGTCGTCCGCGACGAGCACGTGGACGTCGGGCGCGTGCTCGCGCACCCCCGCGACCTGAATGGGGAGCGACTCGCGCTCGTCGTACGTCGGGATGATCACGAGCGTCGTCATCAGTCCCACTCCCATCGGCCTCGAAGCGACCACAGCCACCTCGCGAGCCACAGCGCCACCGGGGCCACGAGGAACAGCCACCCCAGTATTCCCCCGATCGCCATCGCGGGCGTGGTGGAGGTCCGGAGCGGCACCTCGCGCGAGTAGTGCTCCGCGGTAAACAAGCCCGTCTCGGCGATCACGGCGCCGTCCGGGGCGACGAACCCGCTCACCCCGACCGTCGAGACCTGGATGGTCGCTCGCCCCGTCTCGATCGCCCGAAGGCGGGTCATGGCGAACTGCTGCTCCGACTCGTTCGTGTCCCCGAAAGTCGCGTTGTTCGTCTGCACCACGAGCACCTCGGCGCCCGCGCGGACCGAGTCGCGGACGATGGGGTCGTAGGCGACCTCGAAGCAGATCACGTCGCCCACGGGAACGTCGCGCCCGAGTCGCTCCGAGGGCAGCGTCACGAGACCGACGCCGGTCCCCGGAAGCATGTCCACCGTCAGGCGCGACGCGGCCGGGCTGACCTTCTCCGCGATCGATCGCAGCGGGAGGTACTCGGCGAACGGCACGGGGTGCTGCTTGATGTACGTGTCAATCGCCTCGCCGCCCGACCACAACAGCGCCGTGTTGTACCGGCCGTCGGCGGGCGTGTAGTCGTTCGTGCCGAGGAGGATCGGGGCGCCGACGGCCCGGGCGGCGTCCGTGACGAGCGCGTGGGATTCGGCGTCCCGGCGCGGGTCGATGTCGACGGAGTTCTCCGCCCAGACGACGAGGTCGGGCGTCCACGGAAGGTCGGGTATCAGGCGCTCGGTCTCCGCGACGTGGTTTTCCGTCACGAGGCGCGCCTGGGAGAACGAGTCGAGCCCGAGGTCCGGAACGTTGCCCTGCACGAGCCCCACGCGGAGCGTGCCGTCCTCCGCGGCGGTATCGAGCGGGATCGCGAGTCCGAGCGCGTACAGGGCGGCGGCCCCCGCGACGGCGGCGGCCGGCAGCAGCACCCGCCGCCCCCGAATCGCCTCGAACGCAAGGCCCAGCGCTCCGCCCGCGACCGCGACCGCGAACGAAACGAGCGGCGCGCCCCCGAGCCACGCCAACGACGCGACGGGCGTGTCGACCTGCGAGAAGGCCAGGCGGCCCCACGGGAATCCGCCGTACGGAATCACGGAACGCACCTGCTCTCCGGCGACCCACAGCACGCCGAAGACGAGCGGTTCCGCCCACAGCTTCCCCTTGAGGATCTCGCGGGTGCGCACCCAGCACCACGCCGCGATCGCCGCGGCCAGGGCCACGGACTCGGTCACGCTCAGGGCGACCCACGCGACCAGCCCCGCCGAGACGTCGATGAACCACAGGTGCGGGAGGAAGAAGCCGAGACCGGCGACCATGCCGAGCCCGAAGCCCGCGCGCACGCCCGCGTGCTCCGTCGACCACCAGAGGATCGCCAGGCCGACGAGAGCCGCCCACCACAGCCCGGCCGTCGGGAACGCGAGGTTGACGGTCCAGCCGCCGATCGCCGCGAGGGCGACGTTTCGCAGGGCCTGGCGGCGAAGCGCGCCCCTCGCCGTTCGTCGCCGTGCCACCCGACCAGCGTACGCGAGCGTCGGGCGCGCCCCGGTCAGTACGCGACGATGCCGCGGCGCATCGCGTCGATCGCCGCGTGGGCCCGACGCCGGAGCTCCTCGCTCGGCGCGACCCGCGAGATCTGCTCGAGCACGTCGATCACCTGCTTGAACCATCGCACCACGTCCCCCGGCGCCAACTCCGTGCCCTTCAGCACCGTGTCGAGGTTCTTGCCCTGCGTCCATGAGTGCACGGGGCCGACGATCCCCCACTGCGGCGCGTCGAGCCGCGGGAGGCGGTGGTGGGCGTGCCGCTCGTCGATGCGCGACCAGATCCGCACCGTCTCCCGGAGGGCGAGGCCGAGGGGCCCGCTGGAACCCTGCGGGATGCGCGGCGAGCGGTCGTCCTCGTCGCGGCGCCCCTGGTACACGAGGCTCGATACCGCCGCCGCGAGGCCAGGCGCGCCCAGGCCCTCCCACGCTCCGGTGCGGAGGCATTCGGCGATCACCAGGTCGTTCTCCGAGTAGATCGTCCGCAGCATCGCGCCCGTGTCCGTCGGCTCGAGATCGTCCCCGCTGCCCGCGAGGTAGCCGAGCTCGCCGAGCACCGCGCAGCGCCGGTCGAAGATCCGCGCGATCGAGCCCGTCTCCCGCGAGATCTCCCCCGCGAGGCGGTCGCGGTCGCGGAGCGAACGGAAGTAGCGCTCGGCCCAGCGGGCGTGGTCCTCGCGCTCCGGGCACTGGTGGCACGGATGGGCGCGCATCGCCCGCCTCGCCTCGTCGAGCTCCGCCTCCGAGCCGCCGGCCCGCACAGGGCCCTTGCGGCTGGGGATGTTCGGCGGCGCGAATTCGCCGCGTTTATCGCGCAACGTCGAGGCGAGGTCGCGGCGCGCCGGCGCCTTCCTCGCGTCGAACTTCTTCGGCACGCGCATCTCCCCCACCTCCTCGAATCCCTGGTGGAGGTCCGCGGGGCTGAGGCGGAAGGAGCGCGCCTCCGCGGTGACGACGACGGGCCGCGGGCGGTCGCTCCGATCCGACGAGGTGACGACGGCCAGGCCCTTGCGCTTGCCCCCGAGGATGCGGATGACGGTGCCGACGCGCAGGGCCCGCACGGCCGTCGCGGTGGCGTCCTGGCGGTCGCGCGTCTTGGCGCGGGATTCGGACTTCTGCAGCTGCGTGATGCGGTGGCGCAACCCCGCGTATTCCATGAAGTCGCCCCGGTCGCACGCCGCCGCGTCGCGGTACCCCTGGAGCACGCCGTCGATCTCCTTGACGCGCCTCGCCTGCGACACGACCGCCCGGTCCGCTTGGTACTGGGCGAACGACATCTCGAGCACCTGGCGCGCCTTCGCCACGCCCGAGCGGGCGACGAGGTTGAGCGCCATGTTGTACGACGGCTGGAAGCTCGAGATGAGCGGGTACGTGCGCCGCGACGCGAGGCGCCCGAGCACCTCGACGTCGAACCCCACGTGCTCGACGACGACGGCGTGCCCCTCGACGTCGATGCCCCGCCTGCCCGCCCGGCCGGTCAGCTGGGTGTACTCCCCCGCCGTCAGGTCCTTGTGGCTGTCGCCGTCCCACTTGACGAGCTTCTCGAGCACGACGGAGCGCGCGGGCATGTTGATGCCGAGCGCGAGCGTCTCCGTGGCGAAGACCACCTTGATCAGCCCCGCCGTGAACAGCTCCTCGACCACCTCCTTGAACAGCGGGATCATCCCGGCGTGGTGCGCGGCGACGCCGGCCTCCAGGTGGTCGCGCCAGTGCACGTACCCGAGGGCGCCGAGATCCTCGCCGCTCATCGCGGAGCAGCGCGCCTCGACGACGTCCGCGATCCGCCGCCGCTCCTCCGGCGTGGTGAGCGCGATGCCGGCCGACCGCACCTGGTCGACGGCGTCGTCGCAACCGGCGCGCGAGAAGACAAACACGATCGCGGGCAGCAGTCCGTTCTGGTCGAGCACGTCGACGACGGCGAAGCGCGGCGGGCTGCGGCGGCCCGGCGGCCGCCGTCCCACCCGGGACGATCGGTTGCCTCGCGCGGAATGGTAGTGGTGCACGTCGTGGCGTTGGCGCCGGACGACGGCCTCGAGCTCGGGGTTGAGGCGCGGGTTCGGCCCGGGGCTCGCGGGGTCGACGCCGGCCGTGTAGAGGTCGTATAGGCCCTCGCGCAGCAGCACATGCGGCCACAGGGGCACCGGGCGGGTCTCGCTGACGATCACGGCGGTGTTGCCGCGCACCTCGCCGAGCCACGCGCCGAACTCCTCGGCGTTGGACACGGTCGCGCTGAGGGCGACGATGAGGGTCGAGGGGCCGAGGTGGACGATCACCTCCTCCCACACGCTCCCGCGGAACCGATCGGCCAGGTAGTGCACCTCGTCGAGCACGACGACGCCGAGCCGGTCGAGCGCGCGCGATCCCGCGTAGATCATGTTGCGGAGCACCTCGGTGGTCATCACCACGATGTCGGCGTCGCCGTTGATCGACGTGTCGCCGGTGAGGAGCCCGACCGCCTCGGGCCCGTGCACCGCCTGGAGCTCCCGGAACTTCTGGTTCGACAACGCCTTGATCGGCGTCGTGTAGAACGACTTCTCGCCCCGCTCGCGGGCGTGCCTGACCGCGAACTCCCCCACCACCGTCTTTCCCGCGCCCGTCGGCGCCGCGACGAGGACGGAGCGCCCGTCCTCGACCGCCTCGCACGCGTCGCGCTGGAACGGATCGAGGGGGAACGGGAGCGTGTCCGCGAACGCGCGCAGCGCGGGATGGGCGGATCGAGCCTTCGCCGCCCGGTACCGTTCCGCGGGCGAATCGTCCATGCGTCGAGGCTACGGGATGCGTGCCCCGAGGACGCGCAGCGCCTTGGGCGCGATCCTCACGTGCAGCGGCTCCGGGCCGACGAGCTCGCCGTCCGCGAAGGCCGCGGGCAGCGTCGCACCGTCGTCCGTCTGGGAGATCGTGACCTCCTTGACCTGGCGCACGGTGATCCGCGGGTCCTCGATGATCGAGCCGTCCTTGAGCTTCGGCATGAGCCGCGCGATGCCGAGACGCGAGACGTCCTCCGCGGTGACGACCTCGAAGACGCCGTCGTTGACCTTCGAGTCCGGCGAGATGATGAGGCCCCCGCCGAAGACCGACGTGTTCGCGACCGCGATCAGGGTCGCCGCCCCCTGCCAGCGCTTGCCGTCCGCGACGACCTTGACCCCGTAGGGGTGGAAGCGCTGCAGTTCGCGGTACGTGGAGACCTTGTACTTGATGGGGCCGCGCGGCCACGTGATGTTCGACGCGTAGGCGGCGACGGCGGCGTCGATGCCCGCGGACAGCACGCACGTGAAGAACCGGGGGTCGCCGGGCTCGCCCACGCCGTGCCCGGTGACCTTGCCGAGGTCGACGGCCGTGACGTCGCCGAGCAGGCCCTCGTGGATGCGCTGCGCGGCCGCCTCGATGTCGAGGAGGGGCAGGCCGTAGCTCGCGGCGGCGTCGTTGCCGGACCCGGCGGCGACGATCCCGAGCGGCAGGTCCTTGCGCTCCGCGCAGATCTGCGCCCCGAGGTGCACCATCCCGTCGCCGCCGACGACCACGAGCGCGTCGAGGTGCCGGCGCGCCTTCATCGCCGACTCGTAGGCGCTCGACCACGAGCCGTGGCTGAGGTCGCGGATCTTGTGGCCCCGCGCGGCGAGGGCCTGAAGGGCCTCCCGGCCCCACCTCGCGCCCCGCCCGCTGCCCGACGTCGGATTGGTGATGACCCCGATCGTGTGGCTCATTCGCCTGCCTTTCGCCGCGTGCGTCGGCGGAGGGCGCCGATGCCTATGGCGCCAAAGTACAGGCCCGTCATGGGAATCGCGAGCACGAGCATGGACAGGGCGTCGGCCGTCGGCGTCGCGATCGCCGCGAACAGGAAGATGATGAGGACCGCCCACCGCCAGCCGCGAAGCCAGAACCGCGTCGGCACCACGCCGATCCACGTCAGCCCCACCATGACGACGGGGAACACGAACCCGAGCGCGAACGCGACGAGCATGCGCATCGCGAACGTCAGGTACGCCTGCGCGTCGATGAGGTTGGTCGCATTGTCGGGCACGAACGTCGTGAGCAACTCGACCGCGCGGGGTAGCAGGTACAGGCCCACGAGCACCCCGGCGGCGAAGAGAGGGACGGCGGCGCCGAGGAAGCCGAGCGTGTACCGCTTCTCCCGCTTCTTGAGCCCCGGCGCGACGAACCTCCAGATCTGGAACAGCCACCACGGGGACGAGACGATCACGCCGAGGAAGACCGCGACCTGGAGGCGCAGGTCGAGCCCGGTGGCGACCCCGGCGAAGTTGACGGAGACCGCGGCGTCGCGCTCGGCCGCGACGTCGAGGAGGGGCTGCTGGAGAAGCCTGAACGCCGGGTCGAAGAGGAACCACCCTCCGACGGCGCCGATCGCGATACCCGCAACGGACAGCAGCACACGCCGACGCGCCTCGACCAGGTGGTCGCGCAACGGCATGCGCTTCTCGGGGTTGCGCCTAGCCACGCGCCTTGCCGTCGCCGGACTTCTTGTCCGAGGAAGCGTCGTCCTCCGCCTCGTCCGTCGCGACGCCCTTGGCCTCGTCACGGAGGATGCGCAGGGACTTACCCACGCTCCGGGCGACGCTCGGGAGCTTCGGCAACCCGAAAAGGCCGACCACCAGGACGGCGAGGATGATCCATTCCCAGCCACGGAGACCGTTCACGCGACGCTCCCTTCGTTCGTGCGTCGAGTCTACCCACCCGCGGGGGCGGCGCCCGCAGCGAGCACGGCCTCGGCGGATTCGCGCACGGCGTCGCGCAGCTCCGCCGGCTCGATCGATACGAGGTTCGGCGCCACGGCGAGCAGCCTCGCGACGACGACCGCGGGGTTGGCGACACCGAACGTCGCGACCACGTCCTCGCCCTGATCGTCGAGCCTGACGCCCGGGAAGTCCTCGAACGCCCACCGGCTCGCGCGGCGCACCCGAACGGTCGCGGCGTACGCGGGCTCGAGCGTGAACCCCTGGGTCGCGCGCGGCTTCGCGGCGATCGCGGAATCGGTCGCCTCGCGCCCGGTCGATCCGGTCGAGACGGAGCGTCCGGTAGTCGCCCGCGCGGCGGCAGAAGCACTCGACGTAGCCCGCGCCGTCCACCGTGACGAGCCGGTGCGGCTCGATCACCCGCTCCGTCCGGCGATCCTGCGCGTCGACGTACGTGACGTCGACCGCCGTCGACGCGTCGATCGCCGCCCGAAGCGTTTCGACAACGGCGGGGTCGACGGACGAGGAGGCGATCACCGTGACGGGGGTCGCGTCCGCCACCGCCGCCCCGAGGGCCGCCAGGGCGCCCTGTGCGGCCTCTGGGGCGGTTCCCGAGGCGATCATGGACGCCAGTGCCCCCATGAGCGCCACGGCCTCTCCCGGGGCGAGGCGGACCTGCCGCACGCCCTGGGAGTTCACGAGCCGGGCGACGCCCTCGTCGTAGGCGAAGGCGTCGAAGTCCAGCAGGTCCGTCATGCCGTAGCCGGGCAGCCCGGAACACCACAGCGTGTCGATGTCGTCGCGGATCCGCGTCTGGGGACACCCCGAAGTGGCGGCCCAGTTCCTCGAACGTCGCCTCGCCGTGCTCCTCGAGGTGCGTGACGATCCCGAGCAGGCGGGTCAGTCGCGGGACGGCGAGCTCAGCCACGGGCCACCCCCAGGGCGGCCTCGGCGTGCTCGCGCACGGCTTGAGCGAGCGAGTCGGGCTCGACGACGCGCGCCGCTCCCCCGAGGGCGAGCACCTCGTCCCGGAGCGCCTCGGTGTCGCTGTACGGGACGTCGTACACGTCCCATTCGCCGTCCGTCGCCCGAAACGTCCCGCGTCGGCGGATCGCGTGCCCGGACTCGGCCCGCAGCCCCACGCGCGCGGTAAGCGTCGGCACCTCGCCCTCGAGGGCGATCCCGGCGATCTCGCTCGGCGGCGTGAACGCGCCCCGCTCCCCCACCGGGCGGATCGCCCCCTCGATGCGGCTGAGGCGGTACGTGCGCGCCTCGCCGCGGTCGCGGTCGTGGCCGATCAGGTAGAGCCGTCCCGCCCCGGACGACGAGGCGCCAGGGCTCGACGGTACGCACGGCGCGGCCCGACGTCGTCGAGACGTACCCGAACGTGACGGCCTGGCCGTCCGCGATGGCCTGGGCGAGCGCGGGGGCGGCGTCGACTCCCTCGGTCGAGCGGGCGGCGAGGTGGACGGAAACCTCCTCGCCGCGCGGCATCGACGACGAGAGCTTGACGTAGCGCGCGCCGGGCGTCCGTGCCGAGCGCCGCGCTCTGCCAGTACTCCGCCGCGACGGCGAGCACCGCGCGCTCGACGGGCGTGAGGTCGATGGGCGGCATAGAGGCGTCGCCCGCGTCGATCACGTATCCGATGTCGTCGCCGTGGGTCGCGTCGACCACGGTCCGCAGGGGTACGCCGATGCGGCGCAGGTCCTCCTTGTCCCGCTCGAACATCCTCTCGAACGCCGCGCGTGCGCCTGCGCGCCTCGTCCTTCGTGTCCCCCGGGTGCTCCGCGTCGTAGCCCTCGACCGTCTCGCGAATCTCCGCGCGCGTCATCCGGCCCCGGGCGTGGCTCAGCGCGATGATCAGGTTGAGCAGCCGCTCCGCGGCGTCCGGCTCGGCCATCTACACCCTGCAGGCGAGCAGTTCCGTCGACGAGGATCGCGCGCGCGCCGGCGGCGTACAGGTCGTCCATGATGTGGTTCATCTCGCCGCGCGGCACCAGGACGCGCACGGCGTGACCAGTCCGAGTCGTGCAGCGGCGTCACCGTCGGGGCCTCGTAGCCCGGCGTGATCGCGATCGCCGCGTCGAGGTTGTCCTCGGGCACGTCGTAGTCGACGAGCACGTACTGGCGGGCCATGAGCACGCCGCGCAGGCGCCCCGTGAGCGTCGCGACGTCCGTTCTCGACGTGTCGGGGCGCCGGATGAGGATCGCCTCCGACTTGAGGATGGGGTCGCCGAAGATCTCCGAGC
Organism: uncultured Actinomycetota bacterium; assembly: GCA_963712245.1. Classification (GTDB taxonomy): domain Bacteria; phylum Actinomycetota; class Actinomycetes; order Actinomycetales; family Demequinaceae; genus JAFGBM01. Next base: position 86,966 of record CAVQHE010000016.1, on the reverse strand, counting down.
CCGGCGGCGCGCAGCGTCCTCGCCGGTCGACACGACGTCCGCCACGACGTCGGCGACGCCCAGGCGTACCGAGGACTCGACGGCGCCGTCGAGGCGCACCACCTCGCCTCGACGCCGAAGGTCGTGAGGTGGTTCTGCACGAGGCGCGGGTAGGAGGTCGCGACGCGCCTGCCCGCGATGCTGCGTCGATCGTGGACACCGTGTCCGGCGCGCGCCGCGTAGCGGAACGTCGAGCCGCCGAAGCCCGAGCTCGAGGTGCTCGATCGCGTCGGCGCCGCAGTCGAGCAGCAGGTCGCGTCCGGTGATGCCGGCGTCGACGGTGCCGAGGCCCACGTACACGGCGACGTCGCGGGGGCGGAGGAAGAAGAACTCCACCTCGTTGCGCTGGTCCACGAGCACCAGCTCGCGCGAGTCGCGGCGCTGCTTGTATCCGGCCTCGCTGAGCAGCTGGATGGCGGGCTCGGACAGCGAGCCCTTGTTCGGTACGGCGATTCGCAGCACGTCATTCCTCACAGGTAGCGGTCGACGTCGTTCGAGCGTCAGCCCCTTGGCGATCATCATCACCTGCGCGTGATACAGCAGCTGAGAGATCTCCTCGGCCGCCTCCTCGTCCGACTCGATACTCGGCCGCCATCCACGCCTCGGCGGCCTCCTCGACGAGCTTCTTGCCGATCGCGTGCACGCCGGCGTCGAGCAGCTCGACCGTGCGGGAGCCCTCGGGGCGCTCCGCGCGCGCGCGCGGCTCAGTTCCTGCGAACAACTCGTCGAACGTCTTCACGACGCCAGCCTACGGGAGGCGGCGCGCGAACTCGCGGCGGCGCCTAGAGGTTCTCGAGAATCCGGCCGTCGCCATCGCGGCCTCGACGGCCTCCGCGCCCTTGCTCTCCCGCGACCCCGGCAGACCCGGCCCGCGTCGAGCGCCTGGGCGTCGTCGTCGCACGTCAGGACCCCGAATCCGACGGCGACCGCTCTCGCTCGCGCGCGACGTCGGTCAGGCCGCGCGTCACGGCGCTCGCACACGTACTCGAAGTGGGGCGTGTCGCCCCGGATGACGACGCCGAGGGCCACGATCGCGTCGCGCCCCGCTTCGCGACGAGCGCCTCGGCGACGACGGGCATCTCGAAGCACCCCGGCACGCGCGTGACGCGGTACGCGGCGCCCGCCGCCTCGCACGCGCCGATCGCGCCCCGGCGACGAGGCCGTCCATCACCTCGGTGTGCCACTGCGCGGCGACGATCTCGACCGTCAGGCCCTTGCCGTCGACCGCGAGGCTCGGCGCGCCCTCCCCGCTCACTCGTCGGCGTCCAAGAGGTGGCCCATGCGCTCCACCTTAGTGCGGCGGTACACCTCGTTGTGGGGGTTGCCGCCCACGTGGTGCGGGACGCGCTCGACGACCTCGATGCCGCTCGCGCGCAGGCCCTCGACCTTCGCGGGGTTGTTCGTCAGGAGCCGGACGGACGTGAGCCCCAGATCGTGGAGGATCGCGGCCGCCGCCCCGTACTCGCGCCGGTCGACGGGCAGGCCGAGCTCGGAGTTCGCGTCGACGGTGTCGCGGCCCCTGGTCCTGGAGCGCGTACGCCTGGATCTTGTTGATGATCCCGATGCCGCGTCCCTCGTGGCCCGTGATGTAGATGACGGCGCCGCCCTCGCGCGACGATCGCCTCGATCGCCGCGTCGAGCTGGGGGCCGCAGTCGCAGCGGAGCGAACCGAACGCGTCGCCGGTCAGGCACTCGGAGTGCACGCGCACGATGGGCACGACGCCGGGTTGGGGCGGCGCGATGAGCGCGACGTGCTCGTCGCCCGTGCGCTCGTCCCGGTAGCCCCGGACGAGCACGTCGCCGTGCTTGGTCGGCAGCTGCGCCTCGCCGCTGAACGTGCACGCGGTGCGGCTGCGCATACGTCTCGGCTCGGCAGATCCCCGCGGTGACGGCGGAACTTGATGATGTCGGCGATGGTCAAGAGCATGAGGCCTTCCTGGTCGGCGAGCGCGCTCGCATCGTCCAGGCGCATCATGGTGCCGTCGTCGTTCACGAGCTCCGCGAGGGCCCCGACGGGTTCCAGCCCCGCGAGGCGGCAGAGATCGACGCAGGCCTCGGTGTGTCCGGGTCGATGCAGTACTCCTCCGGGAACAGCGCGGAGAGGCAAAACATGCCCGGGACGGATCACGTCGTCCGCGGCCGCGTCGGCCTTCGCGAGCACCGTGAGGGTGCGGCGGCGGTCCGCGGCGGAGATGCCCGTCGTGACGCCCGACGCGGCGTCGACGGAGACCGTGTACGCGGTGCGGCGGGGGTCCTGGCTCGCGGGGACCATGAGGGGAAGCGCGAGGGCGTCCGCCTTCTCGCGCGGGCATAGGCGCGCAGAGATACCCGCTCGAATGGCGGATCGCCCCACGCGACCCATTCCACGGTCGTCGTCTGCGCGGACAGGATGAAGTCCGCCTCGTTCTCGCGGTACGCGCGAGTCCGACGACGAGCACGGGCTTTCCGGCGCGCAGCTCCGTCCAGGGCCGCCTCGACGAGCGCCACGGAGTCGCGGATGCCGCGGTCGCGCGTCACTCAGCGCCGCCGACGAACCGCTCGACGTACTTCGCGAGCACGTCCACCTCGACGTTGACCCGGTCGCCGACGGCGAGGTCGCCGAGGACGTCGTGTCGCGCAGCGTGGTGGGGATCAGCGAGACGGTGACGTCGCGGCCGTCGAGCGCGGCGACCGTCAGCGAGACGCCGTCGAGGCAGATCGAGCCCTTCGGCACGACGTAGCGCGCGACCGTCCTCGGAGACCGTGAAGGTCAGGTCGTCCCACTCGGGCGTCGAGTCGCGCCGCGACGAGCGTCGCGATCGCCGTCGACGTGGCCCTGGACGATGTGCCCGCCCATGCGCCCGTCCGCGCGCATCGCGCGCTCGAGGTTGACCTTCATCCCCGGCTTCGACGTCGCCGAGAGTGGTCGTCTCGCGCGTGACGCGCATGACGTCGGCGACCCAGTTCTCCTCGAGGCGGCGCGCGACCGTCAGGCAGACGCCGTTGACCGCGACGGACTCGCCGTGCTGCAGGTCGGCGCCGAACCCGGGCGAGGCGATGGTGATCTGCGACTGCGCGCCCGACTCGTCGACGGCGGTGATGGTTCCCATGGCCTCCACGATGCCCGTGAACATGTCATCCTCTCCGCACGGGTCGTCCGGTGACGAGAGTATCCGCGCCCGAGCTGGGTTGTCGTCACGTCCGCCAGCGCAACGCGTCGTCGATGCTGTGGATTCCCAACCCCGTGACGACGCCTCGGCCGGCGCCGAGCAGGACGGGGGCGACGTAGGCGTGGACCTCGTCGACGAGGCCGGCGCGCAGGAACGCCGAGTTGACGGTCGCCCCGCCCTCGACGATGAGCGTGCGTACCTCGCGCTCCTGGAGCTCCTTGAGGACGATGCGCGGGTCGTGCGTCCACACCTGCATGGCGTTATCGTCGCGCCAGATCTTGCTTCCCCTCGGTCTCGCGCACGCCCATCGACGACGCGCAGCGGCTGATGGCCCTGCTCCTTGCCACCGGGCCTCGCCGACAGCGCGGGGTCGTCCGCGATGATCGTGCCCGTGCCGACGAGGATGGCGTCCGCGCTCGCGCGCTCGCGGTGCGCGTGTTCGCGCGCCTCTTCTCCGGTGATCCAGATGCTCGTGCCGTCGGCGGCGGCCATCCGCCCGTCGAGCGTCCCCGCGAACTTCAGGATCGACGAACGGGCGTCCTTTGGTGAGCGCGTGGAGGAACTGGGCGTTGAGCCCCTCCGCATCCTCCGTCCGCTCGTACACGACGTCGACGCCGCGCTTCTTGAGCACGTCGGCGCCGCCACCGGAGATGCGTCCCGGGGTCGGGCACCGCGTAGACCACGCGCGTGATCCCCGCCTCGGTCAGCGCGTCGACGCACGGGCCCGTGCGGCCGACGTGTGCGGCAGGGTTCGAGCGTCATGTAGGCGGAGGCGCCCTCGGTCGGGCGGCCGCGTTTGGCCGCGTCGGCGATTGCCGCGACCTCCGCATGGGTCGTCCCGGCGCCCCGATGGAACCCCTCGCCGATCACGGTTCCCTTCGCGTCGAGGATGACGCAGCCGACGCGCGGGTTGGGGCCGTGCTCCGGCCCGTTCTTCGCGATCTCGATCGCGCGGGACATGGCGCCTTCCGGCGTCAGGGGGCCGTCCTTGGCCCCGGTCGTTTTAGCCATGATTCCCCTTCGCCAACTCTCGCAACGCGGCGATCTCCGCGCCGCGGTCCTCCGCCCCGTACACCGCCGAGCCCATCACCAGCATGTCCGCGCCCGCGTCGACGACGCGTTCGATGGTCTCGCGCGTGACGCCGCCGTCCGCCTCGAGCCACAGGTCCGCGCCGGTCTTGTCCGCCTCGGCGCGGAGCACCCGGAACTTGTCCAGCGTCGACTCGACGAGCTCCTGACCGCCGAACCCGGGCTCGACGGTCATCACCAGCACCATGTCGAACTCCCCGAGGTACTCGAGGAGCGGCTCGACCGGGGTTCCCGGCCGCACGGCGACGGCCGCGCGCTTCCCCGCCGCGCGCAACTCCCGCGCGATCCTCACGGGGGCCGCGGCCGCCTCGAGGTGGAACGTCACGGACGACGCGCCCGCCTCCGCGTACCGGATGGCCCAACGGTCGGGGTCATCGATCATCAGGTGGGCGTCGACGGGGAGGGGCGACACCTGGGCGACCCGCTCCAAGACGGGGAGTCCGAGCGTCATGTTCGGCACGAAGTGCCCGTCCATGACGTCCACGTGCAGCCAGTCCGCGTCCGACACCTCCGCGATCTCGGATTCGAGATTCGCGAAGTCCGCCGCCAGGATGCTCGGAGCGATCTGGATACCCATGCCTAGACCCTACTGCGCGCGTCGGGCCCGGGATCGTGACTTCAGTAATGCGAGGAACATCGAATCCGTGCCGTGCGCGTGGGTCCACATCTGCACGTCGGGACCGTCGCCCCACGCCCCCGGCGCCGTGTCGGTCGCGGCGGCGACGAACTCTCGCGCGTCGAGCCGCTGGACGTCGTGAGCCGAGGGCCCCGCGAGGGCACGGCGGATCGCCTCGCGCGTCTCGTCGACGACGGGCGAGCACGTGACGTACGCGAGCACGCCGCCGGGGGCGAGGCTCCGGAGCGCCGCGGTGAGCAGTTCCGATTGGAGCCGGATCAGATCGTCGAGGTCGGTCTCCGACCGCCTCCAGCGCGCCTCCGGGCGGCGCCGGAGCGCCCCGAGCCCCGTGCACGGGGCGTCGAGAAGGATGCGGTCGTACGTGTCGGCGACGACCCGGGCGTCGCCGGTGCGCACGGTCACCGCGGCGGGGTCGACGGCGCGCACGGAGTCCTCGACGAGGCGCGTGCGGTGGGGATGGAGGTCCGTGGCGTCGAGGTGCGCCCCGCGCTCCGCGGCGAGGCACGCGAGAATCGCCGCCTTCCCGCCCGGGCCGGCGCACATATCGTGCCACGACTCGCGATCCGCGCCCGTGTCCGGCTCCGGTAGCGCCGCGGCGAGCGCCACGATCTGGCTCCCCTCGTCCTGGACCCCGGCACGCCCGTCGGCGACGGCGGGCACGCGGCCGGGGTCGCCTCCCGCGAGGACGACGCCGAGGGGTGAGTACGGGGTCGCGGCGGCCCCGGCGGCCTCCGCGAGCAGGTCGTCGCGCGCGACGAGGCCGGGACGCGCGGCGAGCGTGACGGCGGCGGGCTCGTTGTGCGCGGCGAGGAGGGCCTCGATCTCGCCCTCCCGCCCGTCGGCGGCGAGCGCGTCCCGCAGCCGTCGCACGATCCATGCGGGATGCGAATGGCGGATCGCGAGGTCGTCGTCCGTCTCCCCCGGCGCGACGCGGTCGCGCCATTCGGGCAGGGTCGACTCGCTCACGCGGCGCAGTACTGCGTTGGCGAGGCCCGCCGCGCCGGCGCGGTACTCCCGCATGAGCGCGACGGTCTCCGACACGGCGGCGTGCGCGGGGACGCGCATGCTCGAGCGCCTGATGCGCCCCGAGGCGCAGAACGCGCAGAACCGGCGCCTCCAGGGACTCCACCGTCGCGGCTGGCCGCGCGGGCGAGGATCGCGTCGTAGAGGCCTCTCATGCGGATCGTCCCGTAGGCCAGTTCGGTCGCGAAGGCCGCGTCGCGGCCCGTGAGCGCGGCGTCGGCGAGGATCCCCGGCATCGCAAGGTTGGCGTACGCGCCCTCCGCGTCGACCGCCTCGAGGCACCGATACGCCGCGACCCGCGCGGCGAGCCCCGGCCTCACGCCTCGCCCAGCTGCGAGCCGGGCGAGAGGCGCGCCCCCCTCCACCAGGCGGGCGCCGGCATCTGCCCCTTGCCCGCGGGGGCGATCCACGACATCTCGAGAGGGTCGGTCCCCGAGTTCACGACGATCGCCCCGTCGGCCTCGCGCAGCGCGCCGGGAGCGCCCCCGGGAAGGTCCGCCCGCGGGCGCACCGGGCCGATCTTGGCGAGGCGCCCGTCGGGAAGCGTGGTCCAGGCGCCGGGCGCGGGCGTGCATCCGCGGATCTGGCGGTCGACGACGTGCGACGGGAGCTCCCAGCGGATGCGCGCGTCGTCGCGCGTGAGCTTGTGCGCGTAGCTCACGTCCTCGTCGGGCTGGGGCGCGGGCGAGGCGGTTCCGTCCTCGAGGGCCGTGAGGGAATCGACCATCAACGGCGCACCCGCGAGGGCGAGCCGGTCGAGCAGGTCGCCCGCGGTGTCGGTCGGGCGGATCGGCTCGGTCAACGCCCCGATCACGGGTCCCGTGTCGAGACCCTCCTCGATGAGGAACGTCGACGCGCCCGTCACCTCGTCGCCCGCCATGATCGCGCGCTGCACGGGGGCCGCGCCTCGCCAGGCGGGCAGGACGGAGAAGTGCAGGTTGACCCAGCCGATCGCCACGGCATTCAGGAGCGGGGGCTTGAGGATCTGCCCGTACGCGACGACGGCCGCGGCGTCGCATCCGAGCGATCGGACCTCCTCGACGAATTCCGGCGCCGACGCGCGCTCCGGGGTCAGGACGTCGAGGCCGAGTTCGACCGCGCGGGCCTTGAGCGGGCTCGGGATGAGGTCGCTTCCTCGCCTTCCGGGAGCGTCGGGGCGCGTCACGACGGCCGCGACCTCGTGGGGCGACGCGAGCAGCGCCTCGAGGGTCGGGATCGCGATCGCGGGTGTTCCGACGACGATGACGCGCATCCCCCCATCGTAGGGGCGCGGGGGCCGGCTACCCTCCGGCGTCGAGCGGCCCGTCGACGCGGATCCTCATGTCCCCGTGCCCGTCGCGCGATCGGGCGACCTGGAGCGCACGCAGCGCGTCGACGACGGCCTGCGTGACCCGCCTCGACGCCAGGAAGATCCGGGCACCCTCGCGGGCCGGAAGCTCACGAACGTCGCGATGCGCGGCGAGCGCGGCGCCCTCGACGCGGACGTTCCCCGCCTCGCGCAGCGTGTCGGCGCCACCCGCAACTTCGACGACGCGGCGCACCGGGGGCAGCGCGAGCGACGCCCGCTCGGCGTACGCGTCCGCGGCCCACGCGTCGGGAGTCCACGTCGACACGCAGCGGACGACCGCGTCCGGGAGGAGCCCGACGACGTTCACGGCTCCGCCCTCGGAGCGGGCCCGCGTGTGCGCGGCGACCGCGAGCAGTTGGCGCACGGCGTCCTGCTCGCCGTCGAGCCCGGGACCGACGAGCGCGCCCGCGTCCACGACGATCGCGAAGGCGTAACCCCCCGGGGCGGCGGGAATCGCCCCGGGCGTGGCGACGACGAATCCCGCGTCGACCGCGCCGTCGTCGAGTATCGCCGTGCCCGAGGACGAGGTCGCGACGGCGTGACCCGGCACCATCGCGGCGAGCTGCTCGGCGACGCGCTCCACGCCCTGGCGCGCGTGGGCGAGGCGCCCGGCGCCGCACTCGGGACAGTGCCAGTCCGCGTTCCGGTCGCCGCAGTCGAGGCAGACCGGGTCGGCGCCGCCGGATTCGAGGGCGAGCGACGCCGCCGCACGCGCGACACGACCGCCCACTCGCGGCAGGACGCACACGCGACGCCCCGCACGTAACCCGAGCGGGGCACGAGGAGCAGCACGGGGCCGCGGCCGAGTGCCTCCCGGGCCGCCCGGAGCGCGGGGCCGGGCATCCAGTGCCACCCGGAGCCCCCCTCCCGGTCGCGGTCCGCGCGGCCGAGGACGGTGACCTGGGGCGTCGCGTCGCGCACGTCGGCTCGCCGCTCGGCGACCGACGTCGCCCACCCGTGCTCCACGAGCGCCCGCGCGGCGACCGAGGGCGCGAAACCCGCGATCAGCAGCCCCGCGCCGTCCCGCTCCGCCCGGGTCGCCGCGATCGCGAGGACGCGGGGGTACGGCGCGTGCCGTTCGTCGTAGGCCGAATGGGCGTCGTCCCACACCGACAGGTGGGCGAGGCGGGGGACGGGGGTGAGCGCCGCGGGCCGCGTTCCGAGGACGATCCGGGCCTCCCCGCGCATGGCCGCGAGGTACGACGAGTATCGGACCGCCGGCCCGTCCGACGAGTGGACGACCGCGATATCCCCGCCGCGTCGCGACGTCCAGCGCGTGAGCCCGGCCTCGTTGGCCGCGGCGAGTACCTGGCCGATCGCCCGCGCGTCGGGCACCACGATGATGGACGATCCGGGGGCCGCCTGCGTCGGGTCGAGAGCGGCGTTAAGGGCGATCGACACGAGCGCTCCGGCCGGCAACGGGGCTCCCGCCCCGCGACCCGGCGTCGCCGCCCACACCGCGCGAGCCCCGGGCTCGATCGCCATTGCCCCGGGGTTGGCGTCGACCATCGCGTCCCGCGCGTTCCTCAGCCGCTCGTCCTGCCCGTCGTCCGCGCCCGCCCAGTCGCGGCGCTCGACCGAGGCGACGCGCGGCGGGGCCATGAGTCGGAGCACGTCCCAGAGGTTGCCGCCGTGCCGGTCGGCGATCACCCGCGCGAGCGTGATCGCGGCCTCGGTGAAGCACGGGATGCCCGACGACGACCGGACGGCGGCGAGGTCGCCGCCGAACGACGACTCCCCCGCCGTCTCGCACACGACGGCACCGACGAGGCGCCCCGCGAACGGCACGCGCACGCGCGACCCGACGGCGACGACGCCCGAGAGCTTGTCCGGAATCGCGTAGTCGAACAGGCGGTCGAGGTGCGGGAGCGGGCTGTCCACGCAGACGCGCGCGACGCCGTCCGCCGCGGTCATGCCCGGGCGGCCTCCACGAGCGCGTCGGCGCGGTCCACGCGCTCCCAGGTGAAGTCCGGCAGCTCCCGCCCGAAGTGCCCGTAGGAGGCCGTCGCCCGGTAGATGGGCCGACGAAGGTCGAGGTCGCGGATGATCGCCCCGGGGCGCAGGTCGAACACCTCGCGAATCGCGGCGACGATGCGGTCGTCCGGAACGGCGCCAGTGCCGAACGTCTCGACGTACAGGCCGACGGGGTGCGCGGTGCCGATAGCGTAGGCGACCTGGACCTCGCAGCGCTCCGCGAGCTTCGCCGCGACGACGTTCTTCGCGATCCACCGCATGGCGTACGACGCGGACCGGTCGACCTTCGAGGGATCCTTGCCGGAGAACGCCCCGCCCCCGTGGCGAGCCATCCCGCCGTACGTGTCGACGATGATCTTGCGGCCCGTGACCCCCGCGTCGGCCTTCGGCCCGCCCTCCTCGAACCGTCCCGTCGGGTTGATGAGGGAGCGGTGGTGCGACGAGTCGAGCGCGAAGCCTGCGAGCACGGGGGCGATCACCTCCGCCTCGATCGCCTCGCGAAGGTCTCCCATGTCGCGGCCACCGGCGTGCTGGGCGGACACGACGACGGTCTCAACGCTGACGGGGGCGTCGCCGTCGTAGCCGATCGTGACCTGGGCCTTGCCGTCGGGCCGGAGCCCCTCGACCGCACCGGACCTCCGCACCGTCGCGAGGCGCTCGGTGAGCGCGTGCGCCATGGCGATCGGCACGGGCATGAGCGCGTCGGTGTCACGGCACGCGTATCCGAACATCAGGCCCTGGTCGCCCGCCCCGAGGTTCTGGTCGAGCGCGGCTTCGCCGTCGACGCTCTCGTCGGTCGCCGCATCCACGCCGAGCGCGATGTCCGGCGACTGCGCTCCGATCGACACGGAGACGCCGCACGACGCGCCGTCGAAGCCGATGTCCGAGGAGGTGTAGCCGATCTGGGTGACGACATCGCGGACGATGCGGGGAATCTCGACGTACGCCTCCGTCGTCACCTCTCCGGCGACGTGCACGAGCCCCGTCGTCACCATGGTTTCGACGGCGACGCGCGAGGCGGGATCCTGCTCGAGCAGCCCGTCGAGGATCGCGTCGGAGACCTGGTCGCAGATCTTGTCGGGATGTCCCTCGGTCACGGACTCGGAGGTGAAGAGGCGAAGCGTCATGCGCTCAGCCTAATGCGGCGGGCGGACGCCCGGTCCTATGCCGGGACGCGCCGCGCGAGCACGGCGTCGAGAATCCCGTGCGCGACCGTGAGCTTGTCCCCCGCAACCTCGGCGACGACCCCTCCGTCCCCGTCGAGGAGCGTCACCGCGTTCGCGACGTTGCCGAAACCCCGGCCGTCGCCCACGGCGTTGACCGCGAGCAGGTCGGCGCCCTTGCGCCGCGCCTTTTCCGCGCCGTGCTCGGCGACCCCCGCGGCGTCGTCGCCGGTCTCCGCGGCGAATCCCACGATCGTCTGGCCCGTCGCGCGCGCGGCGACGAGCCCGGCGAGGATGTCGTCGTTGGCCACGAGCTCGAGCGTCAACCCGCCGTCGCCCTTCTTGATCTTCGTGGCGCTCGTCGCGGCGGGGTGGAAGTCCGCGACCGCCGCGGCCATGACGACGACGTCGGCGTCCGGCGCGACCGAGCGGACGGCGTCCGCCATCTGCGCAGACGTCTCGACGTCGATGCGGGATATCCCCTCCCCCGTCGGAAGCGCGACGTTCGCGGCGACGAGCGTCACGGACGCCCCGCGCTCGAGGGCGGCCTGCGCGATCGCCAGGCCCTGGTGGCCGCTCGACCGGTTGCCGAGGAACCGCACCGGGTCGATGGGTTCGCGCGTTCCCCCGGCGGTGACGAGAACGCGGAGGCCGTCGAGGTCGCCCCAGGCGCGGTTCTCGGGGTCGGTCGCGGGGATGCCCGCCCCGTCGGCGACGGCGTAGGCGGCGTCGACGATCGCGTCGGGCTCGGGAAGGCGCCCCGGTCCGCTGTCGGGGCCCGTGAGGCGACCCTCCGCGGGCTCCATGACGCGGACGCCGCGCTCGCGCAGCGTCGCGACGTTCGATTGGGTCGCGGGGTTGAGCCACATCTCCGTGTGCATCGCCGGCACGACGAGCACGGGGGCGCCGCTCGCCAGGATCGCGTTGCCGAGCAGTTCCCGAGCCTCGCCGTGGGCGAGCTGCGCGAGGAAGTCCGCGGTGGCGGGAGCGACGACGATGAGGTCCGCCGACTGGCCGAGGCGGATGTGCTCGACGGCGGGGACGTTGGAGAACGCGTCGCTCGTCGCCGGCTGGCCGGACAGGGCCTCCCACGTGGATCGCCCGACGAAGTGGAGCGAGGAGCGCGTCGGGACGACGCGGACGCTGTGACCGTCCTCGACGAGGCGGCGGAGCACGACGGCGACCTTGTAGGCCGCGATCCCACCCGTCACGCCCAGGAGGACGCGCATGACTACTCGTTCAGGTCGGTCAGCTCGAGCAGGTTGCCCTCGTTCAGCTCGCGCAGGGCGACCGAGAGGGGCTTGTCCGTGGTGTCGGCCTCGACGAGCGGACCGACGTTCTCGAAGTGGCCCTCGCCCAGAGCCTCGTAGTACGCGTTGATCTGACGGGCGCGCTTCGAGCTGTAGATCACGAGCGCATACTTCGAGTCCACCTTCGACAGAAGCTCGTCGATCGGCGGGTTGGTGATCCCCTCCGGGTTTGCAATCGTGCCAGCCACTTTTTACTCCCTTTTCGCGCGGGGCCGTCACCCGCGGCGGGGCCAGTCTACCCTTCGGCCACCAGAAGCTCGTGCACCTCGTCGACCACCGTGTCGAGGTCGTCGTTCACGACGACGTGCTCGAACTCCCCGGCCGCCGCCATCTCGATGCGGGCCGTCGCGAGACGCCGCGCCCGCTCGTCCGCGTCCTCGGTCGCGCGCAGCTCGAGCCGCCGCACGAGCTCCTCCCAGCTCGGGGGTTCGACGAACACGAAGAGCGCGTCCGGCATGCTCGCGCGGACCTGGCGCGCTCCTGCGAGATCGATCTCGAGGATGCACGGGACCCCGTCGGCGAGGTGGCGCTGCACGGGCGCCCGCGGGGTGCCGTACCGATGCTCGCCGTGCACCGTCGCCCACTCGAGCAGCGCGTCGTCGGCGATCATCGCGTCGAACTCCGCGTCGGTGACGAAAAAGTAGTCGACGCCCTCCCGCTCGCCCTCGCGCGGTTCGCGGGTCGTCGCCGACACGGACACCCACGCGTCACCGTACTTCTCGACGAGGCGGCGCACGATCGTCCCCTTGCCCACCGCCGTCGGACCCGCGAGCACCATGAGGCGCGTCACGACTCGATCCTCCGGACGATGGCGGCGACCTGGTGCGCGCCGAGGCCCCGGATGCGCCGCGAGGCGGCGATGCCGAGCGCGGCCATCATGTCGCCCGCGCGCTTCGGCCCGACGCCGGGAAGGCACTGCAGCAGGTCGTTGACGCGGATCCCCGCGAGCCCCTCGTCGGCCTTGGCGGTCGCGATCGCCTCGCCCACGCGCATCTCGCCCCGGACGAGGGCGTCCTTGAACGCCCGCCTCGCGGTGCGCACGGCCGTCGCCTTGCGGAGCGCGGCGGCGCGCTGCTCGGCGGTGAGCGACGGCGTCGGCATGGCCCTACTCGTCGCCGCGGAGGGCGAACTGCGCGGCGCCGGCCGCGGCCTGGATCGCGCCCCGCATCTTCTCGACGAAGGGTCCGGCCATCAGGACGGCGCGGCTCTGGTGCGAGATGACGTTGCGGGTGACGCCGTGGAAGACCTGGGCGAGCTGCTCCGGGCCCGCACCCTGGGCGCCGACTCCGGGGGCGAGGATCGGCCCGTTGAGCGCGCTGAGCGGCACCGGGAGGGCGCGGATCGCGTCACCGACGGTCGCGCCGATGACGAGCCCGACGTCTCCCATGGGGCTCGCGCCCTGGTTGCGCTCGGCGGCGGCCGCGGCGATCGCCGCGGCGACCGGCACTCCCTCCTCGTCGCGCGCGTGCTGCACGCTCGCGCCCTCGGGGTTCGACGTGAGTCCGAGCACGAATACGCCCTTGCCGTTGGCCTTCGCGATGTCGAACGCGGGGGCGAGCGAACCGAAGCCGAGGTATGGCGACAGGGTCATCGCGTCGACCTCGAGAGGGGATCCGGGGCGAAGGTAGGCGTCGGCGTAGCCCGCCATCGTCGAGTCGATGTCGCCGCGTTTGGCGTCCATGATCGTCAGGAGGCTGTGGTGTCGCGCGAACGCGAGGACCTGTTCGAGCGCGGCGATGCCGCGCGAGCCGTGCCGCTCGAAGAACGCGATCTGGATCTTCACGGCCGCCACCGAGCGCTCGGAGGCCTCGACGACCGCCTGGCCCATCGTCAGGAGGCCCTCGGCCGTGTCCGGCAGGCCCCAGTGATTGAGCATTTGCGGGCTCGGATCGATGCCGACCGAGAGCGGGCCGAACTTGTCCATCGCCTCGGCAAGCCGGGCACCGAATGTCATCGCTGCGACTCCTATCTCTGGTCCTGCAGGCTCGTCACGTCGAACGGGCCCGCAAGAACCGCCTCGATTCCCTGAACCGCCGCCGCGAGCTGCTGGACCGTCGTGACGATCGGCTTGTCCGCCGCCGTCGTCGCGGCCCTGATCTCGTAACCGTCGGCCCGGGCGCCTTGTCCGGACGGGGTGTTCACCACCATGTCTACCTCGCCCGCGGCGATCATGTCGACGATGGTGCCCTCCCCGTCCGGTCCGGGGCCGTCCGAGTATTTTCTCACCACGCGGGCGGGGATGCCATTACGGCCGAGAACATGCGCCGTGCCCTCGGTCGCGAGGATCGTGAATCCCAGCTGCGCGAGGCGGGCGATCGGGAAGCACCATGGCGCGCTTGTCGCGGTCGGCCACCGAGATGAAGACCGAACCCTGGGTCGGCAGCCCGCCATAGGCCGCCTCCTGGGATTTCGCGAACGCGCGCGGGAAGTCGCGGTCGATTCCCATCACCTCCCCCGTCGAGCGCATCTCCGGTCCGAGCACGGTGTCGACGACGGTGCCCTCGGGCGTGCGGAAGCGCTTGAACGGGAGCACCGCCTCCTTGACCGCCACGGGGCTCGTCATGTCCAGCGTGCTCGCGTCGGCGACCGGGAGCAGGCCCGCCGAGCGGAGGTCGGCGATGCTCTCCCCCGCCATGACGCGCGCCGCCGCCTTCGCGAGCGGAACGCCGGTCGCCTTGGCGACGAACGGCACGGTGCGCGACGCGCGCGGGTTCGCCTCGAGGACGTAGAGCACGTCGCTGACGAGCGCGTACTGGACGTTCATGAGGCCGCGCACGCCGATCCCCCGCGCGAGGGCCTCGGTCGAGCGGCGGATGCGCGCGAGCTCCGCGCGGGAGAGCGTCACGGGGGGATGACGCACGCGGAGTCGCCGGAGTGGATCCCCGCCTCCTCGATGTGCTCCATCACGCCGCCGAGGAACATCTCCTCGCCGTCGAAGATCGCGTCCACGTCGATCTCGACGGCGTCGTCGAGGAAGCGGTCGACCAGGAGCGGCGCGTCGGTCGCGTGGTCGCCGACATCCGCGGATCGCCTCCCGTAATCCTCGAGTTGCGCGCGGTCGTAGACGATCTCCATCCCGCGCCCGCCGAGCACGTAGGACGGGCGGACGAGGACGGGGTAGCCGATGCGCTCGGCGATCTCGATCGCCTCGTCGATTCCGTGGGCGGTCCCGTACGCGGGCGCGGGAAGCCCCGCCTCGGCGAGGACCTTCCCGAACTCGCCGCGGTCCTCCGCGAGGTTGATCGCCTCGGGGGTGGTCCCGAGGATGGGCACGCCGGCGTCCGCGAGGCGCTGGGCGAGGCTCAGCGGCGTCTGGCCGCCGAGCTGGACGATCATCCCCTTGACGGGGCCGGCGGCCAGCTCGGCCTCGTACACCGCCATCACGTCCTCGAACGTGAGGGGCTCGAAGTACAGGCGGTCCGAGGTGTCGTAGTCGGTGGAGACCGTCTCGGGGTTGCAGTTGACCATGACGGTCTCGTAGGTGTCCGAGAGCGTCAGCGCGGCGTGCACGCAGGAGTAGTCGAACTCGATGCCCTGGCCGATGCGGTTGGGGCCCGAGCCGAGGATGATGACGGCCTCGCGCGTGCGGGGCCGACCTCGGTCTCGCTGTCGTAGGTCGAGTAGAGGTACGGCGTGCGCGCCTCGAACTCGGCGGCGCACGTGTCGACGGTCTTGTACACGGGCGTCACCCCCGCGGAAGCGCGCGCCGCGCGAACCTCGGCCTCCGGGACGCCGCGTATCTCGGCGATCTGCGCGTCGGCGAGCCCGTGGGATTTCGCCTCCCTGAGGATCTCGGCGTCGAGCGCCGGGGCCTCCGCCACGCGGGCGGCGACCTCGTTCATCAGGAGGATCTGGTCGAGGAACCACGGATCGATCTTCGTCGCGTCGAAGACCCGGTCGACGACGGACGGGTCGCCCACGGCGGCGCGCAGGGCCTGCTGCACCTGCTGGAGGCGCCACTCGGTGGGCGTCGCGGTCGTGGCGATCAACGCGTCGAGGTCCTTCCCGGCGGGCGCGTCGCCGCGCCAATGGAAATTGACGCCCTTCTTGTCGATCGATCGCAGCGCCTTGCCGAGCGCTTCCGTGAAGCTGCGCCCGAGGCTCATCGCCTCGCCCACGGACTTCATCGTCGTCGTCAGCACCGGATCGGCCGCGGGGAACTTCTCGAACGCGAATCGCGGAACCTTGACGACGATGTAGTCGAGGGTCGGCTCGAAGCTCGCGGGCGTGGAACCGGTGATGTCGTTGGGGATCTCGTCGAGCGTGTAGCCGATCGCGAGGCGCGCGGCGATCTTCGCGATGGGGAATCCCGTCGCCTTCGACGCGAGGGCCGAGGAGCGCGAAACGCGCGGGTTCATCTCGATGACGATGACGCGCCCGGTCTCCGGCTCGACGGCGAACTGGATGTTGCACCCACCCGTGTCGACGCCGACCTCGCGGAGCACGGCGATGCCGATGTCCCGCAGGCGCTGGTACTCGCGGTCGGTCAGGGTGAGCGCCGGCGCGACGGTGACCGAGTCCCCGGTGTGCACGCCCACCGGGTCGACGTTCTCGATCGAGCAGACCACCACGACGTTGTCGTTCCGGTCCCGCATGAGTTCGAGCTCGTACTCCTTCCAGCCGAGTATCGACTCCTCGAGGAGCACCTCGGTGACCGGCGAGTAGTGCAGCCCCGCTCCCGCGATGCGGCGCAGGTCCTCCGGCGTGTACGCGAAACCCGAGCCGAGCCCGCCCATCGTGAAGGACGGCCGCACGACGACGGGGTAGTGGAGATCCTCGGCCGCGGCGAGGCACTCGTCCATGGTGTGGCAGATGAACGACCGGGCGCTCTCGGCGCCGCAGCGCTCCACGACGCCCTTGAACTGCTCGCGGTCCTCCGCCATCTGGATGGACGCGATCCGGGCGCCGATCAGTTCGACGCCGTACTTGTCGAGGATGCCGGCCTCGGCCAGCGCGACCGCCGCGTTGAGGGCGGTCTGGCCGCCGAGGGTCGGCAGGATCGCGTCGGGGCGCTCCTTGGCGATGATCGCCTCGATCACCTCGGTCGTGATCGGCTCGACGTACGTCGCGTCCGCGAACTCCGGATCGGTCATGATCGTCGCAGGGTTGGAGTTCACGAGGATGACGCGCACGCCCTCGGCCTTGAGTACGCGGCACGCCTGGGTGCCGGAGTAGTCGAACTCGCAGGCCTGCCCGATGACGATCGGGCCGGAACCGATGACGAGGACCGATTGGATATCGTCGCGCTTAGGCACGGTCGCCTCCCGTCATCGAGGCGAGGAACCGGTCGAAGAGGTATTGGGCGTCGTGCGGGCCGGCGGCGGCCTCCGGGTGGTATTGCACGCCGAACGCGGGGATGTCGAGGCACTCCAGCCCCTCGACGACGTCGTCGTTGAGGTTGACGTGGCTCACCCGCACCCTGCCCGAAGTCGCCGAACGGCGCCTCCGTCTCGCCGTCCGTCGGCGCGTCGACCGCGAATCCGTGGTTGTGGGCCGTGATCTCGACCTTGCCCGTCGTCTTGTCCATCACGGGCTGGTTGATGCCCCGGTGGCCGAAGCGCAGCTTGTACGTGCCGAAGCCGAGGGCCCGTCCGAGGATCTGGTTGCCGAAGCAGATGCCGAAGAACGGCACCTTCGCGGCGAGGACGGCGCGCAGCGTCTCGACGGCGTGCGTCGCGGACGACGGGTCGCCGGGCCCGTTCGAGAAGAAGACTCCGTCCGGCTTCATCGCGAGGATCTCGTCGGCCGTGATGGACGATGGCACGACGCTCACCTTGACGCCCCGCCGCGCGAGCAACTCGGGGGTCATCGACTTGATGCCGAGGTCGACGGCGACGACGTGGGCGCGCGTCGGCGTGCCCTTCGGGGGGAGATCACGTACGCCTCGGGGGCGGAGACCTCGTCCGCGAGATGCGCCCCCTCCATCGGGGTGGCTCTCCTTGACGCGCGCGACGAGCTCGTCGGCCGGGGCGAGAGCGTCGCCCGAGAAGATCCCCGCGCGCATCACGCCCGCGCTGCGGAGGATGCGCACGAGCTCCCGGGTGTCGATGCCCGAGATCCCGACGATCCCCTGGGCGAGAAGATCGTCGTCGAGGCTGCGCTGCGAACGCCAGTTGGACGGGCGTCGCGCGGGGTCCCGCACCACGTACCCCGCGACCCAGATCCGCCCGGACTCGACGTCCTCGTCGTTCATGCCCGTGTTGCCGATGTGCGGCGCCGTCATCACGACGATCTGCCGGTGGTACGACGGGTCGGTCAGCGTCTCCTGGTATCCGGTCATGCCGGTGTTGAAGACGATCTCGCCGGTCGTCGCACCCCGCGCGCCGTAGGCGCGCCCCTCGAATGTCCGGCCGTCCTCGAGGACGAGGAGGGCCGTGTCGTCGCCCGTCACGCCAGCGACCCCCTCAGCGACTCGTCCGCGTATGTCACGACGCCGCGCAGGATGGTCGCGACCGCCTTGCCGGGAAGCTCCATCCCACCGAACGGCGAGTTGTGGCTGCGGCTCGCCATCGCGGACGGGTCGACGGTCCACGCGTGCGCGGGGTCGACGAGGGTGATGTTCGCGGGCTCGCCCGCCTCGAGGGGCCGACCGTGGTTCGCGACGCGCCCGATACGCGCGGGCTCCTCGGACATCAGCCGGGCGACGTCCCGCCACGTGATCGTGCCGGGGTCGACGAGCGTCTTCTGGACGACGCCCAGGGCCGTCTCGAGTCCGATCATCCCGAACGCCGACGCCGCCCACTCCCCGTCCTTGTCCTCGTCCGGGTGCGGGGCGTGGTCGGTGCCGATCACGTCGATCGTCCCGTCGACGATCCCCGCGTGCACGGCCGTCGACGTCCTCGGCGGTCCGGAGCGGCGGGTTGACCTTGAACCGCGCGTCGTATCCGCGCGCGCTCTCGTCGGTCAGCGTGATGTGGTGCGGGGTCGCCTCGGCGGTGACGGGGACGCCGCGCGCCTTCGCCCACCGCACGATCTCGACCGATCGCGCCGTCGACAGGTGGAGGATGTGCACGCGCGAGCCCACGTGTTCGGCCAGGAGGCAGTCGCGCGCGACGATCGCCTCCTCCGCGACCGCGGGCCACCCCGTGAGCCCGAGCTCCGCGGAGACGATCCCCTCGTTCATCTGGGATCCCTCGGTGAGTCGCGGGTCCTGGGCGTGCTGGGCGATGACGCCGTCGAACGTCTTGACGTACTCGAGGGCCCGGCGCATCACGACCGGGTCGTGCACGCACATCCCGTCGTCGCTGAACATGCGCACGCGGGCGGCGGACAGCGCCATCGCGCCGAGCTCCGCGAGGTGCTCGCCCGCGAGCCCGACGGTGACGGCGCCGACGGGGAAGACGTCGACGAGCCCCACCTCGCGCCCACGGTTCCACACCTGCTCCACGACGCCCGCGCGTGTCGGCGACCGGCGTCGTGTTCGCCATCGCGTGCACGGCGACGTACCCGCCGGCCGCTGCCGCGCGAGAACCGGTCTCGATGGTCTCCGCGGCCTCCTTGCCCGGCTCGCGGAGGTGCGTGTGGGGGTCGACGAGACCCGGAAGCGCCACGAGCCCCTTCCCGTCGACCTTCTTCGCCTTGGCCGGCGCGTCGGCGGCGCTGAGCGAGACGATCGTGCCCTTGGCGAGCACGAGATCGGCGGTGGTGTCGCCGTAGAGGGACACCCCCGTGATGACGATGGGCGTGGCGGCCGCGCTCAGTGCGACCTCCTCTCCGGCGAGAAGCAGGTACAGGACGGCCATGCGGACGGCGACGCCGTTGCCCACCTGCTCGACGACGACGGAGCGCGGCGAGTCGGCGGCCTCGGCGGAGATCTCGAGCCCGCGGTTCATCGGGCCCGGGTGCATGACGATGGTGTGGGCGGGAAGCTTCGACAGGCGCGAGCCGTCGAGGCCGAACAGGCGGGAGTACTCGGCAGGCGAGGGGAAGAAGGCCGCTCCCCCGCCCGTCATCCGTTCGAGTTGGATGCGGAGCATCATCAGCGCGTCGATCGCGTAGGAGGCGAGCGCCTCGTCGAGCGAGTGCACGATGTCGACGGGCCAGGCTCGGCGCCGATCGGCACGAGCGTCGGCGGAGCAGACGAGGACGACGTTGGCGCCGAGGGTCGTGAGGAGCCAGACGTTCGACCGCGCGACCCGGGAGTGGAGGACGTCCCCGACGATCGCGACGGTGAGCCCGTCGAGGCCCGCGCCGTCCTCGTCGTTGGCCAGGTGGCGCCGGATCGTGAACGCGTCGAGCAACGCCTGGGTCGGGTGCTCGTGGGTTCCGTCCCCCGCGTTCACGACGGCGCTCGAGATCCACCCCGACGTCGCGAGCCGCTGGGCGGCGCCGGACGCCGAATGGCGGATGACCACCCCGTCGGACCCCATCGCCTGGAGCGTCTGCGCGGTGTCCTTGAGGGACTCCCCCTTCGCGACGCTCGACCCCTTGGCGGAGAAGTTGATGACGTCCGCGCTGAGCCGCTTCGCCGCGACCTCGAAGCTGTGCGCGTGCGCGTGGAGTCCTCGAAGAAGAGGTTGACGACCGTCTTGCCGCGGAGCGTCGGAAGCTTGCGGATCTCGCGCTCCTGCGTCCGCGCCATCTCGCCCGACGTGTCGAGGATGTGGATCGCGTCCTCACGGGAGAGGTCCTTCGTCCCGAGGAGATGCCTCATCGCTCGCTCCCCTCGTCGGCGCGCATGATGCGGACCTCCTCCTCGTGGTCCACCTCGTCGAGGAGGACCGAGACCCGCTCCGAACGGGAGGTCGGGAGGTTCTTGCCGACGAAGTCGGCACGGATGGGGAGCTCCCGGTGGCCGCGGTCGACGAGGACGGCGAGCTGCACCGCGCGAGGGCGACCGACGCTGCCCAGGGCGTCGAGGGCCGCCCGGATCGTTCGCCCCGTGTTGAGGACGTCGTCGACGAGCACGACGATCGCGTCGTCGACGCCGACGCTCGGCACCGTCGTCGCGCCGATGCTGCGCGTCGGTTGCCTGCCGAGGTCGTCCCGGTACATCGTGATGTCGATGCCGCCGGAGCGGGCGTCGGCGTCGAAGGAGGGCTCGACGGTGGCGATGCGTTCGGCGAGGCGGCGCGCGAGGGGAAGCCCGCGAGTCGGGATTCCGAGGAGGACGAGATCGTCCGCGCCGCCGTTGCGTTCGAGGATCTCGTGGGCAATGCGCGTGAGGGCCCGGGCTATGTCGGGCGCGGTCATGACGGCACCAGTCACCTGGCGACCTCCTTCCCCGCCTCTCTGGACGGACCTTAAAGGATGTCTGCTCGCGTCAGTGTAGCCGATCGCCCTCCGCGCCGGGAGAGGCGTCCGGCGACGCGCCGATACCGGACGCGATCGCGCCGAGCACGCCGTTGACGAAGGCGGGCGACTCGTCGGTCGAGAGTTCCGTGACGAGGTCGACGGCCTCGTCGATCGCGACCGCGGGCGGGACGTCGTCGTTGAAGAGGATCTCCCACGTCGCGAGGCGCAGCGCGGCGCGATCGACCGCAGGCATGCGAGCGATGGTCCACCCCTGCGCGTGCGCGGCGAGGGCGGCGTCGATCTCCGTCCACCGGTCGACGACGCCCTGGACGAGCGCGGCGGCGTACTCGGGAAGCGGGGTCTCGGCCGACGGGGTCTCCCGGCGGCTCGCGAGGACCTCCGAGAGGTTGAGGCCGCGCTGGTCGGCCTCGAAGATCACGTCGAGGGCGCGCTTGCGGGCCTTCGACCGGGCGCCCACTAGTCGTTCACGCGCGAGATGTACTCGCCGGAGCGCGTGTCCACCTTCACCTTCGTTCCGGCCTCGAGGAACAGCGGGACCTGGATCTCGCGCCCCGTCTCGAGCGTCGCGGGCTTGGAGCCGCCCGTCGAGCGGTCGCCCTGGAGGCCCGGCTCCGTGTACGTGATCTCGAGCACGACGGACGCGGGCAGCTCGAGGAAGAGAGGGTCGCCGTTGTGGAGCCCGAGGAGCGCGGTCGTGCTCTCGAGCATGAAGTCCTTGGCGTCCCCGACCACGGAGGCGGGAACGGTGAGCTGCTCGTACGTCCCGGGGTCCATGAAGACGAAGTCCGTGCCGTCGTTGTACAGGTACTGCATCTCGCGCCGGTCGACCGTCTCGAACTCCACCTTCGCGCCGGCGTTGAACGTCTTGTCGACGACCTTGCCGGACAGGATGTTCTTCAGCTTGGTCCGCACGAACGCGCCGCCCTTGCCGGGCTTGACGTGCTGGAACTCGACGACGGACCACAGGTTGCCGTCGAGGTTGAGCACGGAGCCGTTCTTGATGTCGTTGGAGGAGGCCACGGGATGTCCTTGCGTCGGGGGCGTGTGCGGCGGCCTTCGGAGGCCGCCGACCATTCTAGCGTCGGGGCTAGGCGCTTCGCGCGGACGCGACCGCCTGGAGCGCCAGGCGGTAGGAGTCGACCCCGAATCCGGCGATCGTCCCCGTCGCGACGCCCGAGATCACGCTCGTGTGGCGGAACTCCTCGCGCGCGGCCGGGTTGCTCAGGTGGACCTCGATCAGGAGGCAGCCCCGCGCCCGGGAGCATCGCGCACGCGTCGCGAAGCGCGTACGAGTAGTGCGTGAAAGCCGCCGGGTTGAGGATCACGTCGGCGCCGTCGTCGACCGCTCCGTGGATCCATTGGACCAGGTCGGTCTCGCTGTCGGACTGGCGCACCTCGACCTCGAGGCCCATGTCCTTCGCCCAGCTGCATCGACGAGCGCGACGAGCTCGTCGTGCGTCGTCGCGCCGTACGTTCTCGGGCTCGCGAGTTCCGAGGCGCGAGAGGTTCGGCCCGTTGAGGACGAGTACGGGCGCTGCGGTCATAGGCACTGCGTTCATACGGCTCAGAGTAGCGGCGCGGCGGTGCGGGGCCGGGTTTACGCGCTGATCGCGTCGTAGGCGGCCACGAGGAGCGTCGGGTCCGGACCTTCGAGGCGCACGGGGTTGCCCATCCCGCGAGGATGACGAAGCGCAGCACCGCGCCGCGCGTCTTCTTGTCGCGCCGCATCGCCGTGTAGAGCTGCTCCCAACGCCCCGCCGGGTACGTCGTCGGCAGCCCCAGCCCGCTGAGGACGTCGCGGTGACGCGTCCACGTCGTCGTCCGAGAGCTTGCCCGCGAGGCGCGAGAGTTCGGCCGCGTACACCATGCCGACGGAGACCGCCGCGCCGTGGCGCCACTGGTACCGCTCGGTGTACTCGATGGCGTGGGCGAAGGTGTGGCCGTAGTTGAGGATCTCGCGGAGGAAGGACTCGCTTGAGGTCCGCCCCGACCACGTCGGCCTTGACCTGGATGGCGCGCGCCATCAGGTCCTCGAGCACGGGGATGCGCGGCCTCGTCGAGGATGCGCGAGTCCGCGCCCGCCGCCCCGCGCTCGCCGTCCTGCGGCGGTGGCCGCGGTAGCAACTCCCGGTTCGCCTCGACGAGGTCGAGGATGCCGAGGTCGCGGATGAATCCGGCCTTGACGACCTCTCCGAGCCCCGCGACGAGGTCGTGGCGCGGAAGGGTGCGCAGGAAGTCCGGTGTCGCACCACACCGACTCGCGGCACGTGGAACGCGCCGACGAGGTTCTTGCCCTCCGCGGTGTTGATGCCCGTCTTGCCGCCCACCGCGGCGTCGACCATCGCGAGCAGCGTGGTGGGCACCTGGATCACGCCGGATCGCCGCGCAGCCACGAGGCGGCGACGAATCCCGCGAGGTCGGTGATCGCGCCGCCGCCCAGCCCGATCACCACGTCGGAGCGGGTGAACTCCGACTTGCCCGAGCACCTTCCAGCAGAACGCCATCACCTCGGCGGTCTTGCCCGCCTCGGCGTCGGGCACCTCGGCCGTCACGGCGGTGCGGCCGGTCGCCCTCAATCCGCCACGAGGCGCTCGGCGCGCTCGACCATCGGCGCCGAGTGGACGACGAGCACGCGCTCGCACGCCCTCGGGCACCGCGCCCGCGACGCGCCTGCGACAGCCCGCGCCGACCGTGACGTCGTACGGGCGTCGCCCTCGAGCGACCGTCGCGTCATGATGCCGCGCCTCCGTCGCAGCGACGGCCTTCGCGACGCGCTCGGCCACCGCGGCGGGCGTCAGGTCGTCCGTCTCCACCGTCACGGTCGCCAGCGCCTCGTAGACGGCGCGGCGCTCCTCCATCAGCCGCGCCCACTGCCGGCGCGGATTGCCCACGAGGAGCGGCGCGCGACTGTGCCAGCCCGACGCGCGGCGCCGCCGCGGCAGAGCCCCACATCGAGGAAGACCACCGTGCCGCCCCGCGCCACGTACTCGGCAGAGGAGCGTCCTGGGTCTCGGCGTCGAGGATGGCCCCTCCGCCGAGCGCGAGCACGCCGTCGTGTTCGGCGAGCGCCGTCGCGACGGCCCGCGCTCGAGCCGGCGGAACCCTCCTCGCCGGAGTCGAGGAAGATGTCGGCGATCTCCCGGCCCTCGGCCGCTCCACGTCCGCGTCGGTGTCGCGCGCGTCCACCCCCCAGAGGTGCGGCGAGGCGCGCGGCGACGGTGCTCTTGCCCGACCCGGGCGGGCCGATGACGACGGCGCGGGGCGTGGGCATCTATCGCAGGTTCTTCGGGATCGCCGCGACGTACGCCTCGAGGTTGCGCCGCGTCTCCTCGACGGAGTCGCCGCCGAACTTCTCGACGACGGCGTTGGCGAGCGTCGAGCGCGACCATCGCCTGCGCGACCACGGCGGCGGGCGCCACGGCGCAGACGTCGCTTCGCTGGTGGTTCGCCTTGGCCGCTTCGCCCTTGGCCGTGTCGATCGTGTCGAGCGCGCGCGGGACCGTGCTGATGGGCTTCATGGCGGCGCGAACCCGGAGCGGGATCGCCGTTCGTCATGCCTCCCTCGACGCCGCCGGCGCGGTTGGTGCGGCGCGACACCGCCGCCGTCGGCGTACTCGATCTCGTCGTGGGCCTCCGAGCCGCGGCGCGCGGCAGTGCGGAAGCCGTCGCCGATCTCCACACCCTTGATCGCCTGGATGCCCATGAGCGCTCCGGCGAGGCGCGCGTCGAGGCGGCGGTCGCCGTGGACGTGGCTCCCGAGACCCACGGGCACGCCGTACGCCACGACCTCGACGACGCCGCCGAGCGTGTCGCCGTCCTTCTGGCAGGCGTCGATCTCCGCGACCATACGCGGCCGACGCGCCCTCGTGAAGCAGCGCGTCGGGCTGGAGTCGAGCGTTGCCGTGTCGTCCGGTGTCGGGAGGGGGGCGTCGTCCGGGACGGAGACTCGCCCCGATCTCGACCACGTGCGCGACGAGCCGGATCCCGGCGGCCTGTTCGAGGAACGCCTCCGCGACGGTCCCGAGGGCGACCCGCACCGCCGTCTCGCGCGCCGAGGCGCGTTCGAGCACGGGTCGGGCGTCGTCGAATCCGTACTTCGTCATCCCGACGAGGTCGGCGTGACCGGGGCGGGGCCGCGTGAGCGCCTCCGCCCGCGCCCCCGTGAGCTCGGACGGATCCACGGGATCCGCCGACATGATGCGTCTCCCACTTCGGCCACTCGGTGTTGCCCACCTCGATCGCGACCGGACCGCCCTGCGTCGTCCCATGGCGCACGCCTCCGAGCACTCGCACCTCGTCCTTTTCGAACGACATACGCGAACCGCGGCCATAGCCGAGGCGCCTGCGAGCGAGCGCGGACGCGATCTCCTCCGACGTGATCGTCACGCCCGCGGGGAGGCCCTCGAGGATCCCTACGAGCGCCGGTCCGTGCGATTCACCAGCGGTCAGCCATCTGAGCATGGGGCCATTGTTCCATGACGGTACGGGCCCATTCGGCAGGCGTTCCCGCTAGTCCGTCGGGATCGGAAGGAACAGGTTGCGGTAGTTCGGATTCTTGGGCTCCGCCGACTCGCGACTGACGAGGAGCGGCGGAGGCGGAGGGGCGTAGTCGAGAGTGAACGTGTACCCGGAAATCGACACGTTCACATCGCCCGCGCGAAGGACGCGGCCCAGCACGGTGTTCTCGGAGGTCACGGCCTGAGCGGTGAGCGCCGATACGAGGAAGTACTGGTGCTCGTCGCCCTGGAGGTAGTCAAGGAAGTCAAACACCTGCTCGGTCTTCCCCGCGATGCTGATCGTGA
The DNA here is from genome assembly GCA_963712245.1 of uncultured Actinomycetota bacterium. Lineage (GTDB taxonomy): Bacteria > Actinomycetota > Actinomycetes > Actinomycetales > Demequinaceae > JAFGBM01. Next base: position 61,177 of record CAVQHE010000016.1, on the reverse strand, counting down.
TCGGGTTCTCGTAGAGCGTGTCGACCGTAAGACCGTCGACGGGGCTCGTCAGGCCATAGACATCCGCGGCGGGCTGAAACTCGAGGGTGTTGTCGACGAGTGACGGAGTGGCCCACTCCTCCTTGACGATCGTCACACCCGAATTCGCCGCCGCCTCCAAGAGTGCCTGCCGGAAAGGCGCGACATCGTTACTCGACGGGAATTCCTTCGCTATCTCCGCCGTCTTCGCCTTGAGGGTCGGAACCTCGGCATCGTCCTTGATCCGCTTGTCGAGCGTCGCCTGCAACGTCTCGTTGGTGTCGAGTTGCTGTTGCCGCTCGGCATCCGCGTCGGAGGCGGCGCTCAAGCGCGGGGCGATGCCGAAGACTCCGGCGACGATCGCGATCAGGATCGCCACGGCGGCGGCGCCGAATCCGAGGGCGGCGTTGCTGGCGTTCCTCACGGGGTCACCTCCGGATCGGGAGACGCGGACACGTGGGGCGAGGATCCGGGCGTGTCAGAGTCGCCCGCGTCCTGGCCCGTCGCGCTGGACACGACCACCGGGGCAACGCTCGACGCGGTCTCGATCGCGGCCGCGGCTGCGTCGCGCTTCGCGCTCAATTCGCTCACCGCGGCGGCGTACGCCGCCTTCGCCGCGTCGCGGATGCGTTCCGCGCGCGACAGGGTCCACTCGGCGTCAGCCACCATCTCGTCGGCGTAGTCCTCTCCTTCGCTCAACGAGCCTTGCGCGGCCGTGAGGTCGTTTTCCGCATCGGTGACTCGTACCTCCGCGAAATAGAGAGCTGTTTGCGTCGAGTGGACGGCGTTCGACGCCTCGATGAATTGCTTGATCGGGAGCGTGAGGGCGTTGAGTTGGTCGATGTGCTGGTCGAGCGAGGCCTGCGCGTCGGCCATTTCCTCGCTCGCATCGACTCCGTCGTAGTTGTCGGTCGCCGCGTGGTCGATTGCGACGCGATCACGATCCACGAGATGCCCCAACGTCGTCACCTGGTCGATCCAGCCCGGAATCGCGTCGACATCCGCCTGGAGATCCGACGCGAGCAGGCCAGCGTCCGCATCGTCCAGTTCGGCGCGAGTGTTGAGTTCGGGAATGTACGCCTCGTCCGCCTCGCTTACCGATGCGAGTCCCTCGATCGCCTGGTTCTTGTCGCGCATCGCGTTCCACCACGGCTGGAAATGACCCGAGAGAGCCAGGTAGCTGAGGCGAACGTTCATGACGACCGAGTAGACGATGGTGCCGTTCTGGTCGACCGGAACGATCGACGTCACGGTGGGCCGCTCGAACCCGGGCACGTTGTCGAGAGCAGGCGCGACTTGTAGAGCCGCCCACCACGAATCGGCCTGTCCGACGATGTCGATCGATCCGATATCGGACACGGCAAACGGGGACGTGTCCTCGTCCCCGGACGATCCTAGGGTCGTCGGATTCCACGTGATAGACGTGACCGCGAACTTCGACGGAAGCCGCTTCTGGATGTCCCGCATCGCGGTCGCCCACTGGATTTCCGAGGCACCCGCGACGATGCTCGCGTCCGTCGCCTTCTTGTACGCATTCTGCGCCTTGACGACGTAGTCGTATTCCGCGATCTTGGCCGTCAGCTTCTCCCCGTCCTGCTTCGCGGCCTCGAGCTTCTCCTTCGCGCTCGATTCGACACCCTGCGCCCAGAACACGGCCGCGATGGCGCCAAACAGGATGAAGACGAGCAAGATGCCGATCGCTCCGACCCGGCGGTTCCGGGCCTTTCGGCCGGCGACCTCAGGCGGGACGAGGTTGACTTGGGGCTCGAGCGGAGCCTTGATCGACGACGGGACGGCAGCCATTACGACACCTCGCCGAGGGCCAAGCCGACGCAGACGGCGACGAGGGATTCGCGCCCCTCAAGCGCCGTCGATCGGAGTTTCTTGCTCACGCGCACCCTCGCCAAACCGTCGCCGAAACTCACGGGAAGCCGCACGGCGCTAGCGAGGCTCTGCCCGAATCCGGGAAGGTGCGCGCCTCCACCCGTGATCGCGACGTGTTGGATCGGCGCGCCGGGGTTGTTCTGGGAGTAGAAGACGAAGGTGTTGCGTATGGCCTCGACCAACGCGCGTGTCGTCGTGGCGAGGGCTTCCGCGCCGAGCTTGTACTGCTCCGCGACGCTGAAGCCGACTCCGATCTCGCGCTTGACACGCTCGGCGTCCTGCGCCGAGATCTTGAGCGCGCCCGCGACCGCGTCGGTGGCGTCGTTGCCCCCCGACGGCAACATCCTCACCAGCCTCGGAATCTTGTTCGCCGCGATAATCACGTTCGTCGTACGGGCGCCTACGTCGACGAACGCGACGGTCGTACTGGCCCAGTCGTCGACGGCTTGGGCACGCAGAAGCGCGAACGCGTTGAGGTCGATGGCTCGCGGAGCGAGTTTCGCCGTATCGATCGTGAGAACGTGAGCCGCGATCGTCGCCTTCGACGCCGCGACCATGACCCCCCGGAGTACCTTGCCGGACTCTGCGTCGTTCTCGCTCGTGGGATAGAAGTCGAGCTGGGCCTCGTCGGCCGACATCGGAAGCATCTCTTGGACTTGGAAGGGAAGCGCCTGGCGCAATTGGGTCATGGGAAGCGACGGGACGTCCATCTCCCTCACGACGACCCTCTGGTTCCCCACGCCCGTGATGACGTTGCGGGAGGAGAACTTCCCCTTCGCCCACAGGCGCTTGAGGATGGAAGCGACGGAATTGACCTCGTGGACCTCACCGTCCCCGACCGCGCCCGTCGGCAGCGGCAACTCGGCATAGCGCAGCAACGTCGCCGTTCCCGCCTTCGACGAACTACGGCCCGAAATCTCCACCTCGGCCGCGCGCACGAAGGTGCTACCGATGTCGAGCCCGATGTTCCGAGTCGCCACATCACTCCCTTCCCACGACTGTCATACAGACTATCGGCACGAATGCGCACACAAGGTAAGTGGCTATGTGACAAGCGCCACATACCATCGGCCGATCTCCTCGCCCGCGAGAATCGCCACCCACGCGCCCGCGAGCAACGCGGGACCGTACGGCACCCGCGACTTTCGCGTCAGCCGGTGCGTCGCGAGCCCGATGGTGACGACGATCCCCCCGATCAGGGGTCCCGCGATGCCGGCCACCGCGAGGGACGACCACCCGAGGTAGCCGGCGACCATGCCCAGCACGCCGGCGGTCTTGACGTCGCCGAAACCCAAACCCTTACGGTAGGCGAGCCACAGGAGTCCGTAGGCGCCCCCCAGCGCGCCGAGCCCCGCCGCCGCCCGGGCGAGATTGCCGAATCCGCCGCCGGCGATAGCGTCGGCCACGAGGAGGATGGCCACGACCGGGTACGGCGGGAGCACGAGCGCGTCGGGAAGACGCTGGGCTCGGAGGTCGATGAAGGCGAGCGCCACGGAAATGCAGGCGAGGTAGGCGAGCGCGAGGGCGAGGAAGCTCGCCCCGAAGATCAGCGCCACCGCGATCCACAGGGCGGCGACGAGCAGCTCGACCGCCGGGATAGATCCCGGATATTCGCGCGCCGCAATGACGGCACCGACGGCGAAGCCACAGCCAGGAGAGGACCGGGATGTTGTCGTACCACGCGATGGGGTGCGAACAGGCGGGGCAGCGGCTGGATCCCCGCACCCAATCCTCGCCCGCGGGCACGCGCGCGATGAGGACGTTGGTGAACGAGCCCACGGCGAGTCCAAAAGCCGTGGCGGCGACGACGAGCATAGAGTCCCGGTCGATCAGTTCTCGTGCTTGTTGACGATCTGGACCTCGAAGCCATCGTTCGTGCTCGTCGTGCTGAACCACAGCCCGGGCGTCGGAACCGGCGTGTAGAGGAACTTACCGGAGCCCTGACCGACGTTGACCTGACCCGCGTACAACTGGCCCCGCGTCTCCGACGTGTTCGGGAACTGGAGCGTATTGGGCGTGTAGACGAAGACGTCGAGCGGTTTGACGATCTGGATGCCGTTGTCGGAGAAGCTGATCGTGCCCGATGCGCCCCACGGGACGATGAGGTAGACGTGGTGCGGTTGGCCGTCACCGGACACCAACACCAGTCCGTTGGACGCCTGGATGCTGTTCGCGAAGATCGCCGTGTCGGCGTTGATGTTCAGCGTCAGTGTTGCGCCGCTCGAATTCCAGTCGCAACTGGTCAGGTCGTAGATCGCGTCCGTTGACGGCATGTTGACCGGCAGGTGCTGCTTCTTCGGAGCGTTGTCGTCGTTCAGCCAGGCGGGCCACGAGCAGTTCGAATTCGCGATGGACTGATACTGCCAGGACGACGGGTCGGTGAAGCCCCACGATGTGGCCATCGCGGCCACGATGTCGGCCTTCGTCATTTCGACGAAGGAGTTACCATTCGGCCCGGGCTGCCACTCGCTCGGGTCGTACGTGATGTGCGGCATCGGGATCGGGTCGTAGCTCTCGAAACTCGAGCACGCGGGTCCCGGGGTGCCCGAGCACACGGAACCGACGACCGTCGTGCTGCTGAACGGTTGGGACGTGCTGATCGCGCCGCTTACCGCGACGTTGCCGCCAAAGCGGTTCACGTTGCTCAGCGTCATTCCCCCTTCGGGTACCGTCAGGTTTCCCCACACGGAGTACGTCGACGACGGCGTGCAGCACGACGAGAATCCCGTCTTCGCCCAGAGGTCGCCCTTGACCGTGCACGTCGAGTTCTGGAACGACGCGCTCCCCTGCGCGACGACAAGATCGCCGTCGATCGTGATGCTCGTGTTGCACGTCCAGTTGCCGCTATTGATCCACACGCGGCCCGTCTGCGATGGATCGACCGAACCCATCGAGAAGCCCGCGCCGGTCGAGAAGGAACCTGCCGAGTAGATCGCCGATCCCGCCGACTTCGACTCCTTGGGCTGGAGGTTGACGATGGCCTGGATCGTCCGCTCGGGGATGAGCCGAGACCGGCGTCAGACGGGAGTTCCGACGGACGTGATGCGGGCCCACGCGGGCGCGCCCGAGATCGAGCCGCTCGTGCACGAGGTCAGGGCGTAGTCGTTCTCGTCGAAGTACTCGATCGTGACGTCGAGACCGAGACGGCGTTGTTCCCTTGGCCGATCGGTCGTGTCGGCGATCGTGCACGGGGCACCGTGGTGAGGGCGAGGATCGACGTGTCCAGTTGCGATTCGGCGGCGTGGATCTCCGCCGTTCGGACGCGGTCCCGCGCCGAGTCGCGGGTCACCATGATCGCGACCGTGACGACGACGATCGAGAACATGATTCCGATGAGCGCGACGCCCATCGCCGCGACGAGCGCTACTCCGTCGTCCTTCTTCCGGAGGAATCCTCTAAGCCTGAGCGTGTCCATTTCCTCTTCTCCCGTCTATGCGGGCGGCACCGCGTCACAACTGTGACTCGAGTACCCGAATACAGTATTGCGCCCCGTGATGACCGTCGTGACCGACTCTTCCTGGCTGGTCGTCTGGCCGGGATCCCTGAGCCTCAGGGTGACCCGGACGAGCTGGGCGCCCGTTGTCCCGCTCGAGTTGACGTCGACCCAGAACGGCGGCCAGGTCGTGGCGTCGTTCGCGTCGATGTCGAGATCCGACGCCGGGTTCACGCCGACGTCGACCGTGTTGTGCGCGACCACGCCCCACGGATCGGCGCCGGAGGGGTTCGACGGGGACCACGAGCGGAATTCGAGATTGCCGTAGCCGTCTCCGTCCTCGTCGATGACTCTCCACTGCGCGCACCGCGTCTCCCCGCCCTCCTGGGTGAGGATGCGCATCGAGTAGTAGGGGCCGACGCTCGGGCCGGCCACGCCGGGAGGCTCCTGCCCAGGGTCGAGGATGACGTTTCCGGATCGTACCTGCCGGTCGATCTGGGAGACCCCGAGCCGCATCTCCTGAAGCGAGAGGGCGCGCGCTTGCGAGTCCTTCGACTGGTTCATCACCATGATGAGGAGCGCGAACGTGATCGCCATCAGGCCGCCGAAGATCGACATCGCCACGATCAGTTCCGTGAGCGAGAATCCCTTGTCGTCGCGCTTACGCATTGGGGGCCTTCTTGAACGAGGCCGTCGCGGTCGGCGGGTTGATGACCGTGTTCGCGGTGAACACGTAGCTGCCCGAACTCCAGGTGATCGTGTACTGGACGTCGACCCTGATCGCGCCCGAGTCCGCCTCGACGACGCAGGAGTCGGAGGTGCAGTCCGCCGGCCCTGTCGAGACGTCGCTCACCTCGGCGACGCGCACGACGGCGACTGCTTCGATGGTGACATCCCCTTTCGTCCAGGTGAGCGGGTCGGTTCCGACGGCCGTATCGGTCGAGTTGTCGACCGAGATCGTCGTGTATCCGCTGCCGCTCCAATACCGGATCTGGCCGCAGCGGTGAATCGTCGACGGCTCCGACTTCTGCGAGTTGCCGCGCTGGACGAGGACCGACTGCTCGAATTGGCCGGAGGTGCATCCGGAGCGCCCCTCGATCACGACGAGCCCCTCGCCGGCCTTGTCTTGGCCCGTACCCCATTTCCCGGGCGTCGTGAAGATCTTGCCGATGTTCATCGTCGCCATCTTGCGGCTCGCGCCCGCGGAGACGCATCCCTCTTCGGTCAGGGTCTGGCATCCCACCGCCGACGACCCGCCCGGCGTGTCGAGGAACCGCGCCGCCCACGCCTGGTCGTTGTTCTGCGGTGCCGTCCTCGTCGCCGATGCGACGCGAGAGTCGGAATATCGTCTCCTCGCTGGACACCGGGTCCCTGATCGTCATCGTGATGTACCCGGAGCCGCCGTCGTAGGTGCTGCTATTGCCGATTGTCGAGACGGCGCAGGGCGTCCCGCCCGTTATTTCGGTGAGACACCCCGTCGTCGAACTCGCCTTGAGGGTCGACGGACGCAGGAAGTCCGAACGCGCCTCGAGCCTCACCGGCGATCCCCCGTCGCTCAGGTAGTTCGCGTCTTCGTCGACCGCCGAGGGGATGTGGTTGATCGCGCTCGGAGACTCCGGAGATATTCGACGAGGCGGGGTTGTCGGAGGCATCGAGTTCGATCGGAAGATACCCGTGCGCCCATCCCTGCGCGACGGCCTTCGTGCGCTCGACGTTGTCCTCTTTGGTGCTGCCTCCGTAGTTCACGTAGGAACTCGCGATCGTCACCTGCTGAGAGTCGACGCCCGCAGACGCGTTCGAACTCCTCATCTGCAAGGTGTAGAACGTCCCGGTGCCGAGCACGGGCGTCGGGACCGAATCGGGCGAGGGGATCGTGGAGCCCGACACCGTCGTCACGATGCTGCCGGAAGAGGAACTTGAGGCGAGGAGGGCTTGGCACGCACCGAGGAAGGGCTGGGTATCGAGGCTCCCGCATCCGTCGAGACCGCCGCGGTAGGCCTCCGAGCGGAACGTCGTGTGGCTCGTGCCCCCCCGTCGGTCGGGCCACGATACGACGACGGCGAGACCGACGGTCGCGGCGTCGCCCGTCGAGGATTGCGTGGTGTACGCGCGGATGGAATACGGCACCTGCGTGCCGGCCGCGTCGGTACGCACCTGAAGATTCGATCCGAAGCCGTCGAAGAGGGGTTGCCAGGGAACGCCGAGGTTCTGATCCTGAGCCGAGGTGGCGATCTTCAGGGCCGTCGTCTCACCGTCGACCTTGAGGTCGGTTCCGTCGACCCACGGGTCACCCCCCGACGCCGAGAGGAAGTTGCTCGCGAGCCCCTTGCTGAGGACGTTGAAGGGGATGGCCCGCATCTGTTCCATCGCCTCGTTGCCGAGGGCGGTCGCCTCCTGGCGATCGCGGGCCTCCGCGATGGTGCGCGCCGCGGAGATCTGAATGCCGGTGAGAACAAGGAGGGCGATGGCGATGACGACCATCGCGACGATGAGCTCCATCATGGTGAAGCCGCCGTCCCGCGAACGGTCGGCCAAGCGGAGCCTTACGGGCCTCGTCGCCATGCCTACCCTCCCGTCGCCGGAGCGGCCCTCGAGGGTCGGGGAGTCGGACTCGACTCCCCACCCCAAGGCTTGATTCTGCCTGCGACTACTAGCAGGTCCCGGTTTCGAGACCGCCTTCGGCGCGAGTACTTGTAGCGGGCGCTGGCCGCGATGTCACCCTCAGGGTTGGTGACCTCGACGCACCAGTCGGTCGAGCGCGAACCGGTCGACGGTGACGAGCACGACGTTCGCCGACGCGTTCCCGACGAACGTACCGTCGACCTCGTAGCGTCGGTCGGGGTCGGCGCCGGTCTGGATAACGGCCGAGCATCGTCGTTCCTTCGACGAAGTACGTCGCGACTTCCTTGCCGATCGTCGAGACGTCGGCCTTGGCGGCGGTGTCCTGAGCCTTCTTGCGCTGGCTCAGGAAGACCGGGATGGCCACGGCGGCCAGGATCCCGATGATGATCATGACGACGAGAAGTTCGATCAGGGTGAAGCCCTTGTCCTTCTTCTCGAGGCTCTTGCGGATTCGCGCGATCATTGCGCTCTCCTTTTCGTTTTCTCATTGAGGGTGATCCCGGGGGCGGGTCCCCGGGGTTTCTGCAACGGCTCCCCGGAGGGATTTGGCCCCGCCCTCGGCGTACCGCTGAAGCTTCTGTTCACTTGATGAGATCGAAGATCCCGAAGATCGGCATGTACAGCGCGATGATCATCGTGCCGATGATGCTTCCCAGTACCCCAATCATCAGAGGCTCGATGAGGCTGGTCAATGCATCTGTGGTGGATTCCACTTCTTGGTCGTAAAAGTCCGCAATCTTCTCGAGCATCGTGTCGAGGGCGCCCGTGTCCTCTCCGACGGAGATCATCTGAACGACCATCGAGGGGAAGATCGGATGCTCGGTGAGCGGCCCTGCGAGCGAGTTTCCGGTGCGAACGGACTCCTTGACATCCTTCGCCGCACGCTCGACGACGACGTTTCCGCTCGCCTCCGCGACGATGTCGAGCGCCTGGAGGATGGGGACGCCGGCGCGGATCATCGCGCCGAAGTTACGGGTGAAGCGCGCGATCGCGAGCTTGCGGACGAGTTGCCCGAACACCGGAGCCTTGAGGTAGATCGGCTCGACCTTCTCCCGGAATCCGTACTTGTGCTTGTTCCGCTTCCAGAGGACGACGCCCACGATGATGCCGACCGTAATCGGGAGGAACCCGACCTTGAGGAAGCTCGAGACACCGACGAGCGCCTTCGTCAGCGGCGGCAACTCGCCTCCGAGTTGGCTGAACATGTCGGTGAAGATCGGGACGATGAACAGCAACATCCCGACGACGGCGAGAATCGCGATGACGAAGACGACGGTCGGATACGCCATCGCCGACTTGATCTTGCCCCGCAGCCGGACCTCGTTCTCGAAGTTCTCCGCGATCGAGATCAGCACGTTATCGAGGAAGCCCCCGACTTCGCCCGCGCGCACCATGTTGATCATCAGCGGCGGGAACACCTTCGGATGGCGCGAGAGCGCCTGCGAGAGCGAAACCCCCGTTTCCACGTCGGCGCGCACGTCGATCACGACTCGTGCGAGCGCCTTGCTCTCCGTCTGTTCCGCGAGGATGTTGAGCGCGCGGAGGATCGACAGACCGGCCTGAATCATCGTCGCGAGCTGCCGCGAGAGGATCGCCACGTCCTTCAGCGATGATCTGCTCGCCCCCGAGGCCGGGGATCTTGATCTCCTCGTTGAGCGCGCTCTGGCGGACGGGCGCGACCGACAGCGGCGCGAGCCCCATCGATCGCAGTCGCTGCGAGACGGCGTTCTCGTTCGGAGCCTCGATCTCGCCGCCCTGGATCTTGCCCTGGGCGTCCCGGTACGAGTACTTGAACGTCTGCATCGCGGTCGCCATGATGACTCTCCTACATCGCCTTGCCGGATGTCGCCGAGCCCTGCGCCTTGCCGCTGTCGCGGCCGGTCAGGCGGTTGAACTCTTCGACGTGATGACACTTCTCGAGTCCGGTCTCGTACGAGATCCGGTTGATGCGCACGAGTTCGGCCAGGTGCTGGTCCATCGTGTGCATCCCGAGCGACGCCCCCGCCTGCATCGCCGAGTAGATCTGGTGGGTCTTGCCCTCGCGGATGAGGTTGCGCACGGCCGATGTCGCGAGGAGAACCTCGCTCGCGACGGCGCGGCCCGGCCCATCGGCTCGCTTGCACAGTGTCTGACACACGACGCCTTGGAGGGCGGTGGCGAGCTGCGCGCGAACCTGCTGCTGCTGATGCGCGGGGAACACGTCGATCATGCGGTCGATGGTCTGCGCCGCGTCCTGGGTGTGCAGGGTGGCGAACACGAGGTGCCCGGTCTCGGCGGCGGTGAGCGCGACGGAGATCGTCTCCAGGTCGCGCAACTCGCCGACGAGGATGATGTCGGGATCCTGACGCAGGACGTGCTTGAGCGCCGCGCCGAACGAGTGCGTGTCCGCCCCGACCTCACGCTGGTTGACGATCGCCTTCTTGTGGCGGTGCAGGAACTCGATGGGGTCCTCGACCGTCATGATGTGGTCGCTGCGGCTCCGGTTCGCCAGGTCGATGATCGAGGCGAGGGTCGTCGACTTACCCGAGCCGGTGGGGCCGGTGACGAGAACGAGTCCGCGAGGCAGGCCGGCGAAGTTCCCGACAACCGGAGGGATTCCGAGCGACTCGAGCGCCTTGATCTCGTAGGGGATGATGCGGAAGGCGGCGCCGACGGAGTCGCGCTGCAGGTACATGTTGACGCGGAACCGCGCCTCGCCGACGAGCTGGTAGGCGAAGTCGAGCTCGAGGTCCTCCTCGAACGTCTCGCGTTGGCGCTGCGACAGGATCCCGAAGAGCACGCGCCGGATCGGGTCGGGCTTGAGCACCTCGAATCCCTCGAGCGCGTGCAACGCCCCGTCGACGCGGACCATGGGCGGCGCGCCGACCGTGAGGTGCAGGTCCGACCCTCCCAGGGAAAGCATCTTGCGCAACGCGGCGTTGAGATCGAGGTCTCCGGGCTGGACCTGTTGGTTCATCCCGACGCGGTTGGTGCCGGGGGGCGAGGAGGCCCCCGGGGCAGGCGGAGGCGTCGTCGATGACGAAGGGGGCGGGGGCGGCGGGGCCTGGGCCCCGGGCGGCGGCGGCGGGCGAAGCGTCGAGGCACCGGGGGGAGGAGGCGCGGCCGCGCTCATGCGCGGTGCACCGGGCGCCACGTCTCCTGGTCCGTTGAACGGCGTCTGCGTCACGCGACGCGCTCCCTTCGCTAGCCGTGTCCCCTGTACCGGGAACTCTCGGTCTCTCTGTGATTATCGGCGTCTTGCGAGGAACGTTGAGACGCCTTCCTTCTACTTCGCGATGCGGAAGAGCTCCTCGAGCGACGTCAGGCCTTCCTGAACCTTCGCCCATCCGTCCTGGAGGAGCGTCTCCATTCCGTTCGCCCGCGCGACGCGACCGATCTCCGCGGACGACGCCCGAGCGACGGCGAGCCGCTCAATATCCTCGGTCACGTCCATCACCTCGTGGACGGCGATGCGCCCGCGGTAGCCGGTGTTGGAACAGGCGCTGCAGCCCTCGGGTCGGAACAGGACCGGTGGTTCCTCTTCCTGAGGCCAATTCACGCGATCGAGCAGATCCCGGCTCTCGGGCACGTACTCGATGCGGCACTTGGTGCACAGGCGTCGCGCGAGTCGCTGCGCGACGACCGAGTCGACCGCCGAGCCCACGAGGAACGGCTCGATGTCCATCTCGATCAGACGCGTGATCGCGCTCGGCGCGTCGTTGGTGTGAAGCGTCGAGAGCACGAGGTGCCCGGTGAGCGCCGCCTCGATCGCGATCTGAGCCGTCTCGTGGTCGCGGATCTCACCGACGAGCACGACGTCGGGGTCCGAACGGAGGATCGAGCGCAGCGCCGCGGCGAAGGACAGCCCGGCCTTGTTGTTGACCTGGACCTGGTTGATGTTCGGAATGCGGTACTCGACCGGGATCCTCGACCGTGATGACGTTGATCTCCGGGCGCGAGACCTGGTTGAGCGTCGCGTAGAGAGTCGTCGACTTCCCCGAGCCGGTCGGGCCGGTGACGAGGATCATCCCGTACGGCTTCGAATACGACGACTCGAATATCTCCGCGTTCTTCTCGCGGATGCCGAGCGCCTCGAGTTCGAGCGTGGCGGTGATGTTGTCGAGAATACGCATGACGATCTTCTCGCCCCACACCGTCGGAAGCGTCGCCACGCGGAGGTCGATCTTTCGCCCCTGGTGAGTCACGGAGAGGCGACCGTCCTGGGGCTTCCGCCGCTCGGCGATGTCGATGTCCGACATGATCTTCAGCCGGGAGATCACGCCATTTTGAATCGCCTTGGAGGCGCGCTGCATCTCGTGGAGCACGCCGTCGATGCGGTACCGAATCCGGAGGTCCTTCTCCGACGGCTCCAGGTGGATGTCCGACGCGCGGTCCTGGATCGCCTGGGTGATCAGCAGGTTGACGAAACGGACGATCGGCGCGTCGTCCTCGATGACGTCGCCGATCTCGCCGACGTCTTGCTCGGCGCTCCCCCTCGAGCGAACCCTGAAGCGTCTCGAGCTCGGCGTCCGAACGGCAGAAGCGGTCGATCGCGGCGAGGACGTCGTCGTGGGCCGCGACGACGGGGACGACCTTGCGTCCCGTCAGCGTGCGGAAGTCGTCGACGGCGACCACGTTTCCCGGGTTCGACATCGCTATCTTGAGCGCGCCGTCCTCGAACGCGATGGGAAGGACGGTGTGCCGGCGACACACGGCGGCCGGGCACGAGCGCGACGGCGGCCTGGTCGACCTGGTAGTTGCCGAGTTCGACGAACTCCATGCCCACCTGGCTCGCGAGGGCCCGGACGAGCTGCCCCTCGGTGATGAGCCCGAGTTCGACGAGGGCGCGACCGAGGGACTGGCCATTGCGCTGCTGCTCGTCGATGGCGTCCATCAACTGTTCTTCGGTGACCACTCCGTCCTCAAGGAGGATCGTCCCCAGCTGCTTCACGTCGGCTCCTTCGCACGGATTGCCCGCGCGCGGCGGTCGCCCCGCTCGTGTCGGGTCCCTCTTGGCGAAAGTAACACGCGGTGATACCCCATGTGAATGTGTGTCAGTGTGACAAATGCGACACGAGTGCACTGCGCATTTCGGCCATCGGAGCCGGTTTCGCCCGTGAAGAGGCGCACCTGTTCGGCGGCCTGATGGAGGAGCATCCGCGTGCCGTCGACGGCCGTTCCGCCGGCGTCGCGCCACGCCCGCGCGAGCGGCGTGTCGACGGGGTCGTAGACGGCGTCGAGAAGCGCGCCTCGGACCTTGCGGAGCGCCGCGTCCCGCGCGACGCTCGCTCCCGCGGCGGCGGGGATCGTCGAGACGACGACGTCCGCGACCGCGAGCTCCGGGCCGACGCCATCGAACCCGATCACCCGAGGCGTCGCGCCCAGGCGGGTCGACGGCGCGCCATCAGCGCGCCCGCCCGCGATCGCTCGCGCGCGACGACCACGGGTTCGGAGCACCCCATGCTCGCGAGCGCGGCGACCGCGGAGGTCGCGGTGGCCCCGGCGCCGAGGATGACCGCCGATCCCACGTCGCCGACCCCCGCCTCGCGAAGCGCGGCGACGATTCCCGGGACGTCCGTGTTCGCGCCCGATGCGCTGGCCCCCGGCCGCGCGCGGCTGGAGGAGCACGGTGTTCGCCACCCCCACCGCCTTGGCGAGGGGCTCCAGGAAGTCGACGAGGCGCACCGCCTCGACCTTGAGCGGCATCGTCAGGCTGAGCCCGACCCACGAGTCGTCGAGTCCCTCGAGGAACGCCGTCGAGGCCGTCGGCCGTCGACGTCGTGGGCGTCGTACGCCCAGTCGAGCCCGAGCGCTCGGTAGGCCGCGCGATGGAGCACCGGCGAGAGCGAGTGGGCGATCGGGTGACCGAGAACGCCCGCCCGCCGCGGCGCGCTCACCGCCAGGGGTCCGGCGCGGACCCTAGCTCGACTTGTTCGCCTTGATCCACGCCTGAAGCTCCTTGACGTTCTTCTGGTGCTCCGCGAAGGTCTTCGCGTACTTCGTCTCGCCGGTGATGAGGTTCACGGTGACGAAGAAGAAGTAGTCGTTGTGGTCGCGGGTTGACGGCCGCCTCGATCGACGCCTCGCCCGGCGCGGCGATCGGACCGGGGGCAGGCCCGTGACCTTGTACGTGTTGTACGGGCGAGTCGATCTTCCGTTCCTCGGCGGAGGTGAAGACCTCGCCGTCCGTGACGGTGCCGACCGCGTACTTGACGGTCGAGTCGAGCTCGAGCGGCTGGTCCGCCTTGAGGCGGTTGTAGATGACGCCGGCGATCTTCGGCCGGTCGACGTCGAGCTTTGCCTCCTTCTCGACGAGGCTCGCGACCGTCAGGATCTTGAGCCACTCGTCCTCGGGCACGCCCTGCGCCTTCAATTCGGCGACGGTCGTCGAGACCATCGTGGACAGCACGTCCGTCGGCTGGACGCCGGGGTTGAACTTGTACGTCGAGGGGAAGAGCCAGCCCTCGAGGCTCCCGTTGGCCTCGGGCGGCAGCCCGATCGCGTCCGTGTTCGCCGCGGCCGCTTGACGTCCGTCAGCGAGGTTCCGGTGACCTTCGCGATCTTGTCGAGGATGTACTCCGTCCCCCGGCCCTCGGGGATCGTGATGGAGACCTCGCGCTTGTAGTCCTTGTCGAGCAGCGCGATGAGCGCGTACTCCGCCTTCATCTGCTTGGGGAGGACGTAGTACCCGGGCGCGATCTTCTGCGCGTCCTCGGGGTTCGCGTACGCGGCCAGGCGGAACGCCTTCGCCGACGCGACGACGCCGGCCTGGTACAGCGTCTCGGCGATGACGTCGCCGGAGTCGCCGGGGTTGATGACGACCTCGACGCTGCCCTGGCCGTATCCGTCGTAGTCGGCGACCTCGGGGCCTTGCGTGCGGAACGCCTGGACGAAGCTCCAGCCGACGGACGCGCCGAGCGACGAGGATGACGAGGGCCACCGCCGTGGCCATGAGCGTGCGCCAGCGGCGCTCGCGCCGACGCTGGTCGCGCTGGGCGCGGCGGAGGTCGAGCGACGTGGTCGTCGCGGTGTCCGCCTCGAACAGATCAGTCATGACTCCCCTTGGGCGCGACCGTCTCGGTCACGCGGGCCATCGTTCCAGCCTTCTCAGTATCCAGCGCATTGCCCAGAATAACCACCGCAGCCTGCTGGTCGACGATAGCCCGCTGGTCACGGGAACTCTTGCCTGCCGCGCGGAGCGCCTGGGACGCCGTCACGGTAGACATGCGTTCGTCGATCAAACGGACGACGAGGCCCGTGCGTTCCGCGACCTCGGCGGCGAAGGCGCGGGCGTCGTCCGCCGACGCACCCTCGCGCCCGGCGAGCGTCCGGGGAAGGCCGACGTAAACGACCGCGGCCGAACGTTCGTCGACGATCCTCGCCACCTCGCCGGCGGCGTCCGGTCCGCGGCGCACGGTCGTCACGGGAAAGGCCATGCGCCCCTCGGGATCCGAGGCGGCGACGCCGATGCGCACGGTTCCCACGTCGAGGCCGATCCGCGCCCCGTCGGGCAGCGGCGCGTCAGCCACGGGCGCCGACCGCGACGTCGACGGCGGCGAGGGCGTCGTCGATCTTCGAGGCGTCCTGTCCGCCGCCCTGCGCGAGGTCCGGGCTCCCGCCCCCTCCCCCGCCGAGGACGCTCGACGCCGCCTTGACCAGGTCGCCCGCCTTCAGTCCCGCGTCGCGCGCAGGCGCGTTGGTCGCGATGACGACGATCGGCTTGCCGCCCGTGACCGAAGCGACGGCGACGACCGTGGGCGCGGAGTCGCCCGAGCCGGTTGCGCACCTCGGTCACGAGGGCGCGCGCGCCGTCCGCGTCGACGCCGTCCGCGTGGTGCGCGACCACGCGCACGCCGGCGACGTCCGTCGCCGAGTCCGCGACGGCGTCCGCCGTCGCGAGCGTCGCCTGGATCTGGAACGTCGCGAGGCGCTTCTCCGCCTCGGTGAGGCGCTCGAGCAGCTTCTCGATGCGCGGCACGAGGTCGCGCGGCTGTACCTTGAGGGTCGTGGTGAGCTCGGCGACGAGGGCGCGCTCGGCCGCGAGCTGCTGGAACGCCTCGATTCCGACGAGCGCCTCGATGCGCCGGGAGCCGGATCCGACGGACGCCTCCGTGGTCATCGCGACCATGCCGACCTGGCTCGAGTGCTCGACGTGGGTCCCGCCGCAGAGCTCGCGCGACCACGGGCCGCCGATCTCCACGACGCGCACCGTCTCGTCGTACGTCTCGCCGAAGAGCGCGATCGCGCCCCACTCCTTGGCATCCGCGAGGCTCATGTACTGCCAGCCGACGTCGAGGTCGCGGCGGATCGCGCGGTTGGTGACCTCTTCGATCTCGCTTCGCGCCTCGGCGCTCAGGGCCGTGGGCCACGAGAAGTCGAGGCGGAGGTAGCCGGGCTTGTTGTACGAGCCGGACTGGAGGGCGTCGGGGCCGAGCACCTCGCGGAGAGCGGCGTGGAGCAGGTGCGTGCCGGAGTGCGCCTGACGGGCCCCGATGCGCCACTCGGAGTCGACCTGGGCGGAGACGTCGTCGCCGACGGCGATCTCCCCCTCGGCGACCTTCACCGTGTGCACGATCAGGCCCTTGGCGGCCTTCTGGACGTCCAGGACCTCGAGGGTGGCCCCCTGGGCCTGAATCACCCCGGAGTCCGCCTCCTGGCCGCCGGACTCCGCGTAGAACGGCGTCTTCGGCAGGATGACCTCGACCGTGTCGCCGGTGCCGGCGCGCTTCGCCAGTTTCCCGTCCGCCACGATCGCGCGGATCTCGCTCGCCGTCTGCAGCTCGGAGTATCCCGTGAACTCGGTGATCCCGTCGGCGGCGAGCGACTGGTACACCTTGATGTCCGCGTGGCCACCCTTCTTGGCCTTCGCGTCGGCGCGGGCGCGGTCGCGCTGCTCCTGCATGAGGCGGCGGAAGCCGTCCTCGTCCACCTGGAGACCGTGCTCCGACGCCATCTCGAGCGTGAGGTCGATGGGGAAGCCGTACGTGTCGTGGAGCGCGAAGGCGTCCTCGGCGTCGAGGACGTGCCCGCCCTCGTCCTTGGTGCGCTTGACCGCGGCGTCGAGGATCGTCGTCCCCGATACCAGGGTGCGGCGGAACGCGTCCTCCTCGGCGTAGGCGGTCTGCGCGATCCGCTCGAACTGCTTCTCGAGTTCGGGGTAGGACGCCTTCATCGCGTCCTTGGACGTCGGAAGGAGGTGCGGGATCGCCGGATCCTCGACGCCCATGAGGCGCATGGCGCGGACGGAG
This sequence comes from uncultured Actinomycetota bacterium, assembly GCA_963712245.1. GTDB lineage: Bacteria > Actinomycetota > Actinomycetes > Actinomycetales > Demequinaceae > JAFGBM01. The sequence goes on along the minus strand of CAVQHE010000016.1, from coordinate 43,993 downwards.
CGGCGCAGCAGGCGCCGGAGGACGTAGCCGCGCCCCTCGTTGCCGGGGACGACGCCGTCGGACATCAGCATGAGCGAACTGCGAACGTGGTCGGCGACGACGCGCATCCGGACGTCGTCGTCGTGGTCGGCGCCGTACGTGCGACCCGAGATCTCCTCGGCGGCGCGGATGACCGGCACCACCTCGTCGATCTCGTACATGTTGTCGACGCCCTGCTTGAGGAAGGCGACGCGCTCAAGCCCGAGGCCGGTGTCGATGTTCTTCTGCTTGAGGTCCCCGAGGATCGGGAAGTCGTCCTTGCCTCCCCCGGCCCCGCGCTCGTACTGCATGAACACGAGGTTCCAGATCTCCAGGAAGCGCGACTCGTCGACGACGGGGCCGCCGTCCTCGCCGTACTCGGGGCCGCGGTCGATGTAGATCTCCGAGCACGGTCCCGCGGGACCCGGTTGGCCCGTCGACCAGAAGTTGTCCTTCATGCCGCGGCGCTGGATGCGCTCCTTCGGGAGCCCGGCGACCTCGGACCAGAGCGCCGCCGCCTCGTCGTCCTCCTCGAACACCGTCACCCAGACGCTCTCCGGGTCGAAGCCGTACTTGCCCTCGGACTCTGGGCCCGTGACCAGATCCCAGGCGTAGGTGATCGCGCCTTCCTTGAAGTAGTCGCCAAACGAGAAGTTCCCGTTCATCTGGAAGAAGGTGCCGTGACGGGTCGTCTTGCCGACCTCGTCAATATCCAGGGTGCGGATGCACTTCTGCACGCTCGTGGCCCGCGGCCACGGCGCCTGCTGCTGGCCGAGCATGTACGGGATGAAGGGGACCATGCCCGCGACCGTGAACAGGAGTGACGGGTCGGGGGACACGAGCGACGCCGACGGGACGACCTCGTGGCCGTTCTCGCCGAAGTAGTCGAGCCAGCGCTGACGGATGTCCGCGGTGCGCATCGTTCGCCCTCCTGCCTATCCGGCCGCGCTCGGCCGGGAATGAGTCGGCACGGGTCCTATCGAGCGTAGAACTCGACGACGAGCTGCACGTCGCACGTAATCGGCACCTCGGCGCGCTTCGGCTGGCGCACGAGCTTCGCCGTCAGCTTCTCCAGCTGGACGTCGAGGTACTCGGGAACCTCCGGGAGCACGTCCCGATGGGCGCCGGCCGCGGCCGCCATGTACGGGTCGAGCGTCGTCGCCTTCGGCTTGACCTGGATGGTCTGGCCGGGGGCGATGCGCTGCGACGGCCGGTCGACGATGTGGCCGTCCACGAGGATGTGGCGGTGCAGTACCGACTGGCGCGCCTGGAGGATCGTCCGGGCGAACCCGGCGCGCAGCACGAGCGCGTCGAGGCGCGTCTCGAGCAGCTCCACCATCTCGTCGCCGGTACGGCCGGAACCCTTGTGGGCCTCCTCGTACGCGCGCGCCATCTGCTTCTCGCGCAGCATGTACTGCGCGCGCAGGCGCTGCTTCTCGCGGAGCCGGACGGCGTAGTCGGATTCCTTGCGGCGCGCGGTGCGTCCGTGCTCGCCGGGCGGGTAGGGCCGCTTCTCGAAGTGCTTGACAGCCTTGGGGGTGAGCGCGAGCCCGAGGGCGCGCGACAGGCGCACCTGGCGGCGCGCACGCTGAACAGAAGTCACAGTTTTCCTTTGACCACCATGGCGCGCGGACGCGCCTTCCAACAGGGACGCGGCAAGAGCAGCCAGCTCGCCGCGAGGGCTCGGACAAGGATAGCGGACTATTGGCGGCTTTTTCCACGCCCGAGCATGTCGCGGATCTTGGCGAGTCGGGAGGCGACGTCGCGCTCGTAGCCGCGCTCGGTCGGCTCGTAGTACTCGGCGCCGGCGAGCGCGTCGGGGAGGTAGTCCTGGGCGGCGACCGCGTGGGGCGCGTCGTGGGCGTACTGGTAGCCGACGTGTCCGAGGCGTCCGAGGCGGCGTCCTGGGCGGGCGCAGCGTGGGCGTCGCGCAGGTGCGCGGGGACGACGCCGGACCGCCCGGCCTTGACGTCCGCGATGGCGGCGTCGAGGGCGAGGTAGGAGCGGTTCGACTTGGGCGCGGTCGCGAGGTACGCCGTCGCCTCGGCGAGGACGATGCGCCCCTCGGGCATGCCGATGAAGCTCACGGCGTCGGCGGCGGCCTGGGCGATCACGAGCCCCTGGGGGTCCGCCATCCCCACGTCCTCGGCGGCGAGGATGACGAGGCGCCGCGCGATGAAGCGCGGGTCCTCCCCCGCCACGACCATGCGCGCCAAATAGTGCAGCGCGGCGTCGACGTCGGACCCCCGCACGGACTTGATGAACGCGCTGATGACGTCGTAGTGCTGGTCGCCCTGCCGGTCGTACGCGACCAGCGCGGCGTCCATCGCCTGCTCGGCGAGCGCCGCCGTCACCTGGCCCCCCTCCCCCGCCGCGGCGGCGAGGTTCTCCAGCAGCGTCAGAGCCTTGCGCGCGTCGGCGCCCGCGACGCGCACGATGTGCTCGAGCGCGTCGTCCGCGACCGCGACCCGCCCCCCGAGGCCGCGCTCGTCGGCGACCGCGCGCGCGAGGAGCGTGTGGATCGCCTCCTCGTCGAGCGGGCGGAGCGTGACGAGGATCGAGCGCGACAGCAGCGGGCCGATGACGGAGAACGACGGGTTCTCCGTGGTCGCGGCGACGAGCGTGATCCAGCGGTTCTCGACGGCGGGAAGCAGCACGTCCTGCTGGGTCTTGGTGAAGCGGTGCACCTCGTCGATGAACACGACCGTCTCCGGTTCGCCGGTCGCCACCCGGCGCTTCGAGTCGTCGATGATCGCCCGCACGTCCTTGACGCCCGCCGATGACCGCCGACACCTCGATGAAGCGACGCCCGCCCGCGACGAGATACGCGAGCGTCGTCTTCCCGGTGCCCGGCGGGCCCCACAGAAGCACGGAGGCGGCGCCCGGCATCCTCGATGAGGCGGCGCAGCGGGCTGCCGGCTGCCAGCACGTGATCCTGGCCGACCACCTCGTCGATCGTCCGCGGGCGCATCCGGACGGCGAGCGGGCTCGCGGCGTTCGCCGACGGCACGCCCGAGGCGTCCTGGCGCACCGCGTCGAAGAGGTCCACGCACCTCACTCTAGGGGCGCCCGGCGACGCGCACACGACGTGTTAGTTTCTCGCCATGAGCCTGTTCGCGCGCCTCGCCCGCTCCGTCACCCGCCACCCCGTCGTCACCGTCGTCGCGTGGGTGATCGCGGCCATCGCGATGTTCACGTTCTCCGAGGTCGGCTGGGGCGACAGCGGCAACCTCCAGGAGAGGACGACGACGGGCGAGCCGGGCGTGCGCGGGTCGGACAGCGCGGCTGCGCGGGCGGCCATCGAGGCGTCCGTGCCGTTCGAAGCGGGCACGACGTTCAGCGCGATGCTGCTCGGGCGTGGACGCCACCGATCCGGCGCTCGCGGCCGCCCTCCAGCCCGCGCTGAAGGAGATCGCCGCGACGCCGGGCGTCGCCCTCGTCGTCTCGCCGCTCGGCGCGATGCCCGGGGTGGACTTCGCGTCGACGCGGTTCGCCGACGCGGGCGCGCCCCCCGCGGCCCTCGTCTCCGCGGACGGCGGCGGCGCGCTGATACTCGTCACGATGGCGCCGCAACGCGGACGACGCCGTCCTCCTCGCGCTCAACCACACGCTCGAATCGGAGTTCGCGGACGTCGACGACGCCGCGCAAACGGTCGCGCCGGACGCGCGGGTGACGACGTACTCGAACCGCCTGCTCTTCGAGCACTTCGACACGCGCATCTCCGAGGACCTCGTCGTCGGCGAGGTGATCGCGCTTCCGCTCGCCCTCATCGTCATGGTGTTCGTCTTCGGCGGGTTCCTCGCCGCCAGCATGCCCATCGCGGGCGCGATCGCGTCGATCGCCGGCGGGTTCGCGATCCTCTACGGGTTCACGTTCCCGTACACGGTCGACAACTCCGCGGAGAGCGTCGTCACGGTGCTCGGCATCGGCCTGTGCATCGACTACGGGCTACTGATCGTGTCGCGGTACCGGGAGGAACTCGCGTCGGCCGGGGGCGACGTGCGCGACCACGCGGGCGGGGGCGGTCGAACGGGCGATGGCCACCGCCGGGCGCACCGTCTTTTTCTCCGCGATCACCGTCGCCATCGCCGTCGGCGGCCTGCTGACGTTCTCCCCCGACCTCATGAAGGCCTTCGGGGGCGCGGCGCTCGGCGTCGTCGTCATGGCACTCCTGGTCGCGATGACGCTCGTGCCCGCACTCGCATACCTGTTCGCCGCGCGACTCGCGAAGCCTGGGCTGATCTCGCGCGTCAAGGGCCTCCGGCGCGTCCTCCGCGTGACGTCCGACGTCACGCGGGACGAGGGCGTGTTCTCGCGGTTGACGGCGCGGGTCCAGCGCCGCCCGTGGCTCGTCGTCGCCGGTGCCGTCGCTGTCCTCGCGATCCTCGCGGGTCCCGCGATCGGCCTCCAGCTGCGCAACTCCGCGCTCGAGCTCCTCCCGACGAACGACCCCGACCGCGTCTTCGTCGCGACGTTCGACGCCGAGTTCCCCCAGCTCCAGAGCCCCGACGTCACCCTCGTCGCGGACACCACCGCTTCCGACCTCGACGCGTGGACGCAGCAGAACGTCGCCGGCCTCCCCGGCGTCGCCCGCGTGACGCCGACCACCGAGGCGAACGGGCAGGCGCTGTCCGGGCTCGTCGTCTCGTTCGCCGACCGCGGCGGAAGCCGACTCCGTCGACCTCGTCAAGGAGATCCGGGCTGGATCCGCCGTTCCGCCTCTACGTCGGCGGCGCGGCCGCCAACCAGATCGACTTCATCAGCGCGATCACGTCGGGGCGCCGCTCGCGCTCGGGATCGTCGTCGTCGGCACCTTCGTGCTGCTGTTCTTCATGACGGGTCGCTCCTCGTGCCCGTCAAGGCGCTCATCATCAACGCGCTCTCGCTGACCGCGTCGATCGGGGTCGCCGTCTGGATCTTCCAGGAGGGGCATCTCGAGGGACCGCTGCAGTTCGCGTCGACGGGCGGCATCGAGACCTACGTCTTGGTGCTCATCCTCGCGTTCGGATTCGGCCTCTCGATGGACTACGAGGTATTCCTGCTGTCGCGCATCAAGGAACTCGTGGACAAGGGCGTGCCGAACGACGACGCCGTCCGCCTGGGGCTCCAGCGCTCCGGGCGCATCATCACGTCCGCGGCCGCGATCGTCATCGTCGTGTTCATGGGCTTCGCCGCGGGCAAGATCCTCGTCATCAAGGAGATCGGCGTCGGGCTCGCGTTCGCGGTGTTGCTCGACGCCACCCTCGTGCGGCTCCTCCTCGTCCCCGCGACCATGACCCTGCTCGGCGGTGGAACTGGTGGGCGCCGAAGCCGCTCCGCCGCCTCTACGCCAAGGCCAGCATCACGCACTGACGGCCGCGGCTACGCGTCGGGCTTCGCGTCCTTCTTCGCCGCGTCCTCGGGCGTGAAGTCCACGCCCGTCTCCTTGCGCTGCTCCGGGCTGATCGGGGCCGGGGCGCCGGTGAGCGGGTCGTAGCCGCCTCCGGACTTGGGGAACGCGATGACGTCGCGGATCGAGTCGGCGCCGGCGAGGATCGCGGCGATGCGGTCCCACCCGAACGCGATCCCGCCGTGCGGCGGCGCGCCGTACTGGAACGCGTCGAGGAGGAAGCCGAACTTCTCCTGCGCCTCCTCGGCGCCGATGCCCATGACCTTGAACACGCGCTCCTGGACGTCGCGGCGGTGGATACGGATCGACCCCCCGCCGATCTCGTTGCCGTTGCACACGATGTCGTAGGCATACGCGAGCGCGTTCGCCGGATCTTCCTCGAATCGGTCGATCCACTCGGGCTTGGGGCTCGTGAAGGCGTGGTGCACGGCCGTCCACGCGCCCGAGCCGACGGCGACGTCGTCGTCGTCCGCCGTGACCGCCTTGAACAGCGGCGCGTCGACGACCCACACGAACTCGAAGGACCCCTCGGGGATGAGGTCGAGGCGCCGCGCGATCTCGATGCGGGCGGCGCCGAGCAGGGCGCGCGAGGTTTCGACCGGTCCGGCGGCGAAGAAGACGCAGTCGCCCGGCTTGCGCTCCGACGGCCTCCGCGAGGCCCGCGCGCTCCTTGTCCGAGAGGTTCTTGGCGACGGGGCCGCCGAGCTCGCCGGACTCGTCGACGAGCACGTACGCGAGACCCTTCGCCCCGCGCTGCTTGGCCCAGTCCTGCCACGCGTCGAGCGTCTTGCGCGGCTGCGCCGCCCCGCCGGGCATGACGACCGCGCCGACGTACGGCGCCTGGAACACGCGGAACGGCGTGTCCTTGAAGTACTCGGCCACCTCGACGAGCTCGATCCCGAAGCGCAGGTCGGGCTTGTCCGAGCCGAACCGGCGCATCGCCTCCGCGTACGTCATGCGCGGGATCGGCGTCGCGACGTCCACCCCGATGAGCTCCCACGCGGCCTTGACGACCGCCTCGCCCACCTCGATGACGTCGTCCTGGTCGACGAACGACATCTCGACGTCGAGCTGGGTGAACTCCGGCTGGCGGTCCGCGCGGAAGTCCTCGTCGCGGTAGCAGCGGGCGATCTGGTAGTACCGCTCCATACCCGCGACCATGAGCAGCTGCTTGAACAGCTGCGGGCGACTGGGGAAGGGCGTACCACGAGCCGGGCGCGAGGCGCGCGGGCACGACGAAGTCGCGGGCGCCCTCCGGCGTCGAGTGGGTCAGCGTCGGGGTCTCGATCTCGAGGAAGTCCCGCTCGTCGAGGACGGTGCGCGCCGCCCGGTTGAGCCGCGAGCGGAGCACCATCGCCTCGCGCTGGGCCGGACGGCGCAGGTCGAGGTAGCGGTGCTTGAGGCGCGCCTCCTCCCCCACGGTTACGTGCTCGTCGATGGGGAACGGCAGGGGCGCCGACGGGTTGAGGACGACGACGTCCTCGGCGACGACCTCGATCTCCCCGGACGGGAGGTTCGGGTTGGCGCTTCCCTCCGGGCGGAGCCGCACGTTTCCCGTCACCTGGAGCACGTACTCGGAGCGCAGCTCGTGCGCGACCTCCTCGCGGATGACCACCTGCGCGAACCCGGAGGCGTCCCTCAGGTCGATGAACGCCACCCCGCCGTGGTCGCGGCGGCGGCCGACCCACCCGGCGAGGGTGACGGTCGCGCCCGCGTCGGACGCGCGAAGGTTGCCTGCGAGGTGCGTGCGGTGCACGGGTACTCCTTGAATCGGGGGTGGTCCGGGTCGAGTCTAGCGGCGTTCGACCCTCGGCCAGCGGTCGTCCGCGGGCGGCTCCCACGTGGCCGCATCGGCGGGGGCCTGGTCGCCCGAGCGGATGTCCTTCACCTCGTCGGGATCGCCCGGGAACCACACGAACGGGATGCCGCGCCGGTCCGCGTGCTGGATCTGTTTGCCGAACTTCGCCGCGGTCGGGCGCGACCTCGCACGGGATGCCGCGCTCGCGAAGCGCGCGGGCGACGGCGTTGGATACCGCGCGCGACTCCTCGTCGACGACGGCGACGAGGACGGCCGACGGTACGGGCCGCGTCGCGACCGCGAGGCCGGCGGACACGATCCGACTGACGAGCCGGCTGACGCCGACGGAAATACCGACGCCGGGAAGCGTCGATCCGCCGATCGCGACGAGGCTGTCGTAGCGGCCGCCCGAACAGATCGAGCCGAGGTCCTCGTGACCCTCGACCAACGTCTCGTAGACCGCGCCCGTGTAGTAGTCGAGCCCGCGGGCGATGCTGAGGTCGGCGCGCGCCGTGCCGGGGATCTCGGCGTTGATCCCGTCGACGAGCGACGCGAGCGACGCGATTCCGGCCTCGAGGTCCTCCGAGGCGGCGCCGTGCTCGTCCGCGAGGGCGCGGACGGCGTCGGCGAAGGACGAATCGGGAGTGGAGATCTCGGCGAGCGTCGAGGCACGCCTCGGCGGCGTCGACGGACGCGTTCGCGCGCTCGGGCGATGTGAGTTCCTCGAGCACGGCGTCGCGCCCGATCTTCGCGAGCTTGTCCACCGACCGGAGCGCGGCGGGAACGTCGGCGATGCCGACGCCCGCGGTAGAACGCCTCGACGAGGCGCCGGTCGTTGACGTGCATGATGACGGCGGGGATCGGCAGGAGCGCGAGCGCCCGCGCCACGACCGTCGCGACCTCCACCTCGAGGTGCGCGGGAAGCGTCTCCCGCGCGACGACGTCGATGTCCGCCTGGTAGAACTCGCGGAATCGCCCCTCCTGGGGCCGCTCCCCGCGCCACACCTTCTGGATCTGGTAGCGGCGGAACGGGAACGCGAGGCGGCCGGAAAACTCCTCGACGTATCGCGCGAACGGCACGGTCAGGTCGAAGTGCAACCCGAGCCCCGAGTCGCCGTCGTCCGGATCCGCGAGGACCCGGCGAAGGGCGTAGATCTCCTTCGCGGCGTCCGATCTCCGCGCAGACGTTCGAGCGGCTCGATCGCCGCGCGTCTCGATCTCGGCGAACCCGTGGAGCGCGAAAGTCTCCGCGGAGCGTTTCGATCACGTGCCGTTCGACGATGCGCTCCTCGGGCGCCCATTCGGGGAACCCGGACACGGGCGCGACGCGACTCATGCGGCCATTGTTCCATCTCGGAACCCCTAGACTGGCGACTCGACACCCTGCGGAGAGACCATGGCGACCAACAAGCAGACCCGCGCCCAGCAGAAGCGGCGCTACGAACAGTTCCAGGCGAAGATCGCCGCCCGCGAGGCGCAGGCGCCGCCGCCGCAACCGCTTCGTCGCGATCGCGCGGTCGCGCATCGTCCTCGATCGGCGCCGGCGCCGCTCGGCCTCGCGCTCGCCAGGCGTCGCCCGATCCCCGACCGCCACGCAAGGCTCCCTCCGCCGACCCGCGTCGGCGAACTCCGCGCTCGCCCCGCCGCCCTCCGCGTCCGAGAACCGCACGTGGAACGCGACGTTCGACACGAGCGCCGGCACCATCACCGCGACCCTCGACGGCGCCGCCGCGCCCCAGGCCGTCGCCTCCTTCGTCACGCTCGCCAAGGACGGCTTCTTCAACGGCACCGAGTGCCACCGGCTCGTCGACCAGGGCATCTACGTCCTCCAGTGCGGCTCGCCCGACGGCACGCCGAACGGCGGCCCCGGCTTCAGGTTCGGCCCGATCGAGAACGCCCCCGGCGACGACATATACCCGGCGGGCACCCTCGCGATGGCCCGCGTCGGCGGCGACGCCTACTCCATGGGCAGCCAGTTCTTCTTCGTCTACCAGGACTCGACGATCCCCTCCGATGCCGCAGGCGGGTACACCGTCTTTGGCACGATCACCGACGGCCTCGCTATCCTGGAGGGAATCGGGGCCGCGGGGAACGTCCGACGGAAGCAGCGACGGACCCCCCGCCGAGCCCGTCATCATCAATGAGGTGTCCGTGGAATGAGCCCGTCGACGTCCGCACCGAAGCCCGCGCCGCCCAAGGCCCCGTCGCCGAAGGTGCTCGCGGGCAAGGCCGCCACCACCCGGTGAAGGTGCCGGTCGTCGCGGACGTCGACCCCGCCGAACTCGCGGCCGCCGCGGCGCACGGCGTCGTCGAGGACGGACAGGTCGTTCTCGTCGACGGAGACGAGCGCCACGTCGTCGGCCCGGCCGAGGGCGACGAGCCCCTCCTCGCCGTACGCGCGACGGTACTTCGAGCACGTCGGGGCGCTCGAGCGCCTCCACGCGCGCCTCGAGGCGGCGGAACTGTCGATCCGCGACATCGACGAGGCCCTCTCCGCGTGCCGCGCAGTCGCTCGCCAAGCCCGACTGCGTCGGCGACCTGGCGTCTTCCGCGAGAAGCTCGCGCCCGTCGAGGCACAGGCGGTCGAGGTACGGGAGAGCATGGCGGCCGCGAAGGCCGAGGCCCGGGCGAAGGCGGTCGCGGAGCGCGAGGAGATCGTCGCCGAAGGCGGAGGCCATCGCCGCGAAGCCGACGAGGACCGTCCGCTGGAAGGACGACACCGCGGAGCTTCGCGCGCTGCTCGACGCCTGGAAGGCGGCGCAGAAGGAGGGCGCCCGCATCGGCAAGGAGGCCGAGAAGGCGCTGTGGACAGCGCTTCGCCCACGCCCGCTCGGGCTTCGAGCAGCGCGCGCAAGCACCACTTCGCCGAGCTCGACAAGGTCAACGCCGAGGTCGCCGCCCGCAAGGAGGCACTCGTCGGCACGCGCCGAGGCGCTCGCGGGGTCCAAGGACTGGGACTCGACCGCGCGGGCGTTCCGCGACCTCATGGGCGAATGGAAGGCGGCGGGACGGGGACGACGCTCGTCGGACGACGCGCTGTGGGCGCAAGTTCCGTGCGGCGCAGGACGCCTTCTTCGACGCGAAGCGCGTCGCGACCGAGGCGACCATCGAGGCGCTCTCGCGCGAACCTGCCCGCCAAGGAGGCCGCCGTCGCCGACGCGGAGGGCGCTCCTGCCGATCCGCGACCTCCAGGCGGCCAAGGCGGCCCTCCGCGCCGCCCAGGACCGCTTCGAGGCCGCGGGCGAGGTTCCCCGGGCCGACGCCGTGCGCCTGAGCAAGCGCCTGGGCGCCGTCGAGCGCGCGGTACGCGAGGCCGAGGGCGACGCGTGGGAGAAGTCCAACCCCGAGCTCGAGGCCCGCGTGAGCGGTGCCGCCGAGCAGCTGATCGCGGCGATCGCGGACCTCGACGCGTCAGATCGCCGAGGCGAAGGAATCCGGCGACAAGAAGGCGCTCGCCGAGCTCGACGGAGTCCCGCGACGCGCGCCAGGCCTGGCTCGACCAGATCAAGGCGAGCGTCTCCTAGCCAGCGGTTCGTCCCCAATTCCCGGCCGCGCGCCTCGGGCGCGCCGCCGCTCGGGCACCCTGGGGCGTGATCCCCGTTCGACCGACGCGCTCGGCCGCGTCGCGTTCGGGCGCATGCTGCGCGATGGCGCGATCGCCTATCTCGCGCCGCGCAACGCGATGCCGCTCGACCTGCCCGTCTCTCCCGACGCGCGAGCCTCGAGCCTCGCCCCCGTCGTCCCCGCGCACACCGTCGTCTCGGGCCTCGCGGGCCTGTGGATCCGTCGGGGCGGGCCGGCGCCCGGCGTCGTCGACCTGGTCGGGAGGCGCGGGCTGCACCGCGCGAAGCCGGGGGCGGACGCGCGCGGATGGACGCTCGCGTTCCACAGCGGCCGCGCGGCCGACGGGACGACCGACCGGATCGGCGGCGTGCGCGTCCCCGCGACCGAACGGTGCGCGGCCGACGCGCTGCGCTGGGCGCCCGCGGCGGAGGCGATTCGGGCGGTGTACGGGTTCGCGCGGGACGGGCTCCTCGACGTCCGCGCGCTCGACGACGTCGTCCGATCCGACGACCCGCGGGGCAAGGGCGCGGCGCGCGAGAGGTCCGCGTGGGCGGCGATAGCGGCGGGTTCTCGCCGCGCCGGGCCTCAGTGGTCCGTCCGGCGGCTTCCGGTGATGCGGCGGACGTCGTAGACGCCCTCGACGTGGCGGACGGCCGCGAGCACCGCCCCGAGGTGGGACGGGTCCGCCATCTCAAAGGTGAAGCCCGACAGCGCGACGCGGTCCTTGGTCGTGGTGACGTTGGCGGAGAGGATGTTGAGGTGGTGGTCGCAGAGCACCTGCGTGACGTCGGATAGGAGGCGCGCGCGGTCGAGCGCCTCGACCTCGATCTGCACGAGGAAGGTCGCGTCGGAGCGGCCCGTCCACTCGACGTCCACCAGGCGCTCCGGCTGCTCGCGTAGCGACTGGAGGTTGTCGCAGTCCGCGCGGTGGACGCTCACGCCGGATCCTCGCGTGACGAATCCCTGGATCTCGTCCCCCGGGACGGGCGTGCAGCACCGCGCGAGCTTGACCACCACGTCCGTCAGGCCGTGGACCGACACTCCGGGGTCTCCGGGCTGCACGCGCCGGCGCCTGCGCGCCCCCGGCCGCGTGATCTCCGCGAGGTCCTCCTCGGCTCCCTCGCTTCCGCCGACCGCCTGAACCATGCGGGCGACGACGTCGGACGCCTGCTCGCGGTGCTCGCCGATCGCCGCGTAGAGCGCCTCCACGTCCTCGTAGTGCATCTCCCGGGCGAGGGTGAGGAGGGACTGACGGCTCATCAGGCGCTGCATCGGTAGGTGCTGGCGACGGATCGCGCGCGCGAGCATGTCGCGCCCGGTGTCGATCGACTCCTCGCGCCGCTCGCGGGTGAACCAGTGGCGGATCTTGTTGCGCGCGCGCGTCGAGGCGACGAACTCGAGCCAGTCGCGCTTGGGGGCGGCGTTCTCGTCGCTCGAGGTGAGGATCTCGACGGTGTCGCCGTTGTCCACGCGCGAGTCGAGCGGGACGAGGCGGCCGTTGACCTTCGCGCCGATCGTCCGGTGCCCCACCTCGGTGTGGACCGCGTACGCGAAGTCCACGGGCGTCGACCCCTCGGGAAGCGCGAGCAGCTTGCCCCCGGGCGTGAACGCGTAGACCTCGGCCGGGCCGATCTCGCCGCGGAGGGCATCGAGGAACTCGCTCGGGTCCGCCGTCTCCTGCTGCCAGTCGGCGATCTGGCGCAGCCAGCCGAAGTCCGCCGCACCCGACGCTCCCTGGGGGTCCTTGTCCGGCTGCTTGTAGCGCCAGTGCGCCGCGAGGCCGTACTCGGCAGTGCGGTGCATATCGTGCGTGCGGATCTGCAGCTCGACGGGCTTAGACGTGGGCCCGATGACCGTGGTGTGCAGCGACTGGTAGAGGTTGAACTTGGGCGTCGCGATGTAGTCCTTGAACCGCCCCGGCACGGGCTGGTAGCGCGCGTGCAAGGCCCCGAGGACCGCGTAGCAGTCGCGCACGGTCTCGACGAGGATGCGCACCCCGACGAGGTCGTAGATGTCGCTCAGGTCGCGCCCCCGCACGATCATCTTCTGGTACACGGAGTAGTAGTGCTTGGGTCGGCCGGTGATGGTCGCCTTGATCTTCATCTCGTTAAGCGCCTCCTCGACCTCCCCCCGGACCATCGCGAGGAACTTCTCCCGCTCGGGCGCGCGCTCGGCGACCACCTCGACGATCTCCTGGTAGATCTTCGGATACAGCGTCGCGAAGCTGAGGTCCTCGAGCTCCCACTTCATGGTGTTGAGGCCCATGCGGTGCGCGAGCGGGGCGTAGATCTCGAGCGTCTCCTGCGCCTTGCGGCGGGCGCTCTCCGGCGCGACGAACTGCCAGGTGCGGGCGTTGTGGAGCCGGTCGGCGAGCTTGAGCAGCAGCACCCGGATGTCCTTGGCCATCGCGATGACCATCTTGCGGACCGTCTCCGCCTGCGCGGCCTCGCCGTACGTCACCTTGTCGAGCTTCGTGACGCCGTCGACGATCATCGCGACCTCGTCGCCGAACTCCGCGCGGAGATCCTCGACCGACACCCCGGTGTCCTCGACGACGTCGTGCAGCAGCGCGGCGGCGACGACCCCCTCGGGCAGCCCGAGCTCCGCGACGATGAGGGCGACGGCGACGGGATGCGTGATGTACGGGTCGCCGCTCAGCCGGGCCTGGCCCTCGTGTTGACGCTTCGCGACGGCGTACGCGCGCTCGATCAGCGTCGTCTTCGCCTTGGGGTACATCGCGCGGAACGCGTCGAGGACGCCGTCGATCTCGCTCGTCGGCGGCTTGGAGCGGCGCAGGAATCCGAGGGGCCCGGAGGACGGGGAGGGGGTTCGCGTGTCGGTCACGGCGCCTCCTCCCTGGTCGGTCGTCCTAGTTTACGACCGGCGCTTGCGGCGCGGTTGCGCCTGAACCCCCTGATGCGCGCCGGGCGCGACGGTGACGACCGGGGCGGGGACCGACGGGTCGATCCCCTGGGCGGTGCGCGCCGCGATCACCTCGGCCGTGTGCTCCTTGACGGACGCCTCGCCGCTGCGGAGGGCGACCTCGAACGGCGTCGCGACGAAGATCGACGAGTACGTCCCGACGGCGAGGCCGACGAAGAGGGCGAGCGAGATGTCCTTGAGGGTGTCCGCGCGAAGGGCGTACGAGCCGATGAAGAGGATGGAGACGACGGGCAGGAGCGCGACGACCGACGTGTTGATCGACCGCACGAGCGTCTGGTTGACGGCGAGGTTCGCGAGCTCCGCGTACGTGTACCGCTTCTGCGATCGGAACTCGGCGGTGTTCTCCCGCACCTTGTCGAACACGACGACGGTGTCGTAGAGCGAGAAACCGAGGATGGTCAGGAACCCGATGACCGAGGCTGGCGTGACCTCGAAGCCGATCCCCGCGTACACGCCCACGGTGAATAGCAGGTCGTGGGCGAGCGCGATGAGGGCCGCCACGGCCATGCGCCACGCCCGGAAGTACAGCGCCATGACGAGCGTGACGAGCACGAGGAAGATGACGAGCGCCTTGATGGCCTTGGAGCTGACCTCGGAGCCCCACGTGGGGCCGATGACGTTCGCCGAGATCGACGTCCTGGGCGTTCACGTCGTAGGCGGCCGCGAGTGCCTTCTCGACGGCGCTCGCTTCCGCGTCGGTGAGGCTCTGCATCTGCACGTTGATCGTCACAACGCCGTCGAGGTCGGTGAGCGCCTTGACCGTCGGTACTGCGGCGGCGTCGACCGACGCGATCGCGTCCACGGCGGGCTGAGTGTCGGAGTTCGTCACGCCGGTGACGTCGAACTGCGATCCCCCCTTGAAGTCGATGCCGAGCGTGAACCCGCGCCCGAAGAGCAGACCGAGCGACAGCGCCATGAGGAGCGCGGAGACGACGAACCAGCGCCTGCGGTGGCGGACGATCGGATACGACCGCTTGCCGGAGTGGAGGTCGTTGCCCCACTTCTCGAGACTCAGCGCCATCAGCCCTCTCCCTTCGGCGACGTGGATCCGGCTTTCAGCGCCGCGGCCTTACGCTCCGCGAGGGTCATGTCGGCGACGGCCACCCGTCCCCGTCCCTTGTAGAACGACTCCCGGCCGAGTTGTCTCGGGTCGAGGCCGGACAGGGTGTGCCCCTGGCCGAAGAACTTGGTCCGCGCGAGCAACGCGAGCATCGGGTGAGTGAAGAGCATGACGACGATGAGGTCGACGATCGTGGTGAGGCCGAGCGTGAAGGCGAAGCCCCTCACGTTGCCGACGGCCGTGAGGTACAGGACGGTCGCCGCGAGGAAGCTCACGGAGTCGGACGCGAGGATGGTCCGGCGGGCGCGCCCCCACCCGTGCTCGACGGATGCGGGCAGAGTCCTCCCCTCGCGCAACTCGTCGCGCACGCGTTCGAAGTACACGATGAAGGAGTCGGCGGTGACACCGATCGAGACGATGATGCCCGCGACGCCGGCGAGGCTCAGGCGGTAGCCGATAAGCCCGGAGAGGTAGTCGATGGACCCGTAGGTGATGGTCCCGGCGATCGCGAGCGACGCGACGGTGACGAAGCCGAGCGCGCGGTACTGGACGAGCGAGTACAGCACGACGAGCAGGAGGCCGATGCCGCCCGCGATGAGCCCGCCCTTGAGCTGGGCGGCCCCGAGCGTCGGCGTCGTCTTCGACTGGCTGAGCGTCGTCATCGTTAGCGGGAGCGCGCCGAACTTGATTTGATTCGCGATCGTCGTCGCTGACTCGATGGTCGTGAAGTTGCCGCTGATCTTCGCTTGGCCGTTGTTGATCGCGCTCTGCACGGTCGGGGCCGTGATGACGAGGCCGTCGAGGACGATCGCGAACCTGTTGCGGGGGGCCGCCGCGTTCACGAGGCGCGTGGTGACCGTGCCGAACTTGTCGGTGCCCTGACCGTCGAAGGTGAGGTTCACCTGGAAACTGTTGGGAATGACCGCGCCGACCGAGTTGTACTCCGGGCCCGCCGTCGCGTTCGAGACGTCGGTTCCCTGGAGCTCGACGGGGCCGAGCAGGTACCGCTCCGTGGGGCGATCGGCGTCGGTCCCGCACGTGACGAAGGCCGCGTCCGACTGACCCACGTCGCCGACCTTGAGGTCCGCCGTGTTCGTGCAGTCGAGCGCGAGGAACTCCGCCTTGTCCGCCTCCGTGATCGACGCGTACGAGGACGACGTGCCGACGAGGTTCGGGTCGGTGTCCTGGAGGTCCGGGAACGTCGTGGTGCTTCCGTCGTCCGTAAACAGCACGGGGCGGAACTGCATCTGCGCCGACTGCTTGACGAGCGCGATGGTCGCGTCCGACGGATTGCCCGGGAGCGAGACGACGATGTGGTTGGGGTTCTCCGTCGCGATCGTCGCCTCGGAAACCCCCTGGGCGTTGACGCGTTGACGGATGATCTCGACCGTCTGCTGGAGGCTGTCCTGCGTCACGGGGCTGCCGTCGGTCGTCTGAGCCTGAAGAACGATGATCGTGCCGCCCGCGAGGTCGAGGCCGAGCTCGGGAACCCACTTGTGGCCGTTGACGAGCGCCTCGTACGCGACGCCGCCGCCGAGCGCGACGATGATCGTGAGGAGCCAGAGCAGCGACTTGCGCGCGGCCTTGGTGACAGTCGACACGGTTGTCCTTCGGCTAGGGGGCGGCTCGGGCGAGCCCAGCCGATTCTAGGCGGTTCGCGCGACCCACGTCGAACCGGGGCCCCGCGCGTCGGGTGTCAATCGAACAGTCGCGACCCTCCCGCGCCGTTCGCGGCGTCCGTCGGGACGTCGAATCCGAGGTGGCTCCAGGCCTCCGCGGTCGCGATCCTGCCGCGCGGCGTCCGGCCCATGAGCCCCTCGCGGACGAGGAACGGCTCGGCGACGGTTTCGACCGTCTCGGGCTCCTCCCCCACCGCGACGGCGAGCGTCGAGAGCCCCACCGGCCCGCCGCCGAAGCGGGTGCACAGCGCGCCGAGCACGGCACGGTCGAGACGGTCGAGCCCCCGCTCGTCGACCTCGTACACGGCGAGCGCCTCGCGCGCGGCGTCGAGGCTTCCGTGACCGTCGCCGTGGACCTCGGCCCAGTCGCGCACGCGCCGGAGCAGTCGATTCGCGATTCGCGGGGTGCCGCGCGAGCGACCGGCGATCTCGCGCGCCGCGTCGGCGTCGATCGCGAAGGCGAGAAGCCCCGCCGCGCGCTCGACGATGCGCCGCAGCTCGTCGTCGGAGTAGAAGTCGAGGTGCGCGGTGAAGCCGAAGCGGTCGCGCAGCGGCGCGGGCAGGAGTCCGGCCCGCGTGGTCGCCCCGACGACGGTGAACGGCGGGAGGCTGAGCGGGATGGACGAGGCGCCAGCGCCCTTGCCGACGACGACGTCGACGCGGAAATCCTCCATCGCGAGGTAGAGCATCTCCTCGGCGGGTCGCGCGAGGCGGTGGATCTCGTCGATGAACAACACCTCGCCCTCGGCGAGCGAGCTCAGGATCGCGGCGAGGTCGCCCGCGTGCTGGATCGCCGGGCCGGACGTCACGCGGAGCGTCGCCCCGAGTTCGCCCGCGACGATCATCGCGAGCGTCGTCTTGCCGAGCCCCGGCGGCCCGGACAACAGCGCGTGATCGGCCGTCGCCCCCCGCGCCTTCGCGGCCTCGAGGACGAGGCCGAGCTGGTCGCGCACGACGCGCTGACCCACGAATTCCTCAAGGCTCGACGGTCGGAGCGCGGCCTCGTTCGAGCGCTCGATCGCGTCCGCGTCGAGGTCGACGATCCTTTCGAACTCGTCGGCGATCGGCTCATCCATGCGCGCCTCCCAACGTCCTCAGCGCCTCGCGGAGCACGCTCGGCACCTCGTCGTCCGACACCGGCTCGCTCGCGACGCGCTCGACCGCCGCGCGCGCGGCCTTCGCGTTCCATCCCAGGCCGACGAGCGCCTCGACCACCTCGTCGCGGCCGTCGCCCCGGCTGACCGCCCCGCCCGCGTCGGGCAGTACGAGCTTGCCCCCGAGCTCGAGCAGCAGCCGCGCGGCGACCTTCGCCCCGATCCCAGGCACCCTCTCGAGCGCGCGAGCGTCGCCCGCGGCTACCGCCGCGGCGAGGTCTCGCGGGGAATGCACGGCGAGCATCGCGAGGGCGAGACGGGGCCCGACGCCGCTCACGGCCTGGAGGGCGACGAAGGCCTCGCGCTCGTCGCGCGTGGCGAATCCGTACAGCGTGAGGCTCTCCTCGCGCACGACGAGATGGGTCCACAGCCGCGTCGTCGAACCCGGCCGCGATTGCGGCGAGCGTCGACGGCGTCGACAGCACCTCGAACCCCACCCCGCCGACGTCGACGACGAGCGCCGTCGCGTCGACGGCGAGCACCGTTCCGGACAGTTGAGCGAACACCGGCCCTCCCGCACGACTCGAACGTATGTACGAATCAGGCTACGGCACGGGGGGCGTCCCCCGGGTGCGACGCGCCGCGCGCTCCGCCTCCGCCCACCGCGCTTGGGCGCGCGTCGCGATCGCGTGCGGATCGCGCCCCGCGGCGCCCGGCACCGCCCCGCGCCAGGCGTGGCAGATGGCGATCGCGAGGGCGTCGGCGGCGTCGGGCGGGCGCGTGGGGACATCGACGCCGAGCAGGCGCCGCACCATCTCGACGACCTGCGCCTTGGGGGCGCGGCCGTTGCCCGTCACCGCGGCCTTGACCTCGGACGGGGTGTAGAGCGCGACCGGCAAGTGGCGCCGCGCCGCCTCGAGCATGACGATCCCCGACACCTGCGCCGTGCCCATCACCGTCCGGACGTTGTGCTGGGCGAAGACCCGCTCGAGCGCCACCGCCTGCGGGTCGTGCGCGTCGATGACGGCCCCGAGCTGCTCGGCGATCGCCTGAAGGCGGGCCGGGGCGTCGACGCTCGGATCCGTCGTCGCGACCGACACGTCGACCAGGGTGACGCGGCGCGACGCGCCCGCCTCGACGACGCCGAGGCCGCAGCGCGTGAGGCCCGGGTCGACGCCGAGGATCCTCACCGTTACTCCTCGGCCGCCGCCATGACCTCATCGGAGGCGTCGAAGTTCGCGAAGACCGTCTGGACGTCGTCGCTGTCCTCGAGGGCGTCGATGAGGCGGAGCATCTTCTTCGCCCCGTCGACGTCGACCTCGACCTGCACGGACGGGACGAACGACGCCTCCGCGCTGTCGTAGTCGATCGACGCGGCCTGAAGCGCCTCGCGCACCGTCACCACGTCGGTGGCCTCCGTGATGATCTCGAAGACCTCGCCCAGATCGTTGATCTCCTCGGCGCCGGCCTCGAGCGTCGCCTCAAGGAGCGCGTCCTCGGTGACGCCGCCCTCCTTCGACACGATGATCTGACCCTTGCGGGAGAACAGGTAGCTCACGGAACCGGGGTCGGCGAGCGTGCCGTTGTTGCGCGTGAGGGCCGTGCGCACCTCCATGGCGGCGCGGTTGCGGTTGTCCGTCAGGCACTCGATGAGGAGCGCGACTCCGCCGGGGCCGTAGCCCTCGTACATGATCGTCTCGTACTCCGCGGCGCCCGCCTCCTGGCCGGAGCCGCGCTTGACGGCGCGGTCGATGTTGTCGTTCGGGACCGAGGTCTTCTTGGCCTTCTGGATCGCGTCGTAGAGCGTCGGGTTGCCCGCCGGGTCGCCTCCGCCGGTGCGTGCGGCGACCTCGATGTTCTTGATGAGCTTCGCGAAGAGCTTGCCGCGTTTCGCGTCGATCACGGCCTTCTTGTGCTTGGTGGTGGCCCATTTGGAGTGACCGGACACGTTGCTCCTCGCTTCTTCCCAACCGGCGCCGGCATCCGCCGGGCCCCGCCCATTCTAGGGCAGTCGCCACCGCGGCCTCTCGGCGCTCCGCTCCGCACGGTCCGCACGCCCCGCCGCGCTCCGCACGGTCCGCACGCCCCGCCGCGCTCCGCACGGTCCGCACGCCCCGCCGCGCTCCGCACGGTCCGTGATGCGGGTGTGGCCGTTGTGGTCGCGGTGACCGCAATCGCGTCGCGCGCGTCACTTGTGTCCCAACGTCCGTGCGGACGATAGCGACGCGCGGAGCGCGGGGCGCGCGGGGGCGCGGGGGCGGAGGGCAGCGCGGGTCGTCCGCGACGCCGTTCGACTACCGCGTGCGCGCGGCCGCCTCGACGAGGAGGCGGTGCACGCGGGTCTCGCCGTCGAGCTCGGGGTGGAACGCGGTGGCGATCAACGCGTCGTGGCGCACGGCGACGACGCGGCCCCCGTGGTGGTCGTCGGTGGCGAGCACCTCGACGGAGGGGTCGAGATCCTCGACCCACGGGGCGCGGATGAACGTCGCGTGCATGGTCGAGCCGTCCGGGCGCCACACGATCTGGGCCTCCGAGGAGTCCACCTGACGCCCGAACGCGTTGCGCCGCACCGTCATGGGGATGCCGCCGAGCGTCTGCTGGTCGCTCGTGCCGTCGAGGACGCGGTCGGCGAGCAGGATCATCCCCGCGCACGTGCCGAGGGCGGGAAGGCCCGCGCGCAGGAGCTCGCGCAGGGGTTCGAACAGGCCGAAGGCGCGAAGCAGCTTGTCGATCGTCGTCGACTCGCCGCCGGGGATCACGATCCCGTCGACGGCCTCGAGCTCCGCGAGCCGCCGGACGGGCACGCCCTCGGCGCCGCACGCCGCGAGCACCGCGACGTGCTCGCGCACGTCGCCCTGGAGGGCGAGCACGCCGATCCGGGCCTCGCCGCTCATAGGTTCTCCGTCCCGAGGTGGCGCAGCTCGCCGTCCCACGGCAGCACCGTCGCGAGAGCCCGCTCCGAGCACCGACGGGAACACCTCGATCGCCGAGGCGAGGACCTCCTCGGCGCTCATCCACGCGACCGCCTCGAGCGTGTCGCGCTCGACGTCCGTCCACACGGCTTCCTCGCGCGGCGATGCGTCGTCCACGCGTGCGACGAAGAAGTGCTCGTGCTGCACGTACGGGCGCTCCATGAAGTCGAAGACAGCCGTCCGCTCCCAGACGGGTCCGACGAGCGCGTCGGGGTCGAACACGTAGCCGGTCTCCTCACGCGCCTCCCGCGCCGCCGCCTCGCGAATCGTCTCGCCGCCGTCGAGCCCGCCGCCCGGCGTGAACCACCACGAGCGCTCCGGCATCGCGGGGTCGTGGCCGCGCAGCAACAGCAATCGATCCGACGGGTCGAGGATGAGGACGCGGGCGGCCTCGCGCGGGGTCGCCTGCGGACCCACGGCCTACCAGCCGCGCTCGGCGAGCCGGTGGGGCTCGGGCACGTCCTCGACGTTGATGCCCACCATCGCCTCGCCCAGCCCGCGCGAGACCTCGGCGATGACCGCCGGGTCGTCGTGGAACGTCGTCGCCTTGACGATGGCCGCGGCGCGCTTCGCCGGGTCGCCGGACTTGAAGATGCCGGAGCCGACGAACACGCCCTCGGCGCCCAGCTGCATCATCATCGCGGCGTCGGCCGGGGTGGCGATGCCGCCCGCGGTGAACAGCACGACGGGAGTTTGCCGGCCTGCGGCGACCTCCTTGACGAGCGCGTAGCGGCGCCTGGAGCTCCTTCGCGGCGACGAACAGCTCGTCTGGGAGCCATCGAGGTGAGGCGGCGGATCGCCCCGCCGATCGAGCGCATGTGCGTCGTCGCGTTCGAGACGTCTCCCGTGCCCGCCTCGC
This sequence comes from uncultured Actinomycetota bacterium, assembly GCA_963712245.1. Taxonomy (GTDB): domain Bacteria; phylum Actinomycetota; class Actinomycetes; order Actinomycetales; family Demequinaceae; genus JAFGBM01. The sequence goes on along the minus strand of CAVQHE010000016.1, from coordinate 22,616 downwards.
CCTTGGATCGGATCATCGCGGCGCCCTCGGTGATGCGCCGGAGCGCCTCGCCCAGGTTGGTCGCGCCGCACACGAACGGCACGGTGAAGGCCCACTTGTCGATGTGGTTCTCGTAGTCCGCGGGCGTCAGGACCTCGGACTCGTCGACGTAGTCGACGCCGAGCGCTCTGCAGCACCTGCGCCTCGACGAAGTGCCCGATCCGGGCCTTCGCCATGACGGGGATCGAGACGGCGTCGATGATGCCCTGGATGAGGTCGGGGTCGCTCATGCGCGCGACGCCGCCCTGCGCGCGGATGTCCGCGGGCACCCGCTCGAGCGCCATGACCGCGACGGCCCCGGCGTCCTCGGCGATCTTCGCCTGGTCGGCCGTGACCACGTCCATGATGACGCCGCCCTTGAGCTGCTCGGCCATGCCGCGCTTGACGAGGTCGGTGCCGGTCTTCGGCGTGCTAGCCGCGTTCTTCGTTGCCATGGTTCCCCCCGGTGACGGTCATCGTGAGGCACCCATTCTAATGGCCTCGAGATAGGTGGCCTCGACGCGCGGAGCGACCTCGCTCCAGTCGAAGTGTTTCGCCGTCTGCTGCCCGCGTTTCGCGAGCTCTCGGCGCGCCTTCGGGTGCTGGAGCAGGCGGACGACGGTCGCGGCGAGGTCGCCCACGTCGCCGACGCGGTGCAGGGCGATGCACGGGTCGGGGCCGAGGGCGGTGGCGACGTCCCGGAACGCGGTCAGGTCGCTCGCGACGACGGCGGCCCCGGCGGCCATCGCCTCGACGAGGACGATGCCGAAGCTCTCCCCGCCGTTGTTGGGCGCGCAGTAGACGTCCACCGAGGCCATGAATCGCTGTTTCTCAGTTCGTCGAGCGTTCCGATCGCCTCGCCCCCGGCGGCGACGACGCGCGACGCGACCCGGGCGGAGAAGCGCCCCGCGGCGAGGAAGCGCGCCTTCGGGACCTCGGCCCGCACGAGCGGGATCATCGCGAGGAAGTCGTCGAGCCCCTTGCGCGGCTCGTCGAGGCGCCCGAGGATCCCCACCGTCGGCTCCTCGGCGGTCCCCATCCACGCGGGGCGAGGGTGCGCCTCGATGTACCCGGCGGTGTCGACGCCGTTGGGGATGATGTGGGTCGCGTCGAGCCGGAGGTGGTCCTTGACGGTCTGGTCGGCGGCGGGAGACACGGCGATGCGGGCGTCGAGCACCTCCATCCCCGGCTTGATGAACGGCTTCGCCAGCCTCATGATCGCCGAGTCGTCGTTCGAGGTATGGAACGTCGCGACCATGGGCCCGCTTCGCGCCCACAGCGCGAGGAGGGACAGCGACGGCGCTCCGGGCTCGTGGAGGTGGATCACATCGAACCGGCCGTCCCGGATCCATCTCCGCACGCGCACGGCGGTCGTGAGGCCGAATCGTGAGGCGTGCCGTCGACCCGTTGTACGGGACGGGGATCGTCGGGCCCGCGTAGTCGACGTTGGCCGGGAGCGGGAAGTTGGGAGCCGCGGGGGCGAGGATGCGTACCTCGTGGCCGAGGTCGCCGAGGGCGCGCGCGAGGTCGAGGACGTGCAATTGGACGCCGCCCGGCCGGTCGAGCGCGTAGGGGCAGATGATCCCGACCTTCATTCGACCCACCCGAACCGTTGCAGCATGTGCCAATCCTCCGGATACGTCAGGATGCGGTCCGCGAGGAACGCCGCCCACTCCTGCGACATCGCCGCGATCTGCTCGCTCTTCGATCCCTCGGGAACCGTGACGGGTTCCCCGAACTCCATCACGATGCCCCATCGCGACCGCGCGCGCCAGCGCCGCGCCCCGTGGATGCGCTCGTAACGCACGTGCAACACGGTCAATTGGGTCGTCGTGGCGATCGCGTAGGCGGCGGGTCCGGGCGCGACGCGGACCTTCCTGCCCCACATGTCCACCTCGACACCGGAGCCGGACAGGTCCCGGTCGGCGAGCAACGCGATGACGCCACCCTCGCGCAGCCCGATCGACACGAGCTCGCGGAACGTGCCCGACCCTCGAGGCCGAGCACGGTCATGCCGACCCTCTCGCGGACGCGGACGAACTCGTCGAACACCTCGCGCGGCTTGAGCACCTCGGCGACGGTGCGCACGATCCTGAGGTTGCGGCACGTCCACGCGCCCACGAGATCCCAGTTGCCGCTGTGCCCGAGCGCCACGCAGATGCGGCCGTCGCGACCGATCGCCTCGGCGGGCTCCGCGATCCCCACAGTGCGCATGCGCGCGTCGATGACGTCGCCGCTCATGCGCGGAAGCTCGAGCACCTCCGCGTAGTACCGCGCCGCCGACGCCATCCCGCGGCGCGAGAGCCGGCGGAGTTCGCGCCCCTCGAACCCGGTCACGCGGTGGTAGTTGTCCTCGAGGCGCTTCACGGCCTTGCCGCGCTTGAGCCACGCGACCCACGCTCCCGCTCCGGCGACGAGGCGGATGAACCAGACGGGCAGGTAGCGCGACACCTTCATCGCGACGAGGAAGCCGTTCACGGGCTATTTCGCCGCCGCGGGGATCGCCGGATCGGCCTTGCTCGCCTTCCAGACCGCCCACCCGCGCTGGATCACCGTGACGAGCGCGGCGGCCGTCAGGAGGAACAGGACGACGGTCAGCAGGCGGACGTCGACGCCGAGCCCGACGAGTCCGGTGGCGATTAGCCCGATCGTCAGGCGGTCGGCGCGCGAGGCGATCCCGACCTTCGCCTCGATCCCGAGGCCCTCGGCGCGGGCGCGTGCGTACGGGACGACGGACCCGATCGCGAGACACAGCAGCGCCGCGACGGCCGTGATCCGGTGCCGGTCGATCAACCCCCACGCGATGCCGCCGAACACCGCGGCGTCGGCGAACCGGTCGAGCGTCGAGTCGAGGAACGCGCCGAAGCGCGACGACTTGCCCGTGAGCCGCGCGATCATCCCGTCGGTCATGTCGAGGAGCGCGAAGCCCCAGCACACCATCGTCCCGACGAAGAACCGGTAGATGTTCGTGTCCGCCTGCGGGAAGAAGTACAGGGCGCCGACGAGCACGCCCGCCGTCCCCCGAGCGTCACGGCGTTGGGGTGGACGTGCATGCGGATGAGGAGCTTCGCGAGGGCCTTGTACGCCGCGATGAACGGCGGGCCCATCCACTTGACCATCTAGTCCTCCTTCGCCCAGGCTTCGCTCACGCGCCGCCAGGTGTCGTCGAGCAGTTCGGGCATCGCCTTGGACTTCGCGATGATCGGCAGGAAGTTCGCGTCTCCGATCCAGCGAGGCACCACGTGCTGGTGGATGTGCTCGGCGATGCCCGCCCCGCCGACCGAGCCCTGGTTCATCCCTATGTTGAAGCCCTTGGTCCCGCTGACCTTCTGGAGCACGACCATGGAGCGCTGCGTCATCGCGGACATCTCGTCGCGCTCGCCGTCGGTGAGCTCGGTGTACCAGGCGACGTGGCGGTACGGGCAGATCATGAGGTGCCCGGGGTTGTACGGGTAGAGGTTGAGGACGGCGTAGCAGTGCTCACCCCGGGCGACGACGAGGTTCTCGCGGTCGTCCGCCTCGACCTTGGCGCACACTGGCATCCGTCCGTCGGCTTGGCGCCGCCCCGCTCCTCCGCGCCGCGGATGTAGGCCATCCGGTGGGGAGTCCAGAGCCGGTCGAAGCCGTCGGGCACCCCGCCCATCGTCTCCGCGTCCTCGATCTCGCCCATCCCCTACACCTGCGCCCGCGACGCGACGGCGTCGACGATCCGCGCGACGGCGTCGTCGATCGGCACCTGGTTGTCCTGGCTGCCGTCCCGGAACCGGAACGACACCGCGCCCGCCTCCTGGTCCTCGCCGCCGGCGATGAGCACGAACGGCACCTTGTCCTTCGACGCGTTGCGGATCTTCTTCGGGAAGCGCTCGTCGGACGCGTCGATCTCGGCGCGAATGCCGGCGGCTCGTAGGCGGTCGACGACGCCCTGGAGGTAGTCGTTGAACGGCTCGGCGACCGGGACGGCGAGCGCCTGGACCGGGGCGAGCCACGGGGGGAAGGCCCCGGCGTAGTGCTCGGTGAGGATCGCGAAGAATCGCTCGATCGAGCCGAAGAGCGCGCGGTGGATCATCACGGGGCGCTGGCGCGTGCCGTCGGGGGCGGTGTACTCGAGCTCGAAGAGTTCGGGCTCGTGGAAGTCCAGCTGGATCGTGGAGATCTGCCACGAGCGGCCGATCGCGTCGCGGGTCTGGACCGAGATCTTGGGGCCGTAGAAGGCCGCGCCGCCCTCGTCGGGGCGCAGCTCGAGACCGGAGGCCTCCCCCACCTCGCCGAGGACCCGGGTCGCCTCCTCCCACGCCGCGTCGTCCCCCACGAACTTCTCGGGGTTCTTGGTCGACAGCTCGAGGTAGAAGTCCTCGAGCCCGTAGTCCTTCAGGAGGTCGAGGACGAAGTTCAGGACGGTCGTGAGCTCGTCCTTCATCTGCTCGCGCGTGCAGAAGATGTGGGCGTCGTCCTGGGTGAATCCGCGCGCCCGCGTGAGCCCGTGGACCACGCCGGACTTCTCGTTGCGGTACACGGTGCCGAACTCGAACATCCGGAGCGGGAGCTCGCGGTAGGAGCGGCCGCGGAACGGAAGATCAGGTTGTGGAACGGGCAGTTCATCGGCTTGAGGTAATAGTCCTGCGCCTGCTTGGTGACGTTGCCCGCGACGTCCTTCTCCTCGTCCATCTGCATCGGGCGGGTACATGCCGTCCGCGTACCAGTCGAGGTGACCCGAGGTCTGGAAGAGCTGCGCCTTGGTGATGTGCGGGGAGTACACGAACTCGTACCCGCCCTCGATGTGGCGCCGACGCGAGTACTCCTCCATCTCGTTTCGGACGATCCCGCCCTTGGGGTGGAAGACCGCGAGCCCCGACCCGACCTCCTCGGGGAAACTGAAGAGGTCGAGCTCGGCGCCGAGCTTGCGGTGGTCGCGCCGCTCCGCCTCCGCGAGGCGCTCCTTGTACGCGACCATCTCGGCCTTCGTGGGCCACGCGGTGCCGTACACGCGCTGCAGGGGCGCGTTCTTCTCGCTTCCGCGCCAGTACGCCGACGAGGTCTTCGTGAGCGACCAGCCGTTGGTGAGGATCTTGGTGGTCGGCACGTGCGGGCCGCGGCAGAGGTCCTTCCACGCGACCGTCCCGTCGCCCCGGACGTTGTCGTAGATGGTGAGCTCGCCGGCGCCGACCTCGACGGACGCGCCCTCCGCTCCCGACGCCTCGGCGTCGGACGCGTGCGACTTGAGGCCCACGAGCTCGACCTTGTACGGCTCGTGCGCGAGCTCGGCGACGGCCTCCTCGTCCGTGACGACGCGGCGGCGGAACGACTGCTTCTCGTTGACGATGCGTTGCATCGCCTTCTCGAGCTTCTTGAGGTCCTCGGGGGTGAAGGGCTCGTCGACGTCGAAGTCGTAGAAGAAGCCGTTCTCGATGGGCGGGCCGATGCCGAGCTTCGCCTCGGGGTGGAGCTGCTGGACGGCCTGGGCGAGGACGTGGGCGCACGAGTGGCGGAGCACGGACAGGCCGTCGGGGCTGTCGATCGTGACCGCCTCGACCGCGTCGCCGTCCGCGAGCTCCGCGGCGAGGTCGCGCAGGACGCCCCCGACGCGCATGACGACGACCTCGCGCCGCTCGGCGTACAGGTCGGCGCCCGTCGTTCCGGCGGGAAGTGTCTGCTTGTCGCCGTCCATGGTCACGCTGATGTTCGCCACGATCTCTCCTCGTTGTCGCGCCTGCCCCCACGATGGTACCGAGTGTGGAAACGCCCGGGATGCGGCGGCCCTAGAGGTCCGTGAGCTCGAGGCGGGTCATCGAGTAGGTGCGGGTCTGGTGGGTGTCGCCGCAGGCCCAGTACGCGACCTCCGCCCAGTTGCCCGACTTCTTCGGGGCGAGCGCGAGGCCCGTGACGCCCGCGTCGGTCAGGTCGAAGACCACGGCAGTCGAGTCGTCGTTCCAGCGCCAGGCGATCGGCCCCGTGTACGCGGAGTACTTGGAATCGTTGGTGCACGTGGTCGGGTCGCCCTTGGCGATGTACGAGAGGTGGTCCGCCTCACCCGTCCCGTCGGCGTTGAGCAGCACCGCCGACTTGGCCTTGACGCTTACCCACTCCCCTGGTGCGAATTCCATCGACGAGCCGCCGCGCGAGTGGAGCTCGACGACGAAATAAACGACGACCAGGACGACGACCACGAGGATCGCGGCGGCACGCTTGAGCCACGCGGGACGGGACATGACCCCAGTCTTCACCCTCGCCGCGCGCCCGCGCGAGTCGAAAGCACCGGGGACGGCGCGGTCGCTACGAGCCGAAGATCGCGAGGGCGGCCGTCGCGATGACGGTCAACGCGATCCAGGCGGTCTCGATGACGCTGAGCGGCGCGACGGCGTGGGTCGGACGGAGCGCCTCGATCTCGTGCTCCGTCGCCGTCGGGTACCGCCACCGACCGGCATCCGGCACGGGCATCTCGCTGACCTCGTAGGGGCGCCGGGGTATCGCGCGGATGCTCGCCGCGATTGCCGCCCGACGCGACTTCGCGCGCGGCGACCAGTTCCAGTCGAGGATCTCGGCGCGGAACGGCGAGCCGTCGGCGAGGTCGAGCCGCGCGCTGCGACCGGCGCGCAGGAGGGCCACCCGCTCGACGGCGCGACCGGGGAACGTGTACTCGAAGATCGCGCCGCGGAAGGAGATCCCGTCCGAGCGGTACTCGAGCCTCTGGGAGAACAACCGGAGGAAGGCGAACCACGCGCATCCCGCAAGAAGGACGCCGAAAGCGTCGGTCTGGCGCCCGGATTCGAACGACGTGTAGGCGAACCACGCGCACAGCGGCGCGAGGAAGACGAAGATCGTCACCTTGAGGCCCCACGACGACGCGACCTCGACACGGCTTGCGCTCCGCGGCGCTCGGGCGGGCGCGCGCGCGTCCGCCTCGTTGACCACGTCGTCCGTCACGGCGCTTCGCCCCGCCTTCGTTCAGCGTTCGGTCTCGTGCCTCGTTACGAGTATGACACTGACGTCGCGTCTAGCGAAGGGGCCGAGGACGGCGGGGTGGACGGTGGTGGGCGATACTGGGATCGAACCAGTGACCTCTTCCGTGTGAAGGAAGCGCGCTACCCCTGCGCCAATCGCCCGTCGGCGGACATCCTATCGCGAGTGCGGCGGGCGCCCGGGCGGCGTCGGCGCGGCCGTCAGCCCTTCGGATGCGACGCCCACGCGCTCGCCACCATGTCGCCGATCGTGTGCCGCATCTCCCAGCCGAGATCGCGCGCCGCGAGAGAGCCGTCGGCGACGATCCTCGCCGGATCGCCCGGTCGGCGCGGCCCGACCGTGGGCGTGTGCGTCGTGGATGTGACGGCGACGACGGCGTCCATGATCTCCCGCACGGAACTCCCCTCGCCGGAGCCGAGGTTGTACACCGGCTCGAGCGCGCGCCCGTCGTCGAGGGCGACGGCGGCGGCGACGTGCGCGAGCGCGAGGTCGCCCACGTGCACGTAGTCGCGCACGCACGTGCCGTCGGGCGTCGGATAGTCGTCGCCGTTGATCGTCGGCGCGTCCCCGCGAGCCAGGGCGAAGAACACGCGGGGCAGCAGGTTGTGGGGGGACGCGTCGTACACGTCCGGGTACGACGAACCGACGACGTTGAAGTAGCGGAGGCTCGTGGCGCGCGAGCGGCGTCGGGGTCCCGGCCGTCGCGCGCGCCTGGTCGCGTATCAGCCCACTCGCCGACGAGCTTCGACTCGCCGTACGGGGACTCCGGGCGCGTCGGGGTGGCCTCGGTGACGACCTCGGCATTCGGGCGTGCCGTAGACGCCGGCGCTCGAGGACGAGAACACGAGCTTGTCGACGGCGGCGGCGCGCCATGGCCTCGAGCAGCGAGATCGTTCCCTCGACGTTCTGGCGGTAGGTGTGCAGGGGGCGCGCGACCGACTCCCCCGCGTACTTGAACCCGGCGCAGTGGATCACGCCGGTGACGCCGTGCTCGCGGAGCGCCGTCGGCGACGGAAGCCGTGTCGAGGACGGTGGCGCGGACGAACGGCACGCCGTCGGGGACGAAGGCCTCGATGCCGCTCGAGAGGTCGTCGAGCACGATGGGCTCGATCCCGGCGTCGGCGAGCGCCCGCACGACGTGCGCGCCGATATATCCGGCTCCGCCGGTCACCATCCACCGCATGTCGCCCACGCTAACCGCTAGGCGTCGCGCCGCGCGCCGTCGGAGGGGCGGACCGGGAAGATGCGCGGGGTGCGGGAACGCGCCGTCGGCGAGCGCGCGCTCGACGGCCTCGGCGATCTCGTCGTATCGCGCGTGGGGTACGAGGGCGATCGACGCCCCTCCGAAGCCTCCCCCGGTGAGCCGCGCGCCGATCGCGCCGGCGCTCATCGCCGCCTCGACGGCGGCGTCGATCGCCGGGACGGAGATCTCGAAGTCGTCGCGCATCGACGCGTGCGAGCGCGAGCATGAGGTCGCCGATCGCGGAGGCGCCGCGCGTGGCGAGTACGGACGCGTGTCGCGGCGACGCGGGCGTTCTCCGTCACGATGTGCCGGACACGCCGGAACGTCGGGTCGTCGACGCGCCTCCTTGACGCGCGGGAGGTCGTCCTCGGTCAGCTCCCGGAGCGACGCGACACCCATGGCGGCGGCCCCCCGCTCGCACGCCTCGCGCCGGTCGGCGTACCCGCCGGTCGCGTGCGCGTGTTCCACGCGGGAATCGATCACCATCGCGTCGAGGCCGTCGGCGTCGAGGCCGAGGGGGATCACCTCGGACTCCAGGTCGTCGCAGTCGAGCAGGACGGCGTGATCTTCGCGGCCGAGCATCGACGCGGTCTGGTCCATCACCCCCGTGGGCGCGCCGACGACGACGTTCTCCGCCCGCTGCGCACGCGAGCGCGAGCTGCATCGGGGTGAGACCGAGGCCCCACACCTCGTCGAGGGCGAGCGCGACGGAGCATTCGATCGCGGCCGAGGACGAGAGTCCGGCGCCGATGGGCACGTCGGAGCTGATCGCGATGTCCGCCCCCACGACGCCGTCCGGCGCGTGATGCGAGCAGCGCCCACGCGACGCCCAGGGGGTAGGCCGACCACCCCGTCGGCAGGCTCGTCCCAAGGTCGTCGAGCGACGTCTCGACGAGCCCGTCGACGAAGCTCGAGGTGACGCGCACGACGCGGTCCTCGCGGGGGCGAAGGGCGCACGTCGTGCGGCGGTCGATCGCGAACGGTAGGACGAGGCCGCGGTTGTAGTCGGTGTGCTCGCCGATGAGGTTGACGCGCCCGGGGGCGGACCAGAGCCCCGACGGGGCGTCCCCGTAGACGGCCCGGAACGCCGCCGCGGCGTCGTCGTACGCGGGCGTGGCGTTCATCCCGGTCTCGGGGGCGGTCATCGACCCGCACCGCCCGGTACGGGCGGAGCGTCGGCGACTCGCTCATACGCCTCCCGTAGCCTCTCCGCGCTCTGTTCCGGCACGACGTCCGCGACCCACGCGCCCATCGCCGCCTCGGACCCCGCGAGGTACTTGAGCCTGTCCGCCGCGCGGCGGGGGCTCGTCACCTGGGCCATCATGCGCACGCCGGACGCCCCCGTCGGCGCCTGGTGCCACGCGCCGATGTACGGCGTGGGCGTGTCGTACAGCGCGTCGACCGCGCGCAGCACGCGCGGGTAGAGGACCGCGAGTTCGTCGCGCTCGGCGAGCGTCGTCTCCGCGAAGTCGGGGACGTCGCGGTGCGGGAGCACGTGGACCTCGACGGGCCAGCGCGCGGCGAACGGGACGAACGCCGTCCAGTGCTCGCCTTGCGCGATCACCCGCGGCCCCGCCACCTCGCGCTCGAGGATGTCCGCGAAGAGCGTCGGGCCGTGGGACGTCGACCGCCGCGAGCACCCGCTCGGTGCGCGGCGTGACGTAGGGGTAGGCGTAGATCTGGCCGTGCGGGTGGTGGAGCGTGACGCCGATCTCCTCGCCGCGGTTCTCGAACGGGAAGACCTGGCGCACGCCGGGAAGCGCGCGGAGTTCGGCGGTCCGGTGCGCCCACGCCTCGATCACCGTCCGAGCGCGGGTCGTGCCGAGCGTGCCGAACGAGCCCTCGTGTTCGGGCGAGAAGCACACGACCTCGCAACGGCCGACGGCGGTGGCGGTGCGGGCGGTCGCGTCGCCCCCGGGGTTCTCGGGTCCGGCGTCGGCACCCGCGTCGGGGCCGAAGGAGGGCGAGCGGTTCTCGAACACGACGACGTCGTAGTCCGACGGAATCTCCGACGGGTTGCCCGGAGTCTGCGGCGCGAGCGGGTCCAGGTTGGCGGGCGGGAGCATGACCCGTGTCTGCCGGGCCGCGGCCACGGAGATCCACTCTCCCGTCAGCGCGTCCTCGCGCAATTCCGCGTTCGGGGGTCGCGGGGGCATCTCGCGGGCGTCGGCGGCCCTCTCGCGCGGCAGCCTCGTATCGGCGTCGTCGAAGTAGATCAGCTCCCGGCCGTCGGCCATCGCCGCGCGCGTGACAGCGATTCTCGCGTCGCGCTGCGGCTCCGCATCGTCGCGGTGCGCCATGGGAGCACACTCCATTCTTGGGCAAATCGGACGAATACCGCCCGAAAACCAGGTCCTGCGTCAGCCCGATGTTATCGCGAACATTGAGAGAAGTCGCCGGAACATGGTCCCGAACCCGTGCGCGACGACACTTTCCGAGGTCGCGCATTCGACCGCCGCACCGCGACGATAATGGCTGCGGAAGGCCCCTCAGGGCAGGATGTGTTGCGGAGGTGACGATGCCGAAGGCCACGCGGGGACCGCGTCAGCACGACGTCGCCGTGCGCGCCGGCGTGTCCCACCAGACCGTGTCCCGGGTCCTCAACGGGTACGAGGGAATACGCCCCGAGACGCGGCGCCGGGTCCTCGCCGCGATCGACGAGTTGGGGTATCGGCGCAATGCGGCCGCGCGCTCGCTCGCGACCGGACGATCACAGGCGATCGGCGTGCTCGTCCCGGACATCCCCAACTTCGGGCCGACCTCCTGCCTCTACGCCGTCGAGCGCGCGATCCGCGAGAGCGGGTTCCAGCCGCTCGTCACCGTCACGCCCGAGGATCGCACCTCGATCGAGGAGGGTCTCGACTTCCTCCTCGACCACGCGATCGAGGCGCTCGTCCTCATGGCCCCGACCCACGAGGCGCTCGACGTGATCGACGAAAAGGGCACCGGAGTGCCCGTCGCATACCTGCTGACAGGCGAGGAACGGGCCCCGTGGTCGGTTTCGGTGGACCAGGCGCAGGGCATCGAGCTCGCGCTCCGGCACCTCGTCGACGCGGGCCATACGCGCATCCAGCACCTCGCCGGGCCCCACTATTCGACGGAGGCGCGGCTCCGGAAGGACGCGTTCGTCGTCGAGTCGCGGCGCCTCGGCCTCCCGCTCCTGCCGATCCTCACGGGGCAGTGGACGCCCGCCGCCGGCTTCGACGCGGGCAAGTCCCTCGATTCGACGGCGACGGCCATCGTGTGCGCGAACGACCACATGGCGCTCGGCGTGATGCACGCCCTCGCACTCGAGGGAGTCCGGGTCCCCGAGGACGTGTCGATCGTCGGGTACGACGACATCCCCGAGGCGGCCCACGTCTGCCCTCCCCTCACGACGATCCGCCAGGACTTCCGACGCGTCGGCGAACTCGCGGTCGAGGTTCTCACGGCGGCGCTCGCGAATCGGGAACTGCCGGACACCGCGCCGCTGCCCGCCGAGCTCGTCGTCCGAGGATCCGTCGCGGCGCCTCGGACGTCCCCCGCGGCGTTCGCCTAGGTACGACGGGCCGTTCGGCAAGGCGTTTCGGCCTCTTATATCCGGTTTATCCGTGTTTCCGTTCACACGAATCGATTCGATTCTCTGGGGCCTCCCGTCCCCTCGACAAGAAGCTCGCGGGCACGTCACGGCGTTTCGATAACGATATTCGCAGCGTTTCCCCAGGTAAACCCGCATATCGGAGCGTAGCGGCCCGAATCGAGGCGTGATCGAATCGTGATCAGAAGCGATTGACACTAGATGTGTGCGCAAACATAATTCGAGGTACCACCGTTCCCGCGGACCCCGCGGGGTGGATCTCAAGGAGGAGATATGAAAGCAAAGCGGCTACTCGCTGCGCTTGCGGCCGGTGCCTTGGCACTCGTGCTCTCCGGCTGCAGTGGCTCGGGCGCGGGAGGGGACTCAACCCCGACCGGCGAGCCGATGGCTGCCGGCGACACCCTCATCGGTGTCTCGATGCCCACCCAGACCTCCGAGCGTTGGATCGCTGACGGCGACGCCGTCAAGTCCGGACTCGAGGACCTCGGATACAAGGTCGACCTGCAGTTCGCGAACGACGACATCCCGACGCAGTCCCAGCAGATCGACCAGATGATCACCAACGGCGCTGACGTTCTCATCATCGCCGCGATCGACGGCACGGCGCTCTCCGCTCAGCTGGACAACGCGGCTGGCAAGGGCATCAAGGTCATCGCGTACGACCGCCTCATTCGTGAGTCGGCGAACGTCGACTTCTACGTGACGTTCGACAACTACAAGGTCGGCGTGCAGCAGGCGACTTCGCTGCTCGTCGGCCTCGGCCTCCTCAACGAGGACGGCTCCGAAGGGCACCGCCACCGGTCCGTTCAACGTGGAACTCTTCGCCGGATCGCTCGACGACAACAACGCGTACTTCTTCTGGAACGGCGCGATCGACACCCTTCAGCCCTACTTCGACGACGGAACGCTCGTCGTGAATTCGGGTCAGACCGAGATCGAGCAGGCCGCGATCCTTCGCTGGCAGCAGGAGACCGCCCAGCGCCGTATGGAGGACCTTCTGACCTCCACGTACTCCGAGGGCGACCAAGGTTGACGGCGTGCTCTCGCCCTACGACGGCCTGTCGCGCGGCATCATCACGGCTCTCCAGAACGCCGGCTACCCGGACACCGTCGCCGACGGCTTCCCGGTCGTCACCGGTCAGGACGCCGAGATCGCCTCGGTCAAGCTCATCGCCGACGACGTGCAGTTCGCGTCGATCTTCAAGGACACTCGCAAGCTCGCCGCCCAGGCCGTCATGGCGACCGAGGAGTACCTGAAGGGCAACGAGCCCACGGCGAACGACACCGACCACGTACGAGAACGGCGTCAAGATCGTCCCCTCGTACCTGCTCGAGTCGGACATCGTCTACGCAGACACATCCAGTCCCTGCTCGTCGACTCCGGCTACTGGACGGCCGAAGAGGTCGCTTCGGGCGTCGCCTGCCTAAGCATCGCTCGCGCATCACGACGACGGTGGTGTCGGCCCCTCGGCAGGGCCCGGCACCACCGGGCAGTCGGGCAGGCCGCCAGCTCACGTTCAACGGAGATCGGCGCATGGCCAAGACTCCTGAGATGCAGAGCATCACCAAGACCTTCCCCGGCGTGAACGCGCTTATCGACGTGACCTCACCGTCGGAAGGCGAGATTCACGCGATCTGCGGCGAGAACGGCGCAGGCAAGTCCACCCTGATGAAGGTGCTGTCGGGCGTGTACCCGTACGGCACGTACGACGGCGACATCGTCTTCGATGGACGAGGACGCCCGCTTCCACTCCATCAACGACTCGGAGCACGCCGGAATCGTCGATCATCCACCAGGAGCTCGCCCTGGTCCCCTACCTCACGGTCGCGGAGAACATCTTCCTCGGCAACGAGACGCCGATCGGCCAACTCCACCTGATCGACTGGAACCGCGCCAATAAGGAGGCCACGACCTGATGGAGCAGGTGGGGCTGCACGAGAACCCCACGACCCCCGTCAGCCAGCTCGGCGTCGGCAAGCAGCAGCTCATCGAGATCGCGAAGGCGCTCTCGAAAGACGTGAAGCTGCTCATTCTCGATGAGCCGACGGCCGCGCTTAATGACACCGACTCCGAGCACCTGCTCGACCTGCTCCGCATGCTGCAGAAGCGCGGCATCACGTCGATCATGATCTCCCACAAACTCAACGAGATCGAGGAGATCGCCGACGCACGACGATCCTCCGCGACGGCAAGACCATCGAGACCATCGACATGAGCGACCAGGACGTCGACCCAGGACCGCATCATCCGCGGGATGGTCGGCCGCGACCTCGAGCACCGGTACCCCGAGCGCATCAAGCACGAGATCGGCGAGGAGAAGTTCCGGGTCGAGAACTGGACCGTCCACCACCCGACCCAACCCGGGCGCATCGTCGTCGACAACGCGTCGTTCTATGTCAGGGCGGGCGAGGTCGTCGGCATCGCCGGCCTCATGGGCGCCGGGCGCACGGAGCTCGCCGATGAGCATCTTCGGGCGCTCCTACGGGCGCAACATCACGGGCGAGGTCTACAAGGACGGCGAGCAGATCAGCACCCGCGGAGTCGCGGAGTGCATCGCCCACGGCATCGCGTACGTGACCGAGGACCGCAAGCGGTACGGGCTCAACCTCATCGAGGACGTCCGCCGCAACATCTCCGCGGCCGGGTTGCTCAAGCTCGTCACACGCGGCTGGGTGAACGGCAACGAGGAACTCAAGGTCGCGGAGGACTACCGCGACTCGATGAACATCAAGACGCCCTCCGTGCTTCAGACGACGGGCAACCTCTCCGGCGGCAACCAGCAGAAGGTCGTCCTGAGCAAGTGGATGTACACGGACGCCGACGTCATGATCCTCGACGAGCCCACGCGCGGGATCGACGTCGGATGCCAAGTACGAGATCTACACCATCGTCAACAAGCTCGCGGCGCAGGGTAACGCCGTGATCGTCATCTCGTCCGAGCTTCCCGAGTTGCTCGGCGTGTGCGACCGGATCTACACCCTGGCCTTCGGGCGCATCACCGGCGTCGTGCCGGTGAAGGAGGCCACCCCCGAGTCCCTCATGCGCCTGATGACCCTCGAGCCCAAGCGTTCCTCCACGAAAGAGCCCGCGAAGGCGGGGGCCGGGAAAGGCATGAAATGACCGAGACTACGACTACTTCCCCATCGAACAGCATCCTCGCGGGCCTTCGCGACCTGTTCACGAGGAACCTCCGCCAGAGCGGAATCTTCATCGCGTTCGTGCTCATCGTCGCGCTGTTCGCGATCCTCACGGACGGCACGCTTCTCAGCCCGGGCAACATCACGAACATCGTCCTGCAGTTCTCGTACATCCTGGTGCTGGCGATCGGCATGGTGATCGTGATCATCGGCGGGCACATCGACCTCGCGTCGGCTCGCTCGCGGCCCTCGCCGGCGCGGTGTCCGCCGTACTCGTCATCAAGCACGGGATGCCGTGGTGGGTCGGCGTGCTCGCCGCGATCGTCGTCGGCCTCCTCGCGGGCGCGTGGCAGGGCTTCTGGGTCGCGTTCGTCGGCATCCCCGCGTTCATCACCACGCTGGCCGGCATGCTCCTGTTCCGCGGCCTGACGTTCTCCGTGCTGGAGAACATCTCGCTCTCGCCGTTCCCCAAGCAGTATCAGAGCATCGGCAACGGGTTCATCAACGGGCTCTTCGGCGGCAACGGCTACGACCTGTTCACGCTCGTGATCTTCGGGATCGCGGTGTTGGCGTACGTGATCGGCCAGTTCCGTACCCGCCGCGCCGCGATCTCGTACAAGCAGACGGTCGCGCCGTTCGGGCTGTTCATCGTCAAGCTCGTCGCCGTCGGGGCCGTGGTCATGTGGTTCGCGTGGCAGCTCGCCCACGAGCGCGGCCTGCCGATCGTGCTGATCATCCTGGGCGTGCTGATCATCGTCTACACGCTGGTCACGACGCGCACGGTCTTCGGACGCCACGTGTACGCGATCGGCGGCAACCTCACGGCCGCGACGCTGTCCGGCGTCAAGGTCAAGTGGGTCAACTTCGGCATCATGCTGAACATGGGCTTCCTCACCGGAGTCGCGGGCGTCCTGTACTCCGCGCGCACCAACGGCGCCCAGCCCGGTGCGGGGAACCTCTTCGAGCTCGACGCGATCGCCGCGTCGTTCATCGGTGGCGCGGCCGTGACCGGCGGCGTCGGCCGCGTGACCGGCGCGATGGTCGGTGGTCTCATCATGGCGACGCTGTCCAACGGCATGCAGCTGATGGGCATCGGCCTGCCGATGCAGCAGGTCGTGAAGGGCGTCGTGCTGCTGCTCGCCGTCGCCTTCGACGTGTACAACAAGCGCCGGGCGGGTGCCGCGCGGTAATCGCAGTTCTCCTTTGGGAGGGGCGTCGGCATCCGGCCGGCGCCCCTCCGCCCGTCTCGGGGCCGGGCGATCGACGGATCAGGCGATGGGCGGGTTGGGCTCCGCGTCCGCGCGCTGCTCCCAGAGCGTCTTGAGTTTGCCGAGTACCTGCCCGGGCATCACGTCGACGCCGTCGAACACCGTGACCTGCTGGATCCCGCGCGTCGCGGACGTGATGGCGATCGCCGCGGACCGCCCCGCGACCCGCCCGACCACGTCGTCGTACCGCAGTTCGCCCGGGTCGGCGATGCGCACGGGCAATCCCGCGGCCTCCCCCCACTCGACGGCGAGGGAGCGCGCGACTCCGGGGAGGCATCCGCTCGCGATCGGCGGCGTGAGCACCTGCCCATCCGCCTCGACGAACACGTTGGCGGCGATCGCCTCGCACAGGTCGCCCTGGCTGTTCGCGAGAAGCGCCTCGTCCGCCCCGCGCGCGGCCGCGTACGCGAACATGAGCGCGTTGCCGCCGGAGGACGTCGTCTTCACCCCCACGAGCGGCGCGTACTCGTTGCGCCGCCACGGGACGCGTATCGCCCTGCACGTCGCGGGGCGCGAGCCGTCGGACCCGACGATCGTCATGGTGAGCGGGCCAGCCGTGCGCTGGAGCCCGGCCGCGCCGATGCCCGAGGTGAGGGTGATCCTCAAACGCGTCAGGCGCCCCTCCCCCGCCTCGAGGACGGCGGCGATGCCGACGTTGAGCGCCTCATCGTTGTATTTCCCGAGCCCGGTGCGCACCAGGGCATCGCTGAGGCGCGCGAGGTGGCGCGTCAGCGCGAACGGCCTGCCCCCGCGCACGGAGATGGTCTCGTAGACGCCGTCGCCCACGGTGAAGCCGTGGTTGAGCGGCGAGATGACATTCTCGCCCTGCTTGAGGATGCGGCCCCCGTACCACACGACGGTGCTCATGGGTCCATCGTGGTGCGCGAAGCGAGCGCTATCAAGCGTTTGGCCTTAAGTTCCGTTTCGTCCCATTCGCCGACGGGGTCGCTCCCCCACGTAATCCCGGCGCCCGTGCCGAAGTGGAGGCGGCCGCCGTCGTCGGGCGTCCACCAGAACGTGCGGATCCCGACGGCGAGCTCGGCCAGCCGCGCGTCCGCGTCGACCCACCCGATCGCGCCGCAGTACGGGCCGCGCGCGGCGGTCTCCTCGCGCGCGATGATGTCCAGCGCGCTCGATTTCGGAGCGCCGCTGACCGACCCCGGGGGAACGTCCCGGCGAGCAGCGCGGGCCAGAGCGCGGGCGTCCAGTCGTAGTCGGGGGCGAGCGTCGCCGCGACGGTCGACTGGAGGTGCGTGGAGCCGGGGTACGAGTGTTCGCCCAGCAGCTCGGGGACCTCGACGGAGCCGGGTACGGCGACGTGGCTCAGGTCGTTGCGCACCAGGTCGGTGATCATCACGTTCTCCGCGACGTCCTTGTCGAGCATCGCGGCCCCGGGCGCCGCGGTCCCCTTGATCGGGGACGACGTCAGGGTCGGGCCGTCGACGGCCACGTACAGCTCGGGCGAGGCGGAGACGATCCATGCCCCGGGGGCGTCGCCGACGGGCGGGACGACGATGCGGGCGGCGTAGCGCGCGGGGTTGGAGACGGCGAGGACCTGGGAGAGGGCGACGGCGTCGGGTCCGTACGCGTCTGCGGAGGCCGGCGCGGGGAGCGGCGCGCTCATCACGCGGCAGAGATTCACCTGGTAGACGGTCCCTCGCGGATGTCGCCGCGGATGCGTTCGACCCCCGCGACGTACGCCTCGCGGTCCAGGGAGGTGTCCCAGGAGGCCGCCTGCGGCCCTCTCCAGGCCCGTTCGGGCTGCGGGGGCTCGGGCACCTCCGGAAGCCGCTCGACGTCCTGAAATCGCCACGCCCGGACCGCCCCGTCGAACTCGGCGACGAGCACCCAGAAGCCGCCCTCGGCGAGCCTCGCGCCGTCCCGCGCCACGTCGACCGACTCGACGACTCCGGACGCGCGGATGCCGCGAAACTGCGCGCTTCCCGTGCCCGTCACGCGTCCTCCCGTCGCCTCGCGCACCACGCTATCTCGCCGCGTCGTCGGCCCCCGCGCGTCGTCCCCGCGAAGTTGGCTCGCGACCCCGTTCTGGGCTATTGTCGTACGGCGCAGGGAACTGCGAATGCGGACGTGGCTCAGTTGGTAGAGCATCACCTTGCCAAGGTGAGGGTCGCGGGTTCGAATCCCGTCGTCCGCTCGAAGGTCTGGCGGGATTCATGGCCTGACGGTGGAGTGGCCGAGTGGCTAGGCAGCGGCCTGCAAAGCCGTCTACACGGGTTCGAATCCCGTCTCCACCTCGAAGCGTTTGAGCAAGCGGGCGATTGGCGCAGCGGTAGCGCGCTTCCCTGACACGGAAGAGGTCACTGGTTCGATCCCAGTATCGCCCACCACAGGTCGCGCCTCGACGGCGTTGATCGGCCGAAATCAGGGTTGATCTCGGGGCGTTCCCCGATGCGGCCACCGGCACCCGGCCGCGAGAATCCGAGCATGACGACCCCAGCCTCCTCCGCCCGCACGTCCGGCCGCGCCGTCGGCATCCTGTACATCGTCGGCACGGTCGCCGGCATCCTCAGCGTCGCCGCGATCGACCCGGTCCGGCAGGCCTCCACGACGCTCGGCGGCGTCGACGCCCATCCTGCGGCGATCCCGCTCGCCGCGTCCGCCGTGCTGGTGATGGGGCTCGCGCTCGCGATGATCCCGATCGTCGCGTACCCCGTGCTCCGCGTTCACTCGGCGACGCTCGCCCGCGGCTACGTCGTGTTCCGCAGCGGCCTCGAGGCGGTTGGCTACGTCGCGATGGTGCTGGGTTGGCTTCTCCTCATCCCCATGGCGCACGACGTCGCGGATGGGGCGGACGGGACGACGCTTCGCCCGGTCGCCGACGCCCTGTTCGCCGGCGAGGGCGCGGCGACCGTCGGCACGGTCGTCTTCCTCATCGGCGCGACCATGTTCTACGTCGTGCTGTGGCGCGCGCGCCTCGTGCCGCGATGGATCTCCGGGTGGGGCCTCGTCGCGATCGTGCCCTACTTCGTGCCGGTGGTGCTGTCGCTCGCGAACGTCGCCGACTCCGCGTCCGGCACGGCCGCCGCCTTCGACGTGCCGCTCGCCATTCAGGAAATGGTCCTGGCCGTGTGGCTCATCGTGAAGGGCTTCCGGGTCGACGCCGCGCCGAGGGTCGAGCCCGGTCCCGCCCACTAGACTGGGCGAGATTTCGAGGGCCGTCGCCGGACTTCCGGGGGCGGCCCTTCGGAATCGTGGGCGAACCGACGGGAAGCGGGAAGATGACCGACGCGGACGGCGCGATCCCCGAGACGGCCGTGTGGGCGGCCGACGCGCTCCTCTTCGACAACGACGGCGTGCTGGTGGACTCGAACGCGGCCGGCGAGGAGGCGTGGATCGAGTGGGCGCGGGAGTACGGCGTGGAGCCGAGCGCGCTGCTCGCGGGAATCCACGGGCGGCGGTCGGTCGAGACGGTGGCACGGCACGTGCCCGCGGAGCGGGTGGCGGAGGCGACGGCGCGCATCGACGCGCTGGAGCTCGCGAGCGCGGGGCAGACGTTGGCGCTTCCGGGCGCCGCGGAGCTGGTGGCGAGCGTGCCCGACGCGGCGCGGGCGGTGGTGACGTCGGCTCCCCGCGTGCTGGGCGTGGCGCGGCTCGAGGCCGCGGGGATACCCGTTCCGGCCGTCGTCGTCACGTCCTGCAGAGAGAGAGAGAGAGAGAGAGAGAGAGAGAGAGAGAGAGAGGGGGACGTGGCGCGCTGGCAAGCCCGCCGGACAGAGAGACGGCGGGACGAGCGCGGCAGAGAGAAGAAGACGGCGCGGGCGGAGAGAAAGAACAGGGCAGAGAGACAAAGAAGAAGAAGAAGAAGAAGAAGAAGAAGAAAGCAGCAAGAACGAGCAAGAAGACGGGCAAGAACGATTCCGTCCTTGTGGCAGCGTCGCGACGATTGGGCGTGGAAATGTGGTCGTTTCGAAGAAGAAGAAGAAGAAGAAGAAGAAGAGGACACGCGAACGGCGTCGCGGCGGCACTCGCCGCCGGGGCCGGGGCGGTGGTGGGTGTTGGGGCGCTCGGGCTCGGGTGCGACGTGGTGGTGCCGGTGGGCGGTGCGGTGGACGGGCGCGGGCGTGGAGGTCGCGCGAACGTCGGAGCGCGCACACACACACACACACACACACACACACACGGACGGCGAACGGCGAGCTAAAGCCCGACGCTCTTCGGGAAGACCAGAAGCGCGCTGTCCTCGGACTTGTACGACGGTGCGATGGCGGTGATGACTCCGGTGGCTGGTTCCGTGGTACATCGTGAACGTCCCCGACGCGGAGTCGTAGCACTGGACGACGGCACTCGTTCCGCTGAACCGGGCCCCCGAGTATCCTCCGCACGGCGCGATGGTCGCGCTGAGCGACCGGTCGGCGGTCGTGATGGTGACGGAGTCGATGCCGCCGGACAGATCCCCTCGAGTACCTCTCGATACGCGTTCGTGCCGAAGCCGCGTATCGGTGGTCGCAGCGCGTCATACGTGTAGTCGCTGAGGGTCCGGGTTCCGACGTCGTAGGTCCAGTAGCGCCAATCATTGGCCTCGTCGTCCCACCGGTATACGACGAAGGAGGACTCGTCCACCCATCCCCGGCACAGCCATATTCGCTCGGCGCGTACCGGAACACGTCGATCGGGGTGGAGGTTCCTGTGGCGAGGTCGTAGAGCAGGATGTCGCTCTTTCCGTCGTCCCGTGGATTCGTGCGGGTCGCGCAGCGCGCGCGAACCGTCCGGGGAGATGGTGGACGAACCCGCCTTCCCCCCTCCCCGAAGGCGCACAGCTCCTTGGCGCCGGAAAGGTCGGTCGCCCGCATGTACACCGGGCTCCAGTTGTCGTCGAAGACCTGCGTCACCAGTTCGCCATCAGGGAGCCTGCCGATCAACTCCTCGTTGGACGCCCAGTGGTCGTCGAGGACGTGGGATGCACCCGTCTGTAGATCGATCGAGATCAGCGGCCCGCCCCCGGATCTTCGGGGGCGTCGTCGTGCCACGCGATCTCGTTGAAGCCGATCGAGCGGCCCAACCACACACCGACGCGACCGCGCCCCTCCCCTGCGAGCGACCGAACGAAGTAGACGGCGGCGTCAGGCGAGACCAGGTAGAGCTCCTCGTTTGTGGCGGTGAGTCGGTCCGTCCGGGATTGTTCGGGTCCCGTTCGACCTGGAACCGTTCGGGGTCGTAGGAGAGTAGGAACCACCCCAGGCCGACCTGGTCCACGGGATCGCGTCTGCCGGGAGTGACGGCACGTCGAGCTCTCCCCGGACGGCGAGCTGGGGCGACGAGGTTGGCGCTAGCGACGTCTGCTCGGGTGTCGATGAACCGGGCGTCGGCGCCTGCGTTGCCGCTGCCGGCGCACCCCGCGAGGAGCGCGACGATCACGGCCACAAGTATTCCGGAGCGAGCGCGCCTAGGCCGGGTGGAATGCGACGACGCGAGAAGTGACATGCGTCCAAAATAGCAGACTGAGGCTCCCCGGCGCCCGGTCAACGGTTCACGCTCGTGGCGGGTGCGGGGTGGTCGTGGGTGTCGGGGCGTCGGCGCTCGGGTGCGACGCGGTGGTGCCGGATCGAGGGGCCGTGCGGTGGACGGGCGCGGGGTGGAGGTCGCGCGGGAGCTTGCGGTCGGGGGCCGTTAGGCCGCGTACAACTCCCCCACGGGAACCTCGGCCTCGAGCTGGTTGCCCGTCCCGGCAGCGGGCAGACCCACCCTAGTCGTATGCGCACGACGGCTGGTACGCGAAGTTGAGGTCGACCACGAGGGCGCCAGTGTCGCCGCCGAGGTCCGCGCTTTGTGGTGTCGAGGACGTAGCGCCCGCCGCCGTAGGTGGCGCGCCCGCTCGTCGCGTCGCGCATGGGACGAACACTCCTCCGCCGTACGACGCCAGCCACCACACGTCGAGCGTGCCCAGGCCGCCCGGCGACGCTCCCGATTCGCTCGTACGGGACGACGCCGTCGTGCGGGTCTGGTCGTCTCGGCGTTCGGGTTCTACGTTCGCGTCGACCGGGACGACGACGGTAGGCCGGGTCGTAGGGCGCGACCTGGCCGCCGGCGAAGGTGGCGCGGGCGTCGGCAGGGACCGGGGAGGCCGGGTGGGTGCGGAGGAGGTCACGGCGGGCTTCCGCCCAGTAGGCGTGGGCCGCGACCGGGTCGGGTTTGGCGCGGACGGCACGGTAGATCTCGGCGACGCTCCGCCGCCAGTAGAGGATGGGGAACTCTGCGCGGGCCATGGGGGCAGGGTGCTCCGAGGAGCAACCCGGCTCTTCGACTCCGCCGCTCGCCAATACGTCCCTCGCTAGTCGTGAAATGACGGGGGTTCGGGCCACGGCGTCGCTCGTCTTGCTCGGGACCCGCAACGGCACCGCTAGGCGAATCCGTCGGGAGGATCCGCTTCCGGGGTTTGGGGTGGCAATTGGTGGTG
>CAVQHE010000015.1:0-127224 GCA_963712245.1 uncultured Actinomycetota bacterium | reverse complement strand
TCAGTGAAATATTACCAACCTTATACTAATCGTTTGCCTTTCAACTAATTTTACGAATAAGCCACTTTATTCTAAATAATTTTTCAAGGTTCCGGGTTTTAAAATCTTGTTTTCCATGATCACTATATTCTGTACGGGTTAATGTGATCAAACGGGTAAACAACAACGAGTCAATCAGCCATTTGGTCAATCAGAGATGCACTGTCAAAATGTTTTAATGAATTTAATTATTTAAAGGAAAATTTGGGACTATGTAACTGTGTGAATACCTTCTGCTATTTCATTTTCCAACGATGATTGGGAACTTTAGGAACGTATTGTCCTTTATTAATTTTATTTATACACGTGCAGTGATCAATATAAATATGTTTTATATTTAACTATATGCGTAAAGTATCAAAGTCGGAAGTTGCAATATTGGAGCGACTTATTTTTATTGAAAACTATCATACGATATTATCGGAAACGGGACTGCAGAGCGGGGAGATCCGTGATGACTTAATTAATATGCTGAACAGTGGTTATGTTGAAGCTTTTGAAGCTGATAAATCAGGATCGTTCGTCACGGTTTTGTGATACAGATAATTTGAGTAAATACTATTTCAGAAGCAACAAATGCCGGCTTAAAGGCACTAAAAAGGGCATCATAATGTTATTTGAAACGATTTTAAATGATCAAACCAAACAAATAGATCTGGATTTAAAAAATTCAGCGTTTGTAACAAGACAACAAGAAACAGGCGTTTACATTTGAATTTTTAGAAGGTAATCGCTATTTACTTCGTGTTGATCATAAAATTTATCAGGTTGATAATGTAACATTCAACGGTCAAAAAGTAGAATTTACGCTTGACGGAAACTGGATATCGGTTAATGTCCGGGATGAACAAACCCTTTTACTTGATCGTTTAGGTTTTTGAAGAGCGCTCTTGGTTCGGGGAAGGCCATTTAAATGCACCGATGCCGGGAAGATTCTTGAAATACTTTGCCAAAACCCGGCGAACCAGGTAAAGTTCGGCGATCCTGTTATCATTCTGGAAGCGATGAAAATGGAAAACGAGCTCAAATCACCGGCCGACGGCGTTATCAAATCGATCAATATTGTAACAGGACAATCGGTAGAAAAAACGCGCGCCCTCGGCGGTGGCACGGTCCGCCGTCAGGACCGCCTCCGCGCCCACCTCCTCGACGGCCCGCACGGCGCTGCGGACGTTCCCGAAGCCGTAGTCGAGGACGCATACGCGGGGCGTTACACCGCGCCAGTCTATCGGCGGGCCGACGTACCCCCCGCCGCTCGTCGTCCACCGAACCCTTGCCACCGCATCGCTTGGGACTACCGTGCCCCCAAAGGAGTGTCGCGGGAGGGAACCATGCCATCTCTCGTACTGGCGTTGCCGTCGTGTTCGTCGCCGGCCGGCTACGATGCCGGCCGCGAATGAGAACGACTCGCCGGGCGCGATCGCGGTCATCTCGCAGTCCTCGCTCGACGACGCGCCGTCGCGTCGATCGAGGACGTGCTGCAGACTCTTCCGGGGGTGCAGACCTACCGGTAAGGCGACGACCCGACCGGCGAGGCGACGCTCGACCGGGACGCCGTCCCGGCCGCCTCTCCCGATCTGCTCGGCGCCGCGGTCCTCGACCCCGGCGCGACCGGATACGGCGACCTCGAGGCGACGATCGCGTCGTACTTCGGCGGATACGGCGTCTCCGGCGCGGGCCTCGACGACGCAGGCGATACGTGCTCTTCATCGCGACGGGGCGAGCCCGCTCGGCACGACGGCGCCGACGCCGCCCCGCGGACTGTGGGTGCAGACGACTTCCTCATCGGCTCGGACGACATTGCCCGGCTGGCAGGCGCGCCCCGAGTACCCCGGCGATACGTGGCAGGGCGCGTCGCTCGCGCTCAGCGCCCAGAAGGATCCGAACGGCATGTTGACGTTCGACCTCGAGGACCTGAACAACGACTTCGCGTCACTCGACTTCGACGGCTTCTACGCGCGCGGCGACACGTGGACGATCGCCGCGATCGACGTCGACACCCTGACGGGCTACGGAGGCACGAATTGGAAGTACGCGTTCGCCTCGCACGTCCACGACGGGAGCTACGGGTCCTGTCCGACATGCGCGTCGATCGTCACCGCGTACCCGCCGCTGCCGCGCATGTCCGCGGACCTGCTGTCCCTCTCGCCGAACGCGTGGATTTCGCTCACACCCGAGGTCACGGACCTCGAGGTCGTCGACGAGTCCGGAGCCTCCGCCGGCTCGTGGTGCCTCTGGCTGTGGATCGCGCTCGGCGCGGGCGCCGTCGGGCTCGGCGCGTGGGGATACGTCGACTACCGCGCGAGGCGCCCGTGGTGGCCGTGCACGGTGTCCCGGCGCGCGTGGGAGCGGATCCGCGGCGTCGAACCGCCGCCTCGGAGCTGCGAGCCGCAGCGCACGCGATGGCGCTCCGCGGCGCGGCGCGTCGTCCAGTGGGCCGACATGGTCAAGGCGGCGACGGAATTCCTCGCCGAGCGCAAGGCGCGCGTCGCGGAACTCGAGGAGCTGATCGCGACGTACGGGAAGGCTCTCGCCGGGCCGCGCGGCGGCGGCCGGGGCCAGGACTTCTCGTCCCTCGACGGCGACCTCATCGGCCACGGCGATCTCGAGGGCCTCCTGCGCCGCGCCAAGGCGGACCTGACCGACGCGCGCTCGGATGTCGCCAAGGCCCAGTCGGACCTTGAGGACCGCCGAGCGTCTCTCGAGGCGGCGAAGGCGGACGAGAAGGCGTCGAAGGCGGAATTCGACGCGTGCGTGGCCTCGGGAGGGTCCTAGCCGGATTCGCTCGTGCGGGCGCGCTTGGACAGCTTCCGCAGCTCGCGGAAGGCCTTGACGCGGCCCATGCGCCCCGGGAACACCAGCTCGGGGTTCGTCGCCGCGACCTCGTCCATCGTGATCGCGCCGAGCATGATGTTCCGCACCAATTCCGGCGCCTGGTCGAGCGCGAGCCCGGGCGCGATCTCCTCGCCCCTCGCCCCCTTGGCCCAGCGACGCACGGTGACCTGGCCGTCGTGCCGCTCCGCCGTGACCATGACGATGTCGCGCTGGATCGACGTCACGGCCGTCGCGGCCTGGTCGGCGCGGCCCGGCGACGGATCGACCATGACGGCGAACGTCCCCTGCGGGACCTCGACCACGTCGCACTTCGATCCGTTGAGGGCGCAGATCGCCGCGAGAACCTTCCCGCTCGCGATGGGCGTGAGCAGCGCCGCGACGTCCGTGGCGAGGTAGCCGGGCACCTCCTCCCCGCCATCGGCCGTCACAGCGCGCCCTTGGTGCTCGGGACGCCCTTCACGCGCGGGTCGAGCGCGACCGCCGCCCGGAGCGCGCGCGCGAGCGCCTTGAACTGCGCCTCGACCATGTGGTGGGGGTCGCGTCCGGCGAGCACGCGCATGTGGAGCTGATGTTCGCGTGGTGCGCGATCGACTCGAGCACGTGCCCGGTGAGCGAGCCCGCGAAGTTGCCGCCGATCAGGTGGGTCGCCTGGCCGACCGGCTCGCCCGTGTGGACGAAGTACGGACGGCCCGAGACGTCGACGACGGCCTGGGCGAGCGCCTCGTCGAGCGGCACGACGGCCGCGCCGAAGCGGGAGATGCCCGCCTTGTCGCCGAGCGCCTGCCCGAGCGCCTCGCCGATGCAGATCGCGACGTCCTCGACCGTGTGGTGCGAGTCGATCTCGACGTCGCCCGTCGCCCGGACCGTAAGGTCGAACAGGGCGTGCTTGCCGAGCGCCGTCAGCATGTGGTCGTAGAACGGCACGCCGGTCGAGATCTCCGTCGTCCCGGATCCGTCGAGTTCCAGCACGACGGCGACGTCGGACTCGCTCGTCTTCCGCTCGATGGTCGCCGATCGGCTCATGCCGTCACCTCCACTAGCGCGGCGCGGAACCGCGCCATCTCCTGAGGGGTCCCGATCGAGACCCGCAGCCAACCCTCGGGCCCCGACACCCGGATCAGCACGCCGTGCTCGAGCAGGCCCTTGAATACCCTCTCACGATCCCCGAACGGGCCGAAAAGCGCGAAGTTCGCGTCCGTGTCCGCGACGGTGTAGCCCTGGCCGCGGAGCCACGCGACGGTCTCGTCCCGCTCGGCGCGGATCTCGTCCACCTGCGCCTGAAGATCCCGGTGAGTGCGCGAGGGCGGCGCGGGCGACCGCCTGGGTGACCGCGCTCAGGTGGTACGGCAGGCGCACGACCCGCAGCGCGTCGACGATCGCGGGGCTCGCGGCGACGTAGCCGAGCCTCCCGCCCGCGAGCGCGAACGCCTTCGACATCGTGCGCGTGACGGCGAGGTTCGGCGTGCTCGGGCAGCAGCGTGACCGCGCTCGGCACGCCCGTGCGGCGAAACTCCGCGTACGCCTCGTCGATGACGACGACGCACCCGCCAGGAACCTCGGCGCCCGCGGCCGGCGATCGCCCGCACGTCGTCGAGCGGGAGCGACGTCCCGTGGGGTTGTTGGGGCTCGCGACGAGCACGAGCGTCGGCGCCTTCTCC
Source organism: uncultured Actinomycetota bacterium (assembly GCA_963712245.1). GTDB lineage: Bacteria > Actinomycetota > Actinomycetes > Actinomycetales > Demequinaceae > JAFGBM01. Next base: position 122,692 of record CAVQHE010000015.1, on the reverse strand, counting down.
GCGATCGCGGCGACGGCGGCCTCGACGTCGATCGCGAAGTCGTCGCGGCGCGGGAGCGTGACGTAGGTCGTGGCGGAGTCGCGCGCAGTACTCGGGGTACATCGAGTACGTGGGAGCGAAGCTGAGCGCGATGCGGCCGGGCCCGGCGAACGCCTGGTGCAGGTGCAGCATCACCTCGTTGGAGCCGTTCGCCGCCCAGATGTTGTCGTAGCGGAGGAAGTCGACGCGCGCCTCGGCGCCAGATAGTGCGCGAGGTCGGTGCGCAGGCCGACGGCGTCGCGGTCCGGGTACCGGTTGAGGCTCTCGGCGGCCTTGTGGACGGCGGCGCGTGATCGCGTCGACGACGGCCGGCGGCGGCGAGTACGGGTTCTCGTTGACGTTGAGCAGGACCGGCACGTCGAGTTGGGGCGCGCCGTAGGGCTCGAGGCCGCGCAACTCGGGGCGGAGGGGCAGATCCATGGCCGCCAGTCTAGTGAGGGCTCCCACGGGCCTCCGGGAGCCGCGCAGGGGCGTCCTAGCCCGCTCCGGCGAGCGCGAGGACCACGAGGACGACGTTGAGGGCCACGATGAGGCCCGACGCCGTCCACGCCGCGGCGCGCAGGACCCGCCCGTTGGCGTGCTCCCCCATGAGCGATCGCGATCCGGTGAGCCGCACGAGCGGGATGAGAGCGAACGGGATGCCGAGGCTCAGGAACACCTGGCTGAGCACGAGCGCCCACGTGGGGCTCGCGCCCGAGGCGAGCATGATCAGCGCCGGGACGAGGGTGACGGCGCGGCGCGCCATCAGCGGAACGCGCACCTTCAGGAGCCCCTGCATGACGACGCGCCCGCGTAGCAGCCCGACGGACGTCGACGCGAGCCCGGAGGCGAGCAGCCCGATCGCGAACACGAGCGCGATCCCGGGGCCGAGTGCCCCCTCGATCGCCGCGTGCGCGCCCTCGATCGTGTCGGTCCCGCCACGCCCTCGAGGTTGGCCGCGGCGACGCAGCAGCATCGCGATGTTCACGGTCCCCGCGATCGCGAGCGACAGCCCCACGTCCCAGCGCGTTGCGTGGATGCATCCGGCGGTGCGTCGGGCCGCGTGAGGTCGCTTCCGTGGCGGTCGCGCGCGAGGGCCGAGTGGAGGTAGATCGCGTGCGGCATGACGGTCGCGCCGAGCATGCTCGCCGCGAGCAGGACCGTCTCCGTCCCCTCGAACCGCGGCACGAGGCCCGACACCGCCCCACCCCACGAGATTCCGTGCACGAAGAGGCCCGCGACGAATCCGATCGTGATCACCGCGAGGAGGCCGAAGATCGACCAACTCGAACGGGCGCTGACCGCGCCGCGACTGGATCGCGAGCAGGGCGAGCGAGACGAGCCCGACGATGAGGCCGCCCCACCACAGCGGGATGCCGAACAGCAGGTTGAGGGCGAGCGCGCCGCCGATCACCTCCGCGAGGTCGGTGGCGGCGGCGATGAGCTCCGCCTGGACCCAGTACGCGCGTCGCGGACCGGTGCCGAGACGCTCACCGAGGATCTCGGGAAGGCTCCGCCCGGTCACGAGGCCGAGCTTCGCCGAGAGGAACTGGACGACGACCGCGACGCCGTTGGACACGACGAGCACCCAGACGAGCAGGTAGCCGAAGCGCGCGCCCGCGGTCAGGTTCGCCGCGACGTTTCCCGGGTCCGCGTACGCGATCGCCGCGACGAAGGCCGGGCCGAGAAGGGCGACCGGCGGGCGGCCGAACGTCCGACGAGGGCGCGTAGGTTCGGCCGGCGCGTCCTCGGCCACGGCCCGCTCCGCCACCCGTGCTACTCCGTCGACCGGGCCTGGACGGCCTCGCCGTGGGCGGGGAGGTCCTCGTCGTTCGCGAGCGCGACGACGCGGTCCGCGACCTCCGCGAGCGCGTCGGCGCCGTACTCGACCACCGACACCGCGCGGAGGAAGCTGACGGAACTGAGGCCCGACGCGAACCGCGCCGTGCCTCCCGTCGGGAGAACGTGGTTGGACCCGGCGATGTAGTCGCCGACCGACACCGGGACTACGGGCCGACGAAGATGCAGCCCGCGGAGGTGACCCGCGCGGCCACGCCCGCGGCGTCCTCCGTGTGAATCTCGAGGTGCTCGGCGCCGTAGGCGTTCGCGACGGCGAGCGATGCCTCGATGCCGTCGGTCAGCACGATCGCGCTCTGCTCACCGCTGAGCGCCTCCTTGACGCGCGGCGCGTGCTTCGTCGCCCCGGCGCGACGCTCCGTGGCCTGCTCAGCGGCGTCGGCGAGCGCGACGGAGTCCGTGATGAGCACGGAGCCGGCGAGAGGGTCGTGCTCCGCCTGGCTCACGAGGTCCGCCGCGACGAGCTCTGGGTCGGCGCCGGAATCGGCGATGATCGCGATCTCCGTCGGCCCCGCCTCGGCGTCGATGCCCACGACCCCCTGTACGGCGCGCTTCGCGGCCGCGACGAACCGGTTGCCGGGGCCGGTGATGACGTCAACGGGCTCGCACAACGGGGTCCCGGCGTCGTCGGCGCCGTACGCGAGCATCGCGACGGCCTGCGCTCCGCCCACGGCGTAGACCTCGTCGACGCCCAAGAGGGCGCACGCGGCGAGGATCGTCGGGTGCGGGAGCCCGCCGTTCGCCTCCTGCGGCGGGCTCGCGACGGCGATCGACTCCACGCCGGCCGCCTGGGCCGCGACGACGTTCATCACGACGGACGAGGGGTAGACCGCGAGGCCGCCGGGCACGTACAGTCCGACGCGGCGCACGGGGATCCACCGTTGCGTGATGCGCGCACCGGGCGCGATGTCGACGGCGACGGACGGGGGCACGGTCGCCTCGTGGTAGATCCGGACGCGGCGGATCGACTCGGTAAGCGCCTCGATGACGACGGGGTCGAGGGTCGCGCGCGCGTCGGCGAGCGCCTGGGCAGGGACGCGGAGGTTGTCGGGGCGGCAGCCGTCGAAACGCTGGGCGAGGTCGCGGAGCGCGTCCCCTCCCCTGGCCCGGACCTCGGCGATGATCTGCCGGACGGCGTCCATCGCGTCGGCGACGTCCTCGGCCGCCCGGGGCACGATCGCAAGGAGTTCGGCCGTCGACAATTCGCGGCCCCGCAGGTCGATTCGTCTCAGCACGCGTCGAGTCTATCGGCGGGTCGCGACGGCCCCGTGGATGAACGTCCTACTCGCCCCGATCCGCCGCGCCCGGGCCGCCCGCCGATCAGCCCGAGGTGCGTGTGCTCGAACGCGTCGTCGTGCTTGAGGCCGTAACCCAGCGCGCGATCCACGCCGACGTGGAAGACCCAGGCGACGGCGACGACGGCGATCCACGTCGATCCCCCGACGAGCATCAACGTGCCGACCAGGAGCGCGGGCCCGATGTAGCTGTGGGCCGCGTTGTACACGAACGCCCCAATCCTCGCTCCCGCGAAGTATCCGACCATCGACACGTCGAAGGCGAGGAACAGGGCGAGAGGCCACCACCAGGCGACGCCGAGCGCGTAGGGTCCCGCCACGAGCGTCGACGCGGCGACGACGCCGCCCTCGATGCGCTGCCAGAGTTCAGGAGACATCGCGCCAGCCTACGCGATCGTCATCCGGCCAGGCAGGACGGCCCGAGCGCCGCCTTGAGGTCGCCGTAAAGGGCGCTGGAGCGCGTCACCCGATACCGGTCCTCGAGACGCATGACCACGGGTTCCTCCGAACCCGTCAGCACCATGCGGACCTCGACGGTTCCCGGGTGGGCGCGGAGGATCCCCTGGAGCGTCTCGACGACCTCGGGCGTGACCCGCGTCGCGGGAAGCGTGATCGACACGGGCGTGAGGTCGACGGCCGTGACGTTCGGCACCCGGACCTCGATCGCGGAGAACTGGAACGCGCCGTCCCCCCGCTCGCGCGCGCGGGCCTTGATCGCGAGCACGGCATCCTCGGCGAGGTCGCGCGCGTACTGCTCGTACACCCTCCCGAAGAAGGAGACCTCGGCCTCGCCGCTCATGTCCTCGATGGTCACGATGCCGTAGGCGTTGCCGGACTTCGCGACGCGCCGGTCGACGCGCGTCACGAGGCCCGCGAACGTCACCTGGTCCCCCTCGCCGACGCCGTGGGCGGGGTTCGCGTGGAGGATCTGGTGGCTAGCCTCGGCGCGCAACGCGTGCTCGAGGCCGCGCAGCGGGTGGTCGGACACGTACAGCCCGAGCATCTCCCGCTCGAAATTCAGCAGCGTCTTGCGGTCCCATTCCTCGATGTCCGGAACGGCGACGCTCACCGAGCTCCCGAGGTCCATCTCTCCGCCGAAGAGGTCGAACTGTCCCGTCGCCTCCTGGCGCTTGATCCCGATGACGGCGTCGACCGCCTGCTCGTGGACGGTGCTGAGCGCCCGGCGCGTCGCCCCGAGCGAGTCGAACGCCCCGGACTTGATGAGCGAATCGATCGTCCGCTTGTTGCACACGGTCGCCGGCACCTTCTCGAGAAAGTCCTGGAACGACGCGAAGCGGCCCTCGCGCTCGCGCGCCTTGATGATCCCGTCGACGACGTTCGCGCCGACGTTGCGCACGGCGGTGAGACCGAAACGGATGTCGTCGCCGACGGCGGAGAAGGTGGCGAAGGAGTCGTTGACGTCCGGGGGCAGGACCGTGATGCCCATGCGCCGGCACTCGGACAGGTACACGGCCGACTTGTCCTTGTCCGCGCCGACGGACGTGAGCAGCGCGGCCATGAACTCGACCGGGTAGTGCGCCTTGAGGTACGCCGTCCAGAAGCTGATGACGCCGTACGCGGCGGTGTGGGCCTTGTTGAAGGCGTAGTCGGCGAACGGGAGGAGCGTGTCCCAGAGTGCCTGGCACGCGCCCTCGCTGTACCCGTTGGCGAGCATGCCCTCGCGGAACGGCGCGTACTCCTCGTCGAGGACTTCCTTCTTCTTCTTGCCCATCGCCTTGCGGAGCAGGTCCGCTCGGCCGAGCGAGTACCCGGCGACGATCTGCGCGGCGCGGAGCACCTGCTCCTGGTAGACGATGAGGCCGAAGGTCGGCTCGAGCACCTCGCGGAGCGGCTCCTCGAGCTCGGGGTGGATCGCCGCGACCTTCTGCTGGCCGTTCTTGCGCAGCGCGTAGTTCGTGTGCGAGTTCATCCCCATCGGCCCCGGCCGGTACAGCGCGAGCACGGCCGAGATGTCCTCGAAGGAGTCCGGCTTCATCTGACGCAGGAGCTGGCGCATCGCCACGCCGTCGAGTTGGAACACGCCGAGCGTGTCCCCGCGACCGAGCAGGTCGAACGTCGCGGCGTCCTCGAGCGGCAGGTCCTCGAGCACGAGCTCGCCCTTGCCGTTGTTCACGAGGTTCTCGAGAGCGTCGTCGAGGAGGGTCAGGGTGCGCAGGCCGAGGAAGTCCATCTTGACCAGCCCGAGCGTCTCGCACGTCGGGTAGTCGAACTGCGTGATGATCGCGCCGTCCTGCTCCCGGCGCATGATCGGGATGATGTCGATGAGCGGTTCGCTCGACATGATCACGCCCGCGGCGTGCACGCCCCACTGCCGCTTGAGGTTCTCGAGCCCGCGGGCGAGATCGAGCGTCTGGACGGCATCCGGGTCCGCCTCGACGGCCGCGCGGAAGTCCTGGGCCTCGTTGTACCGCTCGCTGGAGGGATCGAACGCCGCGGCGAGCGACATGTCGCGACCCTGCTGCGGGTCGGGGAACGCCTTCGTCAGCCGCTCCCCGAGCGAGAACGGCTTGCCGAGGACGCGCGCGGCGTCCTTGAGCGCCTGCTTGGCCTTGATCGTGCCGTAGGTGACGATCTGCGCGACCTTGTCCTCGCCGTACTTCTCCGAGACGTACCGGATCACCTCGCCGCGCCGGCGCTCGTCGAAGTCGATGTCGAAGTCGGGCTTGGTCTCGCGCTCGGGGTTGAGGAAGCGCTCGAAGAACAGCCCGTGCACGAGCGGGTCGAGATCGGTGATGCGCATCGCGTAAGCGGCCATCGACCCCGCGCCGGAACCGCGACCGGGGCCGACGCGGATGCCGTTGGCCTTCGCCCAGCGCACGAAGTCCGCGACGACGAGGTAGTACCCCGCGTACCCCTTCTGGGTGATGACGCCGATCTCGAACTCGGCGCGGTCGCGCACGGCGTCGGGGATTCCGGCCGGGTATCGCTCGTGCAGGCCCCGCTCGACCTCCTTGACGAACCACGAGTGCTCGTCCTCGCCCGGCGGGCAGTCGTACCGCGGCATGTAGTCCGCGCTCGTGTCGAAGCTGACCTCGCACTGCTCCGCGATGACGAGCGCGTTGTCGCACGCGGCGTCGAAGTCCGCGAAGGTTTCGCGCATGTCTTCGGTCGACCGGAGGTGGTAGTTCGTCCCGTCGAACTTGAACCGGCCCTCGTCCGCGAGCGTGGTGCCGGATTGGATGCACAGAAGCGCGGCCTGCGCGTCCTTGTCCTCGGCGCGGGTGTAGTGCGAGTCGTTCGTCGCGACGTAGGGGGCGCCGAGCGCCTTCTTGAGGCGCACCAGGTCCTCGACGACGCGCCTCTCGATGTCGGCCCCGTGGTCCATCACCTCGACGTAGTACGCGTCCTTGCCGAAGATGTCCTGCATCTCGCCCGCCGCCTTGAGCGCGGCGTCGTACTGCCCGAGGCGGAGCCTCGTCTGCACCTCGCTCGACGGGCAGCCGGTCGTCGCGATGAGGCCCGTCGAGTAGCGGTGGAGGAGCTCGCGGTCGATGCGCGGCTTGTAGAACGTGCCCTCGAGGGAGGCGAGCGAGCCCATGCGGAAGAGGTTGTGGAGTCCGACGTTGTCGCGGGACCACAGCGTGAAGTGCGTGTACGCGCCGCCGGCGGAGACGTCGTCCGCGCCCTGGTTCTGGTCGCCCCATTTCACGCGGGTCCGGTCGGCGCGCGCGGTGCCCGGCGTCAGGTACGCCTCGAGGCCGATGATGGGCTTGATCCCGGCGGCGCGGGCCTTCGACCAGAAGTCGTAGGCACCGAAGAGGAAGCCGTGATCGGTGATCCCCATCGACTTCTGCCCGAGGCGCTCGGCCTCCGCGAAGAGGTCGTCGAGCCGGGCGGCGCCGTCGAGCATCGAATAGTCCGTGTGCACGTGGAGGTGGGCGAACTCGCTCGATGGCATGGACCCGATTCTAGGCTCGGGCGGCGACCCGCCCGCGATCGCTCCTCGCGCGTCGGGCGACTAGCTCGCGGCGAGATCCTTCGCGGCCCGCAGCGCCGGGCGTTCGAGGCGTTCGGCCGCCCCGTCGACGACGCGGTAGCCGAGCCGCGAGACGCGTCCCCCGGCGTCGGCGGGTACCCACGTCTCCACGCGCACGGCACCGTTGCGCCCGTACAGCGCGACCGCCTCCGCCTCGAGGAACGCGAGGATCGCCCGCGCCACGCCGCGCCCGCGGGCGCTCGGCGCCACGACGATCGGCCCGATCACGGGATAGCCCTCGATCATCTCCCCGTCCGAGAACCGGTCCTCGGGAGCCGTGAGGCGCCCCGCTCCCACGCACACGCCGTCGGGGCCGCGGACGATGCAGTGGAGGGTCGTCGGGTCGCGGTCGTACGCGTCGCGGGTGGACCACGGTGCGCCCGCGTTCGCGCCGGCGAGGACGGCCTCCCGGAGGGCGAGGGCCTCGGAGAGTTCACGAACGTTGGCGACGGCGAGGACGTCGGCCATAGGGGTACGGTCGCAGGCGTTTCGCGGCGTTGGCAAGGCCCGCCGTGCGACACGCCGGGCGACACGCCGGAGAGAGGTCGCGTCGCCGCGCGGGCCCTACTGCGGGGACCGCGGCTTGCGCCTGCTCGCTCCGCGCGACGCGGAACGCGCCTTCGCCGCCTCGCGTCGTTCGGCCCGGCGGGCCGCCTCCGCGGCGCCGATCGCCGGGACGACGCTCTCCGCGGTCGCGCGGGCGGGCTCCCCGTCGATCTCGCCCGTCGGGCTGATGTGCGCGAGCATCGGGATCGGTCGCCGCGACTTGGAGAACCAGATGGCGCCGCCGACGACGACGGCGCACCCCGCCGCGACCCCGATCCGGAGCGCCGTGTCGTCCGCGATCGCGACGATGACCGGGACCATGAGCACGGCGACGAGGTTCATCACCTTGATGAGCGGGTTGAGGGCGGGCCCGGCGGTGTCCTTGAACGGGTCGCCGACGGTGTCGCCGATCACCGCGGCCGTGTGGGCGTCGGAACCCTTGCCCCCGAAGTTGCCGTCCTCGATGAACTTCTTGGCGTTGTCCCACGCGCCGCCGGAGTTGGACAGCATGACGGCGAGAAGCTGGCCGGTGAGGATCGACCCCGCGAGGAACGCGCCGAGCGCCTCCGCACCGAGGGCGAAGCCGACGACGAGCGGGCTGAGCACCGCGAGCAGGCCGGGCGTCATCAGCTCCCGCAGGGACGTCTTGGTGCAGATGTCGACGACGCGCGCGTAGTCGGGCTCCTCGTCGTACGTCATGATCCCCGGATGGGCGACGAACTGCTGTCGCACCTCGACGACGACCTGCGCCGCCGCGCGCCCGACGGCGCGGATGGCGAGCGACGAGAACAGGAACGCGACGCTCCCCCCGACGAGCAGCCCGGCCAGGACGTCCGGCCGGTCGACCCGGACGCCGACGAAGTCGAATCCCGCCTCGCTGAGCGCCGTCTCGAACGAGCCGAAGAGCGACGTCGCCGCGATGACCGCCGTGGCGATCGCGATCCCCTTGGTGATCGCCTTGGTCGAGTTCCCGACGGCGTCGAGGTTGTTGAGGACGCGGGCGGGCGTCCCGTGGAACTCGCCCGACATCTCCGCGATGCCCTGGGCGTTGTCGGAGATCGGCCCGAACGTGTCCATCGACACGATGACGCCCACGGTCGTGAGCATGCCCATGCCGGTCAGCGAGATGAAGTACAGCGCCTCGGCCGTCGAGTCCCCGAGGAACCACGCCGAGGAGATCACGGTCGCGATGGTGAGGATCGACCATACCGTCGACTCGAGGCCGACGCTGAAGCCCGAGAGGATGGTCGTCGCGGGTCCCGTGCGCGTCGATTCGGCGACCTCGCGGACCGGCTTGTACTTCGTGTCGGTGAAGTACTGGGTGAGGACCTGGATGACGCTCGCGAGCGCGAGGCCGAGGATCACGGCGATCGCGGGCCGGATGTCGTCGAGGTATTCGCGGGAGATGAAGAACACGGCGATGCCGCTGACGGCCGCCGAGACGAAGAATCCGCGGTTGATCGCCCGCATCCCGTGCTCCTCGTCCGATCGCGGGGCGACGGCGAGGATGCCGATGATCGAGGTCACGACGCCGACCGCCCGGACAAAGAGGGGGAACATCACGCCCGCGATCGCGCCGACCGCGGAACCAGAGAAGGCCGCGGCGCCGAGGATCAGCGAGGCGACGAGCGTCACCTCGTAGGACTCGAAGAGGTCGGCGGCCATGCCGGCGCAGTCGCCGACGTTGTCCCCGACGTTGTCGGCGATCGTCGCCGCGTTGCGCGGGTCGTCCTCGGGGATCTGCTGCTCGACCTTGCCGACCAGGTCCGCCCCGACGTCGGCGGCCTTCGTGAAGATCCCTCCGCCCACGCGCATGAACATCGCGAGCAGGGCGCCGCCGAAGCCGAAGCCGATCAGCACCCCGGTCGCGTCCTCGCGGTACACCAGGAGGATCACGCCGGCGCCGAAGAGCCCGAGCCCGACGGTGAACATCCCCGCGACGCCGCCCGCGCGGAACGCGAGCCGCATCGCCCGTTTGAGACCGGATTCCTGCGCGGCCGCGGCGGTGCGCACGTTCGCCCGCACGGCGAGCCACATGCCCGCGTAGCCGGTGATCGCGCTGAACGCCGCCCCGAGCACGAACGCGAGCGAACGGCCGACGCGGATCAGCGCCTCGGAGTGATGGGCGTTCTCGGCCACGGGAAGGGCGAAGAAGAGAACCACCATGATGACGGCGATGAAGATCGCGACGGTCATGAACTGGCGCTTGAGGTAGGCCTTCGCGCCCTCCTGGATCGCCTTCGCGATCTTTCGCATCGCGGAGGTTCCGTCGCTCGCCCCGAGGACCTCGCGCGCGAGCACGTACGCGAAGGCCAACGCGACGAGCGCGATGGCGAGGATCACCCACAGGCTCGCGATCTCGAAGGATCCGAAGACGGCGGCGATCGGGCCGCCCTCCGCCGCGCTGGCCAGCCGTTGCATGGAAGCCTCCATGGTGGTTCCTCGGTAGGCGCGGCTCCGGGCGGGGCCCGAAATTCGCGCAAGGTCCGCCAGTATTCGACGCTATCGATTCCCGGTGTCCCGGCGACGGGACCTCGGACCTAGGGTCCCACCCTCTTCGCCGCGTCGCGATGCCAGATCCCCTCGTCGAGGTACGGCTCGCCGGAGACGACGTACCCCATTCCCTCGTAGAACGGGATCGCCTGGACCTGCGCGCTCAGCTCGACGACGACCCCGCCTTCGGTCCCCCACGCGTGGAGCGCCTCCGCCTCGAGCGCGTCCATGAGCATCGCGGCCCACGCCGGCGCGGCGCGCGCCCCTCGCGACGGCCACGCGGCCGATGTGGGGGTTGCCGCCGTCGTGCGGGGCGAGCGCGCGCCCGGCCCCGAGGACGTCGCTGGGGTCCGGTGCCGACGGGTCGGCGTCGTCGGCGAGGACGAGGAGGTGGATGGTCGACGCGTCGTCGTCGAGCGCGTCGCGCTCCGCGTCGGCGCTCACCCCCTGCTCGTCCACGAAGACCCGGAAGCGCAACGCGAGACCGGCCTCGCGCTGCGCGGCGGTGTGCGCGCGGACGACGCGCACGCTACGACCGCAACCGATCGAGCGCCGACGCGAGGTCGTCCGGGTATGGGCTGTCGAACGTCACCTCGGCGCCGGTGCCCGGATGCGCGAAGGCGAGCCGCACCGCGTGGAGCCACTGGCGCGTCAGCCCGACGCGCTCGGCGAGCGTGGGGTCCGCGCCGTACGTGAGGTCGCCCACGAGCGGGTGGCGCATCGCGGCCATGTGCACGCGGATCTGGTGGGTGCGCCCGGTCTCGAGCTCGACCTCCGCGAGCGACGCGGCGGGCATCATCTCCAGCACCCGGTAGTGCGTGATCGATGGCTTGCCGCCCGTCGTGACCGCGAACTTGTAGTCCGACGTCGGGTGGCGCCCGATCGGCGCGTCGATCGTCCCCTCCGTGGGGTCCAGGTGCCCCTGGGCGACCGCGTGGTACGTCTTGCGGACCTCGCGTTCCTTGAACGCCCGCTTGAGCGCCGTATACGCGCGGTCGGTCTTCGCGACGACCATGAGCCCCGACGTGCCGACATCGAGCCGGTGCACGATCCCCTGCCGCTCCGCCGGACCCGCAGCCGCGAGGGATATTCCCGCCGCGGCGAGCGCGCCGACGACCGTCGGCCCGGCCCATCCCGGGGAGGCGTGCGCGGCGACCCCGACCGGTTTGTCGACGACGACGATGTCCTCGTCCTCGTACGCCACGGGTATGCCGCCCTCGATCGGCGGCTCGGGTCCCCGATCGCCGTCGGGGAGGACGACGGAGAGGACCCCGTCCGCGAGGGCGTCGGACTTGCGCAGGACGTGCCCGTCGAGGTCCGCGCCGCCGGACTCGAGGATGGCGGCGGCGGCGGTTCGGCTGAGGCCGAGGAGCCGGGCGATCGCCGAATCGGCGCGGGTTCCGACGAGCCCCTCGGGCACGGGAAGGCGCCGGGCCTCGCTCACGCCTCGGGGTCCTCCGGCGCGGCCTTCGCCGCCTCGGCGGCTTCGCGCTGTTGCTTCGCGGACGGCGTCATGATGTTCAGGCCCCGCCAGACCATCAGGATCGCGAGTCCCGCGGCGACGACGATCGCGACGTCGGCGACGTTGCCGACGAACCAGTGGTAGTAGCCGATCATGTCGACGACCTCGCCGCGCCCCGGCCCCGGCGGGCGGAACACGCGATCGGAGAGGTTGCCGAGCGCGCCGCCGAGCGCGAGGCCGAAGATCGCGACTCCGACCTTTCCCTTCGCGCGCGGAAGGTGGGTTAAGAGCCACGCCGTCACGGCGACCATGACGCCGGTGACGATCCACGTGCTCCCGCGGAGGACGGACAGCGCCGCGCCGGAGTTGTGCGCGAGCTGGAGCGTGAGATATCCCGTCGACGAGGTGGATGCGGCGGCCCCCGGAGAGGTTCGCCAGCGCCCACCACTTGGCGGTCTGATCGAGAGCGACGACCGCGAGCGCGACCAGCCAGATGGCTGGCCGCACGCATCATCGGCGCTCTTCCCGCTGTTTGCAGGTCACGCAGTGGGTCGCGCGCGGGAAGGCCTGGAGCCGGGCCTTGCCGATCCCCTCACCGCACACGACGCACGCGCCGAAGTGGTGCTGCTGGATGCGGCGCAGCGCCTCGACGCTCTGCTCGAGCATCTCGCGCGTGTTGTGGACGATCGACATCTCCTGTTCGCGCTCGAGCGCGGTGGAGCCGGCGTCCGCCTGGTCGTCGCCCGACCCGTCCTGCGTGTGCAGGAGGTCGTCGAGTTCGGCGGCATTCGCCTCGACCTCGGCCACGAGCCGCTCGACATCGTCGTTGAGGATCTTCGCGATCGCGCGCAGCTCGGAGACCTTCCACGCCTCGTCGCCGTCGCGCACGGGCAGGGCCCGCGCGTCCGTCGCCTTGATGCTCCGCGGGGTCCACCACGATGATCGTGACGTCCGTGCTCGTCATGACTCTCCTTGATTCGGTTAGGCGAGACTAGTCGGCTCGCGCCACGACCGCAATCTCGAACCCTACAGCGTGGGCAGCGAGTTGGGCATACGGTCCTTGCCTGCACCGTGGTCGAGATCCCCGAGGAGGTTCTCGAGATAAGCCTTGAGCCGCGTCCGGTAGTCGCGCTCGAAGCGCCGGAGGTCGTCGATCTTCCTCTCGAGGTCCGCGCGGTCCGCCCCGAGGTTCTCGAGTCGTTGCTGGGCCTCGCGCTCCGCGCGATTGCGGATCCGGTCCGCCTCCGCCTTCGCGTCGAAGATGATCCGCTCCCGTTCCTCCTCGCCGGAGCGCACGTAGTCGTCGTGCAGTTTCTGGGCCATGGCGAGCATCGACGACGGCGACGGCGGGTTCGTGGTGTCGGTGGCGGCCTCGATGAGGGCGGAGGCGCCGGAGCCGACGGGGTTCGCCTCGGCGGCCCGGAGCTCCGCGGCGAGGCGGTCGCGTTCGCGGGTCAGCGCGTCAAGGGAGTCCGCGACGGCGTCGAGGAAGTCGTCGACCTCATCCTGGTCGAAGCCCTCGCGGTACTTGGTCTTCGAGAACTCCTTCTCGCGCACATCGTCGGCCGTGAGCAATGCCATGGCGATTACCGTCCTCGCTCATTCCATCGATTCAGGGGCGACTCGTCAAACACTTCACTATACGTCACACGCACCTCACCCGTTTCGTAGCCACGAGTAGCAGATTGAGGGCGATATAGCAGGCCGAGATACAGCACGGGAACCGCGAGGTCGATGCGGAAACTGCCGACGTTGATCGACGGGAGGATGCCCCGGAGGAAGCGGACGGGCGGGTCGGTCGCGGCGAAGCAGATCTCGGTCGCGATCAGGACGATGCCGTGCGGCCGCCAGTGCGGCGACAACGCGATGAACCCACGAGATCACGACGCGACCGGTCAACAGCACGAGGTACGCGAATATGGCGAGGCCCGCGCCCTCGTATACGTAACTCACCGATCAGCTTTGGTTGAAGAGGCCGCTTTCCGCGACCGGCTGCTCCGCCTCAACGCCGATCTCGACGTGAGCGGGCGACATGAGGAAGACGGACGTCGTCACGCGTTCGATCGACCCCTCGAGTCCGAAGCTCAGGCCCGCGGAGAAGTCGACGAGCCTCTTCGCGTCGGCGTCGGCCATCTCCGTCAGGTTCATGATGACGGGAATTCCCTGGCGGAAGGCCTCGCCGATCATGCGCGCGTCGCTGTACGTCCGCGGCTTGACCGTCTGGATGCGGCTGAGGTCCGCGGCGCCCATCGGGGCCTTGCGGGGCTCGTCGCGCACGGCATCGAACGCCCGGCAGGTGCGTGACCGGCGCGAGCTCCTCGTCGCCGTAGTCGTCGTACCCGTACCCGTCGTGCTCGTCCGCGCTGAAGCCTAGGTACACCATCGCCTTGTGCAGTGCGCCCATGGCCTTCCTCCTCCGGTCAAACGAATCACACCTGTCACACCACGGTAGGTGCCCGCGCGCACCGCGCGCGCGGGAACGACACGCCCGGGCTAATCGCGGTGGACCGCCGACACGATCACGCCGGCGAACCGCCCGGTGACGCCGTCCCGCCGATGCGAGAAGCACTCCGGCGATTCGCGCGTGCACCCGCCGGCCAGCACGATGTCGCGCACCCCGCCGCGGCGAGTTGCGCGCGCGCCGCCCGCGGCGAGGTCGAGCGCGGGGGTTCCCCACGACGTCGTCGCCCGCGCCTCGGGCACGATCGCCGCGACCTCCTCGCGCATCTCCGGCGGGCACCTCGTAGCACGCCCCGCAAATGGCCGGCCCGATGCTCGCCTCGATGTGGACTCGCGCTGACCCGCGACCTCGCGCAGCGCGCAACGGCAGCCGCGACCACGCCCGAGTGCGACGCCGCGACGTCCCGCGTGGATCGCCGCCACGGCGCCGCGATCGCGCGGTCGTGGGCGAGGATCGGGACGCAGTCCGCGACCGCGACCGCCAGCGCGAGGCCCGGCGTCGCGGTGACGATCGCGTCCGCCTCGGGCGGTCCTCGCGCATCGCGTGACCGCGGCGACGGCGGCGCCGTGGACCTGCGTCATGTACGCCACGGGACGTCCCGGCGATCCGCGCGACGACGCGCGCGGTTCTCGGCGACGCTCTCCGGGTCGTCACCCACGGAGTAGGAGACGTTGAGCGAGGATAAGTCGCCCTCGCTGACGCCCCCGGCGCGCGTGGTGAAGAACGCGCGGACCGCGAGGCCCGCGTCGAGTGTCGTCACCTCTTGAGGAAGTCCGGGATGTCGAGGTCGTCGCTCTCGAACAGGCCGCCGGGGACCTTGAGGACGGCCGTCTCGTCGCTCCGGCTCCGGCTCCGCCTTCGCCGAGCGCCTCGAGCGCGTCGGCGCGTCGAGCAGGGCGTCGACCGGCTCCTTCGCCTCGGCCTCCTTGGGCTGGGCTCCGTCGACCTGGCCGAGCGCGCCGGGATGGCGGCGGATGGGCGGCGCGCCGCCGTCGAAGCCCGCGGCGATCACGGTGATGCGGATCTCGTCGCCGAGCGCGTCGTCGATCACGGTGCCGAAGATGATGTTCGCCTCGGCGTGGGCCGCCTCGCGGACGAGCTTCGCGGCGGTCTCGACCTCCTTGATGCCCAGGTTCGATCCGCCCGGCGATGCTGAGCAGCACGCCGTGCGCGCCCTCGATGCTCGCCTCGAGCAGCGGCGACGAGATCGCGGACTCCGCGGCCTTGACCGCGCGGTCGTCGCCGCGCGCGGAACTCACCCCCATGAGCGCCGTTCCCGCGCCCTGCATCACGCTGCGCACGTCGTTGAAGTCCACGTTGATGAGCCCGGGCGTGGTGATGAGGTCCGTGATGCCCTGGACGCCGCCCTGGAGCACCTGGTCGGCGGCCGCGAAGGCGCCGAGCACGGACAGCTGCTTGTCGGAGATGTCGAGCAGGCGGTCGTTCGGGATGACGATGAGCGTGTCGACCTGGTCGCGCAGCAACTCGACGCCCACGTCGGCCTGCTCGGACCGACGCCGCCCCTCGAAACCGAACGGCTTGGTGACGACGCCGACGGTGAGCGCGCCGAGCGCCCGCGCGATGCGCGCGACGACGGGCGCGCCGCCCGTGCCGGTTCCGCCGCCCTCGCCCGCCGTGACGAAGACCATGTCGGCGCCGCGGAGGGCCTCCTCGATCTCCTCCTCGTGGTCCTCGGCCGCCTTGCGCCCCACCTCGGGGTCGGCGCCGGCGCCGAGGCCCCGGGTCATCTCGCGCCCGATGTCGAGTTTGACGTCGGCGTCGGACATGAGGAGCGCCTGGGCGTCGGTGTTGATGGCGATGAACTCCGCGCCCTTGAGCCCCACGTCGATCATGCGATTGACGGCGTTCACGCCGCCGCCGCCCACGCCCACGACCTTGATCGCGGTGATGTAGTTCTGCGGTGACGCCACGGCTCGGCCTTTCGCTCAACTCTAACGTTGAAGTTGAAGGTTAGAGTTATGTCAAGTGGATCCACCGTTACGGTAAGGCCGGGCCCGCCCGCACGCCGTGATCGCCGCGCGTGTCGCGGCCATTTCCCCCTCCGCTAGTCGTGCGTGACCGGAAGGCGTGGGTGCGCTCACGTCGATTACCGCGGCGTCGACCGATCCCGGACTCGAGAAGCGCGAGCGCCACCTCCGCCTTCAGCGCGGCCTGCTCGACCCCTCCCCAAACCAGGACCGTCCCGTCGCCCAGCGTCATGCGAATGGTGTCCTCCGTCTCGGCGCCGATCGCGACGATCCGCTGGGAGAGGTCCGTCGGAATCGATCCGAGCACCGAGACGACCGCGTCGAGAACGCGGGCGTTCTCCGGCCCCACCGGGACGTCGACGACCGGGAGCGCCGCCGGGTCCGCCCACGGGCGCGCCGACGACGACCCCGTTCGGATCGACGAGCGCGTACGTCCCGTCGGCGGCGGGAACGGCCGCGACCGGAATGCGGGCGACCACGGCCACCCGCACGCCGTCCGGCCACTGTCGCGCCGACGGTCGCCGACCGCACGCCGTCGACCGCCGACACGGCCTCCCCCATCGCGCCGAGATCCAGGCGCGGTAGCGGGGTCCCGACGTACGACGCGACCGCCGCACGAACGTCCGCCACGTCGACGCGGGCCCCGTCCTGGCTCGTCCCGTCGACGGCGATGCGCGACGCGTCGAGCGCGAACAGCGGCGAGAACCAGCCGACCCACGCGGCGGCCGCCGCGGCGGCGATCCGAGGCCGCGACCCGTCAGCGAGCGGCGGCGTCGGCGGCGCCGCGAGCGTCCGCGCCTCCTCCCGATCGCGTCGCGCGCGCTCGGATTCCGGCGCCGGCGCGTCGACCGCCTCGGCGAGCGTCAGCGCGCGTCCGGCTCGTCAGCCACGGTCCGCGCCCCGCTCGCGAAGGCGCCCGAGGATGCGCGAGGCGATCTCCGTGACCGAACCCGCACCGACGGTGAGGATGGTGTCGCCCGGTTCCGCGAGATCCGCGGCGCGCTCCGCCGCCGCACGGAGGTCCTCGACCGCCTCGACGGACGCGGCCCGACGAGCCGGACATGAGATCGGTGATCGTCCGTGCCGACACTCCCGGCTCCGGATCCTCCCGCGCGCCGTACACGCCCGTGACGATCACATGCGCGCCCGGCTCGTCGAGCGCGTCCGCGAAGGCCGTCGCCGAGCAGCCGGGTTCGCGAATACAGGTGGGGTTGGAAGAGGACGACGAGGCCACCCGTCTCGCGCTCCCGGGCGGCCGCGATGAGCGCCGAGATCTCCGTCGGGTGATGCGCGTAGTCGTCGACGACCCGCACCCCGTCCGCCTCGCCCCGGAGCTCGTAGCGGCGGCCCGTCCCGGCGAACGACGCGAACGACGCGGCCGCCGAGGCGGGGTCGCGCTCCGACGGCGACCGCGGCCGCCCACGCCGCGGCCGCGTTGAGGCGGTTGTGCGCGCCGGGCTGGGACACCTCAAGCGGGTATCGGTCGTCGCCGCGGCCCACGCGTCGTCGCGTCCACGGTGACGTCGCCCGCGGCCGCCCCGTACGTCTCGACGTCGACCCCGCGGGCTGCGGCGTCCCGGGCGACCGCCGCCGCCGCGGCGTCGTCCGCGCAGGCGATGAGGCGCGTCGCCGTCGCCGCGAAATCGCGGAACGCCTCCTCGACGGCCTCGACGCTTCCGTAGTAGTCGAGGTGGTCCGCCTCGACGTTCGTGATCACGGCGATCTCCGGGTGGTAGGCGAGGAACGAGCCGTCCGACTCGTCCGCCTCGATCACGGCGACGGGCGCCGTCCCCGCGTACGCCCCGCCGACCGCCCCCCGAACGCCGAGCACCGGGGCCCCGATCGCGAAGCTCGCGTCGATGCCGCCGGCGTGCAGCGCGTGCGCCGTCATCGCCGACGTCGTCGTCTTGCCGTGGGCGCCCGCGACCGCGATCACCCGCATGCCCGCGACCGCCCGCGCGAGCCCCTCCGATCGGTGCCACACCGGAATGCCCGCCTCGCGCGCCGCGCCCAGCTCGGGGTTCGACTCGCGCACGGCGGACGTACGACGACGGCCGCCGCGCCCGGCACGAGCGACGCGTCGTGGCCCACGCGGACGTCGAGTCCCGAGTCGCGCATCGCGGTCAGGTACGGGCCCTCCGCGGCGTCCGTGCCGGTGACCGCCCAGCCGGAGGCCGACAGGAGCCAGGCGACGGCCGACATCCCCGCTCCCCCGACGCCGATCAGGTGGACGCGCTCCCGCTTCACCGGGCGGCCTCGACGATCAGGTCCACGAGCCGCGCGGTTCCGTCGAGCACGCTGATCTTCCGCGCGGCGGCGATCATCCGTCCGCGCCGTTCCTCGTCGAGGAGCATCTCCTCCAGCGCGAGCGTCACCGCGGCCGGCGTCAGCCATTCGTCGTCGATCATGAGCGCCGCGCCCGCCTCCACCGCCGCGCTCCGCGTTCAGCGACTGCTCGCCGTTGCCGATGGGCAGCGGGACGTACATCGCGGGCAATCCCAGGGCGGACACCTCCGCGACCGTCACAGCGCCCGCGCGACAGACGACGGCGTCGACGGCGGCGTACGCGGCGGCCATGTTGTGCTCGTACTCCCGCACGACGTACTGGCTGCGGTACTTCGCCGCGAGGTCGCCGAGGGCGCGGGCGGGCGCGTCGTCCTTGCCCCGCCCCGTCACGTGGAGCACGTGGATACCGTGCCCGACGATGGCGGGGATCGCCTCGGCGACCACCGAGTTGAGCCGCGAGGCGCCCAGCGAGCCGCCGACGACCAGGACGGCGCGCGCGTCGTCCGGCCATCCCAGCGCGGCGCGCGCGCCGATGCGCGCGACCGTGGCGCCTCCGGGGGTCCCGGAACGCCTCGGCCAGCGACGCGATCTCCTCGCGCAGGGGCATCCCGGTGACGACGGCGTCGCTGCAGTCGGGTGCCCGGGTAGTTCGCCGCGACCGTGGCCGCGCAGCGCGCGCCGAGGCGGTTCGCCATTCCCGCCTTCGCGTTCGCCTCGTGTACCACCACGGGGATCCGCCGTCGCCGGGCGACGAGGTACGCGGGGGTCGCGACGAAACCGCCGAACCCGACGACGACGTCGGGGCGCACCTCCTTCACGATGCGGCCCGTCGCGCGCAACGCGCCGATCAGGCGGAAGGGGAAGAGCAGCGCGGCGCCGTTCAGACGCCGCGGAAAGGGCACCTTCGGGATCGAGCGGAACGCAACGCCGGCGCGCGGGACGAGGTCGGCCTCGAGGCCGGAGTCGGTGCCGAGCGCGACGGCGTCGTGCCCCCGTCTCGCCAGCTCGGCGGCGACGGCGAGGAGCGGGCTCACGTGACCGGCGGTGCCGCCGCCGGCGAGGAGCACGGTCTTACCCACGGCGCCCCCTCGAGACGACGGCGAAGGACCGCCGGATGAGCGACGGCCGCGCCGCGAGCGCCTCGGCGGCGCCGGGTTCCCGGCGCGCGAACGCGAGGAGTATCCCGAGGCCGATGAGCGAGACGATCATGGACGACCCTCCCGAGGACACGAGAGGAAGGGGCACGCCGGTGACGGGCGCGAGCCCGAGCACGACGGCGATGTTGAGGCACGCCTGGCCCACGATCCACGTGCCGATCGCGGCGGCGGAGATCTGGACGAACGGGTCGCGGTGGCGCGCGACCATGCGGTTGACCGCGATGACGATCATCGCGAGCGCGACGAGGACGAAGATCGTCCCGACGAGCCCGAACTCCTCGCCGAGGATGGCGAAGATGAAGTCGTTGTGAGCCTTGGGAAGGTACGACCACTTCTCGCGCGAGAGGCCCGGCCCGAGCCCCCAGACGCCGCCGGACGCGAGCGCCCACGTCCCGTGTGTGACTTGCCAGCAGTCGCCGACGCCGCATTCCGGCGCGAGCCACGCCGCGATCCGGCCCTTGAGGGCCCCGCGCGACAGCACAAGAACGCGCGACGAGCGAACCCATGAGGATCGTGCCCGCGGCGAAGATGCGCACGGGAAGGCCGGCGGTCCAGTACGCGGCCGCGACGAGCAGGATCATCACGACGCCCGTGCCGATGTCCTTGCCGACGCAAGACGAGCCCCACGACGAGGCCGGCGACGAGCCCTCCCGGGAGGATCGCCCGCTTGACCGTGTTCAACTGCGGGCGCAGCTGGGCCAGCGCGACGCCGAGATAGAGCGCGAGGGCGAGCTTCGCCGCCTCGCTCGGCTGCCCGGTTATCCACCCGAACTCGAGCCAGTTCTTGTTCCCGCCCGAGGCGTGCCCGAGCGGCGACGTCGCCACGAGGAACAGGAGCACGATGCTCGCGGCGAGCGCCCAGGGCGCCGCGCGCTTGAGCGCGGCGGGCGTGAGGCGGCTCGCGAGGAGGAGCCCGACGACCCCGATGGCGAGGTAGACCAACTGCGCCTTGAACAGGGAATACGGGTCGCCGTCCTCGTTGATGGAGTCGATCGACGAGCTCGAGAGCATCGCCGCAAGGCCGACGAGCGTGAGCAACGCGATGGAGGAGGCGAGGAGGTAGTAGCTCGCGACCGGGGAGGTGCGGGTGCGCGGGGGCGACGCGGCTTCGGCGGTGGCGACGGCCATGCGCTCCTCCTACGTCATCTCCCCAACCGCGGCGGCAAACGCGTCGCCGCGGTCCCGATAGTCGCGGAACTGGTCCATCGACGCGCACGCCGGTGACAACAGGACGACGTCTCCCGCGTGCGCCAACCCGCGCGCGGCCGCGACCGCGCGCTTCATCACAGTCTCACCCGGTTCGATCACGCGGACGGGAATTCGCGGTGCGTGTCGCGTGAGGGCCGCCGCGATCGGCGTTGGGTCGAGGCCGATGAGCACGACGGCGCGGAGGCGGGGCGCGACCGCCGCGACGAGCGGATCGAAGTCCGCGCCCTTGGGAAGGCCTCCCGCGATCCACACCGCCGTGCCTTCGGGCACGCCGTCGAGGGCGGCCCTTGCGGCGTGGGGGTTCGTCGCCTTCGAGTCGTCGACGTAGGCGACGTCGTCCACGCGCGCGACGAGGGCGGTGCGATGCGCGTCGAGGGCGAACGAGCGGAGCCCCGCGGCGATCGCCGGCGGCTCGATGCCTGCGGCGCGGGCGAGCGCCGTCGCAGCGAGGGCGTCCGCGAGGAGGGACGGGGGAACGGCGCCCGTCGCCAGGTGGGCGAGGTCGTCGACGGACGCGACCTCGCGTCCCTCGCGCCAGCGCTCGTCGAGGAAGGCGCGATCGACGATCATCCCGTCGACGACGCCGACCTGGGACACCGCGGGGATCCCCGGCGTCACCCCGACGGCCCGGCACCCGTCCCGGACGTCGGCGCGGCGCACCATGCCCTCGACCACCTCGTCGGCGACGGGGTAGACGCACGCGGAGCGGGTCCGCTCGTAGACCGTCGCCTTGGCGGCGAGGTACGCGTCGCGGCCGCCGTGCCAGTCCGCGTGGTCGTCGTCGGCGTTGAGGCAGACCGCGGCCAGCGGCTCGACGGACGACGTGTAGTGCAACTGGAAGCTCGAGACCTCGACGACGAGCAGGTCGAGCGGGCGCGGCGCCGCGGTGACCACCGGTTCACCGACGTTGCCGACGACGGCGTGGTCCAGACCGGCCGCGCGCGCGATCGAGCCGATCATCCCGACGGTCGTGGTCTTGCCGTTCGTGCCGGTCACGAGAAGCCACGGCGTTTCCGGGTGGCGAAGCCTCCACGCGAGCTCGACCTCGCTCACGACCTCGATTCCCGCACCCTCGACGGCGCGCAAGGCGGCGCCGTGCGGCGGCCAGCCCGGCGAGGCGACCGCGAGGTCGACGCCCCCGAGGTCCACGGATTCGACGTCGCGGTGATCGGCCTCCTCGGCGCGATCGACCGTGACGACGCTCGCCCCCGCGTCGGCGAGCGCGGCCGCAGCGGCCGTGCCGGTCACTCCCATCCCGAGGACGAGGACGCGGCGCCCCGCGAAGGTCACAGCGTCCGGATCCACTCGGCGTAGAACAGGCCCATCCCCATGGCGGTGCAGAGCCCCGCGATCAGCCAGAACCGGGTCACGATCGTGACCTCCGTCCATCCCAACTGTTCGAAGTGATGATGGAGCGGGGCCATGCGGAAGATGCGTTTTCGCGTCATCTTGAATCCGGCGATCTGGAGGACGACGGAGAGCATGATGATGACGAAGAGGCCGCCGATGATCGCCGCGAGGACCTCGGTGCGCGAGACGATGCTCAGGCCGGCGATCGCGCCGCCGAGCGCGAGCGAGCCGGTGTCGCCCATGAAGATCCGCGCCGGCTGCGCGTTCCACCAGAGGAACCCGAACGCGGCGCCGGTGATCGCCGACGCGAGGATCGCGAGGTCGCGGGGGTCGCGCACGGCGTAGCAGTTCTCCGCGGCGTCGGGGGCCCCGCACCACTGGTTGAACTGCCAGATGCCGACGAGGACGTACGCGCCGAAGAAGATGACGGACGCTCCGGTCGCGAGGCCGTCGAGGCCGTCGGTGAGGTTGACGGCGTTCGACCAGGCGGTGATGAGGAAGTTCGCCCAGATCACGAAGAGGATGAGCCCCATCGTCGCGCCCCAGACCGAGAGGTCGAGGCGTGTGTCGCGTAGGAACGAGATCGCCTGGGAGCCGGGCGTCCACCCGTGGCCGTCCGCGAACTGGAGGGCGAGCACGCCGAAGGCGATCCCGACCGCCCCCTGCCCGGCGATCTTCCACATCGGGCGAAGCCCGAGCGACCGCTCGCGTCGGATCTTGATGAAGTCGTCGAGGAAGCCGACGGCGCCGAGGCCAACCATGAGGCCGACGACGAGGGCCGACGACATGTGCGGGCGACGCTCGAGCGCGAGGTTGCCGAACAACCATCCGATCGTCGTCGCGAGGATGATGATGACGCCGCCCATGGTGGGAGTCCCGCGCTTGACGTGGTGCGAGGCGGGTCCGTCGTGGCGGATGAACTGGCCGTACTGCTTGCGGGTGAGGAAGCGGATGAACAGCGGGGTCCCGAGGAGCGAGACGAGCATCGCCCCGCCTCCCGCGAGGATGATCGCCTTCATGCCGCTCCTCCCGTCAGGTCGTCCGCGAGGCGCCAGAGCCCCGCCCCGTGGGACGCCTTCACCAGCACCGTGTCCCCGGGGGCGAGGATCGCGGCGAGGCGTTCCCGCGCGCTTTCGATCGTAGCGACGAACTCGGCCTCTCCCCCGAAGGAACCCTCGCGCACGGCAGCATCGTACGCGGCGCGCGCGCCGTCTCCGACCACCAGGAGCAGGTCGATTCCGAGCCTGACCGCGAGATGCCCGAGTTCGTGATGCGCCTCGAGCGAATCGTCGCCCATCTCGAGCATCTCGCCGATCACCGCGATCGTGCGCCCCCCGGCCGCGACCTCGCGCAGCGAACGGAAGGCGGCGCGCATGCTCTCCGGGGAGGCGTTGTAGGCGTCGTCGATCACCGTGACGCCGTCGTCCCGCTCCGACACGGCCATGCGGTGCGGGCTTCCGGGCACCGCCTCGCTCAGAAGCTCGGCGACGCGGTCGACGCGCATCCCGAGCGAGAGCGCCACGGTCGCGGCGGCGAGCGCGTTGGTGACGTGGTGTTCGCCGACGAGGCGGAGCGCGACGGGCGCCTCGACTCCCTCCGCGCGTAGCGTGAAGCGGGCGCGACCGCGCTCCGTCGTCAAGCCGACCGCGCGGACGTCGGCCTCTCCGACTCCGAACGTCGTGACCGACGGCGCGAGCGCCGCCATCGCCGCGACGCGCGGGTCGTCCGCGTTGAGCACGACCGTCGCCCCCGGCGCGCACCCCTCGATAAGCTCGGCCTTCGCGCGCGCGACGTCGTCGATCGTGCCGAACTCGCCGAGGTGGGCGCTTCCCACGAGGAGGACGACGGCGACGTCGGGAGGCGCGATGCTCGCGAGGTACGCGATGTGGCCCGCGCCGTTCGCCCCCATCTCGAGCACGAGGTGGCGCGTGCGGGCGTCCGCGCGAAGGACGGTCAGGGGCAGCCCGATGGCGTTGTTGAAGGACCCGCGCGGCGCGACGCACTCGGGCAGCATCCGGGCGAGCAGGTCCTTCGTCGTCGTCTTGCCGACGGAACCGGTCACGCCGATCACGGCGAGGTCAGACGCGTCGCGGAGGCGTACGAGGTAGGCGCGCGCGAGCGCCCCGAGGGCGTCGGTCGCGTCGTCCACCACGACGTGCGGGCCATCGACGGACCGCGTCACGAGGCTGAGCAGCGCCCCGGCCTCGGCGGCGGCGCCCGCGAAGTCGTGGCCGTCGACCCGCTCCCCGGGGAAGGCGACGTAGAGCGCGCCCGGTCGGCACTCGCGCGAATCGTGCGCGACCGACGTGACCTCGATTCCGGGATCGCCGACGAGCGAGCCCCCGGTGACGTCCGCGATCCACCCTGCGGTGACGGGAATCATCAACGCCCCCTCTCCGCGAGCGCGGCCTCGAGCTGCTCGGGGTCGCTGAAGTGGTGCTTCACGCCGTCGATCTCCTGGTAGTCCTCGTGACCCTTGCCGCTCAACACGATCGTGTCCTCGGGCGCCGCCATGGCGAGGGCCGCGCGGATCGCTTCCTCGCGCGGCGCGATCTCGTGCACGTCCCGCATCCCGGGCCGCGCCTCGCGGAGTCCGGCGAGAATAGCCTGACGGATCGCGGCCGGATCCTCCGAACGGGGGTTGTCGTCCGTGACGATCACGACGTCGGCGCGGGCGGCGGCGACGGAGCCGAAACCCGCGCGCTTGGCCGTGTCACGGTCGCCCCCGGCGCCGAACACCGAGATGATGCGCCCCGGCGTGACCGACCGCGCGCCGACGAGGACGCGTTCGAGCGCGTCCGGGGTGTGGGCGTAGTCGACGATGGCCAGCGGCGTGCTCGCGTCGCGCTCGAGAACGCGCTGCATGCGTCCGGGGACGCCGGGGGCGGCGGCGACTCCTGCGATCGCCTCGTCCGGCGGAACCCCGGCCTCGACCGCCGCGACGATCGCCGCGGCGGCGTTGGACACGTTGATGTGGGCGGGAAGGGGGCTCGCGGCCTCGAGCCGCGCCCCGTCGGGCCCGTTCAGCGTGAAGGCCGAGCCGATGCCGTCGTCCGCGAGGCGGACGTCGCGGACCGTCC
The DNA here is from genome assembly GCA_963712245.1 of uncultured Actinomycetota bacterium. Taxonomy (GTDB): domain Bacteria; phylum Actinomycetota; class Actinomycetes; order Actinomycetales; family Demequinaceae; genus JAFGBM01. The sequence continues at coordinate 97,493 of CAVQHE010000015.1, read as the reverse complement.
AGTCCGCGTCGCCGGCCTCGACGCGGGTCGCGACGCGCACGACGGGGATGGTCGCCTCGGCCGCGAGCCGCACGCCCCACTCGTCGTCCACGCACACGACGCCGCGCTCGCTCAGCTCCGGCGTGAACAGGCTGGCCTTCGCCTGGAAGTAGTCCTCCATCGTCGGGTGGAAGTCGAGGTGGTCCCACTGGAGATTGGTGAACACCGCCACGGCGAACCGCGCCCCCGCGACGCGGCCGAGCGCGAGCGCGTGGGAGGAGACCTCGACCGTCGCGGCGCCGACGCCGGCTTCGACCATCCGCGCGAGGAGCGCCTGGAACAGCGGCGCCTCGACCGTCGTGCGGACCGCGGGGGTCGTCTCCGCTCCACCCGCATCTCGATGGTGCCGAGGAGGCCCGTCGCCCGCTGCGACCGGCGCAGCGCGGCGTCGATGAAGTACGTCGTCGTCGTCTTGCCGTTGGTGCCCGTGACGCCGACGAGGGTCATCGCCCGCGACGGATCGCCGTAGACCTCCGCCGACGCGAGCCCGAGCGCGTGGCGCGGGTCGTCGACCACGACGATGGGCAGCCCGGTCGGCGCGGCGAGCTTCGCTCCGATGTCGTCGGTGAGGATTGCCGCGGCCCCTGCCGCGGCCGCCGCCGGCGCGAAGGTCGCCCCGTGGCTCGAGTACCCGGGCATGGCCCCGAAGAGGTCGCCGGGGCGGACGTCGCGGCTGTCGACGGTCGCGCCCGTGACGTCGACGGTCGCGCCCGCGGGTTCGACGTGCGCTCCGGTGCGATCGGCGATCGCGGCCAGCGACACGGGGGGCACGCGATCCGGCCGGAGCGCCATCGCCTCCACGTCTACCCCCACTTCGTCGGGTACAGGTGCGGCGACGTTCCGCTCGGGGGATCCCCAGCGTCTCGAGCGACCGACCCATGACGTCCGAGAATACGGGGCCGGCCGCCGAGCCTCCCCATTGCGTGGACTTCGGGTTGTACAGCATGACGGAGACCACGATACGCGGCTGGTCCGCCGGGGCCACGCCCACGAACGAGGCGACGACGTCCGTCATCCCGCCCTTGCCGTCGGCCGCCTGCGCCGTCCCCGTCTTGCCCGCGACGCGGTAGCCGGAGACCTGCGCCCGCGTGCCCGTCCCGTCGTCGACGACGGACTCCAGCATGCTGAGCAGCTTCGCCGCGGTGTCCTCCGAGACCACCCGTACGGGTTCCGCGGTCGCGCGCGGGACGAACGTGCCGTCGGCCCGCGTGACGCCCTGGACGACGGTCGGCTGGACGCGCACGCCGCCGTTGCCGATCGTCGCGTACACCTGCGCCGTCTGAAGCGCCGTGACGGACACGCCCTGGCCGAACAGCACGGCGTACTTGGTGCGCCCGTCCCACTTCTTGACGTCGTGGAGGATTCCCGCCGACTCACCGGGAAGCCCCACCCCCGTCGGCTGGCCGAAGCCGAACGCCGAGAGGTAGTCGTAGCGCTGCTGCGCGGTGAGCGCCGACCCGGCGATCACCGTGCCGGTGTTCGACGACTGCGTGAGGATGCCGTTGAGCGTGAGGCGCATGTCGCGGTGCCAGTGGGAGTCGTGGAAGGTCTGACCGTTGGGCGTCGTGTATTCGTAGGGCGCGGTGTATCGCGTCGTCGGCGAAGCCTTGCCCTCCTCGAGGAGCGCGGCCATGGTGATGATCTTGCCCGTGGAACCGGGCTCGAACACCGCGGACACCGCGCGCGATCCCCGATCCGCCGCGTCCGAGGCGCCGGGGTCGTTGGGGTCGACGGTGTCCGAGTCCGCGAGCACGTACACCTGCCCGGTCTTGACGTCCATGACGGTGACCGTGCCCCACTCGGCGCGCGTGTCCTTCACCGCCTTGTCGAGGCGCCTCTGCACGTACCACTGGAGGTCGGAGTCGATCGTCGTGACGAGGGTGTCGCCCGGGATCGGCGTGCTCTCGGACTGGACACCGGTGGGGATGACGACGGTGCGGCTGGCGTTCGTCTCGTTCGTGACCTCGCCCGGCTGTCCGAGAAGCTCGTCCTCGTACGTGAACTCCAGTCCGGCGAGCCCCGAGACCCCGCTCTGATCGGCGCTGCCGCCGACGAAGCCGACGACGTTGCCCGCGACGGAGCCGTTCGGGTAGACGCGCTCGCTCGTCGCCTCGCGGGTGACGCCCCGCACGCGCTCGGCCGCGACCGCGTTCCAGGTGTCGATCGACACGTTCTTCGCGACGTAGGAGAAGCGCCGGTCGCCCGTGAGCGCCTCCTCGACGGTCGCCTCGTCCTCTCCGAGGATCGGCGCGAGGACGGCGGCCGCGTCGGCGGGGCCCTCCATCAGGACCTTCCCGCGCGCGTCGGTGCGCGTCCAGTCGGCGACGAGCGTCGGGTCGGCGACGACGTTGTAGCGCGCGACGGACGTCGCGAGGATCACGCCGTTGCGATCGACGATGTTCGCCCGCGGGACCGTGATCTCCGAGGTGTGCAGGCGAGACTCCAGCGCGGCCTCGGACAGCGACGCGCTGTCGACCACCTGGATCTGGACGAGCCGCGCGGCGAAGACGACGAGGACGAGCAGGGTGAGCACGGTCAGGAGGGAGTGTCGGCGGCGGGGATCCCCGACGCGCGCGGTCGGCCGTCGGCGGGAGGGGGGACGGCGCGTCGGGCCGCGACGAACCGGTGCGCGGCTCGGACCGTAGCCGCGCGCGGGCGCGGGGCGCGGCGCCGTCCGCCGTGGCGGGGCGTCGATCGTGCCGACGGGCGTCACGGCCGCGCCCCCGGGGCGAGGACGGTTCCATCGCCGATCGTCACGAAGCCGACGTGCGTCGCGGGGACCATGCCGAGCTCGGCGGCCGCGTGCGCGAGCGCCTGGGGCGACGCGTGCTCCTCGAGCGCCGCGCGCAGCTCCGATCGCTGGTCCTCGAGATATGACAGCTCGTTGCGCAGGTCGCGCGTCTCGTACGCGCCCTTGGCCATCGACGTGTTGAGCAGGAGGACGGCCACGAGCGAGCCGACGACGATCGCGACGCACATCGCGACGAACGGGACGAGCGAGCGCGAGTGCTCCGGCGCGGCGTGGGCACTCAGCCCGGGCCGACGGGCGGGGGCCGCGGGTGCGGACGACGGCGGGGTCGCGGGGCGCGGCGTCGGCACGCGACGCGCAGGGCGCGGGCGGGCGACGCGGTACGGATCCGCCTCGAACAGCCCGGGCTGAGCGGGGGCGGTGCGGCGGGGCGACGCGGCGCGCGACGCGGGGGCTCGTCGCGGGGCGGCGGGCCGCGCGCTGGACGGCGCGCCGCGCGGGGGAAGGGGACGTGCGGGCGCGACGCTCATGCCGCCCTCCGGGATGCCGGCGTCTCGCGGACGCGCTCGATCGCGCGGAGGCGGACCGAGGCGCTGCGTGGGTTGCGCTCCGCCTCGTCCGGGGAAGCCTTCTCCGCGCCGCGCGTGAGGAGGCGGAGATACGGGCGGTCCTCGTCGCGCGTCACGGGCACGCGGCGCGGCGTCTGATCGGTCGCGCCCGCGACGAACGCCCGCTTGACCATGCGGTCCTCGAGCGAGTGGTAGGCGAGCACCACGACGCGCCCGCCGACGGCCGTCGCCTCGATCGCGGCCGGTAGAGCGCCGCGCGAGGATGCCGAGCTCGTCGTTCACGGCGATGCGAAGCGCCTGGAAGGTGCGCTTGGCGGGGTTTCCCGGGACGCCCCGCGCGGAGGCGGGCAGGGCTTCGCGGACGATGCCCACGAGGTCGGAGGTCCGCGTGATCGGTTCCGTCTCGCGCCGCCGCACAATGGCGCGCGCGATCCGCGGCGCGTAGCGCTCCTCGCCGTACTCGGCGAGGATTCGCGCCAGCTCGTCCTCGTCCGCGTCGCGCACGAGGTCCGCCGCGCTGCGTTCGTCGTCCCGGTTCATGCGCATGTCGAGCGGGGCGTCGGCGGCGTATCGGAAACCGCGATCCTCCTCGTCGATCTGCATCGAGGACACCCCGAGGTCGAACAGGATCGCGTCGGCGCGCGACGCTCCCGCGGCCGCGAGCGCCCCGGCGATGTCGTCGTACTCCGCGCGGTGCGCGACGAACCGCGCTCCGAAGGGGGCGAGGCGCTCGCTCGCGAGGCGGAGGGCATCGCCGTCACGGTCGATTCCCACGAGCGTCGCCCGCGGGCGTGCGTGCAACAGCGCTTCCGCGTGCCCGCCGAGGCCCAACGTCGCGTCCACCGCGATCGCGCCGGACCGTTCGAGGGAAGGGGCGAGCAACTCGACGCATCGGTCGAGCATCACCGGAACGTGCCGTCCCTCGGCGCCGCCCATCCGTCCCTCCTCTCCGCCGACTCGTCGTCGCTCGTACGTTCCGGCGTCGTTCCGACGGTGTCCTCGTGTCGTCCGGTCTCCCTCCGGCGGCTCTGGGGCGGGGAAGTGCCTCAGAGTGCGCGCGGGAGAGAGGCCGCACGGCACGTTGACCCTTTAGATGTCCCCGAGCACCTCCGCGGCGGTCTCGGCGTAGTCGTCCTCGGTTCGCGCGAGGTACTCCTCCCACGCCTTGGCGTCCCAGATCTCGACCCGCGAACCCAGGCCGACGACGGCGACATCGCGCTCGAGGTCCGCGTAGGCGCGGAGCGCGGGCGACAGCAGGATGCGCCCCTGCTTGTCGGGCACTCGTCGCTCGCGTACGCGAGGAAGCTCCGCAGGTAGTCGCGGGCCCGCTTGTTCTCGAGGGGCGCCTGGCGGAGCCGGTCGTGGACGGCATGGAACTCCTCGACGGGGAACATGAAGACGCAACGGTCGAGTCCGCGGGTGGGGACGAGGCCGGTCGCGAGCCTGCGGCCGGAACTTCGCGGGGAGGATCAGCCGCCCCTTCTCGTCGAGCCGGGGCGTGAACGTGCCGAGGAAGACCCCGGTAGGGCCCATCCCGTCCAGCGGCAGCGTCCGACACGTCCGGCTCCTCCTCCGGGTGCACCGACGGCACACCCCTACTCGCCATCGCGCCCCACTTTACTCCACTTCCTCCACTCTTGGCAAGGATTGCGCCGAAATTCGCGCTCTGAGGCCGCATCCGCCCAGGTAGAACCCGGACACACCGGGTGGAGGGAGCGCCGCGACCCGCTCATCACCTAGGCTCGATTCACGAGCCAAGGGAGCGCACATGAACAGCCCATGTCCCCACCGACGCCGAGATCGCCGAGGTCGCCGACACCACGAACCGGATTCGGGCGGCCATCGCCTCGGTGCTCTCCGGCCTCGATCACGCGATCGTCGCGACGCTCGCCGTCGCACTCGCCGAGGGGCACCTGCTGATGGAGGACGTGCCGGGCGTCGGCAAGACCACGCTCGCGCGGGCCCTCGCCAAGGCGGTCGACTGCACGGTGGGGCGGATCCAGTTCACCCCGGACCTGCTGCCGTCGGACGTGACCGGCGTCAGCATCTACCGCTCGGACGACCACGAATTCGAGTTCCGCCCCGGCCCCGTCTTCGCCAACATCGTCATCGCCGACGAGATCAACCGCGCCTCGCCCAAGACCCAGTCGGCGCTGCTCGAGTCGATGCAGGAGCGCGCGGTCACGGCGGACGGCACGACGCGGCCGCTCCCCTCGCCCTTCATGGTGGTCGCGACGCAGAACCCCATCGAGATGGAGGGCACGTACCCGCTTCCCGAGGCGCAGCGCGACCGCTTCATGGCGCAGGTCGCGGTCGGGCTATCCCACGTCGACGCGACGAGATGGCGATGCTCGACACCCACGACGGCGCGGACCCGCTCGACGCCGTCCGCCCCGTCACGGACGTCGCGTCGCTCGCCCGGACTGATCGGCATCGTGCGGCGCGTCTTCGCCGCACCGGCGATCAAGCAGTACGTCGTCGACCTCGTCGGCGCGACCCGCTCGGATGGCGGGCTCCGGCTCGGCGCGTCGCCGCGGGCGTCGCTGCACCTCCTCGCCGTCGCCAAGGCTCGCGCGGCGATGAGCGGCGCGCAACCACGTCCTTCCGGACGACGTCAAGGCTCTCGCCCCGACCGTGCTGGCGCACCGGACGATGCCGAGCACCGAGGCCCGCCTCGCGGGACGCTCGGCGCGTCAGATCCTCGTCGAGATCGTCGGCGCGCACCGCGGTGCCGACCGAGGCCCGCGACGCCGCGCCGCGTCGATCCGCGCCCGTCGGCGGGAGCCGTCGACGGCGCATGAGCGCCCCCGCCACGGCTGATCGCCGCTCGACGACGCGCGTCACGGCGCGCGGCATCGGGCTCGCGGTGTCCGGGGTGTGCCTCGCGGGCCTCGGCGTGGGGCTCGCCTCCACCGCGCTCGTCTACGTCGGCGTGACCGTCGTCGCCGTCGTCGTCCGTGTCCGTCCTGTGGATGCTGCTGTCGGTGCACACCTTCCTGCTCCGCTTCCCGTACGCGCGCCGCGAGGTCGCGCCGCGCCCGCTCACCGTCGGCGAACCCGGGCGCGTCACCGTCGTCATCTCCTCCGGCCACGCGCGCGACCCCCGCGGCGGCCTCCATCCCGGCAGGCGCCTCGCGCGCAGCATCACCGAGGGCCTCGACATCCGCGAGCAGGCCGCGGCCGAACTCACGGGAGGCGCGGGCACCAAGGCGACGGTCGCGCGCGAGCCGGAGTCCCTCACGCTGTCGTACGCGCTCCTGCCCGTCGCGCCGCGGCCGCTGGCCGCTCGGCCCCGCGCTCGTCCACTCGGCCGACCCGTTCGGCCTGATCCTCGCCGACACCTCCGTCGGCGGCGACGAGCGCATCCCCGTGTGGCCCGCGATCGTCGACCTGAGCGCGACCGCGGGCGCGCTGATGGGCCACGCCGACCGCGTCGTGCTCGGCGCCCGCAGCCCGTCGCCCGACGACGCCTCGCTCCGCGACTACCGCGAGGGGGACGACCTCCGCCGCGTGCACTGGCAGCTCGGCGCGCGCAGGGATCGATGCTCGTGCGCTCCGACGAGCGCGCCGGCAGGCGGCCCGCGACCGTCTGCATGGATCTCCCGCGCGAGGCCGCGGCCCTGGAATGGACCATCTCCGACCGCCGCGTCGATCGCCGTGTCCGTCCTCGCCGTCGGGCACCCGGTGCAGTTGCTCGGCGGGGGGATACGTCCGACCGACCTCGCCGCCTCGCCGTCGCACTCCGCCGCGCTCGCCCGGGCCGCCATCCTCGACCAGACCGTCGACCTCGCCGCGCCCCCCTCGCCGCCGCCGCGGAGGAGGACCTCGTCGAGGCGGCGCGCGAGGCGCTCGTGACGGCGATGTCGGGAGACGTGACGATCGCCGTCGTCGGCCCGATGAAGAAGTCCGCGCTCGGGGTCCTCGCCCCGATCGGGGACATCGGCCGCGCGTGGGCGATCGTCCGCTCGGGCAACGGCGACGAGACGGAGGCGCGCGCGACCGTCAAGGCGCTCCGCCGCGCCGGTTGGCGCGCGATGGCCGCGCCCGTCGGCCACGACATCGGCGCGGTGTGGACCTCGCTTCTCACGTCGGGAGAGCTCGAATGAGCGGCCTCGCGGGCGCCGAGCGCTCGCCGCTCGCCGCGACCCCGCTCATCGCGGTGTCGACGTTCGCGGCGTTCTGGGCGGCGGGAAACCTCGTCGAGCTCGGCGCGTGGCTCGAACGCCCCGCGCTCGCGCTAGCCCTCGTCACTGCGGTCATCATGCTCGCCCGCCTCCTCTCGCGAACCCGGTCGATCCCGACGCTCGCGGGCGCGGCCGCGACGTTCCTCGTGCTCATCCCCCTCTACGCGCGCGACGACGCCGGCGGCGGGTTCTACCTCCCGACACCGTCCGCGGTCGCCGCCCTCTTCGGCTCATTCGCCGACGGCGCGTCGTACGCGCAGGAGACGGCCCACCCCGCCCCCGTCGACAGCGACTTCGCCGCGCTCCTCACGCTCGCCGTGCTCGCCGCTGTTCGTCGCCGTCGAGCATCTCGCCGTGTCGTGGAGGGCGGTCGGGACCGCGGGGCTGCTCCTCCTGGTCCCGTGGGTCCCCTCGATCATCCTCCAGCAGCGCGTGTCGGGGGTCGTGCTCGCCGTCGCCCTCGGGGCGTGGGTCCTCGCCCTCTCGCTCTCCCGGAGCGACGCCGCGGCGCGGCGGCGCGTCTCCGTGGACAACCTCGGTGCTCGGCACGTCCGCGGCGCTCGTCCTCGCGCTCCTCGTCGTGCCGAGCGCCGTCGGGGGCGCGGGGTGGGGGGCATTTCCTGGCCGCTTCACCCCGGACGTCTTCGACGGTCGCAACACCCAGTTGAACCTCGAGGTCGATCTCCGCAACTCGCTCACGGCGAATTCGGAGCAGACGGTCTTCGCGTACGTCACCTCGACCGGCCAGACCGACGCCTTCCGCATCTACTCGTTCACGAATTTCACGGGTTCGCAGTGGGAGTACACCGACACGCCCGTCTCGACCCACGGGGCCACGCAGACTCTCCTGTGGCCGCTTCCCGTCGCGAGCTGGACCGACGACGACCGCACGGCCATGTCCGTGGCGATCATCTCGCTCTCCGCGTCGAACCTCCCGGTGCCGGTAGCCCCGCGCACGGCGAACGTCGAGGGCCCCTGGTTCTACGACCCGGGGACGGACCAGGTCGTTGGAGACGAGACGACGACCCACGACCTCCGCTACTCGCTCGTCGTCGACTTCGCCTACCAGAACGCCGACGCCCTCGAGCAGTCGGACGCGGCGCTCGCCCTCGGGCAGGTCGACGACATCACCGAGCCCGCGTACCGCGCGATCCCCGACGCCCTCGATCTCGCCGCGAATCCTCGCCCTCACGCGCGACGTGACCGAGGGGGCCACGACGCGATACGACCAGGCCATCGCCTCCAGGAGTTCTTCCGCAACCCCCAGGATTCGTCTACGACACGTCGGTGACCAGCGCGAGCGACGACTCCGTCTCCGTCTTCCTCGAGGACCGCGTCACGGGTACTGCGTCCAGTTCGCCTCGACGATGGTGATGATGCTCGCGGTCGCTCGGCATCCCGGCCCGCCTGGCGATGGATTCCTTCCGGGCGACGCGGGAGGACGGCACCTCCGTCGTCACGCGGCGGCGACGCCCACGCGTGGCCCGAGGTCTATTTCGCCGGCGACGGGTGGGTGCGGTTCGAGCCGACGCCCGCGGTCCAGACCGGCGCGCCCCCGTCGTAGACGGATCCCGCGCCGGCGTGCCCGGCCCGCAGACCCGCCGCCAACGGGGTCCGCCGTCCGACCAGCCCGTCATCCCGCCGACCGGCGTCGCCCGGCGACGCACGCCGGGCGCACCAGCGCGGCTCGATCCGCCGCCATCGCGTTGCTCGGGCGGTCGCGGCGGGTGTCGCCGGGCTCGCTGTCGGTGGTGGCTGGTGGGGTCGCGACGCGCGCGGCCGCGGGGCGCTGCACGACGCCGGAGGCACGTGTGGTACCGGCTCCACGGCGACTCCGGGGTCGCGCGGTGGCCCGCAGCCTGACGCCGCACGAGGCGATCGAGCACGTGCTACGCGAGATCCGCCTCGCGAGGGGACGGCCTGCCGGCCGAGCCCGAGGCGCCGTCGCGGGCGCTCGGAGACGCGGTGTCGGATCAGCGGTACGCGCCGGAGCCGCGGGCGGTCGAGCGCGGCGCAACTGCACGCATGGGTGGACGAGGTGGCGGCGGAGGCGGAACCCGCCGAGGGGGCTACAGGTCGCCCTGCTCCCGGCGGCGCTCGAAGCGCTCCTCGACGCGGCGCATAAACGCCCTGACGCGGCTTCTTCTTGGGCGCGTGCGCCCCGCTCTGGCGTGCGCCGCGACGGCGTCGACGTCGGGGCGAGAAGGCCCACAAGACGACGACGATCATCAGCGCGAATCCGCCGATTCCCAGGAGCCACACCTGCGTCATCACGCCCGTGAGGACGACGCCGAGGCCCACGACGACGCCCGCGCCCGCGGCCATCGATGTGGCTCGCCGAACGCGGGGCGCGCGTCATGGCGCTCTTGAGTTTGGGGTCGGATCCGAGGTCGCGCTCGAGATGCTCGAGCACGCGCTGCTCATATTCTGACAGCGGCATCGTGACCTCCTTCGGATCTGGCCGTAGTTCCAGTGTAATCCACCCGGACGCCGCGCCGACAATAACCCGCGCGTATCCGTCATCGTACGCGACGAGGGCCGCCCCGATGGGACGGCCCTCGCTGCGTTCTCACGTCTAGTACCGCCGGCGGCGGAACCGGCGGCCTGCGATGTGCCTAGAGGGGACGAACCTGCTCGGCCTGCGGGCCCTTGGGACCCTGCGTCACCTCGAACTCGACGCGCTGCGCCTCGTTGAGGGACTTGAAGCCATCGGTGATGATCGCGGAGTAGTGGACGAAGACGTCAGCGCCTCCGCCGTCCTGCGCGATGAAGCCGTAGCCCTTTTCCGCGTTGAACCACTTGACGGAACCCTGTGCCATGCTGTATTGTCCTTAACGTATGCCCGGGACGGGGCGACTGACACTGCGTCGGCCACTCGTCGCCGCAATGCCTCGTCCCGTCCCGCGCCGATGAACAGTCAGGTCTTGCTCACTATCACTGCAACGCGTCAACTTGCCATGAATCGCCCCCATCATGCCACGAATTAGTCGTTTGGGGGAGATCTCGGCGTTGTTGGGCCAAGAATTTCTCGAATTCCGCCCCCAGCTCGTCGGCCGTCGGAATGCTGTCGCCCACGGAATGCACGCCCTCGCGCGACTCCATGACGCGTCGTACTGCTCTTCGAGGGTCTCCACGAGCGCCTGAACCTCGTCGGATTCGGCCATCTGGCGCACGATCTCCTCGCTCGCCGTCGCGCACGCCTCGTCGAGGCCTTCGGGCTCGAGCGACAGCCCGGTGAGCCCCTCCAGCGACTCAGCGCGTGCTGCGGCGGCCTGCGGGTAGCGCCGACTGCGCGAGGTAGTAGGGCACGTGGACGGCGACGTTGACCGCGTCGAGGCCCCACTGGCCGAAGCGGTACTCCAGCAGGTTCTGGCGCGGACGCGGGCACCGTGACCGTGCCGAACACGCCCGGCGACGTCCGGCAACAGGTCTTGGCGCGTGCCGTGGGTGGTGGACGCCGTCGGCTTGGTGTGCGGCGCCCCCATGGGAATGCCGTGCGCGCGCGAGCGTGAGGCTCGACGCCCAGCCGGTCGCGACCGCGCGCACCTCGCGCGATGAAGGCCTCCCACCGGATGTCGGGCTCGCTGCCGTGAAGCAGCAGGAACGGCGTGCCGTCCGCGTCGCGCGACCATGTCGATCGCGAGGTACGGCTCGTCGTAGTCCGTCCACTCGTTGACGAGAACGTCATCTCGGGCCGGCGCGAGCGGTAGTCGAGGAGCTCATCGATGTCGAACGTCACGAGGCGCACCGGCTCGGACATCCTCACGCATGTGTCGCGGATGAGCTCTGCCCCGCCCTGCCCGCGTCGATGAAGCCGCGCAGCGACTGCACCAGCACCGCATCGCCCCCGGATGCGGCTCGCCCACTGCTCCACGCCGTCGTTGTCCCACGTCATGAGTGCCATGTCATTCTGTCGATTCTCGCACGCGCGCGAAGCGCCGATATCGCGGCCCGCGAACGCCCGCGCACTCGCTCTTGGCGATCATGGAGGATGGTCTACTGCCCGCGGGAGTCGCGGGCCATCGCGAAAGGGCGGTCATGCACGACGAGTCCACCGTCACGGCGGGCCCGGTCTCGACGCAGAACAGGGCGTCGTCGACACTCTCTACGCGCGGCTCGACGCCTTCGCGATCGAGGCGGAGGCCCGCCTCGTCGAGGTGCGCCGCTCCGGCCCGTCCGGCTCCCCGCAGAACCGCTCCGAGCGCGACGCGTTCGCGACGCTGTACGAGGACCGCATCGCGCAGCTCGACGCCGTCGAGGACCGCCTGTGCTTCGGCGCCTCGACATGGCGGACGGCGAGCGGCTGTACGTGGGGCGCATCGGCCTGTCCGACGCCGACCACGTCCCGCTGCTGACGGACTGGCGCGCCCCGGCGGCGCGCGCCGTTCTACGCCGCGACCGCGGCCCAGCCCTCGGGCGTGATGAAGCCGCCGCCACCTCACCACCCAGGGGCGCAAGGTCATCGCGGTCGAGGACGACGTGCTCGACGTGGAGGCGCTCGCGCCTCCGGCCAGAGGCCTCGCTCGCCGGCGAGGGCGCGCTGCTCGCCGCGCTCGGCGCGCGCCGCACCGGCCGCATGGGCGACATCGTCGCGACGATCCAGTCCGAGCAGGACGCCGTCATCCGGGCGCCGCTTGCAGGGCGCGCTCGTGGTGCAGGGCGGGCCCGGCACGGGCAAGACCGCCGTGGCGCTTCACCGCGCCGCCTACCTGCTGTACCACCACCGCGACCTGCTGGAGCGCGGGCGTGCTGCTCATCGGCCCCTCCACGTCGTTCCTGCGCTACATCGACCACGTGCTGCCCTCGCTCGGCGAGACCGGGCGCGGTGTCGACGACGCTGGCGGGCCTCGTGCGCGGCATCGGCACCACGGCGCGCGAAGCCGACGACGTCGCCACGCTCAAGGGCGCGCACGTCGATGGCGAAGGTCGTCGCGCCGCCGTGCGCGAGCGCCAACGCGTGCCCAAGGACGATCAGGAGTTCCGATCGACGGCCGACCCGTCGTGATCCAGCGCCGGACATGCGCGAGGCGCAGGCGCGCGCGCGCCGCGACGGCAAGCCGCACAACGACGGCGCGCGACGCTTCGCCAAGGAGATGATCAACCGGCTCACCGCCAGGTCGCCGACGCAACTCGGGCCGACGAGATCGAAGAGGAGGACCGCGCGAGAGATCGCGCGCGACCTGCGCGACGACCGCGAGATGCGCGTCGCGATCAACCTGTGCTGGCTGCCGCTCACGCCCGCAGCGCTGCTCGCGGACCTGTTCTCCAAGCCGCACCTGCTCGCGCACGCGGCGCCCCGCATGTCGCGAGCCGAGCGCGCGCTCCTCGCCCGCGACGCCGACGCCCCGTTCACCGACGCCGACGTGCCGCTCCTCGACGAGGCCGCCGAGCTGCTCGGCGACCTGCCCAGGCGGCCGCGTCGCCCCGAGGCGACGTCGCAGGCGGAAGTCGAGCTACGCCAAGGAGGTGCTCGACACGTTCGGCGGCGACGGCATGGTGACCGCGAGATGCTCGCCGAGCGCATGCGGCGGGCCCGCGCGCCGCACCGTCGCGGAACGCGCCTCGAGGACCGCTCGTGGACCTACGGCCACGTGGTCGTCGACGAGGCGCAGGAGCTCAGCCCCATGGCGTGGCGGATGCTGCTGCGCCGCTGCCCCTCCCGCTCGTTCACGATCGTGGGAGACGTCGCCCAGACGTCGCCCCCAGCGCGGGCACGCGCTGGTGGCCCGAGACGATGGACCCGCTGTTCGGCGGCACTGGACCCTGCGCGAGCTCACCGTCAGCTACCGCATCCCCGCCGCCGTCGCGACGGCCGCCCAGGCTTTCGCGCGCGCCGCCGGCTTCCCGTCAGCGAGATGAGCGCCGCGCGCGACGTCGACGACGCCGTGCGCGACCATCGCGCGCGGACGCCCCGCGTCGCCGCGGGCGATCGACCTCGCGCGCGGCCGACGCCGCCCGCTCGCCGCAGCGGGGGCGGCCTGGTCGCGATCATCGCGCCCGACGCCGACTCGCGGACGCGCGCGCCGCGACGGCGCCGGCGCCGGCAGTTCGAGGTGCTCGACGCGCCGCGAGGCCAAGGGACTCGAATTCGACGTCGTGGTGGTCGTGGAGCCCGCGCGATCGCCGAGGGCCGGCAGACCTCTACGTCGCGCTCACGCGCCCGACGAGCGTTCTCGTGCTCGTGCACTCCGGCCGCTGCCCGAGGGGCTCGGCGCGTCGGGTTAGGAGTCGCCCGAGCGGCCTCCCGGACACGACCCGGTCGCGCGGCCCGAGTCGCCGCCGCTTTCGCAGGTGCCGGAGCCGGCGATGGCGAGCCCGCGAGGTCGCCCGGACCCCACTCGGTGAGCGACGTGTTGCGAGGCGTTCATGATCTCGTGGGTCGTCGACGTGGGCGAGCCCGACGACGTGGCCGAGCTCGTGCATGATGACGGCTGCGCGCCAGCTGCCGGACCGTCCTGGTAGCGAGGAGGTCCTCCATGTCGTCGGAGTCGAGAAGGACCGTCCCGGACTCGAGGTAGCGCTGCTCGCCGTAACGCCCCGGTGACCGACTCGAGCCGCCGAGGCCGGTGACCGATCCCTCGAGGTCGGGCGTCGCATCCTCGTTGGACCAGCCGATGATCATCGGCGCGAATCCGTCGCCGTACCGATCGGGCTGGAACAGGCGTCGGTCGAACTCGCCCGTTCGCCCGTCTGGCCGTCGTACACGAACACCAGTCCGGTGGCCTTCGAGACGTCGTCGACGGCCTCTCGGCGATCAGGTCGCTCGCACCCGCCGGCTGCCCCGCCGGGTTGTAGACGTAGTGGATCGGCAGGCACGGGTCGAAGCGCACGGGCACGCCCCCGTCCTCGAACATGAACGCGTACTCGCCGGTCGTCGAGACGGCGACGGCGGGGAGGACGCGGCCGTCGCTCGCAGGCGGCACGGGAACGCGCACCTGCGTGTCGCCGTCGAGGACGGCGTTGCGGGGCGTGCCGAGGTGCTGGATGTCCGCGACCTGAGAGTCCGGACACGACGAAGTCCGACGATCGCGGCCGTCACGAGGGCGAGGAACGTCGCCCAGAATCCGGCGCGCGCGCTCATGGCATCAGCCTGCCATGGCCTGGGAACTTGGGAAACATTCGCGGACGTGAGAAGTGCCACAATGGCTCCGTGCGCGCACTCCTCCTTGAAACCCTTCACCCCCAGGCCACCGACATCCTCAACGCCGCCGGCATCGACGTCGACAACCGCGCAGGCGCGCTCGACGAAGACGAACTCATCGACGCCCTCGAGGGCGTCCAGCTCCTCGGCATCCGATCCAAGACTCAGGTCACCGAGCGCGTGCTGGAGGCCGCCGCCGACCTCATCGCGGTCGGCGCCTTCTCGATCGGCACCAACCAGATCGACCTTGCCGCCGCGGCGCGGCTCGGGCATCGCGGTGTTCAACGCCCCGTTCTCCAACACGCGTTCGGTCGTCGAGATGGCGGTCGCCGAGATGATCTCGCTGACGCGCCGCCTTCCCGAGCACAACCGCCAGATGCACGCGGGCGTGTGGTCCAAGTCCGCCGACGGGCGCCCACGAGATCCGCGGCCGCACGCTCGGCATCGTCGGCTACGGCAACATCGGCTCGCAGCTGTCCGTCATCGCCGAGGCTCTCGGCATGAACGTCGATCTTCTTCGACATCGCGGAGAAGCTCGCGCTCGGCAACGCCACCAAGATGCCGACGCTCGAGTCGGCTCCTGCGAGGCCTCGACATCGTCACGCTCCACGTCGACGGCCGCGCGGGCAACTCCGGCTTCTTCGGCGCGAAGCAGTTCGCGGCGATGAAGCCCGGGGCGCTCTTCCTCAACCTGTCGCGCGGATTCATCGTCGACCTCGAGTCGCTCAAGACGGCCATCGAGTCCGGGCCACATTGGCGGCGCCGCCGTCGACGTGTTCCCGGTCGAGCCCAAGACGAAGGGCGACGCGTTCACCTCCCCGCTGCAGGACATGCCCAACGTCATCCTCACGCCGCACATCGGCGGCTCGACCGAGGAGGCGCAGCGCGACATCGGCATCTTTGTCGCGACCCGCCTGCGCGACTACGTCGTGCAGCGGCTCGACGTCGCTGTCGCGTCAACCTGCCGAACCTCTCGCTCGAGGCGTCCAGGGAGCGCACCGCGTCGCTCTCATCCACGAGAACATGCCGGGCGTGCTCGCGGCGGTCAACCGCGTCTTCGCGGAGCACGACGTCAACATCGAGGGCCAGCTGCTCGCCACGCGCGGCGAACTGGGTTACGTGGTGACCGACATCGCCGCGGGGCTGACCGACGAGGCGATCTCCGAGCTGCGGGATATGCCCGAGACGATCCGCCTGCGCGTCCTGTCCTAGCGACTGCCGCGCGGACCGGGGCGAGCCTACTTGGCCGCGTCCTCCTCGCGCAGGCGCGCGATGGCCCGCTCGAAGTCGTCGAGCGAGTCGAACGCCTGGTAGACGCTCGCGAACCGCAGGTACGCGATCTCGTCGAGCTCGCGCAGCGGCGGCAGGATCGCGAGGCCGATGTCGAGCGCGTCGATCTCGGCCTGGCCGTTGCCGCGGATGGTCTCCTCGACCTTCTGCGCGAGAACGCGAGGTCGTCGTCGGAGACGGGACGCCCCTGGCAGGCCTTCTTCACGCCCGAGATGATCTTCTCCCGGCTGAACGGCTCGGACACGCCCGAGCGCTTGACCACGGAGGCGCGAGGTCTCGACCGTGGTGAAGCGCCGGCCGCACGCGGGGCATTCGCGACGCCGGCGGATCGCCGAGCCGTCGTCGGCGGTGCGGGAGTCGATCACGCGCGAGTCGGCGTTCCGGCAGAATGGGCAATACATGCCCCTACTGTCCCACGAAACGGCTCTGCGCGCGGGACCTGGTACGCCGGCCGGGCGAACGAGGAGGGTGTCCGCCCGGCCGGCGAGTCGTGGTGCGGTTCTCGCCGTAGGGGGCACGGGCACGAGGATCTGCTCGCCGGTGCGGATGCGTGGCGTTCGACAGGTCGGTTGAGGCTCGCGATCTCGGCGACGACGGCGTCGCGCACGCTCGGTCCGGGGGTGACGATCCGCGCGATGGACCACAGCGTCTCCCCTTGGGCGACCACGTACGTCCGCGACGGTGGCGTCGACCGCCGGGGCGTCCTGCTCCTGGGCGAACGCCTGCGGAGCGACGACGAGCGCCGACGGCGACGACGACACCGATAGGGTGCGCAGCAGCCGACGCTTCCTGGCTGAGCCGCCCGTCGCTCGATGTCAACATCGTCATCTCCGTTCCGTCCTTCGAACACTTGTTCGTCGAACATCTGTTCTATTTCTAGCACGCGCCCCTGGACACGAATCAAGACACGCTCGAACATGTGTTTGATTTGCGCGCCGCGCTGCCCTAGCGTCATGAACAAGAAGACCACCGGGGTCTGACACGCGTCGGGCGGGGTGGACCGGGCGGCTCGGGCCGCACCGGCGACGCAGGAGGTTGCCATGGACGACGACACACGGGCGACGCCACCGATCCACGAGTTCCCGGACGTCCGCGACGTGACGGACCCTCACGCCGCGACAGGAGCGCATCCTCGAGACGATCCGCTCCGCGGTTCACGAGCGCGGCTACCCGCCGTCGATGCGCGAGATCGGCGACGCCGTCGGCCTCACGCAGTACGTCGGCGTCAAGCACCAGCTCACGCGCTGGAGACCAAGGGCTACCTGCGCCGCGACCCGAATCGCCCCCGCGCCATCGACGTGTCCATGCCCGAGGACGACGCCGAATCCCCCGCCCCGGCTCCGCGCGTCGCGACGCCCCCGCGGACGCCCCCCGCGGGATGACGGCCGTCCCGCTCGTCGGCCGCATCGCCGCCGGTGGGCCGATCCTCGCCGACCAGGAGGTCGAGGACGTGTTCCCCCTCCCGCGCAACTGACGGGCGACGGCGAGCTCTTCATGCTCAAGGTCGCCGGCGACTCGATGATCGACGCCGCCATCTGCGACGGCGACTGGGTGGTCGTGCGCCGCCAGAACGCCGCCCAGAACGGCGACATCGTCGCCGCGCTGCTCGACGACGAGGCGACCGTCAAGACGTTCCGCCGCAGCGACGGCCAGGTGTGGCTCATGCCCCACAACCCGGCCTACGCGCCCATCGACGGCGACCACGCCCGCATCATGGGCAAGGTCGTGTCGGTTCTGCGCCGCCTCTAGCCGCGCTACGGGGCGCACGTCGAGTCGCCGCAGCGCGTCCAGCACGGTGACGCGGTCCGTCGTCGGCCACAGCGGCGGCAGCGATCGCGCGAGGAATCCGCCGTACCGCGCGGTCGCGAGGCGCGGAGTCGAGGACCGCCACCACCCCGCGATCGGTCAACGTCCGGATGAGGCGGCCCGCGCCCTGCGCGAGCAGCAGCGCCGCGTGCGTCGCCGACACCGCCATGAACCCGCTGCCTCCCGCGGCGTCGACGGCCTCGGTGCGCGCCTGGGCGATGGGGTCGTCCGGGCGCGGGAACGGGATGCGGTCGATGACGACGAGCTGGCAGTGTCGCCGGGAACGTCCACCCCCTGCCACAGCGTCGTCGATCCGAACAGGCACGCGCGCGGGTCCTCGCGGAAGCTGCCGGACCAGCGTCGGGACCTGGTCGTCCTTCTGGTACAGCACGGGCACGTCGAGCCGTTCGCGCATCGCCTCGGTCGGCGGCGACCGCGGCGCGATGCGAGGAGAACAGGCCGAGCGTGCGGCCTCCCGCCGCCGGATCAGGGCCGCGAGTTCGTCGAGCGCGTCCGCCGAGATGCCCCCGAGCCCGGGCGGTCGAGGTGCGACGCGACGTAGAGGATCCCCTGCGTTGCGTAGTCGAAGGGGCTGCCCGCGTCGAGCGTCACCGGCTCGTCGACGCCGAGGTGGCGCGCCATCGCGTCGAACGACCCCCCGAGGGCGAGCGTCGCCGACGTGAAGACCGGTCGCCGTCTCCTGGAGGAGCCGGTCGCGGATGACCCCCGCCACGTCGAGCGGCGCGGCGAGGATGCGCTCAGGGACGCTCGCCCCGTAGTCGCCGTCGGCGGGGCGCGAGCCACACCACGAGCCGGGCGCCGTCGCCGAGGAGCTCCTCGCACACGTCGCCGATCTCGGTGAGCGCGCGCCAGCGCCATCTTGACGCCCGCGTCGTCGCCCTCGGCCTCGATCGCCCGGGCGAGCGACCGCGCGGCGTCGCGCGCGGACGCGACCGCGACCGCGAGCGGCTCCGGGAGGCCGTCGCGCAGGCGGCCGACGCGCGCGGCGTCGAGCGCCGATTCGAGGCCCCGTCCCGCGGTCTCGAGCGCGTCGCACATGTCCGGTCGGCGCGGAGGTGACGCCGAGCGGCGCGCGCCGCCGAGCGCGACCAAGGCGCGCGGAGAGCTCGTGGGTGGCGGACGAGGTGATGCGCGAGACGAGCTCGTGCGCCTCGTCGACGATGAGCGCGTCGTGCTGCCCGAGGATGTCGTGGGTCGTGGCCTGGATCGCGAGCACCGCGTGGTTGGTGACGACGATCTGCGCCCGGCGCGCGGTCTCGAGCGCGCGCTCGGCGAAGCACTCGGACGCGACGGGGCACGTCGCTCCGAGGCACTCGCGCCCGCCGACGCTCACCTGCGCCCACGCGCGCGCGGAAACGCCGGGGACGAGGTCGTCCCGGTCGCCCGTCTCCGTCTCGTCCGCCCACGCGCCGAGGCGCGCCACCTCGCGCCCCAAGTCGGACGTGGGCCCGACGGGCCCGATGTCGAGCGCGTCGTCCGGCTCCGGGTAGCCACCCGCCGATCTTGTGCACGCACAGGTAGTTGCCGCGGCCCTTGAACAGGGCGACGCCGGGCGCGGTCGCCCAGCGCGGGCTCGAGCGCGTCGAGCACGAGCGGGCAGGTCCTTGGAGAACACCTGGCGCTGCAGGGCGAGGGTCGCGGTGGAGACGACGATGCGCTGCGTCGCCCGCGGACCGCGCGCGCGACGGCGGGCACGAGGTATGCGAGGGACTTTCCCGTGCCGGTGCCCGCCTGGACCAGCAGGTGGCTCGCCGCCGCGCGAGCGCCGTCCTCGACGGCCCGGCCATCGCGACCTGGCCCTCGCGCTCCTCGCCGCCTAGCGCGTCGACCGCGCGTCGGAGCAGGCCTCGGCGTCCGCCTCGGTCACGCGTCGGGCGTCTCGGTCACGACGCCGCCGACGCTGCCGCGGGGATGCGGGCCGCGAGCGCGTCGGCGACCTCGCCACCAGGTGGTGCCGTCGCCCTCGTGTGCCTCCGCACAGCACCTCGCCCGCGCGGTGGGCCTCGCTCACGAGGTCGCCGCGCGTGTACGGCACGGTCGACGTCCACGCGGACGGGCGGGCGCGGCAGGTTCCTCGGCGATCGCCTCGAGCAGGTCGTCGATGCCCTCGCCCGTGAGCGCGGAGACCTCGACGGTCGGCTCGCGGCGCGCGCGCAGGCGCAGCAGCGTCTCGGCGGTCGGCGATGTCGCACTTGTTGAGCACGAGCAGCTCGGGGACTGTCCGCGGCCCCGGGCACGTCGGCGAGCACGGTTCGGACGGCGAGGATCTGGCCCTCGGGGTCCGGGTGCGAGGCGTCGACGATGTGGAGCACGAGGTCCGCGTGCGCGACCTCCTCCAGGGTGGACTCGAAGGCGGCGACGAGCTGGTGGGGCAGGTCCTTCACGAAGCCGACGGTGTCGGAGACGGTGATGTCGCGGCCGTCGGGGGTGCGGGCCCGGCGCACGGTCGGGTCGAGCGTGGCGAACAGCGCGTTCTGCACCAGCACGCCGGCGCCCGTGAGGCGGTTGAGCAGGGACGACTTGCCCGGCGTTGGTGTAGCCGACGATCGCGACGTTCGGAAGCAGGCGTGCCGGCTCTCGCGGCGCACCTCGCGGGCGGGCTCCATCTGCTTGATCTGGCGCCGCAGCTGGGCCATGCGGGTGCGGATGCGGCGGCGGTCGAGCTCGATCTTGGTCTCGCCGGGGCCGCGCGAGCCGATGCCCGCGCCGGCCGCGACCCGGCCACCCGCCTGGCGGGACATCGATTCGCCCCAGCCGCGGAGCCGCGGCAGCAGGTATTCGAGCTGCGCGAGTTCGACCTGCGCCTTGCCCTCCTTGGACTTGGCGTGCTGGGCGAAGATGTCGAGGATCAGCGCGGTGCGGTCGATGACCTTGACCTCGACGACGTCCTCGAGCGCGCGGCGCTGGCTCGGGCGAGAGGTCGCCGTTGACGACCACGGTGTCGGCGCCGACGGCCTCGACGATCGCCGCGAGTTCGATGGCCTTGCCCTAGCCGATGTACGTGGCGGGGTCGGGGTGGGCGCGGCGCTGGAGCACGCCGTCGAGCACCTCGGAGCCCGCCGTCTCCGCGAGCGCGGCGAGCTCGCGCAGCGAGACCTCGGCCTCCGCGGCCGTGCCGTCGCGACCACTGGCCCACCAGCACCACCTTCTCGAGGCGCAGCGCCGGTACTCGACCTCCGAGATGTCCTCGAGCTCGGTCGACATGCCGCGACGCGGCGCAGCCCCGCGCGCTCCTCGCGCTCGATCTGGTCGCCGTCGTAGTCCGTCCCGGTCGTCCCGCCCTCCGCGACGGCCGTTCCGGCGCGCGACAGCACCGCTCGACCATCGCGATCGAGCGGGTCGGCTCTGGCGCGTCCGCGGCTCGGATCGGGCTCGGAAGGGGGCATCATGACCGGCTCATTGTCTCACCCGGGCCCGACCCGGGTACGCTCGCTCCCGTGGCCGATGACGAGGGCGCCGCGGGCGATCACTACTTCACGGCGAGGCCCGCCTCGCCCGACGAGCGCCGCACGATCACTGTCACGCTGGCCGGGCGCGAGGTCACGGTCGAGACGGCACCGGGATCTTCAGTCCCGGCCCACGTCGACCTCGGCACGCGCGTGCTGCTCCGCACCGTTCCCGCGCCGCCCGGCGGGACCCTGCTCGACCTCGGCTGCGGCTGGGGCCCGATCGCGCTCACCATGGCCGCTCCTGCGGCCCGAGGCAACGCGTGTGGGCCGTCGACGTCAACGAGCGCGCCCTCGACCTGCCGCGTCGCAACGCCGAACGCTCGCGCAGGCGCGACCTCGCGCGGAGTCGTGGCGCGTCACGCCCGACGACGTCCCCGCCGACCTCGCGTTCGACGCGATCTGGTCCAACCCGCCCGTCCGCGATCGGCAAGGAGCGCCCTCCACGCCCTCCTGGCCGCGTGGCTCCCCCGCCTCGCCCCGGGCGCCGAGGCCCACCTCGTCGTCCAGCGCAACCTGGGCGCCGACTCGCTCACCCGCTGGATCGCGGAGCAGCGCGACGACGCGGGCTCACCGCTCGGGCGCGGTGGAGAAGATCGCGAGCGCGAAGGGCTTCCGGGTGTTCCGGGTGACGCGCGGCGCCGCTAGGGCCGTCGCGTCGCGCGCGGACCCGGCGGCCGCACGTCGAAGTCGGCGATGAAGTCCTCGACGAACGCGCTCGCGGGCGCTCGCGACGCCGCAGGGCACGTCGAGTTGCTCCATCGTCGCCCCGGCCGAGAACACGGCGATCCGGTCGGCGAGCACCACCGCCTCGCGGATGTCGTGCGTCACCATCATCACCGTCGTGCCGAGCGCCTCCTGGATCTGCAGGAACTCCTGCTGGAGCCGGCGGCGCCCCTGCGGGTCGACCGAACCGAACGGCTCGTCCATGAGCAGGACGGGCGGCTCGCTCGCGAGCGCGCGCGCCACGCCGACGCGCTGCCGCTCGCCCCCGCTCAGCTCGTGCGGGTACCGGCCGGCGTACGTGTCCCCGTCGAGGCCGACGAGCTCGAGGAACTCGCTGACGCGCTCGCGGCGCTTCGTCGCGGTCCCACCCGAGCAGCACCGGGACGGTCGCGACGTTCTGCGCGACGGTGCGGTGCGGGAAGAGGCCGACGTGCTGGATGACGTAGCCGATGTGGCGGCGCAGCTGGACGGGGTCGCGGCCATGACGTCCTCGCCCGCGACGGTGATGGTGCCCGACGTCGGCTCGACGAGGCGGTTGACCATCCGGAGCGTCGTCGACTTCCCGCACCCCGACGGCCCGACGAGGCAGAGCAATTCGCCGGCGCGCACCTCGAGGTCGAGGCCGGCGACGGCGATCGTGCCGTCCGGCATACTCCTTGCGCGCGCCCGAAGAAGGCGATCCCCGCGTCGGTCATGGCCGCCACGCTACCCGCTCGGGTACGGTCGGGGCATGGACCGCCCCAACCCGTGGCTCAGTTGGGACTACCTCCACGACAACTGGGACGACATCGCGTTCCGGCTCGAACAGCACGCGTCGCTGACCGTCGAGGCGATCCTCATCGCCCTCGCGATCGCCCTTCCCCTCGCGGCGATCGCCCACTTCCACCCGCGTCTCGCCGGAACGATCCTCGGCACGTCGTCCGTGTTCTACACGATCCCGTCGCTCGCCCTCTTCGGCATCCTCGCCCCGTACACGGGAATCGGGCGACTGACCGTCCTGATCGGGCTCGTCGCGTACGCGCTGCTCATGCTCGTGCGCAACATCATCGCGGGACTCGCAGGGCGTCGACCCGGCGGTCGTCGACGCCGGGCGGGGCCTCGGCTACGGCCGCGTACGCCTGCTCCTGCTCGTGGAGCTCCCGAACGCGCTGCCGAGCGTGTTCGCGGGGCTGCGCGTGGCGACGGTGACGACGGTCGCGCTCACGACCGTCGGGGTGGTCGTCGGGTACGGCGGGCTCGGGCAGCTGATGTTCCGCGGCTTCTACCGGGCGTACAACGCCGAGGTCGCGACGGCCGCCCTGCTGTGCGTCGCCCTCGCGCTCGCGCTCGACCTCCTGCTTCTCGCGGCGGGCAAGGTGCTCACCCCGTGGACGAGGAGGGCGCGCGCATGACGATCATCACCGACGCCTTCTCGTGGCTCACCACGGCCGCGAACTGGTGGGGCGCGCGCGGCGTCTGGTATCAGCGATCGGACGGCGAGTGGCGCCTCGCGCGCGATTCGATCCTCGGGCTGACCATCGGCCACCTGTATATGGCGGCGGCTGCCGTCATCCTCGCCTCCGCGATCGCGCTGCCCGCGGGACTGCTGCTCGGCCACGTGCGACGCGGCGGGACGCTGACCGTCGTCGTCTCGAACGTGTCCCGCGCGATCCCGACCCTCGCTCTTCTCACCCTCTTCGCGACCGGGGCGATCGGGTTCGGCGACCAGGCCGTCATCCTCGCCGTCGGCGTCTTCGCCGTGCCGCCGATCCTCACGAACACGTTCACGGGGATGCTCGACGTGGACGCGGACGTCCGGGACGCGGCGTTCGGACAGGGCATGTCGCGGTGGCAGGTGATCCGGACCGTCGAGCTCCCGCTCGCGTGGCCGCTCATCGCGGCCGGGTTGCGCACGTCGATCGTGCAGACCGTCGCGACGATTCCCCTCGCGGCGCTCGTCGCGGGAGGAGGGCTCGGGGTCATCATCAACGTCGGGCTCAGCACGCAACGGTACGGGCAGGCCCTCGCCGGCGCGATCCTGGTCGCGGGCCTGAGCGTCGGGCTCGACGCGCTGCTCGGGCGCGTCCAGCGTCGGCTCACCCCACTTCCCCTTCGAGCCGGAACCGTCGTCGCGGCTTAGGCGCCTCGCGACCCATCTCTAGAGGTTTGGACCCCGAATCTGATAGGCAAGAGGTGTCGAAGCCCGCGCACACGACGGAATGACTCGCCGCTTCGGCATTGTTACGCAGTCTCAACACCAGGATTCCTCGAAACCAAGGAGAGAGACCCGTGCGAACCTCACGCGGACTGCTCGTCGCCGTCTCGGCGGCGACGATGGCCCTCGCGGCCTGTTCCAGCACCCCGTCCACCACGACGGCGTCGCCCACGACCTCGGACGTCATGGCTAGCCCCTGCGTCCCCGTCCCGGGCAACCAACTCGTCGTGCTCGCCGACGACCAGCACCTCCAGACGGTCGACAACATCATCCCGGCCGTCAACGCCAAGACCGCCGTCGACGGCGCCATCATGGGCGCGCTCGACCGCGTGTCCGCGGCGCTTACGACGGACAAGCTGATGGCGCTCAACGAGGCCACCGACGTCGAGCAGAAGTCGTCGACCGACGTCGCCGCGCAGTTCGTCGCCGACGAGGGCCTCAAGCCCACGGGTTCCCGCTCCGGGAAGCTCGTGATCGGGTCGGCGAACTTCTCCGAGAACATCACGCTCGCCGAGATCTACGCCGCGGTCCTCCGCGACACCGGGTACACGGTCGAGGTGCGGACGATCGGCTCGCGGGAGACCTACCTCCCGGCGCTCGAGAAGGGCGACGTCGACATCGTGCCCGAATACGCGGGCACGGTGACCGAGTTCCTCAACAAGGCCGTGAACGGCGCGGACGCCGCGCCGCTTGCGTCGGGCGACCTCGACGCGACGGTCGCGAACCTCCGGGACCTCGGCAAAGAGGTCGGGCTCGCCTTCGGGCACCCGTCCCCCGCGCAGGACCAGAACGCGTTCGCCGTGACGAAGGCGTTCGCCGACGAGCACGGGGTGACTTCCCTGAGCGAGCTCGCGAACGAGTGCGGCCCGATCTCGCTCGGCGGCCCGCCGGAGTGCCCGGACCGCCCGTTCTGCCAGCCGGGTCTCGAGAACACCTACGGCCTGGAGTTCGACGACTTCCTGTCGCTCGACCCGGGCGGCCCGCTGACGAAGGCCGCGATCCGCAACGGTGACGTCGTTCTCGGCCTCGTCTTCTCCTCGGACGGCACGCTGGGAGGCTAAGCCCTCTCGAGGGGCCCGCGGTCACGCCAGGGACGGCAAATCGACGACGCCGTCGGCGATGAGGACCGCGGGCCCCTCGAGCACCGTCCTGTCGTCCTCGATTCGGACGACGACGGCGCCGCCCGGAACCTCGACGTCCCATACCCGCGGGGCGTCGTCCCCCGCCCACGCGTGGGCAGCGAGCGCCGCCGCGCACGCGCCCGTGCCGCACGAGCGGGTCTCCCCGACGCCGCGCTCGTACACCCGCATCCGTAGGCCTCCGCGCTCGCCCTCGACGTCGAGCGGGACGATCACCTCGACGTTGACGCCGGCCTGGGGGACGGGATCGACGGCCGGCGCCGCCTCGAGGTCCGCGACGGCGAGCTCGTCGAGCGTGACGGCGGCGATCACGGCGTGCGGGTTGCTCAGATCGACCGACGTCGCGGGCCGCGCGTCCCAGCCGCGGACGGTCACGCTCGGGCCGTCCGGGGACAGCCGCCACGGGCCCATATCCACGGCGTAGCGGCGCCCGCCGAGCGCGGTGACCGCGTGCGGGCCGCCCCGCGTGCCGATGATCTGGCCTGCGGAGAAGTCCTCCCCGGCGTCGCGCTCGAGGAACGCGGCGAACACGCGCGCCCCGTTGCCGCACATCTCCGCGGTCGTCCCGTCGGCGTTCCAGTAGTCCATGAACCACGTCTCGGGCGGGAAGTCGGCGCCCGCGTCGAGGCGCCCCGCGCGGACGGCGCGGAGCACGCCGTCGGCGCCGATGCCCGCCCGGCGGTCGCACAGGGCGCGCACGAGCGCGGGGCTCAGGTCGATCGATCCGTCCTCGTCCATGAGCAGGACGAAGTCGTTCTCCGTTCCGTGGCCCTTGGTGAAGGGAAGCGCGTCGCCGGTCACGGCTCCAGCCTAGCGACGAGGTCGCGCGCGTCCGCGACGGCGCGGGCGAGGTCGTCCTCGTCGCGCGGGGCGTCGATCCACGCGATCCTCTCGTCGGCGCCGAACCACGTGTCCTGCTTGCGCGCGAGGCGCCGGGTGTGGCGCGCCGTCGCCTCGCGGGCCTCGTCCTCGGTCGTCGTTCCGTCGAGCACGGCGAGCGCCTCGGCGTAGCCGACGGCGCGCCGGGCCGTCACGCCGTCGCGGAGGCCGACGGCGGCGAGGCGTTCGGTCTCCGCGAGCAGTCCGCCGTCCCACATCGCAGCAGCGCGGGCGTCGATGCGGGTGTCGAGCGCCTCGCGCGGCAGCCGCAGGCCGATCTGCACCGCGGGCAGGGCGTACTCGCGGTGCGGAAGGGAGGAGGAGAAGGGTCGCCCGGTGAGGGCGATCACCTCGAGCGCCCGCACGATGCGCTTGGCATTGCGGGCGTCGATCTTGCGGGCGGCCTCGGGGTCGAGGGCGGCGAGCTCGCGGTGGAGGATCCCCGGCCCCTCGGCCTCGGCGCGAGCCTCGAGGTCAGCGCGGATCTCCGGGTCGGTCGCGGGGAAGTCGAACGCGTCGAGCAGCGCGCGGATGTACAGGCCCGACCCACCGGCCGCGATCGCCCGCGCGCCACGCGCGTGGATCGCGTCGACGTCGGCGCGGGCCTCGGCCTGGTAGCGCGCGACCGAGGCGTCCTCGCGGACGTCGAGCGTGTCGATCTGGTGGTGCGGGATGCCGCGTCGCTCGTCGTCGCCGAGCTTGGCCGTGCCGATGTCCATGCCGCGGTAGAACTGCATCGAGTCCGCGTTGACCACCTCGCCGCCGAGCGCCTCGGCGAGGCCGACGGCGACGTGGGATTTCCCGGTCGCGGTCGCGCCTACGATCGCGATGACGGACGGCGCGATCCCCGTCACGACCCCGCGCCGACCGCGCGGACCGCGGGGATGCCGAGCGACACAGGTTCCCCGGCGCTCGCGGATCCGTCCGCTCCGTGCGCGTGCGCGACCCCTCCCTCGGACAGGTCGCCCGCGCGCGTGCGTCGCACCGCGAACGGTCCGCCGTCGAGCGCGGAGTCGGCGACGAGGTGGTGGGGCGCTCCGTAGGTGACCTCGGCGGTCACGATGTCGCCCGGCCGCGGCACGAGGTCGTCGGGGACGGAGAAGTGCACGAGCCTGTTGTCCCGCGCCCGCCCGCTCATCCGCGACGCCGCCTCGTCCTTGCGACCGCCGCCGTCGAGCACGAGCGCCTCGACCGTCGTCCCGACGAGCCTGCGATTCTCCTCGAGCGACACGCGCTCCTGGAGCTCGACGAGCCGGTCGAACCGTTCCTGGACGACGGCCTTGGGCACCTGCCCCTCCATGTCCGCCGCGGGCGTGCCGGGGCGGGGCGAATACTGGAACGTGAACGCCGACGCGAAGCGCGCGCTCTCGACCACGCGCAGGGTGTCCGCGAAGTCCTCCTCGGTCTCGCCCGGGAAGCCGACGATGACGTCCGTGGTGATGGCGGCGTCGGGCATCGCCGCCCGCACGTTGTCGAGGATCGCGAGGAAGCGCTCCGATCGGTACGAGCGACGCATGGACTTGAGGACCCGATCCGAGCCGGACTGGAGCGGGAAGTGGAGGCTCGGCATGACGTTCGGGGTCTCGGCCATCGCCGCGACGACGTCGTCGGTGAACGCCGCGGGATGCGGCGAGGTGAAGCGCACCCGCTCGAGCCCGTCGATCCCGCCGCACGCGCGCAGGAGGTCCGCGAACGCGCCTCGGTCGCCGAACTCCACGCCGTAGGTGTTGACGTTCTGGCCGAGCAGCGTCACCTCGAGGGCTCCCTCGGAGACCAGGGCGCCGACCTCGGCGAGCACCTCGCCCGGCCTGCGGTCCCGCTCCTTGCCCCGCAGCGACGGGACGATGCAGAACGTGCACGTGTTGTTGCACCCGACGGAGATCGACACCCAGCCGGACGCGATCGACTCGCGGCGGGCGGGCAGGGTCGAGGGGAAGACGGACAGCGTCTCCTCGATCTCGACCTGCGCCTCGGCGTTGTGACGCGCCCGTTCGAGCAGGGTCGGGAGCACGTCGACGTTGTGCGTGCCGAAGACGACGTCGACCCAAGGCGCGGCCTCGACGATGGCGCCGCGATCCTTCTGCGCGAGGCATCCGCCGACCGCGATCTGCATCCCGGGTCGACGCTCCTTCTCCGACGCGAGGATCCCGAGGTTGCCGTAGAGGCGCGTCGACGCGTTCTCGCGCACCGCGCACGTGTTGATGACGACGACGTCGGCGACCGTCTCGCCATCGGCGGCGCGCACGTATCCGGCGCGCTCGAGCAGGCCCGCCATGCGTTCCGAGTCGTGGACGTTCATCTGGCACCCGAGGGTCCGGACCAGGTACGTCCGTTCGTTGCGTGTGTCGCTCATCGTGCTAACCGGCGACAGCCTCCGCTCGTCGTTCGCGGATGACCGTGACCTTGACCTCCCCGGGCTGCTTCCCGCTGTCGTTGATGCGCCCCGCTATCGTACGCGCCAACGCCTCGAGGTCCTCGTCGCCGACCTCGTCGGGGGAGACGACGACTCGAACTTCGCGCCCGGCGTGCATGGCGAGAACGTCGCTGACGCCGGGCATCGCCTGGATCATCGCCTCGAGCGCCGAGAGCCGCTCGACATACCCGTCGAAGTCCTCGCGCCGAGCGCCAGGACGCGACGCGGACAGCGCGTCGGCGATCTGGACGATCACGGCCTCGAGCGTTTCCTGCTTGATCTCGTCGTGATGGGCGCCGATGGCGTTGACGACGGCGGCGGATTCGCCGTGTTCCGCCGCGACCTTGGCTCCGATCAGGGCGTGCGTCCCCTCGCGTTCCGCCGTCAGCGCCTTGCCGATGTCGTGGAGGAACGCCCCCCGCCGGGCGAGCTCGACGTCGGCGCCGATCTCCTCCGCGATCGCCGCGGCGATGGTCGCGCATTCGACGAGGTGCGCGAGGACGTTCTGCCCGTACGACGTTCGGAGGCGAAGACGCCCGAGGATGTCGACCATCTCCGGCGCGAGCCCGGTCACGCCCGCGGCCTCGGCGGCGTCGAGGCCCGCCTTCTGCGCGCGCTCCGGGGCGGAGGCCACGGCCGCGGCGTACGTCGACTCGATGCGCGGCGGCTGGATGCGCCCGTCGGCGACCAGCGCGCGGAGCGTCTCCTCGGCGATCTCGCGCCGCTCGACGTCGAAAGACGAGAGGAGGACGCTTTCGGCCCCGTCCTCGAGGATCATCGTCACTCCCGTGAGAGCCTCGAAGGTGCGGATGTTGCGGCCCTCGCGCCCGATGAGGCGCCCCTTCATCTCCTCGGAGGGCAGGTCGATGCGCGTTACGCTCTGTTGCGCCGACGTCTCCGCCGCCTGACGCTGCATCGCGCTCACGAGCACCTCCCTCGCGCGCGACTCGGACTCCTCCTCGATGCGCTTCTCGATGCGCCGTAGCGCACCGGCGGCGTCGGCCTCCGCGTCGGCGACCAAGCGTTCCTGGAGCGCCTTCTGGGCCTCCTTGGCCTTCATGCCGGCGACGGCCGCGAGGGCCTCGTTGTGCTTCGACTTGAGCGTGGCGCGCTCGGCTTCGATCTTCCTCTCGCTCTTGGCCAGATCCGCGGCGCGCTCATCGAGAGTGCGCTGGTACGCGCCGAGGTTGCGCTGGTCCTCCGCGATCTCACGCTCGCGTAGCGCGAGACGCTCCTCGCGGCGCTGGGCCTCGGCGAGGAGCGCGCGCGACTCCTCGCGTATCGCCCCCGCGTCGCGTTTAGCCGATTCGCGTTCCTGTTCGGCGTCGCGCTTGCCGAGGAGCACGACGAAGAGGGCGAGCAACGTCAACCCCAGCACCAGAACGATCTGCACGATCTGGTCGACGGTGATCACGTGGGTTCCTCCTCGGCGGGATGCACCTCCCGGTCCTCCACGATATCGGCACGTTCGAGCGCTCGCACGAGCCCGTAGGCCTGGCCGGCGGGGTAACCCTTGCGTCCGAGGAATGCCGCGACGCGCCTCATGCGCGCGTCGCGGGGCACGGAGGACAACGCATCCCAACGCCGCTGGGCGAGTTCGGCGGCCGAGTCCCGCTCGTCCTCGTCCGAGATCTGGGTGAGCGCCTCCTCAATGTGGCGATCCTCGAAGCCCTTGCGCCGCAGCTCCTGCGCGATCGCGCGCCGCGATTGCCCGCGCTCGCCGTGGCGGGTCCGCGCGACGGTGGCGGCGAGCGCCGCGTCGTCGAGGAGCCCGACCTCGCGGTAGCGCTCGATCACCTCGTCCGCGATCGGTTCCGGGACGTCGCGGGTGACGAGTGCCTCGCGGAGTTGCGCGGCGCTCCGGGGCGCGCCCGTGAGCACCCTGAGGGCGATATCGCGCGCGCGTTCCGCCGGATCGGCGTCGTCGCCCGTTCGCCGCGCGGCAGCGGCCACGGCCTACTGTGAGGCGCTCTCGACGGCCGCCTCGGCCTCGGCCAGCACCCGCGAGGCCTCGTCGGCGTCGGCCGCGACCTCACTCGCGTCCACGACGTCCTCGGCCTCGACGGCCGGGGCCTGGCTCTCCTCGCCCGCGGCCTTCGGCCCGACCCCGAGCTTCTGCTTGATCTTGACCTCGAGCTCATCGCACAGTTGGGGGTTGTCGCGGAGGAACGTGCGGGCGTTCTCCTTGCCCTGGCCGAGCTGGTCGCCATCGCACGTGTACCACGCCCCGGACTTGCGGATGAATCCGTGCTCGACGCCGAGGTCGATCACGTCGCCCTCGCGCGAGATGCCCTGACCGTAGAGGATGTCGAACTCCGCCTGCTTGAACGGCGGCGCCATCTTGTTCTTGACGACCTTGACGCGCGTGCGGTTGCCGACCGCGTCGGTGCCCTCCTTGAGGGTCTCGATGCGCCGGATGTCGAGGCGCACGGACGCGTAGAACTTGAGGGCCTTGCCGCCCGTGGTGGTCTCGGGCGAGCCGAAGAAGACCCCGATCTTCTCGCGGAGCTGGTTGATGAAGATCGCCGTCGTCTTCGACGTGCTGAGCCCGCCGGTGATCTTGCGGAGCGCCTGGGACATCAGGCGGGCCTGGAGGCCGACGTGGCTGTCGCCCATCTCCCCCTCGATCTCCGCCTTGGGAACGAGCGCCGCGACCGAGTCGACCACGAGCACGTCCACCCCGCCCGAGCGGATCAGGATGTCGGCGATCTCGAGCGCCTGCTCCCCCGTGTCCGGCTGGGAGATGATCAGCTGCTCGATGTCCACGCCGAGCTTCTTCGCGTACTCCGGGTCGAGCGCGTGCTCCGCGTCGATGAACGCCGCGACGCCGCCCGCGCGCTGGACGTTCGCTACCGCGTGGAGCGTGAGGGTCGTCTTCCCGCTCGATTCGGGCCCGTAGATCTCCACGACCCGACCGCGGGGAAGCCCGCCGATGCCGAGCGCGACGTCGAGGGCGATCGACCCCGTCGGGATCACCTCGACCGCGACGCGCGAGCCCTCTCCCATACGCATGACCGAGCCCTTGCCGAACTGCCGGTCGATCTGCCCCAGCGCCGCCTCGAGCGCCTTCTCGCGATCCGTGCTTGCCATCGCTTCCACCTATCCCTGGCTCTGCCGCCGGTTGACGATACGAACTCCACGCTAGGACGCGCCCCCGACATCGGATCCGCGCCACTCCCGACCTGGGGAGAAGCCGCCGGTTTCGAGGCCCTGGGCACACCGTCGTGAGCACGAGACTACCGAACATATGTTCGAACCGACGATTCGGTGTCGGCGTGTCGCGACTAGCGCGGCGGGGGAATCATGCGCGTGCGGTCGCCGCCGTCCCGGCGCGATTCCGGGACGTCCATGGCGTCACAGAGCGCGTGCCACACGTCGCGCGGATCGACCCCGTCCTCCAGCGCCTTGACGGACGTGCGGTCGTCGAGATCGGTGAGCGAGAACTCGCGGGCGAGCGTGCGGGCGTACGCGGGCCCGAAGACGTCCTCGAGGAGCGCGTAGAACTCGCTGACGCGCATCTAGTGTCGCGCGGAGACCAGGCCCCCGCCGGGGCGGCGCGTCGCGCGGAAGAGCTCCGGCACGGTGTCCGGGATGGCGGGCACGACGTCGTCGGTGAGCGCCTCCGCCACGGTGAACCGGTCGGCCACGTCGCGGAGCACCTCGGACATCGGCACGTCGAGGGCCTCGCAGATCGACGCGAGCAGCTCCGACGACGCCTCCTTCTGGCCGCGCTCGACCTCGGACAGGTACCCGAGCGACACGCGCGCGTTGGACGACACGTCGCGGAGGGTCTTGCCCTGGGTCAGGCGGGCGCCACGGAGGACGTCGCCGATCTCGTTGCGAAGAATAGGCATGCGTCCTCCCTTCCTGTACATTCTCGTGCTCTCCACGTTCGTCACAACGCAGACTACCCCACGCTTGTTCCCGGGGACCCCATGGAGTCGAGAACGTCACACAAGGCCTGAATCGCCCGATTTACCGCGCGTCGGCGCACCTCGTCGCGGTTGCCGGGCACGACGTCGGTGAAGGTCGCGACGCCCGACGGGCCGACGGCGGCGACGCAGAACGTCCCGGGAGGCTTGCCCCCGTGGGGCTCCGGTCCGGCGACTCCCGTGGTCGCGACGGCGGCGTCGGCGCGGAGCAGGCGCCGGACGCCCTCGGCCATCGCGAGGGCGACCTCCTCGCTCACCGGCCCGTAGTCGGCGAGCGTGGGCACGGGAATGCGGAGAATGTCGCGCTTGACCTCGATCGCGTACGAGACCACGCCCCCCGCGTACACGTCCGACGCCCCGGGGACGGACGTGAGGGCGCCCGCGACGAGGCCGCCCGTGAGGGACTCGGCCGTCGCGATGGTGAGCCCGCGTCCGCGCGCCGCCTCGAGGGCGCGTGCCGGCGTCGCGTCGTCCACCGGTTATCCCGCGGGCCTCGTCGCCCGGCGCATGCGGAGGATCTCGCGCGCGATCTGGTACCCGGTCACCGCGGCGATCGCGACGGCGAGCAGCAGGCACCACCACGCGACCGTGTCGAGCCACGCCGGCCCGTGAGGCCAGAGGAAGAACGTGACCGCCGCGATCTGCACGGTCGTCTTGACCTTTCCCCCGCCGGAGGCGGCGAGGACGCCGCGGTCGATCACCGCGAATCGCCCGAGCGTGACCGCGACCTCCCGCACGGCGAGGACCGCGATCGGCCACCACGGCACGCCGTCGACGTCGCTGATCGCGAGGAGCGCGGCGAGGATGAGCGCCTTGTCCGCGATCGGGTCGGCCAGCTTGCCGAACGCGCTCACGACCTTCCATCGGCGGGCGAGGAATCCATCCAGGAAGTCCGTCGCCGACGCGACGAGGAAGACCAGGAGCGCCCACCATCGCAGCAGGCCGTCGGCCCCGTCGTCCGCCAGGACCAGCCACACGACGGCGGGAACGGCGATGAGGCGGAGCGCGGTGAGGCCGTTCGGCACGATGGATGTCACGGGACAACCCTAGTGGGCGCGCGAAATCGCGGAAGAAGCGAGGTATCGTTCCCCCATGGCACGGCATACCCACCGGAGTACCCGTACGCACGCGGGCGGACGCGGGCGCGCGCGCCGCGCCCTCGCCGTCGTCGGCATCACGATGGGCTCGCTGATCGTCGCCGCGGCTGTGACCTCGTACGTCACCGGCTGGACCGCCGCGGACATACTCGACCGCCCCGAGAGCTTCCACCTCACCGATCCCGCCCCTCACGTCACTCCCTCGGCGACGGCGACCACCCCCGTGCCCGACGGCCCGGTGACGTTCACGCTGGTCGCCGCCGGGGACGTCCTCCCGCACGGGGCGGTCGTCACGGATGCGCAGCGCTCCGGGAAGTTCAACATGGAGCCCCTGTGGGGCAACCTCGACCCGTGGGTCTCCGGAGCGGACCTCGCGATTTGCCACATGGAGGTGCCCGTCGCGCCCCCCGGGACCAAGCCCTCGGGCTACCCGGTGTTCTCCTCGCCCGCCGGAATGGTGCCCGCGCTCAAGGCGCAGGGATGGGACGGCTGCTCGACCGCGTCGAACCACATGGTCGACAAGGGCTGGGACGGGATCGTCGCAAGCCTCAAGGCGTTCGACTCGGTGCGTATGGGCGCGGTCGGAACCGCGACGAGTGCGGAGGAGTCCAAGCGCCCGCAGCTGTACAAGGTCCAGGCGGGCAACCGCTACATCACGGTCGCGCACATCGCGTTCGCGTACGGCACCAACGGCCTGCCCGTGCCGTCGGGCAAGCCGTGGTCCGTCAACACCTTCAACGCCAACACCGCGAACGCGAAAGGCATCATCGCGCAGGCCAAGGCGGCTCGCGAGGCCGGCGCGGACGTCGTGATCGCGTCCGTCCACTGCTGCGTCGAGTACCAGACGCAGCCGACCGCCGCGCAGAAGGCGCTCGATCAGAAGATCGCCGACTCCGGGATGGTCGACCTCGTGATCGGCCACCATGCGCACGTCCCCCAGCCGATCGTCAAGCTCAAGGGCGGCCCGAACGGCAACGGCATGTGGGTCGCGTACGGCCTCGGCAACTACATCTCCAACCAGGATTACTCGACGGTCGGCCATACGGAGACCGCCACCGGCGTGCTTCTGACCGCGACGTTCACGGTCGCCGTCGACGGCAACGTCGACGTCGACGTCGAGTGGTCCGGGGTGACCGTCGACCGGACCGGCGGCCACAAGCTCTACATCCTCACCGACATCCCGAAAGGCGCGGGCAACCTGAGCGCCGCCGAGGTGAAGAAGCGCCACGACCTCGTCAAGGCCGCCGTCGGCAAGCAGGCGCCGGAGCGGACGACCCCGCCGACGAAGCTCGCGGACTCCGCGTTCTGGATCGAGCGCAAGCCGTGGACGGCCTCGGGCTCGTAGCGTCCGCGCCTCGCGCCCCGACTAGTCCTCCGCGTCGATGTCCTCGTTCGGGCGGGGATCGATGAGGCTCTTCGAGAAGGTGACCGACGCGTCGGGCGTCGCCGTCGGCGGCTGGGCGACGCCGAACAGCCATCCCTGTCCGTACCGCCACCCGCAACTGCGGAGGAACTCCGCCTGCGACTCCGTCTCGATGCCCTCGGCGATCGTCGCAAGCCCGAGCTCGCGGGCGAGCGCCCCGAGCGCGCGGGACACGCGCGCCCCGGCGGGGTCCTCGGGGATTCCCGCGGTGAACGACATGTCGAGCTTCACGCCGGACACCGGCAGGTCGCGCAGGTAGCTGAGCGGCGACACTCCCGTGCCGAAGTCGTCGAGGAGGATGGGGATGCCGGCGTTGCGCATCTCCGTCAACTCGTGGCGGATGCGCGTGTTGGGCGACACGAGCGACGCCTCCGTGAGTTCGATCACGAGGCGGTGGGGCGAGAGGTGGTGCTTCGCGATGCTCGTCAGGACGCGATCGGCGAATTCGCTGTCTCCGAGCTGGTCCGCGGAGACGTTGAGGGACACCCACGTGTGGCTGTCGCGGTTGGCCGCGAGGAACGCCGCGACCTGGTCGACGAGCAGGCCGCCGAGCTCGACGCTCAGTTGGCGGTCGTTGATGAGCGGCAGGAAGGCGCCCGGCAGGAGCAGGCCGCGCGTCGGGTGCTGCCACCGCACGAGCGCCTCGTATCCGACGACGGTGCGGTCGGACAACTCGAGGATCGGCTGGTAGTGGAGGATCAGGTCACCGCTGGCCGATCGCGTCCCGCAGCTCGGACACGAGGGCCCCGTGCGCCTCGGCGTCGATGCGCATCGACGGAACGTACTTCTCGGTCCGGCTCTTGCCCGCGGCCTTCGCCCGGTACATCGCGGCGTCGGCGGCATTGAGGAGACTCGCCATCCCCTCGGAGAGGGTGTCGGTGTTGGCGAGCGCGATGCCGACGGAGGCGTGCAGGTTGATCTGGTGGCGCTTGACGGCGAGCGGTTTGCGGAGCCCCTCGTGGATCGTCTCCGACACTTGCTAGCGCGACCTGCTCCGCCCCCGCCTCATCCACGATCACGATGAACTCGTCGCCGCCCGACCCGCGCGACCTTGCCGTGCCGCCCCGCCGCCGCCTCGAGGACGCGCGCCGTGTGGAAGAGGGCGTCGTCGCCGACGGCGTGCCCGAATCGGTCGTTGAGCCCCTTGAAGCCGTCGAGGTCGACCGCGAGCACGGCGACGCGCCCGATCGCGTCGGGCTGGCCGACCGCCTTCTCCAGCACGTCGTTCATCAGCGTGCGGTTGGCGAGGCGCGTGAGCGGGTCGTGCTCGACGGCGTGGGCGAGCTGGTCGGAGTGGACGCGGTCCTGCGTCGTGTCGCGCAGTTGGATCACGTAGTGGTCGGGGGCGCCGCCGGGGTGGCGCACGAGACCGACGTTGAGCACGGCGTACGCGACGAGCCCGTCGGATTTCACGAACCTCTTCTCGACCGAGAAATGTGTCTGTGCGCCGTCGTACAGCCGCTGCAGGTCGTCGCGCTCCTTCGCGACGTCCGCCGGGTGCGACAGGGCCGCGAAGGGCGTGCCGCGCAGCGCGGACACCGTCGAGCCGAGCATCTCCGCGAACGCGCGGTTGACCTCCATGAGCCGCCATTCGAGGTCGACAAGCGCCATCGCGACGGGGGCGTTCTCCATGGCCTTGCGGAACTGCTGGTCCGTGCGGTTGGTCGCCTCGACCGCCTCCGTCGTCCCCGTCGAGTCCACGAGGTGGGCGACGCTGACGGGCCCGCTGGGGTCCGCGTCGGTCACCTCGACCGTCGTCACCTGCAGCCAGCGGATGTCCTCGGCCCCGCGCCGGCCGGGCACTCCCACAACCCGCGGCTCTCCGCCGCGGTTGTAGCGGACCGAGAGGACCTCCTGAAGGTTGAGGGGGTGCATCGCCTCGTCGATCGTCCGGATGCCGAGCCTCGCGACCGGGCGCCCGACCACCTCGGCGGCGACCACGCCGAGGCTCGCCGCGGCCGCCTCGGAGATCATGAGGACGTCCCCGGACGTCGACGTGACGACCACGCCGTCTCGGGAGGAGGAGAGTACCGCCTCCAGCTGGCTGCCGGAGCCCGCTCGCCCGCGCCAACGCCTGGTCCCGCGCCTCACGCGCCTTTCCGGCGCGGGAGAAGGACACGAAGCTGAGGATCGAGACCAGGAGCAGCAGCGTGCTCGCGGCGACGACGAACGCCGGCTGTTGCACGAAGCCTACGATTCCGTCCATCCGCCGTCTCCGTCGCGCGTCGCATGGGTACCCCCCAGGGGAGTGGGGACCTCTCCCCTGAGGATAGCGAGCGTTGCGCCGAGGCGTTCGGGTGCGACGAAAACCTCACGGGCCTTCGAGCCCTGGGAGGGGCCGACGATCTCCCGGCTTTCGAGCATGTCCATGAGGCGCCCGGCCTTGGCGAAGCCGACGCGGAGCTTGCGCTGGAGCATCGAGGTGGAACCGAGTTGGGTCGTGATGACGAGCTCCGCGGCGGCAGAGCAGTTCGTCGAGGTCGTCGCCGATGTCCGCCGCGGGCTTGTTCGTCGCGTGCGCGGCGACCACGTCCTCGCGGTAGCGGGGCTGCGCCTGGGTCTTCACGTGGTCGACGGCCGCGTGGATCTCGCTCTCGCTCACCCACGCGCCCTGGATGCGCGTCGCCTTCGACTCCCCCATCGGCAGGAAGAGGGCGTCGCCCTGGCCGACGAGCTTCTCCGCGCCGGGCATGTCGAGCACGACGCGCGAGTCGGCCAGCGACGACGTCGCGAATGCCAGCCGCGACGGGACGTTCGCCTTGATCGTCCCGGTGATGATGTCGACAGACGGGCGCTGGGTGGCGAGCACGAGGTGGATGCCGGCCGCGCGCGCGAATTGGGTGATGCGCTGGACGGAGTCGTCGACGTCGCGCGGGGCGACCATCATGAGGTCGGCGAGCTCGTCGACGATGACCAGCAGGTACGGGTACGTCGTGACCTTGCGGTTCGACCCGGGCAGCGGCTTCACCTCGCCCGTGCGCACGGCCTTGTTGAAGTCGTCGATGTGCTTGTAGCCGTACAGGGCGAGGTCGTCGTACCGGACGTCCATCTCCTTGACGACCCACTCGAGCGCCTGGGCGGCCTTCTTCGGGTCGGTGATGATGGGCGTGATGAGGTGCGGGATCCCCTCGTAGGCGGTGAGTTCGACGCGCTTGGGGTCGACGAGCACCATGCGCACCTCGGTGGGCGTGGCGCGCATGAGGACCGACATGATCATGGAGTTGACGAAGCTCGACTTGCCCGAGCCGGTCGCGCCCGCGACCAGCAGGTGCGGCATCTTCGCGAGGTTCGCCATGACGTAACCCGCCCTCGACGTCCTTGCCGAGCCCGATCGCCATGGGGTGGTCCATCTTCTTCGCGACCGAGGAGCGCAGCACGTCCCCGAGCACCACGGTCTCGCGGTCGATGTTGGGGATCTCGATGCCGATCGCCATCTTGCCCGGAATGGGCCACAGGATGCGGATGTCGGGGCTCGCGACGGCGTAGGCGATGTTCTTGGCCAGCTGCGTGATCTTCTCGACCTTGACGCCGGACGCGAGCTCGACCTCGTAGCGCGTGACCGTCGGGCCGCGCTGGAAACCGACGACCTCGGCGTCGACGTCGAACTGCTCGAGCACGCCCTGAAGCGACTCGACGACGCGGTCGTTCGCCTGGGATCGGGAGCGGTGGGGGGAACCCTTCACGAGGATCTCGAGCGCGGGAAGCGTGTACGGCCCAGGATCCGCCGGCTCCTCCGGGCGCGGCGCGGGGACCGCCTCCGTCGGCGGGGCCGCGTCGTCGCCGAGCTCGTATGGCGAGACCTTCGGGCCCTTCTTGCCGGTGCCGAGCGCGGGCGTCGGGGAGTCGTCCCCCGCCTCGCCGTCCGCGCGGACGTGCGCGCCGCCCCCGACGATGTCGTCGAACTCGCCCCGGAGCGTGCGCGCGAACGCCTCGTCCGCCTCGTACGAGTCGATCTCGCCGGTCGCGTGGGCGGGCTTCGAGCGTCGGCCGCCGTGGTCCCGGCGCGATGCCTTGTCCTTGTCCTTGCCCTTGCCGCGTTCGAGCGTGCGGTGCTCCGGCATGTCGAGCGAGTCGTCCCCGCCGCGGTCGAACAGGTCGCGGACGCGGGGCCACACCTCGCGGACGGGGGTGCGCGTGGCGATCAGAACCCCGGAGACGAGGACGAGGCTGAGGACGACGATCGCGAAGGGCGCGGTGACGAGCTTCGCGAGCGACGTGCCCGCGATGAAGCCAAGCACGCCCCCCGCGGCCTGGACGCCCTCGAGGCCGTGGTCGGGCCGCGGCTGGCCCGCGCCGATGTGGATGATGCCCGCGACCGCCCAGGCGACGAGAAAGACGCCGATGACGATGCCCGTCGTCTCCTGCGGGGCCTCGGGGTGGCGGAGCATGCGGATGACCAGGAGGAGCAGGAGGACGGGCAGGCCGACGGCGAGCACGCCGAACGTGCCGGCGACGAGCCAGCGCGTGAAGTCCCCGAGCGGGCTCGCCCAACCCCACCACTCGCGCGCGGCCACGACGACGGCGAGCGCGAGCCACATGAGCGCGGCGACGGACTGCCGGACGCTCGGGTCGACCCCGCGGACGCCGTCCCCGACCTTGCGGGCGCCGCCGCCGAGGGCGTGCGACAGGCCGACGAACCCGTTGCGCACGATGCGCAGCGGCCAGGGCGCGCGCTTCTTCCTGCGCGTCGGCATCTTGCGGGTGCGCTGGGTCGTCGTGCGGCGGACGGGTTTGCGTTGAGCCATGATTCGCCACGCTACCCCGACGCGGCGACCCGTCGCGTCAGGCACGGCGAAACGGACACGCCCGACGTATCGGGCTACGCCCCTAGCCGGAGGACGCGGGGTCGAACCAGGCCGTCACTTCGACGGCGTTCGGGGCGGCCCGCCCGTCGACCTCCTTCACCAGCTCGCCGTCGACGAGGTAGTAGTGGATGCCCCACGAGGTGTGGTCGGTGACATCGCCGATCACGTCCCAGGCGATCGAGGCGTTCTGCCCGTCGTCGGTGAAGTCGAACCGGCACACCGTGCACCGGTCGCCCACGAGGTCGTAGTCCGGAAGGTTGTACGCGTTCAGCCACGCGGGCATGATCGCCATCGAGTCGTAGCGTCCCTCCTCGGCGAGATCGAAACCGTCGACGCCGCCCGTAAAGGTGAGCACGACGGCGTCGGCCGGGACGTCGGGAATCCCGGGATACCAGAGGCCGCCGCGCGGGAACGACAGCATTCCCGGCGCCCCGGTCGAGGCGTAGTACGCGTACGCCCTGCTCGTCGCTCCGTCCGTCGAGTATTGGTCCTCGAGCGGGACGCGCACGAGCGTCGTCTCGATGGTCGCCGGGCCCTCCGGCCGCGCGTAGTCGGGATCGCCTCCGATCCACGCCGTGATCTCCTCGGCTTCAAAGTTCGCGCGGCCCTCAACCTCGGGGACGATCTCGCCGTTGAGCAGGAAGTAGTGAATCCCCCACCGCGTGTGGTCGGAGACGTCCCCGATGACGTCCCAGTTGATCGACGCGTTCTGGCCGTCATCCGTGTACTGGAAGTCGTAGGCATCGAGGTTGCCGACCATGTCGTAGTCGTCCGTCCACGCCGGCCACGCCTGGATGGCCGAGGGGTCAATGTCGCCGCCGGTGAGGTCGTATCCGTTCGCGTCGCCCCTCACCGCCACGATCATCGCGTCGGACGGGACGTCCGGTGCGCCCGGATACCAGAGGCCGGATGGGGGGAACGGCACCGTGTCCTTCGAGCCGAGGGTGACGTAGAAGACGTACTGCCGCGACGTCTCCCCCGCGGGGTACGTCCCCTCGAACGGGTACGGAACGAGCGTCGCCTCGATGGGCATCGCGAGCGAGGGGACCGACGGGGTCGCCGGGGCGCTCGCGCGGTCGTCCGGCGACGGCTGCCCGGCCGGAAGACCCGCGCCCCGCGAGGTCGCGACGGCGTGGATCCCGTAGCCCACGCCGGCGGCGACCGCGGCAGCGAGCGTTCCGGCCGCGGCGTTGGCGACCGCGCGGCGCGCGCGGATCGCGCGGACGATGCTCGTCCCGCGGCGTTCCGCGAAGGCGGACCGTCCCGCGAAGATCGTCGCGCGTCGGTCGACCGCGTCGGCAAAGACGTCGTGCATCGAGGTGCTCATGGCCGTTCTCCCTTGTCTGCGACGGGAATCGTCTGGCGCGAGTCGGCTGACTCGTCGACGCCGAGCGCGTCGGCGAGTTTCGCGGACGCGTTGCTCAGGTAGCGCTTCACGGTCCCCTCGGCCAGGCCGAGGCTCGTCGCGATCGAGGCGACGGTCATGTCGTCGTAGAAGCGCATCGTCACGCATACGCGCTCGCGCGGCGAGAGGGCGTCGAGCGCGAGCTCCACGTCGAGCGCGGCGTCGACGTCTGCGGGTCGCGGCTCGGACGGCCGGTCGCGTTCGATCGCCCGCTGGGCGGCGCGTCGCGAGCGGTGACGGTCGATCGCGAGGGTCTGCATCGTCCGCCGCACGTACTGTTCAGCGGCGTTGACGTGACCGAAGCGCCGCCCCCGGGCGAAGGCCTTGACGATGGCGTCGTGGAGAAGATCCTCCGCGTCGGCGACGGTGCCGGTCAGCACGACGCCGTATCCCAGGAGTCGGGGCGAACGATCGCCCACCAGTTCCTCGACCATCGGCTTCCACGCGCTCACGGCGCTCCCCTCCCTCGGCTCTCATGATGAACTACGGGCCGGGCGGCCGTTTCGTTGTACCGAGAAACGTGCGAGTTCTCTCCGACGAAACTAACCGCGACGTGAGGCGCGGCGGCGCATCATGGTTCGGACAACGAACGGCAGCGCGGCGATGGCCGCGAACATCGCGGCTCCGAGTGGAATCTGCCACGCGTCGTACTCGGGGTTCGGTTCGGGCTTCGGATCCCCGGGGAGCGTGAGTCCAGAATCGAGAACGTCCCGCCATTCCAGCCAATCCCACAGATAGACCGCGAGCGCGTAGACACTGAGCGCCACGATCCCCCACGCGAAGACCTGGGTCGCGATCCGCGTTGGCGTCGACCGCCGACGGCCGGGTGCCAACCGGCCGCGGCCTCCCAGCGCCATTCGCGCGACGAGCCACACTCCCCACACCGCGATTGCCCACGCCGCGACGACGAAAGCCGAGTAGAACAGCCAATCGAGGGCGCCGAAAGGAGGCTGAGCGTAGACGTCCACATACGAGTAATCGGACGTGGCATTCGTTGTCGTCCCGCTCTCGTACACGTAGACCGTCTGCCATCGCGACGTGTCGTGCGCGAAGATCGCCCCAAGCAGGACGATCGCGCCTCCGTAGTATGCCGCCACCCCCGCGCCGATTGCGACCAGCGCCCGCGCCGCCCAGCCCAGCAGGCGTCGGCGCGTCACGTTACGCCTCGACGACGACGGGGATGATCATCGGGCGGCGCCGGAGCTTGGTACCGATCCAGCGCCCGATCACGCGGCGCATCACCTGCTGGAGCTGGTGGTTGTCGACGCCGCCGCCCGCGGCGGCCTCCTCGAGCGCCGCCGTCACCTCGGGGAGGATCGCGTCGAACACCGCGTCGTCCTCGGCGACCCCGCGCGCGTGGATCGTCGGCCCGGAGACCACCTTGCCCGTCGTCGAATCGATGACGGCGAAGACCGAGACGAAACCCTGCTCGCTCAGGATGCGCCGGTCCTTGAGTTCGGCGTCCGTCAACTCGCCCACGCTCGCCCCGTCGACGTACACGTAGTGGCACGGGACGGCTCCCACGATGTTCGCCAGGCCGTCCTTGACGTCGATGACCACGCCGTCGTCGGCCATCATCACGCGCTCGGGCGCGATCCCGGTCTCCACCGCGAGCGCGCCGTTCGCGAGCTGGTGGCGCACCTCGCCGTGGATCGGCATGACGTTCTTGGGCCGGAGGAGGTTGTAGCAGTAGAGCAGCTCCCCCGCGGAGGCGTGACCGGACACGTGCACGCGGGCCACGCCCTGGTGCACGACCGTGGCGCCGAGGCGCGCGAGCCCGTTGATGACGCGGTAGACGGCGTTCTCGTTTCCGGGGATGAGGCTCGAGGCGAGGATGACGACGTCGCCGCGCTCCGCGGTCACCTTGTAGTCGCGGTTGGCGATGCGGCTGAGCGCCGCCATGGGCTCGCCCTGGGATCCCGTGACCATGAAGACGACCTTGTCGCGCGGGAGGTCGTCCGCCGCCTTGGCCTCGATGAGCAGCCCGTCGGGGATCTTGAGGAAGCCCAGCTCGGCGGCGATCCCCATGTTGCGGACCATCGAGCGGCCGGCGAGCGCCAGGCGTCG
This sequence comes from uncultured Actinomycetota bacterium, assembly GCA_963712245.1. Lineage (GTDB taxonomy): Bacteria > Actinomycetota > Actinomycetes > Actinomycetales > Demequinaceae > JAFGBM01. Next base: position 54,168 of record CAVQHE010000015.1, on the reverse strand, counting down.
TCCGTGCGCGGCGGTCGCGTCGACGACCTGCTGGACGCGGTGCACGTGGCTCGCGAAGGACGCGATGACGATGCGCCCCTCGCACTGGTCGAAGATCCGATCGAAGGTGCCGGCGATCTCCTTCTCGTGCGTCGTGAAGCCGGGGACGTGGGCGTTGGTCGAGTCGACCATGAACAGGTCGACGCCCTCCTCGCCGAAGCGCGCGAACGCGCGGAGGTCGGTGATGCGCCCGTCGAGCGGGAGCTGGTCCATCTTGAAGTCGCCGGTGTTGAGGATCGTCCCGGCGGAGCGTGCGGACGAACACGGCGAGGGCGTCGGGGATGGAGTGCGTGACCGCGGCGAACTCGAGGTCGAACGCGCCCACCGTGATGCGGTCGCCCTCGGCCACGAGCGTCGTGGGCGGCGCGAGCCGGTGCTCCTTGAGCTTCGCGTCGAGGAACGCGAGCGTGAGCGTCGAGCCGATGATCGGCAGGTCCTCGCGCAGGCGCAGCAGGTACGGGACGGCGCCGATGTGGTCCTCGTGGCCGTGGGTGAGCACGACGGCCTCCACCTGGTCCATGCGGTCCTCGATGTAGCTGAAGTCCGGGAGGATCAGGTCGACGCCCGGCTGGGTGTCCTCGGGGAACAACACGCCGCAGTCGATGATGAGCAGGCGCCCGTTGAGCTCGACGACGTGCATGTTGCGGCCGATTTCGCCGAGGCCGCCGAGCGCGACGACGCGAAGGGTGTCTGGCTCAGGGGCGGCGGGGCGCTGAGCTCGGGGTGGAAGTGCACGGGGTGGAGCCTACAGAATCCCGGCCGAGACGAGCGCGGCGCGGAGGCGCGCGAACTCGTCGTCGTCGAGCTCCACGTGCGGCAGGCGGAGGAAGCGGCTCTCGATGATCCCCATCGCCTGGACCGCGGCCTTCGCGTACACCGCGCCGAGCCCGGCGCCCATGATCGCCTGGACGATCGGCTCCGCCTCGTCGTCCGCGGCCTCCGCGGCGGCCCAGTCGCCGTCGTCCGCCGCGGCGAACATCCGCGCGATGAGCGGCGTGACGGCGTGGCTCGCGACGGACACGACGCCGGAGGCGCCTGCCCGGAGGAAGTCGAGCGTGAGGTGATCGTCGCCGGAGTACCAGGCGAGCCCCGTGCGCGCGATGCGGTCCTTCGCCTGCGCGACGTTGCCCGTCGCGTCCTTGACCGCCACGATCGTCTCGACGTGCGCGAGCGTGTCGATCGCGTCGTCCCCGATGGGGATGCCGGTGCGGCCCGGGATGTCGTAGAGCATCACGGGCAGGTCGGTCGCAGCCGCGATGGCGCGGAAGTGCGCGACGACGCCGCGCTGGCTCGGCTTGGAGTAGTACGGGGTGACGCTGAGGAGTGCGTCCGCCCCGGCTTCCGCGGCCTGCTCCGCCATGCGGATGGCGTGCGCCGTGTCGTTCGAACCCGCGCCGGCGACGATCGTGACGTCCGGACCGACCGCCTCGCGCACCGCGTGGATGAGCGCGACCTTCTCCGGCGCGTGCGTCGTCGGCGACTCACCCGTCGTCCCCGAGACCACAAGGCCGTCGTTGCCCGCGGCGACCAGGTGCTTCGCCAGACGACCCGTCGCGTCGAAGTCGATGGACGCGTCGGGACGCATGGGCGTCACCATGGCCGTGAGCACGGCTCCGAACGGGCGATTCATGAGGCTCAGCCTACCGGCGCGCGCCGCGCCCCGACGGCAGGCGTGCGCGCGTCCGGGCTCCTACGGCGAGACGCGCCCGTTCTTGTTGAACGCCTCGTAGGTCATGGGCATCAGCTCCGCCCAGATGTCCTCCATCTTCTCCGCGACCATCTCGATCTCCCGCTGCGGGAACGACGGGAAGTGCGTCCCCTCGCGCGTGGTGCGGAGGCTGAGGAAGTTCATGAGCGACCGGGCGTTCATCGTGACGTACATCGAGGAGTAGATCGTCACGGGGAGCACGGCGCGGGCCACCTCGCGGGCGACCCCTGCGGCGAGCATGCGGCGGTACGCGGCGTACGCCTGCGCGCAGCTCTCGCGGATCTCCTTGTCGACGGTCGCGTGCTGCTCGGGCGTGCCGTCCTCGAACGTGTAGGCGCCGGGCTTACCCACCTGGACCAGCTTGCGGTCCGGACCCGGGACGTAGAAGTCGGGGCGGAGCTCGCGGTAGCGGCCGGATTCCTCGTTGTACGACGCCATGCGGTGGCGCATGAACTCGCGGAACACGAAGATCGGGGCGCGCACGTAGAACGTCATGGAGTTGTGCTCGAACGGCGTGCCGTGGCGGTCGCGCATGAGGAAGTTGATGAGGCCGGCGCCCGTGCCGGCCTTGGCGTCGACATCGTCGAGCGACTGCTCGCCCTTGGTCGACACGCGGGCGGAGAAGAGGACGTCGGCGTCGTGGGCGCTCGCGCGCACCAACTCCACGTCGACGTCGGAGCGAAACTGGATCGGGGCGTCGTCTTCGGTCACGCGGCCAGCCTAGTCGCGACCGCCGACGCGGCACCGATCGGGTGCATCGCCATCCCCCGACCGCCATGCGCCCTAGCGGTGGATGAGTGCCGGAATCGTCGCGAAACCGGCAGTGAAACACCGCCACGGCGCCGACGGGGCGCGGCCACGGCGCCGACGGGGCGCGGCCACGGCGCCGACGGGGCGCGGCCACGGCGCCGACGGGGCGCCGAGCGCCAGGGGCGCGCGGCGCAGAGCCCGCCCCGTGTCACCATGTGGGCATGGGCAAGGCCGAGGCGCGCAGGCAGGGCATCGCGATCGGGATCGCCGCAGGGGCGTACGGGCTGAGCTTCGGGGCGCTCGCCGTCCTCGCGGGCCTCGAGGCGTGGCAGGCGTCGCTGCTGAGCCTCCTGATGTTCACGAGCGCCTCGGAGTTCGCGTTCATCGGCGTCGTCGCGGCCGGTGGTACCCCCGCCGCCGCGATCGCGACCTCGTCGCTCGTGGGCGTCCGCCACGCGTCGTACGGCGCCCTGCTCGCGCCGTTCCTGCGCCCGCTGCGCGGGACGCGGCTCCTGCTCGCCGCCCAGTTCACGCTCGACGAGTCGGCGGCGGCCGGCCTCGCTCGCCATCACCGCAAGTCCGGTCGGGCCGGGTTCTGGGCCGCCGGGATCTCCGTCTACGTCACCTGGAACGTCGCGACGATCGTCGGAGCGCTCGCGGGCGAGCGCATCGGGGATCCCGCCGCTTGGGGACTCGACGCCGCGGCCCCGGCCGCGTTCCTCGGCCTGCTCTGGCCGCACCTGAAGACGGGCCGGGCGCGCATCGCCGCCCTCGTCGCCGTCGCGGGAACGCTCGCCCTCACGCCCGTTCTCCCGTCGGGGATCCCGATGCTCCTCGCCGCCCTCGCCGCCGTCATCGTCGGGGAGGTGATCCGATGAGCTGGACCGTCGCCCTGCTGATCGCCGCGGCGCTCGCCTTCGCCCTCAAGCTCGTCGGGCACCTCGTACCCGTGGAGTGGCTCGAGCACCCGGCCGTCGTCCGGACGACCGACCTCGTCACCGTCGGGCTGCTCGCCGGCCTCGTCGCGAGCCAGACCTTCACACACGGCACGGCCGTTCAGATCGACGCGCGCGTGGTCGCGCTCGGCGTCGCCGCCGTGCTCCTGTGGCGGAAGGCGCCGTTCCTCGTCGTGGTGATCGTCGCCGCCGCGGTCGCGGCCGGGCTCCGCGCCCTCGGCTGGGGCTAGCTACGGCGCGTAGAAGCTGACGGTGTTGACGTCGCCGCTGCCGCTCACCACGCACCTCGGCGAGAAGTCGCTCGAGGTCGTCGTGATATCGCAGACCGCCTTCGAACCGTTCCAGCTGAACGTGACGGACCCGATCTTCGTGTTGTACTGCCACGAGGGCGTGGCGCCGGCCGGCTCGTAGTAGAGCGAATTCGCGTAGACGTCGTACGTCACCGCAGGCGTCCCCGCGGAACAGTCGAGATACGCCATCGCCGTCGTCGAGACGCCGTAGTCGGGCGCGATGTCGCTGAGGTATTCGGCGGGGACCTCTGCGTACGAGCCGCCCGACGCCGGCGTCATCGACGCGCGCACCATCAGTTTGTCGTCGGAGAAGTCCGCCACGATTCCGATCGTGCACGGGTTGTAGTTCACGGGGTCGATGAATACCGTCGCGGAGCCCCACGCCCCGGCCTCTGCGGGAGTCAACGCGTCCCCGTGCTTCGCGAGCGTACTTCCCGCAAGGTCGTCCGCCCCGATCTCCGCCGCGGTGAACGCGATCTCCCCCGAGGCCGCGTCGTACGTCGGCGCGGACAGCGCGAGGGCGTGCTCCGCCCCGTCCGCGATGACCACCGTGTTGAGCGTCGCGTCGCCGAAGAGCCCGGGGATGTCCGCTGCCTCCGCGGTCCATGCCCGCCGCTCGGGCGCCATGGTCACGAGGACGACGCCGGAGTCCAGGCCCCCGATGGTGAAGGTGTCGCCGGCGTACGACGCTTCGTCTGCCTGCGCGGCGATGAAGACCTCCGCCCCGGTCGGCGTGGGCGTCGGGGTGGGAACCGAGGCGCACCCCGCGAGGGCGAGAGCGACGACGGCGAGGAAGGGGTACGCGAGGGTCTTCATGGCCCCAGCGTAGGCGTCGGGCGCGGGCCTGCTATCGCGCCGCGCTGCTTCGGCGCTCGGCGCGGAAGAGATCCGCGGCGTGCCGCAGGGCCTTGCGCGCCATCGGGCGGTCGCGATTCGCCTCGTACGCGTAGGCGACGTGGAACCACGCGGCCCAGTCGTCGGGCGCCTCCTCGACGCCGCGTTGGGCGACCTCGAAGACCGCCGCCGCCGCGTCGTCCGTCAGCTTGCCCGACGGGAGCGTCTCGCCGTCGTGGATCGGGAGGCGCCCCTCGCGGTCGAGGACGTCCGCCATGCGCTGGACGGTCGCCCCGAGTTTCCATTCGTGGACGAGCCACCACACGCCGAGCGCGGGGAGGATGAACATGCCGACGCCGAACGCGCGCGCGATCGCGTCGGGCGTGCGGAGGAGGATGATCGCGCGGTCGGCGACCAGGAGCGAAGTACAGCAGCGAGGATCGCCGAGATCGACGCGGCCATGAGGACCGCCGGCTGACGGATGAGGCGCACGGCGTTTACACGTCCAGGTAGGCGTCGAGGCCGACGATGAGGCCCGGGTGCGCGCCCACCTGCCGGATGCCGAGAAGCACGCCCGGCATGAAGGACTCGCGGTCGAAGCTGTCGTGGCGGATCGTGAGGACTCTCGCCCGGGTTGCCCATGAGGACCTCCTCGTGCGCGACCGCCCCGCGCAACCGGACCGCGTGGACCTTGACGCCGTCGACGTCGGCGCCGCGCGCCCCGTCGAGGTCCGTGTCCGTCGCGTCGGGGATCGGGTCGCTCGCGGCGTCGCGGCGCGCCGCGGCGATGCGGGCCGCCGTGTGCCGGGCGGTGCCCGAGGGCGCGTCGACCTTGTCGGGATGGTGGTACTCGACGATCTCGACGGACTCGAAGTACGGCGCCGCGAGGGCCGCGAAGCGCATGGCGAATACCGCGCCGAGCGCGAAGTTCGGGGCGATGATGCACGCCGACGCCGGGGCGCCTTGAGCAGGTGGTCGCGGACGCGCTCGATCGCCTCCTCCGTCCACCCGGACGTGCCGACGACGGCGTGGATGCCCGCGTCGATCAGCGCGTGGACGTTCGCTTCGGTCGAGTCGGGGACGGTGAAGTCGACGGCGACGGTCGCCTTGGCGTCGACGGCGGCACTGCGACGTCGTCGTCCAGGTCGAGGGCCGCGACGAGGGTGAGGTCTCGGCGCGTCCTCGACGGCGCGGCACGACGGTCGAGCCCATGCGTCCGGCGGCGCCGAGCACCGCGACGTTGAATCATGCGTCGAGCCATGCGTCAACCCGTACGCGTCTACGACGCGCGGCCCGACGCGCACCACGACCGCGCGGTCGCGCGAGGCGAGTTCGGCCGCGACCGCGGCCACGTCGTCGGCCGTGACCGCGCGCACCTGGTCGAGCGCCTCGCCGATGCTCCAGAGCTCGCCGAAGACCAGCTCGGCCTTGCCCAGGCGGGACATGCGCGAGTACGAGTCCTCGAGCCGCAGCACGGTCGCAGCCGGCGATCTGGCCCTTGGCCCGCTCGAGCTCCCCGGCCGTGACGCCCGTCGGCCATGCGCTCGAGCTCCGCCATGAGCAGGCAGGCCACCTCGTCGGCGCTTCGGCGCGCTGCACGCCGGCGTACATGCCGAACAGGCCGGTCTCCGCGCGAGGGCGACGCGAAGGAGTACACCGTGTACGCGAGGCCGCGCTTCTCGCGCATCTCCTGGAACAGCCGCGACGACATCCCCGCGCCGAGGATCGTGTTGAAGACGCCGAGCGCGTCGCGGCGGTCGTCGGTCGCCTTGAACCCGCGCGTGCCGACCACGATGTGCACCTGCTCGATGTCGCGGACGATGTCGAGGGACGCCTGCACGGGGGTGCCGACTTCCGCGTCCGTCGCGCGCCGCGGCGAGCGGTTCGGCGCGGGCGTCGACGCGCCCATCCGCCGCGCGCGAGCGCCGCGGACGCGAGCCGGCACACCTCGTCGTGCTCGATCCCCCCGGCGGCGGTGATGCACGAGGCCCGCGGGGACGTAGTGCTCGCGGTAGTGCTCCCACACCGCGTCGCGGGTCACCGCCCTGATGATCTCGGGCGTCCCGCCGATCGGGCGCCCCAGCGGATGCGCGCCGAAGACCGCCTCGGCGAAACGCTCGTGGCGACGTCCGCCGGATCGTCGTCGGCCATCGCGAGTTCCTCGAGGATGACGCCTGCGCTCGAGCTCGAAGTCGTCGTCCGCGAGACGCGACGAGGTCACCATGTCGAGCATCACCTCGATCGCCATCGGCGACGTCGACGTCGAGCACGCGCGCGTAGTACGCGGTGTACTCCTTGCCGGTCATCGCGTTGTGCTCGCCGCCGACCCGGTCGAACGACTTCGGCGATGTCGAGCGCGTTCCGCGTCGACGTGCCCTTGAACAGCAGGTGCTCGAGGAAGTGCGTCGACCCGGCGTGCTCGGGCGTCTCGTCGCGCGATCCCACGCCGACCCACGCGCCGATCGTCGCGGACCGCATGCCGGGGATGTGCTCGGTGAGCACGCGGACGCCGCCGGGGAGCACGGAGCGGCGGATGAGCGCGCCGTGGTCCTGCTCGAAGCTCAGCTCGGCGCCGGCCTGGCCCGAGGCGACGAGGGGTAGTTCGTGGGGCATGGGCCCAGACTAGGCGCTCGCCCGGCGCCGCCGTATCGCCGCGCGTGTCAACCTCGGGGCCCTCGCCAAACGTTCTAGCGGCAACAACTAGGGAGAGGACATCATGAAAACCATTGCTCGAGTCGCCGTCGGCATCGTCGCCCTCGGCGCTTTCGCGTTTCCCGCGACCGCGGCGAACGCCGATCCGGGGTGGTGCGGCGAGACCGTCACGACGCCCGGCACCACCATCACACTCGACTCCAACCTGTACTGCGACGGCACCGCGCTCACCGTGGTGGCCGACGACGTCACTATCGATCTCGCGGGCTTCACGATCAAGGGTGGCCCGACCGACCCGTCGGCCCATTCCGGAAGCGACCCGCGCTACGGCGGATACGCCGTCGGCGTTCACGTGATCGGCGCCCGCGACACGCGAATCACTGGTGGCGACATCTACGGATTCGACGCCGGGATCGTCGCTGACCGCGCCACCGCCCTCCGGGTCGACGCGATGACCGTCACCGCTCCCCAGTACTGGGGTCTGTGGGCGATCAACGCCAACGGCGTGTCGGTGGAACGCTCCACGGTCTCCGGCACCTGGTCCCCGGGCGACGATGTGCCGACGGGCGACGGCTACTACCCCCAGGCGGGGATCGAGATCCACGACTCCGGCGGCATCAGCGTCGTCGATTCCACGCTCACCGGCATCGTCGGGAACGGCCTGCTCACCATCGGCGTGACCGGGGTCACGGTGACCGGCACCGACGCGATCGACAATGGTGGGGCCGGCATCCAGTCATGGACAACCGGCGGCGCCTTCACGGTGCGTCACTCCACCCTCGAGGGCAACGAAGAAGGAATCCAGTACGACCACTCCGGTACCTCCGGCACTGTGACGATCGACGCCGTCAACGCCTCCAAGAACCGAGAGCACGGTGTCTGGGTGACCGACCTTAAGCAGGCCACCCTCACGAAGGTCGAGGCATCGGGCAACGGCGGAAACGGGATTTGGCTGAGTTCGGGGATCGACCCGACCAGCTTCGCTCCCGTGGCGTTCCGTGCGACGGTTTCCGGCTCGAGGGCCGACAGCAACGGCCAGGGTGGAATCGCGTTCGAAAGCGCCGGAACGTGGACGCTGAGCAACAACACGGCGTCGGGCAACCACGGCGAGGGTTTCTATGCCTCCGGCGGCACCATCACCTCGTCCGGGAATATCGCCAAGGGAAACGGCACCAATGGGTTCCTCTGGGACACCGGCCTCGCTGGGACGTCCACGTCGGACGTTGCGTCAGGCAGCCACAGCGCCGGAATCCGGGTGAACGTCGGATCCGGCCACACCATCACGATCGCGGACGGCGTCGCCTCAAGCGGTCAGTCGTACGGCGTGATCGTGAACTCGGGTACGGCGCACGTGATTCGCGGCCAGTACAACGTCAACGACCTCGACGGGATTCGCGTCGCGAACGACGGCACGGGATACCTTCAGTACGTGCGCGCGGTGAAGAACGGCGCGAATGGCGTCGCGTTCGTCGCCGGGTCATCGGGCTGGGCGTACAAGATCACGTCGTCCTCGAACGACCGCTACGGGATCTGCACCGACCCCGCGGCCTCGTACCGCAACTACCCGCCCCACACGTTGCGCTTCAACGGAGCGGGCGCCTACGGGCACACGTGCGACGGCTACGTCTTCCCGTACTGGTGGTACCGGCCGTAGGTGGCGTCTTCCGCGCCCGCCGGGTCAGTCCCGGCGCCGGGCTCGCTGGCGGGGGTTTAGTGCCGGTTCACACAGGGAATCGGCACTAAACCCCCGCCAGGGCGCGAGGTCGGGCGCGAGGTCGCGCGCGATCGGGCGCGAGGTCGCGCGCGATCGGGCGCAAACGTGGGCTACCGGCGCGCGCTAACCTGTCCGAGACGAATGTCCCGACATCGCCGGGTCGATGTAGGGCAAACTCGGGGTAAAGACCCGCGCGGGTAGGCAGCCGCATGCCGCGCTGAAGGAGGCACCGTGTCCACCGCTGCTCAGAAGGCCATCCTCGACCGCATCGCGCTCGCACCCGAGCTGCGCGCCGCACTCGACGCGAGCCCGCGCCTGGTGATGCCGGAGACGCGCGAGGAGCTCTACCAGCTCTCCCTCGGGCCGGAGGGCGGCCCCGTCTTCAGCGTCGACTACGACGTGGACGGGAAGACGATCACCGAGGCCACGGTCGTGCGGTGCCGCAACGGCATCGCCGTGAACTACCCCGAGGACTACATGCGGCGCCGCGACCCGCAGTGCATGCACATCGCGGACGACCGCCCCACCGACAAGAACCGCTACACCGAGAAGTTCGGCAAGCCCTTCGCGCCGGTGAAGACGGAGACGATCGACTGGCTCGGCACCCAGGAGCTCGTGGTCGTGCCGTTCAAGGCAGGCGCGCTCACGTACGGGTCGCCGTCGCTCGCGATCATGCCGGTCAACTGCGCGTTCTTCGCGCTCACGCTCCGCGACCTGTCCGGCTGGGTGACCTTCGAGGAGCTCGGCGACTACACGCCGCGCTCGATCATCTACGTCGCTCCCCCGTTCCGCCACACGCACTTCGACGGCAAGCAGATGGTCGTCCACGACCGCACCGAGACCCTCCACGAGGTCTTCGCGTACAACCTCTACCCGGGCCCGAGCGCCAAGAAGGGCGTCTTCTCCGTCCTCCTGGACATCGGCGAGGGCGAGGGCAAGGGCTGGATCACCGCCCACGCGTCGTCCGTGCTCGTGACGACGCCCTACGACAACGAGACCGTCGTCATGCACGAGGGCGCGTCCGGCGGCGGCAAGTCGGAGATGTACCAGGACCTCCGCCGCGAGGACGACGGGCGCATCCTGCTCGGCACGAACGTCGTCACGGGCGAGCCGTACCACATCACCCTGTCGGAGTCGTCGGAGCTCAACCCGATCACCGACGACATGACGCTGTGCCACCCGTCGATCCAGAAGGACGACGGGCGCATGTACGTCGCCGACGCGGAGGACGGCTGGTTCGTGCGGGTCGACAATCTGCGGGAGTACGGGGAGGACGCAGGCTTCGAGCGCGCGGTCATCCACCCCGACGCGCCCCTCGTGTTCTTCAACATCGAGGGCGTGCCGGACGCGACCGCGCTGCCGTGGGAGCACACGCTCGACTCGACGGGCAAGCCGTGCCCCAACCCGCGCGTCGTCCTCCCCCGATCGATGGTCAAGGGCGTGATTGGCGAGCCGACGGCCGTCGACGTCCGCACCTTCGGGGTCCGCATGCCCGCGTGCACGCGCGACAAGCCGACCTACGGGATCATGGGCATGACGCACTTCGTCCCGCCGTCGATCGCGTGGCTGTGGCGCCTGATCGCCCCCCGCGGGGACAAGAACCCGTCGATCGGCGAGTCAAAGGACGCCGTGAAGAAGCTCGAGCATGGCGGCATGGTCGCCGAAGGCGTCGGCTCGTTCTGGCCCTTCTCCACCGGCACCAAGGTCGCGGCGGCGAACCTTCAGCTTCAGCAGATCATGGACTATCCGCGCACGCGGTTCGTGCTCACGCCGAACCAGCACGTGGGCTCGTACGCCGTCGGATTCTCCACGGAGTGGCTCACCCGCGAGTGGCTCGCGCGCAAGGGCGCGGGCCGCATGCGCGCCGAGCAGCTGACCCCCGCGCGCTGCCCCCTGTTCGGGTACGCGCCGAAGGAGATCACGCTCGACGGCCAGCCGGTGCGGCGCACGCTGCTCCAGCCCGACCTCCAGTCGCAGGTGGGCGAGAAGGCGTACGACGCCGGCGCGAAGATCCTCACCGGGTTCTTCAAGAGCGAGCTCAAGCAGTTCCTCACGGACGAGCTCGACCCGCTCGGGCGCAAGATCATCGAGCTGTGCATGAAGGACGCGAGCGTCGAGGAGTACGAGGCGCTCACGCCCATGTGGTTGTAGCCCTAGGGGCACGAACGGCCGCGACGGGGGTCGGACATGGCCAAGCTGACACCGGGTTTCGACCCGTCGCTCCATTCCGCGGACGACGTGGCGGCCGAGGCCGGCACCGACGCCACCGCGGGCCTGTCCGCCTCGGAGGCTGCCGTACGTCTTGAAAGGGACGGAGCCAACCAGCTCGTCGCACGTCGCGCCATCCCGGCATGGCGTCGCCTGCTCGGGCATTTCGCGGACCCGCTCGTGTACCTCCTGCTCGCGGCGACCGCGGTCGCGCTCACGGCGTGGTGGTTCGAGGGGCGCGAAGGCATCCCGTACGACGTGATCGTGATCGCGTTGGTGATCCTCGCCAACGCGACGCTCGGCTTCGTTCAGGAGCGGCGCTCCGAAGGCGCGGTGGCCGCGCTCCAGCGGATGGCCGCGCCCACGGCGGGCGTCGTGCGCGACGGTCGCGTCGTCCGCATCGCCGCCCTCGACCTCGTCGTCGGCGACGTCCTGGCGCTCGGGGCCGGCGACGCCATCACCGCGGACGCGCGCCTCACCGCGTCCACGCTCTCGGTCGCCGAGGCGGCGCTGACGGGAGAGAGCGCGCCGGTCGACAAGAGCGTGGATCCGCTCGATAGCCCGGCGGGCATCGGCGACCGGACGTGCATGGTATTCGCGGGGACCGCGGTGACGCGCGGAACGGGCCGAGCGATCGTCACGTCCACCGGCATGCATACCGAGACGGGCCGCATCGCCCAGCTGCTGGGCGAGACGGCGTCGGACCCCACGCCCCTGCAACGCGAGATCGCTCGCCTCGGCAAGGTGCTCGGCATCGGCGTGCTCGCGATCGCCGCGATCGTCATCGGGACGGTCTTCCTCACCGAGGACGTCCACACCCTCGCGGAGGCCGTCCAGGTGCTTCTCCTGGGGGTCGCGCTCGCGGTGGCCGCCGTGCCCGAGGGCCTTCCCGCGATCCTGTCCGTGGTGCTCGCGCTCGGGGTGCAGCGCATGGCCCGGCGTCACGCGATCATCAAGGACCTCTCCTCCGTCGAGACGCTCGGATCCGCGTCCGTCATCTGCTCGGACAAGACGGGAACGCTCACCCAGAACCGCATGAGGATCACGCGCGTCGTCACGGCATCGGGCGAGACCGAACTGACCGGAAAGTCCGGTGCCCTGCCCCCGGGAACGCGCGGCGCCGAGGTGACCGCCGTCATGACCGGCGGTGCGGTCGCGAACGACGCGCAGGTGGGCGGCGACGACGACGACCCGACGTTCGGCGGCGATCCCACGGAGGCCGCCTTCCTCGCGGCGGAATGGGAGTTGGGACTGACCGGCCCGCGGCGCGAGCGATACTCGCCGGTCCGCACGGTCCCGTTCAGCTCGGAACGCAAGCGCATGTCGGTGGTCGCGTCGGACGAGCGCGGCGGTGTCTACATCGCGGCCAAGGGCGCGCCCGACGTGCTGCTCGACGCGTGCACGGCGGAGCTCGTCGGGGACGGCGAACGACCGCTCGACGACGTCGCGCGCGCCCGGGTGCTAGACGAGGTGGAGCGCATGTCGTCCCAGGGGATGCGCACGCTCGCCGTCGCGTTCCGCCGGGCATCGGCGGATGCGGAGACCGACGCGGATTCTCTCGAACGCGACCTGGTGCTCGCGGGGGTGGTGGGCATCGTCGATCCCCCGCGCGACGAGGCGAGAACCGCGGTCGCGGAGGCTCAGCGCGCGGGTATCCGCGTCATCATGATCACGGGCGACCACCCGCTCACGGCGTCCGCCATCGCCCGCGATCTCGGCGTCGTCGAGAGCGACCCCGAAGTCATCACGGGAACCCATCTCGCCCAGATGAGCGAGGACGAGTTGCGGGACGCCGTCCGGACGGCCTCGGTGTTCGCCCGCGTCGCCCCCGAACACAAGCTCCGCATCGTCGACGCCCTGCAGGGCCACGGCCACGTGGTGGCGATGACCGGCGACGGCGTCAACGACGCCCCCGCCTTGCGGAGCGCGGATATCGGCGTCGCGATGGGGCTCGGCGGCACGGAGGTGGCGCGCGAGGCGTCGAACATGATCCTCACGGACGACAATTTCGCGACGATCGTGTTGGCGGTGAACGAGGGCCGCGGGCTCCTCGACAACATCAAGCGGTTCCTGCGTTACATGTTCGCGTCGAACCTCGGCGAGGTGCTCACCGTCTTCTTGGGCGTGGTCGGCGCCGCCTGGCTGGGGCTGAGGGACCCGGGCGGCGGCCTGGTGGCGCCGCTTCTGGCCGGGCAGATCCTGTGGATGAACCTCGTGACGGACCTGGGACCGGCATTGGCGATCGGCGCCGAGCCCTACGCGGACGACCTGATGACGCGTCGTCCGAGGCGGCCGTCCGAGCGGCTTATCGACCGACGCATGTGGGGCGGCGTCGCGCTGACGGGAATCGTCATGGCCGCGGTGACGCTCTTCGCGATCGACCTGGAGCTTCCCGGGGGGCTCGTCGAGGGTTCCGAGGGCGTGGCGGCCGCGCGCACGGCCGCCTTCACCGTGCTCGTCCTCGCGCAGCTGATGAACGCGTTCTCCGCGCGATCGGAGACGCAAAGCATCCTTCATCGCCTGTGGACGAACCCCTGGCTGTGGTCGGCGGTGGCGCTCTCCTTCGCCCTCCAGGTGGCCGTGGTGTACGTGCCGGTCCTCAACGAGGCGTTCTCGACCGCACCCCTGGGCGCCGCCCAGTGGTTCGAATGCCTCGGCCTGGCGCTCGTCGTGCCGCTGGCGATGGAGGTCCGCAAGTGGGTGCTCCGGGTGAGGGATCGCCGGGCGGTGTCGCTCTAGTCCGGGGCGGGGCTTCGCCGGACCGCGCGTGCGGAAGAATGGGTCCGAGGAGGAACGATGACCGATTCCGTCTGGCAGAACCGCAAGAACGAGCGCCCCGTGCACGACCCGTCGCGCACCGAACTCGAGCGGCTCCGCGAGGACGACTGGTTCCGGTACCGGCTCGGCCCGGAGCTCGCCGCGATGCAGCGCGTCACGCTCGCGACGTGCCGGGAGCTCAGCGCCCTCTACCCCTCCGACCCCGAGCGGGCGAACGCCATGCTCGCGGAGCTGGTCGCCGAGTGCGGGCCGGGACTCGACATCCGCCCTCCCATCTCGATCGAGTACGCCGAGCGCGTCTTCATCGGTAGCAACGTCTTCATCAACGCGGACCTTATGGTGATCGGGAGCGGGAAGATCACCATCGGGAACAACGTGCTGATCGGCCCGTGCACCCGCTTCTACACGCCCAACCACTCCGTCGACGTCGACATCCGACGGGAGGGCTGGGAAATCGGCCTTCCCATCACGTTGGAGGACGACGCGTGGCTCGGCGGGTCGGTGGTGGTCTGCCCGGGCGTGACGGTGGGGCGCGGCGCCGTGGTCGGCGCGGGTTCCGTGCTCACCAAGGACGTGCCGCCGGGCGTCGTCGTGGGGGGAAATCCCGCGCGCGTCGTCCGCGAGCTCTAGACGCCCTATCCGTCGGTTCGCAGCCTCCGCACCCGGCGCACGATCCAGGTGATCAGCGCGCCGAACGCGCCGAGGTGCAGCACGGCGACGACGCCGACGAGCAGCCACCAGTGACCGCCGTGGAGGCCGAGGTGGAGACCGAGCATGGTCGCGAGGATGAGCACCCCCGCGGCGACGAGCAGGTGGTTACGGATCTGGGTGCGGGTCACGTGTGCATCACCACCGCAAGGGCGGCGAGGCCGATGACCCCGAGGGTGATGAGCGCCGTGGTGAAGATCGACATGCGCCGCTTCGCGCGCTGCGCTCGATCCGACGTGGCTCGTTCGGACATGGGTGTTCCTTTCTTGTCAGCCGCGCGCGAGGACTTCGCGCACGGGTAGGTCGGCCGCCTCGTAGGCGGGGACGACGGCGGAGGCCATGGCGGCCCCGGCCATGACGAGGGAGGCGAGGGCGACGCCGGGCAGCCACCAGGTGTAGGGCAGCGGCGCGCCGACGAAGATGGCGCCGACGGCGGCCTCGACGACCGCCGTCAGGGGGACGGCGAGGGCGACTCCGGCCGCGACGGCGAGAACGGCTGTCGCGAGCGCCTCGACCACGACCATGCGGATGATCGCGCGCGACGGCGCCCCGACGGTCTTGAGCAGCGCGATCTCCCCGCCTCGCTCGGCGACCGCCGTCGACATCGCCTCGACCAGGGCGAGCAGGCCCACGACGCCCAGCGAGACGGACATCAGGAGCAACAGCGCCGTGATGATGTACAGGTGGTCGTCGAGGGACGCCTGCGCGTCCGTCGCGGTGACGGCGCTCACGATCCCGACGCCGGCGTCGCCGAGCGCCTCCTCGGCGGCGGCGAGCGCCTGCCTCTCCCCCGTGCCGGTCACGCGGATCGCACTCGCGCCGTCCCGCGGCATCGTCGCGATCGGCTCGGACACCCACACCGCCCCCGTGTCTCCGCCGCTCAACTGCCTCACGACGCCGACGACTCTCCACGTCGACGGGTCGCCCGCGATGGTGATCGCGTCGCCCACGCCGACGCGCGGGTCGGTGAGGTTCTGCGTGACGACGACGGCGTGGTCGTCCCCCGGCGAGAGGAGGCGTCCCGCGACGACGGGGAAGTCCCCGCTCGCCGTGTCGCTCGGCGCGGAGAATACGGTGGCGACGTCGCCGGGCGTCCCGTCGGGACCCGCGATCGTCGCCTTGGCGATGTTCCAGTATTCGACGCGGGTGAGGCCGCCGGGACGGACGGCGGCATCGAGCGATCCGACGGGGATGGGCGACGCGAGCTGGATCTGTACGTCGAAGTTCCGCACGGCGAACTCGTCGGCGACGATCCTGTCCCACGCGGCGCCCGTGTTGAGCGACGTCATCACGGCCGCGGCGCCGACGGCGAGCGAGAGGGTCGTGAGCGCGAGGCGGGAGCGCTGGCGCGTCGCGTTGCGCAGGCCGAGCTGGGCGGCCCGCCCTCCGCGCGGCGCGACGCTCGTGCGCAGGAACGCGCGCGACGGCGCGCCGACGCCGTCGCTCAGGCCGTCGCGGACGGGGGCGCGGCTGAGGCGTAGGACGGGGATCGCGACGGCGGCGACGGGCACCGCGAGCGCGATGGCGGCCTGCACGGGGAACACCCACCAGGCCGCGATCATCGACGTCGCGTCGAGGTTGAGCAGCGTGAACGCGAAGGTCGCGAGCGCCCACGTGCCCGCCATCCCGATGCCGACGCCGAGGACGAGCCCGCCCGCCGCGATGGCGAGCAGCGCGCTCGCGTAGACGCCGGCGACCTGTCGCGAGGTCGCCCCGCCGGTCTTCATGACGGCGATCGAGCCCTGGCTCCGCTTCACCTCGGCGACGACGAGCGTCGCCACGAGCGCGACGGCGGCGACGAGCGCCACGACGCCGAAGCTCTGTAGCAGGTACAGGAGCGTGCCCATGACGCCGCGGGCCGGGTGCTCCCCGGGCACGGGGACGACGACCTGGCTTACGGTGCCGCCGTCGCGTTCGATCGCGGCGCGGGCGGCCTCGGCGACGGCGCGGTTCTGCGCGCGCGTGGCGGTATCCGAGGTGCGGAGGGCGACGGTCGTGAGGGTGTTCCCGACGCCGACGTCCGCGAGGGTCTCCGGCGCGACGTACCCGACGACGTTGCCGAACATCCAGGCGGGAGTGCGCCCCGGGTCGTACGCGAGCCCGGCGACGTCGAGGCGCGCGGAGCCCCCCGGCGAGGACGCGGTGATCGTCTCGCCGACCGCGAGCTCGACCTCGCTCAGCGAAGCGCGCTCGACCACGATCTGCCCGGGACCGGGCGGCCACGCCCCGGACTCCCCGAAGGCGCGCCCGATCTCCCAACGCGCGGGATCGTCGACGGCGACGAGCGTGAGCCGCTGCCACGGGGCGTCGGCGCCCGTCGCGTCGTCCTTCTGCATGCGAACGGTGACCTCGCGCCGCGCCTCGGCGGCCGTCACCCCCGGGACGGCGGAGACGGTCGTCACGTATCCGCGCGCGTCGCCGGCGAGCGTGAGCGTCGCGGCGGGCGGGTTCGTGGACGCGAAGTCGACCGCGATGGTCCGGTCGATCACGGTGTACGCGCCGAGGATCGCGCCGCTCGCGCCGACGCCGACGGCGATCGCGGCGACCATCAGGCGCGTACGTCCGGGATTCGCGCGCAGCACGCCCCTGACGAGCGAGGACCGGGCGCTCACGCGTCGCCCGCGATCCGGCCGTCGGCGATGGTGACGACGCGGTCGAGCATCGGCGCGCTCTCGCGTTCGTGGGTGACCATGAGGACGGCGGTGCCGCCGTGGGCGAGATCGCGCAGGAGGTCGAGGATGCGCGCGCCGGTGTGGCTGTCGAGGTTGCCGGTCGGCTCGTCCGCGGCGAGGAGCGCGGGGTCGTTGGCCAGCGCCCGGGCGATCGCGACGCGCTGCTGCTGGCCGCCGGAGAGCTCGCCGGGGGCCTTGCGGGCTTGGTCGGCAAGGCCGACGGCGTCGAGGAGCTCGAGGGCCCGGGGCAGTCGGTCGGCGCGCGGGCGCTCGCCGAGGAAGTCCATCGGCAGCATGACGTTCTCCGCGACGGTCAGGGTCGGAAGGAGCTGCGGGAACTGGAAGACGACGCCGACGTGCCGTCCGCGCCACCGCGCGAGCTCGTCCTCGTCCATCTCCCCCAGGTCGCGCCCCGCGACGGCGACCGTCCCGTCCGTCGGCCGGTCGATGCCCGTGACGACGTTGAGGAGGGTGGACTTGCCGGAACCGGACGCGCCGACGATGCCGACGAACTCCCCCGGGCGGACGACGAGGCTCGCGTCGGAGATGCCGGCGAGCGTCCCGTCGGGCGTGGGGTACACGCGGGAGGCGCCGTCGAGGCGGACGACGGCGAGGTCGCTTGGCGCGTCTACGGCGGGTTCGGCGGCGGTGCTGGCGTCGATCATTCCGCTTCCCTTACAGTGGGTCTCGTATCGAACACGCTGTTCGATTACTCTTGAACCCAGGTAATCGCGTCTCGCGGCGGATTTCAATCGACAATCGGCCGGATGCGTGCGGTACCGCACACATCGCGCGCATTGCCCCGAAACGCGGGAGGAGAAGCCGTGTCGGAGACCCACGACCGGCGGGTGCAGCGGACGCTACGCTCGCTCGAAGCCGCCCTGTTCGACCTGATCCAGACCAAGCGCTACGACAAGATCACCGTGCAGGACATCATCGACCGGGCCGACGTGGGACGCAGCACGTTCTACGCGCACTTCGAGACCAAGGACGACCTGCTGCTCGCGTCGATGGACAAGCTCACGGCGGACATCGACCTGCACCTCGCGGACGCGTCCGCGCTCACCGGGCCGGTCCTGCCGGTTCTCGGGCTCTTCCGCCACGTCGTCGAGCACCGCCCGCTGTTCTCGTCGCTCTTCGGCACGAGCGGCATCGACCTGGTGACCGACGCCGCGCGGACGATGCTCGCGGAGCGGGCGCTTGAGACGATCCGCGCGCGGGAGGCGGCGGGTCAGTCGCACGAGGTGGACGCCGAGGTGCGCGCGGAGTTCCTGGCCGGGGCGCTCATGGCGTTCGTGACGTGGTGGCTCGACGCCGGGCTCCCCCTCGCCCCGGGCGCGGCGGCGCGCACGTTCGACCGGCTCGTCGCGAGCGCGTAGCGGGTGAGGCCCGGGCGGACCCGCTAGGCGGGGCGCTCGTCGGTGGCGTTCGACCGAAGCCACGCCTCGATGTCGCCGCGCATGTCCTTCGACAGCCGCGACACCGCGTAGTCCGTGGTCCACGGGGAGTTGTGTGTGGCGACGCGCCACAGTTCGCGCGCGGGACTCGCGAGGCCGAGATCGGCGGCGATCGACGCGTAGTACGCGAATTCGTCGTGCGTGCCGAGGGCGCGAACGGTGTAGATCGTCGAATCGAGGCCAGCGACGCCGGCGAGGACGATGCCCACCTTGACCGTCTCGCGATGGATCGCCTGCTCCATGAGCCGGGAGGCGAGCGCCGAGAGACGGCGGGAATCGAGGTCGAGGAACTGGAGGACGCGCACGATCGAGTCGATGTAGAGCGGAATCTCGAGCCCCAACAGCGCCCGGGTGACGGCGTGATCGTGCGTGCCCGACGCGTCGTCGCACGCCTCGACGATCGAACGAATGACGTCCCCCTTCACCCCCACGTCGCGGGGAGGGACGTGCGCGCGAATGGCCGCATCCCAGCAGCCGGGAACCCAGGTGCCGCACCGGTGCGGCTGAGCCTCCTCGTCCGGCAACACGACCGTGCGCGCGGACGGATCGCGGGCGATCACGCGATCGACGACGGCGTCGAAGATCGGGGTCGGCCGATATCCGCTCATTCCCCGACAGTAGCGCGGGGGCGCGCGCGTCGCGCGGGCTAGACGGGCTTGATCTGCTTGTAATTCACGACGTGCTCTTTCCACGTCCGCTTCTTCGTCTTGAACACCACCGCGACCTTCGAACCCTCCTCGCGGAACGTGAAGCCCACGGTGTTCGCCTCGACGGCCCCGAAGCGCCCGCACTTCTCCGTCGAGATCACCAGCGTGTTGAGCGGGATCTTGTCCATGGTCGTCCCTTCGTCGCGCGCCGCCACCCCGAGCGATCGCTCGCCGCTACTCCTCAACGTACTTCGGTCCCGGGCTGCCCGCCAGGCCTCCGCCCCGGCGACTGGCGCCGCAGTCGGTTAGCGTGGAGCGCATGCGAAGACTCCCCGCCCTCGTCGCGCTCGTCGCGTTCGGCGTCCTGCCCCTCTCCGCCTGCTCCGGCGACGCCCCGGCGAGCGGCTTCTGCGGGGCGTCGGACACCGTCGCGTCGTTCGGCGGTATGTCGGCGAACTTCCCCGGGACGCGCGTCCTCGCCGACGCCGAAGCGGGCGACATGACCACGCTCCACGAGTGGGGCACGTCCGGGGGGAGGCGTTCAGGGACCGCGTCACGGCACTGGAACGGGCGAGGGACGCCGCGCCCACGGACGAGGTCGCGCGCGCTCTCGACGACCTCCTCGCGGTCGTGGGGCCCATGGCGTCGATCTACGCGGCCGCGAGCGAGGCTCCCGACCTCGAATCCTTCCTCGACGCGCTCGACGCGATCCCCGCGCCGGACGCGGCGGACGACGACGCGGCGAACGCGGCCGTCGAGCTCATCGAGCAGGCGGAATCGGAAACCTGCGACTAGCAGGCCGCCCCCCGAGGAACGACGGAGGGGCGGCGCGGGTTTCCCCGCACCGCCCCTCCGGTTCGTTTCAGTGTTACTAAAACGCCTACGCGTCGGCCTTCTCGCCTTCCTCGACGATGCCGAGCGACAGCTTGCCGCGCGGGTCGATCTCCTTGACCTCGACTTGGACCTTCTGGCCCACGCTCATCACGTCGTCGACGTTCTCCACGCGCTTGCCTCCGGCGAGCTTGCGGATCTCCGAGACGTGGAGCAGGCCGTCCTTGCCGGGGCTGAGCGAGATGAACGCGCCGAACGCGACCGTCTTGACGACGGTCCCGACGAAGCGCTCCCCCACCTCCGGCATGTGCGGGTTGGCGATGGCGTTGATGGCCTCGCGCGCGGCGTTGGCGGACTCGCCGTTCACCGCGCCGATGAACACCGTGCCGTCGTCCTCGATCGAGATCTCCGCGCCGGTGTCGTCCTGGATCTGGTTGATCATCTTGCCCTTGGGGCCGATGACCTCGCCGATCTTGTCGACGGGCACCTGCACCGTGATGATGCGCGGCGCGTTGGGGCTCATCTCGTCCGGCTCGCTGATCGCGGCGTTCATGATGCCGAGGATGTGCAGGCGCGCGTCGCGGGCCTGGCCGAGCGCGCCACCCAGCACCTCGGCGGGGATGCCGTCGAGCTTGGTGTCGAGCTGGATGGCCGTGACGAACTCCTTGGTGCCGGCGACCTTGAAGTCCATGTCGCCGAACGCGTCCTCCGCGCCCAGGATGTCGGTGAGGGCCGCGTAGCGGGTCTCGCCGTCCACCGTGTCGGACACGAGCCCCATCGCGATGCCCGCGACGGACGCGCGCAGCGGCACGCCGGCGTTGAGCATGGCGAGCGTCGAGGCGCACACCGAACCCATCGAGGTGGAACCGTTCGACCCGAGGGCCTCGGAGACCTCGCGGATCGCGTACGGGAAGTCCTCGCGCTTGGGCAGGACCGGGATGAGGGCCCGCTCGGCGAGCGCCCCGTGTCCGATCTCGCGGCGCTTGGGGCTGCCGACGCGGCCGGTCTCGCCGGTCGAGTACGGCGGGAAGTTGTAGTGGTGCATGTAGCGCTTCTTGTTCTCCGGGGAGAACGAGTCGATCTGCTGCTCCAGCTTGAGCATGTTGAGCGTCGTGACGCCGAGGATCTGCGTCTCGCCGCGCTCGAACAGGGCCGACCCGTGCACGCGCGGGATGACCGCGACCTCCGCGGAGACCGGACGGATGTCCGCGAGCCCGCGGCCGTCGATGCGGACGCCGTCCTTGAGGATGCGCTGGCGCACGGTCTTCTTGGTGAGCGAACGGATCGCGGCCGACACCTCGCCCATGCGCTCCTCGAACTGCGCGGTGAGCGCCTCGATCGTCGCGGCCTTGATCTCGTCCAGGCGCGTCTCGCGCTCCTGCTTGTCCGCGATCTGCAACGCCGCGGCGAGGTCCTTCTCCGCGACCTTCGAGACCGCCTCGAGGACGTCGTCCTCGTAGTCGAGGAAGACGGGGAACTCGCCCGTCGGCTTCGCCGTCGTCTTCGCGAGCTTCGCCTGCGCCTCGCACAGGACGCGGATGAACGGCTTCGCCGCCTCCAGGCCCTCGGCCACGACCTCCTCGGTCGGGGCCTTGGCGCCGCCCGCGACCAGGTCGAGAGCGTCGGGGGTGGCCTCCGCCTCGACCATCATGATCGCGACGTCGTCGCCGACGACGCGGCCGGCGACGACCATGTCGAACACCGAGCGCGGGATGTCGCTGAAGCGCGGGAACGCGACCCACTGGCCGTCGATGAGGGAGATGCGCGTCGCGCCGATCGGGCCGCTGAACGGCAGGCCGGCGATCTGCGTGGACATCGAGGCCGCGTTGATCGCGAGGACGTCGTACTGCTCATCGGGGTCGACCGCCAAGACGGTGACGACCACCTGGATCTCGTTGCGGAGTCCGCTGACGAACGACGGGCGCAGCGGCCGGTCGATGAGGCGGCACGTGAGGATGGCGTCCGTCGTGGGGCGCCCCTCGCGGCGGAAGAACGAGCCGGGGATGCGGCCGGCGGCGTACTGCCGCTCCTCCACGTCCACCGTGAGCGGGAAGAAGTCGAAGCCCTCGCGGGGCTTCTTGCCGGCCGTCGTGGCCGACAGGACCATCGTGTCGTCGTCGAGGTATGCCGCGACGGCGCCGGCGGCCTGCTTGGCGAGACGACCGGTTTCGAACCGGACCGTCCGCTTGCCGAACGCGCCGTTGTCGATCACGGCTTCGGCGTGCTGAATTTCGGGACCTTCCATGAGGAAGTCGCTCCTTTATGCGGGAGCAGGCAGGCGAGGGCGCGAAGCCGGAGCCTCGCCGCTGATCGTCAGTCGAAATGCTCAGAGCGGGATGTCACTCACCGCTCTGCCCATCACCACCGATGATCAGCGCTCAGGAAGCCTGCTCGGGTATGTGTGATGCAGTTGGATGGCGTCCCCCGGCGGTGCCGGAGGGCCGCGAACATGGTATCAGAGGGGCGCCGTGGCGCCCGGGCGCCTGGGCACCCGGAGGCCCGCCGACGCCTAGCGGCGCAGGCCGAGCTTCTGAATGATCGCGCGGTAGCGGTCGATGTCGATCTTCTGGAGGTAACCCAGGAGGCGACGGCGCTTGCCCACGAGGAGCAGGAGTCCGCGGCGCGAGTGGTGGTCGTGCTGGTGCACCTTGAGGTGCTCCGTCAGGTCGGAAATGCGTTGGCTGAGCAGCGCGATCTGGACCTCGGGAGAACCCGTGTCGTCCTTGCTGGTCGCGTACTCGGCCATGATGGTCTTCTTCACGTCGGGCTCGAGCGGCACGTCGTCTCCTTCTGGTCGTTGCGCGGCGCACCCGGGCCTGTTCTCCGGGGCACTTCACTCCGCGGCCGTTTCACGGCGGGGATCATCGTACCAGCGCCGGGCCGGGACCCTGCGCCAGCGTCGGGCGATCGCGGAGTCGCCTCCGCTGCGCAGAATCGCCCACAGGACTCCCCTGTGGACAGATTCGCATCGACTCGGGGCGAGAATGCGGCTCAGAGCTCGCTGGTGGACGTTTCTGCTGCGAAACCGCCGGAAAGCGAAGGGAATCTGCCCACCAGGAGGCGTCCGAGCGGGCGCCGAGCACCTCGCGGCACCGCGCGCCCGGGTTCCGCTCCGGGTCCCGACCCCGCTAGCGGGCGCCGAGGACCTCGCGGCACCACACGACGTCCTCGGCGAGCGCCGCGGACAGCTCCTCGACCGACCCGAACGTCACCATGTCGCGACGCCGCGCGATGAAGTCGAGCGCACAGCGCGCGCCGTACAGGTCGACGCCCTCGACGTCGATCAGGTGCGCCTCGACACTCACGTCCGTCCCTCCGACGGTGGAGTTCACCCCCACGCTGATGGCGGCCGTCGTGCGGCTCGCCGACGAGCGTCGCGGCGTCCGCGCTCGGCCCCGGGTCGACGACGGTGAAGGTCCCGGCGTAGACGCCGTGGGCGGGGAGCATCCCCGCGTACACGTCGAGGTTCGCGGTGGGGAATCCGATCTCGCGCCCGAGCGCGTCGCCGTGGACGATCTCGCCGCGCAGGCGGTGCGGCCGCCCGAGCACGCGCGCGGCCCCCGCGACGTCGCCCGCGCCGATCAGCTCGCGCACCCACGTCGAGGACCAGCGCCGCTCGGACCCATTCGCCACGCCGGCCCACTCGACGATCTCGACGCGGAAGCCCATCTGCTCCCCGAGCTCCCGCAT
Source organism: uncultured Actinomycetota bacterium (assembly GCA_963712245.1). Classification (GTDB taxonomy): domain Bacteria; phylum Actinomycetota; class Actinomycetes; order Actinomycetales; family Demequinaceae; genus JAFGBM01. Next base: position 30,234 of record CAVQHE010000015.1, on the reverse strand, counting down.
CGTCTCGGCGTGGCCGGCGTTGCCCCACCCGAACGTCGTGTCGTGACCGATGACGACGGTCGCGGCGCGCAGCCCGTCGACGAACCAGGTCCGCACGAACTCCTCGGGGCTCTGGCGCGCGAAGTCGAGCGTGTAGTGGACGACGAGCACCGCGTCGAGCCCGGTGGCGGCGAGCCGCTCGATCCGATCCTCGATGCCCGTGATGAGCGTCGGAGGAGAGTCGGGGCGGTGGACGGCGCGCGGGTGCGGGTCGAACGTGACGGCGACGGACCGGTGCCCGGCCGCGCGCGCGTCCGCGACGAGGGTCTCGAGGACGGCCTGGTGACCGCGGTGGACGCCGTCGAAGTTGCCGAGCGTCACGACCGTGGGTCCGAAGTCGGCGGGAACGTCCTCCAGGGAGCGCCACAGCTCGGTCATCGCGACACCTCGGTCATCGCGCGCCGTGGGCGACCGACGCCCGCGCCTCCGTGTTCATGGTGCGCCCATCCTATCCGCGGCGAACACGGCGTTCGGACGCAGGTGCTCGCCCGCGGCGACGACGAGCGCGACGAGCGACCCGTCCGGGCCGACGACGGCGAGGGGCGCCTCGGCGGTCGGCTCGCCGTCCGACGCGTCACGGGCGATGCGGCGCCCGAACGAGAGCTCGCGGGCCTCCTCGGCGGTCACCTCGCGCGACGGGAGCGCGCCGGTGGCCGCCGCGGCGAGCGGGATGAGCGGCAGCGGCTCGCCCGCCTCGACGGCCGCCGTGAGGTCCTCGAGCGGAGTCGCGTCGTCGACCACGAACCCCGCGACGCGGGTGCGGCGCAGCGCCGTCAGGTGTCCGCCGACGCCGAGCGCGCCGCCGAGGTCGCGCGCGAGCGCGCGCACGTAAGTCCCGGAGCTGACGGTGACGGACACGTCGAGGTCGAGGCACGGGACGCCGTCGTCCTCGGCGCGAGCCGGGCTCGCCCCGCTCGAAGCGGCTCACCGTCACGGGACGCGCGGCGAGCTCGACGCCCTCCCCCGCGCGCACCCGCGCGTACGACCGCTTGCCGCCCACCTTGATCGCGCTGACCGCGCTGGGCACCTGCTCGATCCGGCCGGTGAGGCGCGCGATCGCGGCGTCGATCCGCTCCGCGCCGATCCCCGAGGCGTCGACCCGCCGCGTCACCTCACCCTCGGCGTCGTCGGTGACCGTCGCGACGCCGAGCCGGACGGTCGCGTCGTACGACTTGTCCGCCGCGGTGACGAAGGACAGCAGGCGCGTCGCCTGGCCGATGCCGACGACGAGCACGCCGGTGGCCATCGGGTCGAGGGTTCCGGCGTGGCCGACCTTGCGCGTTCCGGCGAGGCGGCGCATGCGGGCCACGACGTCGTGCGACGTCCAGCCCGCGGGCTTGTCGACGACGACGAACCCGGGTGAGGCGGGGCTACTCGTCGTCACCCGCGTCGGCGTCCGGGTGGCGGTACGGGTCGGCGTCGCCGGCGTAGGCCGCGCCCTGGCGCGCGGCGGCGGCCGCCTCGTCCCGGGCCCGGGCCTCGCCTAGCGCCTTCTCGAGGCTCGCCGCGGTCTCGGGCACGGCGTCGAGGACGAACTCGAGCGTCGGCGTGAGCCGGATGCCCAGCTCGCCGCCCACGAGCGAGCGCAGCCGCCCCTTGGCGGAGGCGAGGGCCGCGGCCGTCTCCGCCCGCGCCTCCTCGTCCCCGTACACCGTGTAGAACACCGTCGCGTGCTGGACGTCGCCCGTCACGCGGACGTCCGTGACCGTGACGAATCCGAGCCGGGGATCCTTGATCTCCGTCTCGAGCGCGCGGGCCACGACCCGTCGGATCGTGCCCGCGACGCGAAGGGCGCGCGGGGAGTCGGCCATCAGGTCCTCGGAACCTCGACCGTCTCGAACGTCTCGATGACGTCCCCGACCTGGATGTCGTTGAACTTGCCGAGCCCGATGCCGCACTCGAAGCCCTCGCGGACCTCGGTCGCGTCGTCCTTGAACCGGCGGAGGGTGTCGATCTCCGCCTCGCCGACGACGACGCCGTCGCGCGTGACGCGGGCCTTGGCGCCGCGGCGGACGCTCCCGGAACGCACCATGCACCCGGCGATGTTGCCGAACTTGGACGAGCGGAAGATCTCCTGGATCTCCGCCGACCCCGTCTGGTTCTCGACGAACTCGGGCTTGAGCATGCCCTTGAGGGCCGCCTCGATGTCCTCGATCGCGCGGTAGATGACCGAGTAGAAGCGCATGTCCACGCCCTCGCGGTCCGCCATCTCCTGGACGCGCTCGGCGGGACGCACGTTGAACCCGATGATGATGGCGCGGTCCACCGTGGCGAGGTTGACGTCGTTCTGGGTGACGGCGCCGACGCCGCGGTGGATGACCCGGAGGTCCACCTCGTCGCCCACGTCGATCGCCAGCAGGGCGTCCTCGAGTGCCTCGACGGCGCCGGAGACGTCGCCCTTGATGATGAGGTTGAGCGTGTCGACCTTGCCTTGCGCGAGGGCCTCGGTGAAGTCCTCGAGGCTGATGCGCTTGCGGCGCTTCGCGAGCTCGGCGGCACGGACGGCCGCCTCGCGCTTCTCGGCGATCTGACGCGCGGTGCGCTCGTCGTCGGCCACGAGGAACGAGTCGCCCGCGGACGGGACGGACTGGAGCCCGAGCACCATGACCGGGCGGGCGGGCAGCGCCTCCTCGACCGGCTGGTCGTGCTCGTCGAACATCGCGCGCACGCGCCCGTGGGCCGTGCCGGCGACGATCGCGTCGCCGACCTTGAGCGTTCCCGACTGGACGAGCACGGTCGCGACCGCGCCGCGACCCTTGTCCAGGTGGGCCTCGACGGCCACGCCTCGCGCGTCCTTGTCCGGGTTGGCCCGCAGGTCGAGCCCGGCGTCGGCGGTGAGCAGGACGGCCTCGAGGAGGTCGTCGACGCCCTTGCCCTGGAGCGCGGAGACGTTGACGAACATCGTGTCGCCGCCGTACTCCTCGGCCACGAGGTTGTACTCGGTGAGCTGCTGGCGCACCTTGTCGGGGTTCGCGCCGTCCTTGTCGATCTTGTTGACCGCGACGACGATCGGCACGTTCGCCGACTGGGCGTGGTTGAGCGCCTCGATCGTCTGCGGCATCACGCCGTCGTCCGCCGCGACCACGAGGATCGCGATGTCGGTGACGCGAGCGCCTCGGGCACGCATGGCGGTGAACGCCTCGTGTCCGGGGGTGTCGATGAAGGTGATCGCCCGCATCGCGCCCTCGTGCTCGTGGTGCACCTGGTAGGCGCCGATGTGCTGGGTGATGCCGCCGGACTCGCCGGAGATGACGTCGGATTTGCGGATCGCGTCGAGCAGGCGGGTCTTTCCGTGGTCGACGTGGCCCATGACGGTGACGACCGGCGGCCGGGCCTCGAGGTCCTCGTCCGTCTCGGCGGCGAGCTCGGCGTCGAGGTCGATGTTGAAGTCCTCGAGGAGCTCGCGGTCCTCCTCCTCGGGGGAGACGATCTGGATGACGTACCCGAGCTCGGCGCCGAGGGTCTCGAACGTGCCCTCGTCGAGCGACTGGGTGGCGGTGGCCATCTCTCCCAGGTGGAACAGGACGGTCACGAGCGACGCGGGGTTGACGTCGATCTTCTCGGCGAAGTCGGACAGCGTCGAGCCGCGGCGCAGACGGATGACGGTGGAGCCGTCCCCGCGGGGAACCTGGACGCCGCCGATGGACGGCGCCTGCTGCTGCTCGTATTCCTGGCGCTTGGCGCGCTTGCTCTTGCGTCCGCGTACGGGCTTGCCTCCGGCGCGGCCGAACGCTCCGGCCGTGCCTCCGCCTCGTCCGCGTCCGCCGGGGGCGGGACGGGACCCAGGGGCGAATCCTCCGCGACCGCGGCCGGGGGCGCCGCCTCCGGGGGCGCCGCGGCCCGGGGGGGCTCCGGCGCCGGTGGGGCGGGGTCCGCCGCGCGATCCGGCGCCTGCGGCGGGGGCGCCCGGAGCGGACGGGCCGCGGGATCCGGGCGCCGGGCGCGAGGCGCGCGGGGCCTGGAACGGGTTGTTGCCGCCGGGGCGCGGCCGGGGACGCGGCGCGGCGAACGGGTTGTTGCCGCCCGGTCGGGGACGCGGGCGGGGCGCGGCGTCGGCCGGCGTGACGGCTGGCTTGTCCCCGGCGGGTTCGGACGCCTCGGGCTCGGCAGCCTTCGGCTTGTCCTCCGCGGGGGCGTCGGCTTTGGGCGCGGGCGTGCTCGGCGCCTTCTTCTCCGCCTCGGGGGCGGGCGCGGCGGCGGGCTTGCTCGTCTTCTTGGCGGCGGGCTTCCGCTGCGGGCTTCGCGCCCTCGCTCTCGGCCGCCTCAGACTTCGCGGCCTCGCTCTTGGCGGGCGCCTTCTTGGGCGCGGGGAAGGCCTCGCGGGCCTTGCGGATGACGGGGGCTTCGAGCGTCGAGGACGGTCCCTTGACGTACTCGCCCATCTCAATCAATTTCGCGATCAGGTCTTTGCTCGAAATGCCGAGCTCTTTCGCGATCTCGTGAACGCGGGGCTTTGCCACAACTCTCCTGTCTCGGTTCGACCGAGGCAGGGCCGAACCATCGTTAGTGAGCGAAACTCATTTCGCGGTACTCATCGTGCGCTCATGGGAGTGATCCCGTTCTTTCGACGGTCGATGGTGGACGGCCTGGTTCCGGGACGGTCACGGCGCACGGAGGAAGTCCGCGTCCGACAACGCCGCGCTCGGGTCCGCCTCGGGTTGACGCAAGGCCCGCCCGATGGCTCGCCGCTGGCGCGCCCGGTCCCCGCATTCCGGTGTGGGGTGCAGGTACGCTCCCCGTCCCGGCATGCTCTGCGACCGATCGATCACGACGCTTCCGCCGCTCATGACCAGCCGCACGAGGTCCGACCGAGGAGCCCGTTCCCGGCATCCGACGCAGGTGCGCACGGGACCGGGGGGTGGGTTTCTCGGCGTCATTAGTGTAGCGGGAAGTCGGCGGGCGACGGCGCAGGCCTAGCCGTGCGCCTGCTGCGCGCCCGGCGTGTCCGGCGCCTCGTCGGAGCGGATGTCGATGCGCCAGCCGGTCAGTCGCGCGGCGAGGCGGGCGTTCTGGCCCTCCTTGCCGATCGCGAGCGAGAGGTGGTAGTCGGGGACGACGACGCGGGCGGCCCGAGCCTCCGCGTCGACGACGGTCACGCAGACGACGCGGGCGGGGCTGAGCGCGTTGCCGACGAAGGTGGCGGGGTCCTCGGTCCCAGTCGACGATGTCGATCTTCTCGCCGCGAAGCTCCGCCATCACGGCGCGGACGCGGGCGCCCATGGGGCCGATGCACGCGCCCTTGGCGTTGACCCCCGGGACGGTGGCAGCGAACGGCCATCTTGGAGCGGTGCCCGGCCTCGCGGGCGAGGCTCATGATCTCGACGGTGCCGTCGGCGATCTCGGGGACCTCGAGTTCGAAGAGCTTGCGCACGAGCCCGGGGTGGGTGCGCGAGAGCGTGATGGACGGCGCCCTTCAGGCCGCGCGCGACCTCGAGGACGTAGCCGCGGATGCGCTCGCCGTGGGCGTAGGTCTCGGTGGGCACCTGCTCGTGCTGGGGCAGCAGCGCCTCGACGTCGCCGAGGTCGACGTGGACGTTGCGCGGGTCGGCGCGCTGCTGGATGACGCCGGACACCAGCTGCCCTTCGCGACCGGCGTACTCGCCGAGCACGGCGTCGTCCCCCGCCTGGCGAAGCCGCTGGATGATGACCTGGCGCGCGGTCGACGTGGCGATGCGGCCGAAGTCGGCGGGCGTGTGGTCGAACTCGGGCATCTCCTGAGCGGCTCTCGGAGCCCTCCTCCGGCTCCTCGCGCGCCTGGATGCTCACCTTGCCCGTCGTCGCGGTCGACGACCGCGCGGGCGTGTCGGTGGGCGCCGGGGGTCTTGTGGTACGCGAGCGAGCGCCTGCTCGATGGCGTCGATGAGGACGTCGAAGCTGAGATGTCGCGCTCCTTCTCGAGTCCGCGCAGCGCCGCGAGATCGATGTCCATGGGACTCGCCTCCCCCTGCACAACGTGCGCGCCGCGTCTGTAGTTGCCCGACAGTCTACGGCGGCGCGCCGTCTCGTGTAATGATGGCGCGCATGGGGACGATGCGAAAGCGCGCGGCGGTCGTCGCGCTCGGCGCGGTGCTTCTCGCGTCCGCGAGCGGCTGCCAGCTCCGCCGGGAGACCTCGCCCCCGGTGACGCCGACGGCCACGCAGTACGACGTATTGCGCAACGAGGCCGCGCAGCGCGAGGCGGCGGTGCTCGACGCGCTCGCGGTGACGACGGGCGCGCAGACCCCCGGACAGGAGTTCCTGATCCAGGCGGAGACGGCGTTCGCCACTCCTCACCTCGACGCCCTCGGCGGCGTGTACGTGCCGTTCCCGTCGGCGAGCCCGACGGCGTCCGTCACCCCCTCGCCCACCCTTCCCCAGCCCCCGTCCGCCGTCGTGATCGCCGCAGCGCACGCGCGCGACGAGGACCTGTCCGACGCGCTCATCGCGGAGGACCCCGAGCTGGCCCTCCTGCTCGCCTCGATCGGCCTGAGCCACGCCGAGGCCCTCGGGGTGGGCGCCTACCAGGACGTCATCGCCTCCGGGGACGCGCCGCTCGCGGAGGAGCGCCCCGCCCCCGGCGCGGCGTTCGCCGACCTCGTTCCCGCGTCGACGGCGCTGGACGAGGACACGCTCGAGGGGATCATCGTCGCCCACGACTACGCGGCCTACGTCTACGAGGTGATCGCGGCGCGCACCAAGGGCGACGCCCGCACGCAGGCCCTCGCGCGGTCCCGGATCCACGAGAAGCGCGCCGACGACCTGGTCGCCCTCGCGACGACCGACCCGCGCAGCCCGGCTTACGTGGTGGACCGCGACCAATTCGAGGACGCCGACGCGATGGACGCGCTCGCGCGCGAGACGGAGGCCGGCATCGCCGACCGCTACATCGCGACGTTCGCGATCGCGGCCCGGCTCGGAGACGCCGGGCTCGCCGATCGCGCGTGGCTCATCTCCGGCGCGTACGACTCGCTGGTGCAGGGCCTGCTGTGGCCGGGCGCCTCGGTGGACGACGCGATCGCCCTTCCCGGCGTCGTGCTCCCCGGAAACTAGCCGACCGAGTACCTCGTTCGCCACGTGCGTCATCCGCTGAATACCTGCACGCCAGCCGGCGCCGCAGCCCTACCGTGCGCACGGCCCCTGAGGCGGAGTTGACGCACGAGGTTGACGTGACCGCGGATCTCGTCACAACCGCATCATCGGTCTCAGGCACCGTGCGCACGGTGAGTACACCGCGTCCCCGGGTCGCCGGGTTCCTCGCTCGATGAATACCTACGAGTCGGCGAGCGCGGCCGCGACCCTCTTCGCGACCTCCGCCGCGGCGTCCGCGACCGGAACCTCGTCCGTCGTCCCGGCGCGCCGGTCCCGGATCTCGACCGTGCCGGCCGCGAGCCCCTTGCCCACGACGACGATGAAGGGCGCCCCGATGAGCTCGGCGTCCTTGAACTTCACGCCGGGGGACGCGCCGCGGCGGTCGTCGTAGCACACCTCGACGGAGAGCTGCTCGAGCGCCTCGGCGATGCCCTCCGCCGCGACGAACACCGCGTCGTCCTTGCCGGTCGCCACCACGTGGACGTGGTACGGCGCGACGTGAGCGGGCCACGCGAGGCCGAGCTCGTCGTTATTGAGTTCCGCGAGCACGGCGAGCACGCGCGTGATGCCGAGGCCGTAGCTGCCCATGGTGACGACGCGGGACTTGCCGTTCTCGTCGAGGACGGAAAGCCCGAGCGCCTCGGCGTACTTGGTGCCGAGCTGGAAGATGTGACCGATCTCGACGCCGCGCGCGAGCTCGAGCGGGCCGGAGCCGTCGGGGGCCGGGTCGCCCGCGCGGACCTCCGCCGCCTCGATGGTGTCGCTCGGGTCGAAGTCGCGACCGGCGACCAAATCGAACACGTGCTTGTCCTTCGCGTTCGCGCCGGTGATCCACCGGGTCCCGGGGACGATGCGCGGGTCGAACACGTGCCGCACATGGGTGTCGCCGTGGCCGGGGCCGATGTACCCGGCGACGAGGGAGGGGTGCTTCGCGAAATCCGCCTCGGTGGCGGGCTCGACGAGCGCGGGGCTGAGCACGGCCTCGGTGCGCTTGAGGTCGACGTCGCGGTCCCCGGGGACGGCGATGACGAGGAGCGATCGCTCGCCCGCGGGGTCCGTGACGGCGACGACGACGTTCTTGAGGGTGTCGGCCGCGGTCCAGGGGCGGTCGGGTCGCGGGTAGCGCTCGTTGGCGAGCGCGACGACCGAGTCGATGGTCGGCACGTCGGGGGTGTCCTCGACGTGCGCGGCGGGCGCGTCGTCGAACGGGACCGGGTCGGGGACGACGGTCGAGACGGCCTCGACGTTCGCGGCGTACCCGCCGGGCGAGCGGACGTACGTGTCCTCCCCCACCTCGACGGGGCAGAGGAACTCCTCGGACACGGACCCGCCCATCGCGCCGGACATCGCGGACACGATCACGTACGGCAGGTGGAGCCGCTCGTAGACGCGGATGTAGGCGGCGCGCTGGGCCGCGTAGGAGGCGGCGAGGCCCTCGTCGGTGAGGTCGAACGTGTAGGCGTCCTTCATGATGAACTCGCGCCCGCGGATGAGTCCGGCGCGGGGCCGCGCCTCGTCGCGGTACTTGGTCTGGATTTGGTACAGCGACAGCGGCAGGTCCTTGTACGACGAGTAGAGGTCCTTCACCAGGAGGGTGAACATCTCCTCGTGGGTCGGGCGCGAGGAGGTAGTCGCCGCCCTTGCGGTCCTTCAACCGGAACAGGTTGGGGCCGTAGTCCGTCCAGCGCCCGCTCGCCTCGTACGGCTCGGCCGGCAACAGGGCCGGGAAGTGGACCTGCTGCGAGCCCGATGCCTCCATCTCCTCGTGCACCACGGCCTCGATCTTCGCGAGGACGCGCAACCCGAGCGGCAGCCACGAGTAGATGCCGGGCGCGGCGCGGCGGATGTATCCCGCGCGGACGAGGAGCCGGTGCGAGGCGACCTCGGCGTCGGCGGGGTCTTCGCGGAGGGTGCGGAGGAAGAGCGTGGACATCCGAAGCATGCCCACAGCCTAGTGGGGCTACACCATCACCGTCGCGAACGTCCCGACGCGCTGGAACCCCACGGCCTCGTAGGCGCGGATCGCGCGGTCGTTGTAGTCGTTGACGTAGAGCGAGACCGTCGGCGCGAGCCCGTCCTGCACCAGGTCGACGACCTCCGCGACGCCCGCGCGTCCGAAGCCCCGGCCCCGCAGCGTCGGCTGCACCCAGACGCCCTGGATCTCCGCCACTCCCCCGCCGACGATGCCCGCCTCGGCCTTGAACACCACCTGGCGGACGCCGGCGATCGTGCCGTATTGAACGAACGAGCGCCCGAGGCGGATGAGCCGCCGCAGCCGCTCCTCGTATCCCGCGCGACCGTGCTCGAGCGGGTCGTACCCGACCTCGCCGATGAACATGTGGACGGCGGCGGGCAGGACGGCGTCGAAGTCGTCGAGGGTCGCGAGGCGCACGGGTTCGAGCCGGAGGGAGTCGAGGGCGCGGTCGCCGGGCTCGAGCGGCGTCGGGCGGGTCGGGGGCCCGGTGAGCGCCATGAGCCACTGCTCGGGGCGGCGGTCGCGCGTGGGGCCCCACTTCCGTTCGACGCGCTCCCACATCCGGAGGACGACGGCGGCCTCGCCGACGAGCGCGCTCGGGCGCGACACGCGGCTGAGCATCGCGTCGGCGACGGCATCGATCGCCTCGTCATCGAGGCCGGGCAGCGCGGGGACAAGGTTGGCGCCGGACCACAGCAGGCCCGTGAGCGGCGCGTCCCGCGACGATCCGCGTCCGAGCATTCCCCCGCGCCCGGCGCGGTCGCGCACGGCCCACAGCTGGCCGGAGACGACGTGCCCGGTCGCGGCGGCGAACTCGAGGTGCATCGCGGGCATGACGTACGCGACGGGGTCGCGGGCGCACAGCGCGAGGCCCTCGTCGACGTCGTCGAGGCGCAGCGGCGAGAGCGCGACCTTGGATCGCGACCGACGCAGCAACGAGTCGGTCATCGGTCGCCCCTCGCCTTTGAGGTCATCCCGCGTCGGTCCTCACCGAATGGACACCTCCGGGGACGCGCCCTCCTCGGGCTCCATGGTCTCCGCGAGGCGCATCGCCTCGGCGATGAGGGTCTCGACGATGTCGCGCTCGGGAACGGTCGCGATGACCTCTCCCTTGACGAAGATCTGACCCTTGCCGTTGCCGGAGGCGACCCCGATGTCGGCCTCGCGCGCCTCGCCGGGGCCGTTGACGACGCAGCCCATGACGGCGACCCGGAGCGGCACCTCCATGCCGTCGAGCCCGGCGGTGACCTTCTCGGCGAGCTCGTACACGTCCACCTGGGCGCGGCCGCAGCTGGGGCATGAGACGATCTCGAGTTTCCGCTCGCGCAGCCCGAGCGATTGGAGGATCTGGATGCCGACCTTGACCTCCTCCACCGGCGGGGCGCTGAGCGAGACGCGGATCGTGTCGCCGATGCCCTCGGCGAGCAGCGCCCCGAAGGCGGTCGCGGACTTGATGGTGCCCTGGAAGGTGGGGCCGGCCTCGGTGACGCCGAGGTGCAGCGGCCAGTCGCCGCGCTCGGCGAGCTGGCGGTAGGCGTGGATCATGACGACGGGGTCGTGGTGCTTGACGGAGATCTTGAAGTCGTGGAAGTCGTGCTCCTCGAAGAGGCCCGCCTCCCACACCGCGGACTCGACGAGCGCCTCCGGTGTGGCCTTGCCGTACTTCTCCATGAGGCGCGGGTCGAGGGAGCCGGCGTTGACGCCGATGCGGAGCGAGACGCCCGCGTCCTTCGCCGCCTTGGCGATCTCCCCGACCTTGTCGTCGAACTTGATGATGTTGCCGGGGTTGACGCGCACGGCGGCGCATCCGGCGTCGATCGCCTGGAACACGTACTTGGGTTGGAAGTGGATGTCCGCGATGACCGGGAGCTGGGACTTCTTCGCGATGGCGGGCAGCGCGTCGGCGTCGTCCTGGCTGGGCACGGCGACGCGGACGATGTCGCACCCGGCCGCGGTGAGCTCGGCGATCTGCTGGAGCGTCTCGTCGATGTTCGCCGTGAGGGTGGTCGTCATGGACTGGACGCTGACGGGCGCGTCGCCGCCGACCTCCACGGAGCCGACGCGGATCTTGCGGGACGCGCGGCGGGGGGCGAGGGGGGTGGCGGGGAGGGCGGGCATGCCGAGGGATACAGAAGTCACCCTTCTAGTATCACCTACGTCGGGTGGGCGCCCGGGACGACGGCGTCGAAGCGGCGCTCGTCGTCGCCCCCTGTGGATACGCGGCGCGCGTGCCCGCGCGGCGCTACCGTGACGGCGTGACCCCGCCCCGAGCCGCCGCGCCCCTGTCGCCGTGGGATTCGATGCCATACCATGTTGGGATGAGCACCCAGATCACCGTGCGTCTGCCCGACGAGGCCGTCGCGTTTCTCGACGCCCAGGTCGCCGCGGGTGCGGCTGCCAGCCGCGCCGCGCTCGTCGCGCGCGCCATCGAACGGGAGCGCCGCGCGATCCTCGCGGAGCGGGATGCCGCCATCTACGCCGCGACCGGCGACGACGCCGACCTCGCCGCGTTCACCGCCGCGGCGGCGGCCGTGACCCCGGACCTCGACTAACGCGATGCGAGCCGTCCACACCGCCAGGCTCGACAAGCCCCGCCCGGTGGTCCTCCTCACCCGCGAGGCCGTCGTCCCCTACCTCGCGCGCGTGACCGTCGCTCCCATCACCTCGACGGTCCGCGGCCTCTCCACCGAGGTCGCCGTAGGCGCCCACAACGGGCTCGCCGACGCGTCGGTCATCTCGCTGGACAACGTCGCCACGATCGACCGCGCCGCCCTCGGCCCCGTGATCGGCTACCTCACGCCCGAGCAGGAGGCCGCGCTCGCCCGGGCGATCGTGGTCGCGTTCGACCTGAACGTCTAGGACGCGTCGGCGAACGGAGCGGCGCTAGTCGGGGGGCGTCGTCGTTACGAACCCGACTCCCCGCGCTACGTACCCCCGAGACTTCAGCCACTCGACGAAGAGATCCCCCCGATCCACGTCGATCTGGTCATTAAGGCGCCTGACGATTGTGGTGCGGCCTGACGTGATGCTCAGCTCGTTCCTCTTGTATCGGCGTACGAACGCGATATCGATCTCCTCATCGCGACTGAGAACGAGCGATTTCGACAGAAGGAAGGGCCGGGAAAGCGGCATTCGAACCGTCGCGGTGGGGCCGTGTAGATCCGTGGCAATCACGAGCGGGATCCTCCCGACCCTCAGGAGAGTCCCGAGCACCATCTGCACTGTCAAATACGCCAAGAACGCCTCCGTGAGGAGGACCAACTCACGCGAGTGCTCGGATCCCCAATGCTCCCGCGGACTGGACGACTGGGCGTCGGCCCAGGACGAGACAACCGCGTCGTGATTGACAACCAGCAGAACGAGGAGCACCGCGAACAACGCCGACGCGAAAACGCCATAGAGAATAAAGAACGGCCGGCGACGGACGTACACGCGGAACTCGTCCGGGGCCATGGGCCCAGTGTGCTGCACCTCGAAGTGACGTGCCATTCGAGAACGTCGGCTTCGATCGATCCCCGAGAGTCGCTACGGCGAGGCAGGTCCCCCGGCGTCCTCCTGGCACTCGACCGAAAATACCCGCCACCGCTAGGGTGAATTCCATCCAGGGGGGATTCTGGCCGTCGTATCGACGACTTCTGGGGGTAGTTATGCCGCGCACGCTTTCCCGCTTGTTGGCCGTCGCCGTCGCCGCGGCGACGGCTGCCGCCGTGCCGCCGATCCCGTCCGCTGCGGAATCGGCCAGCCGCACCGTGGGCGACTTCGCCGTCTCGTACGACCCGGACCATGCCGTGATCGGCGCAAGTATCACGGACTACCTCGGGTCCGACACCGAGCCCGTTATCCCCGCCACGGTCGAGATCGACTCCGTCGAGTACGCCATCACGGGGATCGGGCGTACGGCATTCGCCGACAGGGCCCTCACCGCGATCGTCATCCCCGACTCCGTCGTCACGATCGGCGATTCGGCGTTCGCGCTCAATCGACTCACCTCCGCGACGATCGGCGATTCCGTCACGTCCATCGGACACTCGGCATTCGCCCACAACGCCCTCTCCACGATCGTCATCCCCGACTCCGTCGACGAGATCGGCGAGTCGGCGTTCGAACACAATCGACTCACCTCCGTCACGTTCGGCGATTCCGTCACGTCGATCGGACCTGCGGCATTCTTCGACAACGGCCTTACCTCGGTCACCATCCCCGGCTCCGTCACCGTGCTCGGCGGAGTGGCGTTTTCCAGGAACCCCCTTCGCTCCGTCGTGTTGGAGGGCCCGGAGCCGACCACCGACAGGGGTTCCGTGTTCGGCAGCGGGGGCGATGCCCCCATCGTCACGATCTCCGCCCGGTACGCCAGGCCCGGATTCCGGGCGCCCACCTGGACGTTCGGCGCCGAAACCTACCCGGTGCGGGTCGTCGACGAGGATGGCACCGTGATCGCCCCCACCCCGACGCCGGTCCCGTGGTCCGTCGGGATCGTGGATGGCTACGTCCTCCGGTATGAGTCCGCGAACGTCGCGGCTGGCGCGTCGATCATCGACTACTTCGGATCAGACACCGACCTCGTCATCCCCGCAGCGGTCGACTTCGACTCCGTCGAGTACGCCGTCACCGACATCGGCGACTACGCGTTGAGCGACTTGACCCTTTCCTCCGTCGACATTCCGGACTCCGTCATTACGATCGGCCGCCGGGCGTTCGACGACTCCTCCCTCACGTCTGCCACGATTGGCGATTCCGTCACCCACATCGGCGAGGAGGCGTTCAGGGGGAACGCCCTCGATTCCGTTTCCCTGGGACGCTCCGTCGCCGTGATCGACAGGTCCGCGTTCGAGAACAACTCCCTCGACTCGATCGACATCCCGGGCTCCGTCGTCACGATCGGCCATCGGGCCTTCTACCACAACGCCCTCACCTCGGTCACGATCCCGAACTCCGTCACCGAGATCTACGGGCTCGCGTTCGCCAACAACCACCTCACCTCGGTCACCCTCCCCGACTCCATCACCGAGATTCGGTATTCGGAGTTCGCCCACAACCGCCTCACCTCGGTCACCATCCCGAATTCGGTCACCGCGATCGGCGATTCCGCGTTCGAGGACAACCAACTCGCCTCGGTCACCATCCCCGGCAACGTCTCCGAGATCGGCGATTCCGCGTTCGACGGCAACCCTCTCGAGACCGTGATCATGGAAGGCCCGGCGCCCCGAGACACGGGACGGCTCGTCTTCGGCTTCGGCGGCCGGGCTCCCGTCGTGACGTACTACTCCGAGTGCGCGCACACGGGCTACGGCGAGTCGACGTGGGTCGTCGGGGGTACCCAGTACCCGCTGAAGGTCGTCGACGGGGCGTGCCTCAACCCGCAAGGGTTCGGCACCCCCGGCAGCGGCGGCAACCCGTGGCTCTACGTCGCCGTCCTCGTCGTGGTCGGGGCGGGCGGATACGGCCTATTCCGGTGGCGCAGGCGCGCGGTCAGTACCCGGCCGCGAGCAGCGCGTTAACCTTCGCCATGACCTCGAACGCGTCGGCGACGTAGAGCACGTCCGCCTTGCCCTGGGCCCAGCCGCAGCTCGCGTCGAGGTTGATCGCGCGGCGCTCCGTGATGAAGCGCCAGCCGACCACGTGCGGCTCCTCGCCGTGGCAGCACGTCGCGAGCCCCTTGCGGTGGCGCGGCGTCGAGCCGGTCTGGCCGATCTGGTTGAGGTGGCTCATGAACGACATGACCTCCGCGCCCTCGGCGCCCTGGTCGACGAGCGACTTCGAGCTGCCGAGCGACGCCTTGGTGCGGTCGAGGAAGCCGAGCACCAGCTCGCTCGCCTCCTTGACGTGCGTCGCGCCGTCCTTCTGCTTCTTGGTCCAGCCGGCGCCGGCCACGAGTAGGAGCTCGGCGTCCGGGCGGATGGTCTGGGCCTCGGCGGCCGCGGCCTCGATTCCCGTGACGGAGGTGCGGAGATCGGCGGCCTCGAGGCTCACCGCGACATCCTCGACGCTCGCGGCGCCGGACGCGGCGGGCGCGGGTTCGAACGCGCCGGCGCTGGTGAGCAGGAACCACGGCCGCTGGGCGCGGCTCAGCGTCGCCACCATGCGCTGCCGGTAGAACCAGCGCTCGCACTGGACGGCCTCGCCGTCGGCGGCGAGCGCCGTGACGTGCGTTTCGATCCGCCCGTCGAGCCGCGCGGCGACGCCGGGTAGCGCCCGGGAGAAGCGCGCCGTGCCCGGGGCGACGACGATCGTGGCGGCGGACGCCTCGACGAGCGCTGCGGCCGCGGCGGCGTCGCTCGCGTAACGGGAGACGGCGAAGTCGGCGCCGGTCACGGCGAGCACCCGGTCGACGCCGAGCGTTCCGGCCGCGGAGGAATCCGCGCCGATCAGACCGGCGACCACCGCTCCCCCGAGCTCCCCCGCGAGCTTCTTCGCCGCGGTCAGCGCCTCGTAGGCGGCCTTGCCGAGCGTTCCGTCGGCCTCCGTGTGGGCCAGGTAGAGAATCGTGTCCATGGTTCGCGGCCCCCTTAGCCCTTGATCCAGTCGGCGATCTCCTGCGCGATCTCGTCGGCGGAGGAGTCCTTCACGATGCGCGTCTCGCGCCGTTGCTGCGGCACCTCGGCCGACAGCCAGGTGGTGCCGTCCCCGCCGAGCGCGGCCGGCTTCGCCTGCGCCAGCGCCGGCATGATCGTCCGCATGTTCTGCATGCCGACCTGCGGGCTGTTGGGCGGCTCGGGCAAGGACCCGGTCGCCCAGGCCGCGACGAGCGGCGCGCCGGCGCACGCCGACGCGAGGTATCGGCCGCCCTCGGCGCGCTCCAGGACCCGGATCGACCCGTCGCCCTGGACCGCGAGCTCGTCGACGGCGAAGAACTGGTCGTGGATGCCGAGGCGCTCCCCGACCATCTGCACCGTGACGCCGGCGTCGCGGGACGCGGAGGCGCAGCCCCCGAAGAGGAGCATCCGGGACCGGTCCAGCCCGTCGATCCCCTCGATGGCGGCGGCCAGGGCCGCGGCGACCTCGAAGGAGTCGGTGAAGCCGCTCGCGGACCCGTCGAGCGCGACGAGCTCGAACGGCACCTTCTGCGCCACCTGCATCATGAGCTGCTGCAGCTTGGCCTTGGGTCCCAGGCTCACGAGCCACACCTTGCTGCCGGGGGTGTTCGCCGCGAGGTGCGCGGCCTCGTAGAGCGCGCACGCCGCCCACGGGTCGAGCACCGAGGGGAGCATCGCCTCGTTCTTCAGCGCGGGTTGCCCGCCCGCGAGCACCGGTTCCAGGGTCTGGATCGGGTCGGGCACGAGGCTCGCGCACACGACGATGTGGTAGCCGTCAGTCATCTCATCTCCGTCGGTGCTCCTAGTTCGGTCCAGTTCTCGGCGGAATGCAGTCCCCCGGCGCCCGCCCTGAGGGCGACGGCGGCGGCGTCGTGGCCCGGCTTGCGCGGAGCGGGGCAGCTCCACTGGCAGGCGCCGCAGTGGACGCATTTCTCGCGGTCGAAGAGGGGGACGCGTCCGTCGCCGTCCCACGTCAACGCCTGCCCGGAGCAGATGTTGACGCACAGGTGGGTCGTGCAGGCCGCGCACTGCGCGGGGTCGAGGAACACGACGTGGTCGGCGTAGCCGGGGGGCGCCTGGACCTTGCCGCCGAGCAGCAGCGCGTCCTGGTGCGAGATCAGCAGCTCACCGTCGAACGGGATCGCGGGCCATCCGGCGCGGTCCATGTACAGCTCCTGCCGCGAGCGCTGCGACGTGCTCGCCTCGGCCTCCAGGCGCGCGATCTCGTCGTCCGGGATCCTGCCGCGATAGTGCTCCGCGAGGCTCGCCACGACGGGCGCGGAGCCGCCGCGCGCGTGCAGCCGGCCCCGCGTCATGCCCGCGAGCCCCATGCCGACCAGGCCGCGCACGAAGCCGCGCCGGAACCCGACGCGCGCCTTGGCCGCGACCTTGCTCTGGGCGTCGAGCGCGCTCGCCCGACGGCGGGCGACGTACGTGCGCTCAAGGTTCTCGCGGGTGAAGGGCTCCCCCGCACGGAGCAGCTCGAGCACCGCCTCCGCGAGCTGCACGCCGGTGGCCCACGCCTCGTCGACGCCGGAGTTGGTGAGCACGTTGGTGCTGCCCGAGCCCTCGCCGATCCGGGCGTAGCCGTCGCCGACGAGGTACGGCTCGCCGTCGCGCCCGGACTCCTGCAGCGACTTGGCGCCCCACGACCGCAGCCGGCCGCCCTTGAGGTGCTTCCAGAGGT
The DNA here is from genome assembly GCA_963712245.1 of uncultured Actinomycetota bacterium. GTDB lineage: Bacteria > Actinomycetota > Actinomycetes > Actinomycetales > Demequinaceae > JAFGBM01. Next base: position 12,932 of record CAVQHE010000015.1, on the reverse strand, counting down.
AGGGGTGCTGCATCCAGTGCTGGAGGTAGCGGTAGCTGGCGCGCACCGGGCTGTCGAGGGTGGACGGCACGAAGATCCCGAGCGAGGCGAGGCCCGGCGAGTGGACGTACAGGAAGCCGAAGATCTCCGGCTCCGGGTAGCCCATGGTGTGCAGCACGGTGCCGGGTTCGAGCGCGCAGTCGGGCGGCAGGTCGACGACGGCCTTCATCCCGACCGCCCAGTCGCTCCGCTCATGGCCTTCCGGGAGCCCGAAGTGCTCGTCGAGCGTCGCGCCGACGGGTCCGACGGGGCCGTCGGCGACGACGGTGAGGGCCGCCTTGATGTCCATCCCGGGCAGATACCCGGCCTCCGGCTCGCCCTTGAGGTTCGTGCCCTGGTCGACCAGTCGCACGCCGACGACGGCGTCGTCGTCGATCAGCGGCTCGGCGACCGGGGTGCCCGGCCAGAGCTGGACCTGCGCCTCGGCCATGAGGCCCGATGCCACCCACTGGGTGAACTGGCCCATGCCGAGCACCAGCCCGTCGTCCTTGCGCAGGAAGCCGGGGATGAACGGGAGCGTGAAGGCGTGGTCGCGCACCCGAAGCGCGAAGCGGAGCCCGCGGAGCACGGCGTCCGCGGCGCGGACCGTGCGGCTGCGCCGGCTCGCGCCGATCGGGTCGAGCAGGTAGACGACCTTCTCGCCGGTGACGGGCGCGGCCATCGGGATGGCGGCCGGGTCGAGGTCGGGGAACGTCTCGCGGATCGCCTCGGCCTTGGTGACGACGCCGGAGACGCCGAAGCCGAGGTCGTCGGCGCGCTCGTAGCAGACCACCTGGGGCGGCATTCCGGGGACCGCGGCGCTCTGGATCTCGCCCGGGGCTTCGGCCAGCCCGCGGGAGAGGGTGGTCAGGAAGCCGCCGCTCGCCGGGCCGAACCCGACGCACGCGATGTCGATCTCGAGGGACTGGCGCGTCACCGTGTCGTCGTGCATCGACTCAGCTCGGGTAGTCGAGGGCTTCGGGGATCATGACGTCGACGAGCGATCGGGCGGCGCGGTCCTTGGCCAGGCGCGCCTCCGCCATGCACCCGTCGAGGCGGCGGCGCTGCGCCGTGAACCGGTGGAGGTCCTGGAAGTCCATGCACGGCCCGGCCTTCGCGGGATGCGTGCCGTCCTCGTCGGTGTGGTCGCACGCCTCGCAGTCGTCCCATCGCGGGTGCCGCTGGTAGCCGAAGACGAGCTCGGCGCAGATCCGCCCCACCTCGCCCGCGGCGCGGGCGGCCTGCACGCGGCACAGATCGGTGAGGAACTGCACGGTGCCCGGCAGGGTCTCGGCGAGCTCGGGCCGCTCGGCGCCCTTGGCGCGGAGCTCGAGCACGTCGAGCATCTGGCAGCGGGACGCGACGAGCCAGCTGAGCGCGTCGGCCATCGGGAAGGCGACGCCCTGGCGCTTGTCGCGGAAGAGCGGCTTGCCGTCCGCGTCGTTCGCCTCGCGCAGGTAGTCGAGCGTCCAGCGCCAGAGCTTCATCGCGGTCGCGAGGGTGCAGGCGCCAAGGTCGGGGTCGTCGCCCGCGACGTGGCGCTCCTCGGCGATCCAGCCGTCGAGCTGGCGGAGGAACACCGGGTTGGTCATCGTGATCGTCATCTGCCGGCGCTGCACGGCCTCGGGGCCCTCGTAGGTGGCCTCGAGCTGCGCGTCCATCCACTTCTGGCCGAGGAAGCCGGGGCAGTCCTCGGTGATGCCGTAGCCGCCGACCAGGGAGACCGCCTCGCGCATCATGGTCGCGCCGTGGCCGGTGTTCCACAGCTTGGTCGCCGGGACGAGCACGTTGCCGAGCGAGTCGTTGAGGACGTAGCGGATCAGCGGATCTACGCCCGACAAGGCACTGCTCGGCGCGTCGCCGCCCTCGTCGAGGAACGCGATCGCCGCGGTCTCGATCGCCTTCATCTCGCGCATCTGGTCCCGCGCGCCGGTGATGCCGCGCTCGGCGAAGATCCGGTCCTTCTCCGCGCGGAGCGGGTCGTGCTCGTCGGCGAGCCGCGCCGTCGCGAGCCCGAGCGACATCCCCGCCTCGCCCGTCGCCCACACGTCGACGAGCCGGTGCAGCGAGTCCTCCTTCTGCTGCAACCCCATGTCGTGACGCGGGGTGCCGGGCTTGCCGTCGCCCCCGCGGAAGCGGCCGCGCTGGTAGCGCAGCACCGGCTCGACGGCGGAGAGCAGCTTGGCGGAGGTCATGACGCCGACGGGCACGCGGGTGTGGCGGAACACGTCGCCGAGGACCTCGGTGTGGCTGACGTTCGGGACGATCACGCCGTCCTTGACGGTGTAGCCGCCGACGATGCGGCTCGCGGGGACGGTGAGGTTGAAGATCGGGTCGCGGGTCGAGGAGAGCTGGTGCACGAGTTTGAGGGTGGGGGCGCCGCGGTCGAAGACCCCCTCGTCCCCCTCCTCGAGGATGACGAAGAAGCTGCCGCTGATGCGCTCGTCGGCGCTCGTGACCGCGGCCGTGACCACGTTCGCGAAGTCCATGTTCGTGATGAACCGTCCGCGCTTGTCGATCTGCAGGACCGGCTCCTCGCCGTCCTTCCACTCGGCGATCGTCGCCTTGCCGGACAGCACCCCGGTGTCGACGCCGACGTACGGAAGCGGCTCGGTGAGCGCGAAGGCCGCGCGGCAGGTCTCGGCGGCGGCCCCGGGCACGGAGCGCGACATGTAGGTCTGCTTCTGCTCGGGCGTGCCGTGCTCGTGGATCGGCGAGAGGCCCAGGTGGCCGGCGAGGCTCGACGTGGCCGCGCCGCCGTCGACCCACGCGAGCTCGAGGGCGGCGAGCGCCATGGCGAGGTTGCGGGGCCCCTCGAGGTAGCCGCCGTACTCGGGCTCGACCGCGAGCGCGGTGATGCCGGCGTCGTCGAAGGCCGCGAGCAGCGCGTTCTTCCCCTCGGTCCAGTCGTGGGAGTTGCGCCCCCCGCTGGCGACCAGCCGGGCGACCGGCCCGCGGGCGACGGCGCGCACCGACTGCACGACCATCTGGAGGTCGTAGCGTTCGGCGAAGCGCCACATGATCTGGCGCACGTCGTCCCCGGGAAGCGTGCGGAGGGTTTCGGTGGCCTGTTCTTCCGTCGTCGCGCTCATGTTCGGGAAGTCTCCGTTCTCAGGACGTCGCAGCCCCATTGCCGACGTGTAAACCGAAACTTGACAGTTGCGACCGAGCATATGGGGCGTAAGTGGGCCCTAAGCGGGCCCTACGTCCCTGTGGGGGCGTGCGGCGTCGAAACGCGGCTGGCCCGAACCATCCGCAGGCCTCGAGCCGGGCCGCCCGGGAGCGGGTCCGGTCGAACGACGCGACCCGCGGCGTACGCGAAAGATCGGCGGGATGTTCGAACGGCAAAATCAGTCCCGGAGCACCTCGTCGGACGCGGCGACCGTCGCCCGCTGTCTCGCACTACGTCGGCGACTCGACCTTGCTGAGAATCACGGGCGCATACTCCGCGCACGGGTACCACCGCAACTGCCCCCAGTTACCGCGCGAGATCGCCGATACCGCGATGACCGTGTTCGCCGATTCATTGGGGATCGAGATCAAGAGCGTCGAGGGCTCTGCACTCGAAAACAGGTATCGCCCGGCCGATTCGACAAACTCGGGAGTCGACGTGTCGCATAGGAAGAGATCATCGGTGAGGTTGATCTGCAACCGCAGGTAGTCGACGTTGCCCTCGGCATCCAACGTGATCTCAGACTGACCGTCGGCGCTCAGCCACGTGCCAGGCGAAAACGGCGTTGGAGACGGCGCAGGATTCGCACATGCGGAAACGGCAACTGCGAGCATGATCGCGAGCATCGCGCGCGAACGCGACGCTAGTCGCGTCGTGGATTCGCTCATTGCATTCCCCTATCCAATCGCCCGTCCGCTTGAGTCGACACACATGGTTACGTTGTACACCTGCGACGATTCCGTTCACATGCCGAGGAGACCTGGGTTCGTCACGGACCAGACTGCGTTCACGATTCTGTCTCGAGTACCCGTACGCCCGGGAACATAGCCGGTGAATGACGCCATCGACGACGTGTTAGACAGCGTCACGTCGAGGGCGACCAAGCCGGACGGATCGATTCGTGTGACCGTTGCTGTGCCGTTGTACGAGCCGATGAGCGCGTGGGAACTATTCAGTACCGGGCCGTCGGCGCCCAATGCCAGACCCCACATGTCGACGTTGTACATTCCGAACTGTTCCTTCAAGCCGCACCCTTCGCAGAAAACGTGGCCCATTGGAATGTCAGTTCCGACCTCAAGTTCGCCAGCGACATCGAGCGCGTGAACCCTGCCCGCGAGCACCACTCGGAACTCGAAAGTCTCTCGAAGCTTATGCGCCATGAGGGAATCGGGTCCGTAGGTGGTCACTCGCCCTTGGCCCGGGAACCCGAAGAAGTCTGGCAACGCCCACAGTAGGCCGATCTGAAGTGGGTTCTGGGAGTTGATACCGGCCTGTTCCCGCGCACCCTCGTCCGACAGAAGTGCAACGCACTATCTGGGACAGCTTCCGTTCTCCTGCGAAAGCACAAACGATCGCTCAGGGCTCTCGAAGCTGTACCACTGGTTGTACAACCGACCGTCCGGCGTCGAAGCTTCAACGACGAACCCCCCAGCGGAAGCCATCAAGTAGGAGTCCGTACTCGCTCCCGAATCAACGACTTCGCCATAGTCCGCGAGAATGGTCCGAGCCGTTTCGTCACGGTACGGAATGTTCGTCTCGACAATGGCTATCGTGAGAGTCTCCCCACATTGATTCTTCACGTCCGCGTGTTCGGTGCTCGAATCACATGACGCAAGAACCGCGGCCACCGCCGCCGCGTTCACGAACGTCAGGAGAAAACGCGTCCGGAGGCGACTCCGGCGCGGTGAACCTCCAGAGAAACGAACCAAAGCATTACTCCTATGCGGCATCGGACGCACCGTAACTGGTCGTAAGGTACACATCTTTCACAGCATCCGGCAACAAGTATGGCCCTCCGTCGGCTCTCGGCGACATTCCCGCATCGTTCCACGCGGCGTTCGCGGCGTCCGCATGCTCGTTTGCGGACTTCTCGAGCCAGTTGCCGTCGTCGGGGCGGTCGCCTCCTCGGTGTGCCCAAGAGGTCGACCACGCCCTCGTATAATCGCGGCCGAATCTTGCCGCGCCAACGTCGGCGTAGTCAAGGACGTGAGTGTACTCATGGAGTTGCTTCCATACAGAAATCTTGGCATCAATCTCGTCCGCGAGAATGATCCGACCAAACGTCATCGCGGTATGATCGCTAATGCCCGATACTCCGGTGACACACACAGCGTAGAGCCCGCAGATCGGCCCCCCGACGTAAGTATGACCGCCGTGCGTGTATCCGTACTCGAGCGCTCGCGCCTCGACCCCGATATTGGTTTCGTCGTTCCCGTGAGACCACGACGAGTTCTGGTTCCGCAGGTCCTGCCACATATAGACACCCCACGCCTTGTCGCTCGCGAAATCCTCAGGACCGAGTGAATAGCCCGCATGGGTATAGGGGAACCGTCCTTCGTATTTGGAAGGGCGAGTCCACTGAGATTTCGCCGCAGCAGCAACGCTCTTTGACGCCCTTTGTGCGTTCAGCATCGCATTGATGGCGCTCGCGCTGGGCGTTAGGCCCGCCGTCGCCCCGTAGTCCACCACCGTGCAGTGATCTTCGAGTACGCCTCCAACGTACCCGCGAGCGCCCGCACCGGTGTAGCACATACCGTTCTTGTCCGAGAAACTCACAGGGTTGTTCGCGGAGTACATATACGGGTCCAGCGTGCGCGGGTCCTGGGCCTTGATGACCGGGTCCGGGCTGAGGAAGCGGGCGAGGGTCGGGTCGTAGTAGCGGGCGTTCAGGTAGATCAGCCCGGTGGACGCCTCGTCGGTGACCTGGTTCAGCCACCCGTGGTCCGTGCCCGCGAGGTGGTCGTTCTGTTCTACAGTTCCTGTCCCGCGGATGGCGCCGTACGGGGTGTACGCGTTACGGGTCGCGTCGTTCAGCTCGGTCGTGGTCGCGGCAGCGACGTCGCCGTTGCCGTCCCGGGCCAGCGGCATCATCACCGTCGCCTACCCTGCTGGTCGCCGAACAGCAACGACCACGACGACGTCGAACCGTCCCACACCTGCACGGCGACCGTCGCACCCCCGAACGCGTACGACCGGGTCGCGGTCAGGTCGTCTTCCGACGATGCGGACGTGTTCGGGTCGGTGACCTCCGTCGCCCCGAAATACGCGGTCGCCGTGGCCGGATCCCCCGTGGCCGCATCGGTCTTGATCTGCGCGACCCTTTGCCCCGACGCGTCATACAGATACACGCGCTCCCCACCGGCGCCCGAGGTCGCCACCAGGTTGCTCGACACATCCCACGTGAACGTCGTCGTCGCCGACCCGACCGTGCGCGACGTCATCCGCCCCGCATCGTCATAGGTGTACGACGCGATCGTCGCGCTATTCGTGTCGGTAATCGAGTCCACCGCGTTCGGATGCGACGTGTCCCCGTCGTAGTGGTACGTCGACGTGGACGGCGTGCCCACGTCATCGGTCACCGACGTGATCCGCCCCGTGTCCGAATACTGCCACCGCGCGGCAAACTCCGTGCCAAGTTCGGGATCGGTGTTCCGCTCCGCCGTGGGTTGCGACGCATACGTCGACGCACACGCGGCCGAACCAAGAATCGACCACGCCGCAGCAAGCCGGTTCGCCCCGTCATACGTGTAGCAATCCGCCGTACCCGACGCGCCGCCGGCAGCCGTGTCCGTCACCTGCGTCAACCGCTGCGCCCCGTCCCGCACGAACGACACGTCCTGCACGAACGCGTCCGACCCCCCGTCGTCGAACTTCGCCGACAACCCCTCTAGCGCCCCCGTGACGTCATCCCACGCCATCTCGCGCACCACGCCGTTGCCATACGTGCGGGACACCAACCGCCCCACCCCGTCATAGGCGGTCGACGACACCAACTCCGTCGACACCCCCACACTCGACACCGTCAGCGTCTCCGGCGTACCCGACAACCGATACCCCGTCATCACCGTCTCCGCCGGCACACCCCCCACCGCCGGAAGCGCCGACTCCACCACCTGACCCAACGCGTCGTACCCCGACACGACACCGCCCTCGCCGTTGTCGTGGTGGCGGGAGCGACACGGTAATCAGCGTCCGTCGCGTATCGTGACACGCACCCCGGTGCGCTCGCCCCAGGCGCGGATCCACTGCGTCGACTCAGGCCTCGCCGAACGTATTAGCCCCACGCGACGCTCCTGGTTGCGCACTCGAAGCACGCAGTACGTCGTGAAGATCCGGGTGGGGTTGCGAGGCTCGCGGCCACCGAGCGCGACGGTCAACTCCTCATCGGGCCACACCCACAACGACCGGCCAGTAAGGTGCTGAACGATGCTTCCGACCGCGAAGCGATCGCTGGCACGTCGCGCGTACACCGCGGCTTTACCCCCAGCTACCTGCACGATCATTGGCAAACCGAATCCCACAGTCAGCGCTCCGACGGCAATAGTGATCGGTCCGGCGAAATACCTCGCCATCGACGCCGATACGAGTCCCTCTGAGAACTCGAAAACGCCCAATTCGCCCAACAGATAGAACGTACCTAAGCCGCCGAAGAACACGACAGCAGCAACCCAACGCCAGAAGTCGTATCCGAAACTCGGGGTCACCCCGACTAGCCGGTGAAGGCGGTGCACATTCGCCCTCCCGAGGAGTCGTGGGCTACTCCTTCAGTTCGACAACGTCGCATGCGAGATCCCGAAGTCCTCGGCGATATGTCTTTGAGGCGCATCACGGCGCCGGGCAACCGCGACCACGTCACGGCGGAATTCCTCAGGAAACGCTCTAGGCATGACAACATCCTTCCACCGGGACCCTCCCGGGTCCCAGAAGTCAGTTGTCACCTATCCGTGCACCAGCCCTAATCGTATTCGGACTTGTCCCCGCGAGGGCCGTAACCGTTTCCGATCGCAATGTACACCGCGGTACCCCAACGATTCCACACCTGGACCGTGAACTCCGGATTCTCCTTAACCACGTTGCCGATTACGCCACACGCGGCAGGGCCAATCACGAGCACGATGCCCAGCGCGGACCTCCGCACCCCCCCGCAAGACGCGCAGATGCGTTCACCGTCACGCGGCGGCCACGCGTTGGTCGTTCCCGAGTCAGCTTGCTCCCCTCGAGTCTTCCAGGCTCGCGTCGCGCGCTACGCCGCAGGGCAACGGACTCCACGAAGTTCGACGATGCCGGGATTGTTGACGTCTTTCGCGACCTGGAAGGCGACCTCGTATTTCTCGTCTTCGCTGACGGCGTCGCGGACGACGACGTAGAACCGACCCGGGCCATCGCCACCTATCGCCTCGCGGTGCCCGCCGGGTTCGAGTTCCACGGCCCCCGAGTTGAACGTGCTCTGATCGCGACGTGGGTCTTCGCCGACGAGGATCGACACGATGACCGGCTTGTCGCAATAGTTCCAGACTTGGAGTGTTGCTCCGGCGGGATCGCCGTGCATGAAGACTGAACAGCCCGAGAGCAAACTGGCGATCGACATCGCAACGACGACCCCAATGTGGAACGATGCGAACCGTCCGGTCAAGGGGGCGCCCGGACTCCGGAACTCGGTTCTCGATGCCTGTCCCGCAATGCACGTGCGGCTGTTTCGCACGATTCACCTCCGTTTCTAAGTGAACCCGACCAACTACGCGCTGGGATCGGAGAAACTCTGGACAGGAGCCCCGCACGCGACCGAAGCAAACACTCTACATATCATGTTCTTCGTAACATCGCCCTTCTTGAAGTAGACGGCACGACCCGTCGCACTGTACTCGTATTCCGCAGTCCATCCCCTCAGCTCGAAGTAGTTCGCGCGATATGCGTCATCTGACGAGAACAGAAGCCCTGCGTTACCTCCGAAACTGAATAGCGACGCGTCGAGACCATATTCACCGTAGAAGCTACCCCACCGAGGTATTCGATATCCAATACGTGAGCGTACTCGTGTGCCCATTTGTAGTCGGGAATGTCTTTCGGAATCGAGTTCGCCGCAAGAACCGTATGCCCCCAGGTTATGAAGCCCATGCCCCTAGGAACACTTGCCCCAACGAAACACTCCATTGCGGTGCCACAGAACGGCCCGCCTCGGTAGTACGTCGCGCCCTGATGCCATATTGCATCCAGCGCCTGACTTTGTTCAACTTGCGAAGTCAGCGTCAGGTCGTCCTTAGTGTTCTGGGCGCGCCCCTGCCTCGCTCTGCGAGCGTCTCGATCCGTTCTCCATTTCGCTTCATTGCCGATTCCGGGTAGAAAGGTTCCGAAGTCGGTGTCGGTGGGTGATTTTGCGAAGGTGTGGTACTTCCCGCGTCGACTCGTCTTCTTCCGCTCGGCTGCATCTCTCCACAAGGTCGCGGCGTTCTTGTTGTCCTGGCGCGTTTTTCACTCATCCCGCTCTGGGCTGCAACGTAGTCGTGGAGGCACGCGACGTAGTCGAGCCAATCCAAACCGTTCGAGCAAACACCCGCGGGACCGGTCGGATCGAGGAATACGATGGGGTTGTTCTCCGCGTACCGGTACGGGTCCAGCGTGCGCGGATCCGTACGCCTTCATCACCGGGTCGGGGCGGAGGAAGCGGGCGAGGGTCGGGTCGTAGTAGCGGGCGTTGAGATAGATCAGCCCGGTGGACGCCTCGTCCGTGACCTGGTTGAGCCACCCGTGGTCCGTGCCCGCGAGGTGGTCGTTCTCGGCGGAGGTGCCCGTGCCGCGGGTCGCCCCGTACGGGGTGTACGCGTTACGGGTCGCGTCGTTCAGCTCGGTCGTGGTCGCCGGTTGCACAGCGCCGGTGCCGTCGAGCACCAGCGGCATCATCACCGTCGCCGACCCCTGCTGGTCGCCGAACAGGAGCGACCACGACGATGTCGAACCGTCCGACACCTGCACGGCGACCGTCGCACCCCCGAACGCGTACGACCGGGTCGCGGTCAGGTCGTCCTCTCGACGACGCGGACGTGTTCGGGTCGGTGACCTCCGTCGCCCCGAAATACGCGGTCGCCGTGGCCGGATCCCCCGTGGCCGCGTCGGTCTTGATCTGCGCGACCCTTTGCCCCGACGCGTCATACAAGTACACGCGCTCCCCACCGTCGCCCGACGTCGCCACGAGGTTGCTGACACATCCCACGTGAAGTCCGTCGTCGTCCGACCCGACCGTCCGCGACAGCATCCGCCCCGCATCGTCATAGGTGTACGACGCGGTCGTCGCGTCATTCGTGTCGGTTATCGAGTCCACCGCGTTCGGATGGGACGTGTCCCCGTCGTAGTGGTACGTCGACCGTCGACGTCGCGGTCGAGTCCAGGTAGTCCGTCACCGTCATCGACCCGACCGGTCGCCGAATACGACCACCGCCGACTGCAACGCCAACTCCCCCGCCGCGAACCCACCCGCCGACTCCTGGGCCGCATACGTCGCCTCACACCCGACCCGGTGATCGACCACGCCGCAGCAAGCCGGTTCGCCCCGTCATACGCGTAACAGTCCGGTACCCGACGCTCGCCGTCACCTGGTCCGAGGCCGCCGTGATCCGCTGCGCCCCGTCCCGCACGAACGACACATCCTGCACCGTGTGCGCACCCGCGTCGAACGTCGCCGACAACCCCTCTAGCGCCCCCGTGACGTCATCCCACGCCATCTCGCGCACCACGTCGTTGCCATACGTGCGGGACACCAACCGCCCCACCCCGTCATAGGCGGTCGACGACACCAGCTCCGTCGACACCCCCGCACTCGACACCGTCAACGTCTCCGGCGTACCCGACAACCGATACCCCGTCACCACCGTCTCCGCCGGCACACCCCCCACCGCCGGAAGCGCCGACTCCACCACCTGACCCAACGCGTCGTAGGTCGCGGACGTCGTGTACGCGTAATCCGCCAAGTCGCCCAGCATCGCCTGTCGGGCAACCCCACCGTCGACGTCAACGGACGGTGGAACGCGTCGTACGTCGTGCTCGCGGTCACGTCGTAGGAATCCACTCCCACGACCGTCGTCGCGATCGTCTGCTGAGCCTCCCGAAGTCCGTCCACGTCGACTGGTCGCCCGACGCCCCCGTGTCACCGGGAGCGACGAGTCCACGTCGCCGTGACGTCCGCCGTCTCGACGGTCGCGCCCGTCTTCCCTCCTTCACGCGACCGAGGTCGTCATACGTGGAGACCGTCGCGCCCGCCGCCGACACGACCGCGTCGGTGCGTCCGTCCGCGTCGTACGTGTAGTCGTCTTCCCCGCGTTCGGGTCGACCATCCGCACCTGCTGACCCGCGAGGTTCGACATGAAGACCGTCTGATGCTGGGCCAACTGCGCGGGCGTCGGGTTCTCCGGTACCTCCGCGTCCGTGACCGTGACACGGGAGAAGCCGATCTCGTCGCCGGCGTCGATCGCGGCGTAGGCGTATGCCATGGAGAACGGATCATTCCCCGCGTACGCCGCGGCACGGGCGGGACACGCGTACGTGCGACTATTCCGCCAAGATGTCGGAGATCAGTTATGCCCTGGACGGAGAATCCGTCTCGACGAGTCCCTCGAGGAAACCGGCGAAGTCCGGCGCGATAACGCGAGGCTCTCGATCCTCATCGATGTAGACGACCGCAGGTTCGACGTGTTGGTCTCGGTAGTCAAGCATCACGGCATCGTGTCCCCCTGACGGCATGTCACAAATGACGATGCCGATGTTCGGGTATCCCCACTCCCTAATCATCGCCATCGACGACAGGGGTCCCGGGCTATCGACCCCCAACGACCACCAATGCCACGGATCGCACGTATCTCGAAGTGATCCGTCGCCCACGACGTTCCGAATGGCGTTGGGAAGCGCCTCTGCCGCGGGACGCCCCCATTCTTGATTCGTAATAGGTCGATATAGGTGCCGGGAAGCTGGTATCCCAGCGCCTCCTCCGCTCCCGCGACTAGAGCGTCGGTGACATCGGGGCCCGAATAGAAACTGATTCATCGAATTCCATCGACTTCATGAGGCAGCCCCCCAGATCGCGAACCCACCCGTATGGCCTGTTGCGGCGTGAACGGCGCTATCGACCAATTGCATCACACCGAACGCCTCGTTATGGTGCCACGTGTATCCGACCGGCGTCTCAGCGAGTCCCGCAACCGCGTTGGCCTGGGCGAAGTCACCTCCGCGCGAACCCGTCGGGAAGATTGTCACTTCGGGTACGTCAGGATGCTGAAACGCGGCGAAACTGGGAAGCCGTTCTTATTCAATGGGACTCCGTAACGGGGTGTACGTCGCCAGCAAGGCTCGCGTTACGGATACGGCGTAGCGGCGCCCGATCCAGTGGACCACTTTGGAGCGCCGAAGAACGAGTTCTTCGGGAATGCGCTACTCAACGAACCGGCCCCCCAGAACAGTCCTCCAGTCGCGGCGCCAATAGCTCCACCCCACAGGGCCGACGTGGCGGCCCCACCGCTAGTCCATTCGTCGCTGGGGGTACTCGTAAGTGTGCGTCATCCCACTCGCGGAGCCAGCTATCGCGCCGCACACCACGAGCATCGCTCCAGCGGTGACCGCCCCGCCGCCCAGACACGCCGTGCCGACGACAAGCCCCACGGCGATCGAAGCGACCGCGGGTGCGGCCGCGTGCCACGCGTCTCCCAAGGTGAAATGCCCCTCGTCGGCGATCTTCTGTTGCGCTAGGGCGTCGTACATCTCCATTACGTTTTTCATCACATCGTTGGCCGTCAGCGCGTACCCGGATTGCCCGTGGTTTCGGTCTGCCGTCCGCGGCGTCGCCACTGCGTAACTGGGTGCCGGCTGCCCGGCGCGTAGTTGCTCGTCTTTTACCGCGGTTCTTGCACCCCGCCCACGTACGCCCAGTTCCCGTTCGTGGAGCACATGCAGTTGGCGTCGGTGTAGGTGATGGGGTTGT
>CAVQHE010000014.1:0-10242 GCA_963712245.1 uncultured Actinomycetota bacterium | reverse complement strand
GGGGGAGGTGGAGGCATCTGCGGTGTTGACGCCGGCCCAGAGGAAGAGCGCGGTCTCGAGGCCCTCGCGCCCGACGGCGAGAAGGGCCATCGTCGCGACGGCGAACGATCCGAGGTCGATCGCGGCGTCGAGGGACGACTCGAGGTTGCGGCGCAGGTGATGCGCGGTGCGCGCCATCCAGAAGATCATCCAGGTGACCAGCGCGACGGCGAGCACGCTGAGCGTGCCGGCGATGCCCTCGGTTACCTCGTCGGAGAGTCCGCGCGGTCCGAACGTCAAGGCGGCGCCGAACGCGAGCGAGACGGCGATAGCGGCGCCGACGCCGGTCCACACCTGGGGGAGGCGGTCGCGGCGGCCGCTCTTCACGAGGTACGCGACGAGGATTCCCACGATGAGCGCGGCCTCGAGGCCCTCGCGTAGTCCGATCAGAAAGTTCGAAAGCATTCCGCCATCCCTCCGGGTCGACAGGTTAGGTATACCTAACCGATGAGCCCAGGGTAGGCGAAGGATCGCGAGTTGTCAAAAATACGCAACGAACATGTTGCGTAATTCGAGACCGGCTACTCGGCGGGCTCGATGTCGCAGATCGTCTCTCCGGCGGTCACGCCGGCCCCGACCTCCACCGCGAGCCCCGCGATCGTTCCCGCGCGGTGCGCGACGAGGGGCTGCTCCATCTTCATCGCCTTGAGCACGACGATCAGGTCGCCCTCCTCGACCGTCGCACCGTCCTTGACGGCGACCTTCACGACCCTTCCCTGATCGGGGACGCGAGCGTCTTCCCGGACGAGACCTTGACCGAGTCGTTGCGGCGGGCGCCCGCGGCGCGCCGGTCCTCCCGAGCGCGCGTTGGCGCGGCCGGCGGCGACGAGCGCGGCGGGCAGCACGACCTCGAGGTGTTTGCCCCCGACCTCGACCACGACGCGGGACATCGCCTCGCCGCCCGCGTCGTCGCCCGCGCCCGGTGCGCCGCCGCCGAGGGTGCCCAGGACCGATGCGAAGTCCGTCTCGATCGATGTGGTGAAGACGCCAAGCGACCGTCGGGCGCCGCGAACTCCGGCGCCTCGAGCACGGCGCGGTGAAGGGCAGGACGGTGGGCACGCCGGCGACGTCGGTCTCGGCGAGAGCGCGGCGGGCGCGCTCTACCGCCTCCGCGCGCGTCGCTCCTGTGACGATGATCTTCGCGATCATGGAGTCGAACGCGCCGGAGATCGTGTCCCCCTGATGGACGCCGTGTCGACGCGGACGCCCGGCCCGCTCGGGTACGTCAGCCGCGTGATGCGGCCGGGGGAGGGCATGAAACCGGCGGCGGGATCCTCGCCGTTGATCCGGAACTCGATCGAGTGGCCCCGCGTCGCGGGCGCGAGGTTCGAGATGGGCTCGCCCGCGGCGATCCGGAATTGCTCGCGGACGAGGTCGAGGCCCGTGACCTCCTCGCTGACCGGGTGCTCCACCTGGAGTCGGGTGTTGACCTCGAGGAAGGAGATCGTGCCGTCGGTGCCGACGAGGAACTCGCACGTGCCCGCGCCCTCGTACTTCGCCTCGCGGAGGATGGCCTCGGACGCCCGGACGAGCTCCGCGTTCTGCTCGTCGGTCAGGAAGGGGGCGGGCGCCTCCTCGACGAGTTTCTGGTGTCGGCGCTGGAGCGAGCAGTCGCGGGTCGACACGACGACGACGTTGCCGTGCGTGTCCGCGAGGCACTGGGTCTCGACGTGACGGGGTTTGTCGAGGAAGCGCTCGACGAAGCACTCTCCGCGCCCGAACGCGGCGGTCGCCTCGCGCACGGCGGACTCGTATAGCTCGACGATGTCCTCGCTGGCCCGGGCGACCTTGAGGCCGCGCCCGCCGCCGCCGAACGCCGCCTTGATGGCGATGGGAAGTCCGTGCTCCTTCGAGAAGGCGAGGACCTCGTCGGCGCTTCCCACGGGGTCCGGCGTTCCCGGGACGAGCGGGGCGCCCGCCTTCTGCGCGATGTGTCGCGCGGAGACCTTGTCTCCGAGGGCGTCGATCGCCGCGGGGGGCGGGCCGATCCACACGAGCCCGGCGTCGATGACGGCCTGGGCGAATCCCGCGTTCTCGGAGAGGAAGCCGTACCCGGGGTGGATGGCCTGCGCGCCCGAGCGTGCGGCGATATCGAGGATCTTCGGGACGCTGAGGTACGTGTCGGCGGCGATCGCGCCGCCGAGGGCGTACGCCTCGTCCGCGAGCGACACGAAGAGGGCGTCGCGGTCGGACTCGGCGTAGACGGCGATCGAGCGCAGCCCGGCGTCCTTGCAGGCGCGGATGACCCGAACCGCGATTTCGCCCCTGTTGGCGATCAGAACGGAATCGAAGGACGGCACCCCGCCACCGTAGCGCGCCCGCGGGTTCCGCCGCCCCGGTCCGGGGGATGCGCGAGACAAGTTTGGGCCGGGGGCCAAGTGGCACCGTGCGCGTTTGTCGATGTCATACAAGGAATAGGCGCGCGGAGTTGGTTACGGCGGCGTAGGTTGTCGTGACCCCACAAATTAGGGGCGCGACCAGAGGTCCGTGATCGCGACGCCGAGGCGCGCGGTCAGATGGCGCAGTAGGGGCAGACTGAGGCCGACGACGGTGTGGTGGTCGCCGGAGATCGACTCGACGAACGGCCCGCCGAGGCCGTCGATCGTGAAGCCCCCGGCGACGCCGAGCGGCTCGCCGGTCGCGACGTACGCGTCGATCTCGTCGTCGGTCACGTCGGCGAAGCGCACCACCGTTGACGCGGTTTCGCCGGTGGCGGGCCGTGGGTCGGTTCCGGGGTTGCGCGCGTCGACGAGCCAGTGGCCCGTGTGAAGAACCCCCTCCCGACCCCGGATCTCGCGCCAGCGCGCCCGCGCGGCGTCGGCGGTGCCGGGCTTACCGAACGCCCGGCCGTCCATCTCGAGGATCGAGTCGCACCCGAGCACGAGCGCGACGCCGCCGGGGAGATCGCCGCCGGCGACGGCCTCGGCCTTGGCTCGCGCGAGAACGAGCGCCGCGTCGCCGGACGGGGCGCCGCCGAGCGTCGCGAGGATCGCGTCCTCGTCGACCTCGGAGACGACCACCGTGGGATCGATTCCGGCCGCGCGGAGCGTGGAGAGCCGGGCGGGGGAGGCGGACGCGAGGACGAGCGGGACGGGCATGGCGTCAGCCTATCCGCGCCTACTGGTACGCCTTCGCCTGCATGCCGTAGAGCTCGGCGTAGAGGCCGCCGAGGGCGACGAGCTCGTCGTGCGTCCCCGATTCCTGGATGCGCCCGTCGTTCACGACGAGGATGAGGTCGGCCATGCGGACGGTCGAGAATCGGTGGGAGACGAGCACGGTGATCGCGCCGGTCGTCCGGCCGATGCGCTTGGCCGACGCCGCGTACTCCTCGAACAGGTCGTGCTCGGCCTGTGCGTCGAGGGCGCTCGTGGGCTCGTCGAGGATGAGCAGCAGCGGGGTTTCGCGCATCATGGCGCGTCCGAGCGCCAGCTTCTGCCACTGCCCTCCCGAGAGTTCCGTACCCTCGGTGTAGGACTTACCAAGAGGGGTTTCGAGCCCTCCGGACAGGCGCGTCAGGAGATCCGTTCCCCGGGCGCGGTCGAGCGCCTTCGCCACCGCGTCGCCGTCGTCGATCTGCGGCAGGTCGCCCACGCCGATCGTCTCGCGCGCGAGGAACTCGAACCGCGCGAAGTCCTGGAACCCCGCGGCGATCCGCTCGCGCCACGCGTCCAGCTCGTACCGGCGCATGTCCACGCCGTCCATCTCGATGGTGCCGTCGGTCTGCTCGTAGAAGCGGCACAGGAGCTTGACGAGGGTGGTCTTGCCCGCGCCGTTCTCTCCGACGATGGCGACCGTGTGCCCGGCGGGCAGATGGAGGTTGACGCCGCCGAGTACCACCCGTTCCGTGCCGGGGTACGCGAAGGAGACGTCGCGGAGCTCGATGCCGCGCGTGATGGTGCGGGGCAGGTCGAGGTCGGGAACGGGAAGATCCTTCTCGACGAGCTCCCGGATCCACGCGAGGTTGGTCAGCGTTCGGGAGATGCGCTGCAGCCCCACGAGGAGAAACACGGACTGCGTGACCTGCTGGTTGACTTGGCTCGCGAGAGAGATCACCAGCACGACGTCCCCGACCGACCCTTGGTGGGTCACCACGTCGCGAATCACCAGAAGCGTCGCACCGATGTACGCGATGGCGAAGAAGACCTGGCCCGCGACCTGAAGGATCGCGGAGCGATCCTCGCCGCGCACGAGCACGCGCGTCGCGTCGTTCCACGAATCGCGTTGGCGTCGGTACATCTCGTCGCCGAGCCCGCACGCCCGAAGTTCCTTCGCGGGGCCGGCGTCGGTCGCGAGGCGGAAGACGTGACGCACGCGTCGCGTGAAGGGCGCGGCATCCTCGCGCGCCGTACCCATGACGACCTCGCCGCGACGGCCAAGGACGAGCGACGGGATCGCGAACACCGGAAGGAGCAGGAGCCACGGATTGAGCATCCCGAGGAGCACGGCGGTGATCACGCCGCCCACGCCGAGGCCAATGGCGCTGAAGAGCGTGCCCATGACGCTCCAGCCCGCCCAGTCGACCTCCTGGGTCACGACGCGGAGCTTGTCGGCGTAGTCCGGCCGCTCGTGGTGCTCAAGCCCGGCGGATCCGTTACTCAGATCGATGAGGTCGCGTTCGAGCGCGAGCTGAACCCTCTCCCCGAGCTCGAAGTAGAAGACGTGCCCGAAGTGCCCGGCGACGAGCCCCGCCATCGCCAACGCGGCGACGGCGATCGCGGCACCCGTGACGCCGGAGGCATCGTGAGCGATGGCGGCGTTCGTGAGCGCGGCGAGCGCGGGGGCCGCGAGGGGCATGGCGGTGAACTGGAGGAGCATGAGGAGGAACGACAGGAGGAAGCGGCCCTTGCTCGCCTTCCACGCGATTCGCGCGAGCATGAGCGTGCCGCGTAGCGTCTCGATCACGGCGCAGACACCTCCCCGAGGTCGACGAGGGCATCGGGATCGGGAGTCGCGTCGACGAGGTCTCCCTCGGCGGATAGGCCCTTCGCGAAGCGCTCGGCCTGGAGGGAGAAGAGCCGAGCGTAGTGGCCGCTGGCCGCCATCAACTCGGCGTGGGATCCCTGCTCGCTCACCTTCCCCGGAAGAAGAAGAAGTCGTTTGCCGGGAAGGTGAGCGAACAGGGCTCGCACGCGGAGCTTATGCGGCGGCGGGCACTACGCCCGACTGTTCACGCTGCAGGCTGAGCGCTTCGCGCGTGGCCTCACCGCCGAGGGCGAGGTCGTCGAGGGCGTGGAGGACCAGGACGCGCTCGTGGACCTCGGGGAGGTGGGCGCACCGTGATCGAGACCCTGCGCGGCATGGTCGCGCTCGCCCGAATCGCGTGGGAGGAGAGCAAGGGCCGCGTGGTTCTGTCCCTGCTCCTCATGCTCCTGCAGTTCACGGCGATGCCGCTCGCCGCGCCCGCGCTCGCGGCGCTTACGAACGCCGCCCTCGCGCACGACGCCTCGGGCGTCACGGGCGCCGCCGTCGCGGTCGCCGCCCTCACGATGGCCGGGCTCGTCGCCGGCCACTTCGGGCACGTCTTCTACTTCGAACTCGGGGAGATGGTGCAGCTCGCCCTCGAGCGCGACCTCATCGACCTGAGCAACGGATCCGCCGGGCTTGAGCACCACGAGCGGCCGGACTACGCGGACAAGCTCCGCGTCATCAGCCAGGAGGTCGACTGGGCCGGTTGGAGCGTCATGAGCATGCTGTTCAGCTCCATCGGGTTGGGCGTGGGCGCGGTGATCACCGCCGTGCTGCTCGGGATGCTCAACCCGTGGCTCCTGCTCCTGCCGGTGTTCGCGATCCCGTCGCTCGTCCTCGGTCGCCGCGGCGAGGTCGTCATGGAAAGGCGCGCGAGGACGCCGCGCCGTTCACGCGCCGCGTGCGCCACGTGTTCCGTCTCGCGACGGCGCCGGGCCCCGCGAAGGAGCTCCGCGCGTGTGGGCTCGGCGAGGAGATGTACCGGCGGCAGCGCGCGTCGTGGGCGACGCGACGCGCGTGCTGGTGCGCGGCGAGGACCGTTCCGCGGCTCTTCAGGTCGCGGGACAGATCCTCTTCGCGGTCGCCTACATTGGCGCGACCCTGCTCGTGGTCCGCGACGTCGTGATGCATCAGGGCTCGGTCGGGGACGTGGTGCTCGTCATCTCACTCGCGAGCCAGGTCAACCAGCAGGTCACGCAGTCCGTCTTCCTGCTCGTAGGGCTCCAGCGCATCTCCCGCACGCTGACGAACCTCGCGTGGATCCGGGACTCGTCGAGAAGGACCTCCCGGTTCCCGACCTCGCGCTCCCGCGGACCATCAAGCGGGGCATCACGCTCCGCGACGTCACTTCGCGTACCCGGGCACGGATCGCGTCGTATTGGGCGGCGTCAACCTCGAGCTCCCCGCGGGACGCTCCGTCGCGATCGTTGGCGAGAACGGCGCCGGGAAGACGACGCTCGTCAAGCTCCTCTGCCGCTTCTACGAGCAGACCGAGGGGTCCATCGAGATGGACGGGGTGGACATGCGCCGGTACCCGCTCGCCGATTGGCGCGAGCGCATCGCCGCCGGCTTCCAGGACTTCGCCCGGTTCGAGTTCGTCGCGCGCGAGGCGATCGGGGTGGGCGACCTCCCTAAGATCGACAGCGCGCCCGCCGTCCGCAAGGCCTTGCGTCGCGCGCGCGGGGAGGACCTTCTCGCGCGACTCGACGACGGCTCGAGACCCAGCTCGGTAAGTCGTACGCGGACGGCACGGACCTTAGCGGCGGCCAATGGCAGAAGCTGGCGCTCGGGCGCGCGATGATGCGCCAGACGCCCCTACTCCTGGTGCTCGACGAGCCGACGAGCGCGCTCGACGCGCAGGCGGAGCACGACCTCTTCGAGGAGTACGCGGAGTCCGCCAAGCGGGTCGCGAAGAAGACCGGCGCGATCACCGTGCTCGTCTCCCACCGATTCTCGACCGTCCGCATGGCCGACCTCATCCTCGTCGTGAACGACGGGCGCATCCAGGAGTCCGGCACGCACGACGAGCTCGTCGCCCTCGGCGGCCTCTACGCCGAGCTCTACGGCATGCAGGCGAAGGCGTACCAGTAGGCGCCGGTAGGCTGGCGCCATGCCCGTCCCGCTCGTCCTCGCGTCCGCGTCGCCCGCGCGGCTCTCGACGCTGCGCGCGGCGGGATCCATCCGACGGTGATCGTCTCGGACGTCGACGAGGACGCGATCCTCGCGGGACTTGAGGCGGCGCCGCCCGTGGAGGCGGCGCTCGTGCTCGCCCGGCCAAGGCCGAGGCCGTCGCCGCGGTCTCCCGCGAGCCGGCGGCCGCTCGTGATCGGATGCGACTCGATCCTCGAGATCGACGGCGTGGCGTTCGGCAAGCCCGGCACGCGGCCGACGTCGCGCGGGCGCGCTGGCGCGAGATCCGCGGCCGGAGGGGGTGCTCCACACGGGCCACTGGCTCGTCGACGCGCGCGACAGGGCCGCCCGGCCCGCGCCGGCGAGACGGCGTCGACGGTGGTGAGCTTCGCCGCGTCACCGACGACGAGATCGACGCGTACGTCGCGACCGGCGAGCCGCTGAGCGTCGCCGGGGGCTTCACGATCGACGGCTTCGGCGGGCCGTTCGTCGAGTCGATCGACGGCGACCACCACACCGTCGTCGGCCTAGCCTTCCCCTGCTCCGCCACCTGACCGCCCGCCTCGGCGTCGCGATCACGGACCTCTGGTCCGCCCGCTGATTTGTCGGGTCACGACAACCTACGCCGACGTAACCATCGGTCCGCGCGCGTATTCCTTGTATGACATCGACAAACGCGCACGGTGCCACTTGGCCCCGGGCCCAAACTTGTTCGCGCGTCCCCCGGACGGGGCGACCGACGCCGCGGTCGCGCTACGGTGGCGGGGTGCCGTCCTTCGATTCCGTTCTGATCGCGAACAGGGGCGAAATCGCGGTTCGGATCATTCGCGCCTGCAAGGACGCGGGGCTGCGCTCGATCGCCGTCTACGCCGAGTCCGACCGCGACGCCCTCTTCGTGTCGCTCGCCGACGAGGCCTACGCCCTCGGGGGCGCCATCGCCGCCGACACCTACCTCAGCGTCCCGAAGCTCCTCGACATCGCCGCGCGCTCGGGCGCGCAGGCGTCCACCCCGGCTACGGCTTCCTCTCCGAGAACGCGGGATTCGCCCAGGCCGTCCTCGACGCCGGGCCTCGTCTGGATCGGACCCCCGCCCGCGGCGATCGACGCGCTCGGCGACAAGGTCTCCGCCCGGCACATCGCGCAGAAGGCGGGCGCCCCGCTCGTCCCGGGAACCCCCGACCCCGTGGCGTCGCCGACGAGGTCCTCGCCTTCGCGAAGGAGCACGGGCTTCCCATCGCCATCAAGGCGGCCTTCGGCGGCGGCGGGCGCGGCCTCAAGGTCGCCCGGGCCACGCGAGGACATCTCCGAGCTGTACGCGTCCGCCGTGCGCGAGGCCGCCGCGTTCGGGCGCGGCGATGCTTCGTCGAGCGCTTCCTCGACAAGCCCCGCCACGTCGAGACCCAGTGCCTCGCCGACTCCCACGGCAACGTCGTCGTCGTCTCTACCCGCGACTGCTCGCTCCAGCGTCGGCACCAGAAACTCGTCGAGGAGGCGCCCGCGCCGTTCCTGTCCGACGAGCAGAACGCCGAGCTCGTTCGGGCGTCCCAGGCCATCCTCCGCGAGGCGAAATACGAGGGCGCGGGCACGCGCGAGTTCCTCGTCGGCACGGACGGCACGATCTCGTTCCTCGAGGTGAACACGCGCCTCCAGGTCGAGCA
This sequence comes from uncultured Actinomycetota bacterium, assembly GCA_963712245.1. GTDB lineage: Bacteria > Actinomycetota > Actinomycetes > Actinomycetales > Demequinaceae > JAFGBM01. Next base: position 1,450 of record CAVQHE010000014.1, on the reverse strand, counting down.
CCCCGTGAGCGAGGAGGTCACCGGCCTCGACCTCGTGCGCGAGCAGTTCCGCATCGCCGCCGGAGAGCCGATCTCCGACCTCGCGCCCGTCACGCGCGGCCACTCGATCGAGTTCCGCCTCAACGGCGAGGACCCCGCCGCCGGGTTCATGCCCTCCCCCGGGCGCATCTCGCGGCTGACGTACCCGAGCGGACCGGGCGTGCGCGTCGACACCGGCGTCCGGCAGGGCGACACCATCTCCGGGGCGTTCGACTCCATGGTCGCGAAGATCATCGTCACCGGGGCTACCCGCACGGAGGCGATCGAACGCGCGCGACGCGCCCTCGCCGAGACGGAGGTTCACGGCATCCCACGGTGCTCCCGTTCCACCGCGCCGTGCTCGACGCCCCCGAGTTTGCCGCGCCCGACGGCGCGTTCGGCGTCTTCACCACGTGGATCGAGACGGACTTCTCGTCCGTCGTCACGGGCCTCGGCGGCGGATCCGCCGGAGGGGGCGACGACGGCGGCGGCGAGACGATGTCGCGCGTCGTGGTCGAGGTCGGCGGCAAACGCCTCGAGGTCGTGCTGCCTGCGGCGTTGGCCGCCGCGGGGCGCGCGAACTCCCGCTCCGGCGGCCGGCGCGGCGCGGAGCCCGCCGCAACGACGCGGTCAAGGTCACGTCCGGCAAGACGCTGACGTCGCCGATGCAGGGCACGGTCGTCAAGGTCGCCGTCAAGGAAGGCGCGACGGTCGACGAGGGCGACCTGATCGTCGTCCTCGAGGCGATGAAGATGGAGCAGCCCCTCGTCGCGCACCGCGCGGGCACGATCTCCGGCCTGTCCGTGGAGGTCGGCGCGGGCGTCACCGCGGGAGCGACGATCTGCGACATCGAGCCCGCCGAGTGGCCCGCGTCCGACTTACGCAACATCTTTGTTGCGTATTTTTGACAACTCGCGATCCTTCGCCCTACCCTGGGCTCATCGGTTAGGTGAACCTAACCTGTCGACCCCGGAGGGATGGCGGAATGCTTTCGAACTTTCTGATCGGACTACGCGAGGGCCTCGAGGCCGCGCTCATCGTGGGAATCCTCGTCGCGTACCTCGTGAAGAGCGGCCGCCGCGACCGCCTCCCCCAGGTGTGCAGACCGGCGTCGAGCGCCGCTATCCCCGCCTCGCTCGCGTTCGGCGCCGCCTTGACGTTCGGACCGCGCGGACTCTCCGACGAGGTAACCGAGGGCATCGCCGGCACGCTCAGCGTGCTCGCCGTCGCCTGGTCACCTGGTGATCTTCTGGATGGCGCGCACCGCGCATCACCTGCGCCGCAACCTCGAGTCGTTCCTCGACGCCGCGATCGACCTCGGATCGTTCGCCGTCGCGACGATGGCCCTTCTCGCCGTCGGGCGCGAGGGCCTCGACCCGGCGCTCTTCCTCTGGGCCGGCGTCAACACCGCAGGTGCCTCCACCCTCCCCCC
>CAVQHE010000013.1:0-196195 GCA_963712245.1 uncultured Actinomycetota bacterium | reverse complement strand
CTCTGGACCGTCATGTGGAGCGATCCCGCGATGCGCGCCCCCGCCAGCGGCCGCGCGTCGCCGAACTCCTCGCGCAGCGCCATCAACCCGGGCATCTCGTGCTCGGCGAGGTCGATCTGGTGGCGGCCGGCCGGCGCGAGCGCGAGGTCGGCGACGACGAATTCGTTCACGGCTTCTCCTCGCGTCGGACGTCGGTTTCGATGTAGATCAGTCGGGCGGCGGGGACGGCCTCGCGGATCCGCGCCTCCGCGTCGTCGACGGCCGCCGCCACGTCGCGAAGAGGGGTGGAGCCCGGCGCGGCCACCTTCGCGGCGACGAGCACGTCGTCCGGACCGAGGTGCATCGTACGGAGGTGGACGACGTCGCCGAGGCTCGACGCTCCGAGCGCCGTCCGAATGCGCGCAATGTCCTCGGGCGTCGCCGACTCGCCGATGAGCATGGACTTGGTCTCGCGCCCGAGCACGAGCGCGACGGCGACGAGCAGCGCGCCGATCGCGGCGGTGCCTGCGGCGTCCCACCGGCCGTCGCCCGTGATGAGCGTCAGCCCCACCCCGACGAGGGCGAACACCAGGCCCGTGAGCGCCGCGAGGTCCTCGAGGAGGATCACGGGGAGCTGGGGCCCCGGGAGCGCCGGACGAACGCGGGCCAACTCAGGCGCCCGCGGACCTTGTTCGACTCGCGCACGGCCGTCCTGAGCGAGAGACTCGAGCACGATCGCGACGCCGAGCACGACGAGGGGGACCCACCGCCACGCGTCGATCGGCTCGGGGCGCGAGAACTTGTGCCACGCCTCGTACAACGCGTAGAGGCCGCCGACGGTGAAGAGGACGACGGCGACGAGGAACGCGTAGTAGTACCGGGCCCGCGAGTAGCCGAAGGGATGCTCGTCGGTCGCCTCGTGGCGGGCGCGGCGGGCGCCGACGAGCAGGAGGATCTGGTTGCCCGAGTCCGCGACCGAGTGGATCGACTCCGCGAGCATCGCGGTCGAGCCGGTGAGCCCGAACGCGAGGAACTTGGTCGCCCCGATGCCGAGGTTCGCCCCGAGGGCCGCGAGGACCGCCTTCGCGCCCCCCTCCGCCGACACGGCTACGCCTCCGCGCGGATCACGGCGAGAACCCGCTCCCGGATGTCGGCCATGACGGACGGGCCGACCGCCTCGACGTTGAGCCGGAGTAGCGGCTCGGTGTTCGAGGGGCGCACGTTGAACCACCACTTCGGCTCCTCGTGCCAGTGCGAGACCGTGAGGCCGTCGAAGTCGTCCGCCTCGATCTCGTCGGTCACGAACGCCTTGCGGACCCGCGCGGCGGCCTTGGCCACGTCGTCGACGCGCGAGTTGATCTCGCCCGAGCTGACGTAGGGGTCGTAGGTGGCGAGGAGCCCGGAGAGGACGCCGTCCTGCGAGCCGAGCGCCCGCAGCACGTGCATCGCGGCGAGCATCCCCGAGTCGGCGAAATAGAAGTCGCGGAAGTAGTAGTGGCCGGAGTGCTCGCCCCCGAACACCGCGTTCTCGCGCGCCATGTCCGCCTTGATGTAGCTGTGGCCGACTCGCGCTCGTACCGGTCGCGCGCCCGCGGTGATGAGGCGCTCGCGGACCGCCTGGGACGAGATGAGGTTGTGGATGACGGTGGGCGTGCGGCCCTCGGCGATCTCGCGCGCCGCCTCGCTCACGCCGACGAGCGCCGTGACGGCCGACGGGCTGACCACCTCGCCGCGCTCGTCGACGACGAAGCACCGGTCGGCGTCGCCGTCGAAGGCGAGCCCGATGTCCGCGCCGTGCTTGACGACGGCGGCCTGGAGGTCGCGCAGGTTCTCGGGCTCGAGCGGGTTGGCCTCGTGGTTCGGGAACGAGCCGTCGAGCTCGAAGTACATCGGAACGATGGTCAGCGGCAGCGGGTCGAGGCCCGAGGACGTGCCGAGGACGGCCGGAACGGTCAGGCCCGCCATGCCGTTCGCGGCGTCGACCACGACCGTCAGGGGCCGAATCCCGTCGAGCGGCACGAGCGATCGGAGGAACGCCCCGTACTCGGCGAGCATGTCGCGCGTCGACGCCGAGCCCCGGATCTCCGCGACGGGGATCCCCTTCGCGAGGTACGTCGCCGCGAGGCTCCGCACCTCGGCGAGCCCGGTCTCCTCGCCCACGGCGCGCGCCCGCGAGCGACAGAACTTGATCCCGTTGTATTCGGCCGGGTTGTGGCTCGCCGTGATCATCGCCCCGGGGATGTCGAGCGACCCGGACGCCTGGTAGAGGCCGTCCGTCGAGCACATGCCGATCAGCACCGCGTCCACGCCGCGATCCGCGAGGCCCGCGACGAGCGCCTCCTCGATCACCGGGCCGCTCTCCCGCATGTCTCGCCCGATCGCGACGGACGTCTGCTCGTCGGGGAGGACGACGGCGTCGGCGAAGGCGGCGCCGATCGCGCGGGCGACGTCGACGGTGAGGGTGTCGCCGACGATGCCGCGAACGTCGTACGACTTGATGAGCGTGGAGAGGTCCGGGAGCGAGGTCACGGGACTACCGTAGCCGCCGTCACCCCTCGGACGACACCACGCGAAGGTGCCCGCGGCGCGGCTCGCTCTGCTCGGCCGGCCGGTGGGGGCGGTCGAGATCCGCCTCGGTGTTCCGGCCCGCCTCCCTCACCGCACGGGCGAGGGCGTCGAGGTCGTCTGACGACGGGGGCGCGTCGGTGTACTCCTGGTGGATGTGCACCACGTCCCACCCGCGCGGGGCCGTGAAGGCATCGGCGTGCGCGGCGCACAGGTCGTACGCGTGAGGTTCGGCCGTGGCGACAAGCGCCCCGACCACCACGGTCGAGTCGGCGTACACATACGTGAGAGTCGCCACGGCCGGCTGGCCGCACGAGGTCTTCGAACACCGCCGCACGCTCGTCACCTTCCGGACGCTACCCCCGCGCCGCCGGGTGGGGACGGCACCACGCCGACGCTCGGGCTAGGGTCGCGGTATGGGCACGCGCGACCGCCACGGACGGGGCCTCCGCGCGCCCGTGCACGAGCCCGGCGCCCGCGGGTACGTGACGCGCAAGGAGCGGTTCGACCGGATCGTCGCGGAACGCGCGCGCCTGCTCGAGGAGCGGTGGGGCCGCGCGTGGGGCGCGGTCGACTTCGCCGTCGAGGACGTCCCTCCCTCCCGCCCCACGGCGTGGGAGCGAGGCGTCCCCCTGGGACGGCTCTTCGCCGCGGAGCCCGGGCTCGCCGCCCGCATCGTCCTCTACCGGCACCCGATCGAGCAGCGCGCCGTCGACGTGAACGACCTGGACGCCCTCGTGCGCGACATCCTCGCCGAGAACGTCGGGCACCTCGTGTCGCGCCCGGCGGAGGAGGTCGACCCCGACTACGGGACGTAGGTGGCCGGCTCGACCTCGACCGATGTGTCGGTGGCCCCGAGGTCCTGAGGTTGGACCGTCGCGATGTAGCCGGGCAGATCGCGGACGCGGACGCTCCACGCGATCGACCCGGTGACGGTCACGAAGGTTCCCGACGGGGCGCCGAGCGGGAACTCGAGGGTCTGCCCGGCGGGAATGGTGAGGGACACGATCTCGTTGCCGTTCGGCCCGATCGCCCGGAACGTCGCCGCCTCGTCGGAGTACGCGATCGCGGACACGGTGTAGTGCGGTACGACGACCGAGTACGAGTGCTCCTCGCCGCGCGCCTGCCCGTTGACCCAGGCGGCGTCGCGCACCGCGGTGCCCTGGAGCGCCTCGTCGGGCGCCCGCCCGACGGTCGTGTAGCCGGCGGCGAGGACGGGGGCGGAAGCCTGGACGAGGACGGTCGCGACGTCCGTCGCCGGAAGGCTGACGTCGATGGCGACGCCCGGCTGGAGCGTCACCGACTCCCCCGCGGGCCACGGCACGGACCCGAGGGGCCCGACGAGGCTGAGCGAGACCGTGGCGCCCTCGGGGGCGAAGAGGCGCACGGAGGACGCGCCCGAGAGCCCGTCGGGCGCGCTCGGTCCGACGCCGGGAATCGCGAGGTCCGTCGCGGGTTGGGCGCTCGGGACGACCCAGTCCGTCCCCGCGGGAAGGAACCCGTCGAGGCGCGAGTCCTGGATCACCGCGGTCACGCCGGCCGCCGTCGCCTCGACGTGCACCACGAGCGTCGCGAGCCCGGTCGCCACTCCCTCGAGGAGATAGGACGTCTGGGAGCGGGGTCCGACGGCGATGCCCAGACCCTGGTCGACCTTGCCCGCGGGCCCGTAGAGCGTCACGGTGACGTCGGACGCGACGTCCGTCGGGTTCGTGAGGACGAGCCGGGCGCTGGATCCGATGGCCGTCGACCCGCCGACGAGCCACGAGTCGGTCCGGGGAGGGAGGCACGTGGCCGCGGACAGCCCCGCGATGTCGCCGCCGCCGACGCGCTCGATCTCCGTCGCCAGCGCGCTCGTGCTCGTCCATCCGTTGCCGGTCGCGACCGGTTCGTCGATTCCTGAGGTGAACCGGCTCTCGCGGACGTCGTCCGAACCGGAGCCGACCACGCCGTCGCCCCCGCCGATGTTGCCGACGGGGATCGTGAGCGACCCCGGGCATGCGATGGGCAGCACCGCGGCGGTCACGGGGACGCTCGTCGACGGCCGGTCGTCCACCGGGCGGACGTCGGGGCCGGTCGCGACCGCGATCCAGAACGCGAGAAGCGCGGCCATCACGCCGGCGAGAGTTCTCCCGATCATGACGCCGCCCTCCGGAATCGGCGATCGTGCAGCGGCACCGCGCTCGCGGCCGCCCAGGCGAGCGCGAGGACGGACGCCCACCACCACGCGCGGTACGTCGAATCCCGGTATCCCACGCGCAGGTCGCCGCCGCCGCGCTCCAGGACGAACGCCTGCCTGCCTTCATCGTCCTTGACAACGGGCAGCTCGCGCCCGTCGAGGGTCGCCCACCAGCGGTCGTCGGCGGGGACCGCGAGGATCACGCGCCCCGACGCGGCCGCGTCGAGGTGGGTCGAGAGCCCGACGGGGGTGCTGTCGAGCGGATACCGGTCCCCGAGGCTCGTCTCGATCCACGCCCGCGACACGGGAACGTCGCCGTCCGTCTTGACCCGCCAGCTTCGCCCAAAATCGCTCGCGCCGATGAGCGCCAACTCCGGTGAGCGCAGGAGGCTGCTCTCGAGGGCCGGATTCCCGGGCGCGACCACGACCGTGGAGATCCCCCAGCCGATCAACGAGTCGGCGGCGCCCTCTCCGCCTCCCGCGAGGTCGCCGACGACCGTGGCGAGCACGCTCTCGTCCGCCGACGTCCCGGCGTCCCCGCCCGGCGCGGACCAGGCGCCCCTGCCGGCGAGCGACGTGTCGCCGTCCGACGACTCGACCGAGTATCGGACGACGCCGTCGTCGCCCTGCCACAGGACGAGCGCCCGGCTGCGCGGTTCGGTGCGCTGCTCGAGGCTCGCGACGAGCGGCAGGACCGTCGACGCGGCCGGATGGACGTCGCCTCCGAACGCGCGTCCCGGCCATACGACACCCACGACGTTGAGGGCGAGGAGGCCGACGACGAGGCCCCCGCCGATCGCGCGCGCCGGCCGCGCCTTCCATTCGACCCCGGGCGTCCACCCCGGCGGCGCCGCGGCGCACGCGGCCGCGACCAGCCCGAGCGCCATCAGGGACAGGCCGGGGCCCTCCCAGCCGTTCGCGGGCGCGGCACCGTCCGGCCCGGGGACGACCGCCGTCGTCCGGGCGGCGATCGCCGCGGTGGCTAGACCGACGACCGCGATCCCCCATCCCGCGGCGACGGCCCCGGCCGCGCGGCCGCTCGCGAGCGCGGCGAGCGCCGCTCCGACGACCAGGACGCCCGCGACGTACGTGAAGATCACCGTCCCGGCGCCCGGGAAGGTCGGCCACGCCGGCGGGTGCTGGGCGACGCCCCACAGGAGGTCCCACCCGCTGCTCGGCGCCGACGCGAGCGCCGGCCCGTCCTCGCGCACGATCGTGCTCCACCATCCCGGCAACCCCCAGCGCTGCGCGACGACCACGAGGGCCGGGCCCTGGATCACGAGCGCGGGGAGCGGGATCGTGAGGAGGTAGCGCCGCGAACCCGGAGAGCTGAGAGCGACAATCACGACGATGCCGGTGAGCGGCAGCAGCAGGATCGGCGCGGCCACCGCGAGCGCGGCGAGCACGAGCGCGGCGCCCGCCGCGGCGCTCGGCGAGCCGATCCGGAGGCGGGGGAACTCGGTTCCGTCGGCGAGGCGCTCGCGGCGCCCGACGCCCACGGCGCGCGCGACGAGCAGCGCGAACACCGGGAGAACGATGTGGACGATGACCGCGCCCACGCGCCCGTCGCTCACGGACTGGACGAGCGTCGGCCACGACCCCCACAGGACGGCGGCGAGGAATCGCGCGGTGATCGAGCGCGTCGCGACGCCCGCGCCGAACCACGCGGCGAGACCCGCGAGCAGCGGGCTCAGGACGAACATCAGCCCGATGCCCATCGCGAGGCCGCCGGGCACGAGGCTCAGGGGAAGCATGAGCCCCGAGAAGCCGCCGTCGAGCGCCCCGGAGCCGAGCCCCGCGTCCGAGAACCCGGTGAAGGAACGGAGCCACAGCTCGGCCGTCGACACGTCGGTCGTCCCGAGCGCCGAACCCGCCAGGACGTCCCCCCGGAACAGCGGCGCGATCCACGTGCCGAACAGCGCGCCGGAGATCGCGAGCATCACGAGGGTGAGCGAGCCGAGCGCCCATCGCCGCCTTTTCGCGAGCGCGGCGAGCTCGTTGCGCTGGACGTCGGATGGGCGATTCTCGGCCTTCCACGACTCGTACGCGCCCAGTTCGCGCGTCCGGAGGTAGCGGGCGACGTCGGCGGCGGTCGCGAGCAACGGCAGCTCGACGGGATCGCCGCCCTTCGACACCCGGCGGATCGCCGCGCGCGACGCGGGCAGGCGCCCGACGCGCGACCACAGCGCGAACGGGACGCGAAGCTCGGCGAGCATGAGGCGGAGGTCGCTCGCCGCGACGCGCGCCACGGCCCGTCCCAGCGACGACGCGACGCACCAGGCGAACAGGAACGGCCCGAGCCACGCCGGCGACCACGCGAGCGCGTGATACCACTCGGCGGCCCGTCGGACGGCGTAGGTGGAACGCGGGTCGCCGGGGGGATCGGAGGCGTCGGAACGCGGCGCGTACGACGCCTGCGCGTGGCGAACGTGGGCGCGCGGCGCGACGACGACGTCGTACCCGGCCCGCCACGCCCGGCGGCAGAAGTCCGCGCTGTCGCCGAAGCGCCCGTACGCGCGGTCCGTTCCCTCGAGCCGCTCCCAGGCTCCGCGCGTGACGATCGCGCCGGCGAGGCCGACGGCGAGGACGTCCTCGAGCTCGTCGTGCTGGCCCTGGTCGAGGTCGTCTCCCTCGGCGATGCCGACGCGCCGAGCCCCACGGTGGGAGACGGTCGTACCGATGTTCACGAGGCGTCGCGGATCGTCCCATTCGACCTGGGCCGCCCCGACGACCGCGGCGAGACGGCGTTTGGCCGCCTGCGCGAGGAGGCGGTCGAGCGCCTCCGGCTCGGGCGCGCTGTCGTCGTGGAAAAGCCAGAGCCACTCGCCCTCGTGGGATTCGGCCTCCTCGAGCAGCGCCGACACCGCCGCGCCGAAGTTCGGGGCCTTGACGCGGGTGACGGCGACGCTCATCCCGGGCGGGGCGATGATCTCGACGTCGTCGCGGTGTCCGCCGCAGACGACGACGTGGACGGCGTCCGCGGGGCGCGTCTGTCGCGCGATGGCGTCGAGCGCCTCCGCGAGGAATCCGGTCCGCCCGCGCGTGACCACGATCGCGCGAACGTAGGGGGCGGCCGCGCTCATCTCCGCCCTACCCGTCGCAGGCGACTAGACCGCTCGCCGCTTGAGCTTGCGGCGCTCGCGCTCCGACAGGCCACCCCAGATACCGAAGCGCTCATCGTTGGCGAGCGCGTAGTCGAGGCAATCGGATCGCACCTCGCATGACCCGCACACCTTCTTCGCCTCGCGCGTCGAACCGCCCTTCTCGGGGAAGAACGCTTCCGGATCGGTCTGCGCGCAGAGCGCGCGTTCTTGCCAGCTCAGCGGACCCTCGTCGTCCACGGCCGCGAAAATGTCCACGACCGTCGCGAGGTTCCCCGCGGATTGCGCGGCGTCCGACGGAACCTGTCCGTCGTAGACGTGCCACATGAGGCCCTCCTCCGGTTTCGCGGAGTTCACACCGCTCACTCGGAATTACACCGGTGTAATCCCCGCCCGTCAAGTCGACGGTACCCCAGGAGCCCGGCAAAGGGTAGACCCCCGGACCGAAAAACCTGCGGCGGCGCCCCGTGTGTCACCGCGTCGTCATGCGCGCTCTGCGACAATAGACGGGCGTCGAACGTTCATCGGCCACACCCCTGTCGCGAAAGGACGCCCGTGAGGAAAGCGTTGCGTGTACGCCCGCGCCGGCACTCCGGAAGCCGACCGGGTCACCCCGTGGTGCGGGCGCTCGCCTACACGGCGGCGGCGATCGTCGGCTTCGGGGGCATCGGCGCGTACGAGTACGTCCAGACCGCGTTCGACCGCGTCCACACGGAGGACATCGACTCCCTCCTCGTCGGTAACCGGCCGGAGGTGCCCCAGGCTCCCCCCGACGGTTCCAAGGGCGAACCGCTCAACATCCTGCTTCTCGGCTCGGACACCCGCACGGGCGCGAACGCGGCGATCGGCCACGCGAACGCCGGCATGCGCGCGGACACGACGATCGTCATGCACATCTCCGCCGATCGCACGCGGGTCGAGTTCGTGTCCATTCCGCGCGACTCGTGGGTCAAGATCTCCGATTGCCGCCTGTTCGACGGGACCGTGGTGCGCGGGGGATGGACCACGAAGTTCAACGCCGCGTTCGCCAACGGCGCCAAGCACGGAAACGTCGCCGAGGCCGCGGCATGCACGCAGAAGACCTTCGAGGACCTCTCGGGTCTGTACATCCACTACTACGCCGTCGTCGACTTCGTCGGCTTCAAGAACATGGTCGACTCGCTCGGCGGGGTGCCCATGTGCGTGCCCGGTCGGATCGTGTCCGCCGAGTCGGGGCTCAACGTGAAGCCCGGCCCCCAGGTCTTCGACGGGAGGACGGCGATCGCGTGGGCGCGGACCCGCAAGGTCGAGGTCGGCAAGGAGTTCTACAACGGGACGGACATCAAGCGGATGGCCGCCCAGCAGGAGCTCATGTCCCACATGATCGAGACCGTCCTGTCGAAGAACATCCTCTGGGACGCCGGCCAGATCCGCGACTTCGTCACGTCGGCGGCCGACTCGCTGACCGTCAGCCCGCGCCTCGCGGACGCGAACTACGTGATCGGGCTCGCGTGGAGCCTCCGGCACATCGACCCCGACAACATCATCTTCACGACGATCCCGTTCGACTGGACCCCCGACGGCAACAACGTCGTGTGGAACAGGCGGGGTTACCTGCTCCTCAAGAAGCTGAAGAACGACGAACCCATCCACGGAACGTCCGTGAAGGACGCGAGTTTCGCGACGACGGTCACCGCCCCCTCGCCGACGACGACGCTCTCACCGGGCGCCCCGACCCCCGACGCCGAGCCGAGCGTCGACCCCCTCGGCGCGTGCAAGGCCTAGGCGCCTCCGTCGTGTCGCGCGTGTCGATCGAGAGCGTACGATGCTACCCGGGCAACGAACGTCGGTCGGCGAGCGTTGGTTCTGCGGATACGCGTCGATCCGCCGCGGATGAAGGGAAGGACGCCTCGTGAGCGCATTTCGGTTGAGCCCCCACCGCCACGCGTCGCGCGCGCGCGGACGTCGCGGCCTCCGGGCCGTCGCGTACACGATCGCCGCGATCCTCGGCTTCGGCTCCATCGGCGGCTACGTCTACGTCCAAAGCGCCCTCGACCAGATCGAGACCAAGGACGTGACCGTGCTGCTGGGTCAGGACCGCCCCGAGCCCCCTCCCCCGCCCGCGGACGGCGCCAAGGGCGAGCCGGTCAACATCCTCCTCATGGGTTCCGACAGCCGCGTGGGCGCGAACGCCCACATCGGCGGCCACGCGGGAGGCATGCGCAACGACACCACGATCGTCATGCACATTTCGGCCGACCGCAGCCGCATCGAGCTCATGTCGATCCCGCGCGACTCGTGGGTGCGCACCTCCGACTGCACGCTCTTCGACGGAAGCGTCAACATCGGGTGGTCGGGGAAGTTCAACGTGGCGTTCTACAACGGCGGCCGCACGCACAACGATCCCGCCGAGGCCGCCGCGTGCGTCCAGAAGACCGTCGAGGACCTCACGGGCATCTTGATCAACTACTACGCCGTCGTGGACTTCGTTGGATTCGAGGCGATGATCGACGCCCTCGGCGGAGTCCCGATGTGCATCCCCGGCCACATCGTCTCCCCCGAGGCCGGCCTCAACATCAAGGGCGGCCCTCAGATCCTCAACGGACGCACCGCGCTCGCGTGGGCGCGGGCCCGCAAGGCGACGGTGGGACGCCAGTGGCTCGACGGCTCCGACCTCGGACGCATCAAGCGCCAGCAGGAGCTTCTCGCGCGCGTCGCGGAGAAGGCGATGTCGGAGAACATGTTCCTCGACCAGTCCAAGCTGCGGAAATTCATCACCGCCGGCGCCTCGTCCATGACGACGAGCCCCCGCCTCGCGGACGCCACCTTCCTCATCGGGCTCGCGTTCTCTCTCCGCCACATCTCCCCGGACAACATCGTGTTCACGACCGTCCCCAATACGCGCGACGTCGACCACCCGGGCAGCGTCGTCTGGACGTCGTCCGCGTACACGATGTTCAAGAAGATCGCCCACGACAAGCCCATCTCCGGACGCTCCGTGAGCGACGCGAGCACCGCGGCGGTCGTGACGGACCCGAGCGCCTCGCCGAACCCGACGGCCGAGCCGAGCATCGATCCCCTCGGAGCCTGCGCGGTCAAATAGCGGACACGTCGGCCGCACGCAACGTCGCGGTCGTCTTGCTCGTTCCCTCGGAGGATGTCCATACAATGGGGGAGCCATGACCCGCCACGCAGGAGTACGTCCGTGAGCGCGCTGCGCATGCCGCCGCGCCGCCACGCGCCGCGCCAGCGAGGCCACCCCGTGTTCCGTGCCGCGACGTACGTCGTCGCCGCCATCCTCGGTTTCGGGGGCGTCGGCGGTTACTTCTACCTTCAGACGGCGCTCGATCGCATCGACACGGTCGACATCGAGCCGCTGCTCCCGGAGACGCGCCCCGTCGTGCCCGCGGCCCCGACGGACGACGCCAAGGGCGAGGCGATCAACATCCTTCTCCTCGGCTCGGATTCGCGCGTCGGCGCGAACGGGTCGATCGGCGGGCACGTCGGCGGGATGCGCAACGACACGACCATCGTCGCGCACATCTCCGCCGATCGGACGCGCATCGAGCTCATGTCGATCCCCCGGGATTCGTGGGTGCGCGTACCGGACTGCCGACTCTTCGACGGCTCGGTCGTGCGCGGGTGGACGACCAAGTTCAACGTCGCGTTCTCCAACGGCGGCAAGAACGGCAACCCCGCGGAGGCCGCCGCGTGCGTGCAGAAGGCCGTCGAGACGCTCACGGGGATCTACATCCACTACTACGCGGTCGTGGACTTCGTCGGATTCGCGGCGATGATCGACGCCCTCGGCGGCGTGCCGATGTGCATCCCCGGGCACATCGTGTCGGGGAAGGCCTCGCTCAACCTCAAGGCCGGCCCCCAGATCCTCACGGGCCGCCAGGCCCTCGCGTGGGCGCGGCTGCGTACCGCCGAGGTGGGCAAGCAATGGGTCGAGGGTTCCGACCTCCAGCGGATCCAACGCCAGCAGGACCTGCTCGCCCATACCTTCGAGCTCGCGATGTCGAAGAACCTCCTGACCGACCAGGGCCAGCTCCGCAACTTCATCACCGCCGGCGCGGACTCGATGACGACGAGCCCCCGCCTCGCCGACGCGTCGTTCCTCATCGGGCTCGCGTTCGCCCTGCGCCACATCCAGCCCGAGAACATCGTGTTCGCCACCGTGCCGAACAAGTACACGCCGGACTTCCTCAACGTCACGTGGACGCCCGCGGCGAAGACGATGTTCTCCGACATCATCAACGACCGCCCCATCGAGGGGAAGTCGGTCGCCGACAAGAGCGACGCCGCCGTTATCGCGACGACGCCGTCGCCGACCTCGACGTCCGGCATCGCCCCGAGCCCGACGGAGTCCGTCGACCTCCTCGGCGCCTGCGCCCCCTAGGGCCGTCGCCCCTCCGGGAGCGGCCCGCCGCTATCGCGGGAGTTTCGCGCCCTTCGCCATCGCCGCGGCCTTGAGATCCGCCTGGAACGCGACGATCCGCTCGCGCATCGCCGCGGCAACGTCGTCCGACCCCGCCCCGAGGATGCGCGCCGCGAGGATGCCCGCGTTGCGCGCTCCCCCGATCGACACGGTCGCCACGGGGATCCCGGCCGGCATCTGGACGATGCTCAGCAGCGAGTCCATGCCGTCGAGCTGCTTGAGCGGGACCGGGACTCCGATCACCGGTAGCGGCGTCACCGCGGCGAGCACGCCCGGCAGGTGCGCCGCGCCTCCCGCTCCCGCGATGATGACGCGGATCCCGTTGTCGGCGGCCTGCCGCCCGTACGCGATCGTCTCGTCGGGCATCCGGTGCGCGGATAGAACCTTGGCCTCGCTCGCGATACCCAGGTCGTCGAGGACGAGGGCAGCGGCCTCCATCACCGGCCAGTCGGAGTCGGAACCCATGATGATTCCGACGCGGGGCTTCTCTGTCGACATCTGTACCTCCCGCCCACACGATACCGGCTCCGTCCGCGCGCACCGATCTTCACCGATAGGCTCACCGCATGCAGATCAGGGAATGGATCGTCGAGCGGCGGGCCGAGTTGGCGAAGTTCGCGGTCGTGGGCGGAGTGGCGTTCGTCGTGGACCTCGGCCTGTTCAACCTCCTGCTCTACGGACTCCAGACGACCCTGAGCGAGGACGAGAAGGTGCTGACGTCGCGGACGATCAGCGCGCTCGCGGCCACGCTCGTCGCGTGGATCGGCAACCGGCTCTGGGCGTTCTCGCACCGCAAGCGCGTCCAGCGCGCCGGCGAGCTCTCGGCGTTCCTCGCCGTGAACGTCGTCGCGTTCGCCATCAGCCTCGGCACGGTCGCGTTCTCGACCTACGTCCTGGGTCTCAAGAGCCCGCTGATGACGAACGCCTTCCTGATCGTCGGCATCGGCCTCGGGACGATCGCGCGCTACGCCGGGTATCGCCGCTACGTGTTCACCGGCGGCCACGTCGACGCTGTTTGAGCGTCGCCGAGTGCGGCACCACCTTCTCGACGTCGACCATCCGGGGGACGGCCTGCAGGAAGACGGAGAACACCGCGGGCGAGCGCTGCGACAACTCCAGCCGCCCGCCGTCGGCCGTCACCAGGTCCCGGGCTAGCGCGAGTCCCAGCCCGTGGCCCTTCCCCGACGTCACCTCGCGTTCGAAGATCCGCGACGCGAGATCCTCGGGGACGCCCTCGCCCTCGTCTCCCACCTCGATGACGATCGCGTTGCTCGTGCCCGACTCGCGGACGGACACCGTCGTCGCGCCGCCCCCGTGAACGAGCGAGTTCTCGATGAGCGTCGCGAGTATCTGGGCGAGGCCCCCCGGCGTCGCGAACACCGTCGCGTCCGTCTCCCCCACCTCGAGCGTGCGCCCCGCGGACTCGAAGGCCCGCTCCCATTCGGCCTTCTGCTGACTCAGGATCGTCTCGAGCTCCACGGCCTCCGTCGTCCCCCCGAGCGCCTGCCTGCTGCGCCCGAGCAGGTCGTCGACCACGCCGACGAGCCGCTCCACCTGGACGAGCGCCGCCTCGGCCTCCTCCCGCACCTCATCCTGCGTCGTCGTCGCCGAGATCTCCTCGAGCCGCATGCTGAGGGACGTCAGCGGCGTCCGGAGCTGGTGGGAGGCGTCCGACGAGAACTGCCGCTCCCCCGCGAGCCGCGCCGCCATCCTCTCGCCGCTCCGCGCGAGTTCGGCCGCGACGAGGTCGATCTCCTCGACCCCGGACTTCGTCACGCGCGGGCGCGATTGGCCCGACCCGAGCTGCTCCGCGGTCGCGGCCAAGAGGACGAGCGGGTCCGACAGGCGCCCCGCCTGGCGGAAGGCGACGGCGACCCCGGCGGCGATGGCCACGAGGCACGCGGCGATTACCACCACGACGCTTCGCACGGCGGGCCAGAACACGTCCCACCACGAGACCTCCATATGGATCGTGAGTCCCGCCTTCGAAACGTACTCGGTGAGGAACGCGCGCTCGGGCGGCGCGCCCGCCTCGTACGTGTCGCCGTCGGGAAGCGTGACAAGCACGTACGCGGGCGGACTGTTCCGACCGCCGACATACGACTCGAGGACGGCGTTGTTGATCGTCTCGACGTTGATGTAGCGGGCCTCGAGGGCGCGGGCGACGGTGACGGCGCGAGCGTCGAGCTCGGTCTGCGCGCCCTCGCGCACCGACTGCGCCGCCGCGATCGCGAGGGGCACGCCCAGAAGGATCACGGCCACGAGAACGGCCGAGAACGTCGCGTACAGCAGGCGCCGCCGCACGGCCGCGCCCTACTCGACCCCGGTCTCGAACCGGAAGCCCAGTCCCCTCACCGTGGTGATGAATCGAGGGTCGTTCGCGTCGTCGCCGAGCTTCCTGCGGAGCCAGGAGATGTGCATGTCGAGGGTCTTGGACGGCGCGCCCGCGTCGGCGGTCCACACGTCGCGCATGAGCGCGTCGCGGCTCACGACCGTGCCTGCGTTGGCCACGAGCACGTGGAGCAGGTCGAACTCCTTGCCGCTGAGCTGGAGCTCCTTGCCGTCGGCGAAGGCGCGGTGCCCGGCGACGTCGATACGGATGCCGTTGACCTCGAGATCCGAGGACCCGTCGGACGCGACCCGGCGGCGGAGCAGGGCGCGCACGCGCGCGAGGAGTTCGGCGAGGCGGAACGGTTTCGTGACGTAGTCGTCGGCTCCGGCGTCGAGGCCGACGACGAGGTCGACCTCGTCGACGCGCGCGGTCAGCATGAGGATGGGGACGGTCAGACCCTTGTCCCGTACCCGACGCGCGACCTCGATCCCGTCGATGTCGGGAAGGCCGAGGTCAAGGATGATGAGGTCCGCGCGTTCGCTCGCCTCGACCCCTCCCAGCCCATCACCATACGCCTCGACGGCGTAGCCCTCCCTTGCCAAAGCACGAGTCAAGGGCTCAGCAATCGTCGGGTCATCTTCGACCAAGACTATTGTCGCCATGCCGCCACGATACCCCCACGCGGCGGACGCGCCTAGCGGCGCCGCCCTCCGCCTGTCGTCGGCCACCGCGGTGCCGGTAGGCTCAACCATCGTGCCCCCCATCACGTCACGGGACGCTCCCCCGGCGCGCGCGAGGCGTTCGCTCGCCCCCCTCGGCCTCCGCGCCCTCGCCGCGGCCCCCGAGCGCCTGACCCTGATACTCGTCGCCCTCGCGGTCGCGTCCGGCGTCACGGTGACCCTCGGGCTCTTCTATCCGTACACGACGCTGCCGCTCGCGGCGCTCCTGGTCGGCGCGGGATGGATGACGCTCCCGAGAGGTCCGCGCGATCGGCGATCGGCCATGGGCGGCGGAATCGCGCTCGCCGGGAGCGTCGTGTGGTTCCTCGCGAACGTCCACTGGGTGGCGGAGTACCTCATCGTCCGCCGCGATCCCGGCTTCCTCACGCTCAGCGCGATGTGGCTCTCCCACCACCCGTCGACCAACATCCCGAGCGGTGGATCCGTCGAGGCCGCGAGCGATATCGGCAACGTCATCGCCCAGGCGCCACAGGCGTGGAACCTCCAGGGCGACATGATCCAGCCCCAAGGGGCGAAACTCCTCCCGGCCCTCGCCGCCATCGGCGGCTGGGCAGGAGGGACGACGGGGATCCTCCTCGCGAATCTCGTCATCGGCGCCATCGGCCTGCTCGCGACGTACGTCCTCGCGCGGCTGTTCATGGGACCGATCGCGTCGCTCGTTCCCGCGGTCGGGCTCTCGCTGACGGTGGCGCACCTGTGGCTGTCGCGCGCGGACTACACGGAGCCGATCACCATGGTGTTGCTGCTCGCCGCCATCGTCTGGGCGTGGCACGGAGTCGAGCGAGGGCGCGTCGGGCCACTCGTCGCGTCGGCAGTCGCGAGCGGGGCGACGTTCCTCGCGCGGATCGACGGCCCGATCTACGCGCTCGGCGTGACGATCGGCGTCGCGGTCGCGCTCGCCCTATCGCGCCGGGGGACGATGCGGTCTCGCGCCGCGGATTTCGTGACGTTCGCGCTCGTTCAGGGCGCCGTCACGCTCATCGGTCACGTGTCGATATGGACGTGGGCCGAGGCGTACGTCGCGCGCCTGTCGAGCGAGTCGCGCGAGCTGGAGGTCGGCTACACCGCCGTCCTCGGCGCGCTCGTCCTCGCCGCCGTCGGGACCACCCTCGCCTCGGAGGCGCGATCGCGCCGTCGTTCGAACGCCCGCGGGCGTTCCGCCGCCCCGAATCGAATGCGGCGGGCGTGGCTCGCGTACGCCCCGCGCGCGCTCGCCTGGGGAACGGTCGCGATGTTCGCCGTCCTCATCTCCCGGCCGTTCTGGATGACGACGCACGTGTCCGATCCGAACGCGTTCCAGATTCCCGTCGTCGAATTCTGGCAGCAGAGACAGGGGCTTCCGGTCGACGGCACGCGCACGTACGGCGAGAGCACGATGACGTGGGTCAGCTACCACCTCACCTGGCCCGTCGTCCTTCTCGGCGTCGCGGGACTCGCGGTCGCCGCGTGGCGGCTCGGTCGCGGGCGGGCCGCGTGGGCCGTGCCCCTCGCCGGTGTGCTCGTCCCCTCGCTCCTCTACCTCGTCCGACCGGCGATCATCCCCGACCAGGTGTGGGCGATCCGGCGCCTCGCCCCCTCGCTCATCGTCGGCCTCCTCGTCTTCGCCGCCGTCGCCTGGCAGGCCCTCGTCACCCGATGGACCAAACCGGGTGGACGGCGCTCGGAGCGGGCCGAGTGGACCTCCGTCGCGCTCGCGGCGCTCATCTCCGCCGCGCCGCTGTCGGCGTGGTTCGTCATCACCCACACCCACGGCTGGGGCATATCGCTCACCAACGCCGTGTTCCAGGCGGAGCAGCGCAACGCCCGGACGCAGGTCGACGACCTGTGCCGCTACATCGACGGCCGCCCCGTCATCCTCGTCGGCACGTCGTCGCACTTCGGCACCATCCGCGTCGCGTGCGACGTGCCGGTCGTCCTCGCCCTCCGCGGCGTCACCGCCGACGACGTCGCGACCATGGCGGCCGCCTACGGGCGGGAGACCGTCGTCCTCACGCGATCGGTCGAGGACGTCCCGTGGGCCGTCGCCCCGCCCGGACCGACCTTCGACTCCACCGTCTACTACTCGACCAGCTCGGTCTCGGGGCTTCCGATCGGGCCGTCCGACAAGCAGTCGTTCGACTGGTACGTCGGCGTCGCGAACAACGACGGCACCGTCGCCTACGTCCCGGGCTCCTCGGGAGGGTAGGGCCCTCTCCACAGATCGCGCATCCGCCTGGCGCTCCCCCCGCCGGGCGGGTCACGCTAGCGGTCGTGCGTATCACCGTCGCCCCGGACCTCGAACTCGACGCCCGTCCCGGCGCCACCGTCCGCGACGTCGTGGCGACGTCCGCCAGCGAGGGCGCGACTCTTCCCACCCGACCCTGGTGCGGCGACGTGCGCCTCGATCCCGACCACGCCGTCGGCGCGTGGCCGCTGCTCGACGGCGCCCTTCTTTCCGCCGACCGATCGCCCGCCTGCGCGCCGCCGCGGGGCGTGGTCGTGCGCGCGATCGCGGGGCCGGATGCCGGCCGGTGGGCGACTCTCGCGGACGGTGCGGCCACCATCGGTCGCGACGACTCGTGCGCGCTCCGGCTGGACGACCCGGCGCTGTCGCGGATCCACGCCGCCATCGAGGACCGCGCCCCACGCGTGGTCGTCGACCGCTCGTCGACGAACGGCACGTGGCGCCGACGCGGAGTGCGACGACGCGCCGTCGCCCGGCGTACGGAGCTCCGCGCGGGCGACGCGATCGAGCTCGGGCGATCGCTCGTCGTCGTCGAGGATCCCTCGGAGGTCCCACCCGCGGCGGAGGAACCGGCGGACGCGGCGAGCCTCAAGGAGGCGCTCGGGCGGCGCATCGCCCCCCTCGCCGGCTCGCTCGGCATGGGCGCGATGATGGCCGCGATGACCGGGCGCTGGTGGATCCTCCTCGTGGGACTCGCCTACCCTGCCATCACGGTGGGGCCCCTGCTCGCGAACGCCCGGAGGCCGCGGCACCTGCCGCTCGACATCGACGCGATCCCCAGCGCCCTCCCGGGCTCCCGCGCGTTCTGGACGGAGCGCCGCGGGACGATCGCGGTCGTGGGGGAGGCGGAGTCGGCGCGCGGGGTCGCGCGGGCGGTCGTCCTCGCGCGCGGCCGCGCCCCCGCGGGCGACGGCTGGACGGAGCCGTGGATGGCGTGGCTCCCTCCCGCGGGATCCGACGACGCCACGGTGGTCGTGGCAGCGGACGCCGCCCCCTCGTGGGCGGAGACCGTCGTGCGGGTCGAGGGGGAGGAGACCCGCGTCGAGTCGGGCGGGCGCGTGAGAAGCACCCGCGCCGCGCGCGTGTCGGCGCGAGCGGCGGACGCGTGGGCGCGCGCCATCGCCGGAGCGTCCGGAGAATCCGCGCTTCCGGCGACGGCGCGCCTCGACGACGTCGCCGGCGAGGCCCCGGCGGCCACACGCTCGGCGGGCCGCCCGCGTTCGCTGGCCGCCGCGATCGGGGCGTCGTCGTCGGGCGCGCTCGTTCTGGACCTCGACGCCCACGGCCCCCACCTCGTCGTCGCCGGGACCACAGGGTCCGGGAAGTCCGCGCTGCTCGAAACGCTCGTGCTCGCCCTCGCGGAGCGCCACGGTCCGGACGATCTCGCGATCGCGCTCATCGACTTCAAGGGAGGGGCGGGACTCGGCGCGTGCATGACCCTGCCCCACGTCGTCGGGACGCTGACCGACCTCGACCCGCACCTCGCCCGCCGGGCCCTCGCGGCGCTGGCCGACGAGATCGCCGCCCGCAAGGCCCGCCTGCGCGAGGCCGGGCACGCCTCGTTCCACGACTGGGAGTCCGCGGGAGGCGCGCCGGCGCGTCTCCTCGTCGTCGTCGACGAGTACCAGGAACTCGTCGCGCTCTACCGCGAGTTCCTGCCGGACCTCGCCCGGCTCGCGGCACAGGGTCGCTCGCTCGGGCTCCACCTCGTCCTCGCCACGCAGCGGCCCGCCGGGGCCGTCACGCCCGAGGTGCGGGCCAACGTCGGCTCGACCATCGCGCTGCGCGTGGCGTCCGAGCCCGAGTCGCGCGACCTCGTCGGCTCCCGCGACGCCGCCGACATCCCCCGCTCCGCGCCGGGTCGGGCGATCCTCGCCTCCGGAGGCGAGCGGACGACGTTCCAGACGGCCCTGCCGTTTACCGCCCCCACGCCGCCCGTCAGCCGCGTCGGCGCCGCTCGTGGCGACCCGGACGCGAGCGCTCTCGCCGCGCGAGTGCGCGAGAAATGGGCGGGGCGCCCCGCCGACAGCCTGTGGTTGCCTCCCCTTCCCGCGCGACTGACCGCCTCGGACCGTCCCGACGCGCTCCGGGACGCGATCTGGCTCGGCCGCGGCGACGTCCCCGCCGACCGGTCGCAACCCGACTGCGCCTGGCGCCCGTCGGACGGGCCGCTCGTCGTCGTCGGCCCCGCGGGTTCCGGGCGCACCACGACGCTCGAGACCGTCGCGAGCCAGGCGCGCCGCGCGGGCCGCACGCCGGTCTGGCTTCCCGACGACGCGCGCGAGGCCGCGCGGACGATCGCCCTCGTTCGAGAGGTGGACGACGCGCTCCTCCTGGTCGACGACGCCGCGCGCGCGACGTCCGCGCTCGCCGAGGTCGACCGTGGTCGCGCGTACGAGGCGCTGCTCGACCTCCTCGCCCGCGGGCGTCCCGTCGCGCTCGCCCTACCGCCCGCCGGACCGCCCCGCCTCGCGGCGCACGCCGCGGTCCGCGTCGTCCTGTCCGGGGCAGATCCCGCCGACGAGGCCGTGTGGTCCGTTCCACGGCCGCTCCAAGGCATCCCTCGGGCACCCGGCCGCGCCGCCGTCGGCGAGGGCGCGCGGTGGATGGAGGCGCAGATCGCCGACCTCGGCGCGACGACCCGCGTGCCGCTCGTGGCGACCCTTCCGACCGACCTCGCCGCCGAGGCGCTCCCGGGCGGACTCGTCGACGGGCGCGTTCCCGTCGGGATCGGAGGCGACGCGGCGGAGGTCGTCGGGATCGACCCCGGCGAGCGCGTTCTCGTCGTCGGCGACGCCGTCCGCGATCGTTCGGCGGTCGCGGAGGCGATCGAGCGGCTCGGCGCCCGGTGCGGCGTCGCGATCGACGCGACGGATCTCGGCAACCCCCTCGCCACGCCCCGCCGCGAGATCGAGACGTCGACGATCGTCGTGGCGTCCCCCACCCCCAGGCTCGTGGCCGACGTGTTCCCCGGCGACACGTCCGGCCTCGTCGACCCGCGCCCGGCTCGCGGGCGCGTCGTCATCGTCGCCGCAGGCGAGGCGTACGCCGCGCAGCTGGCCACCCCCTAGTCGCGCGTCTCGTCCGCCTCGTCCGCGCGCATCGCCCCCGAGACGATACCCGCGAGCGCGACCGCCGCGGGAAGCACGAGGACGATCAGAAGCCACGACTCGATGCCCCGCGATCCGAACGCGACCGCGAGCTGGAGGAGCTGCCACGTCAGGGCGGCCCCGCGGGGCCAGCGCCGCCCGCGCCACAGCCCCCGAGCGACCGCCACGAGCGCGGCCGCGATCGCGAGCGCGAACGCGACGAGGACGGCGGAGAACGCGGGCGACTCGGCCCCGTCCGCGATCCACGAGACGACGAACGCACCGGTCCCGGCGAGCACGATCGCCGTTTCGACGGCGACGGCGACCGCCGCCGCGCGCTCCCAGCGCCCGACGGGCCGCCCCGAGACTCGTTCCGACGTCGCCATGGCATCACCGTAGCGGGCGTTCGCCGTGGGCGGAGACTCGCGGCAACACCCTTGTCATCTGTTCGTAACCGTGAGAGTCTTGGTAGCCGAGGCGCGTGAGGATTGCTCCCGCCTCTCCCTCGACGGCGAGATTCCCCCCGATGACCCCTGCCATCAAGGAGTGACCTATGGAATGGCGCGACCGCGCGGCCTGTCTGGACGTTGACGACCCCGAACTCTTCTTCCCGGTCGGCAACACGGGCCCGGCCCTCGATCAGATCGAGCGCGCGAAGACCGTGTGCAACTCGTGCACGGTCCGCGAGGTCTGCCTCCAGTGGGCGATGGAGCACAACCAGGATTCCGGCGTGTGGGGCGGCCTGTCCGAGGACGAGCGCCGCTCGCTCAAGCGTCGCGCCGCCCGCGCCCGCCGCGCGGCGAAGTAACCCCTACCGCGACCTAACCCCTACCGCGGAGGATCGACCCGCACCCGCACGTCGACCTCGCTTCCGCCGTCGACCGCGCGCCATTCGAGCGACCCGGACATCTCGTTCTCGACGAGGGTCGTCACGATCTGCGACCCCAGGCCCGTCGGCTTCGCCGCGATCCCCACGCCGTCGTCCGCGATCACGAAGTGGAGGCTCGCGTCCTCCCGCTCCGCGCGAATCCAGATCGTCCCCGACGGCCGCCCGACGAAGCCGTGCTCGACCGCGTTCGTGACGAGCTCGGTGACGACGAGCGCGAGGGACGACGCCGACGCGGCGGCGATCAGGCCGAAGTCCCCCTCGCGGACGAACTTCACGCGGGCGTCGGGCGCGGCGAGGTCCGCGACCATCCGGACGGACCGCGTGACGAGGTCGTCGAAGTTGACGAGCTCGTCGAGCGTTCCGGACAGCGTCTCGTGCACGAGCGCGATCGTCGACACGCGCCGCATCGCCTCCGACAGCGCCGCCTTGGCCTCCGGGGCCTCGACTCGCCGGCTTTGGAGCCGGAGCAGCGCCGCGACCGTCTGAAGGTTGTTCTTCACGCGGTGGTGGATCTCGCGGATCGTCGCGTCCTTGGTGATCAGCTCGCGCTCGCGGCGGCGGAGCTCGGACACGTCGCGGCACAGCAGCAGCGCGCCGACGCGCGTTCCGTCCTCCGTGACGGGGATCGCCCTAAGCGACAGGCAGCCGCCGTTGGCCTCGAGGTCCGAGCGCCACGGCGCGCGCCCCATGACGACCATCGCGAGCGTCTCGTCGATGGTCCCCTGGTCCGCGACGACCTCGCTCGCGATCCGGGGAAGCGAGCGGCCGACGAGCGTTCCGGTGACGCCGAGGCGGTGGAAGCACGAGAGCGCGTTGGGGCTCGCGTAGTTCACGTGGCCGCGCTCGTCGAGCCGGATCATCCCGTCCCCCACGCGCGGCGCTCCGCGGCGCGGTCCGACCCCGGCCGCGGGGGTCGGGAACTCGCCTCGCACAATCATGTGCAGCAGGTCGTCGGCGGCGCCCTTGTAGTTCAGCTCGAGGCGGCTCGACGAGCGCGACGCCGCCTGGGACACCTCGCGCGTGAGGACCGCGATCGCCTCGCCGTTCATCACGATCGGCAGAGCGTCCTCGCGCACGGCATACGACTCGTCCCATCGCGGCTCGCGCGTCGCGACGATCCCCATCGTCTTCACGGCGCTCTCGAGGGCCGCGACACGTCCCGCGGGCGCGAACGTGCCGACGATGTCGTCCTGGTGCACGGTGGGGCCGGTCGAGGGGCGGCACTGAGCGATGGCGACCCACGTGTCCCCGGCCCTCCTCCACATCACGAGATCGGCGAACGAGAGGTCGGAGATGATCTGCCAGTCCGCGGCGAGCGCCGTCAGCCATTCGGACTCCGCGTCCGTCATCGGCGCGTGCCGTTCGGCCCTCTCTCGTAGCGTCGCCATGGTCCCAGCGTAGGGCTCGGCGAACGGCTAGAGTGGGAGCGTTCTGCCAGGGGGAACGATGCATATCGATTTCACGCACCGATTCGCGGCCCCGCCGCGCGACGTCGTCGCCATGTACGCCGACGAGGATTTCGCGCGCACGCGCGCGAGCGCGACCGGCGCTACGGACTCCGACGTGCTGATCGACGGCGGCGCCGACGAGGCGTTCACCGTCGCGATCCGCCGCGTGACCCCCACCGAGGGCATCCGGGCCGACATGAAGGGGCTCGTCGGCCCCACGATCGTCGTGAACTACACCGAGTCGTGGTCGGAGCCCGAGGGAGACTCCCGCGACGCAACCTTCGCCGTCGAGATCGTCGGGGTGCCCGCCCGCGCCGCCGGGACCATCGCGCTCGCGCCGGACGGGGACGGATCGGTGCTGACGGCGGAAGGCTCCGTGTCCTCGAGCGCGTTCCTCGTCGCCTCCGCGGTCTCCAAGGCCGTCGCCGAGGCCCTGGCGAGCGCCATCGAGCAGGAATTCGCCGCCGCGGACGCGTGGCTCGCGCGCTAGCGAGCACCCGCTCCGGAAAGAAATGAGGGCCCCGGCCTCACGGCCAGGGCCCTCGTTCGTAGCGGGGACAGGATTTGAACCTGCGACCTCTGGGTTATGAGCCCAGCGAGCTACCGAGCTGCTCCACCCCGCGTCGGCGACTCTCCACTCTACGCCACGGTCCACACCGGACAAAATCGAGGCGTGCCCCGCCGAAGTCCCCGGCGTCGCCGCCCCTAGGCCGCGGCACCCGACGTCGCCTCGGCGGTCGGGGTGGCCGTCGGCGTCGCGTCCGCGCCTGTCGTTCCCGCCGCCTCGGCGTCGATCCGCGCCTCGGCGTCGACGGCCGCCTGGAGCGCGGCCTCAAGACGCGACTGCGCCTCCCCGTACGCCGCGAAGTCGCCGTTCGCGAGGGCCTCCTGGCCGTCGGCGATGGCGGTCTGGGCGTCGAGCAGGGCCTGGTGCAGGTCCGCACGGGCCTGGGACACCTGCGGGGTGTCGCCCGGGTTCGTCGTCCCCGGATCCGTGGTGCCCGGATCCGTGGTGCCGTTGCCCGTCGTCTGTCGTCCGAAGACCTGGTCGAGCGCCTCGTCGAGCGTGTCCGCGAACCCGACCGTGTCGCCGAAGGCGACGAACACCTTCCGGAGCAGCGGGAACTGCGTGCCCTTCGCAGCTTTGGACGTAGACGGGCTGGACGTACAGCAGGCCGCCTCCGACGGGTAGCGTGAGCAGGTTTCCGCTCTTGACGTCCGTCTCGCCCTGGCGCAGCAGGTTGAGGACGTTCTGAGCCTCCGTGTTGGAGTTGAAGGCGTTCTGCATCTGTCCGGGGCCGAGGACGGTCGTGTCGCGCGGAAGCTCGAGGAGGCGGAGCTTGCCGTAGTCCTTGCTCGGGCTGCCCGCAACGTTTCCCGGCTCGGAGTCGACGGCGAGGAAGCCCGTCAACACGTTCCGGTTGGAGTTGCCGCCGGGGATGAACGTCGCGGTCAGCGAGAACGTCGGCTCGTCCTGTCCCGGCATCTGCAGCGTGAGGTAGTACGGCGGCTGCAAAGCGGACGTCCCGACGGTCGGGTCCGCGGGGTTGGTCCAGAAGTCCTGCCCCGAGTAGAACGACGCCGCGTCGGAGACGTGGTACGTCGCGAGCTCGAACCGCTGGATGCGGAAGAGGTCCTCGGGGTAGCGCAGGTGGCTCATCAGCTGCGACGAGATCTCCGAGATCGGGTGCAGAGAATTCGGGTAGATGCGGTTCCACGTCTGGAGGATCGGGTCGGACGGGTCCCACGCGTAGAGGGTGACCGTGCCGTCGTACGCGTCGACCGTCGCCTTGACCGAGTTCCGGATGTAGTTCATCTGGAAGTCCGGCCCCGAGTTCGTCGGGATGCCGAGGTGGTCCGCGTAGGGGTACTGGTCCGTCGTCGTGAAGCCGTCGACGATCCACTTCACGCGTCCGTCGACGACGGCGGGGTACACGTTCGTATCGACCATCAGGTACGGCGCGACCTTCTTCACGCGCTCGATCGGGTCGCGGTAGTAGAGGATCTGCGAATCCGGCGTGACGCGATCCGAGAAGAGGATCTGCTCGTCGCCGAAGCGCATCCAGAACATCAGCTTGTCGAACGTGCTGCCGATGCCCGGGCCGCCCTCGCCCTGGTAGGTCGTGTTGATCTGGCCCGTCGGGGACGTGTCGTCCGGGTAGTCGAGCTCCCACGGAGACGTGCCGTCGGGCGCGCCGACGATCGAGTAGTTCGGGAGGTTCGGACCGAAGTAGATGCGCGGCTCGTACGTGCCGAGCGCCCCCGTCGGCGGAATACCGCCCTCGAAGAACGTGGGCTGGCCGTCGCCGTTCGTCCGGTTCCCGTAGGCCGCGACGACGCCGAACCCGTGGGTGAACACGGTGTGGTCGTTGATCCAGGTGCGGTTCTCCGCCGACAGACCGGCGAGGTTGAGTTCGCGTACCGCGATGACGGTGTCGGCCTTCTCGCCGTCGATCGTGTACCGGTCGACCGAGAGCTCGTCCGGGAAGTCGTAGTACTGCTTGTTCTGCTGCAGCTGCTGGAACGCCGGGGAGACGATGTGCGGGTCGAGCAGGCGGATCGACGTCGTCGTCTGCGCGTCCGTGCGGAGCGCGGCCTGCTGGGCGTCCGTCGTCGCGTCGTACTGGGTGACGTCGATGCCGTCGAGGCCGTACGCCGACAGCGTCGCGTCGATGTTGCGCTGGATGAACTTCGCCTCGAACTCCTGGGCGTTGGGCTCGACCTGGAAGCGCTGGACGATCGCCGGGTAGACGCCCCCGACGACGAGCCACGAGACGAGCATCAGCACGACGCCGACGATCGGCACGCGCCAGTCCGCGCGGATGATGACGACGAGGAAGAGGAGGGCGACGAGGACGCTGATGCCCGCGAGGATGCTCCGCGCCGGGAGGACGGCGTTGACGTCGGTGTAGTTCGCGCCGTCGAACGTGTCGCCGTTCTTCGCGAGGAGCGAGAATCGGCTGACCCAGATCTTCAGCCCGATGACGAGCATGACGGACGCGCCGAGCACCGCGATCTGCACGCGCGCGAGCCCGGTCGCGGCGAAGGTCCGCCCGCCCGTCGTGATCGCGCCGAAGAGGAGGTGGACGAACGCCGAGAGCGCGAGGCACACGAAGAGGATCGCGAGGATGAAGTCCAGCAGCAGCACGAGCGCCGGAAGGGTGAACACGTAGAAGCCGAGGTCGTGCCCGAACTGGGGATCGACCGTGCCGAACGGCACGTGGTAGCGCCACGCGATGACCGTGCGCCAGTTCCCCGCGATGGCGAGGCCGGCGATGACGGCCACGATCGCGGGGATGGCGATCGTCGCGCCGCGCTCGATCGGCCGGATTTGCTCGCGGTACGAGGCGACGAGCTTCGAGGACGCGCTCGCCGCGCTCGGGCGCGCGCGCCGCGCGATCATCAGGTTCGCCCACACCGCGAGGAACGCGATCACGGCCGTGATGGCGAAGAGCACGCCCTTCGCCCACCACTCGGTGCGCCACACCTGGCCGAAGCCGAGCTGGCGGTACCACGCGACCTCGGTCCAGATCTGGGCGAGGATCACCGCGGCGATGACGACGACGATCAGGACCATGATCGTCGGCACCCAGGGCGACCGCTTGCGCGGGACGCGCACGGGCCTCACGGGGCGCACGGGCGGTCGGGTCGGTCGGGTCGGTCGTCGCTCGTCACTCGGTCCTCAATCCTCGTCGGTGAGGTTCCTAGCCTTGCACACTCAGGAGCACGTGGGCAGATCGTCCGCCGTGCCATTGCCGATGGCGACCATCGCGTCGTACGCGTTGGCCAGGTCCGGCACCGATACAACGCGCAAGCCGTCCGGAACATGACCGACGACGCTCGGGCAATTCGCGCTCGGGCGCCAGGAACCAGTCGGCCCCAGCCCGGCGCGCGCCGATCATCTTGAGGTCGATCCCCCCGATCGGCCCGACGTCGCCCTCGGGCGAGATCGTCCCCGTCCCCGCGACGTTCGGCCCGTTCGACTCGTCCTCGGGCGTGAGGAGGTCGACGATGGCGAGAGTGAAGATCATGCCGGCGCTCGGCCCGCCGACGTCGGGGATGGCGACGTTGACGCCCACCGGCATGTCGAAGGTCGGGTCGACGAACACTCCCATCGACGGCTTTTCCCTCGCTGTTCGCGATGGTGTCGAACGTCTCCGACACGTCGCACGCCGCCGCGGCGGACGCCGATGGTGACGGGATCCCCCGGGCGTGAGCGCGCCGAGCGCGCCGGAGAGCTCGGGCAGCGTCGCGATGGCCCGTCCGTTCGACCGGATTCGATGACGTCGTCGACCTGCGAGCTTGCCGAGCGCGCTCCGAGTCCTCGCGTATGTCGGCGATGCGGATGGTCGCGGGGACGTCGATCCCGAGCTGACCCATCGCCGCGACCGTGGCCATCTCCTGGGACGAGATCCACTCCTGCTGGATCTCGTCGCTCGTAGCCGACGGGAACCGCGACGTCCGGATACGTCGAGATCGCGGGATCGAGCCACGCCCGCACGACCGCGCCGAACGAGAACGCCGTCGTCGACGCGTGCGACACCGCGACGGTCGTCATCCGCAGCTGCGCCCGACGATGGGTAGGTCGTCGCGCCGTCGATGGAGATGATCGGGTTGCCGTCGGAGTCGTCGGCGAGCACGTCGAACGTCGGGCCCGGCGCCCTCGATCGAGTACGGCGACGGGACGACGATCAGCGCGGCGACCAGGAGAGACGCCACCATGCCGCTCAGGGCCTGGACGATCGGACCTCGCGCTCGGGGTCGGCGGGGCGGCGACGGCGGGGTCGACGCGCCGTTCGAATGCACTCGTCATGCACCCATCATCGCTGATGGCGAACGGCGCTCTCGACCGGACGGGGCGCGGCGTACCGTGGGACTGAGGCGCCGCACGCGCGCCATGGGGAGGCGCGGTGGCCGACGATTCATCGCAGTGGATGCGACTGCTGCGGGACCTCTTCGGCGATCGCGCGGACGAGGCGCTCGTCGAATTGGAGCGCATGGGCATCGACCCCTCGCATCTCGCCGCCTCGTCGGGCGTCGAGGCGACGCCCGGGAATGATGGACCACCTCCTCGCCCAATTGCGCGCGCTCATGGCCCAGGGCGAGGGCGAAGACGTCAACTGGACGCTCGCCCACGACGTCGCCCGGGGCGTCGCCGCGCAGGGCGGCGACCCGACCGTCTCCGCGGCCGTCGCCGAGGAGCATCGGCGGGCCGTCACGGCGGCGGAGCTGTGGCTCGACGCCGCGACCGACTTCGCTCCGTCGACGCTGCAACCTTTCGTGTGGAGCCACGCCGAATGGATCGAGGCGACGCTCCCGACATGGCGGGTGCTCGCCGGGCCCCGTCGCGGTGTCCGTCTCTCGCGCGCTCGCGGACCTGCTCGCGCGCGAGAGCGACGGCGAGCGAGCCGGGACTCGCTCGGCAGCATCAGCCCGACGGTGTGCGGCATGCACGTCGGCCAGGCCGCGGGCGCGATGGCGAGGGAGGCGTTCGGCGCGACCGACCTCGGGCTTCCCCTGCTGCCGGAGCCGCGCGTCGCGCTCGTCCCGCGTTCGATCGCGGAGTTCTGCGAGGGTCTCGACGTCCCCGACGACGAGGTGCGCGCGTTCCTCGCCCTGCGCGAGTGCGCGCACGTCCGCCTCTTCAAGCACGCGCCGTGGCTCCGCGGCCAGCTGCATTCCGCGATCGAACGGTACGCGGGCGACGTGACGATCGATCTCGAGGCGCTCGACGAGGCCGTGCAGCGAGCGCGGGATGGGCGATCCGGCGCAGCTCCAGAAGGCGATGAGCGTCGGCGTGTTCGCCAGCTCGCACACCGAGGACCAGGTCGCGACCCTCGAATCGATCGAGACGCTCCTCGCGCTCGTCGAGGGGTGGGTCGACGACGTCACCGCCCAGGCCGCCGCGCCCCACCTCGCCCACCTCGGCGCGCTCCGCGAGATGACGCGGCGGCGGCGCGCCGCCGGCGGACCGGCGGAGCACACCTTCGCGACGCTGCTCGGTCTCGAACTCCGCCCTCGCCGCCTTCGCGACGCCGCCGATCTCTGGGCGTCGCTCCGCGTCGCGGCCGGAACCGAGGCGCGCGACGCGGTGTGGTCGCATCCGATCTCCTCCCTCGGGCGACGACCTCACCGACGGCAAGGCCTGGGTCGAGGCCCGAACGACGGGCGGAGTCGGCCGACGACGTCGACCGCGAGTTGCGCGAGATGCTGGGCGACGATCCCGAATCCCCTCCGGACCCGACTCCCGCGTAAAGGCGACACGGCCGGCCCACGCCTCACCCGATTTGTCCCCGGTCGGGCATACGCTTGAATGCAGCACAGCGGGGGGCGATGGGAGCGGGCGCCAAGATCCCGCCAAAAGATGGGAGCAGTCATGGAAGAGAAGTACTCGGGCGATTTCTACTGCCTGAAGGACAAGGCGAAGGTTCAGGCCACCGGCGACGTGACCGTGACCAACGGCCGCCGCATGGCGAAGGCCATCTGTCCGAATTGCGGGACCAAGTTGACCCGCATTCTCCCGAAGGCTCCGGCCTAGAAGCGTCAACGAGGGCGGGCGGCTACGGTGCCGCCCGCCTTCGTCGTTTTCGGGCGCCCGCGCGCCTGTGGATAGCGCCCGCGCCGCCCGAGGGGCCGCCACAGTAGACGCATGAGGCTCAGACCGGGCGTTCCCGTGCTCCGCCGCGAGGAGGCGCATCTCCAGGTCGGCCTGCGACGGCCGATCGCGCTCGATCGCCTCACGGACGACGAGGCGCGTTTCCTGGAACGGCTTGAAGCCCGCGGGGTCGACGTCAGCACGCGGGAACGCGCCGACTTCCCCCGCGTCGTCGCCGCCCTCGAGGCCGCCCCCCACCTCCTCGCCGATCCCGACGCGGGCGGCCGGTCGCTCGCCGGCGCGGCGGCGCGCTGGAGGGGCGCCGACGCCGTCGTCCTCGAGGCCGCGCGGATCCTGGCGCTCGCCGGGGTTCGGACGATGTCCGCGTCCGACGACCGCCGCGCCGGACCCGAGGACCCGTACGCCGCCTCCTCGCGCGGACTCTCGCGTTCGGACGCGCTCGCCCGGGCCGTGCGCGAGACGGGGGTCGACGTACGCTGGACGTCCCTCGAGACGGTGGCCGCGGTCGAGGTACTCCGCACCCACGGCGGGGCGGATCTCGTGGCGGCGCGCACGCTGCTCGCGCGCGACGTGGCGCACCTGCTCGTCGTCTCCGACGAGGACGCCGTGGACGTCGGTCCCCTCGTCCGACCCGGCTCGACCGCCTGCGCCGCGTGCGTCGCCGCGCACCGGGCGGACCGCGATCCCTGGTGGCCGCGCCTCGCCCTCCAGGCCGGTGACCCCCGGCGCGAGGCCGCGCTCCCCCCGGAATGCGCGGCGGTCGCCGGGGCGCTGGCCGCGCGCGAGCTGCTCGCGTTCCTCCGGGGCGATCCACGCCCTGCCGGCACGTGGACGGTGACGGCGGACGGCGATCACGCGTGGGCGCCAACGCCTCCCCACCCGGCGTGCGGATGCGGGGCGGCCGGCGCGATCGGCGACGACGACGCCGCGGAGCGCGCGGCGATGCCGCCAGGCCGGGAGCCCGACGATCCGGGCTACGGACGCGGGGCGTCGCCAGCGACGATGTCGAGGATCTCTGGTCCGTAGCGGTCGAGCTTGGTCGGCCCGACCCCGCGAACTCGCGCGAGCTGCCCCAACGTCGCGGGACGGTTCTGCGCGATCTCCGCGAGGCTCGCGTCGACGAGCACGGTGAACGCCGGCTTGCCGTCCGCCTCGGCGTGCGCGAGGCGCCAGGCCTTGAGGGACTCGAACAGGCGCAGATCGGCGGCCGTGAGATCCGCCGCGGCGGACTTCGGCCTCGGGCGCGGGCGGGCCGGACCGTCGTCCGGCCACCACGTCGCGAGGAAGCGCGTGCGCTTCCTCGACGCCCGGGATCCCTCCGCCCTCGCGCGCGCGTAGGAGAGCAGGAGGTGCTCGCGCGCTCGGGTGATGCCCACGTACAGCAGGCGGCGCTCCTCCTCGATCGCGTCCTCCGTCTCCGCGAGCGTGACGGGCATCAGGCCTTCGCTGAGGCCCGCGATGAACACCGCGTCCCACTCGAGCCCCTTCGCCGCGTGGAGCGTCGTCAGGGTCACGCCGTCGACAGACGGCGCGTGCTGCGCGGACGCCCGCTCGTCCAGCTCGTCGACGAACTCGCGTAGGGTGCCGTCCCACTCGTCGGCCAGTTCCGCGATCGCCTGGAGCGAGTCCCACCGCTCCCGCACGGCGCCGCGTTCGGCCGGCGGGTCCTCCGTCCAACCGGCCCCGTCGAGCGCCTCGCGCACGGCGACGGGAATGTCATCGGGGGCGGTGACGGCGGCTCCCCGGAGAAGCACCATCGCCTTCTTGACCTCCTCGCGGTCAAAGAACCGCGCGCCGCCGCGCACGAGGTAGGCGATCCCGCGCTGCGCGAGCGCGTCCTCGAACGCCTCGGACTGCCCATTGGTCCGGTACAGCACGGCGATCTCCTTGAACGGCGTCCCCGCCTCGGAGAGCGCGGCGATCCGATCCGCGACGCCAGCGGCCTCGGCGGCCGTGTCGGGATACGTCTGGAACGCGACCGCCGGGCCCGACGGGCGCTGCGCCACGAGCTCGACCGCGCCCCCTCCGCGTTTCATGAGGCCGTTCGCGAGCGCGACGACCTGGGGCGTCGACCGGTAGTCGCGAACGAGGCGGACGACGGTCGCGTGGGGGTATCGGCCCGGAAAGCCCGTGAGGTGGCGGGGCGTCGCGCCCGCGAACGAGTAGATCGTCTGGGCCGGGTCGCCGACGACGCACAGCTCGTCGCGTCCCCCGAGCCACTGGTCGAGCAGGTATTGCTGGAGCGGGGAGACGTCCTGATACTCGTCGACGACGAAGTGGCGGTACTGGCGCCGGATCGTGTCCCCGACCTCGCGATGACGCGCCATCACGTCGGCGAGGATCAGGAGGATGTCCTCGAAGTCGAGCACGACCCGAGCCGTCTTCGCCTCCTCGTACGCGCGCATGAGCTCCGCGACCGTGACGCGGTCTACTCCGGCGGGCTGCGGCCGCCCGTTTCGGGCCGCCGTCGCGGCATAGTCGTCCGGGTCGACGAGGGATACCTTGGCCCACTCGATCTCCGCGGCGAGGTCCCGGACGGCGATGCGGTCGACCGCGAGGCCGATCGCGCGAGCGGCCTCGCCGACGAGCGGCCCCTTCTGGGGCGAGATCGGCGGGATCTCCCCGCCGACGACCTCGGGCCAGAAGTACCCCAACTGGCGCAGCGCGGCGGCGTGGAACGTCTTGGCCTGGACGCCCTCGACGCCGAGCGCGCGCAGGCGCTGGCGCATCTCCCCCGCCGCGCGCGCGGTGAACGTCACGGCGAGCACGGACTGCGGCTGGTACGCGTTCACGGCGACCCCGTACGCGATGCGGTGGGTGATCGCCCGCGTCTTGCCCGTGCCCGCCCCGGCGAGGACGCACACTGGGCCCGTGAGGGCGCGCGCGACCTCGCGCTGCTCGGGGTCGAGCGGCTCGAGGATGTCCTCGGGCGTGAGCGGTCGCGGGGTCATGGAGCCGATCGTGTCACGCCGAGGTGACGTCCGCGGCGTCGGGGATAGCGCCTCCGTACCAGTCGTGGACGAGGAAGCGCGCGATCGAGTCTGGGGGCGCGAGTATGACCGCCCCCTCCGCGACTCGCGCGGCGAGTTCCTCGCGTGTGAACCAGGCCGCCTCGACGACCTCCTCGCCGTCCACCTCGAAGCGCGCCGAGTCCGCCCGCGCCGAAAATCCCACCATGACCGACGCGGGGAACGGCCACGGCTGGCTCCCCACGTAGGCGAGATCCGCGATCTCGATCGCCGCTTCCTCTCGCACCTCGCGATGCGCCGCCTGCTCGAGCGATTCCCCGGGCTCGACGTACCCCGCGAGGTGCGAGTACCGGCCCGGCGAGTGGTACGAGACGTGCGCGAGCAGCAACCGGTCGTCCGGGTCGGTGATGCGCACGATGACCGCGGGGTCGGTGCGCGGATAGTGCTCGACGCCGTCCTCGACACACCGCCGCACCCATCCGCCGCTCGCGGACTCCGTCGGGGAACCGCACAGCGGGCAGCGCGCCGCCCGCTCGTGCCACGTCGCCATGGCCACGGCCGTCGACGCGAGCTCCCGGTCGGTCGCGACGTCGTCGCCCTCGAACGTCACGTAGGCGCGGCGAAGCGGCGTGAACTCAACGCGTTCGGGCGCGGACGCGTCGTCGGGGACGAGTCCGACGACGTCGCGCCCTCCGACTCGCCCCAGATAGAACACCTCGCGGGCGGCGGGTCGATCACCCGCAGGGACGATCGCGAGCCGGTTCGCGTCGACCAGCACGCCCCCGCGCGAGACGATGATCGCGTCCGCGGCGTCCAGATCGACGCTCGCGCGGGCGTTCGCGTTGCGGTCGACGCGCGGCGAATCGACGAGGGGCCACCGGGTGCGCATCCTCACACGGTAGCCTCCGCTCGACGCGGCGCGTGGCGCTCGGCGGTGATTTGGCTCTACCGTGAGGTCGTGCCCCACTCGCCGCTCGCGCTTGCCGCGCTCGCGTCGGCGGCCGTCCCTGGCCTCGACGTGTACGACGTGCTGCGCAGCCCTCACGCGGACGCGGACTTCGACGTCGTGATCGTCGTCGACGCGACGGGCAAGCGGTGGATCGTGAGGGCCCCCCGCCGGGCGGCCGCCGGAGCGGCGCTCGAGGCCGAGCTGGGCTTGCTCGGCGCCCTGGCCCGATCCCGCGACACAGGCGACATCGACTTCGACATCCCGCGACCCGTCGGTACGGCGGCCCTCCCCGAGGGCGGGCGCGCCGTCGTCTACGAGGAGATCCGGGGCACGCGACTGAGCCTCGCGGCGCTCGAGCCCGGGCCGGGTCTCGCGGCTTCCCTCGGACGCGCGATCGCGCAGGTCCACGAGCTCCGCACCGACCTCGTCGAGGACGAGGGCCTTCCCACGTACACGCCCGAGGCGTACCGGCAGCGCCGCCTCGCGGAGCTCGACGCCGCGGCGCAGACCGGGAAGGTGCCTCCCGCGCTGACGGCGCGCTGGGAGGAGCGCCTCGAGAACGTCGCGTGGTGGCGTTTCGAGCCGACGCCCGTGCACGGCAGCCTCGGCGAGCACCAGATCATCGTCTCCGACGCGGCGGTCGCCGGAATCGTCGGATGGACGGAGGCGAAGGTGGCCGACCCGGCCGACGACCTGGCGTGGCTCGTCGCGGCGGCGACGCCCGAGGCCGCCGACTCCGTCATCGAGGCCTACTCCGTCGGACGGCGGGAGCTGCGCGACCCCCACCTCGTCGACCGCGCGCGGCTCGCCGCGGAGCTCGCGCTGGCGCGGTGGCTCATGCACGGAATACGCACCGAGGGGGAGGGCATCGTCGACGACGCCGTGAACATGCTCGCCGACCTCGAGGCGATGCTCGGCGACGCGGGCGAGCTCTAGCCGCCCAGGAGCGCGACGATCTCCTGCTCGTCGAGGAGCCTCTCCGGCGCGACGGTCGCGCCCGTCGACGCGTAGAAGAACACCGCGTCGACCTCGTCGACCGGCACTCCCGTCCATCGCGACCATGCCAGCCGGTAGGTCGCGAGCTGTACCTCCCGCGCCTCCCGCTCCGCCGGATCGGTCGGCGGCGCGCCCGTCTTCCAGTCGACGACCGTGACCTTCGCGAGCCCGTCCCCGGGTGGGAAGACCGCGTCGATGCGGGAGCGGAGGGTCACGCCGCCGATCGGCAACTCGACGTCCGCCTCGACGTGGCTCGGCGTGCGACGGGCCCACGGCGAGGCGAGGAACGCCTCGCGCAGCCGCTCGAGGTCGTCCGCCGCCTCGGGGTCCTCCTCGTCCCACAGCGGCGTCGCCCCGAAGTGCGACTCGACCCACGCGTGGAAGGCGCTGCCGCGCTCCGCCGCGACCGTCGGTTCGGCCGGCATCGGGCGTCGGAGGCTCATCGCGAAGGCGTCGCGATCGCGCGCGAGCGCCACGAGGGCAGTCGCCGACAGGTGCGCGGGCGTCGCCACGACCGACGCCCCGTCCCCGCGGGACGCGGCCTCGGCCAGCAGGTCCTCGATCTCGCGCGCGTACGGCAGCGGCGTCGCGCTGTCCCGGGGCGCGGCGATCTCCGCGCGCACCGCCGCCGCGAGCTCCCGCGTCGCGCGGATCGGGGGCGTTGCGACGGGCGGCCACTGCGCGACGTCGGGCGGGGCGTCCTCGAGCGGGTTGGCGTCCGGCCGCGGGTCCCACCCCTCCGCCGAGACCACGCCGGCGTCGACGAGTTCCCGGACGTAGATCGACGGCTCCTTCGGCGTTTTGGCGTCGTCCCACCACGCGCCGCTCAGCGCGACGCTCGAGAACGCCCGGGTGATCGCGACGTAGAACAGTCGCCGCTCCTCCTCGATCGCGTACCGGCCGGCCGCGGCCTTGAATGCGTCGGTGATCGCCGCGAATTCCGCGAACGTCCCGGCCTTCTGCCACTCCCAGACCGGCAGGCCCGCCGCGTCCCGCCGGAGCGGCCACGGCAGCTCGCCGAGCCCGGTGGTCCAGCCCGCGCTCGCGTAATCGGCCCGCGACTTGTTCGGGAGATCGACCTTCGGGAAGCGACCGTCCGCGAGCCCGGGAACGGCGACGACGTCCCACTCGAGTCCCTTCGCCGAATGGACCGTCTGCACCTGGACCGCCGCGGGATCGGGAGGCGTGACGGGAGAGTCGAGGCCCGACTCCTCGTCGCGCGCCGCCTCGATCCAGGCGAGGAACGCACCGACGGTCGCGTGCTCGGCGCCGGTCGCGAACGAGCGGGCCACGTCGCCGAAGGCCTCGAGCGCGTCCGACGCCGACGCGTCGTCGCCCGGCCGCCGCGCACTCGATGTCGAGGGCGTAGGCGCGCGCGGCGAAGGCGACGAGCTCGCCGAGCGGGAGGTAGGTGTGGGAGCGGACGGAGGCGATCACCGCGCGCGCCCGCGCGATCCGCTCGCGGGCGGAGGAGGTCAGCCGCCGCCCGTCGCGCGACACCCAATCGCGCGCCGGCAGTTCCTCGATGGCGTCGACGATGCTCGGCTCCCCCTCGCGGGCGTCGCGCGGACCGGCGAGCTCGCGCGAGTAGTCGCCGAGCGCGGCGAGATCCGACGCGCCGAGAGCGAACCGATCCGACGCGAGCAGCCTCATGAGCGAGTCGCCGCGGCTCGGGTCGTGGGCGGCCTCGAGCAGCGCGACGAGGTCGACGATCTCCGGGACGTCGAGGAGTCCCCGAGCCCGACGACCTGGTACCGCACGCCCCGCTCCCGGAGGGCCGCGACGATGGCGGGGAACTGTCGGCGCGCCCGGCAGAGGATCGCGGCGGTGACACAGCCGTCGCGGGCCTCGCCCGGGTGGTCCTCCCACCACTGCTCCACCGCGGCGCGACGGGCGACGACCTCCTCCACGACGCCGGCGGCCTCGGCGCGGGAGTCGGCGTACATCCGCATGGTGATCGGGACGACCGCGGAGTCGCCCGCCCCCGCGCGGGGGCGCAGCTCCGGAACCGCCACGCGAGCCGTCGCCCGGAGCGGCTCGGTTACGGCGTTCGCGGCGTCAAGGACCCCGGGGGCGTTCCGCCACGACGTCGACAGGGTCAGGTGGCCGACGGCGTCGGGACCGCCGAACCGCTCGACGAAGGCGGCGAGCGATTCGGCGGACGCCCCGCGGAACCCGTAGATCGCCTGGTGGGGGTCGCCGACGGCCATCACGGGGTGTCCGTCGCCGAACATCGTCGCGAACAGGTCGAGCTGCCCGTGCGACGTGTCCTGGAACTCGTCGAGCAGGACGGCTCGGTAGCGCGATCGCTCGACCGCGCGGACGGCCGGGATGCGGGCGAGGCGGCCCGCGAGCGCGATCTGGTCCGCGAAATCGAGGAACGACCCCTCCCGCTTGCGCCGCGCGAACTCCTC
Organism: uncultured Actinomycetota bacterium; assembly: GCA_963712245.1. Lineage (GTDB taxonomy): Bacteria > Actinomycetota > Actinomycetes > Actinomycetales > Demequinaceae > JAFGBM01. The sequence goes on along the minus strand of CAVQHE010000013.1, from coordinate 159,288 downwards.
CAGGAGCGGCGCCATCGCCGCCCGCGCGCGGAACCGCGCGATCACGTCGCGGGCGGCCCGGGTCGGCGGCCCCGGCTTCCTGTTCGCGCGCGACGGCATCGCCGCGACCGCGTCGGCGATCGACGCGGCGAGCGCGGCGAGGTCGGCGGGGTCGCGCCGTGATCGGACAGCTGCGGCGGCGAGCGTCGGGATCGGCGCGGACGATCGTGCTCGCCGGACGACTCCGAGTCGATGTCGTCGGTCCACCCCTCGACGATCGCCGCGGCGATCTGCCACAAGACGCGTCGGTGAGGACGACGGAGTCCGGGTCGACGCCGACCCGGAGCCCGTGCTCGCCGACGAGCCCCGCGGCGTAGGCGTGGTACGTCGCCACCGTCGGGGCGGGGCGGGCGGCGTCGTCGCCGAACGCCGCGTCGATGCGCTCGCGCGCGCGGGACGCGATCTCGCCGCCGCCTTCCGGGTAAACGTGAGGCAGAGGATCTGGTCGGGCGACGCGTCCTCGCCCCACAGTTCGCGCGCGTGGTCGAGCAGGTAGACCATCCGCATCGAGAGCGTCTCCGTCTTGCCGGACCCCGCACCCGCGACGACGAGCGCGGGATCCGCGCCCCAGCCCGCGATCTCGGCCTGCTCCGCGGTGGGGACGCGCCGCGCGTCGATGAGCCGCGCGAGGTCCGCGACGGCCCGCGCCTTGCCCGCGACCGTCCCCGCGGCGTCGTCCACGCTCACGAGCGCCCCACCTCCGCCCCCTCCGGTTGGGCGGGGCAACTCCGGCGCACCGGGCATCGCTCGCAGTGCGGACCCGTGCGCGCCTCGAAGGCCGCCGACGCCATGGTCGAGACGACACCGGCGAGACGCGGATGCTCTTCCGCCTCGACGTCGATCGCGCCCTGCGCGCGCGTCGTCACTCCCTTGGTCGAGGTGCCGAGGTAGACGAGCTCGGCGCCGTCGGAGCCCGCGACGCCGGGGAACGCGCCGTGCTCGGCGGCGAGCTGGTACATCGCGAGCTGGGCGTGCTCGGCCGCCTCGTCGCCCGTCACGGCCGTCTTGCCCGTCTTGAGGTCCGCGATGGTCGCGCGGGCATCCGTCACGCGGAGCCGGTCCGCCTGGCCGCTGAGCAGCGCCCGGCCGATCTCGACCCGGAAGGGCGCCTCGGTGCGCACGTCGGTCGCCTCCGCGCCGGCGACGTAGTCCGCGAGCTTGCGCACCATCTCGGACGCCCGCGCGCGCTCCACGCGTCCCGCCCACGTGTCGAGTGTCCCGATCTCGCCCCAACGCTCGTCGAGCGCGCGCTCGTACTCCTCGGCCGTCGCGGCGGGCATCGCCGCGGCGATCTCGTGGACCAGGCTGCCGACGCGCTGCGCCGTCCCGGATTCGCGGCCCCCCCCGCGAGCACCAGCGCCCACCTCAGCGGGCACTGCTCGGCCGACTCGACCTTGGAGGGAGACACGGTGACGTGGGCGTCCGGGCCCCACAGCGGGGAGTCGGAGCTCCGCTCGTCGGCCCCGCGCCAGTCCCGCGGATCCGCCCCCGGCACGCCAGCGAGCGCGAGCCTCGCGAGCATCGCCGCGTGACCCTCGGCCCCGGGCGGGTTCGAGCGGACCCCCTCCCTCCTCAGCGTCGCGACCGCGTTCCTTAGGTCCGACGACGCCCGCGACGTCCGCCGCCGCGACGACGCTCGCGCCGGCCGCGACGAGCCACCCGACGTAGCGGGACGGACGCACGTCGGTCTGCCGTCCCCGCGTCGTCGACAACCGGGACGATCACGCGTCGGCGCGCCCGCGTCAGATGCGACGAGGAGGGCGCGCGTCTCGTCGGCGAGGACGGCGGAGCGGGCGGCGCTCGCGACCTCCGTGCGACGCTCCTCGGCGACGGGCTCCGCCTCCGCGCGCCCCGCGAGGACCTCGGCGAGGGCCTGGGCGCCCAGCACCGAGTCGCGCAGGCGGAGGTTGGGCCACAGCCCCTCCTCGAGCCCGTCGACGACGACGACGTCCCACTCGCGCCCCGCGGCCGAGGCGGGGGTCGCGAAACAGACGCCGTCCTGGCCGGCCGCCGTCGGCGCGAGGCTGTCGGCGGCGAAGTCCTGGGCCTCGAGGTACGCGAGGAACGCGCCGGGCTCGGCCTCGGGAAGGCGCCGGGCGAAGTCATCGGCCGCGCGCATAAGCGCGATGACGGCGTCGAGGTCGGCGTCGTCGCGAGCGGAACCCGCGATCGCGCCGTCGCGCCACGCCTCCGCGACACCGAGACGCGCCCACGCCGCCCACAGCATCGCCCCCGGGGTGCCGCGCTCGTCGGCCGCCGCCCGCGCATCCGCGACCGCGCGGGCGACGAGCGCCGCGCGCGTCGCCTCCCGGTCCCGAAGCGTCGCGAGCCGCGCCGGATCCGCGAGTGCGTCGAGCAGGAGGTCGCCGCCGCCCGGCTGCCCCTCCGCGGCCCGCTCCTCGCGGGAGAGCGCGCGCCGGAGCCGGCGAAGCCCGATCGCGTCCAGGCCGACCGCCCGCGACGTCAGGACGCCCTCGGCGGTCTCCGCCGTCCACGGCTCCCCCAGCGCGACGCGCGCCATCGCGAGCAGCGGCACGACGGCGGGCTCGCGGTGGAGCGCGACGCCGTCTCCCCACGATTCGCACGGCAGGTCCGCGGCCAGCAGCAGGCCGATCGGGCCTCGCGGAGGCGGGCGCCCGAGCGCGCGATCACGACCATCCGCGACCACGGGACGGCGTCGGGCGCGCCGTGATGCAGCGCGCGCAGCCGTGCCGCGACGGTACGCGCGCTCGTCGAGGGGCGGAGGCGGCGCGGACGATCTCGATCGGTGGGGCGCCGTCCGCCGGCTCCGGCGCCGCTCGTGCCGAGCCGACCCCCACCGTCCCGAGCCGCCCCGCCACGGACGCGGCCGCGGCGGCGAGGGCGGCCGCCTGACGGTGCGATCCGTCGAGGCGAACGAGCGCGGCGCCCCACCCCGCGGGACGCGGCCCGGTCGCGGTGGCGAGGAAGCTCGGGACGGCCCCGCGATACCCCTGGACCGACTCGTCCGCATTCCCGAACAGCACGACCTTCGCCCCGCGTTCGGCCGCCGCCTCGAGCGGTCGACGGTCGCGCGAGTGACGTCCTGGGCGTCGTCGACGAGGATGAGCGACCACTCCGGGCCCGGGATGCACGGCGGACGCGGGCCATTCGCGAAGCTCGCCCGCGGCGGCCGCGACCACCTCGGCCGGGTCGTAGCGGGCACCCTGGTCCGCGGGAAGCGACCGTAACACCATCACCTGCTCGTACTCCCGGAACACGGTCGCCGCGCGCTCCCATTCGGGTCGACCCGCGCGCCTCCCGAGATCCGCGAGGTCGTCCGGACCGAGCCCCGCCTCCGAGGCCCGCATCAGCAGGTCGCGCAGCTCGCGGCGGAATCCCGGCAGGCGCAGCGCGTCGGGCGGGACGATGCCCTCCCAGTCGACGGCCGCGCCCACCCCCGCGTCCGTGCCCGGCCAGCAGCTCGCGGAGGACGACGTCCTGCTCCGCACCCGACACGAGCTGGGGGCGCGGGGCCCCCTCCGCGTCCGCTGCGGAGCGGAGGATGGCGTACGCCCACGACGCGGCGGTGCGCACGGGGGGGACGGCCGACGGTGTCCCCATCGCCGCGGTCACGCGATCCCGCAGGGCGGCGGCGGCTCGCCGCGTCGGGGCGAGAAGGATGACGCGCCCCGGATCGATCCGTCGCGACCGGACCGCGTCGGCCGCGGCGGCGACGGCCGCGGTCGTCTTGCCGCTGCCCGCCGGACCGACGACGACGAGGGGCGTATCCGAGCCGTCGGCGATGCGCGCGAGGGCCGCGCGCTGCGCGTCGTCGGGCGACGGCTCGACGGGAACCGGCTCCGGGGGCTTCAGCGTGACGCGCGCCATGACACCATCCCACCACCCGAGCGGGACACGGGCGCGGCGGCCCGCCTAACCGTCGTCCTGATCGTCGGTCGGGAACGGCCACCCGTTGGGCAGGCACGGGGTGATGTCGAGCTCCTGGTTCACCATGATCCCGGCGACCTCGTCCTTGCCCTCGCACGTCACGTCGACCTCCCCGAGGATGTGGCCGACGGCGTGGTTGAGCATGTACGCGTGCCCGGATTTCGCGTCGTCGCCGAATACGGGGATGCCCGTCGCCCACTTGTACGCGCTGAGGACGATCATCCCGCGATCGGCGCACGAGGGTTCGCGCTCCGCCGACGCCGACGGGCTCGGCGACGCCGACGCGCTCGGCGTCGCGCTCGGCGTCGGTTCCTCCGTCGCGGCGATGCCGATCGGACCGGGCGGGACGTCCGGCGGCTGGACGACGACGGTCGCCGCGTCGTGCGGGCGGGCGCACATCGACTCGGCCCGCTTGGGGGAGGCGACGATCACGCGGATGTCCGCCGCGCCCTCGGTGCGCCCGAAGGACACGCGGCCGTGCGCCCCCCACCCCTGAGGGTCGTTCAGGATACCCATCACGTACGCGGTCGCGACCTCGGCGTTGATCGGCAGTCCGTCCTCGATCTCGATGCGCACCCATCGAACGGAACCCGCGCCCGGCGGCTCGGTCGTTCCCGGAACGATCGAGAACGTCCCGTCCGCGAGCGTCGGGATGTCGAGGCTTTCGAGTCCGGACGCGCGGTCGTCGTCCGTCATGAATCGCGTGATCGCCGGGTACAGGTCGACGGGGATGTCGTTGATGTCGGTCGCCGACGCGCTCGGCGCCGGGCTGACGGTCGACGAGGGGGCGGGACGGGACGAGGCGAGGAGGCCCGCGAGCTTCGCGCCGCCCCAGCTCACTCCGACGCCGACAACGAAGGCGGCGAGGACGATGAGCGCGATCGTGAAGCGACCCGGCACCTTACTGTGCACGAGACGGGAGGGTCCGCGTCGTCCGAGTCGCATGCCCCTACGATAGTTCGTAGTGCGAGACACCCGACCCCCGGAGGCGAGCCATGGATATCAAGATCGGCGTTCAGAACGTGTCGCGGGAGATCACGCTCGAAACCGACGAGACCGCGGACGCCGTCGCCAAGGCCGTCACCGAGGGCCTCGCCGGAACGGTGGTCGAGTTCCGCGACAACCGCGGGCGCCGCGTGATCGTGCCGTCCGCCGCTCTCGGGTACGTCGAACTCGGTAGCGAGGAGAAGCGCCGGGTGGGATTCGGGGGTTAGCCCCGGGCGGCGCGGTCCACGACCCCCTCGAGCGGCATCGTCCCGACGTCGATCGCCACCCCCGCCTCGTCCGGGCCGAGCGGTTCGAGGTCGTCGTACTGCGACGCGAGAAGTGTGGGCGGCATGAAGTGACCGGACGTTCGGGAGCGTTCCGTCATGCGCGACGCGACGACGTCGCGGTCGGCGACGAGGTGGACGAACGTCGCACCGGGCGCGGCCTCCCGAATCACGTCCCGGTACGCGCGCTTGAGCGCGGAGCAGGCGACGACGCCGCGGGGACGTTCCGCGAGCCACGCGCCGACGGCATCGAGCCACGGCGCGCGGTCCGCGTCGCTCAGCGGCTCGCCCGACGACATCTTCGCGATGTTGGCGGGCGGATGCAGGTCGTCCCCGTCGACGAACGGGACGCCGAGCGCGTCCGCCAGGGCGCGTCCAACGGTGCTCTTGCCGCTTCCCGACACTCCCATGACGACCATGCGATCCACAGCCCCAGACTACGGTCCGGGCTGCGGCGGCGGGCGGGCGGTACACTGGAGGCGACCCGAGGTTGACCGGTCGTCACGTGAAGCGCGGCACAGGCCGCATGGAGATTCGCGATCGGCTGCCCGCCGTTCAGGCGCCACGTTGCGCGCCACCGAATCTAGGATCCATTTCCCATGAGCGACACCCCCACCGAGACGCTCGCGCCTGCCCGCACCTTCGCGGACTTCGGCGTCAGCGCACCGATCGTCGAGGCGCTGTCCGCCGTCGGCATCGTCTCCCCCTTCCCCATCCAAGAAATGACGCTGCCGGTCGCCCTCGCCGGGCACGACATCATCGGCCAGGCGAAGACCGGAACCGGCAAGACGCTCGGCTTCGGCATCCCGCTGCTCGAGCACCTCAGCGGCCCCGGCGAGCCCGGCTGGGACGACCTCGCGGAGCCCGGGAAGCCCCAGGCCCTCGTCGTCGCCCCGACCCGCGAGCTCGCGGTCCAGGTGGCGCAGGACCTCGCGGTCGCGTCGAAGAAGCGTTCCGTGCGCGTGCTGCAGATCTACGGCGGCCGCGCGTACGAGCCGCAGATCGAGGCGCTCAATAAGGGCATCGAGGTCGTCGTCGGCACGCCCGGCCGCATGATCGACCTGATGAAGCAGGGGCACCTCGACCTCAGGTACGTCAAGACGGTCGTGCTCGACGAGGCCGACGAGATGCTCGACCTGGGGTTCCTCCCCGACGTCGAGAAGCTGCTGGCGGCCACGCCCGCGTCCCGGCACACCATGCTGTTCTCGGCCACGATGCCGGGCGCCGTCGTGGCGCTCGCGCGCCGGTACATGATCCAGCCGACCCACATCCGGGCCTCCTCCCCGGAGGACTCGGGCGCGACGGTGAAGGCGATCAAGCAGTTCGTCTACCGCGCGCACGCGATGGACAAGATCGAGGTCCTCGCGCGCGTGCTTCAGTCCAAGGACCGTGGGTTGACCATCGTCTTCGCCCGGACCAAGCGGACCACCGCGAAGGTGGCGGACGAGCTCGCCGCCCGCGGATTCGCCGCCGGGCGCGATCCACGGCGACCTCGGTCAGGGCGCGCGCGAGCAGGCGCTCCGCGCGTTCAAGTCCGGAAAGATCGATGTGCTCGTCGCGACGGACGTCGCCGCGCGCGGCATCGACGTCGACGACGTCACGCACGTCGTCAATTACCAGTGCCCCGAGGACCAGAAGATCTACCTGCACCGCACCGGCCGCACCGGCCGCGCGGGCAAGACCGGCGTCGCGGTCACGTTCGTCGACTGGGACGACCTTCCCCGGTGGGGCCTGATCGACAAGGGGCTCGACCTCGGCTACCCCGAGCCCGAGGAGACGTACTCCAACTCGCCGCACCTATACGAGGAGCTTGAGATCCCCGAGGGGACGACGGGGCGGCTTCCCAAGGCCAAGCGCACGCGCGAGGGACTCGACGCCGAGGCGGTCGAGGACCTCGGCGAGACCGGGCGGAAGCCCGGCGGGCACGGCGGTCCCCGCCGTGACGGTGATCGCCCGCGCCGCGGCGGCGGTGGCTCCGGGCGCGGCGGCGGACGCGGCGGCGGCCAGGGCGGGCGCGGCGGTCACGGTTCGGGACGCGGCGGAGGCCACTCGTCGACGCAGGACGGATCGACGGCCGCCTCCGAGGGGTCGCAGGTCTCCCGCGCGCCCCGCGGGGATGGCCCCCGGCGTCGGCAGCGGCGTCGCACCGGCGGGGGCTCGACGAACGCGTCCTAGGAGCGGGCCCGCTGGAGGGCTTCGAACGCCTCGGGCGTCGTGAGGTTCTCTCCGATACGGTTTCGCTTGCCCGCGCCGTGGTAGTCGCTCGCGCCGGTCGCGATGAGGCCGAGCCGGGCGGCGAGTTCCGCCAGGCGTTCCCGTTGTGCGTCCGAGTGGTCGCGGTGCGCCACCTCGATCCCCACGAGCCCGGCCCTCGCCATCGCCTCGATGGCCGCCGTCGGGACGATCCTCCCGCGACCCTCGGCTCCGGGGTGCGCGAACGTCGGCACGCCGCCGGCGTCGCGCACCGCGCGGATGGCGGCGACGGTCTCGGGCGCGTAGTGCGGGATGTAGTACGGCGAGCCGTTGTGCAGGATGTCCGCGAACGCGGCGTCCCGATCGGGCGAGTGACCGGCGTCGACGAGCGCGTCGGCGATGTGCGGGCGGCCCACCGTGTCGGCCGACTCCGAGCGGCTCTCGACCGCCTCCCACGTGATGGGGAAGTCGCGGGCAACGCGCCGCACGATCTCCCGCGCGCGATCGATCCGCGCACCGCGCACCTTCTCCATCATCGCCTCGAGCTCGCCTCCCGGCCGCGGCCAGTGCGCGAGCAGGTGGACGCTGATGTCGCGGTGATGGGTGGAGATCTCCACGCCGGGGACGAAGACGATTCCGAGGCGATCCGCCTCCGCCTCGGCCTCCGCCCAGCCGGAGAGCGTGTCGTGGTCGGTGAGACCGACGACGTCGAGGCCCGCGGCGGCGGCCGCGCGCATGACGCCCGCCGGCGAGTCCGTCCCGTCCGAGTATGCCGAGTGGGTGTGGAGGTCGATACGCACGAGCCCCAGGGTACGCCGGGCGGTGGCGACGCCCGTGCCGCGCGCGTGGGAGCATGGTCGCGTGGACGACCGACCCGAGACCGCGACGAATTCGGCGCGATCGCAGCGCCCCGATTCCGACGCCTTCAAGGCCTTCATCGCCGATCAGTGGGGCCCGGGCGAGACCGGCCCGGCCACGATCGTCGCCGCGGCGCCCTTCGCCGCGGAGCGCCGCGCCCGCCTGTCCTCCCTCTTCCCCGGCGTCCGCGTCGTCGTTCCGGCGGGACGGCTCAAGCCGCGGTCGAACGACACGGACTACCGGTTCCGGCCGAGCTCCGACTTCGCCTACCTCACCGGGCTCGGGTCGGACCACGAGCCCGGCGCGGTGCTCGTGATGGACCCGACGGGGAACGACGGTCACGAGACGACGCTCTACGTCCACCCGCCCGCCGGGCGCGACAGCGAGGGCTTCTACGCCGACCCCCGGCTCGGCGAGTTCTGGATCGGCCGGCGCCCCGGCCCCGACGAATTCGCCGCCATGACGGGCATCCCCACCCTCCCGATCGCGGACCTTCCCGGCGGCATCCGCCTGGCGTCGCAGCCGTCGCGGGCCGTCGCGCGCGCCCTCTCCCTCATGCGCATGGTCAAGGACGACTACGAGGTCGATCAGATGCGCGCGGCCGTCGCCGCGACGATCGCCGGATTCGAGCGCGTCGTCCGCGAGCTTCCCCGCGCGATCGACCATAAGCGCGGCGAACGGGTCGTCGAGGCCGCGTTCGACGGCAACGCCCGCGAGGAGGGAAACGCCGTCGGCTACGAGACCATCGCCGCGTCGGGCGCGAACGCGACGACGCTCCACTGGATCCAGAACGACGGCGCGGTCCGCGACGGCGACCTGCTCCTGCTCGACGCGGGCGTCGAGGTCGAGAGCCTCTACACGGCGGACATCACGCGGACGCTGCCGGTGGGTGGGCGCTTCACGGAGGTCCAGCGGCGCGTCTACGACGTCGTGCTCGAGGCGGCCGACGCGGCGTTCGCCGTCGCCGCGCCGGGCGCGACGCTTCGCGACGTCCACCTCGCCGCGATGGAGGTGATCGAGCGGCGCCTGAACGAGTGGGGCATCGTGCCCCCGAGCGACGACCCGGACGCGGGTCTGTACCGCCGCTGGATGGTGCACTCGACCTCGCACCATCTCGGCCTCGACGTCCACGACTGCGCCGAGGCGCGCCGCACCGTCTACCTCGACGGAAAACTCGAGCCGGGCATGGTCTTCACGATCGAGCCCGGGCTCTATTTCAAGGCGGAGGACCTCGCCGTTCCCGCAGAACTCCGGGGCATCGGCGTCCGCATCGAGGACGACGTCCTGGTCACGGACACGGGAGTCGAGAACCTGTCGCGGGCGCTTCCTCGTCGACCCGACGAGGTGGAACGCTGGATGGCCGCGCTCCGTCGGTGACGCGGCGGGCTTCGGCCCTCCCCCGCTGCCTCCCGTGGATTGCGACGCGCCGCGGCTAGGCTTGTCGCATGAACACGGCGCACGAGCGCATCTACGTCGCCCGCCTCGCAGGAACGAGCGTCTTCGACCCCCTCGGAGACCCCGTCGGCCGCGTGCGCGATGTCGTGCTGCTCGTCAAGACGAAGGGCGCGCCGACGGCGGTCGGGCTCGTCGTCGAGGTTCCGGGTCGGCGACGCGTGTTCATGCCCCTCACGCGCGTCACCTCGATCGCGCCCGGGCAGGTGCTGTGTACGGGGGTCGTCAACCTCCGCCGCTTCAAGGCGCGCCCGATCGAATCCCTCGCGATGGCCGATCTATTCGAGCGCTCCGTGACGCTCAAGGACGGCACCGGCACCGCCTACATCGAGGACATTGCGATCGAGCAGACCCGCGCCCGGACGTGGACCGTCACCAAGCTGTACGTCCGCCGCGAGGAGCGGCGCAAGGGCCCGCTCGGGCTGTCGCGTCGCGGCGAGAGCGTCGTGGTCGACGTCGACGCCGTCACGGGCCTCGCCAACCCGGACGAGATGCAGGGCGCGGCGCTCATCATCGAGTCGTTCGCGGACTACAAACCCGCCGACCTCGCGGGCGCCCTACTGGAGATGGCCCCGGGGCGCGCCGTCGAGATCGCCGCCGCGCTCGACAACGAGCGCCTCGCCGACGTCCTCGAGGAGATGCCCGAGGACGAGCAGGTGAAGCTGCTGTCGAGCCTCCAGCTCGAGCGCGCCGCCGACGTGCTCGAGGCGATGGAGCCGGACGACGCGGCCGACCTCCTCGGCGACCTCCCGGAGCGCAAGGCCGCCGAACTCCTCGAGCTGATGCAGCCCGAGGACGCCCGCAACGTCCGCCAGCTGCTCGATTACGACGATGACGTCGCGGGCGGGCTCATGACGACCGAGCCGGTGATCGTCGGCCCGGAGAGCACCGCGGCGAACGCGCTGGCCCTGCTCCGCCGCGAGGAGATCACGTCCTCGCTCGCGTCGATGGCGTTCGTCGTGCGCCCGCCGCTCGAGACCCCGACCGGCCGGTACGTCGGGCTCGTGCACATCCAGCGCCTGCTACGCGAGGCTCCGCAAACGCCGGTCGGCTCCCTCGTCGACCCGAGCATCGAGCCCCTCGAGGCGACCGATTCGCTCGCGGAGGTCGCGCGGCGCATGGCCGCCTACGACATCCTCGCGGCGCCCGTGGTCGACGAAGAGGCGCACCTGCTCGGCGTGGTGTCCGTCGACGACGTCCTCGACCACCTCCTGCCCGACGATTGGCGCGAACAGTCCGCCGCCGCGGGGGTCGCCCATGAGTGACCGTCTCGACCGCCCCACGGAGGCGCGGCGCTTCTCGCGCCGGCGCGTGCGCCCGACCGATCGGTTCGGCCGTCTTTCCGAGGCGACCGCGCGCTTCCTCGGCACGCCGCGCTTCATCGTCTACCTGACGATCTTCTGCGCGGGCTGGCTCGCGTGGAACGTGCTCATGCCCGCGCACTGGCAGTTCGACAAGGCCGCGCTCGGCTTCACCGCGTTAACGCTCGTCCTGTCGATCCAGGCGTCCTACGCGGCGCCCCTCATCCTCCTCGCGCAGAACCGTCAGGACGACCGCGACCGCGTCGCCGCGGAGCACGACCGCCAGCGCACCGAGCGATCACTCGCGGACACCGAGTACCTCGCCCGCGAGGTCGCGGCACTGAGAAACGCGATCGGAGAGACGGCGACGCGCGACTTCGTCCGTGGCGAGATCCGGGCGCTCCTCGAGGAGCTTCGCACCGAGCGCGCTCCGGACGACGAGGGGAACGACGGGAACGCCTCCTAGGGCGTCGGGACGCCCCCTGTCACACCTGGGGCGGCGGAGGGATCGTCGGGGGCGTCGAGCCCTGAGAGTCGGGAGTGGCGTACGTTCCGGGCGTGATGGTCGTGGGTTGGGCGTTCGGCGCCGGCGGCGCCTGGGTCGCGAGCGCCGGACCCCCCGAGGACGCGGCGGCCCTCTGCGACCATCCGGACCCGAGGAAGAAGCCGACGACGATTCCCGCTCCCGCCCACACGTACCCGAGCGGGTCGCTGAAGTACGCAGAGAAGAGCTTGTCGTAATAGACGTTGTCGAGGTTGCGCAGCGCCCCACCGAGCGATCCGAACAGCTCCGTCGTGAGAAGGAGGATGATCGCGACGGCGATCGAGGCGACGCCGATGACGACGGAGACGAGCCCCGCGACGGGCCCGCTCACGCGTCCGACGACGCGGAGGAGGAACCCGCCGATCCCCCCGACGATGATCATGAAGTACAGCACCTCGGCGTTCATCGCCGATGAGACCACGCCGTACAGGACGCCGGCGGCCAATCCGCCTACGAGCCCGACAATGGTGCCGAGAAGCCATCGCGGCCTCCGCTCGTCGACCATTCCCGGTGTCGTTCCCGGCTGCTCCGGATTCGTGCTTACGGCGCTCATGAAGCCTCCTCGATCGTCCGCCCTCGTCGGCGTTAGGGCCACGCTACTGGACGCGACCCGGTTACGCGCGGCGGAGGACATCGCGCCGGGACCCTCGTCGCGAGTGGGCGTCCGGGAGCCGCCTACGATAGAGGTATGCCCACCGAAGACGCCATACGCACCGCGCTCGCCACCGTCATCGATCCCGAGATCCGTCGGCCGATCACCGATATCGGCATGGTGCGATCCGTCGCGCTCGACGACGCGGGCGCCGCGACGATCGGCATCGACCTGACGACGCAGGGGTGCCCCCTGCGCGAGAAGATCGTCGGGGACGTCGAGACCGCCGTGTCGGGCGTCGACGGCGTCACCGGAGTCAAGGTCGAGCTCGGCGTGATGTCCGATGAGCAGCGCGAGGCGCTGCGCTCCCAGCTCCGCGGCGGCAAGCCCGAACCGGTCATCCCGTTCACGCAGCCGGGCAACCTCACGCGGATCTACGCGATCGCGTCGGGCAAGGGCGGCGTCGGCAAGTCGACGGTCACCGCGAACCTCGCCGCCGCGATGGCGGCGGACGGGCTCAAGGTCGGCGTGCTCGACGCGGACATCTTCGGCTTCTCGATCCCGGGCATGCTCGGCGTGGAGGGCAAGCCCACGCGCCTCGACGACATGGTCCTGCCGCCCATCGCCCACGACATCAAGGCCGTGTCCATCGGGATGTTCGTCCCCGAGGGCCAGCCCGTGGTCTGGCGGGGCCCGATGCTCCACCGCGCGATCGAGCAGTTCCTCGCGGACGTGTTCTGGGGCGACCTCGACGTCCTCCTCCTCGACCTTCCCCCGGGCACCGGAGACATCGCGATCTCCGTCGCCCAGCTCATACCCCACTCGGAGATCGTCGTGGTGACGACGCCGCAGGCCGCGGCGGCGGAGGTCGCCGAGCGGGCGGGGGCCGTCTCCGTACAGACGCAGCAGGGCGTGGTGGGCGTCATCGAGAACATGGCGTGGCTCGAACAGCCCGACGGCACGCGGCTGGAGCTGTTCGGGTCGGGCGGGGGCGCCCAGGTCGCGGAGCGGCTCACCGAGCTTCTCGGAACCGACGTGCCGCTCCTCGGCCAGATTCCCATCGACGTGGCGGCCCGGGAGGCCGGCGACTCCGGCACCCCCGTGGTGCTGTCGCACCCGGATTCCCCCGCGGCCCTCGCGTTCCGCGAACTCGCGACCACCCTCGCGTCCCGCAAGCGCGGGCTCGCGGGTCGATCACTCGGCGTCAATCCGACTTAACGAGCCCGAACACGCGAGCGGGGCGCCCTTTCGGACGCCCCGCCCCCGTATTCGGGAGTGACAGAACCCAACTACTTCTTTCCGCCGGCGACCGCGGCACCCGCGACGCCGAGGATCGCAAGACACCATGCTCGCCGTGACGACGCCAGCAAGGCTGATGCCAGACTGCGCCACCGCCTCGCGGATCTGCTGGTCCCACGGACCACCAGCGTCGACGAACGCGCTTGTCAGCTCGCCACCGAGCGCGGCGAACAGCGCCGCCCACCAGAGCGTGATGGTCTTCGCGTTGCCAGCGAGGTAGCCGACGACCCAGCCGATAACCAGCGCACCGAGAAGCATCTCGATGATCCGGATCCAGGCGTTCTTGTAGCTCAACTCCTGGCGACTCGACGAACGACCACATGAACGACACGATCACCGTCGCGATGAGGCTACCGACGAGAACGCTGGGCGTGGACCGACTGAAGAGCCCGAGGGTCTTCTTCTCCATCTGTAATCTCCTTTGATTGAGTGCCCCCACCTTCAGGGGCACACGCCCATCATGCCATCAGGTCACGGAAAGGTCACGGGCGGATCACGACGAGATTTCGCGTTACCGCTTGCCCCATCCCGCGCAGATGATCGCGATGATCGCCGCGAGCGCGGAAGACACGTAGAAGTACGAGTCGTGGAAGCTGGTAAGCAGCGCGTCGCCGAACGACGTGTCGGGGGCGACGTTGACGTTCATGAACATGATCGGTGTTCCGAGCGCCGCGAGTCCTGCCGCCGTCCAGAGCGTCGCGGCCTTCTGGTCGGGCGAAGTCACGCGAACGGTGAAGCCGATCGCCGCCGCAAGAAGGGAAATGAGCAGCAACGCGATCACGATGTTGAGGTCGTCCGGCACCGCGGCGCTGAGAAGAAGCGCCACCGCGAGCATCACGACGAGCCCGGAGATCAACGCGCCGACGCGGTTACGCCGGAGTGCGTCGAAGAACGAAATGGTCTGCGCAGGTTGCGCCATGAGTGTCTCCTTTGTTCGAGTTCTCCCGATAACGGGATTCTCCGCCATCATGGCACGAGCCCGCGGACCCCGAAAGGAGCGGGGGCGGTCGGCTAGCATGATTTCGGCGATGAACGACTCACCCAACCCCGGCGACCCTCATTGGGACGAACCGTGGGAACGCGACGTGGGCGACCGGCTCGCGCGTCAGACCTTCGCGACGTCGTTCGACGCGGAACCCACGGCCGTGTGGTCGGCCCCCGGTCGCGTCAACCTCATCGGCGAGCACACGGACTACAACGGAGGTCTGTGCGTTCCCGCCCCCCTTCCCCACCGCACCTACGTCGCCGGCGCGCCTCGCACGGATCGCGTCCTTCGCATCGCCAGCGCTGAGGGAAGGGAGTTCGCGGGACCGGGCGAGGTGTTCGAGATCGCGATCGACGACCTCACACCGGACGCGTGCGACGGATGGCCCGCGTTCGTCGCCGGCGTGGTGTGGTCGCTCGTCGAGCGGGGATACGACGGCCCAGGGCTCGATCTCGCCACGACGACGTGCGTTCCCCGCAACGCGGGCTTGGCGTCGTCCGCGGCCCTCGCCTGCTCGACCGCGCTCGCCGTCAACGACCTCTGGCGCCTGGCCCTCGACAACCCCGAGAACCGCGTCGAGCTCGCCGAGGCCGCTCGAGACGCCGAAAACGTCGTCGTCGGCACGCCGACCGGACGGCTCGACCACTACGCCGCCCTCTTCAGCCACCCGGGAACCGCGCTCCTCGTCGATTGCTCGACTTCGCCGCCGGGCCTCCACCACCACCCGCTCACCCTGCACGAGTACGGCCTCGAGATCCTCGTCATCGACACGCGAACGACGCACGACCTCACCGACGGGCGCTACGCGCGACGCACCGAGGAATGCGCCCGTGCCGCCGCCGCTCTCGGAGCCCCCTCCCTGCGCGAGGTGGCGGATGCGCCCAACGGCGTCTCGCGAGTCGAAGGGCTCGACGATCCGATCCTCCGGCGGCGCGCGAGGCACGTCGTCACGGAGATCCACCGTGTCCGGGCGGTCGTCGACGAGCTCGCGGGCGTGGGGCCGGCGCACGAGCGATTCGCCGAGATCGGCCGTCAGTTCTCCCTTTCGCACGCGTCACTCGCGCGCGACTTCGAGGTGAGTCGCACCGAGCTCGACCTCGCCGTGGACGCGGTCAACGCGGCGGGGGCGCTGGGCTCGAGGCTCGTCGGGGCGGGATTCGGGGGCGCGGTCATCGCTCTGGTGCGCCGCGTCCAGCTGGCGTCGTTGGCGAGCGCCGTCGACCAGGCGTTCGTACAACGCGGTTTCGAGAGGCCGCGTTTCCTTCACCTTTAGTCCGCTACTCGTATCGCACGACGAGGGGCGCGTGGTCGCTCCACCGCTGGTCCCACGCGGGCGCGCGTTCCACCTCGGCGGATGCCGCGGACTCCGCGAGAGGCCGCGAGACGAACTGGTAGTCGAGGCGCCAGCCCACGTCGTTGTCGAACGCTCGACCGCGCTGCGACCACCAGGTGTACGGCCCGTCGACGTCGCCCGCGAGCGCGCGATGGACGTCGATCCAACCGCTCGCTATCCAACGGTCGAGGTAGGCGCGCTCCTCGGGGAGGAATCCCGCCGTCTTCGTGTTGCCCTTGGCGTTCTTGATGTCGCGCGGCGTGTGCGCGATGTTGATGTCGCCCATGACGACGACGCGTTCGTGCTCCGCCAGCAGGTGATCCATGCGGGCGGTCATGGCGTCGAGGAAGGCGTACTTGTCGTCCATCTTCGGGGTGCCAGCCTGCCCGGAGTGCACGTACACGGAGACGACGCGCACCTCTCCGACGTCCGCGTCCATGGTCCCCTCGACCCAGCGGCCGGTGTGGGCCGGCGCGGGCTCGAGTCCCGGCAGCCCGACGACGATGTCGCGTAGCGGTCGTCGCGACAGTAGCGCCGCACCCGCGCGGCCGGCGATCTCGCACTCGTCGTGCACGACCGACCACTCGCCCTCGAGGGCCTCCCGCACGACGACGTCGGGCGCGCGCACCTCTTGGAGCGCGACCACGTCGGCCGGGTCGCCCGCGAGCCACTCCGCGCCGCCCTTGCGTAGCGCGGCTCGGAGCCCGTTGACGTTGACCGTCGCGATCCTCACGATTCCGCCTCCTCGGTGCGCGCGACGACGATCGCCGACCACGCCGCGAGCGCGAGCGCGATGGCACCGAACGCGAGACCGACGCCGACGCCGGAGCCTCCCGCCAACGACCACGTTCCCCACCGCGACAGCGTCGCGCCGACGCCGTCACCCGGGCCCCGGTAGAAGGCCTGGAGGCCGAAGAGGAATCCCGCCACGGCGAAGCCGGCGGCCACGAGAATGAGGGCGGATCGCGCGACACGACGAGCGCGCGGCGCCCGGGTCCCGACGATCGTGGCGGTCGCCACGACGGCCCCCAGGCCCGCGAGCCCGCCGAAGAGGTAGCGGCCCTGGAGCCCGGGAAGAACCCCGAACTCCCAGTACTTCGACCAGATCTTCACGAGCAGGGAGATCGTCGTGAGCACCGGGAAGGCGACGAGGAAGGTCGTCGCCTTCCGGAATGCGCGTCCACGCCAGAGGACGTAGGCGATCGTCGCGAGGAGCGCGAGCGTGAGGGCGACGGATATCTGGACCGGTATGCGAATCTCGAGCCAGGAGAACCGCGCCCAGAAGCTCTCGGCCAACTGTCGAACCGCAGAGGGCAGGTACAGCCGCAGCGACCTCCCCGCGGGATCCGAGGGCTCCCAGCGCGGCGGGGAGCCCGCGGGCTGGATCGATCCGTAGCGGGCGAGGTTGATCGCCCACCAGAAGCCGCCCGAGACGAAGGCGACGCCCATCCCCGTCGCCGCATGGACCAGGCGCTCCCGCCATGCGGGGCGCTTGGCGGCCACGAGGAACGCCGCCGCGACGATCGGGATGAGGGGAAGCGCGAGGCCCTTCGTGAGGAGGGCGCCGCCGAGCGCCAGGCCCGTGAGGAGGGTGCGCCTCCACGACAGGCCCCGGACGACGATCGTCGTCGTGCCGAGGACCGCGAGGCTCACGAGAAGCACCGTGAGCGCGTCGTTCGACGCCGATCCGGCAATGTGGCTGAACTGGGGAACGGCGAGCGGGAACCACGCTGCGGCGACCGCGACCGTACGGCGACGGGACAGCAGAAGCGCGCACGCCGCCGCGATCCACGGGATCGCCGCGACCATGAGGACGGACGTGAGTCGCACCATCAGAAGCTGACGCACCCAGGACGTCCCGTCGGAGCCCGTCGCGCGAATCACGCCGGCGGCGACGGCGTAGTACAGAGGCGGGTGCTGCGTCATCTGGTCGTTGCCGTGCGACGGATCCCCGAGTCCGTTCGACGCGTCGATCACCGACCACCGATCCGGCGGCGATGTGTCGACAAACGCGGTCTCGCCCCAGTTCGCGCTCGTGCCAGGCAGCTGGGTCTTGAACTGGGCCTCCGCCATCGCCGTGACGACGCCCGACGAGAGGCGCGCCTCCTGGGGCGCCGGCCATCCGCCGCCGTACACCAGGCGTTCGACGCTGTTGAGATGCATCGGCTCGTCCGGCGCGCGGAACGCCGGGGTCAGGAGGGCCCACGCAAGAGTGACGCCCGTGAACGCGATGGTGGCGCCGATGATCAGCCACCGGTACACCCGCTCCGAGAGGCGCTCCTCAGGCACGGCGTTCCGCCATTTCCACGACGTTCTGCAGGAGCATCGCTCGCGTCATCGGCCCGACCCCGCCGGGGTTCGGCGACACCCAGGCGGCGATCTCCGCGGCATCGGGGGCGATGTCGCCGGCAACACGGCTCTTGCCGGTCTCGGGATCCGTCACGCGGCTGACGCCCACATCGATCAGCACGGCCCCGGGCTTGACCATGTCGGCCGTCACGATGCCCGGGACGCCTGCCGCCGCGACGATCACGTCGGCGCGTCGGGCGTGCGATGCGAGGTCGCGCGTTCCCGTGTGGCACAGCGTCACGGTCGCGTTGACCGCCTTCCGGGTGAGCAGGAGGCCGATGCTCCGCCCCACCGTCGTCCCGCGCCCGACGACGACGATGTCCGCACCGCGAAGCGACACCCCGTGCCGCTCGATGAGCTCCACGATCCCCCGAGGCGTGCACGGGAGGGGCGACGTGACGTCCTCGCCGACGCGCAGGACGAGGCGCCCGAGGTTGGTCGGGTGGAGCCCGTCGGCGTCCTTGTCCGGGTCGACGAGCTCGAGGACGCTGTTGGTGTCCACGCCGTCGGGAAGAGGGAGCTGGACGATGAACCCCGTGCACGACGGGTCCGCGTTGAGTCGGGCGACGGCCGCCTCGATCTCCCTCTGCGAGGCGGTGCCGGGAAGGTCCTCGCGGATCGAGGAGATCCCGACCTCGGCGCAGTCCTTGTGCTTGCCGTTCACGTACCACGTGGAGCCGGGGTCGTCGCCGACGAGCAACGTCCCCAGCCCCGGCGTGACGCCGCGCGCCGCGAGCGCCGCCACGCGCTCCGCGAGCTCGGCCTTGATCGCGGCGGCAGTGGCCTTGCCGTCGAGAATCTGCGCGCTCATCCGACCGCCCCCTACTGCTCGAGGCCGGGATAGAGCGGGAAGTCCTCCGCGAGTTTCGCCACGCGGGCGCGAAGGGCGTCGACGTCCGCTCCTCCCTTGAGCGCCGTCGCGATGATGTCCGCGACCTCCGTGAACTCCGTCGCGCCGAACCCGCGACTCGCGAGCGCCGGCGTGCCGATGCGCACGCCCGACGTGACCATCGGGGGCCTCGGATCGAAGGGGACGGCGTTGCGGTTGACCGTGATACCGGCCTCCTCGAGCAGGTTCTGCGCCTGGCTCCCGTCCATCTCGGAGTTGCGCAGGTCGACGAGCACGAGGTGCACGTCCGTCCCACCGGTGAGGACGGACACGCCCGCGTCGACGCAGTCCTGCGCGGTGAGCCTCTCCGCGACGATGCGGGCGCCCTCCAGGACGCGCTCCTGGCGCGCCTTGAACTCCGCGCCCGCCGCGACCTTGAGGGCGACGGCCTTGGCCGCGATCACGTGCATGAGCGGACCGCCCTGCTGGCCCGGGAACACCGCCGAGTTGAGCACCTTGGCGTACTCGTCGTCGCGGGCGACGATCAGGCCCGAACGCGGGCCGCCGATCGTCTTGTGAATCGTCGACGAGACGACGTCGGAGTCCGGCACGGGCGACGGGTGCAGGCCCGCGGCGACCAGGCCGGCGAAGTGCGCCATGTCCGTCCACAGCTTCGCTCCCACCTCGTCGGCGATCGCGCGGAACGCGGCGAAGTCGAGGTGCCGCGGGTAGGCGGACCATCCGGCGATGATGACGTCGGGCCGCTCCTTGAGCGCGACCTCGCGCACCTGGTCCATCTCGACGCGGTGGGTCGTCTCGTCGACGCCGTAGGAGGAGACCTCGTACAGGCGCCCGGAGAAGTTGATCTTCATGCCGTGGGTCAGGTGGCCTCCGTGGGCGAGGCTCAGGCCCATGATCCGGTCGCCGGGGCGGATCAGCGCGTGGAGGACGGCGGCGTTCGCCGTCGCGCCGGAGTGCGGCTGGACGTTCGCGAAGCCGGCGCCGAACAGCGCCTTGGCGCGGTCGATCGCGAGGTTCTCCGCGACGTCGACCTCCTCGCAGCCGCCGTAGTACCGCCTGCCCGGGTATCCCTCGGCGTATTTGTTGGTCAACACGCTGCCCTGCGCCTGGAGAACGGCGCGTGGGACGAAGTTCTCGCTCGCGATCATCTCGAGGGTTCCGCGCTGGCGCGCGAGCTCGCGGTCGAGGACGGTGGCGATCTCGGGGTCGAGGTCGCGCAGCGTCGCGTTCATGATGGATGCGGTGTCGTCGGTGCTCATGGTCGTCCTCTCAGCCGGGCGGATGCGGGCCGCCGGCGTTCGCTTACCGGTGACCATGGCCCAGGCGGACGACCATCAGTCGGATTCTGCGTCGCTTCCTCGTGGTGCCCCACAACGCCAGTCGCGACGCGGTCAGTCTACCGTCAGTCGTCTTCCGAGGCGACGGTTCCGTCGTCGACGAGGTTGCCCGCCTCGAGCACCTTGCGGAGGTACGCGTAGGTGAGGCCGCCGGCCTGTTCGTCGAACTCGTGCTCGAACCCCGCCTTGTTGTACAGGGCGATATTCTGCTTCGAGTCCTGGCCCGTGAACACCCACAACTCGGCGGTGTTCTCGGGAAGGTATTTGAGGATCGCGAAGAGGAGCTGCGTGCCGATTCCGTGACCCTGGACGTCCGGCGCCACGGCCAACCGCCCCAGCGTCGCCTTGTCGTCCTCGATGCCGACGCGGATCGATCCCACGAGCCTGTGCCCGCGCCACGCGCCGAGGGTGACCACCCCGTCGGCCCCCAGGTCCGCCGTGAGCTCCTCGAGCGTCTGCGTCAGCGGGGGGATGTTCGGGTCGTTGTACACCTGCGCCTCGGACACGAACGCCGCGCGGCGCAACGTCAGGAGCTCGCCCGCGTCGTCCGTGGTGATGACGTCGATCCGGACGTCCTCGTCGTCTGCCATCCCCCTATCCTTCCATGTGCTCGGGACGGATCGACCACACCCACGCGGACTTGAGGCCGAGCGCGATCCGGATGCGTTCGAGCCCGACGATGGTCGCCGTGGCCCCTCCGCTCGATCGCGCGCGCAGTACGGTCACGCCCGCGCGCTCGCTCGAACTCGAACGCGAGACGATCTCGATCCGCACGACGTTCTTGAGGCCGAACGCCTTCGCGACCTTCTTCTGGTCGACGCTGATCTCCCACGAGGCGTTGCGATTCCCGACCTGGGGGTCGAGGCTCCACGGATCCGGCGTGGCCCGGGTATAGCTCAGGGCCGCGACCCACACCTTCTCGCTGTTCTCCGTCCTCCCCGCCGCTCGACGAGAAGTAGAAGGCGGTGACGAGGTTGCCGAGGCCTCCGGACCCGTAGGTCAGCATCATTCCCTTGCGCCCGTCGTCGCTCGTCGTCGCGTCCACGGCGGCCACCCACCGCGCGCCCCACTGACCCGTCGCACCCTGGCTCTCCTTGTTCCATCCCGTGAAGTTCTGGCTCCGCGTGTCGTCGTAGAGCTGGCAGTCGCACGACGACGAGTAGCCGCGATTGGCGACGGCGTAATTACGCGCGGCGATAGCCTGCGCCTGCAGCGCCTCGGTCTCCCACGAGGACGGGACCTCGGCGATGCCGTAGAGGTACTCCGAGTTGAGCTTGAGGACGTTGACGACGTTCAGGCGACGGCCCCCGGCGGTGCCGATCACGAGCTTGCCGTGCCGATAGGTGCCGTTGCTCACGGAGTGTCCCTCGTCGTTGACGATCGTGACGATCGGCGTGTCCGGCGACTCGGGATCCTTGTAGGTCGTCCCGGACCACGTGAGGACAGCGATCGATCCGGATTTCTTGACGCCGTCGAGCGTCGCGGAGATCGTGGTGCCGGACGCGTGGATGGCGATGTCGTCGCCGACGGTTCCGGTCAGGCGGCGCGGCTTCCCCCCGTCGGTGATCGGCGAGGACGACGCGGTGTAGAACGTCAGGGTCCACGCGCCGTCGCCTCCCTTCTCCGAGGGGACGACGCGGAGGATGGTGTCCTTCCTCGAATCGTTGCCCGAGCCGAAGACCTGCACGCGCACGGTCGCGTCGCCGTCCGCGTCCTCCGAACCCGTCACGGGAAGCATCTGCACGCGCGTTCCCGCGTAGTAGTGGGTGAGGATCTGGGTCTCGGTGAAACCGTGGCGGGCCATCGAGGCGGCGCCGTACTGGGACATCCCGACGCCGTGCCCCCAGCCGGAGCCCTGGAAGACGAACGCGTCGGGGACGGAGTCGTCCTCGGCGAGCGCGACCTCGTCCGTCGACGTCTGGCCGATGCGGAACTGGTACGAGCCGTCCGCGGTCGGGTACAGCGGAACCGTCGCCTCGCCGTCGACCACGGGTACTGCCCACCCGGCGTCCTCCCACGCCCCTCCGGCGTCGAACCACGCCTCGGCGTGATCGGACACGGGCGGATCGGTGCGGATCGTCACGATCGCGGGACGGCCCTCGACGTACGTCGCTGGACCGGTCGCGGTCATCGTGAGGGGCGTGTCGCGCATCGCGACGGCCTCGCTCGTGACGCGATGCATGGACACCCGATACTCCGCGAGCGCGCCCGTGGGCGTGACGCGCACGGTTCCCGATCCGTCGGTCACGCGCGCGCGCTCCTCGAGCTTCACCCAGTCGCCGCCGTCCGACCTCGACCACACGTCGACGTCCCCGTCGACCGGCGGGACGACGGCGATGTCGAGGTCGTACGCGTATCCCTCGACGTATCGGGCGTCGCCGCTCAGCGCGATCGAATCGATGCGCTCCGCGAAGACGACGAGCACCGCGACGATGAGCAGCGCGCTCGCCAGCGCACCGACGAGCAGACGCCACGCGAGTGCTTTCACCGCACCTCCTCGGACACGACGTCGTCGGGGTTTCCGACCCGAATCCCGTGCGAACCGGGTCTCGCCACACAGTAACGCCCGGAGCCGCACCGGGCGCGCACACCACGCTCCAGGCTACGTCGGCACCGTGACACGCGTCCGCGTCGCTATCCTGGGCCTGTGCCGAAAGCCGCGAACGCCGACGCCGGGACCGCGTGGGTCCTGAGCCTGTCGTGCCCGGACGGTCCGGGGATCGTCCACGCCGTGTCCGGCGCGCTCGCCGAGCACGGCGGGAACATCACGGAGTCGCAGCAGTTCGGCGATTCCGGCACCGGGCTGTTCTTCATGCGCGTGGCGGTGACGTCGCCAGCCCCGCGCGCCGAGCTCGAGGCGGCGATCGGCGAGTTGGCCGACCGGTTCGGGATGACGTGGCGGCTCGACGTCGAGGGTCGGCCGATGCGCACGATCGTGTTGGTGTCGAAGGCCGCGCATTGCATCAACGACCTGCTCTTCCGCGAGCGCGAGGGAACCCTTCCCGTCGACATCGTCGCGATCGTCGGCAACCACGCGGATCTCGAGGGACTCGCCGCGTTCTACGGCAAGCCGTTCCACCACATTCCGGTGACGGCTGAGACGAAGCCCGACGCGGAGGCCCGGCTGCTCGAGCTCGTCGAGGAACTCGACGCGGAACTCGTGGTGCTCGCCCGGTACATGCAGATCCTCTCGCCGTCGCTGTGCGACGCGCTCGCGGGACGGGCGATCAACATCCACCACTCGTTCCTCCCGAGCTTCAAGGGCGCGCGACCCTATTTCCAGGCGCACGACCGCGGCGTGAAGCTCATCGGCGCGACCGCGCACTACGTGACGGCAGACCTGGACGAGGGGCCGATCATCGAGCAGGACGTCGAGCGCGTCGACCACGCCTTCACGCCCGAGGCGCTGACGGCCACGGGCGCGGACCTCGAGCGCCGGGCGCTGCTGCGGGCGGTCCGCTGGCACGCCGAACACCGGGTGCTGCTCAACGGTCACCGGACCGTCGTGTTCCGGTAGGGGCGCGGCTCGGACGCCTGCATGCGTTCGGGGCGCGGTCGCGATAGCGTGTGAAACATGTCCACGGCTCGCACGATCTCGGCGCTCGCCCTCGCCGCCCTGCTCGCCGGATGCGCGACAGGAACCGCGTCAACGAGCCCGGTCCGCGACGGCGTCGACCCCACCTACCTCGACGCGTCCCTGCCGATCGCCGACCGCGTCGACAACCTCATCGGCCAGATGACGCAGGACGAGAAGTTCGGTCAGATGACCCAGGTCGAGGAGAACTCGCTTGCCCCGGGGGACGTCGCCCGCCTCGACCTCGGAAGCGTGCTCCACGGGGGCGGGAACGTCTGGTGGCAGGGCGATGCGGATGCGTGGGCGACGGTCGTGGAGCGGCACCAGCGCGAGGCGGTCGAGGACACGCGGCTCGGGATCCCGATCCTGTACGGCGTCGACGCCATTCACGGATTCGGGTCGATGTACGGGGCGACGGTGTTCCCCCAGCAGATCGGTCTCGGAGCCGCCGACGATCCCGCGCTCATGACCTCGATCGGCCGCGTCACGGCGGCCGAGACGTCCTCTACCGGCATCCGCTGGAACTTCTCCCCCGTCCTCGCCGTGCCGAGCGACGTCCGGTGGGGTCGCACGTACGAGGCGTACTCGCAGGACCCTGCGATCGTCTCGCGCCTTGGGGCCGCGTACATCCGCGGACTCCAGGGCCCGAGCCTCGACG
Organism: uncultured Actinomycetota bacterium; assembly: GCA_963712245.1. Taxonomy (GTDB): domain Bacteria; phylum Actinomycetota; class Actinomycetes; order Actinomycetales; family Demequinaceae; genus JAFGBM01. The sequence continues at coordinate 134,744 of CAVQHE010000013.1, read as the reverse complement.
ACCCCACGTCCGTGCTGGCCACCCCGAAGCACTTCGTGGGCGACGGATCGACCGTCTACGGATCGTCCACGCAGGTCGTCACCGTTCCGTACCTGCTCGACCAGGGCGACACTCGCGCCGACCCGGCATTGCTCGCCGATACACTGCTGCCCCCGTACCGGGCAGCGATCGACGCCGGAGCCGAGTCGGTGATGGCGAGTTTCTCGTCGTGGGGCGGGCAGAAGGTTCACGGCGATCACGCGCTCCTGACCGACACGCTCCGCGGGGACCTCGGCTTTACCGGCTTCGTCGTGTCCGACTGGGGCGGCTGCGACCAGATCAATCCCGTGGACTACGGCTTTTCGATCGCCCAGTGCGTCAACGCGGGCGTCGACATGGTGATGACGCCATACGACGGCGACCGGTTCCAGGCCGCGCTCGCCGAGGGTGTGTCGTCCGGAGCGATCTCCCAGGATCGGATCGACGAGGCCGTGCGGCGCATCCTCACCGTCAAGTTCGAGATGGGCCTGTTCGAGCACCCCTTCGCCGACGCGAGTGCTCGCGCCAACGTCGGCAGCGCGGACAACCGGGCGGTCGCGCGCACCGCCGTCCAAGAATCGCTCGTCCTCCTCGAGAACGACGGCGCGCTGCCGTTGCAGGCCTCGGGCGCGACGATTGCGGTGGTCGGCAACGCCGCCGACGACATGGGGATCCAGGCCGGAGGATGGACGCAGTCGTGGCAGGGAGACCCGGGTCCCGTGATCCCCGGCACAACGATCCTCGACGCGATCCGCGATCGCGTCGAGGCGTCCGGCACCGTGCTCGACGCGCTTCCCGCGTCCGGCTCGGTGGACGTCTGCGTTGCGGTGGCGGGCGAGGAACCGTACGCGGAGGGGATAGGCGACTCGAGGGACCTGGCGCTGTCGGCACTCGACGTGCTCGACGACCTCGACGGCCGGTGCACATCCACGGTTCTCGTGATTGTGTCGGGGCGGCCGGTCATCATCACGGACGCCCTCCCGCGCGTCGACGCGGTCGTGGCGGCGTGGCTGCCGGGTACGGCGGGCGAGGGCGTCGCCGACGTTCTGTTCGGCGACGTCCCCTTCGCGGGACACCTCCCGATGAACTGGCCGCGCGATGTCTCTCAGGTGCCCGACCTGCCGGCCGGGGAATCATACTTGTTCCCGATGGGCTACGGGCTCGCGATCTAGGCGTACCCGCGTTACGCGGTTGCGGGGGTGAGGGTGACGGTGTTGGATTCCGCGCTGCCGAGGACGACCCGGTAGTCCCGCACGCCCGATGGGTGCACGACCGTGCTCGCGGCCCCATCGACGATGTCGAGAGCGCGGCTGGACTTGCGCCACGACCCCCCGTCGGTGCGATACCACAGCTCACCGGAGCCCGACACGGCCGGATCGACGCCGATCTCCAACGTGACCGCGTCGCCGGGGATGTAGGTCTCCGGGGCCGACAGGGTCACGTCCGGAAGAATCGGGGTGAGCGTCACCACGTTGGACTCCCCGCCACCGAAGACCACCTTGTACTCGCGCGTGCCCTTGGGGTGCACCGTCTTGGTACCCGTTCCGGCGCTGACCGACACGGTCGTCGACGCCTTGCGCCACGACCCGCCGTCCGTCCGATACCACAGCTGACCGCTACCGGTCATCGACGGATCCACCGAGAACTCCAACGACACCGCACTGCCCGGGGAATACGTCTCCGGAGCCGACAGGGTCACGTCCGGAAGGATCGGGGTGAGCGTCACCACGTTGGACTCGCCCCCGCCGAAGATCACCTTGTACTCGCGGGTGCCCTTGGGGTGCACGGTCTTGGTACCCGCTCCGGCGCTGACCGACACGGTCGTCGACGCCTTGCGCCACGACCCGCCGTCCGTCCGATACCACAGCTGACCGCTACCGGTCATCGACGGATCCACCGAGAACTCCAACGACACCGCACTGCCCGGGGAATACGTCTCCGGGGCCGACAGGGTCACGTCCGGAAGGATCGGGGTGAGCGTCACCACGTTGGATTCACCCCCGCCGAAGACCACCTTGTACTCGCGCGTGCCCTTGGGGTGCACGGTCTTGGTACCCGTTCCGGCGCTGACCGACACGGTCGTCGACGCCTTGTGCCACGACCCCCCGTCCGTGCGATACCACAGCTGACCGCTACCGGTCATCGACGGATCCACCGAGAACTCCAACGACACCGCACTGCCCGGGGAATACGTCTCCGGGGCCGACAGGGTCACGTCCGGAAGAATCGGCGTGAGCGTCACCACGTTCGACTCCCCGCCACCGAAGACCACCTTGTACTCGCGCACACCACTGGGATGCACCGTCTTGGTACCCGTTCCCGCGCTAACCGACACGGTCGTCGACGCCTTGCGCCACGACCCCCCATCCGTCCGATACCACAGTTCACCCGAGCCAGTCATGGCCGGATCGGTCGAGAACTCCAGAGTCACCGCCGACCCCGGTGCATAAGAGTCCGGTGAGAACAAGGCGACCGAGGGAACGATCGACTCGTACGTCACCGCGTTCGACTGGACTCCTTTGTAAACGATCCGATAGCTCCGAGTGCCCGAAGGATGGACGGTGACGGCGCCGACGCCATTCTTGATCGACACCGTCGAGGAAGCCTTCTTCCATGCTCCGTCTCCCGTGCGATACCAGAGCGCCGCGGTTCCGGAACTCGCCGGATCCACCGCAAACGACACGTTCGCCGCGGAACCCGCAACGTAATCGCCACCGCCGGTCGCAGTCACCACCGTCTGTACCAGCTCCGTCGTCTCGCCCGACACGACCGTCACGACCGTCGCCGTGTCCCACGTACTCCCCCCGAAAAACGCCATACGCCCCGCATCGTCGCTGAACTCCAGCACATAGGTGCCCGCAGGCAGATTGTGAAGCTCGAACGGCTCCCCCACCGGTCCGCACACCTGGTTCACGTAGTACGTGTCGGCCTTCCACCATGCCGTCACGCACGCGTCCGTAACAGACGTCGAGGACGGCGCCGCCATGACTCCCGAAATCACTCCTTCGACGGAGAGCGTGACCGTCGGTAGCGTCTTGGCGGTTATCGGGAGGTCGACCCCCGAGGAGGTGTAGGACGTAGAGACCGCGTACCCGATGGCGCCGAAGTACGTTGGCGAGTTCGTCACCCACACGTTCGAACTTCCCGTGAAGCCCTTGAATATGAACTTGTATCCGGTACCGGCGAGAAGGGCATCGAAGGAATACGTCCCATCGCTCGCAACGGGCGCCCAGCCTTGATACGCGCCATTCCCGGTCTTGTAGGCCTCGACCCAACCGTCTGTCACGCCCGACGGCACAACCATCCCTGAAAAGGCACCGGCCGGAGACAGATCGAACGTGAATGTCGCGTCGCTGGTCGGCACGCGGTAATACGTGGAACCGCTCAGGTTCGTACTGTGGCCAATCCATTGCGGCGGGATTTCGTTACCGTACGTCGCGATCCCGCCATCGAAGTACATGTACACGTACGTGTTGGGGCGGAGAACGAACGGATGGCCGCCGGTTGGCGCGCACCCGTAATCGATCAGGTTTGAGGCGGCGTCCGTCACGTAGACACAGCCCTCCTCGACGAGGTCGTTGAACTTGCCGTATTCGCGGAGACGCACAGATGTCACGACGCCCTCGTAAAGAGTCACGTTCTCCGTCGTGTCCGACCCGGCTACGACCGCGACGGTCTTCGCGCTCTCAAGGGTCGTAGCCCCGCCGGACCACGTGTCGGCAAGCGCCGCCCAAGGTAGGTCGGTGCCGAATCCTTGGTATAGCAGCCGATACTGCCCAGGAGGAAGGGTGAGGGAGTATTCGCCTCCCGAGTCGGAATAGACCTTGTCGACGAGCACATATTGACCCTCCGAATATGCGAACGCATAGACCCAACCTGAAATGACAACACCGTATGTCGAGCCGAACTTGCCCTTCACAGTTCCCGAAATCGTCCCGACGTGATCGAGTTCCGCATCGGCGTAGGCGGTGTCACCTGCGGTGACCGTCACCGGGGTTGCCTCGACCATCATCTGAGCGTTGTCGTACCATTCGGACGCCCAAACGTCGTACCCGTCGAACAGAAGGTAGTAGGTCCCCGCCGGTAGACTGTCAAGGACGTAGTGGCCGGAATCGTCCGCACAGCGCATGTCGACGAAGTGCCCGGCTTCGTTGTAGGCCTCCACACACGCGCCCGCAGCCGGTGATTCGTTCGAGAGTGCGATGTCGCCGGCTATATAGCCGGCGTTCGCGAGACCGGCATCGACGACGACCGTCTCCCCGGAGGCGACCGCGACGATGGTCGCCTCGCTAGAACTCGTCACGTCGTTGTAGAACTCCGTCGCGACGTCCGACGTTTCCGCGAAGAACTCCACGTAGTAGTCGCCCGGAGGAACGTCTACGTGGTATTCGCCGGTATCCGGATCAGCGCACGCCCAGTCCCAGAAACTCTCCCCCTCGGTCGAACCGACTCCGGCGCACCCGGCATCGGCGGATGCCCCCTCGGCGAGCGTGATCGTGCCTTCGATGCTTCCCCACGGCGCGAGCGTCATATCGAGTACGACTGTCGCACCCCCGCGAACGACCACGTTCGATGACGTGGCACGAGTGGCGTCGTTGTCGTACCAGGCGTCGGCTCCGCCGACGAAGTCCCTGAATTCGACGTGGTATGCCTTGCCGGAGACGGTTTCGGAGTCGTTGCCAACATCCACGGTGAAGGTTCCGTCGACGGGATCGCAATCCGAGGCGACCAGCGGACCGCTCGTGCCCTCGTACACGTCCATGCATCCGCCCGAAAGCGAGCCGCCCCCGTCGATCACCGGAGTCGACGTTATGGCGCCGCCGAAGGCGATCACGACGGTGGTGGTCTCGCCCGATGTCGCGGCTATCTGTCCATAGAAGTCCCACTTCGGGCTCGATCCGCTGCAAATCGCCGTCGGATCGTCGGTATCCGCCACGCACAGTGCGTAGTTCGATGTCGCAAGGCCCCCGAACTCGAATGTGCCACCACGTTCGCCGCAACGACGTTCCAGAGGTCTCTGGTAGGACGAGCCCCCCGCCCTGTAGAGGACGACGCAGACGATCGAAGAAGTGAAGGCTTCGGGCGCGACGATCGTCCCCGTGATGAATCCCTCCGAAGCGGAAAGCGTCGTGGTGTGAGCGGCCGGGGAGTCTGACGAGAGGTAGAAGTAGTACGGGTATGTCGATCGAATCCACTGGTCCGCGAGGCCGTCGAAGCCCGTCAGGCGGACTTCGTACTTGTTTGATGTCGTCGTCGGTAGCGTTCCCGTGGAGTAGAAGCCATTGGCATCAACAGCAACGCGCACGGTCGGAGCGGAAGTGTTGTCGTACTGCCATATTTCCGCGAACCCTCCCGTCAGAGGTTCACCATCGGCGTCGACCACCTTGCCCGCGATCGAATATGGCTGCAGCATCGTGGCGTCTCCGGCGAAGTCGACATCCGTACCGATCACGATCGGGGTGGCCGACGCGAACGAGGACGACGGTCCGTACCACTGGGTCGGCGCGGCGCCGTTGAAGCCGGCGAAGAGTACGCGGTAGAACCCGTCGCCGAGCCCCGTCACCTCATAGACCGAGTCCGCCCCGACGCAGTCCTCGCCGACCTGCGTGTCGTCTTCGTCGTACACTCGCATGCAGCCACCCGTCGCATCTGCTCCGGTTCCCCAGTCGGTGACGTGGAACGCGATGCTACCGCTCGTTGAAGAGGAGCGGAGAATCGCGTCGCTCGCGACGACTGTCAACCCGCGGGCAGGATAGAAGGCTTTCGCGGACGCGAGGTCCGAGGCTCCCGAATACCACTGGTCGACGTAGCCTGGAAAGTCTCGGAATCGCAACTTGTAGCTGCCCACGATTTGCCAGTCGTCCACACCAACATCGACGGAGTAAGTTCCATCAGTTCCACTACAGTCGGTACCGACCAACGTCCCCTCGTTCGCCGAATAGACATCCATACATCCGCCTAGGACCGGCGCCCCGAAGACGTCGACCGGCGATGCTTCGATCGTCCCTCCGAATTCCAAAGATATGGGAACGGTCTCGCCGGACCCGACGCCGATCACGTAGCTCCCCGTCGTCTCTCCGCCGTAGAAGGCCCACGGATACTCCGTACCCCCGCAGCCCGCCGACGGGTCCCCCGTGTCCGCGACGCAAATGGAATAGCTCGCGGCGAGACGACCGAATTCGAAAGTATCGCCCGGCGATCCGCATACCGAATCGAGAAGGCGGCCATGTTGCGTTCCCTGGTAAAGCAGCACACACACGTCGGTCGAGGAGAAGTTCGACGGGACGGCAATCGTTCCCGTAAGGAAGCCTTCGGGCTGGTCCAATCTCGTCGTGAGGATTCGCATGGGGTACTGCGAACTCGTATAGACCGTCTTCCCAAAATACGCCGGGTCGTTAAACCACTCGTCTGCAAGACCGTCGAATCCGGTGTATCGGACTTCGCAGCGCGCGCATGAGACACCGTCGGTAGCAAACGACCCGTCGACCGCGACAGCAACGCGAGACAGCGGCGTCTCGCTATTCGGGTACGTTCTGTCTTGGTCCCACACCTCGACGTAGCCGCCGGTCAAGGCTCCGCCCTCCCATCCTTCGACGCTACCAACGATCGATCGCGGCTCAAGCAGCAAGTAGTTCTCTGCGAACGCCGCGCCGGCAACGATAGTGACGGGCGTCGCGTACGAGAACATGTAGGTGCGCCAATACCACTGGTTGGGCGCCGCGCCGTCGAAGGCACTCAACTTGACGCGGTAGTCGCCATCGTCGAGGCCCTTGACGACGTAAGTGCCGGCGTCGCCCGTACAGTCCTCGCCCACGAGCGTCTCGGCGTTGTCATACACCTGCATGCAGCCGCCCGTGGCGGGCGAGCCGTCGGACCAGTTCGTCAGGTCGAACGCGATCGAACCCGTGGCGGGGGTTTCGTCGGGGAACGCGAGCCCGGTGAAGTCGAAGGCGGCGGCGGCCGGGTCGGAGGCGCTGACCGGGTCGGGCGTGAACGCCGTCGCGTTCGCCTCGACCGTCTCGTTCGTCGCCGTGGCGTTCCACCACAGCGTCGGGGTGTCACCGTGGGTGGCGTTGCTCTCGTACGCGCTGACGATGTAGTCGCCCGGCGGCACAGTGCGCGAGTCCTCGGTGGTGCCCGCGTCGGTGCACGCGCTTCCCGTGACCGAGCTGTCGGCGTTGTGGTACGCGTAGCACAGCGACGAGTTCGCGTCCTTGAACGTCCCCGCGACCCGCAACAGGCCCGACTCCTCGAGCGTCGCGTCGATCCCGGTGACCGCCTCACCCGTCGACGGGGACAGCGTCGTCGCCGCGCCCGAGGTGTAGACGCCGTCGTAGTACTGCGACGCGAGAGCCCCACCCATCGTTGTGAAGCGCATCAGATACGACAGATCCGCGAGCCCAGAGATCGTGTACGAGCCGTCGGCGAGAGCGGCCGTATACTGCCCGCCGGCCGTCTCCGTCCCCGGGGGCGCGACCGCCGCGCTGCCGGACGGACGGTCCGCGAACGCAGCCGAGTCCTCGGGGCTATGGCCGCCGGGAACGGTGATGGTCCCGGATATCGACGCCCCCACAACAAGGCTGAGATCGACCCCCGTGGTCGCGGCACCGCCGCTGACCGTGACCGTGCTCGCCTCGCCCGCGTCGCGCCCGCCGCCCGACCACTGCCACGCGAGCGTGTCGCCCGGAGCTTCCGCGAAGACCGTGTAGTCGCCGTCCGCGAGGCTCGCGAACGCGTACGCCCCGGCCCCGTCGGGGTTCGTCGGTCCCGCGACCACACTCGAGCCGTCGGAACTCGCGAGATAGACGTCGACGCCTGTCACATCGTGGCCGTCCGGCACGGCGATCGTGCCGCCAACGGAGCCGTCGCCCGGGTCGGCGACGGCGCCCGACGCCGGTACCACGAGGAAGGTCGTAGCGATCGCGGTCGTCGCGATAAGGCGAACCGTCGACGCCCATCCGGTCTGAGATTTCCTGCCGTCGATCGAGTCCACCGTGGTCACGCCCCCATCGTTTCGCGGCGCACGACACCGCCGCGCTAGCCGCCGCCAGGATACTTGCGCGCGGGGCGTGCCGCCAAAGGAAGCGATGTTTTCGAAATACGGGGCGCGGCCTGCGGGCCCCGCCTCGCGTTACGCGGTTGCGGGGGTGAGGGTGACGGTGTTGGATTCCGCGCTGCCGAGGACGACCCGGTAGTCCCGCACGCCCGATGGGTGCACGACCGTGCTCGCGGCCCCGTCGACGATGCCGATCGCGCGAGTGGACTTCCGCCACGACCCCCCGTCGGTGCGATACCACACTCACCGGAGCCCGACACGGCCGGATCGACGCCGATCTCCAACGTGACCGCGTCGCCGGGGATGTACGTCTCCGGGCCCCGACAGCGTCACGTCGGGAAGAATCGGGGTGAGCGACACCACGTTGGACTCGCCCCCGCCGAAGATCACCTTGTACTCGCGCTCGCCCCGGGATGCACCGTCTTGGTCCCGTTCCGCCGCTGACCGGACACGGTCGTCGACGCCTTGCGCCACGACCCCCCGTCCGTCCGATACCACAGCTGACCGCTACCGGTCATCGACGGATCCACCGAGAACTCCAACGTCACCGCCTCGCCCGGCGCATACGACTCCGGAGCCGCTCAGCGAAACCTCCGGAACCACCGGCGCCATCGACACGACGTTGGACTCGCCCCCGCCGAAGACCACCTTGTACTCGCGCTCGCCCCTGGGATGCACCGTCTTCGTCCCCGTTCCGCCCGACACGACACGGTCGTCGACGCCTTATGCCACGACCCCCCGTCCGTGCGATACCACAGCTGACCGCTACCGGTCATCGACGGATCCACCGAGAACTCCAACGTCGCCGCCTCGCCCGGCACATACGACTCCGGACCGCTCAGCGTAACCTCCGGCACCACCGGCGCCATCGACACGACGTTGGACTCGCCCCCGCCGAAGACCACCTTGTAGTCGCGCTCGCCCCGGGATGCACCGTCTTCGTCCCGGTCCCGCCCGACACGACACGGTCGTCGACGCCTTGCGCCACGACCCGCCGTCCGTGCGATACCACAGCTGACCCGAGGCCGTCATCGCCGGATCCACCGAGAACTCCAACGTCGCCGCCTCGCCCGGCACATACGACTCCGGACCGCTCAGCGTGACCTCCGGCAGAGCCGGCGCCATCGATACGACATTCGATTCGTTACCGCTCAGGACCACCTTGTAGTCGCGCTCGCCCCGCGGATGCACCGTCTTCGTCCCCGAGCCGTCCGTGAACGACACCGTCGTCGCGGCCTTCCGCCACGACCCCCCATCCGTGCGATACCACAACTCCCCCGTGCCCGACATCGACGGATCGACCGAGAACTCCAACGTCGCCGCCTCGCCCGGCACATACGACTCCGGACCGCTCAGCGTGACCTCCGGCGTGACGAGAGACTCCGGGGTGACCGTCACGACGTTGGACTCCGTTGCACCGATGATGACCTTGTAGTGCCATACCCCGACCGGGTGCACCGCCTTGGTGCCCGTACCCTCCGTCACCGAGACGGTCGTCGCCGCCTGCGACCAATCGCCTCCCTCCGGGCGGTACCACGAACTCGCCCGGCCCCGTCATCGGCGGATCGATCGAGAATTCGAGCGTCACCTCGGCCCCGTCCGCGTAGGTTTCGGGTCCGCTGAGCACGACGTCCGGATAGATAGGCGTCATCGTTACGACGTTGGACTCGTGCGTCCCGATCACGACCTTGTAGTCCCGCACCCCGGACGGGCTCACGCCCTTGGTGCCGACGCCGTCGGTGACGGAGAGGGTCGTAGCGGCTTTGGCCCAGGGCCCGCCGTCGGTGCGGTACCACAGCTCCGCCGACGTCGTCACGGCCGGATCAGTCGAATACTCCAGGGTCGGACTGTCGCCGGGGAGATACACCTCGGGCCCCGAGGCCGTGATCGCGATATCCGTGATGACGTCGTAGGTCCACGTGACCCCGTTGCCCATCGTGAGGGTCTCCCCGGGAAGGGTGTCCTCGTGGTACGCGGCAGCGTAGACTCGGCCCTCCACCGGAGTCACGGTGAACGAGCCATTTCCGTAGGTCGCCGTCGTGTTCCTCGCGTAATGCCAGGTGTATCCGCCGTCGTCCGAGTAGCTGAGGTCGTACCACCCGGTTGTCTGGGCGTAGCCGAGGGCCGAAAGATCCGCACGCGCCTGCTCGCCCTCGATCACGGCATCCGTGGTGAGGACCGATTGGTCGATCCACCGGTTCACGCTGAAGGTCTGCGTGTAATAGGTGTCCCCGGTGTCGCCATCGACGACCTTGAAGCGATAGTTCACCGAGCGACTCGGCGTGAATGTGAACTGCGTGTGCCCGTCGACGGACGTCTTGGGGCTGTCCCCGGTGTTCGCCCAATGCCCCGTGTCGGGATCGGATCCCGACGCCCACGTCCAGTACTGCCGGTACACCGTGTCTTCGGTACGGAGCCCGCCCCAGTACAGGTCGACCGTGAACTCACCGGTGACGCCTCGGACGAAGGTCGTCACGCCCCCGTCGAGCGGATTAGGGGCGGTCTCGATGACGGGATCCTGATACCAGACGTCAACGGCGAACGTCCAGTAGTAGAACGTGCTGTCGCCCATTCGGGCTTGAGCCCGAACGCGTAGTAGGCCCCCTGCTTCGGTTGCGAGATCTCCACCTGGGCGTACCCGTCCGTCATCGGCACGCTCGCGTCGACGACGACCACGTCGTCGGCCACCGGGTCGAGCGATACAGCACCGTGCCGTCGTCCATCCAGTCGGCGTTCGTCTGAATCGAGATCGTCGTCGACTCGCCCGGGGTGAGGTCCTGATCGCCCGTGATGGTCGCGTCCAGCGCATCGGACGTCGCGGTCACGACGGGACTCGTCACGCCGTCGACGGTCGCCCGAAAGTCGAAGTCCTGGTGCCCGTCGTCCGGGTCGGGGTTCTCGTTGTACCCGTTGTCGAACGATCCGGTAGCGATTCCCGCCGCCGCATCGTACGACCCCAGCTCGACCCCCACGACGTCGACGCGTCGTCGTAGTACTCGACGAGCGCCGAGCCGCTATACGACGTGTCGGTGTACGTGACGGTGAACTCGACGATCGCACCCTCGAGATACGTCGTTCCGTTGTCGAACGACAAGGTCACCTCGTCGACAGCCGCGCGCGCCGAACCTGCGCCCACGGTCGTAAGCCCGGCGAGCGCGAGGATCCCGGCACACAGCAGGGACGACACGCGGGCGACGGGTGATCGCGCGACCATCGGCAACTCCTCGGTCGGGGCCGCGCGGAGCGGCCCCTGTGGCTTCTTGCCATATCCCCCGATTACCGCGGGTCGCACCCCTGCCTATTTCGGCGGTCGCGGACGCCACGCCGCGCGAGACCGAGCGTGGCGTCCGACCGTGCATTACCTCACCGTGGGGGCGAGGGTCACGGTGTTGGATTCCGCGCTGCCGAGGACGACCCTGTAGTCCCGGACACCCGACGGGTGCACGACCGTGCTCGCGGCCCCATCGACGATGTCGAGAGCGCGGCTGGATTTCGTCCACGACCCCCCGTCCGTGCGATACCACAGTTCGCCGGAGCCCGACACGGCGGGGTCGACGCCGATCTCCAGCGTGACCGCGTCGCCGGGGGCATAAGCCTCCGGGGCCGTCAGCGTCACGTCCGGCGTCACCGGCGTCAAGGTCACGGCGTTGGACTCACCGCCGCCGAAGACCACCTTGTAGTCGCGGGTGCCGGACGGGTGCACCGTCTTGGTGCCGGTGCCTCCCGACACGGACACGGTCGTCGCGGCCTTGCGCCACGACCCGCCGTCCGTGCGATACCAGAGCTCACCCGAGGCCGTCATCGCGGGATCCGTGGCGAACTCGAGCGTCACCGCCGCACCGGGCACATACGAGCCCGACCCCGACAACGTCACGTCCGCGGTCAGCGGCGTGAGCGTCACGACGTTGGACTCACCCCCGCCGAAGACCACCTTGTACTCGCGCGTGCCCTTGGGATGCACGGTCTTGGTCCCGGTGCCTCCCGACGACGTACACGGTCGTCGCGGCCTTGCGCCACGACCCCCCGTCCGTCCGATACCACAGCTCACCCGAGGCCGTCATCGACGGATCCACCGAGAACTCCAACGACACCGCACTGCCCGGGCTGTAGGTCTCCGGAGCGCTGAGCGTCACGTCGGGAACAATCGGCGTCAACGTCACGACATTGGACTCACCCCCGCCGAAGACCACCTTGTACTCCCGGATGCCGGACGGGTGCACCGTCTTGGTCCCGGTGCCTCCCGACACGGACACGGTCGTCGCGGCCTTGCGCCACGACCCCCCGTCCGTCCGATACCACAGCTCACCCGAGGCCGTCATCGACGGATCCACCGAGAACTCCAACGACACCGCACTGCCCGGGCTGTAGGTCTCCGGAGCGCTGAGCGTCACGTCGGGAACAATCGGCGTCAACGTCACGACGTTGGACTCGGCGCCGCCGAAGACCACCTTGTACTCCCGGATGCCGGACGGGTGCACCGTCTTGGTCCCGGTGCCTCCCGACACGGACACGGTCGTCGCGGCCTTGCGCCACGACCCCCCGTCCGTGCGATACCACAGCTCGCCCGCAGGCCGTCATCGACGGATCCACCGAGAACTCCAACGACACCGCACTGCCCGGGCTGTAGGTCTCCGGAGCGCTGAGCGTCACGTCGGGAACAATCGGCGTCAACGTCACCACGTTGGACTCGGCGCCGCCGAAGACCACCTTGTACTCCCGGATGCCGGACGGGTGCACCGTCTTGGTCCCGGTGCCTCCCGACACAGACACGGTCGTGGCGGCCTTGCGCCACGACCCGCCGTCCGTGCGATACCACAACTCACCCGAGGCCGTCATCGACGGATCCACCGAGAACTCCAACGACACCGCACTGCCCGGGCTGTAGGTCTCCGGAGCGCTGAGCGTCACGTCGGGAACAATCGGCGTCAACGTCACCACGTTGGACTCGGCGCCGCCGATGACCACCTTGTACTCGCGGGTGCCGGACGGGTGCACAACCTTCGAGCCGACGCCGTCAACCACCGACACCGTGGTCGCGGCCTTGCGCCACGACCCGCCGTCCGTGCGATACCACAGCTCACCGCCGTCCGAGATCGCGGGCGTGACCGAGATGTCGAGCGTGACCGCGGCTCCGTCCGCATAAGTCTCGGGAGCCTCGACAACCACCGTCGGCGCTGGCGCCACGAAGGTGAACGTGCGCGCCGGAGAGGATCCGACCGGCGTCGTCACGACCACGTCCACCGCGCCCGCAGCATGCGCCGGGGTCACGACCGTCAACTCACCGTCGTTGGTCACCGACAGGCTCGAACCCGCGACACCATCGAACGTCACCGAGGTCGCACCCGTGAAGTGCGTACCCGTGATCGTCACGGTCGTCCCACCATCGGTCGAACCCGATGTCGGCGACACATCCGTGATCGCCGGAGCCGGCGTCACATACGTGAACGATGCCGTATTCGAGAACCACACCGGGGTCAACACGACGACGTCCGCCGTACCCGCAACATGCGCCGGGGTCACGACCGTCAACTCACCGTCGTTGGTCACCGACAGGCTCGAACCCGCGACACCATCGAACGTCACCGAGGTCGCACCCGTGAAGTGCGTGCCCGTGATCGTCACCGAGGTGCCACCATCGGTCGAACCCGATGTCGGCGACACGTCCGTGATCGCCGGGCCAGGCGTTACATACGTGAACGACGCGGCGCTCGAGGATCCGGCCGGGGTCGTCACGACCACGTCCACCGCGCCCGCGGCATGCGCCGGGGTCACGACGGTCAGCTCGCCGTCGTTCGTCACCGAGAGGCTCGTGCCCTCGGACCCATCGAAGGTCACGCTGGTCGCACCCGTGAAGTGCGTGCCCGTGATCGTCACCGAGGTGCCACCATCCGTCGAACCCGACTCCGGCGACACGTCCGTGATGGCCGGGCCGGAGTCACGAACGTGAACGTGCCCGCCAGAGGATCCGACCGGCGTCGTCACGACCACGTCGACCGCGCCCGCAGCATGCGCCGGGGTCACGACCGTCAACTCACCGTCGTTGGTCACCGACAGGCTCGAACCCGCGACACCATCGAACGTCACCGAGGTCGCACCCGTGAAGTGCGTACCCGTGATCGTCACCGTCGTCCCACCATCGGTCGAACCCGATGTCGGCGACACATCCGTGATCGCCGGAGCCGGCGTCACATACGTGAACGATGCCGTATTCGAGAACCACACCGGGGTCAACACGACGACGTCCGCCGTACCCGCAACATGCGCCGGGGTCACGACCGTCAACTCACCGTCGTTGGTCACCGACAGGCTCGAACCCGCGACACCATCGAACGTCACCGAGGTCGCACCCGTGAAGTGCGTGCCCGTGATCGTCACCGAGGTGCCACCATCGGTCGAACCCGATGTCGGCGACACGTCCGTGATCGCCGGGCCAGGCGTCACATACGTGAACGACGCGGCGCTCGAGGATCCGGCCGGGGTCGTCACGACCACGTCCACCGCGCCCGCGGCATGCGCCGGGGTCGTGACGGTGAGCTCACGTGTCCGATCCACCGACAAGCTCGAACCCGCGGACACCATCGAACGTCACCGAAGTCGCACCCGTGAAGTGCGTGCCCGTGATCGTCACCGAGGTGCCACCATCCGTCGAACCCGACTCCGGCGACACGTCCGTGATGGCCGGGGACGGAGTCACGAACGTGAACGTGCCCGCCGGAGAGGATCCGACCGGCGTCGTCACGACCACGTCGACCGCGCCCGCAGCATGCGCCGGGGTCGTGACCGTGATCTGGGTGTCCGAATCCACCGACACGGACGTCCCGGCCGAACCATCGAAGGTCACGCTCGTCGCGCCCGTGAACGCACTGCCGGTCAGCGTCACCGTCGTGCCTCCGCCCGTGCCGCCCGCCGAGGGCGAGACGTCCGAGATCGCGGGACGTGCGGATACCGCCTCCGTCGGGGCGGACGTCCGCGTGACGCCGATCGACGGACTCGTCAGCGTGACCGTGAGCACCGTGCCGATGTCACCTTCCGCCACCGTGTACGTCGAGGAGTCGGCCCCGGAGATCGGGTTGCCGTCGCTATACCACTGGTAGTCGAACGGGGCGTCCCACGGACCCCACAGGCCCTCGTCGATCGTGAGGAGATTGCCGACGGTCGGGGTGCCTACGATCGCGACGTCCGGGTTCGTGCCGGCAGCCGGCACGACATACCAGTAGCTGTAGTCCCACGAAGTGGATCCCACGACATCCTGATGGGCGAGCACGGTCCACAGGCCGCCATAGGCGATGTCCGACGACGTCACGTCGTACGTCACCGTGCACGAGACGGACGCCCCGGGGGCCATGACGGTAGGAAGTGCATACGTCCAGTAGTTGACGACATACGAGTCGAAGTCCGCGAAGGCGTCTGCGGAGAAGTCGCAGTCGCTCGCGACGGGCGCCGCCCCGTCGTAATCCCACTTGAAGATGATCTCCAAGCCAGAACCGTCGGCGTTTGCCGATCGCTCCGGTACTGTCGTTCGTCGCGGTGTACGTGAACGTGACAGTGTCGCCGCTAGAGATTCCGTCCTCGGGGGCCGCGGTGACGTTGAGGTTCAAGTGATCGCCGGGCCGAAGTCACGTACGTGAACGACGCGGCGCTCGAGGAGCCGGCCGGGGTCGTCACGACCACGTCGACCGCACCCGCGGCATGCGCCGGGGTCACGACGGTCAGCTCACCGTCGTTCGTCACCGAGAGGCTCGTGCCCTCGGACCCATCGAAGGTGACGCTGGTCGCACCCGTGAAGTGCGTGCCGGTGATCGTCACCGAGGTGCCGCCATCCGTGGAACCGCTCGAAGGCGACACGTCCGCGATCGCCGGAGCCGGCGTCACGTACGTGAACGACGCGGCGCTCGAGGAGCCGGCCGGGGTCGTCACGACCACGTCCACCGCGCCCGCGACATGCGCAGGCGTCACGACCGTCAGCTCACCGTCGTTGGTCACCGACAGGCCCGAACCCGCCGAGCCGTCGAACGTCACCGACGTCGCACCCGTCAGGTGCGTACCCGTGATGGTCACCGAGGTGCCGCCATCGGTCGAACCCGACGTCGGCGACACGTCCGTGATCGCCGGAGCCGGCGTCACATACGTGAACGACGCCGCGAACTAGACCCGGCCGGGGTCGTCACGACCACGTCGACCGCGCCCGCGGCATGCGCAGGCGTCACGACCGTCAGCTCACCATCGTTGGTCACCGACAGGCTCGCGCCTGCCGACCCGTCGAACGTCACCGACGTCGCACCCGTCAGGTGCGTACCCGTGATGGTCACCGACGTCCCGCCATCCGTGGAACCGCTCGAAGGCGACACGTCCGTGATCGCCGGAGCCGGCGTCACGTACGTGAACGTGCCCGCGGCGGACGAACCATAGGCGGTCGTCACGACCACGTCGACCGCACCCGCGACATGCGCAGGCGTCACGACCGTCAGCTCACCGTCGTTGGTCACCGACAGGCTCGTGCCCGCCGACCCGTCGAAGGTCACCGACGTCGCACCCGTGAAGCCCGAACCCGTCAGCGTGACAGTCGTCCCACCATCCGTGGAGCCGCTCACCGGCGACACGTCGGAAATCGCGGGAGGCGCCACATACGTGAACGTCCCCGCGGCGCTGGTGCCGTACGGGGTCGTGACGACCACGTCGACCGCGCCCGCGATATGCGCCGGGGTCGTGACCGTGATCTGCGTGTCCGAATCCACCGACAGGCTCGTACCCGCCACGCCACCAAACGTCACTGACGTCGCATCGGAGAAGTACGCGCCCGTGAGCGTCACCGTGGTGCCGCCCAACGTCGGGCCCGACGTGGGGGACACGTCGCTGATCGCGGGCTCGTCCCAGACGAGGCCGATCACCGCGGTCTCACCCGCGGCGAGGGTCACGCCAGTCGCGGACCCGAACGTGTCCGCGTTCGCGTACCACGCATCAGGCCCGGAATAGGCATCCCAGCCGTCAGGACTCGACCACACAATGGAGCCGTCGTCGTTGATGATGCGCACCTTGTAGGTTCCCGCACTAAGGCCACCAATCGAGAACGGGTCGCCCACGTTGTAGCAGTTGCCGTTGACGAACACGTCGCCCGCGTCATAGACGCCGACGCACGCCTCCGTGCCGACGAAGTCCGAGGGAAGGGCCACCGTCCCGGTGATGAAGGCCTCCGCACCCAGAACCGCGTCAACCCCCGAAGTGTCGGAGCCCGCGACGACCGTCACCGGGGTCGCCGACGCCTGGGACGAGGACCCCGAGTACCACTGCGATCCGTAGCCGTCGAAGGAGGAGAACTCGACGAGGTAGTTGCCCGCGGCAAGGTTGGTCACGGTGTAGGTTCCGTCGGCAGCGACAATGGCGAATCCCCCGGGTACGCGCTCGCCGCTCGCTGTGGTGACGGACACGAACCCGCCGTCTAGCGGATCGGTCCCATTCGTGACCGTGCCCGAGATCGTGCCCGCGGGCGCGAGCTCAATCGAGAGATCGACGACCTCGCCCGCGGCGACGCCTATGACGTCCGACAGCGGTTCGCCGGAGCCGTCGTCGTAGCACGCGTTCGCGAGGCCGACGAATTCGAAGAAGCAGACCTGATAGTCGTCCGGAACGACGATCTGGACGAAGCTACCGTCGGATTCGACGTCGCCTCCGGTTCCCAGGCCCTGCCCGTAGTAGCTGACTTCGAAGTGGCCGGGACCGGCCGGGACGCCGCCGGGACCGGTCACCGTGCCGACGATGCCACCCCTGACTTCGCCCTCGTAGTACGAGAACGTCACCGGGGAACTCGACCCGCTCGGCGTCGTGACGACAAGGTCAACCGAGCCCGCGACATGCGCGGGGGCCGCGACCACAAGCCTCGTGTCCGAGGAGACCGACACGCTGGTACTCGCCACGCCGCCGAACGTCACGCTGGTCGCACCCGTGAAGCCCGAACCCGTGATGACCACCGGCGAGCCCCCGCCTGTCGGACCGCTCGCGTAGCTCACCTGCGAGACAACGGGCAGGACGAAATACGTGAACGCGCCCGCGTCGCTCGTGCCGAACGGGGTCGTGACGACCACGTCGACCGCGCCCGCGACATGCGCGGGGGTCACGACCGTCAGCTCACCGTCGTTGGTGACCGACAGGCTGGTGCCCGCCACGCCGTCGAACGTCACCGACGTCGCACCCGTGAGGTGCGTGCCCGTGACCGTCACCTCCGTGCCACCGAGCTCCGTCCCGTGAGACGGAGCGAGCACGGAGATCGCAGGAAGGGGCGACGTCCACGAGAGCGTCACCGCGAAGTTCAGCCCCGATCCCAGGACGATCGGGGTCGCCGCCGCGCTGCCGAAGACGTCGTCGTACCAGGCATCCTCGCCCGTGAAGTCGGCCCAGTCGTTGACGTTCGTGAACCGGTAGTCGCTGTCGATCAAGCGCAGGTAGTACGTCGCCGCCGGGAGCGCCTCAATCGAGAAGCTGCCGCCGACCGGGGCGCACGTCGAGTCGACGGGGTTCGCGGCGTCGCGCTCGATGTACGCGCCCACGCACGCATAGCCCTCGTCGTTCGTGAAGGAATCCGGGACGTTCAGGGTCCCCGATATCTCGGACGCGGGCGCGAGTGAAGCGTCGATTCCGGTGACGGCCTCGCCGACCCCGACCGTGACCCTGGTCGCCTGCGCCGCGGACGGCTGGTCGTCGTACCACTCGGACGCTCCGTCACCACGGAACCTCAGGAGGTAGTCTCCGGCCGCCAGGCCGGTGAACGTGTAGGTGCCGTCCGACTCGGTGAACGTCGAGGCAGAGAGCATGCCGTCCTCGGCGAAGCTGTCCGCGTAGTAGAGCGAGACGTCGCCCAATCCCGGACCACCGACACCCGTCAGCGTTCCGCTGATAGTGGACGGCGCGGCGAGACTCTCGTTCGCGGTTGTCGTCGCGTTTGCCGTGACCGTCACCGGCGTGGCCGAACTCAGGCTCGTCGCCTCGTCGTACCACTCCCAGGCCCCGGTCGCGAAGCCGTCGAAGCGGATGCGATAGTCGCCCGCGGGCAACGATCCGATGGAGTACGTTCCGTCGCTCTCCGTCACTCCCGAGGCGACGAATTCTCCGACCGCGTCGAAGATGGAGACATCGCCGTAGCCAGCCGAACCCCCGGAGTCCAGGCTCACTGTTCCGGCGATAGCGCCAGCGGGAGCGAGCTGCGCGTCAGCGGTAGCGACCCCTCCAGCCACGACGGTGACAGGAGTGGCGTACGCGAAAGTCGGTGCGTCATCGAAGTACTCGGGAACAACGTAGGGGCCGCCCACGAACGCGAGATAGACGTCGCCCGGAGCGAGCCCCGCGAGGTCGTAGTGGCCCGCGCTATCGGTGGTCGTCTGCCCGAGGGTCTCGTTCCACTCCGTTCGCGCGATGACGGTCACGCCGTCCGCCGGCACCCCGCCCTCCATCGTCACCGTTCCCGCGATAGTACCGACGGGGCTGAGTTGTGCGTCGACGACGGCGACATCGCCCGACGCGACGGACACCAGGGTCGCCTCGCCCGACGTCGCGACGTTGTCATACCACTCGTCACGGGCGTCGTCCCAGCCCGCGAATTCGACGTAGTAATCCCCGGGGAACAACCACGTCGCGGCATACGAGCCGTCGGCCTCGAGCGAGAGACCGTCGGACGAGCCAAGGTTCGTGTGGTAGATATTCACCGTGCCACCGGCACCCGACGGGACACCCCCACCCTCGAGCGTCACGGTTCCAGTAATCGTCGCACCGGCGATGACTTCGTAGGACACCGACACGGTGGCCCCGCCCGCGACCGGGATGGCCACAGCCCCCGGGTCGTCGAGGAACTCCACGCCCCCGTAGAACTGCGACGGATACCCGTCGATCGTGACCCACGCGTAGTAGTCGCCATCAACCGGGACATCCACGGAGAAGACGCCATCCGTGGAGGAACACTGATCGATCGCCACCTCCTCCGCCACGCCGATCACCGTCACGCAACCACCGATACTGTGCGGCGTTTCGCCGGGCTCGGTGACGGTGACCTCGAGCGTCCCGCCCGGGACACCCGTATACGTGAACGTCGCCGCGGGACTCGACCCGTACGGCGTCGTCACCACCACGTCGACCGCGCCCGCCGCATGCGCGGGCGACACCACCGTCAACTCGCCATCGTTCACCACGGACAGACCCGTTCCGGCAACGCCGTCAAACGTGACGCCCGTCGCGTCCGTGAAGTCCGTGCCCGTCAGCGTCACCGTGGTGCCGCCCGTCGTCGGACCCTCCGCCGGGGAGACGTTCGTGACTGCCGGAGCATCCCAGCGCAGGTCAACGACGACGAGCTCGCCTGCAGTCACCGGAACGCCGGTCGCAGACCCGAACGTATCCGCGTTCGCGTACCACGCATCGATTCCCGAGTACGCGCCCCAGCCCCCAGGGCCCCACACGGTGGAACCGTCGTCGTCGATGACGCGAACCTTGTACGTGCCCGCACCGAGGCCGCCGATCGTGAAGACCTCGCCCACGGTGTAGCAGTTGCCTCCGACGAACGCGTCGCCCGCGTCGTAGACGCCGACGCACGCATCGGTGCCCGTGAATTCGTCGGGAACGGTCACGTACCCGGAGATGAAGCCTTCCGCGCTAAGCACGGCATCCACGCCGGACGCGTCGGAACCCGCAACCACCGTCACGGGGGTCGCCGCGGCTCTCGAGGACTGGCCGAGGTACCACTCCGAGCCGTAGCCGTCGAAGCCGCTGAACTTTACGACGTAGTCGCCCGCGGCGAGGTTCGTCGCGTCGTACGTCCCGTCGACCCCCACAGCGGCGACGGCCGCGTAGTCGCCGCTCACCGTGTACACGGACACGTACCCGCCGGAGAGGGGATTGGCGCTCGAGTCGGTCACCGTGCCGGAGATCGTGCCCGCAGGAGCAAGCTCGATGGCAACGTCGACGATCTCGCCCGCGCCCACGCTCACCTGGTCCGACAGAGGCTCGCCCGAACCGTCGTCATAGCACGCGTCGGCCAGGTCGGCGAAGCCGAAGAAGCAGATCTGATAGTCGCCGGGGACGACTCCTTGGACGAAGGTGCCGTCGACGCCGACATCGCCGTCGGTGCCCAGGCCCTCGCCGTAGTAGTTGATGGAGTAGCTTCCCGGCCCTGCGGGCACGCCGCCGGGTCCTGTCACGGTGCCGCGAATGCCCCCCTCGGCATCGCCCTCGAAGTAGGTGAACGCGACCGGATCGCTCGAACCAGCGGGTGTTGTCACGACCACATCGATGGCGCCGGGCGCCCCATGCGCGGGCACGGCGACCGAGAGTTGCGTATCCGAGGAAACGGACAGACCTGTCCCCTCAACACCGTCAAACGTCACACTCGTCGCGTCCGTGAAACCCGTGCCCGTCAGCACCACGGGTGCGCCTCCACCGGTAGGACCGGCGGTCGGCACGATGCCCGAGATGACGGGCAGTTCGGCGGTCGTCGAGGTGAGGAGGCCGTCGATCCCCGACGTCGTCGCGCCGCCGGTCACGGTGACGTCCGTCGCCGCGCCGACCGTAGACGCGCCGTCGTAGTACACGGTGGGCGTCCCGGCCTCCCACCCCACGGGGAGGTAGTTGACGTTCGATACGTGGTCGTGGAAGCCGACGCGATAGGTGCCGGGATTGAGGCCCGGGATGATGTAGGCGCCGGTGCTGGGGTCGGCCCAGACCGACTCGTCGGTGACCTTCTGCCACTCGCCCGCCGTCGCGTTGTAGAGGTACGCGGACGGCATCGCGGGACGCACCTCGAACGGCTGGTTGCCGTCTCGGGTGATCGTGCCCGAAATGGAGCCTCCCCGGTGCAACGCGCCGTTCACGGTGACCGGCGAGGTGTCGCTGATCGTCAGGACGGACGCATCATCGACGAAGGTCGCGCCTCCCGACCAGGCGGGGGCGAAGTCCTTCGCCGTGCCGTAGTCGCTCGGCGCGAAGTGGACCTTGTAGTCCCCCGCGCCCAGCGGGATCGCGAGCGTGTAGTAGCCATCCGTGTCGGTCGACGTCGCGCCGTACACGTGAGACGCCTGGGGAAGATAGCCGTCGTAGCCGGACACGTATCCGCCGGCGAGGTCGATGACCTCGACCTGCACTCCTTCGAGGCCAACGCTCGGGTTGTCGACGTCGGTCACCCTACCGGAGAGCGTCGCGCCGGCTCCGAGCACCGCGTCGATGCCCGTGCGCGCGTCGCCTTCGGAGATCGCGATCGCGTCAGCGGCGGTCGCGGAGCCCCGGCCGTCCCAGTAGGTAGGTGCGTAATCGCGGGGCGTCGCGCAGAAGTAGTCGGAGCTGCTGCACCCGTCGATGAACGCGACCTTGTAGTCCCCTGCGGGAAGGCCGGGCACCGTGTAGCTGCCCGACGCGTCGGTCTGCACCGTCGCGTTCGCGGAGGGATCGTCGACGAGCCACGCGGTGACGTCCACCTGGTCCAGGCCGGAGGGATCGGAGGTGCCCGTCACGGTGCCCGAGATCGAGGCCGCGGGGTCGAGCGCGATGTCCATGCCGGTGACGGAGGCGCCGCTCGTCATTGGGAACCAGGTCGCGGAGTCCTCTGAGTATCCCCCGCCCCAGAACTTGCACGCGTACGTGCCCGAGCAGAAGCCGAACCAGTCGAACGTGTCTTCGTCCTGCCCGGCAACGATGGTGTAGTTGAAGCTGGGCCTACCGGTCGTGCTGATCGCCCAGTTGCCGTCGGCGTCCGCCTGCGTGAGGTCGCTGAGGTTTCCCCCGGAGTCCCGCAACTGGACGACCGCGTTGGGGATCGCGAGACCGGTGTCGGAGGCCGTGACCGTGCCGCTGATGGTCGGTCCGGCGTCGAGCTGCTGGTCGACGACGATGTCCTGGCCCAACGAGAGGGTGACGGGGGTCGCCGAGGCGAGGTCCGTTCCTCCGTCGTACCACTCGTCGAGTCCGCCCCAGTCGAAGTCGTGGAAGGAGAGGTAGTAGTCGCCCGGGGGGAGGCTCCCGAACGCGTAAGTCGAGCCGTCGGAGAACGACGGGAAATCGGAATACAACAGTTCACCCGAGGAGTCGTAGAGGTCCACCCGACCCGAGACGGCTCCCGTCGCGCCCGTCACGGAAACGGTGCCGGTGATGGTCGCCGCTTCCAAGAGTTCCTGATCCTTCGTCAGGTCTTCGCCCGCGGCAACGGTCACGGCCGTCGCGGAGGCGAAATCGAAGGTGCCGCCATACCAGGTGTTCGCGCCCCCGTCGAAGCCCTCGAACCGGAGGTAATACGTGCCCGGCCGGACGTAGTCGAACGAGTAAGTTCCGTCCGGGGTCCACGCGGAGTCGACCGAGTTCTGCTCGGCGTCGTAAAGCGTGACGGCGCCCACGCCCGCCGCTCCCCCGCCGGGAAGCGTGACGGTGCCCGAGATGGAAGCCTTGGCATCGAGGACGGCGTCCGCGACGACGGTACCGGGGCCCGAGATCGTAATGCGCGTCGCCGAGCCGAAGTCCGCAGCGTCGTCGTACCACTCAGGCGTGTACCCATCGAAGTACTGGAAGTGCACCACGTAGTCGCCGTCCGCGAGCCCCGTGAAGTAGTACGCGCCCTCGCCGTCGGCGTACGCGTAGCCGAGGTAGTTGAAGGAGTCGTCGTAGAGTTCGACCCACCCGGAAAGGGGCGCCACCCCGTCGGTGACGGTGCCGTAGATCGTCGCGGTCGGTTCGACGACCATGTCCACGACGACGCTCCCGCCGGGAACCGAGATGGGGGTCGCGGTGTCGACGTCCGACGCGCCGTCGTACCACGTGTTCGCGCCAGCCGGGCCGGTGCCGGCCAAGAGGTAGTAAGTTCCGGGCCGGAGATCGCCGAAGGAGTAGTGGCCGCTAGGATCCGTGGTCGTTTCCCACACATCGTAGACGCCAGCCCCTACGCCGTCGTAGTAGTTGCGCAACTCGACAGCTGCTCCGGATACGGGCGACGTGCCATCGGTGATCGTTCCGGAGACGTCGCTGATGAGCTCGAGGTCCGCGTCTATCGTGGCCGACTCGCCAGCGGCGAGCGTCACCGGCTCCAGGTTGCTCAGCCAGAGACTGTCGTCGTACGGGATGACGACGATGTGGTACGTGCCGGGGAACAGGTGGTCGGCCGTGTACGTCCCGTCGGGCTGCGCGTTGAAGATCAGCGTCTCGTTGTCGGGGTCCCACAGATCGACCTCGGGACCGTGGAAGTCCACCTCGGCCCCGGTGGTGAGCGGCTCACCCTGGGCGGTCAAGGTGCCGCTGACCGACGCCTCGGCGATGAGGGGGGCGCTGAGGGTCGTGGTCGCCCCCAGCGTGACGGGAATGGCCGTCGCGTTGTTCTGCGACGCGACGCCGCCGTACCACTGCGCCGCCGCGCCAGCGAAGCTCGTCATCTTCGCGTAGTACGACTCGCCCGCTACGACCGAGAGGGAGTAGACGCCGCCTACGGGATAACAACTATAGGTAACGGATGTCCCCCCGGCGTCGTAGAGATCGACGCAGCCGTCGTCGGCGACGCCACCGCCCGGAGCGGTGAACGAGAAGTCAATCCGACCGCCATCCGTCGAGGTCGCGAGGTCCACGTCGAACACCGTCGACGTCTGCGCCTCGACATGGGCGGACGTGGCGCTATCGCGGGCGACGACGTCGTCCCAGTACTCGGCTCTGCCGCTTCCGGGGTGCGTCTTGAACTTGAGGATATAGTCGCCCGGCCACACATCGGCGTCCCACGTTCCGTCCGCTGCGGTCTCGCCCGTGGACCCGCCATACACGGAGCTCGGGTCTCCCGCGACTTCCACCGATCCGGTGTCAACGGGCACTCCCCCGTCGGTGATAGTGCCGGACATGTGTGCGCCGTACGGGAGGGTGATGGAAATCGGCACCGTCGCGCCACCCGCGACGTCCACTTCCACCATCCCGTTCTCCGTCGCAACGCCGGGGTAGATCACCATGTCCGGGGCGCCGGGAAGCTCCAGAGGGTCACCTTGTACGCGCCGTCCTCGGGGACCGCGAGCTCATAGGTCCCGGCGACGGGATCGCAGTCGTCGGCGACCCGACTGCCGAGGAGGTCCGCGCTGGCGCACCCCCCGCCAGCATGTGTCGGCGTGCCTCCGTCCGGCAACGTCACGGTTACCGCGATGGTTCCGCCGGTCGCCGCGTGCGCGGGCGCCGCCGTGAGCGTGAGCCCGGCGAGGGCGAGCACCGCGGCGAGGAGGACCCCGAGGGCCCTGCGGATCGGTTCGAAGGTTGTGCTCGGCATGTCGGTACCCCTCAGTTTCGCGGACTTGCGCGGTGACCCGACCATCCCCCGGGGTCCTCCCGCAGCGTCGCGTCGGGTGGCTCGGTGGCCGGAAGTCGTAGTCAACATAACAGCGGATCCGAGAGAGCGCGCGGCGAGCGGGCCCCCAATCCGGGCGGCACGGCCGCGTCCCGAGCCGTTGATCGACGCCTCGGGACCTTCGTCCCGAACGTTCGCCGTTTTTGCCCCGAAGGTCCTCCTGCGCCGAGAAGCCCCCGCCGCGCGGCCTACGACGCCGGCGGCAGCGCGTCGATCCGAGCCCGCACGTCCGCGCTCGCGGCCTCGTCTCCCAGGCGGTCGTAGACGAATTCGAGCGTGAGCAGGACGTCGCGGTCCTGTGGAGCGAGCGCGGCGGCTCGAACGAGCTCGTCCCTCGCGTCCTCCAGGCGCCCCTCGAGTATTAGTACGCCCCCGAGCCTGTGCGCGACGACAGCGTCGTAGGGGACGCGCTTCGCGAGGGTGCGGAGCAATACCTCCGCCTCGGCGAGTGCCGCGTCGTCGCCCGAACCGCCCTGGCTCGTGAGCGCCACGGCGCGCGCCAGCGCCGCCTGGTTCGACTCCGGCAAGCGGTCCAGCGCGTCGTCCGCCCAGCGTGCGGCTTCCGCGGCGGCGCCCGGAACGCCCCGGTCGGCCGCGGCCGCGAGAAGCTCCGCCCCGATGAGATCGACATCGGCATCCCACGGACGCTGGGACGCCGCGTCGTCGAGGGCCCCCACCGCGGAGGCGAGGTCGCCCCGCGACGCGGCGCTCTCGGCGCTCGCGAGCGAAGACTCGGCGAGTCCCGCGAAGGCGAGAAACGCCGCCCACGCGGCGAGCAGGATCCCGAGCGATCGGCGGCGCCTCCGGGACGTTCGCGACTCGGTCCCGCGCGGCGTCTGGACGCTTGCGGCGACCGCGCCCCCGACGAGGACTGCGGGAAGGGCGACGATGGCCGCGGTGGTGAACGACGTCACGAGCGCGATCGAGAGAGCGCCGAGGGCGCCGGCCGCGATGGCGACGAGCTCGGCGCCTGCTGCCGCGCCCGGCTCGACGCGCGACGCCGCGGTCTTGAGCCGTCGCGTCAAGGTGACCGCGACGGCCGCGACGACGCCGATCGAGAGAAGCGCGAGCGGCACTCCCCCGCTCAGGAGAACCTGAAGATAGCCGGAGTGGGGCGAGTCGAGGACCGCGCCCTTTCCCAGGGATTCGTACCACTCGGGTCGCAGAACACGGGGGACGGCGTCCTCGAACCCACTCGGGCCGACGCCGAGCCACAGGTGGGCGCGCGCCACGTCGAGCGATTGGCCCCAGATGAGAAGCCGGTCGGACAACCCCGCGGACACCGCGTTCGATCCCACGATTCTCGCCCGCGTGGCCGGCACCACGAAGGCCCCGAGCGCCGCCACGGCCACCACGCCTGCGGGCACGAGCGCTCCGAACCGTGACGCATGAGACGCGCGACGGTCGAGACCTCGCCCGCCCACCCACTCGGCGACGGCAACGACGACGACGCCCGCGACCAGCGCCGCGAGCCCCGCGCGCGAGGCGGAGAGGACGACCGAGGCGAGGGCGAACGCAAGCCCCGCGTACGCGACGTATGCGTCGATGCCCGTCGCGCGTGCGCGAAGGAAACGCGACACCGCGACCACGAGGATGGTCGCGAGAATCGCCCCGAGGACCCCCTGATCTGTCGCGCTCCCCGTGAGCGACCCCGGCCGGGCGTGGTCGCTCGGGATGGGTCGAAGGCCCGCCGCCTCCAGGCACGCGACGAGTCCCAACGCGAGGGAGGCAACGGCGGCCGTCCGAAACAGGACCGGGAGAGTGCGCTCGCGGTGGCCCGGCCCGAACACGCGCGCGCCGAGCCAGATGGCACCGACGTAGGTGGGAAGGGCGACCAGGCCCTCATAGCGAGGCCAGCGCCCCCAGAGTTCGGCCATCGGCGCGCTCGAGGCAAGCGCAGCGGCGGCAAGCCACCCCGCTCCCGCAAGCGAGGCCACGACGAGCCACCGGGGCAGCCGACCCGACGGCCGCGCAAGCGCGGCCGCGACGGCCGCGAAGGCAAGGACCACGATCTTGGGGAAGACCCATCGCGTCTGCGCGTCGGGCCAGAACGCGACGGTCGAGGCGACGGCAAGGACGACGGCGGTGGTCGCCCACGCGTATCCGGTCGGGGCCGATCGGGCCCGCTTGACCTGTGCCACCCCGCCCCCGTTCCCGCGAAAGACCGCAGAGTGTCGGAACCTCGCCGACGCCACGGAGACCGTACCAGCAGGCTCGATCGAGGGGCAATCGACGCGGGGCGGAAACCGGTCGTGTCGCGCGCGCCCGCCCGGGTCGCGGCTACAGCAGCCCGAGCCCCTTCACGGCCTCGCGCTCCTCGACGAGCTCGGCGACGGACGCGTCGATCTTTCCGCGCGCGTACTCGTCGATCGACAGGCCTTCGACGACCTCCCAGGCGCCGCCCTTCGACACGGCCGGGAACGACGAGAAGAGCCCCTCCTCGACGCCGTACTCGCCGCTCGAGCGCAGCGCGACCGAGGTCCAGACGCCGTCGGGCGTTCCGTTCACCCAGTCGTGCACGTGCTCCATAGCCGCGTTCGCGGCCGAGGCCGCCGACGACGCGCCACGCGCCTCGATGATGGCGGCGCCGCGCTTCGCGACGAGCGGGACGAACTCGTCCCGGACCCAGGCGTCGTCGCCGACGACCTCGGGCGCCGGGCGCCCCTGGATGACGGCGTGCGCGATGTCGGGGTACTGCTTGGCCGAGTGGTTGCCCCATATCGTGACGTTGTCGATTTCTCGCACCGGCGCCCCCGTCTTCACCGCGAGCTGGCCGAGCGCGCGGTTGTGGTCGAGGCGGGTCATCGCGGTGAACCGGTCCGCCGGAACGTCGGGGGCGTGGGCCGACGCGATGAGCGCGTTGGTGTTCGCGGGATTCCCGACGACGAGGATGCGTACGTCGTCCGCGGCCCCGGCGTTGATCGCCTCGCCCTGGGGGCCGAAGATGCCGCCGTTCGCCTCGAGCAAGTCGGCGCGCTCCATGCCCGCGCCGCGCGGCCGCGCGCCGACGAGGAGGCCGACGTTGACCCCGTCGAAGGCCGCTGTCGGGTCGTCGGTGATGTCGATTCCGGCGAGCAGCGGGAACGCCGAGTCGACGAGTTCCATCGCCGTACCCTCGGCGGCCTTGAGGGCCGGGGTGATCTCGAGCAGGCGCAGGCGCACCTGCACGTCGGGTCCGAGCATCTGCCCGGACGCGACGCGGAACAACAGCGCGTATCCGATCTGCCCCGCGGCACCGGTGACGGTGACGTTCACGGGCTCGCGGGCGCTCACGCGAGCCTCGCCGCGAGGTTCTCGTCCAGGGCCGCGAGGAACTCCTCCGTCGTCAGCCACTTCTGATCCGGCCCAATGAGAAGGGCGAGGTCCTTCGTCATCTGTCCTCCCTCGACTGTCTTCACGATGACGTCCTCGAGCGCCTCGGCGAAGGCCGTGACCTCGGGGGTGCCGTCGAGCTTGCCTCGGTGCTTGAGCCCGCCGGTCCACGCGTAGATGGACGCGACGGGGTTGGTCGACGTCGGATTGCCGGCCTGGTGCTGGCGGTAGTGCCGCGTCACGGTTCCGTGCGCGGCCTCCGCCTCGACGGTCGCGCCGTCGGGCGTGACGAGCACGGACGTCATGAGCCCGAGCGACCCGAATCCCTGGGCGACGGTGTCCGACTGCACGTCTCCGTCGTAGTTCTTGCACGCCCAGACGTATCCGCCCTCCCACTTGAGGCATGCGGCGACCATGTCGTCGATCAGGCGGTGCTCGTAGGTGATCCCGGCCTTCTCAAAGTCCGCCTTGAACTCCTTCTCGTACACGTCCTGGAAGATGTCCTTGAACGCGCCGTCGTAGGCCTTGAGGATGGTGTTCTTCGTCGAGAGGTACACGGGGTAGCCGCGCTGGAGCCCGTACCGCATGGACGCGCGCGCGAAGTCGGCGATCGACTCGTTGAAGTTGTACATGCCCATCACGACGCCGCCGCCCTCGGGCATGTCGACGACCTCCATCTCGACGGGCTTCGACCCGTCGGTGGGGGTGTACGTCAGCGTGACGGTGCCGGCGCCGGGAACCTTGAAGTCCGTCGCCTTGTACTGGTCGCCGTGCGCGTGGCGCCCGATGACGATCGGCTTGGTCCAGCCGGGGACGAGGCGGGGGACGTTGGAGATGACGATGGGCTCCCGGAAGACGACGCCGCCGAGGATGTTGCGGATCGTCCCGTTGGGCGAACGCCACATCTTCTTGAGCCCGAACTCCTCGACGCGGGCCTCGTCCGGGGTGATCGTGGCGCACTTGACGCCGACCCCGTGCTCCTTGATGGCGTGCGCGGCGTCGATCGTCACCTGGTCGTCGGTGGCGTCGCGGTTCTCGATCGAGAGGTCGTAGTAGCGCAGGTCGACGTCCAGGTGCTGAAGGATCAGCCGCTCCCGGATCAACTGCCAGATGATGCGCGTCATCTCGTCGCCATCGAGCTCGACGACGGGACCTGCGACCTTGATCTTTGCCATGCGTGTTCTCCTCAATCGACGCGTGCCTTCACGTGTGCACTGACCAGGCTAGACCACGGCTACGCGGGCGGTACTCGCCGGATTCGCCTACGGTACCCGCACGGACGGCGTGGCAAGATGACGAGGGGGCGACGACCGCTCCCCAGGACAAGATCGGATCACCATGCCCAAGAAAGCAACGCCCCCGCCGCCGCCACCGCCGGCCGCGGAAACCCTGCCGAGCATCAACGACGACATGTGGGCGGCCGACGAGTCCGCCGGACCCACCCTCGTGGGACGCCTCTTCGCGGAGTTCGTCGGGACGTTCCTCTTCATGTTCGCCGGACTGGGGATCGCGGTGTACGCGATCACCCTCACCGGACTCAACGACCCGCTCCTCGCCGGGCTCGCGTGGGGCATTCCCCTGTTCGCCCTGGTCGCCGTGATCGGCCCCATCTCCGGCGCCCACTTCAACCCCGCCATCACCCTTGGCCTCTGGATCGGCGGGCGGTTCCCGGGGCGAGATGTCGCGCTGTACATCGTGGCGCAGGTCGTCGGGGCCATCGGCGCCGGCGCCCTCGTGACGTACTTCACCGGAGCGTTCGACGGCATCGGCAACACCGCCGTGAGCGAGCCTTCCGCCGGATACGTGATGTCCTTCGTCTCGATCGGATACGGCGAGCACTCGCCGCAGGGCGTCGGCATGCTCGCCGCCGCGCTCATCGAGTTCATCGCGACGGGGATCCTCGTCGCCGTCGTCCTGGGCGCGACGTCCAAGCGCGCGCCGAAGGCCCAGGCTCCCGCGGCGATCGGCCTCACGATCGCCGTGCTCGTCATGCTCGCCGGACCGCTCACGCGTGCCGGCCTCAACCCGGCTCGCGCCACCGCGTCGGCGATCTTCGGTTCGGCGACCGATCCGACGACCGGCGACATGAACTACTGGCCGCTGCAACAGCTGTGGCTGTGGTGGGTCGTCACGCTCGTCGCGGGCGCGTTCGTCGGTCTGCTCTACCGGGGCTTCGGGCCCGTCGAGGACCTCGAGGCGATCGGGGACCCCGAGGCCGTCGACGCCTAGATCGACACCCTCCTCGAAGGGGTCCGGCCGCGCGCGGTCGGGCCCCTTCGTCGTTCGTTCGTCCTAGTCGAGGACGCCCGAGGTCGCAACGAACGTGATCGCGGCCGCGATCAGTACCAGGAACGTCGTGTCGACCACGCGGCGCCGGATCCTCAGTCCTCCGCCGAACCACCCCGTCGCCCGGATGACCGCTCCGCCGAGCGCGAACGCCGCGAGCGTCCACATCCCGCACGACGACGTTCACGTTGACGGCGACGACGACGCCGAGGGCGATCACGAGGAGCGGCAGCCAGACGGTGGCGGTGGGGCGCGGTGACATGGGGCGGCCTAGTGGAAGAAGTGCCGGGTTCCGGTGAAGTACAACGAGACCCCCGCGGCGGCCGCGGCGTCGATGACCTCGGCGTCACGTATCGAACCGCCCGGTTCGACGACGGCCGTGACACCCGCCTCGGCGAGCACCTCGAAGCCGTCCGCGAACGGGAAGAACGCGTCGGATGCGGCGACGGCGCCCACCGCGCGCTCGGCGCCCGCGCGCGCGACCGCGAGGCGGCACGAGTCGACCCGGTTGACCTGACCCATGCCGACGCCGACCGACGCGCCGTCCTTGGCCAGCAGGATGGCGTTCGACTTGGTCGATCGCACGGACCTCCACGCGAACGCGAGGTCCGCGAACGTTTCGGCGGACGCAGCCGGGCCCGCGGCGAGCGTCCACGTCGCCGGGTCGTCGCCGGGGGCGTCGATCCGGTCGGCCTGCTGCATCAGCAGTCCGCCGGAGATGGGCCGGTACTCGCCCGGCCCGCGGCCACCCGTGACCACGAGGATCCGGAGATTCTTCTTCTTCTGGAGGATCTCGAGCGCGCCCGGTTCGTACGACGGCGCGGCGATCACCTCGGTGAAGATGTCGGCGATCTGCGTGGCCGCCGCCGCGGTGATCTCGCTGTTCGAGGCGATGACGCCGCCGTACGCGGACACCGGGTCGCATGCGTGTGCCTTCGCATGGGCCTCCGCGACGTCCGTGCCGACGGCGATCCCGCACGGGTTCGCGTGCTTGATGACGGCTACCGCGACGCCCGTCGTGGTCGTGGGCGGCCCTCCACGCGGCGTCGGCGTCGACGTAGTTGTTGTAGGACATCTCCTTGCCGTGGAGCTGTTCCGCGTTGGCGATCCCCCCCTCGGACGCCTCGTCGGTGTACAGCGCCGCGCCCTGGTGGGGGTTCTCTCCGTAACGCAGCGACGCCCGCCGCTTCGCGCTCGTCGCGACCCATCCCGGGAACCCGGTACCCTCGTCGTCCGCCGCCACGACGTTGCCCATCCAGGACGCGACGTGGATGTCGTACGTCGCCGTATGGCGGAACGCCTCGACGGCGAGCGCCTGGCGCTCCGCGAGCGTGAACCCGCCCGCCGAGACGGCCGCGATCGCCGCGTCGTACTCGCCCGGGTCGACGACCACCGCTACGCTCGCGTGGTTCTTCGCGGCCGCCCGCACCATCGACGGGCCGCCGATGTCGATCTGCTCGATCACCGCGTCGGGCGCGGCTCCCGAGCGAACGGTGTCGACGAACGGGTAGAGGTTGCAGACCACGAGGTCGAACGGGGCGATGCCCATCGACTCCAGCTGCTCCACGTGCGACTCGAGGCGGCGGTCGGCGAGGATTCCCGGCGTGGATACGCGGGTGAAGCGTCTTCACCCGGCCGTCGAGGCATTCGGGGAACTCGGTCACGTCCTCGACCTTCGTGACCGCGACGCCGGCGTCGGCGATCCTCGCGGCCGTACTCCCGGTCGACACGATCTCGACGCCCGCGTCGGCGAGCGCCGCGGGCGAGAACGTCGATCCCGGTCTTGTCGTATACGGAGACGAGGGCCCGGCGTACGGGCTGGCGGTCGGTCATGATCCATCCTTTCGTGGCGTCCCGAGAACGACGCGCCGTGCCCTCGATCGTCCAGCCGCGCGTGACGAGCGCGTGGACGGTGTCGACGACGAGCGTGCGCTCGACGGACTTGATGCGTTCGTGAAGGGTGTCCTCCGTGTCGCCGGGCTCGACCGTCGACCGTCGCCTGGGCGACGATCGGCCCGGTGTCGACGCCGTCGTCGACGAAGATTACGGTGCACCCCGTGACCTTGACGCCGTACGCGAGGGCGTCGCGCACGCCGTGCGCGCCGGGGAACGACGGCAGGAGGGCGGGGTGCGTGTTGATGATGCGGCCGTCGAAGTGGGCGACGGTCGCGGGGCGAGGATCTTCATGAAGCCCGCGAGGACGACGAGGTCGGGCGCGAGACGCGTCGATCGCGCTGACGATCGCCCGGTTCCACTCCTCCCGGCTCGGGAAGTCCCGAGCGCCACGACGGCCGTCGGGAACCCGGCGGCGCGGGCGACGTCGAGCCCGCCGGCGTCCGGCCGGTCGGAGATCACCGCGGCGACCGCCGCGCCGTAGCCTGGGTCGTGACGCGCGCCTCGACGATCACCGCCATGAGAATGGTCCCGGCTCCCGAGATCAAGACGACGACGCTGGCCGGGGGCGCTTCGCTTGTCACATGCCGACCCTATCGGCATGCTGGTGACCTCACTACGCAAGGATTTCCGTGCCGCCCGCCAACGCCCCCCGCTCGCCACGTGCCCGCGGTGATTCGCGCGGGCTCGGTGGTTTATGGCGCTGTTCGCCATCGCCGTGGTCGCGACGATGCTGCCCGTTCCCGTGGTCCCTCGTCGGGCTGCCCGCCTCCGTCGCGGGCGCGGTCGTCGCGATCATCGCTGCTGTTCTCGATACCGGGGAGGAAGGGCACCTGGCTGACGGTCATGTCCACGATGGGGCTTGCTGCTCACGGGGCTGCTCTCCACGATGTTCGCGATGCAGGCGGTGTTCTTCCGGGAGTTCTCGCGATTTCCAGGAGTGCCGGGCGAACGCCCTTACGGTCGCGGCATCGTCCGCGTGCCAGAAGACCTTCGAGGATGCCGTGAACGCTCGCCTCCACGAGTGGGAGGCGAGGTTCCTGCCGACGCCGTCTCCCTCGGCTTCCTAGCGCCCGCGCCACCGCGCGACGAGGCTTCCCGCGGCGAATCCGATGGCCGCGAGCGCCGCCATCCACACGCCGGTCGCGACGGGCTCCGGCCCGACGACCGTCAGGTCGCCGCCCCCGAGCGAACCGCGCGACACGAGCGCGCCCACCCCCGCGAGGAGGCCGACGACGAGGACGGCGACGGCCTGCGCTCGCCCGCTCGGGACGCGGCGGCGCCGGGACGCCACGGCGCGTGCCCCAGCCGCGAGAGCGACAACGAGCAGGGGGGCGAGGACGAGGACGCCCCCCGCCGCCTGAGGAAGAGCGCCGAGAAGGGGAATGGACGGCAGCGGGGTGGTCGTGAGGTGCCCGGGCGCGTACTCCGTCCCCGCGCCGACGGCGAACCCGGGGCCGGCCATCCACGCGACGCCCCACATGGCGAGCGTCGGGGCGTAGAGCCCCTCGCCGATCGCCAGGGCGAGCGCCCCCACAGGGTCGGCGTCGAGCGAACCCGCGACGCCCGTGACGTCCCCCCACCCCGCGAACGCCCAGACGACGAAGGCGAGCGCGCCGAGCGCCCACGCGCCGAGGACGACGGCGCCGCCCGACCGCGCCCCCTCCGTCAGCGCGTCCGGCACGCGGAGCCACCGCGTATCCGGACGCCATCCCGCCGCGCCAGAGCCCCGCTCCCGCGCCCCCGCCGCGCGACGATCGCCGCGGCGATTCCCGCGCGGACGCGGGCGTTCGGATCCGTGAGCTCGGCGTGCGCCGCGGCGGTCGCGGCGACGAGGAGGCCCGTGTACGTGGCGGTGAACGCGAACCAGCTTCCCGTCGTCGGCGAGCCGAAGCGCCGGGCGAGACTCGCCGCGAGGAATGCGAAGACCGCGGTCAACCCGAGCGGCACGACGCTGACCGGGGTGGCCGCCGAGCCCGCGGGAACGGCGTGGGCAAGAAGCCACACGCGCACGCCGACGCCTGCGGCGCCCTCCCAGTCGACCCCCGCCGTCCCGTCCGGGGAGGGAGCCGCCGCGACGACGGCCAGCGCGACGGCGACGACGGCGCCCGCGGACAACAACGCCGACTGAAGGCCCGCCATCGCGCCGCCGACCCAGCCAGGAACGGCATCGCCCGCGCGCGCGCCGAGCGCCCGGAGATCGGAGCGGAGCGTACGGGCCACGGCCCTATCGTCGCCCGACGAGGGGCGCGCGACGGGTATCGAACCGCCGTGGCCTCGGGGAATTAGGCGCCGAGGATCTCCCGCATCACGCGGGCGGTCTCCGACGGCGTCCGGCCCACCCGGACCCCGGCGGCCTCGAGCGCGACGCGCTTGGCCTCGGCGGTGCCCGCGGAGCCGGAGACGATCGCTCCGGCGTGGCCCATGGTCTTGCCTTCGGGGGCGGTGAATCCCGCGACGTAGCCGACGACGGGCTTGGTGACGTGTTCCTTGATGTACGCGGCGGCGCGCTCCTCGGCGTCGCCGCCGATCTCGCCGATCATGACGATCGCCTCGGTGTCCGGGTCCGCCTCGAATGCCGCGAGGCAGTCGATGTGCGTCGTGCCGATCACGGGATCGCCGCCGATGCCCACGCACGTCGTGAAGCCGATGTCCCGGAGCTCGTGCATCATCTGGTAGGTCAGGGTGCCCGA
This sequence comes from uncultured Actinomycetota bacterium, assembly GCA_963712245.1. Classification (GTDB taxonomy): domain Bacteria; phylum Actinomycetota; class Actinomycetes; order Actinomycetales; family Demequinaceae; genus JAFGBM01. The sequence goes on along the minus strand of CAVQHE010000013.1, from coordinate 99,160 downwards.
CTTGGACACGAGTCCGATGCGACCGGACCCCGTGATGTTCGCGGGCGTGATGCCGACGTTGGAGACCCCGGGCGAGATGACGCCAGGGCAGTTCGGGCCGAGGGTGCGGGTGCCCTTCTCGATGGCGTACTGGGTGAAGTAGGCGGTGTCGGCGACCGGGATGCCCTCGGTGATGATGACGACGAGCGGCATTCCCGCGTCGATCGCCTCGACGACGGCGCCCTTCGCAAACGCCGGAGGGACGAAGACGACGGAGACGTTCGCTCCGGTCGCGGCCATCGCATCGGCGACGGTGCCGAAGACGGGGATCGTGCGCGTCTCGCCCGCGACGTCGAAGTCGACGGACTCGCCCGCCTTGCGCGGGTTCACCCCGCCGACGATCGCCGTGCCTGCGGCGAGCATGCGGGCGGTGTGCTTCTGGCCCTCGGAGCCCGTCATACCCTGGACGATGACGCGCGAATCGGCGTCGAGGAAGATGGTCATGTTCGGCGCCTCCTACGCGGCGAGCTCGGCGGCCTTGGCGGCCGCGTCGTCCATGGTGTCGACGACGGTGACGAGCGGGTGCTTCGCCTCCGCCAGGATCTCGCGGCCCTCGGCGACGCTGTTGCCGTCGAGCCTCACGACGATAGGCTTGGTCGCCGCGTCCCCGAGGATCTCCAGGGCGGCGACGATGCCGCGCGCGACCTCGATGCACGAGGTGATTCCGCCGAAGACGTTGACGAAGACGCTGTTCACCTGCGCGTCCCCGAGGATGACCTCGAGCCCGTCGGCCATCACCTGCGCCGAGGCGCCCCCGCCGATGTCGAGGAAGTTCGCCGGCTTCGTGCCGAACTTCTCGCCCGCGAGGGCGACGACGTCGAGCGTCGACATGACGAGACCGGCCCCGTTGCCGATGATCCCGACCTGGCCGTCGAGCTTGACGTAGTTCAGGCCCTTCTCGCCTGCGAGGCGCTCGAGCGGGTCGGTCGCGTCGATGTCGACGAGCGCCGCGTGGTCCTCGTGGCGGAACGCCGCGTTGTCGTCGAGCGTCACCTTGCCGTCGAGCGCGATGATGGCTCCGTCCTCGGTGCGCACGAGCGGATTGACCTCGACGAGGGTCGCGTCCTCCTTCTCGTACACCTGCCCGAGCCTCACCAGCGCGTCGGCGACGGGCCCCGCGACGTCGTCCGGGAACCCGGCGGTCGCGACGATCTCCGCCGCCTTGGCCGCGTCGATGCCGACGCGCGGATCGACGTCGACCCTGACGAGGGCGTCGGGGCGCTCCACCGCGAGCTCCTCGATCTCCATGCCGCCCTCGACCGAGCACATCGCGAGGTAGCGGCGGGTGGCGCGGTCGAGCAGGAGCGAGAAGTAGTACTCGGTGGCGATCTTCGCGCCGGCCGCGATCATCACGCGCCGCACCGTGTGGCCCTTGATGTCCATGCCGAGGATCGCCTTCGCGGCGTCGAACGCCTCGTCGGGCGAGTGCGCGAGCTTGACGCCGCCGGCCTTGCCGCGGCCCCCGACCTTCACCTGCGCCTTGACGACGACGGTCCCGCCGATCGTCGCGGCCGCCGCTTTCGCGTCCTCCGGGGTGGTGGCGACGATGCCCTCGAGCACCGGGACGCCGTGGCGCTCGAAGAGGTCGCGCGCCTGATATTCGTAGAGGTCCATGGGGGTCCTTCGCGAGCCGAGGGCGTCCGTGCCGACGCCACGTTCCGGGTCCAGCGTATCCCGGCCCATACCGCGAATTGGCACGGAATAGGATCGACGCGTGACGGCGACGCTTCGAACCCAAGCGAGAAACGCCGCCGAGAGCGCGCGACGCCTCGGACAGCGGTGGCGCGCGCGCTCGCCGTGGCGGCGCGTCGCGCTCGCGTCGCTCGGGCTCGCGATCGTCGCGGGAGGTGCGGTCGCCGTCGCCGCCCCCCGGGGCGGGACGCTCGCCGAGCCGCAGGGCTCACGCCCGACCCCGGCCGCGACCGCGAGCACGTCGAGCGCGCCGTCGACGAGTGCGACGCCCGCCCCCGCGCCATCGGGGATCCGTCCGGGCGCGATCGTCGCGACCACCGCCGTCGATACGCTCGACGTCTACGCGAACCCGGGCGACCCGACGCCGACGCGCACGCTCGACCGATGGAGCTACTACGGCCAGCCGCTCACGCTGATGGGCGTCGATGCGACCGGCATCGGAGACGAGGAGTGGATCGAGGTGTCCCTGCCCGTCCAGCCGAACGGAACGACCGGGTGGGTCCGCGCCAGCGACGTGACCGTCACCTCGACGGACTACCTCGTCCGCGTCTACCTCGACGAGCGCGAACTCGAGTACTGGGAGGGCGACACGCTCCTGCTCACCACGCCCGTCGTCGTCGGGGCGAACGCGACTCCGACGCCGCCCGGCACCTTTTTCGTGACCGACCCGCTGCCGTTCGCGAACCCGAGCGGTGTGTACGGCTCGTATGCGCTCGGCCTGTCGGGGTACTCCGACACGTTGGACTCGTTCGCCGGGGGCCCGCCGCAACTCGCCCTCCACGGGACGAACAACCCGTCCCTGCTCGGAACGGCCGCGTCCCACGGCTGCGTCCGGATCCGCAACGACGTCATCGACCGGATTGCCGAGACGGCGGCTCGGGGCACGCCCGTCGTGATCGCGCAGAGCCGGGGTTAGCTCCCCGGGATCCCCGCTCCGCCCGGCTCGACGAAGCCGCTCTCGTACGCCGCGATGACCGCCTGGGTGCGGTCGCGGACGCCGAGCTTCATCAGGAGCGACGCGACGTGCGACTTGACCGTCTCGACCGAGACGTACAGGTGCGCGCCAATCTCCTGGTTCGACAGCCCGCGGGCGAGGAGGCGCAGCACCTCCTGCTCCCGCTCGGTGAGTTCGGGCAGCTCGGATCCGCGACGCTGGGCGAAACGCTCGATGACCGCGCGCGTGCTCGAGGGGAACAGCAGCGACTCGCCCGCCGCGACGATCCCGACGGCGTCGATCAGCTCCTTCGGCGGGACGCGCTTCAGCACGAATCCCGCGGCACCCGCGCGCATCGCCTCGAAGACGTACTCGTCGACCTCGAACGTCGTCAGAACGAGGACCTTCGCGTAGGGATCCGCCTCCACGATCCGGCGCGTCGCCTCGAGACCGTCCATCTCGGGCATCCGGATGTCCATGAGGACGACGTCCGGCGACGCCGCTCCGACCGCCGCGAGCGCCTCGTGCCCGTCGCGGGCCTCGGCGACGACCTCCCAGCCGTCGACCGACGCGAGGATCGCACGGAGACCCATGCGGACGAGCGGGTCGTCGTCGACGATCGCGATCCTCATGCGACGACCTCCCGCGTCGCGACGCACACGGCGCAGCGGCACGATCGCGTCAGTCGGCACTCGCCGGCGGCGCGGTCCGGAAGCATGGGCCCGAGCGGTATGACGGCGTGGACGGCGAAGCGGTCGTCGTCCGTCGCCCCGACGAAGGCATGGCCCCCGAGCAGGCCGACGCGGTCCCGAATCGAGTCGAGCCCGCGGCCGCTGCCCGACGTCCCGTCTTCGCCCGCGACGGGGTTCTCGACGGAGACCGCGACGACCTCGCCGTCCGACGCGATGACGAGGTCGACCCGCGTCCCCGGTGCGTGCTTCGCCGCGTTGGTGATCGCCTCCTGAACGACGCGATACACCCCGCGACCGAGCGCGACCGGGACGTCCTTGAGATCGATGCGGGCGTTGACGTCGACGCCGGCGTCGCGGACGCCGGACACGAGCGTGGGCAGGTCGGTGGCGTCGGGCAGGGGAGCGTGGGTCTCGTGGGCGTCGCCGCGGATGCGCGCGATGAGGCGGTCGAGTTCGCCGAGCGCGGACCGCCCCCGCTCCTCGATCGTCGAGAGCGCGCGGCGCGCGAACGCGGGGTCCTTGTCGAACACGTGCGCGCCCGCGCCCGCCTGGACCACGATCATCGAGATCATGTGCCCGATGCTGTCGTGGAGCTCCTGGTCGATGCGCACCTGCTCCTCCGCGAGCGACGCGCGGGCGAGCGCCACGCGTCGAACCTCGTCCCCGCACGGGCCGAGCCACGCGGAGCCCGCGGTCCGGTGAAGGTCCGCGAACGCACGGACCGCCCAGGCGAGCATCGGCGTCACGATGACGAACGCGACCGGTCCGAGCAGGAACCAGCGGTCCCACGGGTAATCGCCTGGCCCGATTCCCCACGAGGGGATGGCGAGGAACGGCGCGGCGAGGAGGGATAGCGACACGGCGAAGTATGCGACGACGAGCGAGAAGCCGACGGGGCCTGACACGAGCCGGAACATCACCCACCCGAGCACGCGCCACCCGTGGCCGTCGTGAAGGAGATCCCTCGACCACCGCCGGACGGTCGACCAGTCCGGCCGATTCGCGTCGGACGACCCGCTGAAGTGCAGGGGCAGCGGCGTCGGGACGTCGCGCCGCAGGAACCAACGCACCTGATGACGTTCGACCGCCCCGATCGGCCGGAGCAGCGCCTGCGTTCCAAGGAGGATGACGACGCCGACCCACACCACCGCGGTGCCGATGCCGACGGCGTACAAGGTGATGAGCAGGATCGACCACAGCAGACCGAAGACCAACCCGAGAAGGAGGAAGACCGAGTCGAGGTACAGCTGCGCCGAAATCATCGGGGCGTAGACGCGGCGCAGGACGTTCATGGCCCCATCGTGCCCGAATCCGGCGTCCCCGTCCTCACCCCGAGGCGTCGACCCCGATCCCCCCTCCGGGGGAACCCCGAGGATGAGGTAGCCCGGAGGGACGACGGCGGAAACCCCCGAAGGACCGCGGCGAATCATCCGCATGCGGGCTGTGGCGAAAACGCGCCGTCCCTAGCGTCGGAAGGGCACGCAGACGTGACGGCGACGCCCCGACTCGGCCCCGCAAGATCAGGGGTCGGTTGGGGGCGTTCCCCCATGGCAGCGGGCGCCGCGCGTCCACGACAGTGGGCTCGACGTCCTATCGACATCAAGGGAGAACCATGACCACCGCATTGACCGGGCGCATCGCACGCGCCTCGGCACGACACCCCTGGCTCGTCGTCGGGGCGTGGATCGTGGGCCTGGCGGCCTCGATCTACGCCTCGAGCTTCCTCGGAAACGCTCTGACCCAGGACGAGCGCATGCTCACCCCGACGGAGTCGGAGCAGGTCCAGGACCTGAACGACCAGTACCGCGCGAAGAACGACGGGTTTGCGACGGAGACCGTGATCGTCGCCTCTGCGACGTCGCGTTTCGGCGATGCGAGCTTCATGGAGGAACTCGATCGCGTTACCGCAGCCATGCGCGGCATCGACGGCGTCGTGGACGTCGCCGCACCGACCCTCGCCGCACCGTTCCCCGTGTCGGAGAACGGATTCACGGCGCTCGTGACCGTCCACGTCCACGAACTCGACGGGGAAGCGCAGACCGCGCTCGGCACAGCGATCAACGACGCCGCGACGTCGGTCGCCACCGACGAATTCCGCGTGCTGCCGTTCGGCGAGGCCAGCGCCGGCGTCGCGTTTGACGCTCTCGCCGAGGAGACGCTCGTCCGCGGCGAGCTCATCGGGGTCGGGATCGCGCTCGTCATCCTCGCGATCGTCTTCGGCGCACTCGTCGCGGCCGGCGTGCCGATCGTCCTCGGCATCGTCTCGATCACCGCGGCGGTGGGGATCACCGCCGTCGTCGGCCAGGTCTTCGAGCTCTCGTTCTTCGTGGTCAACATGATCACGATGATGGGGCTCGCGCTCAGCATCGACTACACGTTGATCGTCGTGCAGCGGTTCCGCGAGGAGCGGGCGAAGGGGCGCGAGGTCATCGACGCCGTGACCGTCGCGGGCTCCACCGCCACGCGCGCCGTGCTGTTCTCGGGGCTCACCGTCGTCATCGCGCTGTCGGGCATGCTCATCGTCCCGAGCACGATCATGCGAAGCCTCGGCGGCGGCGCGATCATCGTGGCGATCGCCTCGGTCGCCGCGGCGCTCACGCTCCTCCCGGCCCTGCTGCGCCTTCTGGGCAACCGCATCGATCGCGGGCGGATCCCGACGACGCACCCCGGTCGCGAGCCTCGGCGCTGGGCGGCGCTCGCCCGGGCCGTCATCCGGCGCCCCGCGATCTCCGCCGTCGTCGGCGTGGCCGTTCTCCTCGGCCTCGCGGCGCCCGCCGTCGGAATGCGGCTGGCGTTCCCCGGCCTCGACGCCCTCCCCGAGGACAATACGTTCCGCCAGGCTCAGGACATCCTCGTCGCGGACTTCGGCTGGGGCCGCGACGCGACGACGATCGCCATCACAGGTGCGTCGAGCGCCGGCTCCGAGATCCAGGCCCTCGCGGCTCAGATCGAGGCCGACCCGAGCTTCGCGGAGACGACCATCGACTCGTACGGCGACGTGGTGTTCGTCGACACGAAGGACGTCTACGACTCGGCCGACCGCCGATCCGAAGAGGCGATCCACCGCCTGCACGACACGCTCGTGCCGGCCGCGCTCGCGGGCACCGGCGCGACCGCGCTCGTCGGCGGGAGCACCTGGGGTTCTCTGGAGTTCACGCAGATCATCCTGGACTCCGCGCCGGAGGTGTTCGCCCTCGTCCTCGGTGCCAGCTTCCTGCTGCTGCTGATCGGGTTCCGGTCCGTCGTGATACCCGCGACCGGCATCGTGCTCAATCTCCTGTCGACGGGCGCCGCCTACGGCATCCTCGTCGCCGTGTTCCAGCACGGATGGGGCGCGGGCGTGCTGGGGGTCCCGCAGGTCGACGGCATCGCGCCGTGGATCCCGTTGTTCCTCTTCGCGGTGCTGTTCGGGCTATCGATGGATTACCACGTGTTCCTGCTCAGCCGGATCAAGGAGAGCCACGACGCGGGCGAGGACACCACCACGGCCGTCGTCCACGGGCTGAGCCGGACCGGGGCCCTCATCACCGGCGCGGCTCTCATCATGGTCGCCGTGTTCGCCGGGTTCGCCATGGGCGACCTCGCGGAGTTCGCCCAGATGGGCCTCGGCCTCGGAGCGGCCGTCCTCATCGACGCGACGATCATCCGCACCATCCTCGTGCCGTCGCTCATGACGCTGCTCGGGAAGTGGAACTGGTACCTTCCGCGATGGCTCGCGTGGCTGCCGGAGATGCGCATCGAGGGCGGCCACGACGCCGTCGACCGCCGACCGGATCTCGAACCGGCCCTCGTCTAGCGCGAGTCGAGGGCGGGGCACTCGCGCGAGTGCCCCGCCCCGTCGCGCGTACGCGAATTCCGAGCGATAGCATCGGTCGGGAACGCGAGCGCGGAGGACGACGATGCCCCAGGCGGACTGGTATCAGGACCCGACGAATCCGGCGCAGTGGCGGTACTGGGACGGAACGGCGTGGACGTCCCACGTCGCACCCGCGTCCCGCGCATCGGCACCGCCCTCTCCGACCGCGCCCCGCGCGGGTGCGACGCCCGACGACCCGGTGCATTGGTTGGTGCCGACCGGGCGGTCCGGCGAGTCGATCGCGGCGGGCTATCTCGGCTTCTTCTGCCTCTTTTTCGCGTTCTTGGGCTTCGTCGACTGGGCGTGGCCGGTCATCTTCGCGATTGCGGCGCCGACGATGTGGCTGGCGATCCGCGCGCTGCGCAAGGCATCCGCGGGGGGCCACGGGCGCGGGCGCGCGGTCTTCGGCCTCGTGTGCGCGTCCATCGCCGTACTGAGTGGGCTGTTCAACATCGCCCTCACCGTGACGTAGCTCAACGATTGATTCGACAGAACCTCGATCACCTCGGTTCGCTTCCACGAAGTACCCTCTCGATAGGGCAAGATGAAGAGTGCCCACTTTGGAGAGATTATGACCACGCCACCGTCATCGCTTCCCCCGGCGAACTGGTATCCGGATCCGCAGACGCCCGGACAGTTGCGCTACTGGGATGGCCAACGGTGGACGCAGCACGTCCACCCGGCGCAGCCACCGGCTCAGGGCGTCGGAGGCGCGGGCACGCCCCAACCCCAGGCGAGCCCAGGCGTGACGACTCCGGGCGGCGGACCCGGGGGCGCGTCGGGCGCGCAACCCACATCGCGACCTGCGGCCGGCCCGGTCACCGGCGCCCAGCAGACGTTTCAGCCCGGCGGCAGGCCCGCGGCCGGCCCCGTGACGGGAGCTCAGCAGACGTTCCAGCCCGGCGGCAGGCCCGCGGCCGGCCCCGTGACGGGTGCTCAGCAGACGTTCCAGCCCGCAGCGAAACCCGCGTCGGGCCCGGTGACCGGCGCCCAGCCCACCTTCCAGCCCGGATCGGGAGCGGGAGGCGGCGCCCGCGCGCCGTTCCAGCCCGTCGGCGGCGCCCCAGCGGGCGGCGCCCCAGCGGGCGGGGCCCCAGCGGGCGGAGGACAGGCGGGCGCGGTGCCCGGTGCCGGCGTACCCGGGGCCGCGGGTGCGCAACCAGGATTCTCCCCGGGCGGAGGGCCGTCGCCATTACCGGGGGTGCCCGGGTCGGCCCCCTCCAGCGCTCGGCCGGAGCCCGACGACGAGTCTGACGGCGGTTCCACCCAGGCGCTGTTCGCGAGCGTCTTCGCGTTCCTCGCGGTCCTCACGACGGTCCTGTCGGTGTACGGACTCGGAACGGACTACGACCGCTACATCACGTACGGCGCCGGCGCCCTGGGATTCCTCTCGGTGCTCTTCGGCTTCGCGGGTCTCGGCCAAGCAAATCGGGCCGGATCCGGCCGCGTTCGCTCGTACCTCGCGATCGTCGCGGGCTTCCTCGCCATCGGCCTCAATACGTACGAGTACATGTACGCGCAGGAGCTGCACGACAAGATCGCCGGACTCTTCGGCGGCTAGATCGCCCCGAAGGTCTGCGCGGCCTCGCGAATCGACCGCGCGGATACCTCGAGCGACGCGCGCTCGGAGTCGCTAAGCGGCAACTCGACGCGGTGGACCACGCCCGAGCGTCCGATCACCGACGGCATCGACATGCACACCTCGCCGACCCCGGGGACGTCGATGAGCGTCGACACCGGGAGGACGCGGTTCTGATCCTGGAGCACGGCCTCCACGATGCGCGCCCCGGCGATGCCGATCGCGTAGTTCGTCGCGCCCTTGCCCTCGATAATGCGGTAGGCCGAGTCCTTGACCTCCCGCTGGATCTGCTCGCACTTCTCCGGCGTCATGATGACGGCGCCGTCGGCGCCCTTGTACGACGTGAGGGGCAGACCACCGATCGTCGCGGACGACCACAACGCGACCTCGGAGTCGCCGTGCTCGCCCGCGATGTAGGCGTGAACGTTCGCGATCGCGACGCGGCACTCCTGGGCGACGCGGTACCGCAGCCGCGACGAATCGAGCACCGTCCCGGAGCCGAACATGTGGCTCGGCGCGGTGCCGGACTTCTTGATCGCGGCGAACGTGACGACGTCGACGGGGTTGGTCACGAGGATGTAGATCGCGTCGGGCGCCACCTCGAGCAGCGGCGGGACGATGCGATCCATCAGGCCGATCGTCGCGCCCGCGAGGTCGAGGCGGCTCTGGCCGGGCTGCTGCTTGGCGCCAGCCGTGATCACGACGACGTCGGCGTCCGCGCACACGTCCACCCGGTCGGATCCGATCACGTCCGCCTGCGGCATGAACTGGACGCCCTGCGCGAGATCGAGCACCTCGGCGTCGACCTTCGCCGCGTTGATGTCGTACAGCGCAACGGTGCGCGCGAAGCCGCGCATGAGGCCGGCGTACGCGAGCGTCGCACCCACCGCGCCCGCCCCGACGATGGCGACCTTGTTCCCGGACGTATACATTCTTCCTTCGGTTGTCGCTCGAGGATTCCGGCCCTCCGCCGGTGAACCCAGCCTAATCGGAGCGGACGCGCCGCGGTGCCATCGCGCGCGCCGGAGCGCGCGCCTAGAGCTTGGACAGAGGCGCGAACCGCAAGAGGAGGCGCTTGACCCCCGACGAGCCGAAGTCGACCTTCGCGACGGCGTTCTTGCCCTCGCCCTCGAGCGTGACCACGGTGCCGAGGCCGTACTGGTCGTGGCTCACCCGATCCCCGACCTCGAGGCCGAGACCCGCGCCGCCCGCGACGCCCGGCGGCGACGGGGGAACGAGGCGTTTCTTGACGGCGCCCGCGCGTGAGAAGCCGTCGTCGTCTCCGCCGCGCGAACCGTAGGTGCTCGACCACGCTCCCGAGCGCCCCGGGTACCGATCCGACGTCGCGCGGAGCGACGCCGTCGACGACTCCGAGCGACTCCACTGGACGAGCTCCCCCGGAACCTCCTCCGCGAAACGCGAGGCGAGCAGGTACTGGGGGGCTCCCCAACTCGACCGCACCTCGGCCCGCGTGAGGTAGAGGCGCTCGCGCGCCCGCGTCAGCCCGACGTAGGCGAGGCGGCGCTCCTCCTCGAGCTCCTGGGGCGTCTCCATCGCCCGCGCGTGCGGGAACGTGCCCTCCTCGAGGCCCGTGAGGAAGACGACGGGGTACTCGAGGCCCTTGGCGGTGTGCAGCGTCATGAGGGTGACGACACCCGTGCCGCCGTCGGCTGCCGGAATCTGATCCGCGTCCGCCACGAGCGCGACCTTCTCGAGGAACTCGACGAGCGTCCCCTCGGGGTTCTCCTCGGCGAACTCGCGCCCCACCGCGACGAGCTCCATGATGTTCTCGACGCGACTCGCGTCCTGCGGGTCGTCGCTCGCCCGGAGGGCGGCGAGCATCCCCGAACCCTCGGCGATCTGGTCCAGCACGGCGGCCGGCCCGTTGTCGCGCGCGAGGGCCCGGACGTCGTCCATGAGACGGCAGAACGCCTCGATCGCCGCGCGCGAGCGCGGGGCGAGGCCCGGCACTTCGTCGACGCGCCGCACCGCGGCCCCGAACGAGACTCCCACGCCCGCCGCGAACGCCGAGACGGCCTCGACCGCCGCGTCGCCGATGCCGCGTCTCGGGGTGTTGATGATGCGCCGCACCGCGACGTCGTCGTCCTCGTTCAGGGTCGCGGCGAGGTAGGCCAGCATGTCCTTGACCTCGCGCCTCTCGTAGAAGCGGGTTCCCCCGACCACCGTGTATGGGATCTCCGTACGGATGAACCGCTCCTCGATCGCGCGCGACTGGGCGTTCGCCCGGTACATGACGGCGACGTCGGACGGCGCGACGTCGGCCTCGCGGATGAGCCGGGCGATCTCGGTCGCGACGAACTCCGCCTCGTCCTGTTCGGTGTCGGCGACGTAGCCGACGATGCGATCCCCCGCGCCCGCGTCGGTCCAGAGGTTCTTCGGCACGCGGTCGGCGTTGCGCGCGATCACCGCGTTGGCGGCGCTCAGGATGTTCTGCGTGGACCGATAGTTCTGCTCGAGCCGGATGGTGTGCGCGTCCGGGAAGTCGTGGCCGAACTCGAGGATGTTGCGGATCGACGCACCGCGGAAGGCGTAGATCGACTGGTCGGCGTCCCCCACGACGGTGAGCTCGGCGCCCTTCTCTCCCTCGACGGCGGGGCGGACCAGTTCGCGGATCAGCACGTACTGGGCGTGGTTGGTGTCCTGATACTCGTCGACGAGGACGTGGCGGAAGCGTTCGCGGTACTTCGCCGCGACGTCCGCGTGGTCCTGGAGCAGTCGGACGGTCGTGACGATGATGTCGTCGAAATCGACCGCGTTCGCCGCCTCGAGGCGCGCCTGGTAGGCGGCGTAGGCGATGCCCGCGACGTGGTCCAGCGAGTACCGGGGCGCGCCCTCCGTCAGCGTGACGGCCTCCGCGGGCGTGAGGAGCTCGTCCTTGAACTGGCCGACGCGCGCGAGCACGGTCTTGGCCGTGAACTTCTTGGGATCGACGTTCTCCTGCTTGAGCACGAGCTTCATGAGGTTGACGGAGTCGGCGGTGTCGTAGATGGAGAACGACGCCGTGAGCCCCGCCGCCTCGTGCTCGCTCCTTAGGATCCGCACGCACGCGCTGTGGAACGTCGATACCCACATCCCGCGGGACTCCGGCCCGACGAGCGCGTCCACCCGTTCCCGCATCTCCGCCGCGGCCTTGTTCGTGAACGTGATCGCGAGAATCTCGTGCGGGCGCGCGCGGCCCGACGCGAGGAGGTGGCCGATGCGGTGGGTGAGGACGCGCGTCTTGCCCGAGCCCGCGCCGGCGACGATCAGCAGGGCGGGTCCACGGTAGACGACGGCCTCCGCCTGCTGCGGATTGAGGCCCTCGGTGAGGGGCGACGACGCGTCGGCGTGGGCTTCCATGACGCGTCGAGTCTAGGCCGTGCGCGCGACGCCGAGGGTCGGGGCGGCGCTAGACGATGCGCCGTTGCGCCGCCCAGTGGGCGAGCTCGTGGCGGCTCGAGAGCTGGAGTTTGCGCAGCACGGCGCTCACGTGGGTCTCGACCGTCTTGATGGAGATGAAGAGCTTCTCCCCCACCTCGCGGTACGAGTACCCTCGCGCGATCAGACGCATGACCTCCTGCTCGCGCGCGGTGAGCTTGTCCAGGTCCTCGTCGGCCACGGCGATGTCCCCGGAGGAGGCGCCGAACGCGTCGAGGACGAAACCGGCGAGCCGCGGGGAGAACACCGCGTCGTCCTGGGCGACCCGGACGACGGCGTCGGTCAGCTCGGGGCCGGAGATGGACTTGGTGACGTATCCGCGGGCGCCCGCGCGCACGACCGCGACGACGTCCTCCGCGGCGTCGGAGACGGACAGGGCGAGGAATCGGGGCGGGTCCGGCTTCTTCAGGCACGCGTCGAGGACGTCGAGCGCGCCGCCCCCCATGCCGCCGGGGAGGTGCACGTCCAGGATGACGACGTCGGGTTTCGACGCGGTGATGGCGTCGATCGCCGTCTCGACGTCGCGACCCTCGCCCACCACCTCGACGCCGTCGCCCAGCGACTGCTTGACGCCGACGCGGATGACGTCGTGATCGTCGACGACCACTACCCGGACCTTCTCGCTCATCGTCCTGCCTTCCCGTTGTCTGTTCGTCGCGGCACGGTGATGTGCACCTCCGTCGACTCCCCCCGCTTGGACGTCACGGCGGCGGTGCCGCCGTGACGTTCGACGCGCCCCGATGATGGACTCGCGAATCCCGAGCCGATCCGCGGGGATGCGCTTCGTGTTGAACCCGGGGCCCGAATCTCGGACGAAGACCTCGTAGCGATCGTGCGAGAGCTCCGCGTACACGGAGATCGGCGACTGGCCGTGCTTGGCGGCGTTCGAAGCCGCCTCCTTCGCCGCCGCCACGGCCGCGCTCAGGCGCTTGTCCGTCGGCGCGTCCCCGACCGAGACCACCTCGATCGCGACGGCGTGTGCGTCCTCCACGGCGCTCACGGCGGTGGCGAGTGCGACCGCCACGGATTCCTCGGCGGTGCGTCGGTCCTGGTACAGGTAGCCGCGGAGGTCGCGCTCCTGGGCCCGCGCGAGCGTCGCGACCGCAGCGGGGTCGTCCGCGTTCTTGCGGATCAGCGTGAGCGTCTGGAGAACCGAGTCGTGGAGGTGCGCGGCGATCTCCGCCCGCTCGAATTCGCGGATGCGTTCCGCCCTCTCGACGCGCACCTGCCGCACGAGACGGAGGAGCCACGGTCCGAGGAGCAGGACCGAGGCGACGAGAAGCACGAGGATGACGACGAGCACGCGCACGACCGGTTGGTCCGTGAACGGCCAGCGCGAGAACCACGCCATCGCGGAGACGGCGAGCCCGAGCCCGACGAGGACGCGCGCCCAGTGCTCGCGGGAAAACAACCCGACGACGACCTCGGGACGGAGCGCGTCCTCGACCGAGGCGGAATCCAGTGGGCTCCACACGAGCGCGGTCCCGACGACGAAGGCGATGAACGGCGCGACCCAGCCGCCCGGGCGCGGCCATCCGTACCGCGACGCGGCGAGCGACAGCGCCGCGAGCAGCATCGCGGCGCCGACGAGCGCGCTCGGCCATCGCGGCCCCGGTGCGCGTTGCACCAGCGGCCGCGCCAACCGGACGTTGTCGGAGTTCGCCACGATCCAATGGTCACACAGCGAGGGTGCGCTAGTCTCCCGTCTGGCCGCGATATCAGGGGACCGATCGACGAAGATCAGGGTCGACCTCAGGGGGGTACCTCATGGCGGCGCGGGCGTCCACGGTCCACGATGGAAGCGACCCGGTAAGGAGGGCGACGTGAGCAGCAACGACGAGAACCCCCGCCGCGAGGCGGCGTTCTTCACGACGATTCGCTCGTGGGGCATCACGCGCGGCGAGCACGGAGTGTTCGGAGGCGTCGTCGAGGGCATCGGCGACCGTATTGGCATGGACCGCGTCCCCGCCCGCCTCATCGCCGTCGTGCTTCTCTTCGTGACCGGCGGCCTGTTCCTCGCCCTGTACGCCGCGGCCTGGGCGCTCCTGCCGGACCGCGAGGGACGGATCATCATCCAGGACTTCGGCCGCGGAACGCCCAATGTCGGAGCCCTCCTGATGATCGCCCTGTTCGCGCTCATGGGGGGGAACTCGGGGCCGAACGTCTGGTTCCACAAGGACTGGCGAGGCTTTCCGTTCGGCGTCGTGTGGGGAATCCTCTCCATCGCGGTCGTCGCCGGGGTCATCGCGCTCATCGTCACGACGGTGACGCGCCGGGGTTCCGGGGCGCGCGACGCGCAGGCGCCCCGCGACCCCCACGCCACCTACGCCGTGCCCCCCGTGCGGGACCAGAGGGCCTACGCGACGCCCCCCGCGTCGTCCGCCGCCGCTGGCACCGCCGCGACGGCCGCGTCCCCCGCTGTCGCGCCGGTCGACGGAGGCGACGCCCCGATCCCGGCACCCGCTCCCGCCCCGCGCCCGCGCACGCCCGGCCCCGGATCCGCGATCTACCTGCTCGTCCTCTCGGCGCTCGTCTTCGCGGCTGCCGCCGTCTGGTTCCTCGACCGCGACGGCCGTTTGGCCGTCCCGGCGATCGAGGCCTGGTTCGCCGTCGCGGTCGTCGTCATCGGCGCGGGGATCATGATCGTCGGCGCGCTCGGCCGCCGCGTCGGGTTCCTTGGATTCCTCGCGACGCTACTCATCGTCGGCTGGGCCATCGGGCTCGCCGTCGTCCCACGCGTGCTCGATCTCGCGGACAACGGTGTGACCTTCACGATCGACGGCGTGACGCACACGGTCGGAGGCGGCCACGGGTGGTACGACTCCTCCGCCACGGGCGTGACGTGCCGCGACTTCGACGAGACGCTCGACACCGTCGCCGACGCGCCGCGCATCGACGTGGCTCGGGGCCGGACGGACGTGACCGTCGCGACCGCCACGGCGATCCTCACCGTCGCGCCCCACTCCTCGCTCCGATTCGAGTCGGACGGGGACGTCACCGGCTCCGTGTCGTACGCGGAACGCAACATCACATGCGAACTTGACCGGGCCGAGGGGCAGCTGTACTCCACCCTCGACACCGGGGAGCTCGTCACCGTCCACCTGACCGGCCCGCACGCGACCATCGTCGTCGAGGAGCGCTGACATGACCACTCGCATCCGACCCGTCGTCTACCGACCCCTGTCGCGTCGTATCACGACGATGCTGTGGGGACTGGCCGTCGTCGCATTCGGCGCCGGCGTCATCGCGCGCCTCAACGGGTACCCGTTCGACATGGAACTGATGGCGATCCTGACGCTGGCCGTGCTCGGAGCGTGGATCCTCGTGTCGGCGGTCGTCGCGCTCGTCCGCGATCGCTGACGCGCCGCGCGACCGCTAGACCGGGGCGGAGTGGGAGCGAACCTGGTTGCGACCGGCGTCCTTCGCCTCGTATAGCGCGGCGTCCGCGCGCTTGATCGCCTCCTGCGACCGACCGTCGCCCGTCCCCTCGATCACGCCGATCGACACCGTGACGTGGTGGTGGTGCTGCCCGCAGAAGATCTCCGACTCGTCGACGGACTTGCGCACGCGCTCCATCAGCCGCGTCGCGTCGCCGAGTCCGGTGTCGGGTAGAAGGATGAGGAACTCCTCGCCTCCCCAGCGCGCGATCATGTCCGCCTGCCGGACGCTGGTGTTGATCTCGCGGCCCACGACCGACAGCACCTGGTCTCCGCACGAGTGGCCGTACTCGTCGTTGAGGCGCTTGAAGTGGTCGAAGTCGAGGAGCGCGAGACAGAACTTGCGGCGCCCGGGGCGCGAGAGCTCGTCGAGCCGGGCCATCGCGGGTCGGCGGTTCGCGAGGCCGGTCAGCGCGTCGGTCTCGGCGAGGTCGCCCGCGTGCTTGAGCGCGAGCGTGGCGAGTTGCTGGGCGCGGTCGGTGCGGGCCTGGACGGCGCCCGCGTACACGTAGAGGAGCACGGCCGCCGAGACGGCGTTGATGAGGAAGAGCAGGTGGAGCACGTGTGACGGGAGGTGGTACCACGCCTTGTCCAGTGTGGAGAATGTCTGCACCGAGGCGAAGACGATGACGTTCGCGACGACCACCATGGTCCGAACCGCCTTCCACTCGGACGACAACGCGGTGAAGACGGCCGACGCCCCGGCGAGAAGCATCAGGTGGATGCCGGCCTCCCACGACAGCGCCCACGAGAAGACGAAGACGACCTGGATGGGCGTGAGGAGCGAGACGACGCCCGCGGCGCTCGGATTGCCGTGGAGCGCGAGGAACAGCCCCAGGAGGTAGGCGCCGAGTCCGAGAGCCGCGACGCCGATGAGCGGCGCAAGTCCGGCGGCGTCGTAGACCGCGAAGAAGACGCCGTAGGCGAGCATCGCGAGGGCGCCCTGGATCAGGAATCCCTCGTTCACGCCGATCTTGACGGAGCGCCTCCGCGTCAGCGACGCCCAGAGGGCGCTGAAGACGTTGCGCAGCGCCGCGGATACGCCGCCCTCGTCGGTCTCTTGCACGAACCGCTCCCTCACGCGTCCCACCGTTTCGCGTCGGTGGACTGCCCAACCCGGGCCGGGATATGGACGTTGCCCGATCGCCTTCGTCGTCCGGGAACTCCACCACTGTAGAAGAAGTCGGTCAGGTTGGCACGGCGAACGGATACCTTTGGGCGGCTCATCCCAGTTTCGACCGGTGTGTTCCCGCCGCTATCACTCCCACTCGATCGTGCCCGGCGGCTTGCTCGTCACGTCGAGCACGACGCGGTTGACCTCCGCGACCTCATTGGTGATGCGCGTGGAGATGCGCGCGAGGGTCTCGTAGGGCACGCGCGACCAATCGGCGGTCATCGCGTCCTCGCTGGATACCGGCCGCAGCACGACGGGATGCCCGTACGTGCGCCCGTCGCCCTGGACCCCGACGCTGCGGACGTCGGCGAGGAGCACCACGGGGCACTGCCAGATGTCGCGATCGAGGCCCGCGGCGCTCAACTCCTCCCTCGCGATCGCGTCCGCGCGGCGCAGGATGGCGAGACGCGCCTCCGTCACCTCGCCGATGATGCGAATGCCGAGGCCCGGACCGGGGAACGGCTGACGCCAGACGATCGGTTCCGGGAGGCCGAGTTCGAGCCCGACGGCCCGCACCTCGTCCTTGAACAGCGCCCGCAGGGGTTCGACGAGGGCGAAGTCGAGGTCGTCGGGGAGGCCGCCGACGTTGTGGTGGCTCTTGATGTTGGCCGCGCCGTCGCCGCCCCCGGATTCCACGACGTCCGGATAAAGGGTTCCCTGCACGAGGAAGCGCGCCTCGCCCTCGCCGCTCGTGGCGACGATGTCCCGCGCGGCCGCCTCGAACTCGCGAATGAACTCCCGGCCGATCGCCTTGCGCTTGGCCTCGGGGTCCGTGACACCCGCGAGCGCGCCGAGGAAGCGCTCCTTCGCGTCGCGCACGACGAGCCGCACGCCCGTCGCGGCGACGAAGTCGCGCTCGACCTGCTCGGCCTCGCCCTCGCGGAGCAGGCCGTGGTCGACGAACACGCACGTGAGCTGGTCGCCGACCGCCTTCTGTACGAGCGCGGCCGCGACGGCGGAGTCGACGCCCCCGCTCAGGCCACAGATGACCGCGGAGTCCCCGACCTGCTCGCGGATCCGCGCGACCTGCTCGTCGATGATGCCGGCGTTCGTCCAGTCGGGCGCGATCCCCGCGACGTCGATCAGGAACGCGCGTAGCGCCTCCTGCCCGAACGGCGTGTGGCGGACCTCCGGGTGCCACTGCGTCCCGCACATGCGCAGGTCGTCGCTCGCGAACGCCGCGACGGGCGACCCGTCCGTCGTCGCGAGCACGCGGAATCCCGGGGGCGCCTCGTGAACCGCGTCCCCGTGCGACATCCACACCGTCTGCTCCGAGGGGCTCCCGCCGAGGAACGCCCCCGGCTCCGTCACGGTCGCCGTGGTTCGCCCGAACTCCCTCAGACCCGTCTTCGCGACCGTGCCGCCGAGCGCGCGCGCCATCAGTTGGAACCCGTAGCAGATCCCCAGGACGGGCACCCCGGCGGCGAACAACGCGGGATCGACGTCCGGGGCGCCCTCCTCGTACACCGAGGACGGGCCCCCGCTCAGGATGATCGCGGCGGGATCGCGCGCGAGCATGTCCGCCGCGCTCATCGAGTGGGGGACGATCTCCGAGTAGACGTTCGCCTCGCGGACGCGGCGCGCGATGAATTGCGCGTACTGCGCCCCGAGGTCGACGACGAGGACCGGGCGGTGGGTCACGGGCTCTCCGAGCCGAGCACGTCGCGCGTGATGCGCCGCTCGAGGTACGAAGGACAGGCCCGGAACGACACCGCCGAGGACGAGCGCGCCCAGCCGACGCCAACCCCATCGCGCCCGCGTCCACAGATCGCCGCACGTGACGAGATAGACCATGTAGATGAATCCGTGGGTCATCGCGATGACCGGTGATCCGGTCACGACGGTCTCGTTCGTCACGCCGATGACGTACTTGACGATCATCGCCCAGCGTCACGAGCAGAAGGAACGTCCCGGTGATGATCGCCATCACCTGGTAGCGCCGTAGCGCGCCCCGCATCTTGGCCTCAGCCACCCGCCGCTCCTCGTCGTCTCCCTTGTCGTCGCTCTTGCGACCATTGTCCCGCACCCACCGCGCGGCCAGCACCACGGCGAACAGGCCGAACGCCCACCACTCGGCCGCGTACGCGAGGCTCTGGAGGTTGAGCCGCGTGATGGGAGGCCGCGCCGGGAGCGGGGGCCACGCGGGCGAGCCGTCGTCGGAGACGAGGACGGCGGAGTACAGGGGGCCGTCCCACGTCTGCGCCAGCTCGGCGACCGAGACGACGTCGGTGGCGCGCAGGCCGCACCAGTCGGGTTCGGACGCGACCGGACGGGTGGGCGGCGGCTCCGACGAGCGGAAGTACCCCGTGACGGTGACCTCCGCCGGGGCCGTCGTCCGGACAGGCCTTCTGGTCCGCCGGGCGATGCCCGACGATGACGGCGAGCGTCGCGTCGCTTCCCGTCCCCGTCTCGTCGGCGGGCACGACGAGCGACCGTACGAGGAAGACCGACGGCACGCCGTCGACCTCGCGCCCCCAGACGAGAGCGGCGTCGTCGCCCCATGTGCCCGTCACCGTCACCGTTCGTCCGACGCCGCGTCGGATGCGTCGGAGGGCGCGACGACCTCGGCGATGGGCACGGGGTCTTGGTCGCGGACGGCGCCGCCCTCGTGTGGGCCCGATCCCACTGCCAGAGCCCGAGCCACCCGCACACGCGCGCCGCGGCGACAGCGCCGATAGATCACCCCGGCGATCGGCGCGTGGCGGCGCGGGCGCTCGGGCGGTGCGCCGGCGGTCATGGGGACGAGGCTATGCCCTCGCGCGCCGAGCGGTGCCGCGCCGTCGGCATCTCCGAGGTCGGCGGCTCGAGGACGACGCTCGAGAGGGGCCGGGCGCGCACGCGGTTGCGGCCCCCCTGCTTGGCCTCGTACATCGCGTCGTCCGCACGACGGACCACGCGGTGAGACATCCCGTCGTCGACGCCGTCGGCGACGCCGAACGACGCCGTCACCCGATGAGAGTGCCCGCCGCACTCGACCTCGCATGCCTCGACCGCGGCGCGGAGACGTTCGGCGAATCCCATCGCGTCCGTCGACGCTCGTTCCGGGAAGGACGAATATGAACTCCTCCCCGCCCCATCGACCGACGGTGTCGTGCTCGCGGACGTGGCTGGTGAAGCGCCTGCGCCCACCGCGGCGAGCACGCTGGTCACCGCAGAGGTGGCCGTGCAGGTCGTTGAGCTCCTTGAAGTTGTCGAGATCCGCGACGACGACGCAATAGTCGCCCTGCGCGCTGACGCGGTCGAGCTCGTCCATGACGGGCCGCCGGTTCGCGAGCCCCGTCAGCGGATCCGTGTTCGCGAGGAAGCGCGCCCGTCGACGCGGCGTTGTTCGCGGCGGCGGCGGCGACGCGACCCCGGCTGTGGGCCACGGCCGCGAGCAGGGTGAGGATGAGGCCCGTACCCGCCGCGTTGAACGAGAACAGGACGCGCGGGTCGCGACTCGGGGATCTCGAGGAGCGCGTACGTCGGGCTCGAGCGCGAATTGGCAATAGGCGAACACCGCCGCGGAGAGGCCGAAGAAGACCCAGCGGTACACGTGCTGGTCGTCGGTGAAGACCATGAAGACGACCTGGCCCGTCACGAGGAGGAGCAGGTGGAGCCCCGACGGGCGACCCGAGGAACCACGTGCAGACGAGGATGTGGGTGATCGCGGAGCTGAGCGTCAGAATCGCGGCGGCGAGCGTGGCCCCGAGTCGGACGAGGACAAGGCCGACCGCATAGAACAACGCGAAGCCGACGTTCGTGAGGATCGCGGGCATGAGGGTCGCGACGTCCGGTCGCGATGAAGTACGCGAGGTAGCCGAGGCCGTCAGCAGCGAGAACGCGAGCACCGCCCGCGTCGTCGACGGGCCTCGCGCTCCTCACCTTGATTGAGCTCGGGGCCGTCGAACAGCGCGTGCGATCCATGCGTGGAGAGCGCCGGACTTCGACCCGCCCCGAATCGGCCATGACGACGGCACCTCTTCCCTCGCGCACGATTCCACTCTAGGCCCGGTGACTTCGTCAACGCCGGAACTCTGGTCCCGGTTCGAGGCCGGTTCAGTCGCGATCCACGGGAGTCAGTCGCCCGCTGACCACGAGGTTGCGCCCGGACGATTTCGCCTCGTAGAGATTCGCGTCGGCGAGGCGCAGCGCCTCCTCCTTGCCCGCGAATCGGGGCGCGTGAGCGAGCCCGACGGAGATGGTGACGCGCGCGATCGAATCGGGCGCGCCATACTCGGCCTCCATGTCCGTCGCGCGCCCGCTCCATGAGCGCGTCCGCCTCCTCGAGCGAGCGACCCGGGATGACGACGAGGAACTCCTCGCCTCCCCAACGCGCGACGACGCCGTCGATCCCCCACCGATCGCACCAGCGTCCGCGCCGCGTTCGAGAGCACCACGTCGCCCGCGCCGTGTCCGAGCCGGTCGTTGATGAGCTTGAATCGGTCGAGATCGACGAGCGCGAGCGCGTACTCGCCCCGACGCACGACGGAACTC
Organism: uncultured Actinomycetota bacterium; assembly: GCA_963712245.1. Classification (GTDB taxonomy): domain Bacteria; phylum Actinomycetota; class Actinomycetes; order Actinomycetales; family Demequinaceae; genus JAFGBM01. Next base: position 77,843 of record CAVQHE010000013.1, on the reverse strand, counting down.
AGCACGGGGGCGATCGCCGCGGCGGTTGAAGACGTCGGTGAGCGCGTCGGTCTGGGCGGCGACCTGCGCGGCGTCGAGCAGCTCGGCGTTCCGGCGTCGCTCGCGCTCGTAGTAGTGCATGTCGAATCGGGCGACGATGTACAGCAGGAGGACCGTCGCGAGGACGTTGACGACGAGGAGGATCGTGGCCGCGGACGACGTCGAACGCGTGGTGCCGCGACGCCGGCGGCCACTCCGCCTCGCAGTACAGGAACAACACGACGCGACACGACGACGAACGTCGCACGCATGAGCCAATCGCTGGTGCGGAACAGCATGAACGTCATCATCCCCGCGGCGAAGAGCAAGTAGTGGAATCCCGATTCCGTCGTGAACCAGTGCGCGAGGTTCGCCAGTTGGAGCATCGAAGACGAACAGCGCGACGACGGAGGCGACCAGGTACTGCTTACGCGAGTTGAGCAGAAGCGTCACCCCCCACCACCCCATGAGAAGAAGCGTGGTCAGCGCCGGCTGGCGCATCTGCGGCCAGTGCGCGAGGAAGTATCACGATGTACGGCACCGCTCCGAGGCTGGCGAGCACGGCGAACTGGTTGGTGGCGACGATCGGTCCGGTGGTCGCGGCGTGCGAAGCGGGGGCACGCCGATGTTGCTCACGGCGTGCCAGACGCGCGCCGGAAGGCCGCGTCGATAGGCCCTCAGCTCCATGCCGTGTCACCACCCCTGGCGGCTCGCCTGCCCGCTGCGACGGGATCTCTCGGGTCCCCGAGCCACCCGATTCTACGGGCTCGCCGGTGCGAGCGCTCGGGGACTGTGCACGATCCGGCGCCCGAACGAGGAAGGGGCGGCGCCGTATTCTCCCAAATGTTCGCCGACCCGGGACCCTTGGGCACCTCCGGGCGGTTCTCACGTGGAATGCTAGGTTCGTGAGCCGTAGCATCTACATCACATCCGCCGAGGGCGACACCGGGAAGTCGACCATAGCGCTCGGGCGTCGTCGACACGCTTTCCCGCACGATCGACAAGGTCGGAGTCTTCCGCCCCGTCTCCCGCGTCAACGACGGCTCGGACTACGTCCTCCAGCTGCTCCTCGGCCACATCGGCGTCGAACTGACGTACGACGAGTGCGTCGGGGTGACGTACGACGAGGTCCACCAGGATCCCGACGCCGCCCTCGCGACGATCGTCGCCCGCTACCACGAGGTCGAGCGCAAGTGCGACGCCGTCGTCATCGTCGGCACGGACTACACGGATCTCGCCGCCGCCGCGGAGTTCGAATACAACGCGAGGATCGCCGCCAACCTCGGATCGCCCGTCGCGCTCGTCGTGCGCGGTACGGACCGCACCCCGAGCGATATCGCCCAGTCCGTCGAGTCCTCCCGGCTCGAGCTCGAGGGCAGCCACGCCCGCCTCGCCGCGGTCTTCGTGAACAAGTGCGATCCCGAGCGCGTGACCGAGGTGTGCACGGCCCTCCCGCGCGACCTCTGCATGGGCGTCCTTCCCGAGGACCCCGTCCTCGTCGCCCCGCTGCTGAGCGAGCTCCTGACGGCGGTCGACGGCACCCTGTACTCCGGCGACGAGAACCTCCTCACGCGCGAGGTGCTCGGCGTCACGATCGGCGCGATGACCGTCGACCATCTGCTCGACCGCCTCGAGGAGGGCCGGGTCGTCATCACGCCCGGCGACCGCGCGGACGCGCTGCTCGGCATCCTCGCGGCGCACCGGGCCAAGGGATTCCCGACGATCGCCGGCATCATCATCAACGGCGGCTTCCACCCGACGAAGGCCATGCGGCGCCTCCTCAAGGGCATGAACTCGAGCCTGCCGATCATCGCGACGGACCTCGGAACCTTCGAGGCGGCGACCCGGTGCTGGAACACGCGGGGCCGCCTCTCGCGCGATTCGTCGCTCAAGGTCGACACGGCCCGCGCGCTGTTCGACAAGTTCGTCGACGACGAGGCCCTTCGCCGGATCTTCAACGTCGCCTCCACCGACGTCGTCACGCCGCTGATGTTCGAGTACGCCCTGCTGGATCGCGCCCGCTCCGAGCGCCAGCACATCGTGCTCCCCGAGGGCGACGACGACCGCGTGCTCCGCGCCGCGTCGACCCTCCTCCGCCGCGGCGTCGTCGACCTGACGATCCTCGGCAACGAGACTCCCGTCCGAGCGCGCGCCGCCGAGCTCGGCCTCGACATCGGCGACGCAACCGTGCTGAGCCCGACGAACGAGGAGTACGTCGAGCGCTTCGCGGCGCACTACGCCGAGATACGCGCGAGCAAGGGCGTCACGCTCGACATGGCCCGCGAGATCGTCACGGACGTCAGCTACTTCGGGACGATGATGGTGCTCGATAACCTGGCCGACGGGATGGTCTCCGGCGCCGCGCACACGACCGCGCACACCATTACGCCCGCCTTCCAGGTGATCAAGACCCCGCCGGGCGTCGGAATCGTCTCGTCCGTCTTCCTCATGTGCCTGCAGGACCGCGTCCTCGTCTACGGCGATTGCGCCGTCAACCCCGACCCGACGGCGGACCAGCTCGCCGACATCGCGATCTCGTCCGCGGAGACGGCCGCCCAGTTCCACATCGAACCGCGCGTGGCCATGCTCTCGTACTCGACCGGGTCCTCGGGAAGCGGAACCGACGTGGAGAAGGTACGGGAGGCGACCGAGCTCGTCCGCTCGCGCAAGCCCGACCTGCTCGTCGAGGGTCCGATCCAGTACGACGCGGCGATCGACCCGACCGTCGCGAGCGCGAAGGCGCCGAACTCGGCAGGTCGCGGGTCGCGCGACCGTCTTCGTGTTCCCCGACCTCAACACCGGTAACAACACGTACAAGGCGGTCCAGCGTTCGGCCGGCGCCGTCGCCATCGGGCCCGTGCTCCAGGGCCTCCGCAAGCCCGTCAACGACCTCTCGAGGGGTGCCACCGTGCAGGACATCGTCAACACCGTCGCGATCACCGCGATCCAGGCCCAGGGAATCGACGCGGGAGCGGGCGAATGACGGTGGGACGCACGGGCACCGCGCTCGTGCTGAATTGCGGGTCGAGTTCCGTCAAGTACCGGGTCGTGGACACGACGAAGCCCGAACCCCTGGCCGCCGGGATCATCGAACGCGTCGCGGATCACACGGAGGCGATCGAGGAGATCATCGCGTCGCTCGGGGCGCCCGACAGCGGCGTCGAGCTCGACGACCTGACCGTCGTCGGCCACCGCGTGGTCCAGGGCGGCAGCGAGTTCAGCGCCCCGACGATCATCACGGATGACGTCGAGCGCCACATCGCCCTTCTCAGCGCGCTCGCCCCGCTGCACAACCCGCCGAACCTCGCGGGGATCGCGGCCGCGCGCGTCGCGTTCCCCAGCTCCCGCACGTCGCGGTCTTCGATACGGCGTTCCACCACACCCTTGCCGAGGCCGCGTACACGTACGCCATCGATCGTCGCGTCGCCGAGACTCACGGCGTCCGGAGATACGGATTCCACGGGACGTCGCACGCGTACGTCTCGCGCGAGACCGCCGCCGCGATGGGGCGGGACCCCCGCGAAGTCAACATCATCGTCATGCACCTGGGCAACGGCGCGTCGGCGTGCGCCGTCAAGGCCGGGCGCTCGTTCGACACCTCGATGGGCCTCACGCCGCTCGAGGGGCTCGTCATGGGAACGCGCTCGGGCGACATCGACCCCGCCGTCGTCTTCCACCTCTCCCGCGCCGCGGGCATGGAGATCTCCGAAATCGACGACGAGCTCAACCGGCGCGGCGGCATGCTCGGCCTGAGCGGCCACTCCGACATGCGCGACGTGGAGCACGCGGCGTCCGAGGGCGACGCCTCGGCGGTGCTCGCGCTCGAGGTCTACACGCGCCGCATCCGCGGATACATCGGCGAATACTGGGCGCAGATGGGCACGCTCGACGCGATCGTCTTCACCGCGGGCGTCGGCGAGAACTCCTCGCACGTGCGCGAGATGTCGATCGCGGGGCTCGAGGCCCTCGGCGTGAAGCTCGACCCCGCCCGCAACGACGGCCGCAAGCGCGAGGCGACGCTCGTGTCGACAGACGACTCCGCCGTCCAGGTGTGGGTGGTCCCCACGAACGAGGAACGCGAGATCGCCCTCCAGGCGGTCGCCGCCGTCAGCTGAGTCGCCGAGCTCGCCGAGCCCGGCGAGGTACGCGTCGATGAATGCCCGCCCCGCCCGCGCCGCCGCGAGCGCGTGGCGCGCGCTGTCCGTTCGAAGCCTCACGACGTCGACGCCCGCCGCGGCGAGCTCCACCGCGTGCCCCACGAGCCACCGCTCGATGACGCCCGCCTCGGCTTCGCAGTGGAACTGCAACGCGAGGGAGCGCCCCACCGAGAACGCCTGGTGGGGCGTGACGGACGTCGAGGCGAGCAGGGTTGCGGAGTCGGGTAGGTCGTAGGTGTCGCCGTGCCAATGGAGGACGGGGGCGTCCGCCAGCAGCCCGACGGGGGTCGCGGCGGCGCCGGGTTGGAGGTCGAGGCGCCCCCACCCGATCTCCTTTCGGGGCCCCGGATACACGCGCGCCCCGAGGGCCTCCGCCATCAGCTGGGCGCCGAGGCACACGCCGAGGGTCGGGCGGTCGTCGGCGAGGCGTTCCGCGACGAGGGCGCGTTCGTCCGCGAGGTAGGGGTAGGTCGCGGCGTCCGCGAGGCCGATGGGGCCGCCGAGGACGACGAGGAGGTCCGCCTCGCGCGCGCGCCCGAGCCCGTCGCCCGCGTCGACGTACTCGACCCGATGACCGCGGGAACGAATCGTCGACGCCCAGACCCCGAGGTCCTCGAAAAGGACGTGGCGCAACGCGACGATTCTCACGCGTCGATGCTATCGGCACACGCGCGCGACCCGGCAGCCGGGACCAAAGGCCTAGGCGCCGTTTTCCGCGCGATGACAGACTCCAAAGTGCGGTTCGACCCGCGTGCCACGGCGAAGAATCGTTGGGATTTCATCCCATCCAATTGCATACAGAACATCCTGATTCCTTCGATCAGGAACGTGTCCGGAGACCGGGCGGTATTCCGCGGGAAGAGGCGCTTCGCGGCTCTCCTTTCGGGGCGACAAACCCTCCCATGTTGTCTCGCAGGTCTCCGGGCCAAGTCACGAGGGTGACGAGCGGGACTACGCCCTGTCTCAGGCCTGCTGCTTTTGACGACTTTCACGGCGCGAGGGCTGTGAAGACCATCGTCGCGCGGCCGAGACTGGCCCGCTCGTCGCCCTCGCGCTTTTCGTGGCGATCCCCCCTCTACTCGGGCCCTACCCTGGTACGGTGCCCCATCTTCTTGGCGCCGACGCGCTCCGTCTCGACTTCGGCACCGGCGTCGTCCTCGACTCGGTCTCCCTCGGTCTCGACGACGGCGACCGCGTCGGCCTCGTCGGCGCCAACGGCGCGGGCAAGTCGTCCCTCCTCCGCCTCATCGCGGGCCTGGCGACGCCGACGGACGGACGGGTGACGCGATCGACCGGCGTCACCCTCGAGTACGTCGCGCAGGACGACGCGGCCGGGGGCGCGGAGACCGTCGCGCGGGCCATCGTCGGGAGGACGGACGAGCACGAGTGGGCCTCGGATCCCCGCGTCCGGGAGGTCATGGCCGGGCTCGTCCCGGACCTTCCGGCCGACGCCTCTCTCTCCACGCTGTCGGGCGGCCAGCGGCAACGCGTGGCGCTCGCTCGGGCTCTCGTGAAACCCGTCGACGTCCTCCTCCTCGACGAGCCGACGAACCACCTCGACATTGAAGGCGTCGCGTGGCTCGCCGAGCATCTCCGCGAGCGATGGTCGTCGGGAAGCGGGGCGCTCGTGGTCGCCACCCACGACCGCTGGTTCCTCGACGCGGTCACCCTCGCGACGTGGGAGGTCCACGACGGGACGGTCGAGAAGTACGAGGGCGGGTACGCCGCATACGTTCTCCAACGACTCGAGCGGGCGCGGATCGCCACCGCGACCGAGCGGAGGCGCCAGAACCTGCTCCGCAAGGAGCTCGCGTGGCTCCGCCGGGGCGCGCCCGCGCGAACGTCCAAGCCCAAGTTCCGCGTCGAGGCGGCCAACGCGCTGATCGAGGACGTCCCGCCGATCCGCGACGAGGCGGCCCTCGTTCGCCTCGCCGCGGCGCGCCAGGGCAAGGATGTCGTCAGCCTCCTCGACTGCGGCGTCGTGTACGGCGAGGGCGACGGCGCGAAGGAGGTGCTGCGCGACATCACGTGGCGGATCGGCCCGGGCGAACGGACGGGAATCCTCGGCGAGAACGGGGCGGGCAAGTCCACGCTCCTCGGGCTGATCACCGGAGCCGTCGAGCCGACGTCCGGACGAGTCCGGCGCGGGATCTCGACGCGGGTCGCGACGCTCACCCAGCACGCCTCGGGCCTCGACGAGCACGCGCGGACGACGATCCACGCGCTGGTCAAGGGGTTCTCCTCCACGACGCTCGAGGACGGCTCCGTCCTCCGGTCCGAGGATCTCCTCGACCGGCTCGGCTTCACCTCCGCGCAGCGGCTCACGCCCGTCGGTCGCCTGAGCGGCGGGCAGCGCCGCCGGCTGCAGCTCCTTCTCGTCATGCTCGAGGAACCGAACGTGCTCGTCCTCGACGAGCCGACGAACGACCTCGACACGGACATGCTGACCGCGATCGAGGACCTCCTCGACGGCTGGCCGGGAACGCTCATCGTCGTGAGCCACGACCGCTACCTCCTCGAGCGCGTGACCGACCACCAGTACGCGATCATCGACTCCGGGCTCCGCCATCTTCCCGGGGGCGTCGACGAGTACGTCGCACTCGCGCGCGAACGACGGGCGACGGGCGACGGGATCGGCACGTTCGGGACGTCCCCGGATCACGCGGCGCGCCGCCCAAAGGACGGCGCGCGGGAGCGGAAGAGGGCGAAGGAGTCGGCGTCGATCGAGCGCAGGCTGCTGAAGATCGAGGGACTGCAGCAGTCGCTCAACGACCGGATGCTCGATTGCGACTGCGCCGACTATCGCGGCCTCGCGGACCTGAGCGCGGAGTCGGACGCCCTCACCCGCGAGCGGGAGGAACTCGAGCGACGGTGGCTCTCCCTGGCGGAGGCGTCGGAGGACGACGCCGGAGGTCGCTAGGAGGGCTCGTACGGCGACACGACGACGTCGACGCGCTGGAACTCCTTGAGCTCCGAGTACCCGGTGGTCGCCATCGAGCGCCGGAGGGCGCCCATGAGATTCGTCGTCCCGTCCGCGCGGGAGCCGGGACCGAAGAGGATCTCGGTCAGCGGTCCGACGGTCTCGACCCGGACCCTCTCGCCGCGCGGGAGCTCGGGATGATGGGCCTCGGGGCCCCAGTGGAACCCCCCGCCGGGCGCCTCCTCGGCGCGCGCGAGCGCCGCGCCCACCATGATCGCGTCGGAACCGCACGCGATCGCCTTGACCATGTCCCCCGACCGGCCCAGGCCGCCGTCCGCGATCACGTGGACGTACCGGCCGCCGGACTCGTCGAGGTAGTCGCGCCTCGCGGCCGCGACATCTGCGACCGCGGTGGCCATGGGTGCGTGAATGCCGACCGTCGTCCGCGTGGTGTGCGCCGCGCCCCCGCCGAAGCCGACGAGGACCCCGGCGGCGCCGGTGCGCATGAGGTGGAGGGCGGCCTGATACGTCGAGGCGCCCCCGACGATCACCGGGACGTCGAGCTCGTAGATGAACTTCTTGAGATTGAGCGGCTCGGCGTCACCGGACACGTGCTCCGCCGACACCGTGGTGCCGCGGATGACGAAGATGTCGACGCCTGCCTCGAGAACCGTCTTGTACAGCTCCTGGGTGCGGTGCGGGCTGAGGGCGCCGGCGACGGTGACCCCCGCGGATCGGATCTCGCCGAGCCGAAGTTTGATGAGCCCGGGATCGACGGGGGTCTGGTAGATCTCCTGCATGCGCCGCGTCGCGTCGCCGTCGGGGAGGGACGCGATCTCCGCGAGGTGGGGCGTCGGGTCCTCGTACCGCGTCCATAGGCCCTCGAGGTCGAGGACGCCGAGTCCGCCGGCCTTGCCGAGGGCGATCGCCGTCGCCGGCGACATCACCGAATCCATCGGCGCCGCGATCACCGGGATCTCGAACTGGAAGGCGTCGATCTGCCACCGAAGGCTGACCTGATCCGGGTCGCGGGTGCGACGGGACGGTACGACGGCGACGTCGTCGAACGCGTAGGCGCGGCGTCCGCGCTTGCCCCGTCCGATCTCTATCTCGCTGCTCACGGACCCAGCCTAGCGGCACGCCTTCGCCCCGCTGTCGGCGCGAGGTGCGAGAGTGGACGCATGAGTTGGCTCGAACGCACGATGATCGGATTCGACACCGAGACGACCGGCGTGGACCCCGCCAACGACCGGATCGTGACGGCCGCCGTTATCACCCGCGACGGGGCGGACGGTCCCGTCGAGACTCGGACGTGGCTCATCGATCCGGGTATGGAGATCCCGGCTCGCGCGACCGAGGTGCACGGCATCACGACGGAGATGGCTCGCGCGAACGGCGCGGACCCGTCGGTCGCCCTCGGGGAGATCGCGGCGCTGCTCGCAGCAGGGCTCGCGAACGGCGCGCCCATCGTCGCGTTCAACGCGGGGTACGACCTGGGGATCCTCGAGGCGGAGCTCGCGCGGCACGGCCTCCCGTCGCTCGCGGCGCGCCTCGGCACCGATCGCGACATCCGTCCCGTGGTCGACCCTCTCGTCCTCGACCGCCACCTCGACCGTTTCCGCCGGGGCAAGCGCAAACTCATCGACCTCTGCGCCCACTACGGCGTCGTCGTCGACGGCGACTCACTCCACGCGGCGGACGCCGACGTCATCGCGACGCTCGACCTCGTCCAGGCGATGGCGCGCGCGTTCCCCACGATCGCCACCGTCGACCTGGGCGACCTGCACGACCAACAGGTGTCCGCCCACCGCACCTGGGCGGTCGACTTCCGCGCGTGGCTCACGTCGCGGGGGCGCACGGAGGACCTACCGGACCTCGACTGGCCGGTGCCGTCCCGCTGAACGCCGCCTACGGCGTCGCGTAGTTCGGCGCCTCGACCGTGATTTGGACGTCGTGCGGGTGCGACTCGCGCAGCCCCGCCGGCGTGATGCGGACGAACCGCCCCTTGTCCCGGAGTTCGTCGATCGTGCGCGCACCCACGTAGAACATGCTCTGCCCGAGTCCGCCGACCAGCTGGTACGCGACGGTGGCGAGGGGGCCCTTGTAGGGCACCTGGCCTTCAATGCCCTCGGGGACGATGCGGTCGTCGCTCGGGGCGTCCGCCTGGAAGTACCGATCCTTGGAATACGAGACGCGACCGCGCGAGGCCATCGCCCCCATCGAGCCCATCCCGCGATAGCTCTTGAACTGCTTGCCGTTGACGAGCACGAGGTCGCCGGGGGTCTCGGCACACCCCGCGAAGAGCGAGCCGATCATGACGGACTCCGCGCCCGCGACGAGGGCCTTGGCGATGTCGCCCGAATACTGGAGGCCGCCGTCCGCGACGACCGGAACGCCCGCCGGAGCGCAAGCCTTCGCGGCCTCGAACACCGCGGACACCTGCGGGACGCCCACTCCGGCCACCACGCGCGTCGTGCAGATCGACCCGGGCCCCACGCCCACCTTGACGGCGTCGACTCCGGCGTCGACGAGCGCCTGCGCGCCCGCGCGCGTCGCAACGTTGCCGCCGATCACCTCGACCGCCTTGGTCGCCTTGTCCTTCTTGAGGCGCACGATCATGTCGATCATCGCGCGGGCGTGCCCGTGGGCCGTGTCGACGACGAGCACGTCGACGCCGCTTTCGACGAGCGCGGTCGCGCGATCCCAGGCGTCCCCGTAGAAACCGACCGCGGCGGCGACCCTCAACCGGCCCTCGTCGTCCTTCGTCGCCTTGGGATACTTCTCCGTTTTCACGAAGTCCTTGACGGTGATCAGCCCGGCGAGGCGACCGTGCTCGTCCACGAGCGGCAGCTTCTCGACCTTGTGGCGGGCGAGGAGTGCCGCCGCGTCCGCGTTGGAGATGCCGACGGGGGCGGTCACGAGCGGCATCGGGGTCATCGCGTCGCGCACGGTGCGGGTCGGGAAGTCGGACGGCGCGATGAAGCGCAGGTCGCGGTTGGTGATGATTCCCAGGAGGGTGCGGTCCGCGTCGACGACGGGCAGGCCCGAGACCCGGTACTGGCCGCAGAGCGCGTCGAGCTCGGCGAGGGTCGCGTCCGGTCCGACCGTCACGGGATCGGTGATCATCCCCGACTCGGAGCGCTTGACCACGTCGACGTAGTGCGCTTGGTCCTCGATCGAGAGGTTGCGGTGCAGGACGCCGATTCCCCCTTGGCGGGCCATGGCGATCGCCATCCGGCCCTCGGTGACCGTGTCCATCGCGGCACTCAGCAACGGAATGGCGATTCTCACGTTCTTCGTCAGTCGCGTCGACGTGTCGACCTCGGAGGGAATCACGTCGCTCTCGCCCGGGAGCAGGAGGACGTCGTCGTAAGTGAGGCCGGTGTAGGAGAACGGGTCGCGGTCCGACGGGGGCGCCATTGCTCGATTCTAGTGGAACGTCCCGCGCTTCTCGGACCGTCCGATTTCTCCCGGTTGTCTGCCCCCATAAAAGGGGGCTACCGCCGCGTCGCCCGTCGCTATAGAAAGGAAGCAAGGTACCCGCCGTTGGACGGGACGATCCTCCGGACCGACGGGGGACGGCGGGGCACCTGGGGGTCACCACGGTGGTGACTCGAAGGCTGGGGGTTCGCGTGACCGAGGTAACGATGCGACTGCCCGCACCCACTCAGGACGAGTGGGAGTGGCAGTATCAGGGTGCGTGCCGCGAGGCCGACCCCAACATCTTTTTCCACCCCGAGGGTGAACGGGGTTCCGCGCGTCGGCGCCGAGCCGAATCGGCGAAGCGTTTCTGCGCGCGTTGCACGGTGCTGTCCGAATGCCGCGAACGGTCCCTGGATGCCCGGGAACCGTTCGGGGTGTGGGGCGGCTTGAGCGAGGATGAGCGCAACGCGATCCTCGCTGGTCGGGTTCTTCAGCCGACGTAGCCATGGGTGAAGAAGGGCCCCGGGATGATTCCCGGGGCCCTTCTCCGTGTGACGCGTGCGATGTGCCCTATCCGAGCACCGCGAGCAGGTCGCGCGAGGAGACGATCAGGTACTCCTCGCCGCCGTACTTGATCTCGGTACCGCCGTACTTGCTGTAGATGACCTTGTCACCCACGGCGACGTCGACGGGGACGCGATTGCCGTTGTCGTCGACCCGACCGGGGCCGACGGCGACGATCTCGCCCTCCTGGGGCTTCTCCTTGGCGGTATCCGGGATAACGAGGCCGGAGGCCGTCGTCTGCTCGGCGGCGGCCGGCTTCACGACGACCTTGTCCTCCAGGGGCTTGATTGAGACCGACACTGCGGACCTCACCTTCCTCTTCACATACCGAACGATGAGCGGCGTATCAGGGCGTCGCCTCCGTCGCGGGGAATAGGCCCGCCACCGACGGCCGCGTGCTCCGTAGCGGAGCAGTACAAACTTAGCACTCTCACGCATCGAGTGCTAACGCGATGGGCGCGGGCGAGCGTGGCGTGGAATGATCGGCGCGTGGACACCGACGAGGCGCGCGCGGCGACGAGCCCCGACGCGCAGGCGCTCCTCGCGTCCCTGCCGCCGTATCGCGCCCGCGACGCGCTCGCCGCGGGGGCCGCGCTCCGCGCCGCGGGCACCCCGGCCGAGCTCGCGGCCGCCGTCATGACCCAGGCGCGGCTCCGCGAGAAGGCTCGCCCCAAGTTCGGCGATTTCGCCGACGGCATGGCCTTCACCCCCGACGGCCTCGAGCAGGCGACGAGGCTCGGCGTCGCGGCCCTGCACGCCGAGCGATTCCGCTCCGCGGGAATCGAACGCGTCGCGGACCTCACTGCGGGCATCGGGGCCGACGCGATGGCGATGGCCGCGATCGGGCTCGCGGTGATGGCATTCGAGACGGACGAGGCGACAGCGCTCGTCGCCGACCACAACCTCCGGCACTGGGACCGCGCCGTCGTCGTGCACGCCGACTCGATCGACACGGTCCGCGAGGTGGACGTCGACGGCGCCTTCGCGGATCCGGCGCGGCGCGCCGGCGCGGCGCGGCGCCACCGTCCCGAGGACTACGAACCCTCGCTCGCCTCCGTCCTCGCGCTCCGCGACGCGATCCCCGCTCTCGGGGTGAAGGTCGGTCCCGGAATCGCCCATTCGGCCCTGCCGACGGACGCCGAGGCCGAGTGGGTCAGCGTCGACGGCGACGTCGTCGAGGCGGGCATCTGGTGCGGGCCGCTCGCACGACGGACGGGTCGCGGCGCGCTCGTCGTGACCCGCGGCACGGCACACGCGCTCGGGGACGCCGGGACCGAGGCGCCTGTCGGACCCGTCGACGCCTACCTCTACGAACCCGACGGGGCCGTGATTCGCGCGGGTCTCGTCGCCGAGGTCGCCGCCGACGTCGGCGGAACACTCATCGACCCGACGATCGCGTACGTCACGGCGCCGCGACCCCGCGCGACGCCCTTCGCGACCGGATATCGGGTACTCGACGACCTGCCGTTCGGAGTGAAGAGGCTCAAGGCGTACCTGCGCGAACGCGGCGTCGGGCGCCTCACGGTCAAGAAGCGCGGCACGGCCGTCACGCCCGAGGGCCTGCGCAAGCAGCTCGCGCTGCGCGGGGACGCGGGGGCGACGGTCATCCTCACGCGGGTCGCGGGGGCTCAGCGCGTTCTCGTCGTCGATCCGGTGCCCTCCGCAGGCGACGCCCCCTAAGGCGACGCCCCGCATTCCGTGCCGGTCAGCCGGCGCAGTTCGACGGGCCACCGACCGACCGGCGGGGAAACGCCCGCGAGCACGTCCGCGAGCGCCGCGAAGCTCTCGGGACTCCTCCCGAACAGCCCCACGTACGTCGTCGCCCGGGACGACCGAAGGCCCCAGGGACCGTCCATCGCGACCACCACGTCCGCCGCTCCGGAGCCGTTCGCGGATCCGAGAAGGAGGATGCTCGTGCCCGTCGATCCGGCGACGATCCCGTGCCTGGCGAGCGCCCGCGCGAGAGCGGCCCGCTCGTCCGGCCATCCCCCGGAGATCGCGACCCGCGAACCGACGAGCGGTCCGCCGCACCTCGGCGACGTCACCACGATCGCCTGGGCGTCGAGCGCGGCGACGTAGTCCCCCTCGGTGTCCCCCCTCGGCAGGCTCGCCATCCACCGCATCAGCGTGATGCTCTTCGCCGCCGCCTCGTCGAGCCGGGCGCGCGTGAGGAGCCCGCTCTCGACCGCCGCGACGATCTGACGGTGGGCCCGCGCGGTGTTGGTCGGCATGAGCACGATGTCCGCGCCGGCGTTGAGCGCGGCGACGGACGGACCACCGACGCCTCGCGAGACCACCGCCGCCATGCTCAGCGAGTCCGTGACTGTCACGCCCCGGAAGCGGAGATCGTCCCGGAGGTACGCGTACGCGGCCGGATTGAGCGACGACGGTCCGCCTCCCCACGCCGTCACGGCGACATGCGACATCATCACCATCGGCACTCCAGCGTCGATCGGCCGCGCGGAACGGCACGAGGTCATACGACTCCAGCTCCTCGAGGGACGCGGACTGGATGGGCAGGCCCACGTGCGAGTCCACCGTGACGCCGCCGTGCCCCGGAAAGTGCTTGACCGCCGGCGCGACGCCCGCGGACAGGAGCCCCTCCGCCGCCGCGACGACCGTCGCCGAGGCGTCACCGGCGTCGTCCCCTGGCGAGCGGGTCCGGATGATCGGGTCGGATAGCCCGGCCGTCAGGTCCGCGACCGGCGCAAGGTCGACGTTGAAGCCCATCGCGAGCATGTCGGCGCCGGTTCCGCGGAAGGCCGCCTCGACCGTGTCCTTGTCCCGAACGGCGCCGGACGCGAGGAACGCCGGCAGTCGGGGAACGGTGGCCTCGAGCCTCGCCACCGTCCCGCCCTCCTGATCGGTGGCGGTGATCACCGGCCAGTCACGCCCGTCGCCGCCCGCCTGCGCGGCCGCCGTCAGCTTCCGGTTGAGCGAGGCCGAGCCGACGTTGCCGCCCCCGAAGACAACACCCCCGAGGTGGTACGTGTGGACCAGCGACTCGACCGCCGCGGGGCTGCGCCCGAGGAACCGGGCGACGATCACCTGGCCCGCGGCCTCGTCGAGGGTCATGGCGTGTGCCGTCTGGAGGCCGCGCGCGTAGTCGCCCTGGCTCGGCCCCCACGACAGGACGATGTCGTCGGGCAGGGGCACGGAGACGACCCGGGGCTCGACGAGGGGGAGGAGCCGCGGCACCGAACCCGCCGCGACGTCGCCGCCGAGGATCACGATCCCGACCAGCGCGACGGCGGCGAGCGCGCGCCTCATGTCACCGGAATCTCGAGCGACATCGCCGAGTCCACCCCGATGCCGAGGTCGGAGGGCGCCACCCCCCGCGATACCGCGGCGCTCCCGAGCGCCGCGATCATCGCCCCGTTGTCCGTGCAGTACCGGATGGGAGGGATCCGCACCGTCACGCCCGCCGCGCCGAAGCGCTCGTTCGCCATCGCACGCAGCTGGGAGTTGGCGGAGAACCCACCCCCGATCACCACGGTGTCCACCCCGTGGGTCTCGCAGGCGCGCAGCGTCTTCGCCACGAGGACGTCGGCGACCGCCGCCGCGAAGCTCGCCGCGACGTCGGCGCGCGGGAGTGCGCGCCCCTCGTCCTCGCACGCCTCGATCCATCGCGCGACCGCCGTCTTGAGGCCGCTGAAGGAGAAGTCGTACGCGTGACGCTCGCGGTCCTTCGGCGCCGTGAGCCCGCGCGGAAAGGCGATCGCCTCCGGGTCGCCGTCCCGCGCGAGGCGGTCGACGTGGGGGCCTCCCGGATACGGCAGGCCGAGCAGGCGGCCGACCTTGTCGAAAGCCTCGCCGGCCGCGTCGTCGAGCGTCTGGCCGAGCTCCGCGACACCCGTGGCGATGTCGTCGACGAGCAGGAGCGACGAGTGGCCGCCCGAGACGACGAGCGCGAGGAAGCGATCGGGGAACGGCCCGTGGACGAGCGAATCGACCGCCGCGTGGGCGACGACGTGGTTGACGCCGTAGAAGGGGCGGTCGAGCGCGAGCGCGAGCGCCTTCGCGGCCGCGACGCCGACGGTGAGCGATCCGACGAGCCCCGGGCCCGACGCGACCGCGACGGCGTCGACGTCGGCGAGAGGCGCGCCCGCGTCGCCGAGCGCCGCGTCGATGGTCGGGATCATCTCCTCGAGGTGAGCCCGCGAGGCGACCTCGGGAACGATGCCCCCGAAACGGGCGTGCTCGTCCATCGAGCTCGCGACGGCCTCGCCCACGAGCTCGTGGCCGCGCACGAGCGCGACGCCCGTCTCGTCGCACGTGCTCTCGATTCCCAGGACTAGCGGATCCACGGCACCACCCTAGGCGTCCGAGTCGCGGGTGTCGGGGACGAGGCGCAGCCGCATCACGACGCCGTCGACGTCCTCGGGCTGGTAGTAGCGCGGGCGCGTCCGTACGTCGTCGAATCCGTAGGCGCGGTACAGCCCGAGCGCCGCCTCGTTCGTCACCGCGACCTCGAGGCACGCCTCGTCGACCCCGAGTCTCGTCGCCTCGGCCAGGAAGTCGTCCATGAGCGCCCGGCCGAGCCCCTGCCCCCGCGCGGAGGGCACGACGGCGAGGTTCATCAGGTGGAACGAGTCCCCGTCGAACCCGTAGATGGCGTAGCCCGCGAGCTCGCCGTCGACCTCGATGCCGCGGTAGCGCGTCGAGCCGAAGGCGTAGTCCGCCTCGATGACGCGGGTCGACCACGCCGAGGCTCCGAAGATCTCCCGTCTCCCGCTCCGCGATCCACGCGAGGTCGTCCTCGGTGAGGTCGCGGATCGTCGCCTCGCCGCGTCACGCCGGCACCCCGTGCACGTCGGGCCGCCGGAGGTACAGCGGCTCGGGCGGGGAGACGACGGCGTCCGGGCGCGACGCCGCGACGCGCGCGAGCCACGCGGGGTCGGGGTCCCACGCCGTCTCGGGCGGGGCGTCGCCGAACACTTCGGGGTAGAGCGTCGCGCCGCGGCCGATGACGTCGCCCACGACGTCGACGTCTCCCGGCGCGGCGACGCCGGGCCCGGCGACCCGGACGCCCCGACTCGTAGCGCGCCCAATACACCTCGCGTCGGCGCGCGTCGGCGATCACCGTCGCCTCGGCCCCGTGGGCGGCCCCGAGGGCGTCGAGCGAGCACACGCCGAGTACCTCGACGTCCCACGCGAGCCCGAGCGTCCGCGCGGTGACGAGTCCGACGCGAAGCCCCGTGAACGGCGCGGGACCGGTCCCGACGACGATCGACGACGGCGACGCGACGCCGGCTTCCGCGAGCACGTCCCGGACCATCGGCGCGAGGAGTTCGGCGTGGCCGCGGGGCGCGTACGCCGACGCGGCGGCGAGGACGGCGTCGCCGTCGACGAGGGCGACGCTCAGGGCCGAGGAGGTGTCGATGGCGAGGGTCGTCATGCGTCAAGCCTACGAGCGCGCGGCGAGCACGGCGTCGAGGTCGACGTCGGCCCATCGCGGGCCGTGCCCCTCGATCGCGACCCAGCGCGGACCGGCCTCGGGGTCTCCCTCGGCCCCGCCGCGCTCGCGCGCGATGTCGACCCGAAGGTGACTCTCGGCGAGCGCCTCCGCGAGGCCCTCCCCCCATTCGACGACCGTCACGGCGTCGTCGATGCTCTCGTCGAGATCCAGGTCGTCGAGTTCGCGGAGCGATCCGAGCCGGTAGGCGTCGACGTGGATCAACGCCGGCTTCCCCGGCGCCGGACGGTGCGCGCGGGCGATGATGAAGGTCGGGCTGGCGATCGTGCCGCCGACGCCCAGACCGGCGCCGATCCCCTGGACCAGCGTGGTCTTGCCCGCCCCGAGGTCTCCGACGAGGATGACGAGGTCCCCCGCGCGCAGGACGGACGCGAGCGAGCGGCCGAGGCCGCGCATCGCGTCCGCGTCGGCGAGCTCGAGCCTCACGCCGCTCCGGCCTTCGCGCGGTGCGAACCGAAGCGGCAGACGATCTCGTAGTCGATCGTGCCCGCGGCGTCGGCCCAGTCGCGCGCGGTCGGGCCGCCGGGGCCGATCAGTGTGGCGACGTCCCCGGGCTCGACGGACGTCGTCGGGCCGAGGTCGACGACGAACTGGTCCATGCACACGCGGCCCGCGATGCGGTAGAGCCCCCCGCGTATCCCGACGGCCGCGCGCCCCCCGGCCGAACGGAACACGCCGTCCGCGTACCCCGCCGCGACGAGGCCGAGGTGGGTCTCGCGCTCCGTCACGTATTCGTGCCCGTAGCTCACGCCGTGCCCCGCGGGCACCTTCTTGACGAGGGCGACCGTCGACGTCACGGACATCGCGGGCACGAGGCCGAAGTTCTCGCCGGACTCGTCCGGGATGGGAGGCAGGCCGTAGACGGCGATGCCGGGGCGGACGAGGTCGTACCGGAGGTCCGGGCGCGTGAGCGCGGCCGCAGAGTTGGCGAGGTGGCGCACCTCGAAATCGAGGCCCCGCTCGCGGGCGAGCCCGAGCGCGCCCTCGAACACCGCGGCCTGCACGTCGATCGTGGGATGGCCGGGGGCGTCGGCCCACGCGAGGTGGGACCAGATGCCCGCGGGAACGACCCGCTCGGACGCGACGAGGGGCGCGAGCGCGTCGAGCAGCGCGGGAAGCTCGTCCGGCGTGACGCCCTCGCGGCCGAGACCCGTGTCGACGCCCACGTGCACGCGCGCGGGGCGGCCCGCCTCGGCGGCCGCGGCCGCCAGGGCGCGCAGGGCGTCGAGCGAGGAAACCGAGACGTCGACGTCGGCGGCGACGAGGGGGGCGAGCGGAGTCGTCGGTCCGAAGAGCCACGCGAGGATCCGTCCCTCGTCCCCTGCCGCGCGCAGGGCGACCGCCTCGTCCACCTGCGCCACGCCCAGCCATCCGGCACCGCCGGTGCGCGCCGCCCGGGCCGACTCCACGAGACCGTGGCCGTAGCCGTCGGCCTTGACGACCGCGATCACATCCGCGGGGTCGGAGCGCGCCTTGAGCGCCGCGACGTTCGCGGCGATCGCGTCGTAGTCGACGGCGACGGTGACCCCGGTCATGCGTCCGACTCCGCGACCACGACGGCCGACGCCATCCCGCCGTCGTGCGACATCGACAGGTGGAACCGCGCCACCCCGAGCTCCGCCGCCCGCGCGGCGACCGTCCCCGTCACCACGAACGACGGGTCGCCCGACTCGGCGCGGACGACCTCCGCGTCGTGCCACGCGAGGCCCACGGGCGCCCCGAGGGCCTTCGCGAGCGCCTCCTTGGCCGCCCAGCGCGCCGCGAGGCTCGCGTCGCCCATCGCCCGCTCCCCGGGCGTGAAGACGCGTTCGCGGAGCCCCGGCGACCGCTTGAGCGTCTCCTCGAAGCGGTCGAGCGCGACGACATCGATTCCCAGTCCGACGATCACGTCACTCCACCGTCACGGACTTCGCGAGGTTGCGGGGTTGGTCCACGTCGTTGCCCTTCGCGCCGGCGAGCTCGCAGGCGAATATCTGGAGCGGAACGAGCGCGAGAAGCGGCGTCATGAGTACGGGCGCCTCCGGGAGGTAGAACACCTCGCTCGCGTGGTCGGCCGCCACCTCGTCGCCCTCCTCCGCGAGGACGATGGTCCGCGCCCCGCGCGCGCGAACCTCCTGGACGTTCGAGAGCACCTTCGCGTGAAGCGACTCGCGTCCCCGCGGCGACGGCAGGATGATGAAGATCGGCAAGTCCTTTTCGACGAGCGCGATCGGACCGTGCTTGAGCTCTCCGGCGGCGAAGCCCTCCGCGTGGATGTACGCGAGCTCCTTGAGCTTCAGCGCCCCCTCGAGCGCGACGGGGTAACCCACGTGCCGGCCGAGGAAGAGGATGGTCTTCTCGTTCGCCATCGAGCGCGCGAGTTCCCGGATCGGCTCGGCCGTGTCGAGCACGCGCTGGATCTTCGCCGGCATGTCCCCGAGGGCGTCGAAGATCGCGCGAACCTCGTCGGGGAACTTGTTGCCGCGGAGGTCCGACAGGTACACGCCGAGAAGGTAGGTGGCGACGATCTGTGCGAGAAGCGCCTTCGTGGACGCGACGGCGATCTCCGGCCCGGCGCGCGTGTACAGCACGGCGTCCGCCTCGCGCGCGATCGTGCTGCCCTGGACGTTGACGATCGCGACGACGTTCGCGCCCTGCTGCTGCGCGTACCGCATCGCCTGGATCGTGTCCATCGTCTCGCCCGACTGGGAGATCGCGACGACGAGCGTCTTCACCGACACCACCGGATCGCGGTACCGGAACTCGTGGGAGTACTCGACCTCGACGGGGATGCGGCACCAATGCTCGATCGCGTACTTCGCGACGAGTCCCGCGTAGCTCGATGTCCCGCACGCGATGACGATGATCTTGTCGATGGCGTTGAGGACGCTCTCCGCGATGATCCCGCCGTCGAGCGTCAGGCGCCCGTTCTCGTCGAATCGTCCCCTCAGCGTGTCCGCGACGGCCGACGGCTGGTCGTGGATCTCCTTCTCCATGAACGTGGAGAACCCGCCCTTCTCGGCGGCGGTCGTGTCCCAGTCGATGGTGTACGGCTCGCGCGTGACGGGCGTGCCGTCCGTCGTCGTCACGACCACGCTGTCGGGCGTGATCTCCACGACCTCGTCCTGGCCGAGCTCGAGCGCCGTCTTCGTGTGCTCGATGAACGCGACAACGTCGGAGCCCAGGAAGTTCTCGCCGTCGCCGAGACCGACGACGAGCGGCGAGTTGCGTCGGGCGCCGACGACGACGTGCGGCTCGCGCGCGTCGACGGCGAGAAGCGTGAAGGCTCCTTCGAGGCGTCGCGCGGCGTCGCGCATCGCCTGGGCGAGGTTCTTGCCGCTTTCCACCTCCTTCGCGAGAAGATGGCCCGCGACCTCGGTGTCCGTGTCGGACGCGAACTCGACGCCCGATTCGACAAGCTCGGCGCGCAGCGCGGCGTGGTTTTCGATGATGCCGTTGTGGATGACCGCGATGCGCCCCCCCGCCGCGAGGTGGGGGTGGGCGTTGGAGTCCGTCGGGGCGCCGTGGGTTGCCCAGCGCGTGTGCCCGATCGCCACGGTGCCGGGGGGAAGCGGGTGGGACGTCAGCTCGTCGACGAGCACGGCGAGTTTGCCCGCCTTCTTCGCCATCGACAGGCCCTGGCGGTCGTCGGTGACGACGGCGATGCCCGCGGAGTCGTATCCCCGATACTCGAGCCGGGCGAGCCCCGCGAGAACGACCTCCTGCGGGCGCAGGCTCGCCTCGACGGGACCGACGTATCCCACGATGCCGCACATGACGACGAGTCTAGTTGTCCGCGTCGCCGCGCGGACGAGCGCGCTCGCGGCGTCGGCGAATGCGCCAGAATGGTGGGATGGACAAGGCGACCACCGCAGACGTCGGAGGCACCTTCACCACCTTCACGCGCGACGAGTGGTTCGCCCTCGCGGGCAAGACCCCCCTCCCCCTGACCGAGAAGGACATCGCGCGCGTCCGCGGCCTCGGCGATCCCGTCGATCTCGTCGAGGTCGATCACGTCTACCGGCCGCTCTCGCGCCTCCTCGACCTCTACTCCGCCGCGATCGGCCATCTCCACGGCGCGACCGACGAGTTCCTCGGCGGCCGGGCCTCCCGCACGCCGTTCGTCATCGCGGTGGCGGGATCCGTCGCCGTCGGGAAGTCGACCACGGCGCGGCTCCTTCGCGAGCTCATGGCCCGATGGCCCTCGAGCCCGCGGGTCGAGCTCGTCACGACCGACGGGTTCCTCTACCCGAACGCGGTGCTCCAGGACCGCGGCCTGCTCCTCAAGAAGGGCTTCCCCGAGTCGTACGATCGTCGCGCCCTCCGCGACTTCGTCGCCGCGGTGAAATCCGGCGAGGCGACCGTCACCGCCCCCGTGTATTCCCACCACACGTACGACATCATCCCGGGCGCGACCACTACGGTCAGCCGCCCCGACATCCTCATCATCGAGGGCCTCAACGTGCTCCAGCCGGCCTCGCTTCGCGACACGGAGACCGGGGCGCTTGCCGTGAGCGACTACTTCGACGTGTCGATCTATGTGGACGCCGACGCCGCCGACGTGCGGCGCTGGTACGTCGAACGCTTCCTCTCGCTTCGCCAGACGGCGTTCTCCCAGCCCGACTCATACTTCCGGATGTTCGCGTCGCTGACGGACGAGGAGGCGCGCGAGCGCGCGGGCGAGATCTGGGACTCCATCAACGCGCCGAACCTCGAACGGAACATCGCCCCCACGCGATCGCGGGCGACGATCATCCTCCACAAGGGCGCGACGCACGCCGTCGAACGCGTCCACCTGCGCAAGCTCTAGGCGCCGTCCGGCTCCTCGTCGTTCACGCGGCGGGCGCGCCGACGCGCGATCGGGCCCTCGGCGGGCAGCTCCTCCACCGGGACCATCTCCGGAGGCTGGACCCCGACCTTCGACAGGACGAGGTCCACGAGGTAGCCGAGGATGATGCCGCCGAGGACGCCGATCGCGATGCTGAGGAGCAGGCTGTTGTTGAGGATCGACCCCGCGATCGTGCCGAGGACGATCGAGTACGACGCCCAGATCGAGGCGCCGAGCGCGTCGACGGCCATGAACCGTCGCCGCGGGAAGCGGAGGGCTCCGGCCGTCAGGTTGACGGCGACGCGCCCGACGGGGATGAAGCGGGCGGCGATGATGAACGACGTCCCGCGGTGCTCGAGCGCGTGCTCCGCCCAGTCGAGCGTCGCAAGCCCCCGCGGTCCGCGCATGCCCGGAACCTTGCGCACGGGGATCGCCATGCCGATCGCGTAGGCGAGTTGATCGCCGCACCACGCGCCGAGCGCGGCGGCGAACCAGATGAACACGATGATCGGATGGCCGGTCTGCGACCACGTCGTCGCGGCGGCGATGACGACTGACTCCGACGGGATCGGGGGGAAGATGCCGTCGATCACGGTCACCGCCCACACGGACGGGTAGATCCACACCGACTCGGTCAGCGAGAGGATCGAGTCCTCGAGTCCCGAGGCGAACCCGGAGATCGCATGCCACGTCGTGTGCCACCAGTTCGCGAGGTCCGCCCCCCACCCCGTCCTCATGAGGAGAGAGCCAGTCGCGCCGTGACGACGTCGGCGAGCCGCGCGGCGGCGTCCCGCGCGACGGCGTCCGTGTCCGCCTCGACCATCACCCGCACCACGGGCTCGGTACCCGACGGGCGCAACAACACGCGTCCCGTGTCGCCGAGTTCGGCTCGGACCGCGGCGACCTCCTCCTGCACGGCGTCGTCGGTGAACACGCGCGTGCGGTCGACGCCGTCGACGTTGACGAGGACCTGGGGCAGTCGGACGACGCCGGAGCAGAGTTCGCGCAGCGTCCCACCGCTCGAGGCGAGCGTCGCGGCGAGGAGGAGGGCCGTCAGAATTCCGTCGCCTGTCGTGGCGTACTCCGAGACGATGATGTGCCCCGACTGTTCGCCCCCGAGGGTGTACCCGGCCTCGCGCATCGCCTCGAGCACGTAGCGGTCGCCGACGGCGGTTTCGACGATGTCGATGCCCGCGTCTCGCATGGCGCGGTGGAGCCCGAGGTTGCTCATCACCGTCGCTACGAGCGTGTCGCGGTAGAGCGTTCCGCCCGCCTTCATCGCGACCGCGAACGCCCCCATGATCTGATCGCCGTCGACGACGTCGCCCCCCGCGTCGACCGCGAGGCAACGATCCGCGTCGCCGTCGAACGCGACGCCGAGGTCCGCCCCTTCGGCCGCGACGGCATCACGCAGCGGGTCGAGGTGGGTCGAGCCCACCCCGTCGTTGATGTTGCGGCCGTCGGGCTCGGCGTGGAGGACGACGACGTTCGCCCCGGCGGCCCGGAGCGCGGCGGGGCCGGCTTCGGACGCGGCGCCGTGGGCGCAGTCGACCACGATCGTCAGTCCCGCGGCGGGGGCGTCCGAACCGGAGAACGACGCCGCGGCCGAGACGACGTGGTCGACGTACTGCTTCACGAGCTCCGGGACGCACCTCACGGTGCCGACGTCCGCGCCGGTCGGGCGCTCCCACGCCTCGCCGAGCCGGCCCTCGATGGCCACCTCGACGGCGTCGTCGAGTTTCTGGCCGCCGCTGGCGAAGAACTTGATGCCGTTGTCCGGCATGGGATTGTGCGAGGCCGAGATGACGACGCCCAGGTCGGCCTCGACGGCGCCGACGAGGTACGCCACGCCCGGCGTGGGCACGACCCCCGCGTCGAGGACGTCGACGCCGGCGCTCGCGAGCCCGGCGGCGACGGCGGCCGAGAGGAACTGCCCGGAGATTCGCGTGTCGCGGCCCACCACGGCCGTGGGGCGGTGCCCGGCGAAGTCGCCGCGCTCGGCGAGGACGTGCGCCGCCGCGACGGCCAGATCGACGGCGAGCTCCGCCGTCACCTCCCGGTTCGCGACGCCGCGTACACCATCGGTGCCGAACAGGCGCGCCATGCGCGAAATGCTATCGCTTCGAGTACTGCGGAGCGCGGCGGGCCTTCTTCAGTCCTGCCTTCTTACGCTCGACGACGCGCGGGTCGCGCGTCAGGTACCCGGCCTTCTTGAGGGCCGCGCGGTTCGTCTCGAGGTCGATGGCGTTGAGGGCGCGCGCCACGCCGAGGCGCAACGCGCCGGCCTGGCCGGACGGCCCGCCGCCGTGGATGCGCGCGTGGACATCGAAGCGCCCCTCGATGCTCAGCAGCGTGAAGGGGCTGCTGACGAGCTGCTGGTGAACCTTGTTGGGGAAATAGTCCTCGAGGGTACGGCCGTTGATCGACCAAGTGCCCGATCCGGGAACGAGGCGAACGCGCGCGACGGCCTCCTTGCGGCGGCCCAGCCCGGCACCCGGCTCGATGGCGGATGTCCCCGAGCTGGCGCTCGCGGGCGCGCTTTCCGAGGTGTACTCCGTCGGCGTCTCGTTCGTCGCGTCCTGCGTCTCGTCGTCCACTGATGCGTCCTTTGTCGTGACCCGGGTTACTGCGCGACCTGGGTAATCGGGAAGTTCTTGGGCTGCTGCGCGGCGTGAGGGTGCTCGGCGCCGGGGTACACCTTGAGCTTGGCCATCTGGGCGCGCCCGAGGCGGGTGTGCGGGAGCATGCCGCGGACGGCATTCTCGATGACCTTGCGGGAGTCCTTCGCGAGGAGCTCGCCGATCGGAATCGACTTGATGCCGCCCGGGAACCCCGAGTGGCGGTACACGAGCTTCGAGGTCGCCTTGGCGCCCGTCAGCGCGACCTTGTCCGCGTTGATGACGATGACGAAGTCGCCGCAGTCGAGGTGCGGAGCGAAGGAGGGCTTGTGCTTGCCGCGCAGAAGCGTCGCGGCGTGGGTCGCGAGGCGACCGAGCACGACGTCCGTGGCGTCGATGACGTGCCACGCCGCCGTGGTGTCAGCGGGCTTGGGAGAGTATGTGCGCACGTGAAGCCTTTTCTCGATCGCAGGTGGTCGCTGGCGATACCAGCGGGTCGGTCGGCGTGTTCCGCGGAGGGGTCGCGACCGGTTCGCGCGGGCACGCACAACGACCCTTGAGCATACCGGTCGCGCAGGGGTGGGTCAATCCAGCGAGCGCCGACGCCGGGTCCGCTCCGCCCGCGAGGCGAGCTCGGAGTCGCTCGGATAGACCACGTCCTCGAGCGTGAGGCCGTGCGGGGGCGCGACGACGATCAACGAGGAGCGGCGAACAGACGCGGCGACGTCGCGTAGCCACGCAAGATCGCGCCTCGCATCGCCGACGGCGAGCACGGCCCCGACGAGGGAACGCACCATCGAATGGCAGAACGCGTCGGCCCTCACCGTCGCGACGAGCAGCTCCGCGTCCGCGCCGTCGCGCACGCGCGACCAGGAGAACTCCCGCAGTTCGCGGATGGTGGTCGCGCCCTCGCGCGGCCGGCAGAACGCCGAGAAGTCCCGGAGCCCGGCGACGCTTCGCGACGCCTCGTTCAAGCGGTCGAGATCCAGCGCCCGCGGGTAGGCGAACGCGTATCGACGCCGCAACGGATCCGGGGCGACCGCCGCCTCGACGACGCGGTAGGAGTAGCGGCGCTCGAGCGCGCTGAACCGCGCGTCGAACCCGTCGGGCGCGCGGCTCGCGGACCGCACGACGACGTCGTCGGGAAGGAAGCGCCTGAGACGCCGGGCGAGGGTCTCGCCCTCGTCTCCCCCGCGTCGTCCCGGCAGGCGGCGCCACAGCGCCGCGGGCAGGTCGACGTGCGCGACCTGTCCGCGCGCGTGGACCCCGGCGTCGGTGCGCCCCGCGACGGTGATGCGCGGCGGGGGGTCGGCGCGCGTCACCCGCGCGACGGCGTCCTCGAGGACGCCCTGGACGGTCCTCATGCGAGGCTGGACGGCCCACCCGGCGAAGTCCGTGCCGTCGTAGGAAAGGTCGAGGCGGACCCGGACGTACTCCTCGGAGTCGCTCATCGGGTCCGCCTCGGACGCTGTGGGGCGCTACTCGCCCTTGGACGCCGGCTTCTTCGCCGCCGGCTTCTTCGCGGCGGGCTTCTTCGCGTCGCCCTTCTTCGCGGCGGGTCTTCTCGGCGGCTCGCCCTTCTTCGCGGCGTCGCCCGCGGGAGCCGACTTCTCGTCCGCCTCCGCGCTCGTCGCGTCGGAATCCGCCTTCTTCGCCGCGCGCTCCGCCGCCTTCGCCGCCTCGGCGACGACGGCCTGCTTGTCGCTCACCGGCCCGTCGACGAGTTCGATGACCGCGAGCGGGGCGTTGTCGCCCTTGCGCGTGCCCACCTTGGTGATACGCGTGTAGCCGCCGGCGCGGTCGGCGAAGGCCGGGCCGATCTCGGTGAAGAGCGTATGCACCACGGACTTGTCGTGGATCACGCCCATGACCCGGCGACGTGACGCGAGATCGCCGCGCTTCGCGAAGGTGATGAGGCGCTCGGCGAACGGACGAAGGCGCTTGGCGCGCATCGCCGTCGTCGTGATCCGGCCGTGCTCGAACAGGCTCTGGGCCAGGTTCGCGAGCATGAGGCGCTCGTGGGCCGGACCGCCGCCCATGCGGGCACCCTTGGTCGGAGTAGGCATTGTCTCGCTCCCTACTAGTTGTCTTCGTTGCCGGAGAAGTACACACCGGAGACGGCGGGGTCGTAGTCGCTCCCGCCATCCTTGAGGGAGAAGCCCAGCTCCGCGAGCTTCTCCTTCACCTCGGTGATCGACTTCTGGCCGAAGTTACGGATGTCCATGAGGTCGGCCTCGCTGCGCGCCGTGAGCTCGCCCACGGTGTGGATGCCCTCGCGCTTGAGGCAGTTGTACGAACGCTGCGTGAGGTTGAGCTCCTCGACCGGGAGGTTGTAGTCCTCCTCGAGCGACTCGTCCGTGTCGGACGGCCCGATCTCGATGCCCTCGGCGGCCTCGTTGAGGCCCCGCGCGAGCGAGAAGAGCTCGACCAGCGTCGACCCGGCGGACGCCAGAGCGTCGCGCGGGGAGATCGACGACTTGGTCTCCACGTCGATGATGAGCTCGTCGAAGTCCGTGCGCTGGGCGACGCGCGTGGCCTCGACCTTGTACGTCACCTTGAGCACCGGGGAGTAGATCGAGTCGACGGGGATCTGGCCGATCTCGGCGTCGTACTGCTTGTTGAGCGTGGCGGGGACGTACCCACGGCCGCGCTCGACCGTCATTTCGACCTCGAACTTCGCCTTGGAGTTCAGCGTGGCGATGTGCAGCTCGGGGTTGTGGATTTCGACCCCGGCCGGCGGCGCGATGTCCGCACCGGTGACCGCGCCCGCGCCGCTCTTGCGGAGGTACATGATGACGGGCTCGTCATTCTGCGAGGAGACGACGAGGCTCTTGAGGTTGAGGAGGATCTCGGTGACGTCCTCCTTCACCCCCTCGATCGTCGTGAACTCGTGGAGGACGCCCTCGAACCGCAGGGACGTGATGGCGGCGCCGGGGATCGAGGAGAGAAGCGTCCGGCGAAGCGAGTTGCCCAGGGTGTAGCCGAAGCCAGGCTCGAGGGGCTTGAGAGAGAACTGCGAACGATTGTCCGCGATGACCTTCTCGGTCAGCGTGGGGCGCTGCGCGATGAGCACGGTTGTTCCTTTCCGGGCATCCGCTATTTGATGCCCGTTCGGCCCCCGGCGACATCCTGTCGCTCAGGGATCTTGCGTGTGCTGATGGGTCTCTGGAGTTGTGTGGGGAGCGCGCCCCGCCGGAGCGGACGCGCGCTCGGACGATTAGTTGCGACGACGCTTGGGAGGCCGGCATCCGTTGTGGGCCTGCGGCGTGACGTCCTTGATGGACGTGACGTCGAGTCCGGCGGCGGTCAGGGACCGGATCGCGGTGTCGCGACCGGAGCCCGGGCCCTTGACGAAGACGTCCACCTTGGTCATGCCCGCGTCCTTCGCCTTGCGCGCAGCGGCTTCGGCGGCCAACTGCGCCGCGAACGGCGTGGACTTGCGGGAGCCCTTGTAGCCCACCTGCCCCGACGACGACCACGAGACGACCGCCCCGGCGGGGTCGGTGATCGAAATGATCGTGTTGTTGAAGGTCGACTTGATGTGCGCCTGACCGTGGTCGACGGTCTTCTTGATCTTCTTGCGCGGCTTACGAGCGGGAGCGGCCATGGGTTATGCCTTCTTCTTTCCGGCGACGGTCTTCTTGGGGCCCTTGCGGGTGCGGGCGTTCGTCTTGGTGCGCTGTCCGCGCACCGGCATTCCGCGGCGGTGCCGGATGCCCTGGTACGTGCCGATCTCGACCTTGCGGCGAATGTCCGCCTGGACCTCGCGTCGCAGGTCGCCCTCGACCTGGAAGTTGGCCTCGATGTAGTCGCGAATCGCGACGAGCTGTTCGTCCGTCGCGTCCTTGACGCGAAGCTCGGGGCTCACGCCGGTCGCCGCGAGGGTCTGAAGTGCCCGCGTGCGGCCGACGCCGAAGATGTAGGTGAGCGCGACCTCCATGCGCTTGTCGCGCGGAAGGTCGACCCCGACGAGTCTTGCCATGTTCGTATCTCCACTACTGGTCGGAGGTCCTACACCTCGCCGCCCCGCTCAAGCGAGCGGGCTCCGGCCTCCGAGCCGGGGGTTCCACCGATGTGGTGGCGAGGCGCTGTACGGTCTAGCCCTGGCGCTGCTTGTGGCGCAGGTTCTCGCAAATGACCATCACGCGGCCGCCGCGACGAATCACCTTGCACTTGTCGCAGATCGGCTTGACGCTGGGCTTGACCTTCATTCTCATTCCTTCACCGCCGGCGCTCGGACGCGTGAGCGTCGGCGACGGTCTGTTACTTGTAGCGGTAGACGATTCGGCCACGGGACAGGTCGTACGGGGTGAGCTCCAC
The DNA here is from genome assembly GCA_963712245.1 of uncultured Actinomycetota bacterium. GTDB lineage: Bacteria > Actinomycetota > Actinomycetes > Actinomycetales > Demequinaceae > JAFGBM01. The sequence goes on along the minus strand of CAVQHE010000013.1, from coordinate 49,540 downwards.
CACGACCCGGTCCTCGGGGAGGATCCGGATGTAGTGCTGGCGCATCTTGCCCGAGATGTGGGCGAGGACAAGGTGCCCGTTCGCGAGTTCCACACGGAACGACGCGTTCGGAAGCGCCTCGACCACGGTGCCCTCGATCTCGATGACGCCGTCCTTCTTGGCCATTGACTCCACTAACGTCGGTTGACAGGGGGTGGGCGCGCGAAAACGCCCGACCTGCAACTATACGGTAGATCGGCCCGGAAACTCAACTGCGCGCCGACATCGCCGGCGCGCAGGAGATAAGCGCGTCTCGTTCTAGCGGAACGCCCTCTTGAGCCGCATCAGCGCGGCGTCTCGAATCTCGGGCTTCCGGTGTTCGGCGAGCTGGCGAATCAGCGTTTCCGGGGCGCGCGCGTTGCGGACGAGCGCCGCGAGGACCTCCGTGCTGCGATCGTGGCCAAGGGCGAGGAGGGCGCCCATCGGGCAATCGGTGCGGGAGGCGACCGCCACGCGGACGGCAGGGTCGCGGTGAACGGCGAGCGGCAGGAGATCCACTCCGGTCACACTGGGGTCGAGGGCGCGCGCAACGTCATCCGTCGTGCGCTTGGCAGGAGACATTCCGAGTGCCATGAGTCCATCCACCTTCCATCCGAATCCGTCCGCTTTTCATCGTATGATCGTCGGCGCCCCGAATCCGAGCGTTTGTGACGAACTAGACAGACCCACAACGGTGATTCCCGTCACAGACCGTCCGCCGATGCGACCCCCAGCGTTTCGAGAACGAACCAGCGCTCCCCAGCGCTCCCGAGCGGCGTGCTACGCCGAGCGGGCTTCGATCGCCCGCGAGGCGGGCGATCGCGGCCTCGCGGATGGACGCCCGCCGCTCCGTCGCGAGCGCACGGATGACCCACGGCGGGCTCGTGGGATTGCCGACGAGCGCGTCGAGAATCCGGGCATCCGTCTCGTGCGCGAGCGAGATGAGCGTCGCCATGGGGGCGTCGGCGCGCCCCGCGATGACGGCGCGCACGGCGAGGTCGCGGTGGGCGGCGAGCGCGACGAGCTCCGCTCCCCGGACCTGCGGATCGAGGGCGCGTGCGACATCCTCCGCGGACGAGCGAGGGCTGGGGTGGGATCAGTGCCATGTCGATCGTTCCTTTCGTGGTCGCGTCGCGCGGTCGGGGGAACGGAGTCGCGACGGTCGCGTGGGCGAGGCTTCGGGCCGTGTCCCCCTCCCCTGGCCGACGGGACGCCTGCCCCGTCGTCTGGACCCGACGCTAGGGGATCGAGGTTGCGGATCGATGGCCCCGGGCGTAACGGCCGCGTGAAGCGACGGTGAGATTCCGCACACGGCGACGGTGCGCAACGGGGTTACGGGCTACGGGGCGACGGGGACGATGCCCCTGGCGCCCAGCTCGCTCGCCCCTCCGTCGGACGCGGTCAGGACCCAGATACCGTCCTCGTGCCGCGCGACCGAATGCTCCCAGTGAGCGGCACGCGCGCCGTCGTCCGTCACGACCGTCCAGCCGTCGTCCAGGACCGTGGGTGTCGCGTCCGCCGCGCGAGAGCATCGGCTCGATCGCGATGCACAGTCCCGGCCGCACCCTCGCCTCGCGGCCGCCGAGTCGCTCGTTCGGCACCTCGGGCGCCTGGTGCATCTCCGTGCCGATCCCGTGCCCCACGTATCCCTCGATCGGCGTGAGAGCTCGGCGCGCAGGCGCCGTCGCCTCGACCGCATCGGCCACGTCGCGCGATGGTCCGCGCCGTCGCGAACGCGGCGATCCCGTCCCACAGCGCCTCGCGCGTGTCGCCGACGAGTGCCGCGTCCGCCGCCGATCGCGGCTCGCCGACGATCAGGCTGACCGCGCTGTCGCCGTGCCACCCGTCGACGATCGCCCCGCAGTCGACGGACACCACGTCGCCCGCGGCGAGGACGCGTCGGCCGGGGATACCGTGGACGACCTCGTCGTTGACGGACACGCAGGTGACGGCGGGATAGCCGAGGTAGCCGAGGAAGCTCGAGTCGGCGCGGCGGCGCGCGAAGACGGCGGCGGCGGCCGCGTCGACGTCCCGGCGTCGTCGCGCCGTCGACGGCGGCCGCGGCTGCGGCCGCGAGCGCCGCTCGACGACGACGCCCGCGACGGCCATGATGCGCATCTCGTGCCGCGCCTTGCGGCGGATGCGCTCCCGGGCCACGCTAGCGGCCTTCGACCGCCGCGACGATACGCTCGGTCACCTCGTCGATGTCGCCGAGGCCGTCGACGCGAACGAGCAGGCCCTGGCCCTCGTAGAACGCGGTGACGGGGGCGGTCTTCTCCGCGTAGACCGCGGAGACGCTCGCGAATGACGTCCTCGCGATCGTCCGTGCGTCCCTCGATCTCGGCGCGCTTCAACAGGCGCGCCGTGACGGCGTCCTCGTCCGCGGTGATCTCGATCGCCACGTCGAGTTCGACGCCGAGCGAGCCGAGCATCGTGTCGAGTTCGACCGCCTGGTCGGGGTTGCGCGGGAAGCCGTCGAGGAGGAATCCTTCCGCGGCGTCGTCCTGCTCGATCCGATCGCGCACCATGGCGTTGGTCACCTCGTCGGGCACGAGCGCGCCCGCATCCATGTACGACTTCGCCTGGCGCCCAGCTCGGTGCCGCCCGGAGACGTTCGCGCGGAAGATGTCGCCGGTCGAGATGGCGGGAACGCCCCAGCGCTCCGCGAGGAGGGCAGCCTGCGTCCCCTTGCCCGCTCCAGGCGGACCGAGAAGTACCGCTCGCATTACTTGAGGAACCCTTCGTAATGCCGCTGCTCCAGCTGCGCCTGGATGCGCTTGACGGTGTCGAGGCCGACGCCGACGACGATGATCAGCGACGATCCGCCGAACGGCAGGCGCTGGTTCATGTCGAGCGCGACGAAGAGGATGGTCGGGATGAGCGCGACGATCGCGAGGTACAGCGACCCGGCCGCCGTGATGCGGGAAAGGACGTAGTCGAGGTACTGCGCCGTGGGCTTGCCCGGACGGATGCCCGGAATGAATCCGCCGTACTTCTTCATGTTGTCGGCGACCTCGTCCGGGTTGAACGTGATCGCCGTGTAGAAGTACGCGAAGAAGATGACGAAGAGCGTGTACATCAGCATGTTGAGCGGCGCGCCCGTCGGCACGAGGTACTTCGACAGCCAGATCGACCAGCCCGTCGGGCTGTTGCCGGAGAACTGGATGATCAGCTGCGGAATCGTCAGCAGCGACGACGCGAAGATGACCGGGATCACGCCCGCCATGTTGATCTTGATCGGGATGTACGTCGACGTGCCGCCGAGCATCTTCCGCCCGACCATGCGTTTGGCGTATTGGACGGGGATGCGGCGCTGCGATTGCTCGACGAAGACGATGACGATCACGACCGCGAGAACCGTGAGGAGATCCACAGACCGCTGAAGTCGCCGCCGCCGCTGGTCTTGCTGATCGAGACGCCCGCCGAGGCGAAACCCGACGCGATCGACGTGAAGATCAGGAGCGACATGCCGTTGCCGATGCCGCGCTCCGTGATGCGCTCGCCGAGCCACATGATCGAGGACCGTTCCGGCCGTCATCGTGAGGATCATGACCGCGATGGCGTACCACGAGTCGCTCGACGAGCAGCGGGCTCTGGCAGTTCTGCAGGAGGAGGCCGTTGCGGGCGAGCGTGATGTACGACGCGGACTGCATCGCGGCGAAGCCGATAGTGATGTAGCGCGTGTACTGCGTGAGTTTCGCCTGGCCGTCCTGGCCCTCCTCGTGGAGCGCCTGGAAGCGCGGGATGAGGGTGCGGAGCAGCTGGACGATGATGCTCGCCGTGATGTACGGCATGACGCCGAGCGCGAAGACGGACAGGCGCAGGAGCGCGCCGCCGCTGAACGCGTTGATCAGCTGGACGACCGATGTCGAATCCCCGAGCTTGATGCACTGCTGGACGGCGACGTAGTCGACGCCGGGGGTCGGAATCGACGCGCCGAGCCGGTACAGCGCCAGCACCCCGAGCGTGAAGAGGAGCTTGCGGCGCAGGTCGGGAGTGCGAAACGCACTGACGAATCCTCCGAGCATTGACCTACCCCTTCGCCTCCTGCGCGAGCGGCCCGCCGGTGCGGCGGGCTCGCCCTCGACTCTAGCCTTGGTTGACGGAACCGCCGGCGGCCTCGATCTTCGACTTCGCGGACTGCGAAACGCGATCGGCGTCCACCACGGTGACCTTGACGGCGATCTCGCCGTCGCCCAGCACCTTGACCGGGCGGTTCTTGCGGACCGCCCCCTTGTCGACCAGGTCCATCTTGGTGACGGTCCCGCCCTTGGGATACAGCGCCGCGATCTGGGCGACGTTCACCACCTGGTACGTGACCTTGAACGGGCTCTTGAAGCCGCGAAGCTTCGGAATCCGCATGTGGATCGGCGTCTGGCCGCCCTCGAATCGGGGCGAGACCTGGTAACGCGCGCCCGTCCCCTTGGTTCCGCGGCCGGCCGTCTTGCCCTTCGAGCCCTCGCCTCGACCCACGCGCGTCTTCGGCGTGTGCGCGCCGGCGGCGGGCCGGAGGTGGTGCATCCGGAGCGTGTCCACCTTCGGGGCCGGGGTGGCCGGCTTCTTCGCGGCGGGCTTCTTCGCGACCGGCTTGCTCCCGGCGGCGGTGCCTCGTCGCGGGCTTCGACGTCGTGGCCTTGCTTCGCCGCGGCGCTTCGACGCTGTCGCCTTGCTCGCCGTAGCCTTGCTCGCCGCGGGCTTCTTGGCCGCAGGCTTCTTGGCCGCCGGCTTGCTCGCCGACGACTTGGCGGCGGGCTTCTTGGCGGCGGGCTTCTTGGCCGCCGGCTTGCTCGCCGACGACTTGGCGGCGCGGCTTCTTGGCCGCGGGCTTCTTGGCCGCGGGCTTGCTCTCCTCAGCCATTACTCGACCTCCTCCACGGTGACCAGGTGGGACACCGTCTTGACCATCCCGCGAATCTCGGGACGGTCCTCCTTGACGACGATGTCGCCCACGCGCTTGAGCCCGAGCGAACGGAGCGTCTCGCGGTGGTTCGGCTTGGTGCCGATCTTCGACTTCTTCTGCGTGACCTTCAGGCGTGCCATCACTTCAACCCCGCTGCCTGGGCGCGCAACAGCGCGTGCGGCGCCACATCCTCGACGTTCTTTCCGCGACGCGCGGCGACCGCCTCCGGCGACTCGAGACCCTTGAGCGCCGCGACGGTGGCGTGCACGATGTTGATCGCGTTCGACGAGCCCAGGGACTTCGACAGGACGTCATGAATCCCGGCGCACTCGAGAACGGCTCGCACGGGGCCGCCCGCGATCACGCCGGTACCGGGGGACGCCGGGCGCAGGAACACCACGCCCGCGGCCGCCTCGCCCTGAACGGTGTGCGGAATCGTGCCCTGGATGCGCGGCACCCGGAAGAACGAGCGCTTGGCCTCCTCGACGCCCTTGGAGATGGCGACGGGGACCTCCTTCGCCTTCCCGTACCCGACGCCGACGTTGCCGTCGCCGTCGCCGACGACCACGAGCGCCGTGAAGTTGAAGCGGCGTCCGCCCTTCACGACCTTCGAGACGCGGTTGATCGTGACGACGCGCTCGATGAACTTGTTCTCGGGCTCCGCCCCTCGGCGGTTGTCGCGGCGCCCGCCGCGATCGCTGTTGTCAGCCATGGTTACTGTCCTTCGTCGTGTTGAAGCCGGTCACAGGGACAGCCCGCCTTCCCGCGCGCCGTCCGCGACGGCCGCGACGCGACCGTGGTACCTATTGCCCCCGCGGTCGAAGACGACCTCGGAGATGCCGGCCTTCTTGGCACGCTCGGCGACGAGCTTGCCCACCGCCTGGGCCTTTCCGGTCTTGTCCGCCTTGGCCGCGCGGAGGTCGGACTCGAGCGTCGACGCCGAGACGAGCGTGCGGCCCGTCGTGTCGTCGACGACCTGCGCGACCATGTGACGGGTCGAACGGGTGACGACGAGGCGCGGACGCGTCGGCGTTCCCGACACCCGCTTGCGGAGACGGACGTGACGACGCTTGCGCTGGGCCGCGCGGTCCTTGCCCTTGATGATGAGAGACATGGCCTACTTCTTCCCCGCCTTTCCTGCCTTGCGGCGGACCTTCTCGCCGACGTAGCGCACACCCTTGCCCTTGTAGGGCTCCGGGGGGCGGATCTTGCGGACGTTCGCCGCGACCTCGCCGACCTGCTGCTTGTCGATGCCCTGAATGGTCACCGCGGTGGGGCTTTCCGAGGTGAACGTGATTCCCGCGGGGGCCTTGAAGAGCACCGGGTGCGGAGAAGCCGAGCGAGAACTCGAGGTCCGAGCCCTTCTGGGCGACGCGGTAACCGGTACCGACGATCTCAAGCTTCTTCTCGTACCCCTCCGTCACGCCGATCACCATGTTGTAGATGAGCGTGCGCGTGAGGCCGTGAAGCGACTTCGAGATGCGCTCATCGTCCGGGCGCTTGACCTCGATCTGCCCGTCGGTCTTCTCGACGGTGATGGGCGCGGCCACGGTGTGGCTCAGGGTGCCCTTGGGTCCCTTGACCGTGACGACGTCGCCGGAGACGGTGACGTCGACGCCGGCGGGGATGACCACGGGGGCCTTTCCGATGCGAGACATGTCCAGACCTCCCGTTACCAGACGAAGGCGAGGACTTCCCCGCCCACGCCCTTCTTCTCGGCCTCGCGGTCCGTGAGGAGCCCCGAGGAGGTGGACAGGATCGCCACGCCGAGCCCGCCGAGCACGCGCGGCAGGTTCGTGGACTTCGCGTACACGCGGAGCCCCGGCTTGGAGACACGCCGAACACCCGCGAGCGAGCGCTCGCGGTTCGGGCCGTACTTGAGCGTGAGGGTGAGCGTCTTGCCCACCTCGGCATCGGCCACGCTGGAACCGAGGATGTATCCCTCGGCCTCGAGGATCTTGGCGACGTTCGCCTTGAGCTTCGAGTGGGGCATGGACACGGTCTCGTGGTACGCCGCGTTGGCGTTCCTGAGCCGAGTCAGCATGTCGGCAATCGGGTCTGTCATCGTCATGAGTGGTCTGTTCTTCCTCGTCGTGGTTTCCCGGTGGGGACCTTCGGCGTAGTCGTTACCAACTGCTCTTCGTGATGCCGGGGAGTTCGCCGGCGTGCGCCATCTCGCGGAAGCACACGCGACACAGCCCGAACTTGCGGTAGACCGCGCGCGGGCGGCCGCACTTCTGGCACCGCGTGTATCCGCGTACGGGGAACTTCGGCTTGCGGTTCGCCTTGTTCTTGAGGGCGGTCTTGGCCATTACTTCTCCTTGAACGGGAATCCGAGGTGCTTGAGCAGCGCCCGGCCTTCCTCGTCGGTCGTGGCGGTGGTGACGATGGTGATGTCCATGCCGCGCACCCGGTCGATCTTGTCCTGGTTGATCTCGTGGAACACGGACTGCTCCGTGAGACCGAAGGTGTAGTTGCCGTGCCCGTCGAACTGCCGGGGGCTCAGCCCGCGGAAGTCGCGGATGCGGGGAAGCGCGATCGACAGCAGGCGGTCGAGGAACTCCCACATGCGGTCGCCCCGCAGCGTGACGTGGGCGCCGATCTGCTGACCCTCGCGGAGCTTGAACTGCGCGATGGACTTCTTCGCCTTCGTCACCTGGGGCTTCTGCCCGGTGATCGCCATCAGGTCGGCGATCGCCCCGTCGATGATCTTCGAGTCCTTCGCCGCCTCGCCGACGCCCATGTTGACGACGACCTTGGTCAGGCCGGCAACCTCGTTGACGTTGCCGTGCTTGAACTCGTCGCGGAGCGCCGCGATGATCTCGCCGCGATAGCGAGCCTTGAGTCGGGGTGCGGTTGCCGTGGCCATCAGACGTCCTTGCCCGAGCGCTTGGCGATCCGCACGCGCACCGTGCGCTTGCGTCCGTCGCGCTCTACCTCTTCCGTGCGGTAGCCCACACGGGTGCCCTTCTTGGTCTGCGGGTCGATGAGCATCACGTTCGACACGTGCAGGGGCGCCTCGATGGTGATGATGCCGCCCTCGGGGTTCGTCTTGCGCGTGTTCGGCTTGAGGTGCCGCTGCACGCGCTGGATGCCTTCGACGATCACCTGGTCGCGATCCGTGAGGACCTCGAGAACGCGGCCCTCCTTGCCCCGGTCGCGGCCGGCGATGACGACCACCTGGTCGCCCTTCTTGATCTTCGCCATCAGATGACCTCCGGAGCGAGCGAGATGATCTTCATGAACTTGCGGTCGCGCAGCTCGCGGCCGACGGGGCCGAAGATGCGCGTGCCGCGCGGGTCGGTGTCCTTCCCGCGGAGGAGGACCGCGGCGTTCTCGTCGAACCGGATGTACGACCCATCGGGACGCCGAGACGCCTTGACGGTGCGGACGATGACGGCCTTGACGACCTCGCCCTTCTTCACGCCGCCGCCGGGGATCGCGTCCTTGACGGTGGCGACGATGACGTCGCCGATGCCGGCGTAGCGTCGCTTCGAGCCGCCGAGTACCCGGATGCACAAGATTTCCTTGGCACCCGTGTTGTCGGCGACGCGCAGTCGCGACTCCTGCTGAATCATGTCGTACTCCTGTCGAGGGGTTCTCGCGGGGCGAGCCTGTCCGAACGGTTAGCGGGCCTTTTCGATGATCTCCACCAGTCGCCAGCGCTTGGTGGCCGACAACGGGCGGGTTTCCATGATGAGGACGAGGTCGCCGACGCCGGCGGTGTTCGCCTCGTCGTGCGCCTTGATCTTGGTGCTACGGCGAAGGACCTTGCCGTAGAGGGGGTGCTTGACGCGGTCCTCGACCTCGACCGTGATGGTCTTGTCCATCTTGTCCGAGGTGACGTAACCGCGCCGCGTCTTGCGATACGCGCGGTGGTCGGCGGTCGCCGTGCTGTGCTCGTGAGCCATGTCTTCTTCCCTACTTCGCTTCCGCACTCGGCGCGGTCCGGATGCCGAGCTCGCGCTCGCGCAAGATCGTGTAGATGCGGGCGATGTCGCGCTTGACGGCCTTGAGGCGACCGTGGCTCTCCAACTGCCCGGTGGCGGACTGGAAACGAAGGTTGAACAACTCTTCCTTCGCCTTCTTGAGTTCGTCGAGGAGGCGCGAGTCCTCCATCGCGTCGAGTTCCTCCGGGGCGAGATCCTTGCTTCCGACGGCCATTACTGGTCACCGCCTTCCCGCGACACGAATCGGGTCTTCATGGGGAGCTTGTGCTGCGCGCGGCTCAGCGCCTCGCGCGCGAGGTCCTCGGGAACGCCCGCGAGCTCGAACATGATGCGCCCGGGCTTCACGTTCGCGACCCACCACTCCGGCGAGCCCTTGCCGGAACCCATGCGGGTCTCGGCGGGCTTCTTCGTGAGCGGACGGTCCGGGTAGATGTTGATCCACACCTTTCCGCCCCTCTTGACGTGACGGGTCATCGCGATACGGGCGGCCTCGATCTGCCGGTTGGTGACGTATGCCGGCTCGAGGGCCTGGATGCCGTAGTCGCCGAACGACACCTGGGTGCCTCCGGTGGCGGCACCGGTCCGCCTCGGGTGGTGCTGCTTGCGGTGCTTGACGCGACGGGGGATCAACATGATCAGGCCTCCGTCGTTTCCGTCGGAGCGTCGGCGGCGGGCGCCTCGGCCTTGGGAGCCTCGGCGGCGGGTGGCTCGGCAGCGGGCGCCTCGGCGGCCGGGGCAGCGGCGGGAGCCGACGGAGCCTGCTGGCGCGCCGAGCCGGAGGAACGAGGGCCGTCGCCGCGTCCGCCGCGGTCGCCGCGGCCTCCGCGCTGCGGACGGGGAGCCTTGGCCTGCTCGGCCGCCCACTCCTTCTCCGTCATGTCGCCCTTGTAGATCCACACCTTGACGCCGATCTGGCCGAACGTCGTCTTGGCCTCGAAGAAGCCGTAGTCGATGTTCGCGCGCAGCGTGTGCAACGGGACGCGGCCCTCGCGGTAGAACTCGGATCGCGACATCTCGGCGCCGCCGAGGCGGCCCGAGCACTGGACCCGGATACCTTTGGCGCCCGCGCGCTGGGCGGACTGCATGCCCTTGCGCATGGCGCGGCGGAACGACACGCGCGAGGCGAGCTGCTCCGCGATTCCCTGGGCGACCAGCTGGGCGTCCATCTCGGCGTTCTTCACCTCGAGGATGTTCAACTGGACCTGCTTGCCCGTGAGCTTCTCGAGGTTGGCGCGGAGCTTGTCCGCCTCGGCGCCGCGGCGACCGATGACGATGCCCGGGCGCGCGGTGTGCAGGTCGACGCGAACGCGCTCGCGCGTGCGCTCGATCTCCACCTTCGACACGCCCGCGCGCTCGAGGCCGGTGGCCATGAGCTTGCGGATCTTGACGTCCTCGGACACGTAGTCGCGGTACCGCTCGCCCGACTTGGTGGAGTCGGCGAACCAGCGCGACCGGTGATCGGTCGTGATGCCCAGGCGGTACCCGTGCGGGTTGACCTTCTGGCCCATTACTTGGCCCCTTCCTGGATGACGGCGTCCGGCGTGGCGACGACGACCGTGATGTGGCACGTGCGCTTGAGAATGCGAGCGGCGCGGCCCTGGGCGCGCGGACGGATCCGCTTCATCGTCGGGCCCTCGTCGACGTAGATCTCCTTGATGAGCAGGTCCGTGTCGTCGAAGCGCTCGCCGAGCTCGTCGGCCTTGAACCGCGCGTTGGCGATGGCCGACTCGATGAGCTTGCGAACGGGTTCCGCGACCGCCTGGGGCTGGAACCTCAACGACGCGACGACGTCGGTGGCGACCCCGCCGCGTGCGAGCTCGATCACGCGTCGCGCCTTCTGCGCCGTGACACGGATGTGTCGCGCCTGCGCTATGGCTTCCATGGCTTACCTTCCTCTGCCGCGGCTAAGCGCGGCGCCCCTTGCGGTCGTCCTTGACGTGGCCCTTGAACGTACGCGTCGGCGCGAACTCGCCCAACTTGTGGCCGACCATCGCCTCGGTGACGAAGACCGGGATGTGCTTGCGCCCGTCGTGCACGGCAAAGGTGTGGCCCAGGAAGTCGGGCGTGATCACGCTGCGGCGCGACCACGTCTTGATGACGTTCTTGGTCCCGGCTTCGTTCTGAACGTCCACCTTCTTCTGGAGGTGGCCGTCGACGAAGGGCCCCTTCTTCAAACTACGTGGCATGTCCGAGGCTCCTTAACGCTTGTTCTTGCCGGTGCGACGACGGCGGACGATGAGCTTGTTGCTTTCCTTCTTCGCGTGGCGCGTGCGGCCCTCCGGCTTGCCCCACGGGCTCACCGGGTGGCGACCGCCGGACGTCTTGCCCTCGCCGCCGCCGTGCGGGTGATCGACGGGGTTCATGACGACGCCGCGGACGCTCGGGCGCTTGCCCTTCCAGCGGGCCCGGCCGGCCTTGCCCCAGTTGATGTTCGACTGCTCGGCGTTGCCGACCTCGCCCACGGTCGCGCGGCAGCGCGCGTCGACGTTACGGATCTCGCCGGACGGCATGCGCAGCTGCGCCATCCCGGCGTCCTTCGCGACGAGCTGGACCGACGCCCCGGCGGAGCGGGCGATCTTCGCGCCGCCTCCCGGGCGTAGCTCGATGGCGTGCACGACGGTGCCGACGGGGATGTTGCGCAGCGGAAGGTTGTTGCCGGGCTTGATGTCGGCGGAGGCTCCCGCCTCGACCGAGTCGCCCTGCTTAAGGCCGACCGGCGCGACGATGTAGCGCTTGGTGCCGTCCGCGAAGTGCAGGAGCGCGATGCGCGCCGTGCGGTTCGGGTCGTACTCGATGTGCGCGACCTTCGCGGGGACGCCGTCCTTGTCGTGGCGGCGGAAGTCGATCACCCGGTAGGCGCGCTTGTGGCCGCCTCCCTGGTGGCGCGTCGTCACGCGACCGGCGTTGTTGCGGCCGCCCTTCTTGTGGAGGGGGCGCACGAGCGACTTCTCCGGCGTCGTCCGGGTGATCTCGGCGAAGTCGGCGACGGACGCGCCTCGGCGGCCCGGCGTCGTGGGCTTGTACTTGCGGATTGCCATTGTCGATGCCCCTTCTAGCCGACCGGCCCGCCGAAGACGTCAATCTGCTCGCCCGCCACCAGGGTGACGATCGCGCGCTTGACGTCCTTGCGCTTGCCCAGGCCGAAACGCGTGCGACGCGTCTTGCCCTGACGGTTGATGGTGTTGACGGAGGCGACCTTCACGCCGAAGACCTGCTCCACGGCGATCTTGATCTCCGTCTTGTTCGAGCGCGGGTCGACCTCGAAGGTGTACTTGCCGAGGTCCATCAGCGAGTAGCTCTTCTCGGAGACGACCGGCTTGATGAGGATGTCGCGCGGGTTCTTCTGCGTCGCGGTCACTTGGCGTCCTCCGTCTCGGCTGCGGCCTCGGACTGAGCCGCCTCAGACTCCGTCGCGACGGCCTTGGCGGATCCGCCGGTCGCCGGGCCGGCGAGGAACGCCTTGAGCGCCCCGTCGGTGAAGACGACGTCGTCGTGGATCAGGACGTCGTAGGTGTTGAGCTGGTCGACCCACAGGACGTGGACGTCCGGGAGGTTGCGCAGCGACAGTTCCGCGGCGGTGTCCGTGCGCTGGATCACGACGAGGGCCGAGCGGCCTCCGGTCACGGTGTCGAGCGCGAACTTGGCCGCCTTGGTCGACGGGGCGTCCGTCGGCGTGAACCCCGAGACCACGTGCACGCGCTCGGCGCGGGCACGGTCCGAGAGGGCCCCACGAAGCGCGGCGGCCTTCATCTTCTTGGGCGTCTTCTGCGCGTAGTCGCGCGGCTGCGGCCCGTGGACGATGCCGCCGCCCGCATACTGCGGCGCGCGGATCGAGCCCTGGCGGGCGTTGCCGGTGCCCTTCTGGCGGTACGGCTTCCTGCCCCCACCGGCGACCATGGCGCGCGTCTTGGTCGCGGCGGTACCCTGGCGGGCCGCGGCGCGCTGCGCGACGACGACCTGGTGGATGAGGGGGATGTTCGCGTCGACGTCGAAGAACTCGGCGGGAAGGTCGGCGGTACCCGCCTTCTTGCCGGTCGCGTCCATCACGTCGACGGTGATCGCGGATGCCATGTCACGCCCCCTTCGCGGCTGAACGGATGAGCACGATGCCGCCCTTGTTGCCCGGCACGGCGCCCTTGACGAGTACGTAGCCCTTCTCGACATCGACCGCGTGGACGGTGACGTTCTGGATGGTGCGCCGCGCGTTACCCATGCGGCCCGCCATGCGGAGCCCCTTGAACACGCGCGACGGCGTGGCCGACGAGCCGATCGAGCCGGGCTTGCGGTGGTTGCGGTGCGAGCCGTGCGACGAGCTGACGCCGCGGAAGCCGTGGCGCTTCATCACGCCCGCGAATCCCTTGCCCTTGGTCGTTCCGGTGACGTCGACGAGCTGGCCCGCGGCGAACGCCTCGGCCGTCAGCTCCTGGCCGAGTTCGAACGACGCCGCGTTGGCGGTGCGGACCTCGGCGACGTGGCGGCGGGGGGTGACCCCGGCCTTCTCGAAGTGGCCCTTGAGCGGCTTGGTGACCTTGCGCGGGTCGACGGCGCCGAAGCCGAGCTGCACGGCGCTGTAGCCGTCCTTCTCGGCGGTGCGCACCTGGGTGACCACGTTGGTATCAACCTGGACGACGGTGACGGGCACGACTCGGCCCTCGGCGTCCCACACCTGGGTCATGCCGAGTTTCTTCCCGAGCAGCGCCGTGACGTCGCGCTGGGCGGTGGAGGTAGTCATGATGCGGTTCCCTGGGCGTTCTCTAGAGCTTGATCTCGATATTGACGTCTGCGGGCAGGTCGAGCCGCATGAGGGAGTCGACCGCCTTGGGGGTCGGGTCGACGATGTCGATGAGGCGCTTGTGCGTGCGCATCTCGAAGTGCTCGCGGCTGTCCTTGTACTTGTGCGGAGAGCGGATCACCACGAAGACGTTCTTCTCCGTCGGAAGCGGGACGGGGCCAACGACCGTGGCGCCGGCGCGCGTGACTGTTTCCACGATCTTGCGGGCGGAGGAGTCGATGACCTCGTGGTCATAGCTCTTCAGCCTGATGCGGATCTTCTGTCCCGCCATGGCGTGGTTCTGCCTTTTCTCTCGTACGACTCGTGACTCCCACAGCGACCCCCGCGCTCGGGCGTGTCGCTTGTCGCGACACACGGCCGGGCATCGGTCGAGTGGGGTTCGGGGTGTAATCGAAGGTCGCCCTCGATGGGCAACCCCGACAGTGTGCCAGATTCCGGCGACTCGCGCCAGTTTGGCCCCCGGGTCGGTGGGGGCCCGCCGGGGCGGGCCCCCACCTTCTCGAATAGGGGTACTACTTGATGATCTTGGTCACCGTGCCGGAGCCGACGGTGCGGCCACCCTCACGGATCGCGAAACCCTGACCCTCTTCGAGGGCGATGGGCTGGATGAGCTCAACCGTCATCTCGGTGGTGTCGCCCGGCATGACCATCTCGGTGCCCTCGGGCAGCGTGATGACGCCGGTGACGTCCGTGGTGCGGATGTAGAACTGCGGGCGGTAGTTCGAGTAGAAGGGGTTGTGGCGTCCACCCTCGTCCTTGTTGAGGATGTAGACCTTGCCCTCGAAGTTGGTGTGCGGCGTCGTGGTGCCGGGGGCAACCACGACCTGACCGCGCTCAACGTCCTCGCGCTTGGTGCCACGCAGCAGCAGACCGGTGTTGTCGCCGGCCTGGCACTCGTCCATGGACTTGTGGAAGGTCTCGATGCCGGTCACCGTGGTCTTCTGCGCATCACGGATACCGAGAATCTCGACCTCGGAGTTGATCTTGAGCTTGCCGCGCTCGACCTTGCCGGTGACGACGGTTCCACGACCGGTGATCGTGAAGACGTCCTCGATCGGCATGAGGAACGGCTTGTCGAGGTCGCGGACGGGCTCGGGGACGTTCTCGTCCACCGCGTCCATCAGCTCCTGGACCGTCGCGACCCACTTCGCGTCGCCCTCGAGCGCTTTGAGCGCCGAGACCTTGATCACGGGGGCGTTGTCGCCGTCGAAGCCCTGCGCGTTGAGGAGGTCACGAACCTCGACCTCCACGAGCTCGAGGATCTCCTCGTCGTCCACCATGTCGGCCTTGTTCAGCGCGACAAGGAGGTAGGGGACGCCCACCTGACGCGCGAGCAGGACGTGCTCGCGGGTCTGAGCCATCGGGCCGTCGGTCGCCGCGACCACGAGGATCGCGCCGTCCATCTGAGCGGCACCGGTGATCATGTTCTTGATGTAGTCGGCGTGACCGGGCGCATCGACGTGAGCGTAGTGACGCTTCTCCGTCTGGTACTCGATGTGCGCGATGTTGATGGTGATGCCCCGCTCCTTCTCCTCCGGCGCCTTGTCGATGTCGTCGAAAGGCGTGAAGGGGTTGAGGTCGGGGAACTTGTCGTGCAGCACCTTCGAGATGGCTGCGGTCAGCGTCGTCTTACCGTGGTCGACGTGACCGATGGTCCCGATGTTGACGTGCGGCTTGTTCCGCTCGAACTTGGCCTTAGCCATGGGTCCTTCCTCCTGAAATGAGACTCGGGAAACGAGTGGTCGTTATTCTTCCTTGTTTTCGGACCGTTGGGACTACTCGCCCCGGGTCTTGGCAATGATCTCCTCGGAAACGTTCCGAGGAACTTCGGCGTAACTATCGAACTGCATCGTGTACACGGCGCGGCCCTGAGTCTTCGACCGCAGGTCGCCCACGTACCCGAACATCTCCGAAAGCGGGACGAGGGCGTCGACAACCTTCACGCCGTGAGCATCACCCATGTGGCTGATCTGCCCGCGACGCGAGTTGAGGTCGCCGATGACGTCGCCCATGTACTCCTCGGGCGTACGAACCTCGACGGCCATGACCGGCTCGAGGAGCACAGGATTCGCCCGACGGGCGGCCTCCTTGAACACCATCGATCCGGCAATCTTGAACGCCATCTCGGACGAGTCGACCTCGTGGTACTGACCGTCGAGAAGGGTCGCCTTGACGCCGACCATGGGGAAGCCGGCGAGGATGCCGAGCTCCATGGCGGCCTGGATGCCGGCGTCGACCGACGGGATGTACTCCCGCGGGATGCGACCGCCGGTGACGGCGTTGACGAATTCGTACGTGACCTCGGCGTCGGCGTCGAGCGGCTCGAGCGTGATGATGACCTTCGCGAACTGGCCGGACCCACCCGTCTGCTTCTTGTGGGTGTAGTCGACCTTCTCGATCATCGAGCGAATGGTCTCGCGGTACGCGACCTGCGGCTTGCCGACGTTCGCCTCGACCTTGAACTCGCGCTTCATGCGGTCCACGAGGATGTCGAGGTGCAGCTCGCCCATGCCGGCGATGATCGTCTGGCCCGTGTCGGGGTCGAGCTTCACGCGGAAGGTCGGGTCCTCCTCGGCGAGCTTCTGGATCGCGATGCCCAGCTTCTCCTGGTCGCCCTTGGTCTTGGGCTCGATCGCGACCTCGATGACCGGCTCGGGGAACGACATCGACTCGAGGACGATGGGGTTCGCCTTGTCGCACAGCGTGTCGCCCGTCGTCGTGTTCTTCAGGCCGATCACCGCGTAGATGTGGCCCGCGGTCAGGCTGTCGACGGGGTTCTCCTTGTTGGAGTGCATCTGGAAGATCTTGCCGATGCGCTCCTTGTTGTCTTTGGTCGCGTTGAGCACCTCGGACCCCGAGTCGAGGTGACCGGAGTACACGCGGATGTACGTCAGCTTCCCGAAGAACGGGTGGGCGACGACCTTGAACGCGAGCGCGCTGAAGGGCTCGGCCGAATCGGAGTGACGCTCCATCGCCTGCTCCTCGTCGCCAAGGGCGTGGCCGTCGATCGACGGGACGTCCACGGGCGAGGGCAGGTAGTCGATGACGGCGTCGAGCATGGGCTGCACGCCCTTGTTCTTGTACGCCGAGCCGCACAGCACCGGGTAGACCTCGCTCGCGATGGTGAGCTTGCGGATCGCGCCCTTGATCTCCGCGACCGTGAGCTCCTCGCCACCGAAGAACTTCTCGAGCAAGTGCTCGTCGGACTCCGCGACCGTCTCGAGGAGGTGCTGGCGGTACTCCGCCGCCTTCTCCTTGAGGTCCTCCGGGATCTCCTCGATCTCGTAGGCCGCGCCGAGGTCGGTCTCGCCGTGCCACACGAGCGCGCGCATCTCCACGAGGTCGACGACGCCGACGAACGAGCTCTCGACGCCGATCGGCAGCTGGAGCACGAGCGGCTTCGCCTTGAGGCGGTCGATCACCGTCTGCACGCGTGAAGTAGAAGTCGGCGCCCAGCTTGTCCATCTTGTTGACGAAGCAGATGCGCGGGACCTCGTACTTGTCCGCCTGGCGCCACACCGTCTCCGACTGGGGCTCGACGCCCTCCTTGCCGTCGAAGACCGCGACCGCGCCGTCGAGCACGCGGAGCGAGCGCTCCACCTCGACGGTGAAGTCGACGTGGCCGGGGGTGTCGATGATGTTGATCTGGTTCTTGTTCCAGAAGCACGTGACGGCGGCGGACGTGATCGTGATGCCGCGCTCCTGCTCCTGCTCCATCCAGTCCGTCGTCGCGGCGCCGTCGTGGACCTCGCCGATCTTGTAGTTCATGCCCGTGTAGTACAGGATGCGCTCGGTCGTGGTGGTCTTGCCTGCATCGATGTGCGCCATGATGCCGATGTTGCGGACCTTCGTCAGGTCGGTGAGCACGTCCTGTGCCACAGCGGTTTCCCCTTACGTCTTTCGGTTTCCGCTTACCAGCGGTAGTGGGCGAACGCCCGGTTGGACTCGGCCATCTTGTGGACGTCCTCGCGACGCTTGACCGCGGCGCCGAGGCCGTTGGACGCGTCGAGGATCTCGTTCGTGAGGCGCTCGGTCATGGTGTGCTCGCGGCGGTTGTACGCGAAGTCCGACGAGCCAGCGGAGCGCGAGGGTGTTGGCGCGCGACGGGCGGACGTCGACCGGGACCTGGTAGGTCGCGCCGCCGACGCGTCGGGACTTGACCTCGAGCGACGGGCGCATGTTGTCGAGCGCGCGCTTGAGGACGCTGACGGGCTCCTGGCCGGTCTTCTCGCCGACGCCGTCGAGGGCGCCGTAGACGATCGACTCGGCGACGGACTTCTTGCCGTCCTTGAGCACCTTGTTGATGAGCTGGGTGACGACGGGCGCGCCGAAGACGGGGTCGTTGATGACGGGCCGCTTGGGCGCCGGTCCCTTGCGAGGCATTACTTCTTCTCCATCTTCGCGCCGTAGCGGCTGCGGGCCTGGCGGCGGTTCTTGACGCCCTGGGCGTCGAGCGAGCCGCGAACGATCTTGTAGCGAACGCCGGGGAGGTCCTTCACGCGACCGCCGCGCACGAGCACGATCGAGTGCTCCTGCAGGTTGTGTCCCTCGCCGGGGATGTAGGCCGTGACCTCGATGCCGCTGGAGAGGCGGACGCGCGCGACCTTGCGGAGGGCCGAGTTCGGCTTCTTCGGCGTGGTCGTGTACACGCGCGTGCACACGCCGCGGCGCTGCGGGCTCGCTTTGAGCGCCGGCGCCTTGGTCTTCGACACCTTCGGCTGGCGGCCCTTGCGGACCAACTGCTGGATCGTAGGCACTATCTCTCCGTCGTTCGGGTCACTGTGGCGTATGGTCGTGGTCCGACCCCCGCGCCCGGGCGTGTCGTACCTTGGTCACGTGCGCCCATAGGCGCACCAAGGGAGGCCCGACGGCGCGGGCACAGCCCACCACGGTACCGTAGGCCCGCCCGCCCGTCAACGCGGCGACGGCACCCCGAGCTGAAGCCGCGGAGCGCGAGCCTCGCTGTGCGGACGGGGCACCGCCCGCTCCGCGGGCGTGCCCACCGCCGCCGCGTCGACTGCGCCGCTCGCTGCCTCGTGCGCCCACGTCCGCTCCACCGTCACGTCGCTCGTGCCCGCCTTGCCTCACGGCGATCGTCGCAGGCCTCCGCGTGTATCCCCGGCCCTCACGGTCGACCGCGGCACTCCCGGTGTACGGCGCTCGGGCCACGCAGCGCGCGCGGACGACCGCGGCAGCGCCGCTCAGGCCGGGGCACGCCGAAGGCATCGGTCCACGCCTACTCGAGGCTCACCGCACGTCACTGCCTGCCGCCTCGCGTCCGGTAGTCGCCGCACTCGTCGTCGGACTAGTCGCCGCGCCGCGGATCTCGAATTCCTCGAGGCGGACCGCCTGTCCCGGCCCCCGCCGTAGTACGGAGTCCCAGTCGTTCGTAGCCGAACGTCGGGAAGAGGCGGCCTTCGCCTCCTCCGTCGGCTCGATTTTGACGTTGCCGTAGCGCTGGAGGCCGGTGCCGGCCGGGATGAGCTTCCCGATGATGACGTTCTCCTTGAGCCCGAGGAGCGCGTCGCTGCGACCGCCCATGGCGGCCTCGGTGAGCACGCGCGTCGTCTCCTGGAAGGACGCCGCGGATAGCCACGACTCCGTCGCGAGCGACGCCTTCGTGATGCCCATGAGCTCCGGTCGCGCCGAGGCGGGCTTCCCGCCGGCGGTCACCGCGTCGCGGTTCGCCGTCTCGAAGCGGCCGCGCTCGACGAGCTCGCCGGGGAGCAGCTGGGTGTCGCCGGAGTCGAGAATCGTCACGCGCCGGAGCATCTGGCGCACGATCACCTCGATGTGCTTGTCGTGGATCTCCACGCCCTGGGAGCGGTAGACCTCCTGGACCTCGTCCACGAGGTGCTTCTGCGTCGCGCGCGGCCCGAGGATGCGGAGGACGTTCTTCGGATCGACGGCCCCCGCGACGAGCTGCTGGCCGACCGTGACCGCCTCGCCGTCCTGCACGAGCAGGCGGGCGCGCTTGGTCACGGGGTACTCGATCGGCTCGTCGCCGCCCGCCGGGGTGACGACGAGGCGACGCGTCGCCTCGGTGTCGTCGACGGTCAGCTTGCCCTCGACCTCGGAGATCGGCGCCTCGCCCTTGGGGGTGCGTGCCTCGAAGAGCTCCTGGACACGCGGAAGACCCTGCGTGATGTCGTCGGCCGACGCGACGCCTCCGGTGTGGAAGGTGCGCATCGTCAACTGGGTGCCGGGCTCGCCGATCGACTGGGCGGCGATGATGCCGACCGCCTCGCCGATGTCCACGAGCTCGCGGGTCGCGAGCGAGCGGCCGTAGCACATGGCGCACGTGCCCACGAGCGACTCGCACGTGAGGACCGAGCGCACCTTGACCTCGGTGACGCCCGCCTCGATGAACGCGTCGATGAGGACGTCGCCCAGGTCGTGGCCCGCGGTCCCGATGACCTTGCCCTTGGCGTCCTTGACGTCGACGGCGAGCGTGCGCGCGAAGACCGAGGTCTCGACGCGCTCGTGCTTGACGACGTTGCCCGAGGGGTCCGTCGCGACGATCGGCATCGTGAGGCCGCGGTCGGTGCCGCAGTCGGCCTCGCGCACGATGACGTCCTGGGAGACGTCGACGAGGCGCCGGGTGAGATACCCGGAGTCCGCCGTTCGGAGCGCCGTGTCCGCGAGGCCCTTACGGGCGCCGTGGGTCGCGATGAAGTACTCGAGGACGGACAGCCCCTCGCGGTAGTTGGACTTGATGGGGCGCGGGATGATCTCGCCCTTCGGGTTCGCCACGAGGCCGCGCATACCGGCGATCTGGCGGACCTGCATCCAGTTGCCACGAGCACCCGATCCGACCATCGTGTGGACGGTGTTGTGCTCGGGGAACGACTCGCGCATGGCCTTGTCGACCTCGTTGGTCGCCTGGGTCCAGATCTCGATGAGCTCCTGGCGTCGCTCGTCGTCCGTGATGAGACCGGTGTCGAACTGGTCCTGGACCTTCGCCGCCTGGGCCTCGTAGCGGTCGAGGATATCCTGCTTGTTCTTCGGCGTCGCGACGTCGCCGATGGCGATCGTCACGCCCGAGCGCGTCGCCCAGTAGAAGCCCGCGGACTTGAGTGCGTCGAGCGAGGCCGAGACCTCGACCTTCTCGTAGCGCTCGGCGAGCGTGTTGACGATGTCGCCGAGCACCTTCTTGTCGACGTCGCGGTTGACGTACGGGAAGCTGACCGGAAGCTGGTCGTTGAAAAGCGACCGCCCCAGCGTCGTCGTCAGGCGGAAGCCCTGGCCGGGCTCCCACCCGTCGGGGGCCTCCCAGTCGGCCGGCGGCGTCGTGCCGCCGTCGATCCGGAGCGAGATCTCCGCGCCCAGCTCGATGTCGCCGACGTCGAACGCCATGAAGGCCTCGGACTCGGACGCGAACGACCGTCCCTCACCCTTGGCGCCCGGCTTGTGGAGCGTCAGGTGGTACAGGCCGATGATCATGTCCTGCGAGGGCATGGTCACGGGGCGGCCGTCCGACGGCTTGAGGATGTTGTTCGAGGACAGCATGAGGATGCGGGCCTCGGCCTGCGCCTCCGCGCTGAGCGGCAGGTGCACGGCCATCTGGTCTCCGTCGAAGTCCGCGTTGAACGCGGCGCACACGAGCGGGTGCAGGTGGATCGCCTTGCCCTCGACGAGCTGCGGCTCGAAGGCCTGGATGCCCAGGCGGTGCAGGGTCGGCGCGCGGTTGAGCAGCACCGGGTGCTCGGTGATGACCTCCTCGAGCACGTCCCACACCTCGGGGCGCGAGCGCTCGACCATGCGCTTGGCCGACTTGATGTTCTGCGCGAATTTCAGCTCGACGAGGCGCTTCATGACGAACGGCTTGAACAGCTCGAGCGCCATCTGCTTGGGCAGGCCGCACTGGTGCAGCTTGAGGGTCGGGCCGACGACGATGACCGAGCGGCCGGAGTAGTCGACGCGCTTGCCGAGCAGGTTCTGACGGAAACGCCCCTGCTTGCCCTTGAGCATGTCCGAGATGGACTTGAGCGGGCGGTTGCCCGGGCCCGTGACGGGGCGTCCGCGGCGGCCGTTGTCGAACAGCGCGTCGACGGCCTCCTGGAGCATGCGCTTCTCGTTGTTGACGATGATCTCCGGCGCGCCGAGGTCCAGGAGCCGCTTGAGGCGGTTGTTCCGGTTGATGACGCGGCGGTAGAGGTCGTTGAGGTCGGAGGTCGCGAAGCGGCCGCCGTCGAGCTGGACCATGGGGCGGAGGTCCGGCGGGATGACGGGGACGCAGTCGAGGACCATCGCGGTCGCGGAGTTCGTCGTGGTGAGGAACGCGTTGACGACCTTGAGGCGCTTGAGCGCACGGGTCTTGCGCTGGCCCTTGCCCGTGGCGATGATCTCGCGGAGCTTCTCCGCCTCGGCCTCGAGGTCGAAGGACTGGAGGCGCTTCTGGATCGCCTCGGCGCCCATCGAGCCCTTGAAGTAGGAGCCGTAGCGTCGGCTGAGCTCGCGGTAGAGGAGCTCGTCGCCCTCGAGGTCCTGGACCTTGAGGTTGACGAAGCGGTCGAACACGGTGGTGAGCCGGTCCATCTCCTGGTCCGCGCGCTTGCGGATCGACGCCATCTCGCGCTCGGCGCCGTCCTTGACCTTGCGCTTGGCGTCGGACTTCGCGCCCTCCGCCTCGAGCTCGGCGAGGTCGGCCTCGAGCTTCTTGGCGCGCTCCTCGATCTCGAGGTCGCGCTGGTTGGCGATCTGCTTCTTCTCCGCCTCGAGCTCGTTGCGGAGCGAGGGAAGGTCCTCGTGGCGGCCGTCGACGTCCACCTCGGTCACCATGTAGGCGGCGAAGTAGATGACCTTCTCGAGGTCCTTCGGCGCGAGGTCGAGGAGGTAGCCGAGCCGCGACGGGACGCCCTTGAAGTACCAGATGTGCGTCACGGGGGCGGCGAGCTCGATGTGGCCCATGCGCTCGCGGCGCACCTTGGAGCGGGTCACCTCGACGCCGCAGCGCTCGCAGATGATGCCGCGGTAGCGGACGCGCTTGTACTTGCCGCAGCCGCACTCCCAGTCGCGGGTGGGGCCGAAGATCTTCTCGCAGAAGAGCCCGTCCTTCTCCGGCTTGAGGGTGCGGTAGTTGATGGTCTCGGGCTTCTTCACCTCGCCGTGCGACCAGTGGCGGATGTCATCCGCGGTCGCGAGGCCGATCCGAAGTTCGCCGAACTCGTTGACGTCGAGCATGTCTCCCCTTAAATCTCGTCGATGCTCGAGGCATCGGGACGGCTGGACAGCGAGATGCCGAGCGATTCGGCCGCCTGGTAGGCGTCCTCGTCGGTCTCCTTCATCTCCACGACCTGGCCCTCGGAGTTGAGGACCTCGACGTTGAGACACAGGGACTGCATCTCCTTCATGAGCACGCGGAAACTCTCGGGGAGCCCGGGCTCGGGGATGTTCTGGCCCTTGACGATGGCCTCGTACACCTTGACGCGGCCGGTGACGTCGTCGGACTTGATCGTCAGGAGCTCCTGGAGCGCGTACGCCGCGCCGTAGGCCTCGAGCGCCCAGACCTCCATCTCCCCGAAGCGCTGGCCGCCGAACTGGGCCTTACCGCCGAGGGGCTGCTGGGTGATCATCGAGTACGGGCCGGTCGAGCGCGCGTGGATCTTGTCGTCGACCAGGTGGTGGAGCTTGAGGATGTACTTGTAGCCCACCGCGATCGGCTCGGGGAACGGCTCGCCCGTGCGCCCGTCGAACAGGCGGGCCTTGCCGTCGGGGCCGACGAGCTGGTCGCCGTCCCGGTTGGGCAGGACCGACGACCGCAGTCCGTCGAGAACCTCCTCCTGGAGGCCGTCGAAGACGGGCGTCGCGACGGGGGCGCCGGGCTCGGACTTGGTCGCCCCGGCGGGCAGCTTCTTGGTCCAGTCGCCCTTGGCGTTCGTGGCGTCCCAGCCGTGGTGCGCGACCCATCCGGTGTGCGCCTCGAGCACCTGGCCGACGTTCATGCGGCCGGGCACGCCGAGCGGGTTGAGGATGACGTCGACGGGCGTGCCGTCCTCGAGGAACGGCATGTCCTCCACGGGGAGGATCGTCGAGATGACGCCCTTGTTCCCGTGGCGGCCGGCGAGCTTGTCGCCCTCCTGGATCTTGCGTCGCTGCGCGATGTACACGCGGACGAGCTGGTTGACGCCCGCGGGCAGGTCGTCGCCGTCCTCGTCGGAGAAGACGCGGACGCCGATGACGGTTCCCTGCTCGCCGTGAGGCACCTTGAGGGACGTGTCGCGGACCTCGCGGGCCTTCTCGCCGAAGATCGCGCGCAGGAGGCGCTCCTCCGGGGTGAGCTCGGTCTCGCCCTTCGGGGTGACCTTGCCCACGAGGATGTCGCCCGCGCGCACCTCGGCGCCGATGCGGACGATGCCGCGCTCGTCGAGGTCGGCGAGGGCCTCCTCGGACGCGTTCGGGATGTCGCGCGTGATCTCCTCGGGGCCGAGCTTGGTGTCCCGGGCGTCGACCTCGTGCTCCTCGATGTGGATGGAGCTGAGCGTGTCCTCCTGGACGAGCCGCTGGCTGAGGATGATCGCGTCCTCGTAGTTGTGGCCCTCCCAGCACATGAACGCGACGAGCAGGTTGCGCCCGAGGGCGAGGTCGCCCTCGTCGGTCGCGGGGCCGTCGGCGAGGACCGAGCCCTCCACGACCTTGTCGCCCTCGTCGACCAGCACGCGCTGGTTGTACGACGTGCCCTGGTTCGAGCGCTCGAACTTCGCGATCCGATACGAGGTGCTCGTCCCGTCGTCGCCCGCGACGACGACAAGGTCGGAGCTGACCTCCGTGACGACGCCGGGCTTGGTGGCGAGGACGACGTCGCCGGCGTCGACGGCCGCGCGGCGCTCCATGCCGGTGCCGACGAGCGGCGCTTCGGCGCGGACGAGCGGGACGGCCTGGCGCTGCATGTTCGCGCCCATGAGGGCGCGGTTGGCGTCGTCGTGCTCAAGGAACGGGATGAGGGCGGTCGCGACCGACACCATCTGGCGCGGGCTGACGTCCATGTAGTCGACGGCCTTGGCCGTGACGAACTCGACCTCGCCGTCGCGGGCGCGGACGAGCACGCGCTCGTCGACGAAGGTGCCGTCGTCCCCGATCTCGGCGTTCGCCTGGGCGATGACGAAGTGGTCCTCGTCGTCCGCCGTCAGGTAGTCGACCTTGTTGGTGACCTTCCCGTCCGTCACCTTGCGGTACGGCGTCTCGACGAAGCCGAGCGGGTTGATCCGGCCGAACGACGCGAGCGAGCCGATGAGGCCGATGTTCGGGCCCTCCGGCGTCTCGATCGGGCACATGCGGCCGTAGTGCGACGGGTGGACGTCGCGGACCTCCATGCCGGCGCGGTCGCGGCTGAGCCCGCCCGGGCCGAGCGCGGAGAGGCGGCGCTTGTGCGTCAGCCCCGCGAGCGGGTTGTTCTGGTCCATGAACTGCGACAGCTGGCTCGTGCCGAAGAACTCGCGGATCGCGGCGACGACGGGGCGCGTGTTGATGAGCGACTGCGGCGTGATCGCGTCGACGTCCTGGGTCGTCATCCGCTCGCGCACGACCCGCTCCATGCGGCTCAATCCGGTACGGATCTGGTTCTGGATCAGCTCGCCGACCGCGCGGATGCGGCGGTTGCCGAAGTGGTCGATGTCGTCCGTCTCGACGCGGATCTCGCGGGCCTTGCCCTGCAGCGTCGTGTGGTGCGCGTGCGCGGCCGCGATGTACTTCACCGTGGAGATGATGTCGTCGAGGCTGAGGACGGACTCGCTGAGCTTCTTGTCCAGCCCGAGCTTCTTGTTCAGCTTGTAGCGGCCGACCTTCGCGAGGTCGTAGCGCTTGGGGTTGAAGTAGAAGTTGTCGAGGAGGTTCTGGCCGGCCTCGACCGTCGGCGGTTCGCCGGGGCGGAGCTTCCGGTACAGGTCGACGAGCGCCTCGTCCTTCGTGGAGATCGCGTCCTTGGCGAGCGTCTCCAGCACGGACGGGAAGTCCTTGAACTCCTTCTCGATCTGCTCGGTCGTCATGCCGAGCGCCTTGAGGAAGAGCGTGACCGGCTGCTTGCGCTTGCGGTCGACGCGCACGCCGACGGCGTCGCGCTTGTCGATCTCAAACTCGAGCCACGCGCCGCGCGACGGGATGATCTTGGCCGTCAGGATGTCCTTGTCCGACGTTTTGTCGGGCGTCGACTCGAAGTACACGCCCGGGGAGCGGACGAGCTGCGAGACGACGACGCGCTCGGTCCCGTTCACGATGAAGGTTCCGCGCGGGGTCATGAGTGGGAAGTCGCCCATGAAGACGGTCTGCTGCTTCTCCTCGCCCGTGGTGCGGTTCTCGAAGAGCGCCGTCACGAAGAGCTGCGCGGAGTAGGTGAAGTCCTTCTCTTTGCACTCCTCGGGGGTGTGGCGCGGCTCCTCGAAGTACGGGTCGGAGAAGCTGAGCGACATGGTCTCGCCGAAGTCGGAGATCGGCGAGATCTCCTCGAAGATCTCCTGGAGCCCGGCGATCTCGGGGACGTCGCTACGCCCGGCCTTGGTCGCGGCCTTGACGCGCGCCTTCCACGCGTCGTTGCCGAGGAGCCAGTCGAAACTTTCCGTCTGGAGCCCGATGAGGTTGGGCACCTCGATCGGCTCATTGATCTGGGCGAAGGAGATGCGGCGCGAGGCGCTGCGGTTGGCGATGGACGTTGCGGACGGGGTGCGCGAGGCAGCCAAGGGGTGGTCCTTCCCGATGTTCCGTGTCTGACCGCGATGCCACAGCCACGGCTCCACCGGACCCCGGGGCTAGCCGCTCTGGGCGGACGCACGCCGGGTAGGCATATGAGGGCAGGACAAAAGGCAGCGCAACTTGGGAGTGTACCGCACGGGAACCGCCCTGTCCAGGGCCGTTCCCGCGGTCACTCCGCCGACGGGCCTCCTGCGCTGCCATGACCCGTCGCGCTACTGGCGTTGAGCATAAACCCCGCGGGCGACACGGGCGTCGCCACGCCGCGCTCCTGGGGAAAACTTCTGCGCCGATCCGGGTATACGGGAGTTTCCGGACGTCCGGGAAAGCGCGACGGGCGGCCGGGGAACCCCCGGCCGCCCGTCGTCAGGGTGCTACTTGAGCGTCACCGTGGCGCCGGCGCCCTCGAGGGCGGCCTTCGCCTTCTCGGCGTCGTCCTTCTTCGCGCCCTCGAGGACGGGCTTGGGGGCACCGTCCACGAGCGCCTTCGCCTCGCCGAGGCCGAGGCTCGTCAGGGCGCGGACCTCCTTGATGACGGCGATCTTCTGACCGCCGACCTCCTCGAGGATGACGTCGAACGAGTCCTTCTCCTCGGTGTCGCCGGCGTCGCCGCCAGCCGCCGCGGGGGCCGCGACCGCGACCGCGGCCGGAGCCGCTGCGGTGACCTCGAAGACCTCTTCGAACTTCTTGACGAACTCCGAGAGTTCGATCAGGGACAACTCCTTGAACGCATCGATCAGCTGATCGGTGGTCATCTTCGCCATGATGGCTTTCCTTCCTTCGCCTGCGTGGTGCAGTCAGTGACGGGGGTGCGGCTAGGCCGCGGTTTCCTGCTTCGCGCGCAGGGCATCGACGGCGCGAGCCGTCTGGGCGAGCGGGGCCTGGAACATGTATGCCGCGCCGAAGAGCGAAGCCTTGAAGGCATTCGCCGCCTTGGCGAGCAGAACCTCACGGGACTCGAGGCTCGCGAGCTTCTCGACCTCGTCGGAGGACACCAGGTGTCCCTCGAAGACGCCGCCCTTGAGGACAAGGGCCGCGTGGTCCTTGCCGAAGTTCTTGAGACCCTTCGCCGCCTCCACCGGATCGCCGGTGACGAAGGCGACGGCCGTGGGGCCGACGAAGAGGGCGTCGAGGCCCTCCACCCCGGCTTCCTTGGCCGCGAGCGCCATCAGGGTGTTCTTGGCGACCGAGTAGGTCGCTACATCGCGAATCGAGCCGCGCAGCTCGGCGAGCTGCGGGACCGTGAGCCCCCGGTAATCGGTGACGAACACGGCCGCGGACGTGCGGAACTTCTCCGCCAGTTCGCTGACCTTGGCCACCTTGTTGGGCGTCGCCATGTCTGTCCTTCCGTTGGTGCGACCTCCGGCGCCCCTCACAACGAAAAGGCCCCGCGCAGGCGCGGGGCACATGGCCGTCGGTCTCCCGACGATCCGTACTCTCACCTGCGCAGGCCCCCGCAGTGCGGGACTTCGGTCCGACTCTCGCGAGCCGGGCGACCGGCGGTCTTGGGCGTGGGACATCTTACGGGCATACGGGCCGCCCGGGCAACTGGCGCCCTCGGTCCGCGTCGACGCGCCTCGAGAGTTACGGACAGACGGGAGTGGACCCGTCGCGGCTGACGATGAAGTACGCCCTCGACGGGTTGATGAGAGGAGCGCCCACGTTGTCATCTCGTTGTTCGCCGTCGCCTCCGGGGTTGTACCAGACGGCGCACAGCGCGATGGTTACCCCTCCTACGCTTCCCGTCTCTCCTACGTCGACGCGGAGCCACTCGTAGTACTCCCCGGGGTTCGAATCGACATAGAAGGACGTCCAGTCGGAACCCACCCGCCCCACGGCGATGGCGGGGTCTCCGTCGTCGAAGATCGGTGGGATAGGCCCGTTCTCCGGTACTCCATCCACGCCGGGGATCATTGGCCTGGGTCCGGGATCGACGTCCGCGCGCCCCGAAGGAGTATGGAAGACGAACCAACCCACGGCGATGGCCACCGCCACCCCCGCGCCCCACCACGCGATCGACTTCCGCTTCATATCCTCGGCCTCTCGTGCGTCGGTGACCTACGGGCAGGTCGGGACGGAGCCGTCGTAGCTGGTGACGTAGTACGCCATCGAGGGGTTGGAGGGCGGATTGCCCGACGCCCCGGTCAGCGCACCGCCCATTTCGGCCCAAGGGTTGAACCAACGGGCGCACAGCGTGATGGTCACTCCGTCCAGTGCCGCGGATTCGCCGACGCGGATGTGAACCGACTGAACGCGACTGGTGCGGGCTCCTTCGGCGTAGAACCAGACGGAGTCGCGGCCCACGCTCACCACCGCCACGGCCGGATCGCCGTCGTCGTAGGTCGGGGGAATCGGCCCATGGTCGATTCCCGTGAGCACACCGCTGTTCTCGGGGAACCAAGGCTTGGGTCCGGCGATAAACCGCGACCCGAGAAACGACAGCAGCGCGCCAACGACGACGGCTCCCGCCGCGATGCGCAGGCGAACCTTCGACTTACGACTCACCGTCGACCTCCGTGATGACCGAGTTCACCGAAGTCTCGCGCGCCTCCGGCGGAGCCGCAACTCAAGGTCGATGGCCGGTCGCGACGCCCCGGGTGCCCCCGCCGGAACAACGAAGGCCGCCTCCCTCATCGGGAAACGGCCCTCGTGACGTACGAAGCGCGCTAGCTGGCGACGGCCTCCGCGTTCGGGTCGACCGGGATGCCCGGTCCCGTCGCGGCCGAGATGACCGCCTTGATGATGTACCGGCCCTTCGACGTCGAGGGCTTCGAGCGCAGCACCTCGTCGAGGATCGCGCCGTAGTTCTCGACGAGCTTCTGGTCGCCGAACGACGCCTTGCCGATGACGGTGTGGAGGTTCGCGTGCTTGTCGACGCGGAACTCGATCTTGCCGCCCTTGATGTCGGACACGGCCTTGGCGACGTCCATCGTCACCGTGCCGGTCTTGGGGTTCGGCATGAGGCCGCGGGGCCCGAGGACCTTGCCGAGGCGTCCGACCTTGCCCATGAGGTCCGGGGTCGCGACGACGGCGTCGAAGTCGACGCGTCCGCCCGCGACCTCCTCGATGAGCTCGTCGCTGCCGACGATGTCCGCGCCGGCCTCCTTGGCCGCGTCGGCCTTCTCACCGGTCGCGAAGACGAGGACGCGCGACGTCTTGCCCGTCCCGTGGGGCAGGACGACGGTCGAGCGCACCGCCTGGTCCGCGTGGCGGGGGTCGACGCCGAGGCGGAACACGACCTCGATCGTCGAGTCCGTCTTCTTCGAGGACGTCTTCTGCGCGAGACGCACGGCCTCGAGCGGGCTGTAGAGGGTGGCGCGGTCGAAGAGCTGGGCTCCGTCGCGATACGCCTTGCTGCGCTTGGTCATCTGCAACTCCTTTGCAGTCGTGGGCAGCGGGCCAGCGCGTGGCCCATCCACTGGGGGTGAACTAACTGACGGTGATGCCCATCGAGCGCGCGGTGCCCGCGATGATCTTCGCGGCGGCGTCGATGTCGTTCGCGTTGAGGTCGGCCATCTTCTGCTCGGCGATCTCGCGGCATTGGTTCATGGTGATGTTCCCGACCTTGTCGGTGTGAGGAACGCCCGAACCCTTGGCGACCCCGGCGGCCTTCTTGATGAGCTCCGCGGCCGGCGGCGTCTTGAGGATGAAGTCGAACGACCGGTCCTCGTACACCGTGATCTCGACCGGGACGACGTTCCCGCGCTGCGACTCGGTCGCCGCGTTGTACGCCTTGCAGAACTCCATGATGTTCACGCCGTGCTGACCGAGCGCCGGCCCGATGGGCGGCGCGGGGTTCGCGGCTCCGGCGTTGATCTGGAGCTTGATAAGGCCGATGACCTTCTTCTTCGGTGCCATGGTGGTGTTTTCCTAGATCTTCTGAACCTGGTTGAACGACAACTCGACCGGGGTCTCCCGGCCGAAGATCGAAACGAGCACGTGGAGCTTCTGCGACTCGGCGCTGATCTCCGAGATGGTGCCCGGCAGCGTCGCGAACGGCCCGTCGATGACGGTGATCGCCTCGCCGACCTCGAAGTCCACGTCGATGGGCGACGCGGTGGCCGCGGCGGCCGCGGCGGCGGCCGGGCTCTCCTCGACCGGGGCGAGCATGGAGAAGACCTCGTCCTGGTGAGCGGGACGGGCTGGTGCGCGTGGCCGACGAAGCCCGTCACGCCGGGCGTGTTGCGCACGGCGCCCCACGACTCGTCGGTGAGGTGCATGCGGACCAACACGTAGCCCGGGATGCGGACGCGGCGGACCTTGCGCTTCTGCGCGTTCTTGATCTCGGTCACGTCCTCCATCGGCACCTCGACCTGGAAGATGAACTCCTCCATGTGGAGGCTCTCGATGCGGTGCTCGATCGCCTGCTTCACGCGCTTCTCGTGGCCGGAGTAGGAGTGGACGACGAACCAGTCGCCCTCGCGGGAGATGAGCTCCGCGCGGAAGGCCGCGAGCGGGTCCTCCTCGGGGGCGGCGTCCTCGGCGGGGGCGGCGTCCTCGGCGGGGGCGGCGTCCTCGGCGGGGGCGGCGTCCTCGGCGGGAACGGCGTCCTCGGCGGGGGCGTCTCCTCGTCGGCGGTGCCGCCTCCTCGGCAGGGGCGGCCTCCTCGGGCGTCTCGACCTCGTCGGCTGCCGCCTCCTCGGCAGGGGCGGCCTCCTCGGCCGGGGCGGCGTCCTCGGGGGCCTCCACCTCGTCGGCCGGTGCTGCGTCCTCGGGCGGTGCCGCCTCCTCGGGGGCCTCCACCTCGTCGGCTGCTGCGGCGTCGTCCACCGGCGCGCCCTCGGCGACCATCGACTCTGCCGCCGTCTCCTGAAGCACCTCGGCCTCCGGCGTCGCCGCGTCCTCGTTCACATTCGTCTCTTCGTCGTTCACGACCGTCGCTTCCTGGTCCGTCACTGCCCGAACACCAGCGAGACGAGCCGGCCGAAGCCGAGATCGAGCAGCGTCACCATGCCGGTGATGACCAGGACGAACACGATCACGATGATCGTGTAGCGCTTGGTCTCTTCCGCCGAGGGCGTGACGACGTGCTTCAGCTCGGAGACGACCTCGCGCACGAACAGGCCGATGCGCGCGAAGACGTTCTTGCCCTCGCGGCTATCCGGACCGAGCTTCTCACTCTGCCCCGTGCTGGTTTCGCTCACTACGCTTCCTTTGCTGGATTGCTGCGGCTACCCGCATACGCAGGGCAGGAGGGACTCGAACCCCCAACCGTCGGTTTTGGAGACCGATGCGCTACCAATTGCGCCACTGCCCTTGGGGGAGGCTGGTACCCCCGCCGGCGACGTCGCCATGCCGATCCGCGCCAGGGCGCAGGCCATCATGACGATTGTCAATCGCCGACGTGTCAGTGTACGCGGAACGGGCCCCCGCGTCGAACCCGTGACACCGGAGCCCAATCGGGCCCCGCCCCGCCCGTTCGCACGGACGATGGTACGGGTGTTGTCGGTGCGAGTGCAGTGACGGATCCCAGATGTCACGCGTCACGCGTGTCACGCGATCCGTGCGTGGCGTATGGCCCGCGGCGTCGAGCTTCGAGAATCGCCCGTATGGGCCCGAGGACGGCGTCCGGCCCGCGCGCGATATCGCGGAACGTGAAGCGCGCGACATCGAGACCGAGCGCCTGCAGGTTCCGGTCGCGAACCCGATCCCTGACGAAGGCGGCATCGCCTTCGTGGAACTCGCGCCCATCCAACTCGACGACCACCGAACCCTCGACGACGAGGTCGACGCGCCCCACGCCAGCAAACACCGTCTGCGACTCCACCGACAGCCCCGCCCCGACGATCCAGGCTCGCGCGATCGATTCGAGCGGCGACTCCGCTCGTGGATCGACGCGCAACTCGAGCCATCGCCGCCGAGCCGCCGGGGTCACGCGAAACCTCGCCAGGTCGCTCGGAACCATCAGGCCGAGGCGGAGCGCGGCGTCGGCGGCCGCGAGTTGCGCGACGGCGCTCACGCACGTGGACACCTGATCGATCGCGATCCACGGCTCGACGAGGAGTTGAGCGGGATCGGCGTGGTCGCTCCAGTGAACGGACACCTGGTCCATGGGGCGGATGCCTGGTCGCGCGAGACTTCGGGAATTCGGAACCGCGAGATGGACCGTGTCGTGCGCAGCCATCACCGGTAACCCGTGCCGTTCGAGCGCGCTGACGCAGGCCACGCTCGCCCGGAATACTCGCGCGAGAACGAAGGCACGCGGCGTCCCGGGAAGCGCGTAGCAGCCCCGATGCGGTCGCAGAAGAATCCCCCGAGCGACGGCCGCCGCGAGCGCAGCGCCCGGTACCCCTCGTCGAGTCAATTCCTCGCGCCGAGCCGCTCCGCCGCAGGCGCGTACGGCCTCCTCCGCCCCCATGCGCGCATCCTCGCGGAACCGCGATCGCGGGCGCCCGCCCCCGGGGTCTGGTCGGAGCGCCAACGATTCATCTCGAGCGCGGTGGACATCAGATCGCGTCGACCCTCACGAACCGTCTAGCCATCCGTGCGCACGGACGCAGTGACACCCGTGACTTCGGTGGCTGAGGTGAACACACAGGGGCATCGCGGCTACCGCAAGCCCCAGAGACCGTGCGGAGCGAAGTGGGCGATGCGGGCGTCGTGCGCGGAGCACCGCCGAGCGGTGCCAGGATAGAGGCATGAACGCCTCAGATTCCGCGCGCCGCGTCTCGAAGCGCCTCGGCGCGATCGCCCCGTCCGCCACGCTCGCCGTCGACGCCAAGGCCAAGGCCCTCAAGGCCGAGGGACGCCCGGTCATCGGGTTCGGGGCCGGCGAGCCGGACTTCGCGACCCCCGCCCACATCGTCGACGCCGCCATCGCCGCGGCGAAGGACCCGGTGAACCACAAGTACAGTCCGGCGGGAGGTCTTCCCGCGCTCAAGAAGGCCATCGCGGCGAAGACGCTTCGCGACTCCGGCTACGAGGTCGAGCCCGCGAACATCCTCGTGACCAACGGCGGTAAGCAGGCCGTCTTCCAGGCGTTCGCCGCCATCCTCGACCCGGGCGACGAGGTCATCCTCCCCGCCCCCTACTGGACCACGTACCCCGAGGCGATCCGCCTCGCGGGCGCGAAGCCCGTCGAGGTGTTCGCCGGCGCCGACCAGGAGTACCTCGTCACGGTCGAGCAGCTCGAGGCCGCCCGCACCCCGAAGACCAAGGCCCTCCTGTTCTGCTCCCCGTCGAACCCGACGGGCGCGGTCTACTCCCCCGAGCAGACCAAGGCCATCGGTGAGTGGGCGCTCGAGCACGGCGTCTGGGTCGTCACCGACGAGATCTACGAGCACCTCCTCTACGACGACGCGGTGTTCTCTCCGATCGTGAAGGCCGTCCCCGACCTCGCCGACACGACGATCGTCCTCAACGGCGTCGCCAAGACCTATGCGATGACGGGATGGCGCGTCGGATGGATGATCGGCCCCACCGACGTCATCAAGGCCGCGACGAACTTCCAGTCGCACCTCACCTCGAACGTCGCGAACGTGTCGCAGCGCGCGGCGATCGCCGCGCTCGAGGGCGGGCTCGACGAGGTCGTAGCGATGCGCGAGGCGTTCGACCGCCGCCGCCACACGATGGTCGAGATGCTCTCGCAGATCGACGGGATGGTGTGCCCGACGCCGAAGGGTGCGTTCTACTGCTACCCCTCGGTCGAGGGGCTTGTCGACCGGGAGATCCGCGGTAAGCGCCCGCAGAACTCGGCGGAGCTCGCGGCCCTCATCCTCGACGAGGTCGAGGTGGCCGTGGTTCCCGGCGAGGCGTTCGGCCCCAGCGGGTTTCTCCGGCTGAGCTACGCGCTCTCCGACGAGGACCTCGTTGAGGGCGTCGAGCGGATCCAGAAGCTCTTCGCGGGCGCCTAGCCTCCGGGGCATCCCCCATACGGCCGACGGAAACGCCGCGAAGAATACGCCGCGCGGACGACTCGCGTCTGGCCGACGATTCGCTACCGTGTCGCACATGACGGAACCAGCGGTCCGCATCCGCGGACTCCACAAGCACTACGGATCCCTCGAGGCCGTAGCGGGCCTCGACCTCGATATCGTCCCCGGCGAGATCTTCGCGCTGCTCGGCCCCAACGGCGCGGGCAAGACGACGACCGTCGAGATCCTCGAGGGCTACCGGAAGCGATCCGCGGGCGAGGTGAGCGTCCTCGGCCACGACCCCGCCCACGCGCACCGCGACTGGCGCGAACGCATCGGCATCGTCCTCCAGTCGAGCGCCGACGAGACCCCGCTGAGCGCCCGCGAGTACGTCGCGCACGTCGGGAGCTTCTTCCCGAACCCGCGCGACACCGACGAGGTCCTCGAATCCGTCGGCCTCGCCGAGCTCGCCGGCCAGCGCGGCAAGACGATGTCCGGCGGCGAGAGGCGCCGCCTCGACGTCGCGCTCGGGATCGTCGGCAACCCGGAGCTCCTCTTCCTCGACGAGCCGACCACCGGGTTCGACCCGGAGGCCCGGCGCTCGTTCTGGACGCTCATCGAGCGACTCAAGGGCGACGGGACCACGATCCTCCTCACCACCCACTATCTCGAGGAGGCCGAGCACCTCGCCGACCGCGTCGGCGTCATCGCCCACGGGAAACTCGTCGCGCTCGACACCCCCACCGGGCTCCGCGGCGGCATGGACGGCGCGATCGTCTCGTGGCGCGAGGGCGGCAAGCACCGCGAGAAGCGCACGACGAAGCCCACGGAGTTCGTGCACGAGCTCGCGAAGAAGCACGCGAAGGCCGACGGCGAGATCCCCGGCCTCGCGATTCGACGCCCGTCGCTCGAGGACCGCTACCTCGAACTCGTCGGCCACCAGGGAAGGACCGAGGAATGAGCACCACGACGCGTCCCGGATTCTGGCGGATCGCCGGTGCGAGGGCGGCCACCGAGCTGCGGATCTTCTTCCGCGAGCGCGACAGCCTCGTCTTCGTCTTCTTCTTCCCCACCCTTTTCATGCTCCTGTTCTGGGCTCTGATGGGGGACATCAACATCACCGAGGGCATGAACGCCCCCGTCACCGTGAACTTCGCGCAGTACTTCCTGCCCGGCATGGTCGCCACGGGATTGATCTATACGGGCTTCCAGAACCTCGCGATTTCGATTCCGGTCGAGCGCGACCAGGGCGTGCTCAAGCGGCTCCGCGGGACGCCGCTGCCGCCGGCGGCGTACTTCGTCGGGAAGGTCATCCAGGTCTACGTCGTCTCCGTCGTCCAGATCGGCCTGCTCCTGGTCGTCGCCCGGCTGCTCCTCGGCATCCCGCTTCCGACCGACCTCCACGCGTGGGGGACGTTCGCCTGGGTGTTCGCGCTCGGCGTCGCGGTGTGCACCGTCCTCGGCATCGCGTTCTCCTCGGTGCCGCGGACGGGCAAGAGCGCCGGCGCCGTCGTGATTCCCGTGGTGCTGATCCTGCAGTTCCTCTCCGGCATCTACTTCCCGTTCAGCCAGATCCCGTCGTGGGTGCAGACCTTCTCCGGGTTCTTCCCGCTCCGGTGGATGGCGCAGGCGATGCGATCGGTCTTCCTTCCTGACTTCATGGTCTCCCAGGAGCCGGGGCAGACGTGGGCGCTCGGCACCGGAGCGCTCGTCATGGGGGCGTGGCTGATCGTGGGGCTCGCGCTCGCGTTCCGGTTCTTCCGCTGGCAGTCGCGCAAGGACGGATAGGCGGCGGCGCGAACCTGAGAGTTCTCTCAGACACCCCCGGCCAGACTGGGGGACATGAAGACGAACACGCGCTACCTGATCACCGCGACCGGAGTTGCCGCAGGCCTTTTCGCCATCGGCGCCACCGCGAACGCGCTGACGACCGACAACGCCTCCACGCCCGACCCCATCGGCACCGGCGTCGTCCTCCCCGTGGCCGCCGAGCCCTCGCCCTCCGCCTCGCCGTCCGTCGTCGAGGTTGAGTACGCGGAGCCGACGGAACCCTCGGAAAGCCCCGACGTTCCCGCCGTGCTCGACACCGGCGGCTGGGCCACCGGATCCGGATCCGCCGTCGGCGACGACGACGGGCACGAGTCCGACGACCACGAGTCGGATCACCACGAATCGGAAAGTCACGAGCACGAGGACGACGACTAGCCCGCCCGACTTCCCCCGAAGCCGGGGCCCGCGCCCTCATCAGGGCGCGGGCCCTCGGCGTACCCGCCGTCGACGCGGCACTCCCCCACCGACGGGCCGCGCGATAGCGTGGGGACCGGCGAAGGGAGGGATCATCGAGAGGCCGCGAACCGTCGTATCGCGCCTGTCCGCGCTCCGCCGGACGAGCGTGCGCGCCCGCGTGCTCGTGTACCTCATCGCGCTCGCCGCGGGCGCCGTGGCGGTGTCCGGCGTGGTTGCCTACGCCCTCGAGTTGCGCAGCATCGACCGGGGGATCGACGACGACCTCGCGCTCCGCGCCCAGTCGTTCCTCACGCTCGCCGCCGAGGGCAACGCCGAGACGCACGCGGCGTACGCGAGCGCCGCTGACGTCCTCAAGGCGGGGGTCAGCCAGGTGATCGCGAGCCCGACGGAGAGCGCGGTCGGCCACGCGGACGGCGTCGCGCTGTTCGTGCCGAGCTACCCCGATCGCCTGCACCTCGAGGACGACCCCGCGTTCCTGTCCGCGGCCGAGGTCGATCCCGCGGCCGACATCGTCGTCCGCTCCGTCACCACGGATCGCACCGAGTACCACTACGTCTCCGTACCGATCGTGAGCCGGGACAACGCCCTGCTCGCGACGTTCACGGTCGCGACCGACCGCGGGGCGCTCGTCGAGGACCTCAACCACACGTTCGCGATCTACCTGGTCGCCGGGGGCCTCGCCCTGGTGCTGATCGGGGCGATCGCGTGGGTCACGGTCGGCCGCCTCCTCCGACCGATCTCGCTTCTCGACGAGACGGCGCGGGACATCTCGGAGACTGACCTCGGGCGCCGGATCCCCATCGTCGGTCACGACGACCTCGCCCGGCTCTCCCACACCGTCAACGCGATGCTCGACCGCCTCGAGAACGCGTTCTCGACCCAGCGCCAGCTCCTCGACGACGCGGGCCACGAGTTGCGTACGCCGCTCGCGGTGATGCGCACCAACCTCGAGCTCCTCGAGCCGCGGGACGGCGAGCAGGTGACGGCCACGCAGGAACTCCTGCTCGACGAGGTCGCGATGATGTCGCGGCTCGTCGACGACCTCGTCATCCTCGCGAAGGCGGACCGTCCGGAGTTCGTCCACCGCGCCGAGGTCGACCTCGGCGAGTTCACCGACGCCGTCTACTCCCGCGCGCAGGCGCTCGGCGACCGCGAGTGGAGCCTCGACGCCCGCGGGACCGGCCGCTTCGAGGGCGACTCTCAGCGCCTGACCCAGGCGTGGATGCAACTCGTCGCCAACGCCGTGAAGTTCTCCGATCCGGGATCGGCGGTGTCGCTCGGCAGCGCGATCGACGACGAGCACGTGCGCCTGTGGGTGAAGGACGCCGGCCGCGGCATCCCGCGCGAGGAGCACGAGCGCGTGCTCGGACGCTTCCACCGGCTCGACCCCGAGGTCGAGGGCGCGGGACTCGGTCTCCCCATCGTCGCCGCGATCGCCACCGCCCACGAGGGCCGCGTCGAACTCGAAAGCGCCGTCGGCGTCGGCTCGATCTTCACCATCGTCCTGCCCGTGCGGGGGTCCGCCCGATGACGCGCCTGCTACTGGTGGAGGACGAGGAACGCCTCGTCGCCTCGCTCGTCGACGGGCTCCGCACCGCTCAGATCGACGTCACCGCCGTCCGCACCGGGCGCGAGGGCCTCGACCTCGCGAAGACCGGGGACTTCGACGTCATGGTGCTCGACATCGGCCTTCCCGACCAGGAGGGATTCACCGTGCTGCGCAAGCTCCGCGCCGCGGGATCCGACCTTCCCGTCATCATCCTCACGGCGCGGACGTCCGCCGAGGACGTGGTTCGCGGCCTCGAGCGCGGCGCCGACGATTACATGCCCAAGCCGTTCTCCTTCCAGGAGCTGCTCGCGCGCATCCGGCTACGCGAGCGCAAGGAGGACTCCGACGACCCCGCGACCGCGCCGATCGAGGCGGGCCGGTGCGTCCTCGACCCCATGGCTCGCACCCTCGAGGTGGACGGAGAGGAGGTGCCGCTGTCCAACCGCGAGTTCCAGCTCGCGCACCTGCTCATGTCGCGCGCGGGGCAGACGGTCACGCGGGCCGAGGCGCTCGAACACGTGTGGGGATCGGCCGCGCGCGACAACGTCCTCGACGTGTACATCCGCTACCTGCGCTCCCGCATGGGCGCCCACGCGATCAAGACGATCCGCGGCGAGGGCTACCAGTTCGTCGGCTAGTTCGAGCGCTTCTTCGTGTCGCCCGTGGGTCGCAGTTGGCTCGGTAGGCATTCGACGAAACGTTCGACGAGTTCGAGGCGGGCGGCGAGTTCGACGGTCTCGTCGGAGCCGTCGTCCCAGATCACGACGCGGTCGCCGTCGAGGTGGATGGCGATGCCCCGTTCCGCGGTGGTGGTGAGGAAGTCGATCATCCGTGGCTCCAGCATCGCGTGCGCCTCTTGCGGGTGGTCGGTCGTGATGCGCCACAACTCGTTGAACTCGTACGATTCCGTGTCGAGCTCCGCGCCACCGACGAGTTTCGCGGCGCGGGAGGCGAATCCCTCGCGCACCAGGTCCATCCGAGGGAGGCCACCGTTCA
The DNA here is from genome assembly GCA_963712245.1 of uncultured Actinomycetota bacterium. Classification (GTDB taxonomy): domain Bacteria; phylum Actinomycetota; class Actinomycetes; order Actinomycetales; family Demequinaceae; genus JAFGBM01. The sequence continues at coordinate 10,554 of CAVQHE010000013.1, read as the reverse complement.
CTTGGGCCCACGCGACGCGGGACTGGAAGGCCTTGAGCAGGAGCGCCCCCGCTCCGTAGTCGCCTTCGATGTACGCCACACCGAGGGAGCCCCATTCCCGGAGCGCGCTGGCTGAGGGCGCGGCCCCGAGGTTGTTGAGGATCGAGAAGGGGGGTCGCGTCCAGTGCCGTTCGAGCGAATGTTCACGTGGGCGATATATCAGATTCGCGTCGGACGCTACGTCGCGCACCTCTCGCGCGATGGCCTCATGCCTCGCGTCGAGGCGATTCATGGCCACATCGCTCACCCAGAAGGGGCCCACGGTCACGACGATAAGCGCGACGAGAATGCCGGTCGCGAGCAGACCCGCGCTGCTTCCTCGAAACGGAACGCCCGCGAGGATGTACAACGCGAGCGCAATCGCCGGCGCCACGCCGAGGTACACGGATATGAGTACGGTGCCGAACAGTCGCGAACGAACCTTGCTGGTCGACTCGAGGCTCCCGAGCCTCGCGCGCCGCTTGTCTGCCTTGTCCGCAACAGGGTTGCGGCGCGATGGGGTTGAGGAGCGGTCTCCGCCGTGGCTCAGATGCTTCGGCAACGCATCAGCACACCGCCACGCAAGTGAGTCGAATCGCTCGATCTGATCGATCGCGCCTCCCCGATCGCTCCACACCACCACGCGGTGCGGCTCGAACTGTATGGCCACGCCCGCGTCGTCCTGCGAGTTGAGGAAGCCCACCATCCCCTGGGTGAAGACCTCGGCGCATTCCTCCGCCGAGCCGAAGGCGCGCCACGGGAGTATGAGGTCGTACTCGTCGAGATTGATCTCATCGAGACCGAAGGCGGCGATCAGTGCCGGATCGAAGTCACCCCTCATCAGCACGAGCGAGGGTAGGTCGCCCTTGACCTCGCGCGAGGCGAGGCAGGTGCCGATGGGTCGGGTCGCCCCGTCGGCTGTAGGAAGGCTCGCTCGCAGCATCGTGACGACGCTCGGATGGATTGCCGACGTCCCAAGCGAGGGCCCACTCTCCGTGACCCGTAATGCGGCGAGCGGCGCGCGTTCGAACGTCAACACGCCGGCGGGCGCCTCACGGGAATAGCCGGAGTTCGTGTTCCACGCCTTGTCGCGCAAGAAAGCCTCAGCCGTAGACGGATTCGGCGAAAGCTTGGTAGCTATGAGCGAGACGAGTAGCACGATTGCCGAAACGACGGCCCAGGTCAACGCCGACCGAGCGGAGAATTTCTGGGATCGGAGGCACACATCGTCTCCGCCGTCGAGGAGTTCGCACGTCCCCAGAAGGGCGAAGAGGTAGGCGAACGCGAAGACAACGGCGGCCATGAGCGCGATGAACCTGAACACGCTCCGTGCTGATGGCTCCATGAGGCGGGCCTCTCTCGGTCGTCCGACTCGATTGCGCCACAGAGTATCGCTCCCTCGAACCGCGCGCCCGTCGAGCGCGGAATCCGACGCGACGCGAGGCGCGAATCGTCCCATCGGCCGATGCCGCGGCCCGGCGCGCCGCCCTACCATCGGGTCATGGACGCGCGACATTCTTTCCCCCAGATCCGCGGCATCCGGATCGTCGACGCCCTCATCGCCCTCGGCCTCTTCGCGCTCGGGATCGTGTACGTCGACCCCACGATCGTCGTCGCCGAGGGATTCGTGCCGCGCGACGGCTGGGGATACGCGCTTCTCGCGCTGCAGGCTCTCCCGCTCGCCTGGCGCCACCTCGCCCCGCGCGCCGTCGTCTCCGTCGTCCTCCTCGCCTGGGTGATCGACCGCAACTTCTCGTACGAGGCCTCCATCGCGACCCTCGCCCTCGTCGTGGCGATCCACGGGGTGGCGGCGTACGCCCCTCGTCGGCGCGCGATCCTCTGGGGAGGGGGCGCGGCCGTCCTCGCGATCGCGTGGACGGGCGTCGGGGCGCTCGCGACCCCCGAGATCGGGCTCCGCGAGTTCGCGGAGATGTTCCTCTGGGTGGGGATCCCCTTCGCGATCGGCCGCGGCGACGCGTTCACGCGCGAGCGCATGACCCAACTCGAGGTGAAGAGCCAGACGGCCGAGATCACCCAGCAGGAGGCGGCGGAGGCCGCCGTGCGGACCGAGCGCACCCGTATCGCGCGCGAGCTCCACGACGTCGTCGCGCACGAGATCACCGTCATGACCCTCCAGGCCGAGGGCGCGCGGCGCTCGATCGGCGACGCGAACCCCAAGGTGGCCGACGCCCTGCAGACCATCGGCGAGTCCGGCCGCAAGGGCCTCGGCGAGATGCACCGCATGATCGGCGCTCTGCGCGACACGTCCGAGGGCGACGACACCCCGCCGGAGCCGCGGGTTGGCACGGCCTACGCGCCGGCGCGGGTCGACTTCCTCGCGCCGATGCCCTCTCTCGCCGCCCTCCCCGCCCTCGCGAAGCAGGTCGAGGACGCGGGGCTACCAGTGGCGCTGAGCATCCGCGGAAGCTCGCACGTTCCGGCCGGCGTCGAGCTCAGCGCGTACCGCATCGTCCAGGAGGCGCTCACCAACGCCCTGAAGCACGCGGGTCCCGGCGCCCACGCGACCGTGGACGTCGACCGCGCCCGCACGGCCGTGACGGTGACGGTGGAGGACGACGGTCGCGGCGTCATCAGCGAGACGGCGAACGTCGGCGCCGGGCACGGGCTGACGGGCATGCGCGAGCGCGTGCTGACCCTCGGCGGATCGATCGACCTGGGGCCGCGCCCCGGCGGCGGGTTCCGCGTACGCGCCGTGCTCCCGTCGCAGGACGACACGATCGTGACGCCCACCGGGAATCGCCAGGAGTCGATCACCGCGATCGCGTCGCTCGTCGAGGAGGCGGAGAAGCGCTCATGATCCGGGTACTGCTCGTGGACGACCAGGCGATGGTGCGGGCCGGGCTCCGCATGATCCTCGACTCGGAGCCGGACATCGAGGTCGTGGGCGAGGTCGAGGACGGGGACGGCGCCGCCGCGGCGGTCGCCGAGCACCTTCCCGACGTCATCCTCATGGACATCCGCATGCCCGGGATGGACGGGCTCGCGGCGACGCGGGAGGTGATCGCGGCGCATCCGGACGCCCGGGTCGTGATCCTCACGACCTTCGACCTCGACGAATACGTCTACGGCGCCCTGCGCGCCGGCGCGTCGGGATTCCTCCTCAAGAGCGCGGACGGCGACACCCTCGTCAACGCCGTCAAGGTCGTCGCCTCGGGCGAGGCGCTCCTCGCCCCCGAGGTCACGCGACGCGTGATCGAGGAGTTCGCGCGGGCGAGCCGCGACAATCCCGAGGCGGCTGCGGAGCACATCGCGAGCGAGGAGGCTATCGGGGACCTCAGCGAGCGCGAGGTCGAGGTGTTGCAGTTGATGGCCCAGGGCCTGTCGAACCAGGAGATCGCCAAGCAGCTCTTCCTGTCCTCGACGACCGTCAAGACGCACGTGAGCCACATCCTCACCAAGCTCGGCGTGCGCGACCGCGTCCAGGCCGTCGTCGAGGCCTACGACTCGGGGATCGTCGCCCCGCGCGGCTAGACGTCGCCGCATCCGCCGCAGGGTCATCCGGGTCATCCCCCAGGACGATCCGGGGAAACCATCCTCGCGGGCGATAGTGCCCGCCGCGTCGTCCCGCAAGACTGACAGCATTGGTACTCACCTCGAAAGGCACACCATGACGAGCACGACCAAGGGCGCGGACATCGCCGCGTCCATGCAGTACGGATACAAGGACTACGGCCGGGGAGAAACCGCCGTCCGCGCGCTCAACGGGATCTCCGTCGAGATCAAGCGCGGCGAGTTCACCGCCATCATGGGTCCGTCCGGATCCGGCAAGTCCACACTCCTGCACACCATCGCGGGCCTCGACTTCCTCACCGCCGGCGAGAGCACCATCGGCGACATCGTCCTGACCGGCCTGAGCGAGGCCCGGGTGACCGAGGTGCGGCGCGACCACGTCGGATTCGTGTTCCAGGCGTACAACCTCATCCCCTCGCTCACCGCGCGCGAGAACATCCGCCTGCCGCTCGACATCGCCAGCCGCAAGGTCGACGAGGAGTGGTACCAGCAGATCGTCGAGGTACTCGGCCTGACCGACCGCCTCCACCACCTGCCCGCGGAGCTCAGCGGCGGCCAGCAGCAGCGCGTCGCCGTGGCCCGCGCCCTCGTGGCGAAGCCGGAGATCATCTTCGCGGACGAGCCGTCCGGCAACCTCGACTCGAAGTCGAGCGCCGAGCTACTCGGGTTCATGCGCCGCGCCGTGCGCGAGTTCGGCCAGACGATCGTCATGGTCACGCACGACCCGACGGCCTCGTCCTACGCCGACCGCATCCTCTTCCTCGAGGACGGCGTGATCGTCGACGAGATGCGCAACCCCACCCACGACAAGGTCTTCGACCGCATGAAGAAGATGGGGGCCTGAGCCGTGCTTCGACTCGCATGGAAGGCCGTCAAGCACAACCCTCGGCGGCTCATCCTCACCTCCGTCTCGGTGATCCTGGGCGTCGCGCTCGTCGCGGCGATCCACACCTTCACCGGAACGATCGACCGCCAATTCACCAACATGCTCGACGAGATCTACGCCGGATCCGACATCACGATCTCCGGCGACGGCGGCACGTCCTTCGACGCGGGCGCGACGCAGTCGTTCCCCGAATCCGTCCTGAACGACGTCCGCGCCGTCGACGGGGTCGCGCAGGCCGAACCCGGGGTCACGACCATGGCCGTCATCCTGACGCCGGACGGCGACGTTCCGCCGCAGACCGGCGCGCCGAACCTGTTCTTCAACTGGGTCGACGACGCGGAGATCGGCCGCATGACCATCGTCGACGGGCGGGCCCCGTCGTTCCGGGGCGAGGCGGCGATCGACCAGCTCGGCATGCAGCGCCTCGGTTACGAGATCGGCGACACGTTCCAGGTCGCGGCCGACGACGGCATCCGTTCGTACAGGATCGTCGGCGCCTCCTGGTTCGGTAAGGACGACGACCTGAGCGGCGCGACGCTCGTGCAGCTCACGATGCCCGACGCCCAGGAGTTGGCGGGCCTCGACGGCGAGATCCACGGCATCAACGTGGTGGTCGCGGACGGCGCCAACGTCGACGACGTGGTGGCGAGTATCGACTCCGTCCTTCCGGACGGCGTGACCGCCACCTCGAACGCCGACCTGCTCGAGCAGCAGAAGGACCAGTTCCGCGACCAACTGAAGTACGTGGACATCTTCACGCTGGTCTTCGCCCTGATCGCGCTGTTCGTCGGCGCGTTCATCATCGCCAACACGTTCCGGATCATCGTCAACCAGCGGACGCGCGAGATCGGCGTCGTTCGGGCGCTCGGCGCCCGGGTCGGCCAGGTGCGCGGGCAGATCCTGCTCGAGGCGCTGATCGTCGCGGTCATCTCGTCGGTGATCGGCATCGGGCTCGGGTACCTCCTGGCCATGCTCCTCTCCGTCTCGATGAGCGGGGCCGGGCTCGACCTTGGCGTGCCGACCCTGCCGCTCGACGCGGTGATCTGGGGCGCCGGCGTCGGCCTGATCGTCACGCTCGTCTCGGCGCTTCTTCCGGCGATTCACGCCTCGAAGATCTCGCCCATGGAGGCGATGCGCGAGTCGAGCACGGCGTCGCGCAAGCCTCTCGGCCAGCGCAACCTCGTCGGCGGGCTCGTCTCGCTCGTCGCGCTCGGCGGCGTCGCCATCGGCCTGTACACGGACGTGGCGCAGCCCGGCATCTGGGTCGGCGTCAGCGCGGCCGTCCTCGTCTTCGGCGTCGCGCTGCTCTCGGCGCAGGTGCTGTCGGCGATGGCCGGCTGGACGCGCACCCTGTTCGGGAAGCTGTTCGGCGTCGACGGCAAGCTCGCGCTCGGCAACGTCCGCCGCGAGCCGCGCCGCGCCGGGATCACGGCGACCGCCCTCATGATCGGCGTCCTCCTGCTCTCGCTCGTCGCGACGATGACCGAGACGCTCAAGGTCACCGTGCGGGAGGAGGTCGCCGGGAATATCACGTCCGACATCATCGTGAGCGGCGACATGATGCAGGGCCCGCCGACCGACGTCAGCGAGGAGGCGCAGGACGCGGTCGCGTCGGTCCCCGGTGTCGACCTCGTCGTGCCGATCAGTTACGGCGAGGTGACCGTCGACGGGGACACGTTCTTCTACGGAAGCGTCGACCCGGAGGCGGTCGAGAAGGCCTATGCGCTCCCGACCACCCCGACGGTCGACCACATCGGAGACGGCGTGTACATCTCGCCGAGGGTCAAAGCCCTCGGGTACGAGGTGGGAGACACGATCACCATCGTCGGGACAGACGGCGAGGCCACCCTCCCGATCACGGGAACCTACGACCGCGACGGCGACTGGGACCTCCTCGTCGCCGACGCGGCCGCCCCGGTGATCGACAAGGATCTGCTCACGCAGATGGTGCTCGTCAACGTCGACCCGAACGCCGACCTCCCCACGGTCGAATCGGGGATCCAGGGCGCCCTGTCCGACTTCCCGCTCCTCCAGGTGAGCCAGCCGGATCAGATCGTCAAGAGCCTCAACACCCTGTTCGACACGATCCTGATCGTCATCACGATCATGCTCTCGGCCTCGCTCATCATCGCGATCCTGGGCGTGGCGAACACCCTGTTCCTCTCGGTCACCGAGCGGACGCGGGAGATCGGCCTGCTGCGCGCCGTCGGAGTGCGCAAGGGGTCGATCTGGAGGATGATCACCCTCGAATCGGTGGTGATCGCGCTGTTCGGCGCGATCATGGGAATCGTGCTCGGGGTCGGGCTCGGGGCGGCCTTGGTCGTCGCGCTCAAGTCCTTCGGGTTCGCGAGCCCCGTCATCCCCGTGGTGTGGCTCGTCGTCTACACGGTGCTGGCGGTCATCGCCGGGATCGTCGCGGCGATCGTCCCCGCCTGGCTGGCGTCCCGGTTGAACATCCTGGAGGCCATCGCGATCGGCGAATAGCCTCCTCGCGTCGAAGGGCCCGGCCGCTCGGTCGGGCCCTTCGCCGTCTCCGCTAGAGCTCGAGGCCCACGAGCACCGGCTCGGGCTCGAGGCTGATGCCGAACGCGTCGCGCACGCCGTCGCGCACGTGACGCGCGAGGTCGAGCACCTGCGCCGCGGTGGCGCCTCCCGCGTTCGTCAGCGCGAGCGCGTGCTTCGTCGACAGGGCCGCCCGCGACATCGGGAGCATGAAGCCGCGCTCGAAGCCCGCGTGCTCGATCAGCCACGCTGCGGACGTCTTGACGGCACCCGTCGGGGCGACCTCCCCCGCCGGGTAGCGGGGCGCCTCGTCGGGAAGCCGCGACGCGTCGCCGGGGCCCAGGACGGGATTGGTGAAGAACGATCCGGCGCTCCACGTGTCGTGATCCTCCGCATCGAGCACCATCCCCTTCGAGCGACGGAGCTCGAGGACGGCCGCGCGCACCTCGGCGAGCGGATGCTTCTCCCCGACCTCGATGCCCAGCCGATCGGCGAGCTGCCCGTACTGAACGGGCGCGGAGAGGTCGCCGCGACGGAGCTGAAGTTGCACGTCGAGCACGACATAGCGCGGCGTGGGTCGCCACACGCGCCCGGACGGCCCGGCGACCGTCATCGACGCCTTGAGCAGCGAGCTGCGGTACGAGAAGCGGCAGTCGGCGCAGGCGAGGCGCCGCATCCGGCGCTCCTCGCGGTCCCACGTGCGGACGGCGGCGACGACCCCGGCGACCTCCTGGCCGTACGCGCCGACGTTCTGCACGGGCGTCGCTCCCGTCGACCCGGGTATCCCGGAGAGCGCCTCGACGCCGACCCAGCCCTCCTCGACCGCCCGCGCGACGACGTCGTCCCACGGCGTTCCGGCCGTGACGGTCACGAGGGAGCCGCCGCACGCGTCGTCGTCCGCCACCTCGATGCCCCGCCGGGCGTCGCGCACGACCGTGCCGTCGAAGCCGTCGTCGGCGACGAGGACGTTGGATCCGCCGCCGAGGACCAGGAGGGGAACGCCGTCGTCGTCCGCCGCGCGGACGGCGGCGACGAGGTCCTCCTCGGTCTCCACCTCGACGAGAGTCGCCGCGGGGCCGCCGACGCGAAGCGTCGTGAGATCGGCGAGGAGCGGACCGCGCGTCATGCCCCCAGCGTAGTGCCGGTGTCCGAGGGCGCGACGGCTATGGCCATCTCCTCGGACTCCAAAGCCTCGGCGCTCCGACGGCGTCGGCCGCGGAAGAGCTTCTCGTCGCGGCGAACGGCGCGCGCGAAGGTGAACGACATGATCGAGCCGAGGATGACGAGCAGAAGCGCGTGGCGCGTAGACGTCGCGTCGGCGAGGTGGCCGACCGCTGCGGGGAACACGAGGCCCGCGATCGTCGAGAATGAGGACACCGCGGCGACACGTGCGGCCGCGCGGTCGGGCTCGTCGGCGGCCGCGGAGAAGCCGATGGGGTACCCGAGCGCGGCGCCGACGCCCCACAGGACGAGCGCGAGGGGCACGAGGGCGAACGTCGGCGTGAACGCGAAGACGAGGACCCCGGCGATCACGAAGAAGGCCGAGGTGCGCAGAATCTTCACGCGGCCGAAGCGCTCGAGCAACCCCGCCCCGAGGACGCGCACGGTGATCATCGCGACGACGAAGATCCAGTACATGATGTCGCCGGTGCTCTCCGCGCGCCCGAAGTCGTCGACGGACGCGATCGTGATCCACTGCGCGGCCGCGCCCTCCGTCATCGACGCCGCGAAGATGATCGCGCCGATCATGAGTATGCGAGCGTCGCGGTACTCGGCCTTCGCGACCGAGAATGGCCCGCCGAGGCGCGCACCCTCCGGTACGGGCTGGGGTCGTCCGTCGGTGACGGCGATAGGCACGAGCACGAGCCTCACGACAAGCAGAACTCCCGCTACGGCGGCGAAATGGACCATCGGAGCGATCGACATCTTCGACGCGAGCCAGCCGATGGCGAGGCCGAGCGCCATCCCGAGCGAGAACCCGGCGTGGAACTGGGGCATGATCTTGCGCCCCACCAGACGCTCGGTGGCCGCGGCGTCGGCATTCATGGCGACGTTCGTAAACGCGAAGCTGAAGTTCGCGAGGAGCTGGAGTCCGGCGAACAGCAGGGCGATGCCCAGGTGCGAGGCGATGCCCACGCCCACAAACGCGGCAGCGTACGCGAACGACGCCCACACGTGCAGCCTCCGCGTCCCGAGCCGCACGACGGCCCAGCCGGTGAGCATCAGGGCGATGAACGCGCCAACGGCACCCATGATGAGCAACGACGACAGCTGGCCCTTGGTCACGCCGAGCTCGTCTCGGATCGACGGAAGCCGCGATAGGAACGTCGTGAGCATCATCCCGAGCGTCATCATCAGCGCGAAGACGCCCACGCGCGCGCGGCCCACGCGCGCGGCATCGGGCTCGCTCGTGGGCGGGTGGCGCGTCGCGGTGAACATCTCGGGTCCTTCTCTGGGAACCGCGCGTGCCGACGGGCCGCGCGGGCCGCCGTCGTTGGCGAGGGGTGGCGACACCGTCACAGGTTCGAATCGTTTCGATGCCTCGCGCCGATTCTCCCGGTACGCTGGTCGGCAGTCAAATCCGGGAGGTGTGCCGTGGCCGTGAACCGCCGACCCACCATGGCCGACGTCGCCGAGAAGGCGGGCGTGTCGCTGTCGACGGTCTCCCTGACGTTCTCCGGCGCGGGCCCCATCTCGGACGACACCCGCGCGCGCGTCGAGAAGGCCGCCAAGTCGCTCGGCTACGGCGGGCCCAGCCCCCTCGGGAAATCGCTGCGCTCCGGCCGAAGCCACATCGTCGGCGTCGTCCTCGCCTTCACGCTCGGCACGGCGTTCCGCGACCCGAACGCGCTGCGCGTCATGGATGGCATCGTCACGACGCTCGGGGACCTGGGCCTCGGGGTGCTCCTGGTCCCCTCGCCGACGGGCGCGGAGGGCGAGCGCTCGCTCCTCGAGACCGCGCCGATGGACGCGGCGATCATGATGCGCGTGCGCGGGCAGGACGACCCGGGCGCGGAGATCATCCGCAAACGCGGCATCCCCATGGCCGTGATGGAGGGCCCCGCGCCAGCGGGCGCAGCAATCGTCACGATGGACGACGAGCGTGCCACCGCCGACCTCCTCGCGCACCTCGTCACGCTCGGGCACACGCGCATCGCGACGGTGACCCTTCCGTTCGACGACAGCGCCGAGACGCAGATCGTCGGTCCCGAGCGCGCCCGCTCCGCCCAGTGGGCGCCCGCCCGCAACCGCCTCGCCGCGTTCGAACGCGCCGGGATCGAGCCCTGCGTGATCGTCGAGGCGCGCGCTTCGATGGTCGAGGAGGGCATCGCCGCGGGCCACCTCGCGCTGTCGCATGAGTCGCAGCCGACCGCGATCGTGTGCCAGTCCGACCTCATCGCCGCGGGCGTCGTGCTCGCCGCGCGCGAGCTCGACCTCCGCGTTCCCCACGACGTGAGCGTGACCGGCTTCGACTGCATCGACCTTCCGTGGCTCGGGCCGCAGGACCTCACCACCGTCATCCAGGACGGCACGCGGATGGGGCAGTTGCTCGCCGCCGAGGTTCGGGCGCTGCTCGACGGGGAGAGCCCCGAGCCCATCGAGCTGCCGCTGACGCT
>CAVQHE010000012.1:0-62041 GCA_963712245.1 uncultured Actinomycetota bacterium | reverse complement strand
CCGAGCCTGAGCCCCGTGCGGTACATCGCGCGGTCCGCGTCGCGGGCCTTCTTCACCTTGGCGGTGCCGCCGGACTCCTGGTTCTTCTTCAGGCCACGCGCCGGCGATGCCGGCGATCACGGTGCCGGTGACGAGGAACGCCGTCGACATCACGTGGGGGAACGCCCACAGCGTCGTGGGGTTGAAGAGCACCTCGCCGATGTTCGTCATCTCGGCGCGACCCGTCGCGGGGTTGTACTCCGCGCCCGTCGGGTGCTGCATCCACGAGTTCGCGGCGATGATGAAGTACGCGCTCAGGTTCGTCCCGATCGCGAAGAGCCACACGGTCGTCAGGTGTACCCGCTTGGATAGGCGGTCCCACCCGAAGATCCAGAGCCCGAGGAACGTGGACTCGAGGAAGAACGCGGCGAGGGCTTCCATCGCGAGGGGGGCGCCGAAGATGTCGCCCACGTACCGGGAGTATTCGGACCAGTTCATGCCGAACTGGAACTCTTGCACGATCCCGGTGGCGACACCGAGGGCGAAGTTGATCACCAAGAGCTTGCCGTAGAACTTCGTCAGCCGCAGCCAGGCGTCCTTGCCTGTCCGGTACCAGGCCGTCTGCATGATCGCCACGAGGATCGACAGGCCGATGGTGAGCGGAACGAAGATGAAGTGGTAAACGGTGGTGATCCCGAACTGCCATCTGGCGAGTTCTAGGGCATCCATGTACTCCTCCAGTAATGGCCGCTGCCGCGCGGCCGTAGGGCCTCCCTGAGGCAGACCTTAGCGGAATGTTCGCATTACCCGCGAGGGTATATGCGTCATTCCGGGGTCCGTGTGTCAGAATGGTCGCAGGTCCGCACGCGGCCACACCGCGTGCAAACCGTGCGACAGACGCAGCGACCGAGTCGGATGCCCATCCCGGCCGGATCTCCGCGGAGCGAGTCCGCGTGGGAGATATCCGGGGATGTTGCCCGGCGACGTGGCGCCGCTGACCGCCGCGACCGAGAGACTTCCGAGTCCGCCCGAGGGCGGACGTCGACCGACAATACGCCGGGTGGGGTGTGGCCACACCGGCGCGAGGTACCCGCCATGAGCGAGGACAGCAACACACCCGCACCCGATCCCATCTTCCAGGCGCCGGAACCGGCGCCCCGCGCGAGCCGACGAGCGTCCGCGCCCGCTGGCCCGCCCGTCATCCCCGACGACGCGGCCGAGCCCGCCGCGAAGAAGCCGGCGGCGAAGAAGACCCCGGCGAAGAAGGCGGCCGCGAAGAAACCGGCAGCGAAGAAGGCCCCGGCGAAGAAGGCGGCCGCGAAGGCCGACGCAGCGGGGGCCGACGACGCGTCGAAGGAATCCGCTCCGAAAACCGCCCCGAAGAAGAAGGCGGGCTCCACGAAGGGTGCCGAGGCCGCAGGGTCCGACGACTCCTCCGACGCGGCTACCGATTCGCCGAAGGACGGCGCCGGCGACGGCGGCTCCGCCGACGGTTCGGGCGACGGCGTCACGCGGCGTCGCCGACGGCGCGGGGGACGCGGCCGCGGAGGCCGTTCGCGGTCGGGATCCGGATCGGGCTCGGGCACCGGCGGCTCGGGCGACGGCGACTCGTCCCGCGACGACGGCGGCGGCGGCTCCTCGCGCCGTCGCAGCCGCGGGGGACGCTCGCGCTCGGGCGGCGACGACCTCGCCGGCTCGACGCGCCTCCAGGCCAAGCGCCAGCGTCGGCGAGACGGCCGCGACACGCGTCGTCCCGTCATCTCCGAGGCGGAGTTCCTCGCCCGGCGCGAGAGTGTCAAGCGCGACATGGTCGTGCGGGAGAAGGACAGCCGCGTCCAGATCGCCGTGCTCGAGGATGACGTCCTCGTCGAGCACTATGTGAGCCACCAGGCGCAGCAGTCGATGGCGGGCAACGTCTACCTCGGTCGGGTGCAGAACGTCCTGCCGGGCATGGAGGCCGCCTTCATCGACGTCGGCCGCGGCCGCAACGCCGTGCTGTACGCCGGCGAGGTGAACTGGGACGCCGCCGGCCTCGGGGGCAAGCCGCGCCGCATCGAGCTCGCGCTCAAGCCGGGGGACACGGTGATGGTCCAGGTGACGAAGGACCCCATCGGGCACAAGGGCGCCCGCGTCACCTCGCAGATCTCGCTCGCGGGCCGCTTCCTCGTCTACGTCCCCGGGGGCGGCGTCACGGGCATCTCCCGCCGCCTCCCCGACACCGAGCGCAGCCGCCTCAAGAAGCTCCTGCGCGAGGTCATCCCGCCGGACGCGGGCGTGATCGTCCGCACGGCCGCAGAGGGCGCGTCGGAGGAGGAGCTGCGCGCCGACGTCGAGCGGCTCAAGCGCCAGTGGGAGGGCATCGAGAAGGAGGCGAAGACCGGCAAGGCGCCGCAGCTGCTGCGCGGCGAGCCGGATATGGCTATCCGCGTCGTCCGCGACATCTTCAACGGCGACTTCGAATCGATGATCATCCAGGGCGACGACACGTGGAACTCGCTGAGCGCGTACGTCGGCCAGGTCGCCCCGGACCTGCTCGAACGCCTCCACAAGTACGCGGGCACGGGCGACGTCTTCCACGACGTCCGCGTCGACGAGCAGCTCCAGAAGGGCATGGCCCGCAAGGTGTGGTTGCCGTCCGGCGGCTCACTCGTCATCGACCGCACCGAGGCGATGACCGTCATCGACGTCAACACCGGCAAGTTCATCGGCAAGGGCGGCACGCTCGAGGAGACGATGACGCTCAACAACCTCGAGGCCGCCGAGGAGATCGTCCGCCAGCTGCGCCTGCGGGACATCGGCGGGATCATCGTCATCGACTTCGTCGACATGCTGCTCGAGGCCAACCGCGACCGCGTGCTGCGCCGCCTCATCGAATGCCTCGGCCGCGACCGCACGAAGCACCAGGTCGCGGAGGTCACGAGCCTCGGTCTCGTGCAGATGACCCGCAAGCGCGTGGGACAGGGCCTCGTGGAGGCCTTCTCCACGACGTGCGAGGTCTGCAAGGGCCGCGGGTTCCTCGTCCACGGCGAGCCCGTGATCGAGACCGCCGAGCGCCCGGCCCAGTCGGGTCGCCGCAAGGGCGGGGGCCGCTCGAAGTCCGAGCCGGAGGATCACGGCGACAAGCACGCGCTCGACGACCGGAGCGAGAGCCGCGAGGCGGTCAAGGCCACGCTCGCGAGCATCGCGGCCGCGGCGGAGAAGGCCCACCAGCACGGCGAGGAGCACGCCGCCGACGAGCCCGCTCCGGCGGGCGGCGAAACGGCCGAGTCGGGAGAGGCCGCGGACGACGCCGAGTAGCCGTCGCCCTGTTTGACCGGGGCCTCACGGCCTTGTATCGTTGTCCGTCGGCGCTTCGGCGCCCTGGCACGCGCGCGCCCGTCGGGCGCAGAGCGCGGGCATCCACCGAGATTCGAGGAACGCCATGGTGTACGCGATTGTCAAGGCCGGGGGCCGGCAGGAGAAGGTCTCCGTGGGCGACGTCGTCGTCGTCGACCGTCTGGCCGCGAAAGAGGGCGCCACGGTCGAGCTTCCGGCGGTTCTCCTGGTGGACGGCGACAAGGTGACGACGGACGCCAAGGCGCTCGCGAACGTCAAGGTGACGGCCAAGGTCGTCCGCGACGAGCGCGGCCCCAAGATCCACATTCTCAAGTACAAGAACAAGACCGGCTACCGCATTCGCCAGGGGCACCGTCAGGACCTCACGCGACTCACGATCACCGGAATCGGCTAAGGGGACACCGCCATGGCTCACAAGAAGGGCGCCAGCGCCTCGCGCAACGGCCGCGACTCCAGCCCCCAGTACCTCGGCGTCAAGCGCTTCGGCGGACAGGTCGTCAAGTCCGGCGAGATCATCGTCCGCCAGCGCGGCACGCACTTCCACCCCGGCCTCAACGTCGGCCGCGGCAAGGACGACACTCTTTTCGCCCTGCAGCCGGGTGCCGTGAAGTTCGGCACGCGCCGCGGGCGCCGCGTCGTCGACATCGTCGGCTCGTAGCGCCGCACGCCCCCGGCTCGGGGGAACGCCCCGCGGCCGTATCGCTGACGCCGGGCAGGAGGACGCGGATATGACCAGTTTCGTCGATCGCGTCGTCCTCCACGCCTCGGGAGGCAAGGGAGGCAACGGCGTCGCGTCCGTCCACCGCGAGAAGTTCAAGCCCCTCGGCGGGCCCGACGGCGGCAACGGCGGCCGCGGCGGGTCCGTGATCCTCGTCGTCGACCCCCAGATGACGACCCTCCTCGACTACCACCACTCGCCCCACAAGAAGGCGGGTAACGGCGCGCCCGGGGCGGGCGACATGCGCGACGGCGCGAACGGGGCCGACCTACGCCTCGCCGTTCCCAACGGGACGACGGTGACGACGACGTCGGGCGAGGTCCTCGCCGACCTCGTGGGCGACGGGGCGGAGTACGTCGTCGCCCCCGGCGGCGCCGGAGGCCTCGGCAACGCGGCGCTCGCGACGAGGAAACGCAAGGCCCCCGGATTCGCCCTCCTCGGCGAACCGGGCGAGGAGGCGGACGTCGTCCTCGAGCTCAAGTCGATCGCCGACGTCGCGCTCGTCGGCTACCCGAGCGCGGGGAAGTCCTCGATCATCGCCGCGATGTCCGCCGTGCGGCCGAAGATCGCCGACTACCCGTTCACGACGCTCGTGCCGAACCTCGGCGTCGTCGAGGCGGGGTCGACGCGCTTCACGATGGCCGACGTCCCCGGGCTCATCCCCGGGGCCTCGGAGGGCAAGGGGCTCGGGCTCGAGTTCCTCCGCCACATCGAGCGCTGCGCCGTGATCGCGCACGTGCTCGACACGGCCGCCCTCGAGACCGACCGCGACCCCCTCCGCGACCTCGACGCGATCGCGCGCGAGCTCGAGGCGTACTCCGCCGACCTCGCGGGCGGCGCGCTTCCGCTTCTCGAGCGACCCCAGGTCGCGATCCTCAACAAGATCGACGTCCCGGACGGGCGCGACCTCGCCGCGATGGTGCGCGCCGATCTCGAGGCCCGCGGGCTCGCGGTGTTCGAGGTGAGCGCCGCCACGCACGAGGGGCTCGCGGAGCTGGGGTACGCCCTCGCCGACCTCGTGAAGCGCGCGCGCGAGGCGGCGCCCCCGCTCGAGCCCGCGCGCATCGTCCTCACCCCGAAGGCCGTCGACGACGCGGGGTTCACGGTGACGCCCAAGGACGGCCCCGACGGCCCCTTCTTCCAGGTCCGCGGCGTCAAGCCCGAGCGATGGGTGCGCCAGACCGACTTCACCAACGACGAGGCGGTCGGCTACCTCGCGGACCGGCTCGCGCGGCTCGGCGTCGAGGAGGCGCTGTTCGAGGCGGGCGCGACGCCGGGGGCCGAGGTCGTGATCGGGCCCGTCGAGGGCGGCGTCATCTTCGACTGGGAGCCGACCATGACGGCGGGGGCCGAGCTGCTCGGCAACCGCGGCGCCGACGCGCGGATCGCGGAGCACGAGCGCGCCCCGCGCGACAGCCGCGCGGAGCGCCGCGACCGGCATCACGAGCGCATGGATGCGCGCGCGGCGGCGCGTGACGAGCTCCGCCAGGAGCGCGAGGCGGGACACTGGGTATCACCCGACGACACGGGAGCGGGCGAAGGAGAGGGCGAATGAAGGACGTGCGCGCGGTCGTGACCCGGCCCGGCCGCATCGTGGTCAAGGTCGGCTCCTCCTCGCTCACCGGCGAGGACGGTCACCTGAGCGAGGCGGCGCTCGGCTCCCTCGTGGACGTCGTGGCGTCCATGCGCACGCGCGGCCAGCAGGTCGTGCTCGTCACGTCCGGATCGATCGCCGCCGGGCTCGTGCCGCTCGGTCTCACCGCGCGCCCGACCGACCTCGCGACCGCGCAGGCGACGGCATCCGTCGGCCAGGGGCTCCTCGTCGCCGCGTACACGCGGGCGTTCGCCCGCCACTCGCTCAAGGTCGGCCAGGTGCTGCTCACGGCGGACGACCTCGTGCGCCGCTCCCACTACGGGAACGCCCAGCGCGCGCTCGACCGCCTGCTCGAGCTCGGCGTCGTGCCGATCGTCAACGAGAACGACACGGTCGCGACGGACGAGATTCGCTTTGGCGACAACGACCGGCTCGCGGCGCTCGTCGCGACGGTCGTGCACGCGGACGCGCTCGTCCTGCTCACGGACGTCGACGCGCTCTACACCGCGGCTCCCCACACGGCCGGCGCCGAGCGGATCCCGCGCGTCGCGTCGCTCGACGACCTCGCGGAGGTCGACATCTCGCACCGAGGCCACTCGGTGGGCACCGGCGGCATGGTCACGAAGCTCGAGGCCGCGCGCATCGCGACGGGCTCCGGGGTCGTCGTGCTCCTCGCCGGCGCCCGCGACGCCGAGGCGGCGGTCGCGGGGGAGGACGTCGGCACGCTCTTCGCGCCGACCGGGAAGCGATCCAGGTCGAGGCTCCAGTGGCTCGCGCACGCCGCGAAGACCCGCGGTCAACTCGTGCTCGACGACGGCGCGGTCGCCGCGGTGCGCGGCGGCAAGGCCTCGCTCCTGGCCGCGGGGGTGACGGCGGTTCGCGGCGAGTTCGAGGCCGGGGACCCGGTCGAGCTCGTCGCGCCCGACGGAGCGCCCGTCGCGCGCGGGTTCGCGCGCTTCGCCGCGCACGAGATCCCCTCCATGCTCGGACTCAGCACCGCCCAACTCCGCGCGAACCTCGGGGAGGAGTACGCGCGCGAGCTCGTTCACGTCGACGACCTCGTCGTCATGGGAAAGGCCCAGTAACCTGGGGGCATGACCGACACCGCCATCAGCGCCGATGTCCGGGAGGCCGTGCTTGAGGCGTGCGGGCGCGCCAAGGTCGCCTCGCGGACGCTCGCGACCGCGACACGCGCCGTCAAGGACGCCGCCCTGAACGCCATGGCCGACCGCCTCGTCGCGGACGCCGGGGGCATCCTCGCCGCGAACGCGACCGACCTCGAACGGGGGCGGGCCTCGGGGATGAAGCCGGGGCTCCTCGACCGCCTGGAACTCACGGGGGAGCGCATCGAGAAGATCGCGGACGCGCTCCGCGACCTCGCCTCCCTCCCGGACCCCGTCGGGGAGATCCGGCGCGGCTCGACCCTGCCGAACGGGCTGAGGCTCGTCCAGAAGGCCGTGCCGATGGGCGTGGTCGGCATGATCTACGAGGCGCGGCCGAACGTGACGGTCGACGCCGCGGGGCTCGCGCTCAAGTCCGGCAACGCCGCCGTGCTGCGCGGCGGATCGGCCGCCGCCGCCTCCAACGGGGCGATCGTCGCCGTCCCTTCGCGCGGCCCTCGAGGACGCGGGCCTGCCCGCCGACGCCGTGCAGTCCATCGACGAATACGGACGCGAGGGCGCGAAGGTGCTGATGAACGCCCGCGGGCTCGTCGACGTGCTCGTGCCGCGCGGCGGCCACGACCTCATCCAGGCCGTCGTGCGCGAATCGACCGTGCCGGCGATCGAGACGGGCGAGGGCAACTGCCACGTCTACCTCGACGCGTCGGCCCCCGTCGAGCGAGCCGTCGCCATCATGGTGAACTCCAAGACCCAACGGGTCGGCGTCTGCAACGCGGCCGAGACGCTGCTCGTGCACGCCGACGCCGCGCCGCGCGTCCTTCCCGCCGTGCTCGCCGCGCTCGCGGAGGCGGGCGTGACGCTTCACGCGGACGAGGCCTCCGCGGCCCTCGCCCCCGACGGCGTGTCCACCGTCCCCGCGACGGACGAGGACTGGGCGACGGAATACCTCTCGCTGGACATGGCCGTACGCGTCGTGACGAGCCTCGACGAGGCGATCGCGCACATCCAGCGCTACTCGACGGGTCACACGGAGGCGATCGTGACCGACGACATCGCCTCCGCGGACGCCTTCGTGTCGCGTCTCGACACCGCGGCGATCATGGTCAACGCGTCGACGCGGTTCACCGATGGCGCCGAATTCGGCCTCGGCGCCGAGATCGGCATCTCCACGCAGAAGCTCCACGCGCGCGGACCGATGGGCCTTGCCGAGTTGACGACCACGACGTGGATCGTTCGCGGGGACGGGCAGATCCGCACCTGAGGGCGCCCGCGTCGAGCCGCGTGAGACAATAGAACTTCCCGAGGAGAAGGAGGAATCGTGACCCTGATCGCCGAGGCCGCCACGGCCGAGCACGCGACCGCCCTGCCCATCCCGGCGGCGGCCTACGGGCTTCTCGCCTTCTCCGCCCTCATGGCCCTCCTGTTCGTCGCGTACGCCTTCCGGAGCGTCGGCACGCGCCACTGACCGTGGACACGACCTCTCCCCGGATCGGGGTGCTCGGGGGAACCTTCGACCCGATCCACGTGGGCCACCTGGCCGCCGCGAGCGAAGTCCACGCGGCACTGACGCTCGACCGCGTCCTCGTCGTGCCCGCAGCGGAGCAGCCGTTCAAGGCCGGACGCGAGGTCGCGACCGGCGACAACCGCCTGGCGATGGCGCGATTGGCCGTGAAAGGCGACGCCCGGCTCGAGGTGTCCGACGTCGACATCGCGCGGGGTGCCCCGACCTACACGATCGACACGCTGACGGAGCTTCGGCGCGCGCATTCCCGGCGCTACCTGGTATTTCGTCACCGGCGCCGACGCGCTTTCGCGGCTCGACGAGTGGCGCGACGCGGAACGCCTGAGGGGCCTCGCGACGTTCATAGGGGTGACGCGACCGGGCTACGAGGTGCCCGCGCGCCTGCGCGACATCCCGTTGGTTGAGGTTCCCGCGTTGGGGGTATCCTCGACGGATGTCCGCAGGAGGGTGGCCGCCGGTTTGCCCATCCGCTATTTAGTCCCGGACGCCGTTGCCGATTACATAGAAGAGCACAATCTCTACCGCGGAGGAGCGCATGGCTGAACCAGCACGCCCATTGTCGCGCCGTGAGCGGCGGGAGATGGAACAACGTGCGGCGGCGGCCGAGGCGGCTCCCGAACCGCGCCCCGTGCGGGAGGTGGAACCCGCGCCCGAGACCCCGGCGGCCGCGCCGTCCAAACCCCTCAGCCGCCGCGATCGCCGACGCATGGAGCGTCTCGAGCAGCCCATGGAGACGTGGACCGCGGAGGAGGAGACGCGCGCGACGGGCCAGGTGCCCACCATGACGCCCGAGGTGATCGCGCAGCAGGAGGAGCTCGCGCGTAAGCGCGCCGCCGAGGCGCAGGAGGACGCGGTTCGCGCGACGGGGGAGATGCATCAGGTCTCTCCGCAGCAGGTGTCGCGGAAGTCCGTGCGCGAGGTGACCGGCGACGAGGAGTACGACACGATCGACGGCGAGGGGGCCCCGCGGACCCCAGGAGACGTCACTCCGGTCGCGACGCCGGGGGTGTCGCGTTTCGGCATGTCGTCCGAGGAGCCGGAGCCCCCGCCCCCGTCCGCACCCGCCGAGTTGGAGGAGCCGCGGCGGGAGGAACCGCCGACGGACGCGAAGTCGAAACTCGCGGAGGCTGCGGCCGCCGCGGCGGCCGCCCTTCCGTCCGAGCGATCGGCCCCGACACGCCCTCCGAGCGCACCGGAGACGCAGGATACGCCGCGGGCGCGGGTCGACGGCCCGCATCCGCCGTCGTACGACGTCCCGTCACTCGCCGACCTCACGCCCCCCGCGGGCATGCAGGCGATCCCGATCGACGCCAACGGGCGCCAGACCCCCGAAGCCTCCCGCCCCGCGCCCCCGCCGCCGGCCCCGCAGGGAGCGCCGCAGCAGGGTCTGCCCGGCCAAAACGGGTCGCAGCCCGCCCCGCCCCCGGGCGCCGCGCCGCAGCCCCCGGGCGTCCCGGGTCAGCCGCAGGGCGCCCCGCCGCAGCCCCCGGGCGTCCCGGGTCAGCCACAGGGCGGCCCGCAGCTACAAGCGCCTCCTCCTCCCGGACAACCCGACGGAGCTTTCGCTCCGGGGCAAGCACCCCAGGGCGCGCCGCAGGCGAAGCCCCAGACGACCGCCGTCGGCCAGATCGTTCCCGGCGCTCCCGCGGGACCGGGCCAGGGCCCGAACGGGCCGCAGTCCGGCGCGATCCCGGTGCAGGGCCAGCCCGTCCCGCAGCTTCCGGCCGCGATGACCGCGGCGGGCGCGACCGGCGCGATGCGCGCCATTCCGGGCGGGCCGACGACTGGCAGCATCCGTACGATCCCGGGCTCCGGACCTATGACGGGCACGATCACGAGGCCGCAGGTCCAGCCCGCGGGCGGGGCGCGCGATTTCGGCTGGCCGCACATCGCGGTCCTCGCGGCCGTCGCGTTCACGCTCGGGATCGTCGTGTGGAAGGTCTCGGGTCTCGGCGGGTGAGTGCCTCGGAACGCGCGATCGATCTAGCCGAGCGCGCCGCTCGCGCGGCGCACGCGGTCAAGGCGGGCGACGTGCTCGCGCTCGACGTCGCGGCGTTCCTCCCGTTCGCCGACGTGTTTCTGATCGCGTCGGGGTCGAGCGAGCGCCAGGTGGGGGCGATCGCGTCTCGCGTCGAGGAGGAGCTCGCGAAGGAGGGAGTCGACGCCGCCCGGCGCGAGGGAGTGCGCCAGGCGCGGTGGGTGCTGCTCGACTTCAACGACCTCATCGTCCACGTGATGCACGAGGAGGACCGTGCGTTCTACGACCTGGAACGGCTCTGGAAGGACTGCCCGGTCGTTCCGCTGCCCGAGGACGCCCGGGCCGACGGCGTGGCCTAGCGGGTTGGATCGCACGGCGCGTTTGCGGGTAGGATGACGGAGCCCTTCGGGGCGGAATATGGGGCTGTGGCGCAGCTGGTAGCGCACCTGCATGGCATGCAGGGGGTCGGGGTTCGAGTCCCCTCAGCTCCACCAAAGCGAACGAAAGGGCCGCCCGAACGGGCGGCCCTTTCGCGTCGTTCGACGGCGGCGCTACGCCGCGGGCGACTCCTCGTCCGTGGCCGTCAGGCCGCACTGGCCGAGTTCCTGGTCGACCTGGAGCGTGAGGCGGTCCTTGCCCTCGGCGATCGCGTCCGCGACCGTCCCGGCGTAGATCTGGTTGTCCTCGGACTGGAGGTTGACGGCGGACGCGTCCTCGCAGAGGTGGTACACCTCGCCCTCCTTGGTCCAGAAGACCTCGTTGTCGCCCGTGAGCTCGGTGACGCGCTGAACGTCGGTGTTGCACACCTCGACCTCGTCTGCGGGGGTGTCCGCGGGAAGCTGGGCGCAACTGAGGCCCTGGGCCGCGTAGTCCTCCTGGGAGGCGGGGTTGAAGTCGATCCCGAAGAGCGCCGCGATGACGAACACGGCCGCGCCGACGACGCCGGCGATCGTCTTGTCCTTCTTCGACATGTCCTTGTTGAGCAGGATCATGAGGATGAGCGGAATGAACGCGATGATCGTGATGATCGCGCCGAGCTGGTTCTGGACGAAGAAGCGGAACGGCTCCGCCTTCGACGCGGGATCCGCGCGGTTCGCGCGCTTCCACAGCAGCGAGCCCGCGATGGCGAGGATGCCGATCACGACGATCGCGATGATCAGGTAGGTCATGTTGATCGGGTCCTGGCGCAGCAGCCAGAAGATCGCCGCCGCCTCGCCGCCGATCGCGAGCATCCACAGCACCCACGACCAGACGCGGAGCATCGTCGCCTTCTTCTTCGCCTCGGCGCTCGGCGTGAACTTCGCGGTCGTCGACTTGCCGGACGTCGACTTCCCGCCCGCCGACTTGCCGGCGCGGACGACCTTCTTGCCCTTCTTGCTTTCTGCCACGGTGCTCTCTCCTTGAGCTCGATTCCTGGCGACGAGCCTAGTGCACCGGGGTTCCGACGACTATGCCCGCGGGAATAGGGGGCCGATGGTCGGAGTTGACCTCCCCGGCGGGTATCCTCAAAGCAGGGAATGAAGGTGAGCCTCGCCTCACCGAATCGGGACCCTCGTCCCGATAGATAAGCCTCACCTAACACTAGGGTCATTCCAGGACTACGAACCGAGTCCACGCGACCCGGACGCCAAGCCGGATCGAACCTCAAGGAGGAAGAACACACATGGCTGCACGACTGAAGAAGCTCGGAGTGGTGGTTGCCGTCTTCGGACTGCTGTTCATCATCGCTGGCGGTTTCGCCGCGTACCAGGTGAAGCAGGGCTCCGACGCGCTGCGCGCGTTCAGCGCCGCGCAGGACGTCAAGCTCTCGTACGACGAGAACGGGCACCTCACCGACCACGGTTCGGCCGAGGAGGCCGACGCCATCCTCTCGCTTCTCGAGAACGACTGGAACTACCCGGTCGACAAGAGCGAGCTCGACCCCAACGACCCGATCGTCAACACGGCGTCGGAGTACATGTACCAGATGGCGACGATCGCCCACCACGTGCTCACCAGCACGGTCAAGGTGACGCTGACCGAGCCCGCCGAGGTTGACGGCAAGACCCTCGAGCCCGGTACGTACGACGTACCGGTCGACGGGAAGTACTACTCCCAGTTCGACCGCACCAACCCCCTCGAGGGTGGCGCGCGCGGTCAGGCGTGGAGCGCCACGGCGCTGTCGCTGCAGGGTCAGCTCGGAGTCGGCGCGGCCACGGCCTCGACGCTCAAGCTCGGTTGGGGCGTCGCCGCGGTCATCGCGGGCCTCGGCGGAACGCTCCTCGTCGCGGGCCTCGGCCTGGTGTGGGTTGCGGGTGCTCCCTCGGTGAGCGAGGCAAAGCCCGCTCCGAAGAAGGCGCCGGCGAAGTCCAAGAAGTAACGCCCTCGCGCATGGGAGAGGGGCCCCTACGGGGGCCCCTCTTTCGCGTTCATGGCGCCTACCGAGCGCGTCGGGCGCCCGCGCCCTCCCCCGCGAGAAGCGCGTCGACCGTCGCGTCCCACGGGAAGCACTCCGCCCTGGCGCGCGCGGCGAGGCGCCGTCTTCGCGAGTGGCGCCGCAGCACCTCCTCGACCCCGCGTGCGAAGCCCTCGGCCGTACCCTCGACCGCGACGCCCGCGTCTCCCACCACCTCGGGCAAAGCGCTTGAGGCGTGGACGACGACGGGGGTGCCCGACGCGAGCGCCTCGAGGGCGGCGAGGCCGAACGTTTCGATCGGCCCAGGGGCGATGACGACGTCCGCGCAAGCCAGCAGGGTGGCGAACTCGGCGCGGTCGGAGACGAAGCCGAGGAACGCGATCGGCAGGCCCTCCGCCGCGCGTTCGACATCCGTGGCGATCGGCCCGCTGCCCGCGCACACGAGCCTGACGGCGCACCCATCGCTTACGAGGCGACGGACGGCCTCGATCGCCGCGACCGGGTTCTTCTCCCTCGACAGGCGGCTCGCCATGACGAGGAGCGCCTCCTCCGGTGCGCAGTAGCGCGCGCGGGCGGCAGGGTTGAGCCGCTCCGGGCCGAACACGTCGAGGTCGACGCCGAGGGGCACGCGGATGCTCGCCCGCCCGATGCGGTCGAACTCCTCCGCGGCGTACGCCGTCGTGCAGGCGATGACGGGGAAACGGCGCGCGGTCCCGCGGTTGTGGGCGTCCGCGAGGGCGCGCACCGGCGCGACGCGTCGGAGCCAGCGGGGCAGGAGGGATCGGAGCACACCGTCCGCCCGCTCGTGGTTGAAGAACACCGCCTCCACCCCCCGGCGCGACGCCCATCGCCCGAGGCCGCGAAGCGTCGTCCGGTCGGACACCTCGAGGCGATCGGGACCCCACCGGTCGAGCAGCGTGCGCACGCGCCGCGGTCGGACGATCACCCGATACCCGCCCGAGAAAGGCAGGCGTGGCGACCGGAGCGTGACCCGGCGCCCGTATGCCGTCTCCTCGTCGAGGTCCGCCGGTCCGGGAACCACGAGCAGCACCTCGTGGCCGCGCGCCCGGTACCCGGAACCGAGGTGGTGCATCGTCGTCCGGAGGCCGCCCGATCGCGGCCCGTAGAAATTCGCGACGTGCGCGATGCGCATCAGGCCACCGCCGCGGTCGCGGGGGTCGGCGTCGCCGCGAGGATCGCGTCGTCGTAGTGGTCGATGAGGTCGTCGCACACGGCCGCCCACGTGCGGCCGAGGACGCTCGTACGCGCGCGGGCGGAGTACGCCGCGAGCAGCCCCTCGTCGTGGACGAGAGCGCGGACGTGTCGGCCCATCTCGGCGAGGTCTCCGGGCGCGTAGAGGTGTCCGTTCACCCCGTCCTCGACGAGGTCGACGGGTCCGCCTCTCCGCGGGGCCACGACGGGCACGCCCGACGCCAGGGCCTCCTGGAGGGTCTGTCCGAAGGTCTCGAACTCGCCGCAATGGGCGAAGACATCGAAACTCGCGACGGCCCGGGCGAGATCCTCGCCGTCGAGGAAGCCGGTGAAGTGGGCGGACGGGACGTCCTCGCGCACCCGCGCGGCGGAGGGTCCGTCGCCGACGACGACGAGCGACACCCCGGGGATACGGGCGAGGGCGGCGAGGTCCCCGACGCGCTTCTCGGGCGCGAGGCGCCCGACGTACCCGACGATCCTCTCGCCGCGAGGCGCCCAGCGCGCGCGGAGCTCGGGCGACCGTTTGCCCGGGCGGAAACGGATCGAGTCGACGCCGCGCGCCCACCGGCGCACGTGGCCCACGCCGAGAGCCTCGAGCTGGGCGATCGCCGCGGACGACGGGGCGAGCGTCATCGTCGCGCGACGGTGGATGTTCCGCACGCGATTCCATAGGAACGACTCACCCCAACCCATCCGGTACTGCTCCGCGTACGACGGAACCTCCGTCTGGTAGACGGCGACGGTGGGGAGGCCGAGGTCGCCCGCGGCGCGCACGCCGGCCCAGCCGAGCACGAACGGCGAGGCGAGGTGCACGACGTCCGGTCCGAATGCCTCGAGGTGGGCGGCGACGAGACCCTTGTTCGCCACGGCTACGCGGACGTCCCGGTATCCGGGCCAGCCGACGGCGGGCACGCGCGCCACACGCGTCGGCCCGTGGCGACCCGGTCCTCCGCCTCCGCGCGCTTCCGGGGCGATCACGAGCGCCTCGTCGCCGCGTTCGGCGAGGTGCTCGAGGATGTGCACCAGCGAGTGCGTCACGCCGTTGGTGTGCGGGAGGAACGACTCGGCGACGAGGGCGACCTTCATGCCCCCATTGTCGCGGGCGTCGGGAACACTCCGCGCGCCGTGCGACGATGGGAGGGTGAAGGCTCGAATCGCGCTCGCGGCGCTCGCCGCCGCTCTGGCCGTCGGCGTCGGCGCGACGGCGGCGGCGGCGCACACGTCTCTCGTGTCGAGCACGCCGACGCCGGGCGCGACCGTCGAGTCGCCTTCGACGGTGTCGCTGACGTTCACCGACGCGCTACTTCAACTCGGGGACGACGTCGTCGTGCGGGGCGAGGACGGCGTGGACCGTGTCGCAGGGGATCCGTACTTCCCTCGGCCCGACACGATCCAGGCCGACATCGACGGAGTCCTCGAGCCGGGGGCGTACACGATCGCGTGGCGCATCGTCGCCGAGGACGGTCATCCGATCCAGGGAGTCGTGCCGTTCACCGTCATCGGCGCCGGATCGGCCGCGCCCTCCGCGAGCCCGACGGCCGCGCCCGCGACCGGCGTCGCGACCGGAGGAGGCGGCGGCTCCATCGCGGTGATCGTGGCGATCGCCCTCGCGGCTCTCGCCCTTGTCGCGCTCGCGTTCTTCCTCCTCCGCCCCAAGGACGCGGCGACGGATTCGCGCCGCCGACCCGCCCGCGACTAGCGGGTGAGACGCCCGAATCGAGGCGAGGCCTGATGCCGCGTTCGGCCCGCGCGACGGCGCGACCGTCGGTCGTCATGCTCGCGCTGGCGTCGGGGGCCTTCGTCATCGGGGCGTCGCAGCCGGGCGCCAGCGCCGTCATCCTCGACCAGGCCCACGACTTCGGCACGAGCGTCGACGTCGTCGGGTACACCATGTCCGCGTACGCCGCGGGCGTCGTCATCTCGTCGCCCCTGCTCGCGATCGTCCTCGCGCGCGTTGACCGTCGCCGCATCGTCCAGTCCATGATGGCCGTCGCCCTCGTCGTCAATGTCGCGATCACCTTCGCGCCCAGCGTCGGCGCGCTCGGGGTGCTGCGATTCTTCGGGGGCGTCCCGCACGGGATGTACCTGGCGGCGGCCTCGGTGGCGGGCGCCGCGGTCCTCGGTCCGTCCAGGCGCGGGAGGGCGATCGCGCTCACGATGGTGGGATTCACGGTGGCCGTCATCGTCGGCGTCCCGGTGATGCAGTGGGTGAGCGGGCACCTGTCGTGGCGCTGGGACTTCGCGGGAATCGCGGTCGCGGCGGCCATCGCGCTCGTCCTCATCACCGCGACCGTGCCGTCCGTGCCGGCCCCGCGCGTCGGACGCCGCCGAGCAAGCGTCGCCCACCTCCGGGGCGCGAAGGTCTGGACGGCGATCGCGTTCGCGGGCGTCGGGTTCGCCGGGCAGAGCACCGTCATCACGTACCAGGTTCCGATCCTCCGAGAGATCAACGGCCTCGACGTCACGCAGGTGGCGTTCGCGCTGTCCGCGGGCGGCGTCGTCACGACGATCGCGCTGCTCGTCGCCGGTCGCCTCGCGGAGCGGGGGCCCGTCCTTCCCGCGCGCGTGGGTGCCGTCCTGCATATTGCGGCGTTCCTGACGCTCGGCATCGCGGGGGAGAGCGCCGCGGTATCCGTGCCCGCGTTCTTCCTGCTGCTCTCCGGTGGGGCGCTGATGTCCCAGGGGGCGATGGGGCATTCGATGGACGTCGTCGAGGCGTCGCCCATGCTCGGGGCCTCGATCTCCCACTCCGCGCTCAATGTCGCGAACGCCCTAGGGGCGGCCGTCGGAGGACTCGTGATCGGGGCCGGATTCGGGCTGCTCGCGACGCCGTTCGTCGCCGTCGCCTTCACGGCGACCGGCCTCGTGCTGCTCCTCGTCGGGCCGGGCTTCCGCGGCCCCGTCGCCCCCGCGTCGGAGCCGCGCGCGCCTATGGCACTCTAGGGTCATGAGGGTGCGGTTCGGCGTGCGCGAGGACCCGGTTTCGCGCGCCCGCGCCGAGAGGATCGCCGTGGCGCTCCGCGCCGCCCTCCGGGCGTCGAATCCCGAGGGCGACGACGACGTGTCGCTCGTCGCGGTCACGGAGACGGACGAGGATCCGGACGGCGCGGTCGAGGCATCGGACCTCGTCGCGGCGTTGCGCGTCGCGCTGATCTCCGGCGAATGCGACGCCGTCATCCACGACGCGTCGACGCTCCCGACGACGGGACCGGACGAGCTGCGGGTCGTCGCCTACCTCCCCGGCCGCGAGGCCCGCGTCGCGTGGTGCTCCGACGGAGCCGACGTCGATGGCCTGAGCTCTGGCTCGCGGGTGCTCTGCCCGGACGTTCGCACGGCCGCGCAGGTCTCCCGCCTCCGCGACGACCTCGCCGTCGAGGTCGACGCCGCCGACGCGTCGCGGCTCCTGCCTCGCCTCCACGAGGACGACGTCGCCGCCCTCGTCGTCCCCGCCGCCGACCTGCTCGCTTTAGGGGAGGACCTCGCTTCGCGGCGCCTGCTCGACGTCGAGCAGGTGATCCCCGCCGCCGGGCAGGGGGCGATCGCCATCGAGACGCGCTCCGACGCCCCGGAGGAGATCGCGAGCATCCTCGGGGCACTCGACGACCCGGAGACGCGCGCGCTTGTCGCGGTCGAACGCGCGGTGATGACGGGCCTGGACGCGTCGCCGGGCGACCCGGTGAGCGTCTACGCCGAGCGCCGAGACTCGGACCTCCGCCTTCGCGTCCGGGTCACGAACGCGTCGGGGTCGCTCGCGCTCAACGACACCTCCTCGGCGCCGGAGGAAGACGCCGATTTCCTCGCGGCGAACTCGGCCAAACTCCTGCGGGGCCGCGGCGCGATTCGCCTGCTCACGATGAAGTAGGCGCCCGCCTACGCGCGCCGCGTGACCTGCACCGCGACGTCGAGGCTGCTCTCGGACCCCGAGAAGACGCCGGCAAGCGGCATGACGTCCCGGTACTCGCGCGCCCGGGCGACGACGACGTGGTGGTCGCCCGCATCGCTCGCGTTCGTCGGGTCGATGCCGCGCCACCCCCCGGACCACCACTCGATCCAGGCATGGCTTTCGCCCGGGACCGTCTCGCCGATCTCCGCCTCCGGGCGCGGGTGGAGGTATCCGGAGACGTAGCGCGCCGGGATGCCGACGGTGCGGAGCGCCCCGACGGCGAGATGGGCGAAGTCCTGGCACACGCCGGATCGCTCCTCCCATGCGTGGACCGCGGGGGTGTGCACGCTCGTCACGCCCGGGACGTAGCGGATCGTCTCGTGCAGGTGCGCGCACACGAGCCGGGCGGTCTCGTCGGGGGAGTGCGTCGCGGCCGCCTCGCGGGCGAAGTCGGCGAGCTCCTCGGACGGCACGGTCGTCGGGGAGTTGACGAGGTACTCCGTGAGGAGGTCCTGGAGCTTCGGGCCGAGGAGCGTGTCCCAGTCGGCGGGCTCGCGCGGCTCCTTCTCGGGGAGCACCTCGACGGTCGAGAACGACGTGACGGAGAGCTCCTGGTGGGGCGCGGAGGACCTCGAAGGCGATGACGCGCGACTCCCAGTAGTCGAAGTACTGCGTCTGCCACGTGAGCGGGGAGATCTCGACCTCCGTGGACAGGACCCGCTGGCGGGGGAGGAATGCGGGAATGAGGCGGGCCTCGTTGTACGAGGTCGGCACCTCCGTCTCGTAGACGAAGTGGGTGCGGTGGACGATCTCGAGGATGCTCATATCGCCTCCTGCGTCCACACCGTGATCGCGGGCAGGAAGAACCGGTCGCGCACGAGGTCGGAGGCACGGGCGCAGGCGTTCTGCACCTCCTGCATCTGGTGCGGGCAGGTCGTCGAGGATCTCGCGCACCTGCCGGTACTCGAGGGTGGTGCGCGCGCGGCCGAGGGCGAGACGCGCCTGCTCCGTCGCGGACCCGCGATGCGGGTCCGGCTCGAGGTCGGACAGGATCTCCTCGGCGCGATTGAGGTTGAACGCGATCGAGCGCGGGAAGAACCGGTCGACGATGAGGAACTCCGCGGCGCGCTCCTCGGACACGAGCGCCCGCACGGTGCGGAGGTACGCCTCGTGGGCGGAGCACGAGCGGAGCAGCGTCGTCCAGTTCGGGCCGGTAGTCCCGGCGAACGACCGCGTCATGATGAGCCGCGCGATCATGTCCGCCCGCTCGATGCACCGCCCCACGTCCATGAAGTGCCACGCGTCGTCGCGGGAGGTCGTCGCGGACGACAGGCCCCACACGACGGCGGCGCGCTCCCGCACCCAGGCGAAGTAGTCGTGGGGTCGGCGGCTGCGCGACGCGCGAGTCGATCTGCTGCCACGTGGTGTTGAGCGCCTCCCACACCTCCGTCGAGATCACCTCGCGCGCGCGGCGGGCGTTCTCCCGGGCGGAGGTCAGCGTCCCGGCGATCGGACGACGTGACGGTCCGGTCGCGGGCGAGGAGGTCGAGAACCTGGTCGCGCGTGGCCGTGCCGTCCGTCTGGACGTTCATCACCGCGAGGAGCGAGGCGTTCGCGGTCGGCTCGTCGACCCACGGGTCCTCGAGGAGGATGTTGAGGTGGACGTCGAGGAGGCGCGCGGTGTCGTCGGCGCGCTCGACGTAGCGACCGATCCAGAACAGCGACTCCGCGATCCGGCTCAGCATGGCGGCTCCCCGCCGCTGCTGCTGTTGCTGCGCCTGCTGCTGGCCGTGGAGCGCGTCCTCGGGGTGCGCCGACTGCGGGACGGCGTGGAGGCCGCTCAGCTCGGCGCGCTCCTCGGCGATCGCCTCGCGACGCGCCTTGGCCGCCGCGGGGCGCGCCTCGGCGCCGAGCACCCACGTGTCCTTCGAGCCGCCGCCCTGCGACGAGTTGACGACGAGCTGCCCACGCGCGAGCGCCACGCGCGTCAGGCCCCCGGGCAGCACCCACACGTCGTCTCCGCTGTTGATCGCGAAGGGGCGGAGGTCGACGTGGCGGGGCTCGAGCCCGTCGGGCGTGAGCGTCGGGACGGTGGAGAGTTGGACGACGGGCTGGGCGATCCAGCTGCGCGGGTCGGCGAGGATCTGTTTCTTCGCGGCGGCGATCTCCTTGGCGCTCGCGGCGGGGCCGATGAGCACGCCCTTGCCGCCCGATCCGTCGACCGGCTTGACCACGAGCTCCGCGAGCCGGTCCATTACCTCCTCGCGGGCCTCGTCCTCGTCGAGCCGCCACGTGTCGACGTTCGGGAGGATCGGCTCCTCTCCGAGGTAGTACCGGGTGAGGTCCGGGATGTACGTGTACATCAGCTTGTCGTCCGCGACGCCGTTGCCGACGGCGTTGGCGATCGTGACGTTGCCCAGCCGGGCGGCCGTGATGAGCCCGGGGGAACCGAGCGCCGAATCGGGGCGGAACTGGACCGGGTCCAGGAACTCGTCGTCGACGCGCCGGTAGATGACGTCGACGCGCCGCCGCCCCGCCGTCGTCCGCATGAAGACGCGGCCGCCGACGACCTCGAGGTCGCGCCCCTCGACGAGCTCGACGCCCATCGTCCGGGCGAGGAGCGAATGCTCGTAGTACGCGGAGTTGTACACGCCCGGGGTGAGGACGACGATCGTCGGGTCGTCGACCCCCTCCGGCGCGCACTTCGTCAGCGCGCTGCGCAGGCGCTGCGGGTACTCGAGGACCGGGTGGATGCCCATGTGGGAGAACAGGTCCGAGAACATCTGCGACATCGCGCGCCGGTTCGACAGGACGTAGCTCACGCCGGACGGGACGCGGACGTTGTCCTCGAGCACCCGCCAGATGCCGTGCTGGTCGCGCACGACGTCGATTCCGGAGACCTGGACGCGCACGCCGTTCGCCGGTTCGACCCCGGCGGCCTCCCAGTGGAAGTGGTGGGACGACGTGATGAGCCGGCGGGGGACGATGCCGTCGGTGACGCAGCGCTGGGAGCCGTAGATGTCGTCGAGCAGCGCCTCGAGGGTCTTCACGCGCTGGGCGACGCCCGGGCCGATGATCTCCCAGTCGTCCTTGCTCGACGACGCGGGGGACGATGTCGAGGGGGAACGGGCCGCTCCTCGCCCGCGTGGTCGAACGTGACGCCCTGGGCGAGGTACGTGTTGGCGAGCGCCTCGGCGCGCGAGTACAGGTCCTCGCGGGACATCCCCTCGATCTCGCGGTAGACCTTGGCGTACGGATCCCGGACGTCTCCCTCGACGTCCATCGCCTCGTCCCACGCCTGACCGGGCGCGTAGGCGCCCCAGGGCGTCGTCTCCCGGGCGGTGGCCATCCTCCGAGGCTATCCCGCGAGTGTGAACGGCGCGATGCCTCCCGATTGCGGGGTCGTGTCGGTGCGCATTGGGACTGGCGCGGTACGGGGAACCGCCGCGTCCGCCGGGTAGACTCGCGGCGTGAGCACCGGCGACCACGAGAACCCGCACAAGCGCGCGTCGTGGAACCCGCCGACGTGGCTCGCGTGGGCGGCGGTGGCGGTCGCCGTCGCCGTGACGGTCGTGATCGTCTGGAACTCGTCGGGCCCGGCGTTCTTCACCGATGAGATCAGCACGATGGGCATGGCCAAGCTCTTCGCGGATCCCGCGAATCCCTGGACGCTCGGCGGCGGCTCCTTCCTTCCGCTCACGGGAATCCTGCTCACCCCCATCTGGTGGTTCACCCAGGATCCGGCAACCGCCTACCGCGCCGCCATCATCGTTCTCGCGGTGGTATCGCTGTCGGCGATCTGGCCGTTCGCCAAGATCGGGCGCTTCTTCGGGCTCACGCGAAACGCCGCGGTCGTCGTCGCCTCGATCGTCGCCGTCGCCCCGGGTCACGCGATCCAGGCGAACTACGTCTGGTCGGAGCAGGTCCTCGCCCTCGTGACGGCGTTGACCGTGTGGCGGGGGCTGGTGTTCGCCCGCGACCGCACGACCGCGAACGCGGTCTGGTTCGGCGTCGTCGGAGCGCTCGCGTTCGTCGCCCACGGGCGCGCGATCGTCGTGTCGGCCACCGCGGGAATCGCTCTTCTCGCCTTCGCGGTCAAGCGCTGGCGCGCCGCGTGGCCCGGGATCGTCGCGTATTCGGTCGTACTCGGCGTCGGTTTGCTGGCCTTCCGCTTCGTCTCGCGAACCCTGTACCGCCACGACATCCGGACGTCCCACACGTTCGAGTTCCTGGGGAACGGCACACCCGCCACCTTCGTCGAACAGGCCGTATCCCAGACCTGGTACGCGATCGTGCCGTGGCTGGGTTTGGTCTTTCTCGGCACCGTCTTCCTCGTGCGAAAGTCGCGTCGGGGCGAGGAGTCGGCCGTGGCGGTGCGATGGATCCTCGCCGCTTTCGGAGCCTCGTTCGTCTTCGTCGTCGTCCTTCTCGCGGGAAGCGTGACGCCTTTCCCGCGTGTCGACCTCTACGTGTACGGGAGGTATCTCGATTTCATCGCGCTGCCCCTCGCCTTGATCGGAATCGTCGCGCTCGTGCAGGGGGTTCGCATGCGCGTGCTCGCGCTGACGGCGCTTTCGGGAGCGGTGGCGACGGCGGCCTTCCTCATCGTCGTGGCGCCGCACATTCCCGACGGCGGTCGATGGGACAGCCCGCACATCCCCGAACTCGCCATGTTCCTGGATCCCGGCCTCATCGGGCGCGGCGCCAAGGACTCGTGGGGATCGATCGCGGCCGTTCTCGGGGTGATGGTGCTGTTGGTGCTCGCGCTCGCGCGCCGGAGGCTCGTCGCCGTCGCCGTGGTCGCCGCGTACTTCGTGTTCGCGTCCGTGTGGACGGACCAGCACGTCGCCTTGGAGCACGAACGTTCCGCGCGGTCGCGCCCGCCGATGCTCGTGGCGCTCGACGGCGTCCCGGACGAGTACGCCGTCTACTCTCCCCTGACCATTCCGCACGTCCACGACACCGAAAACGCCTACGTCTTCTGGGCATATCCGAGGGAATTCGTCACGTTCGAGAACCCCGAGGACATGACGGGCGTGTTGGTCTACGCGCCGAGGGACTACCAACCCGCGATCGACGCCGGGGCGCTTCCGCTCAACGGCTCGGCGTTTGCGCTTCTCTGGGTGTGGGTATACCCGGGAGAGCTCTACGACCAACTCGACGCCGAGGGGCGTCTCGCGCATCCGACCGACGAGGACGCCTGATCGGCGAGGCGCCACCGTCGTCGCCGGTAGAATCGCGCCGTGGCTGACACGGACGAGACCCGATACGACTTCCGCGCGCTCGAGGAGCGCTGGCTGCCCGCGTGGAAGGAGTGGCAGCCGTTCCGCAGCGGCGAGGCGGGCGACGACCGCCCCACCAAGTACGTGCTCGACATGTTCCCGTACCCGTCCGGAGACCTCCACATGGGTCACGCGGAGGCGTACGCGCTCGGCGACGTGCTCGCCCGGTACTGGGTGCATCGCGGTTACAACGTCCTCCACCCGATCGGGTGGGACTCGTTCGGGCTCCCGGCGGAGAACGCGGCCATCAAGAACAAGCTGGACCCGGCGGCGTGGACCGAGGAGAACATTGCGCAGCAGCGTTCGTCGATGGAGCGGTACGCGTGCTCGTTCGACTGGGACCGCGTGCTGGCGACCCACCGGCCGGAGTACTACCGCTGGAACCAGTGGATCTTCACCCGGATGTTCGAGCGCGGCCTCGCGTACCGCAAGCCCTCGCTCGTGAACTGGTGCCCGACCGACCAGACGGTGCTGGCCAACGAGCAGGTCGTCGGCGGCCTGTGCGAGCGGTGCGACACCCCGGTCACCAAGAAGAAGCTCACCCAGTGGTACTTCCGCGTCACCGAGTACGCGGACGAACTGCTCGACCACCTCGAGACGCTCCGCGGCGCGTGGCCCGACAAGGTCATCGCCATGCAGCGCAACTGGATCGGCCGCAGCTCCGGCGCCGACGTCCAGTTCGCCATCGAGGGGCGCGACGAGCCCATCAGCATCTACACCACGCGCCCCGACACACTGTTCGGCGCGACGTTCATGGTCGTCGCCGCCGACAGCGACCTTGCGGCCGAGCTCGCGGAAGGCTCCGCCCCCGCGGTCAGGAAGGCCTTCGACTCCTACGTCGACCAGGTCAAGTCGGCGACGGAGATCGAGCGGCTCAGCACCGAGCGGCCGAAGACCGGCGTGTTCCTCGAGCGCTACGCGATCAACCCGGTCAACGGGGAGAGGCTGCCGATCTGGGCGTCCGACTACGTGCTCGCCGACTACGGCCACGGCGCGATCATGGCCGTGCCCGCGCACGACCAGCGAGATCTCGACTTCGCCCGCGCCATGGGCCTTCCCGTCCGCGTCGTGCTCGACTGCCGCGACGACGACGGCACCCGCCTTCCCGATCCGGCCCTATCCGGCGTCGCGACGACGGGCGATGGCGTCGTCGTCAACTCGCCGCCGATCAACGGGCTGGGCAAGGCCGAGGCGATCGCGCGCATCACGGAGATCCTCGCGAAGGACGGGGTCGGAGCCGCGTCGAAGAACTACCGGCTGCGCGACTGGCTGATCTCCCGCCAGCGATACTGGGGCACGCCCATCCCGATCGTGCACTGCGAGGAGTGCGGCGAGGTCCCGGTGCCGGACGACCAGCTCCCCGTCGCCCTTCCCGACAGCGCCGGGCTCGACCTCGCGCCCAAGGGGCAGTCGCCGCTCGCCGCGGCCGAGGAGTGGGTCGCCACGACGTGCCCGACCTGCGGGAAGCCCGCCCGGCGGGACACCGACACGATGGACACGTTCGTCGACTCGTCGTGGTATTTCCTCCGCTACCTGTCGCCCGACAAGACGGACGGGCCGTTCGACGTGGACGAGGCGAGGCGCTGGGCGCCCGTCGACCAGTACGTCGGCGGCGTGACCCACGCGATCCTCCACCTGCTGTACGCGC
Source organism: uncultured Actinomycetota bacterium (assembly GCA_963712245.1). Taxonomy (GTDB): domain Bacteria; phylum Actinomycetota; class Actinomycetes; order Actinomycetales; family Demequinaceae; genus JAFGBM01. Next base: position 37,373 of record CAVQHE010000012.1, on the reverse strand, counting down.
GCTTCTTCTCCAAGGCGCTCCGGGACATGGGGCTCGTCGAGTACGACGAGCCGTTCACTCGCCTGCTCAACCAGGGCATGGTCGGGATGGACGGCTCCGCGATGTCGAAGTCGCGCGGGAACCTCGTGCGGCTGTCGGACCAGCTCGACGAGTTCGGCGTGGACGCCGTGCGCCTCACGATGGTGTTCGCCGGCCCCCCGGAGGACGACATCGACTGGGCGGACGTGTCGCCCGGCGGGTCGATGAAATTCCTCGCCCGCGCGTGGCGGCTCGCGCGCGACGTGGCGAGCGAACCGGGGGTCGACCCCGCGACGGGCGACGCCGCGCTGCGCGCGGCGACCCACAAGGCGCTGCACGAGTGCGAGGGCCTGATCGAGGGCTTTCGCTTCAACGTGGCGGTCGCGCGCGCGATGGAGCTCGTCAACGTCACCCGCAAGGCGATCGACTCGGGTCCGGGCGCGGCCGACCCCGCCGTCCGCGAGGCCGTCGAGGCCGTCGCGATCCTCCTCAGCCTCGTCGCCCCGTACTGCGCCGAGGACATGTGGTCGATGCTCGGGCACTCCAACGTGGCCCGCGCCGGTTGGCCTGCGGTCGAGGAGTCCCTCCTCGTCGAGGAAACCGTCACGTGCGTCGTGCAGGTGATGGGCAAGGTCCGCGACCGGATCGAGGTGCCGCCGACGATCGGCGAGTCGGAACTGAAGGAGCTCGCGCTCGCCACGGCGGGCGCCAAGCGAGCGATCGGGGACGCCGCGATCCGCACCGTGATCGCCAAACCGCCGCGCCTCGTCAACATCGTCACGGGCTAACCTCCCGAGCGTGGCGGCGCCGCGAGTCGCCGGTGGGTAGTCTGGACCGGTGACCTCGCGCGTGGTGGTAGTGACGGACGCGGCCGCCTCGCTTCCGGAGCCGCTCGCCCTCCGATGGAACGTCTCGATCGTGCCCCTCGAGGTGGCGATCGACGGGGAGCCGCTCGGGCCCGCGGAACTGGGGGACCTGGATCGCGTCCTCGACGCCCTCGAGGCGCGAGCCCAGGTGACCACGTCCCAGCCGAGCGTCGGGGCGTTCGAGAGCGCCTACAGCGCCGCGATCGCCGCAGGCGCGACCCACATCGTCTCCGTTCACATCACGCAATCGATCTCGGGGACGGTCAACGCCGCGAGGCTCGCCGCGGACGCCGCGGCGGTTCCCGTGACGGTCGTCGACTCCGGGAGCGTCGGCATGGCGACGGGGTGGGCCGCGCTCGCGGCCGCGGCGAAGGCCAAGGCCGGGGCGGACGCGGAGGAGGTCGCGGCCGAGGCGAGCCGCGTCGCGGCGGGTGCCACGATGCTCTTCACCGTGGACAGCCTCGAGTACCTCAAGCGCGGCGGGCGCGTCGGCCCGACGATCGCGGCGATCGGCGACGCGTTGAACATCCGGCCCGTGCTCACCGTCGCCAACGGGGAGATCTCGATCCTCCAGCGCGTGCGTTCCACCCCGCGGGCGCGCGCCCTCGTCGTGGACCTCGCGGAGCGCGCGATCGCGGGCCTCCCGCGTCCGGCCCTCGCCATCATGGGCCTCAGGGCGCAGGCGTACGCGGACGACATCGCCGCGTCCCTCGAGGTGCGGCACCCGAAGCTCGCGATGCTCGTCCGCACCCCGGTCACGTCGGTCCTCGCCGTCCACGGCGGACCCGGGTCGTTCGCCGCCGTCGTCGCCGACATCCCGCCCGAGCTGCGCTAGAGCCTCGCCGCCGGGGGATGTCCCCAAGGCGTACCGAGACGCGCCCGCCCGCGTCACGGGCGACGGGCCAGACTCCTACACGCCGACGGCGCTAGCGTCGCGGCGTGGACGGCGACTCCGAGGACGTGGGGCGGCGCGTGCGCGACAGCCTCGCGCGCATCGCGCGCGAATCGTACGAGGCCGCCCACGGCAGCCTCGAGGCCTCCGGGGCGCGCGGGACGCGGTGGCGCCTCGAGCCGCGCGTCGCGGCGAGCCTCGCGCTCGTCCTCGCGGTCGTCGTCGCTGTCGTCTACCTCGCGTCGCGCCCGAGCGGCGCGGGAGAGCCCTCGCGCATGGCCGTGACCGTGGAGGCCTCGAGCCCCGCGCTCGTCGTCGACGTGACGGGCGCGGTGGCGAGCCCGCGCGTCGTCGACCTGCCTGCGGGCTCGCGGGTGCGGGACGCCGTGGCCGCGGCCGGGGGACTCGCCGACGACGCCGACGCGTCGTCCGTCAATCTCGCGCGACGCCTCAACGACGGGGAGCAGGTGTACGTCCCGCGCGAAGGAGAGGTCGAGGGCGCGGGTGGCGCGGTCAACGTCAACCGAGCCGGGGTGGCGGCGCTCGAGACCCTCCCGGGAATCGGGCCCGTGTACGCGGAACGCATCGTCGCCGACCGCACCCGCAACGGTCCGTTCGCGTCGCTTTCCGACCTGGCGCGGGTGCCGGGGATCGGGGCGTCCGTGGTGGAACGCCTGGCGGGACTCGCGACGGTGTGAGGCCCCGCCACGACGCGAGGCTCGTACCCGCCGCCCTCGTCGCGTACGTCGCGGCGGCGACGCTCGCCGGAGGCGTGCTCGACCCTCTCGGGTGGGCGCTGGCCGCGGCCGCGGGAGCGGCGCTCCTTGCGATCTCCCGACGTCGGGGAGCCGCGGCGGCGTGGCTCGCCTGCGCGGTGGCCGCCGCGGTGGCCGTCGCGTTCCTCGCCGCGGACGCCGCGCGGTCGAGCGGCGGCATGCGCGAGGCCGTGGGGTCCGGCGTCGCCGTCACCGTCGAGGGGACGATCGCCACGGAGCCGGAGCCCCTCGCCCCGTCGCGGTACGGGAGTGAGGAACGGCGCTGGCGTGCGGTCGTCGACGTGTCGCGATGGAGGGACGAGAGCGGACGGTGGCGCCCATCGTCGGCGCAGGTGATCGTCATCGGCGGCGTCGAGTGGGCGTCGATCGCCCACGGGGACGGCGTCCGGGCGACGGGGGAGCTCGCGCCGACGCGGAGCGGGCGCCCGATCGCGGTGTGTTGGCGCCCCGACGTCGAACGCCTGCGCGGCGCCGTCGGCGTGGCCGCCGTCGTGGCGGAGCTCCGCTCCGGCCTCCGCGACGCGACCGCCGGGCTGCCCGATCCCGTGCGCGGGCTGACCACGGGGATCGTCATCGGGGATACATCCGGGATGGACGGCCGACAGATCGACGACATGCGCACGACCGGGCTCGCCCACCTCACCGCGGTGTCCGGGGCGCACTTCGCCATCGTCGCGCTCGTTCTCGGGGCGGCCGTCAGGGCCGCGCGCTGGCCCCGCCGAGCGCGTTCGCTCGCCCTCGCGGGCGCGGCCGCGTTCTTCGTCGCGCTCGTGTTCCCCGGCGCGAGCGTCGTCCGGGCGGCATGGATGTGCGGGGTGATCGCGGCCGCGCTGTGGTGGGGGCGCCCATCCCAGGCGCTGCCGTCGCTCGCGAGCGCCGTGATCGGGTTGCTCCTCGTCGACCCGTTCTTGGCCCTGTCCTACGGGTTCGCGCTGTCGGTCCTCGCGACGGGCGCGATCGCCCTCTGGTCTCCCATCCTCGCGGTGTCGCTCGCGCGCGTCGTCGTCCCCGGTCTCGCCCGGGTGATCGCCGTTCCCCTCTCCGCCCAGATCGCGTGCGCCCCCGTGATCGTCCTCATGAACCCCGGGGTCGGGCTCTACTCCGTTCCCGCGAACCTCGTCGCCCTGCCGTTCGTCGCCCTCACGACCGTCGCGGGGCTGGCGGCGCTGGTCGTCTCGCCGGTCTCCGGCCTCGCCGCCCACGTCCTCGCCCGCGTCGCCGCCGCCGGCGCGTGGCCGATCGCCAAGGCCGCGAGCGCCTTCGCCCACGCGCCGCTCGCCTGGCTTCCGTGGCCGCCGGGGGCCGTCGGCGCCGCCCTCGCCGCGATGGCGTCGGCCGCCGTCGTCGTGTCCACAAGCGCGCGTCGCGTGGGCGGGTGGGCGCGGATCGGCCTCGCGATCGCCCTGTTCGCGATCGTCGGCGCGACCCCGGAGGTGCGCGCCGCCGTAGCCGAGGATCGCCGGAGCGCCCCCGACGACTGGGCGGTGGCCGCGTGCGACGTCGGACAGGGAGACGCAATGCTGTTGCGGGCGGGGGAGCACTCGGCCGTCGTGATCGACGTCGGGCCTCCCGACGGGGGCGTGGATCGTTGCCTCCGCCGCCACGGCGTCCGCGAGGTTCCCCTCCTCGTGCTCACCCATCCGCACGCGGACCACGAGGGCGGGATCGACGCCCTGCTCGCCACCGCGGCGGTGGGGGAGGCCTGGGTGTCCAAGGCGGCCGGAGCGTCGGATCGCGGGGTATCGGCGCTCGACGCGGCGGGGGTGCCGTGGAGCGTTCCGGCGCCGGGGACGGCGGCAACGGTCGGGGCTGTCCGGCTCGCCGTCTGGCACGACGGATCCGCGACCGCCCGGACGGACTCCGAGGTGAACGACTCCTCGCTCGTCGTCTGGGGTCAAGCCGGCGGGGTGACGGTGCTCGCCCTCGGGGACGTCGAGGACGGCGGCCAGGCGCGCTTCCTCGCGTCGGGACGCGTCCCGGTCGCGGTCGACGTGGTCAAGGTCGCCCACCACGGGTCGGCGCGCCAGCTCCCCGCGCTCGCCGAGGCCGCGCGCGCCCGGATCGCGGTCGTGAGCGTCGGCGTGAACCCGTACGGACATCCGGCGCCCGAGACGATCGCGGCCTACGAGCGCGCGGGCGCCGAGGTGCTCCGCACCGATCGGTGCGGGGACGTCGACATCGTGGACGGCGCGTCGCTCGCCGTGTCCTCTCGGTGCCCCCGAGGCGTGGCAGGCTGGGCGTATGGCGGAGCGGAGCGCGGCGCGCGGGACGGCGAAGGGGTGGGACCGGGCGACTCCGTCGCCACTCGTGCTTCTCGTCGGCCCCGAGACCATCCTCGCGGAGCGGGCTATCGCGTCGATCGTGGCGCGGGTGCGCGAGACCGAGGGGAACGTCGCCGTCACCCGCCTGAGCGCCGCGTCGTACGCCCGCGGGGCCCTCCGCGCGGCCACCAGCCCGTCCCTCTTCGCCGAGCCGGGCGTCGTCGTGGTCGAGGAGGGGGAGGCGATGAGCGACGACTTCCTCGTGGACGCGGTCTCCTACGCCGGTGACCCGGACCCCGAGGTCGTCGTCGCGCTCGTTCACTCCGGCGTCGTGCGCGGCAAGAAGGTCCTCGAGGCGTTCCGGGCGGCGGGTGCGCACGAGTATGCGTGCCCCGCGGTGAAGAAGGATTCCGACGCCCTCGCCTTCGTCGAGGGGGAGTTCTCGCGGGCGGGACGGACCGTCCGTCCGCAGGCCGTTCGCGCCCTCGTCGACGCGATCGGGATCGATGCCGCCGAGCTTGCCGCGTCGTGCCAGCAGTTGATGAGCGACGTGTCCGGGGTGATCTCGGCGGACGAGATCACGCGGTATTACGGGAGCCGGGTGAACGCGACCGGGTTCGCGGTCGCGGACGCCGCGATCGCGGGCAAGATCGGCGACGCGCTCGCGCTCGTCCGTCAGGCCCTCGACACGGGGACCGATCCGGTGCCCCTGGTGGCCGCGGTCGGCGCGAAGCTCCGCGTCCTCGCCAAGGTCGGGGCCTCCCGCGGACGGGGACTCGACCCCGTGAAGGATCTCGGACTCGCGCCGTGGCAGGTCGATCGTGCGCGCCGTGACCTGAGGCACTGGACGGCCGACACGATCGCTCGCGCTATCGAGGCGGTGGCGGAGGCGGACGCGCAGGTCAAGGGCGCGGGTCGGGATCCCCGTTTCGCGATCGAGCGCGCCGTGCGGGAGATCGCGACGCTCGCGACCTAGGTCGGGGGAGTGTTGACGCTGAGGCCGGCGCACTCGAGCACGACGGCCTCCTCGAAGAAGTGCCCCTGGAACTGCTCGAAACCCGTGGCGCGACACTCGGCGAACGCCTCGGACGTCTCGACGCGCTCTGCGATCAGGGTCGCGTCGCTTTCGCGCGCCGCGTCGACGAGGCGGTCGCCGCGCGAGACGAGGTCGCGGTAGTCGATCTTGACGAAGTCGGCGAGTTCGAGCAGGCGTCGTTGACTGCTCGTCCCGAGGAAGTCGTCGATCGCGACCCGGTATCCCCGCTCCTTGAGATCCGCGAGCCGATCGAACAGCGACGCGTCGGCGTGCGCCGACTCCACCACCTCGATAACGATTTCCTCCGGGGCACGCAGATAACTGTTCCGATCCACGAGGTACGACCGCGTGAAGTTGACGAAGAGCGGAAGACCCTCGGAGACGTCGACGCCGCCGAAGAACGCGGCGGCGAGGACGTGCTCGGTCGCGCGATCCTGCTGGCGCGCGTTCCACAGGTCGATCCGCAGGCCCTGGCGGCCGGGGGCGCGGAAGAGCAGTTCGAAGCCGAGGAGGTCGTGGTCTCCGGAGAATATCCCCTGGCGCCCGAGGAGGACGCGGCGAACGGTCGAGGAGGACTGGGGTCCGACGAGGGGGAGGTGCCACACCCGGGGAAGGGTGTCGGGCGCCTCACTCACAGGCATGACCCTAGCGAGGCGTGGGCGACCAGGTGGGGAGGCGAGGTTTCCGCGCGTCGCGCGGGAGCTAGAGCGCTGCGACCTGCTTGGCGAGCGCCGACTTGCGGTTCGCCGCCTGGTTCTCGTGGATGACGCCCTTCGAGGCGGCCTTGTCCAGCTTCACGGAGGCGGCCTTGAAGGCGGCCTCCGCGGTCTTCTTGTCGCCCGCGGCAATGGCCTCGCGGACGCGGCGCACGTGAGTCTTGAGCTCCGACTTCACGGCGACGTTGCGGAGGCGGGCCTTTTCGTTCGTCCCGATCCGCTTGATGTTCGACTTGATGTTAGCCACGAATGATCCTCGCACTGTGGGGGGAAAGTCTGACGGCCCGCGGCGGATGGCCGCACGCGCGACCACCCATGCTACCAGCCGTTGATCGAGCGCAACGCCTTGGCCACGGCGTTGAACCGCTTGCGGTCGAGCACCGATCCCTCGCGGCGAACGCCGTCGGGACTGACGCGCAGGACGCGGTCGAGCCGCACCTCGCTCGGACGCCTCTTCCGATCCCAGTCTCCCGTACCGAGGTCCATCCAGTGGCGCCCCCATCGCGCCTCGTCGGCGGCGTCGCGGTCGTGGTCCTTGCTCGTGAGCATGAGGCCGAGCAGCCACGCGCCGTCGCGTCCGACGAGCAGGACGGGGCGGTCCTTGCCCTGGCTGAAGTCCTCCTCGTACGGCACCCACGTCCACACGATCTCCCCGGGATCGGGTTCGCCGTCGAGATGGGGCGCGTATGCCACATCAAACCGGCCGGTGAAGTCCCCTGGGTAGGTACCGGCCTTGCGCTTCGCGGGCGCGCGCTTCTTCTTGGGCGCCCGCTTCGCGCTCGTCGACTTCTTCTTCGGGGACGGCTTTCCGGACGACGGGCGGAACGCGGCGGCGAGCGCCGCGATGAGGTCCCGGATCAGGCGGCGCTCGGCATCGCTCACGGCTGGTGTGCCTTTCTCAAGGTCGGGGGCGGCACCGCCCGCCCGGCGTCCTCGAACGATACCTCGGACTCGGGAAGCGGGTGCCCGTAGAGGAAGCCCTGCCCGTACAGCCAACCGTGGTGCTTCGCCTGGCGGTGCTGATCCTCCGTCTCGATCCCCTCGGCGATCCCGTACATGCCGAGATTTGCGGCGAGCGAGGCCACGGCGGAGCTGATGCGGTCTCCGGAGCCGTTGTCGCCGAGTCGCTGCGTGAACTCGTGCGAGAGCTTGAGCCCCGCGACGGGGTTCTGGATGATCGAAGCGAGGGCGGAATAGCCGGTCCCGAAGTCGTCGAGGACGAGGTCGACGCCGAGGTCCGCGATGTTCTCGAGGTCGGCGCGGGCGACCTTCGTGGTCATGAGCATGCCCGACTCGGTTATCTCGAGCGAGATGCGGCGCGCGTCGACGCCGCTCTCGTCGAGAGCGGCCTTGACGACCCTCGTGAGATCGGCGGATCCGATCTGGCGCGTCGAGACGTTCACGAACATCCGCCCGGTGAACTCCGGGTGGCGGGCGAGGAATCCGCACGACTCGTGCAGCACGAACGCGCCGAGGGGCACGACGAGGTTCGCCTCCTCGGAGATCTCGATGAAGTCCCCCGGGAGGAGCAAGCCGCGCGTCGGGTGCTCCCAGCGCACGAGAGCCTCGTAGGCGATCACGGCGCGCGTCTCGAGGTCGACCACCGGTTGGTAGTAGACGGCGAGATCCCCGTCGCGCACGGCGGCCCGGAGCTCGCCCTCGATCGACAGCTTGTGGAGCGCGCTCTCGCGCAGGTCCGGAGAGAACACCTCGATGCGCGCGCGCCCCGCCTGCTTCGCGGCGTACATCGCCGTGTCGGCGTCGCGCACCAGCGACTCGGCCGTCACGTCGCGATCCGCGACCGCGAGTCCGACGCTGATCGTCGGCACCACCTCGTGGCCCGCGACGGTGATCGGCGACTGGACCGCGGACGGTGACGAGCTCCGCCACGCGCTCGGCCGCGGCCTGGGTGGCGATGTTTTCCAGCACGACGACGAACTCGTCCCCGCCGAGCCGCGCGACGGTGTCGCCGGCGCGGACCGCGCCCTGGACGCGTTGGCCGATGACGGCGAGCAACGCGTCGCCCGCCTCGTGGCCGAGGGAGTCGTTGACGAGGTTGAAGTGATCGACGTCGAAGAACAGGACGGCGACCGTGGTGTCGCGCCTCAGGTGCCCCGCGAGCGCGTGAGCGAGGCGGTCGAGCAGGAGGGTGCGGTTCGCGAGGCCGGTGAGCGGGTCGTACAACGCTTTGCGCTCCAGGAGATCCTTCGCCCGCCGGAACTCCGTGATGTCCTCGATCTGCGCGACGAAACGGGCGTCCGTCGGCGTCCCGTCCACGGGTACCTCGGAGACGGTGACGCGGCACCACACGGTGTCGCCGGCGGCGTCGATGTAGCGTTTCTGCACCTGGTAGAACGGCAGCCCGCCGGTTGCGAGCTGCTCGAGGAGCTCGCTGTCGCGCGTCAGATCGTCCGGGTGCGTGAACTCGGCGAAACGGTGGCCGACGATCGACGGGGCCCGGAGCCCGAGGATGCGCTCGAACCCGCCGTTGAGGTCGAGATAGCGGCCTTCGGCGTCGAGGATGGCCATCCCGATCGGGGAGGCCCGGAACGTCGAACGGAAGAGGTCGTCGCCGTAGCCCACGGTGGCATCCTCCCCGGTCGTCGTAGCGCGCTTTACGGCACCACCTTGTGTATCGGCACGTTGTGGGGAGGATTGAAGACCGCGTGGGGCCCGGCGACTAGCGGAGGTTGAGCTCGTCCTCCGGGACCGCGTGTCCGAAGAGGTATCCCTGGCCCAGCGTCCAGCCGTGCGCGAGGGCGATGTCGACTTGGGCCTCGTTCTCCACGCCCTTGATCGCGGCGGTGAGGCCGAGGTCCTTGGCGAGGAGCGCGATACCCCGGCTCATGTGGTCGCCCGCGGCGTTATCGCCGAGCCGCTCGGTGAATCGCGGGGCGAGCTTGATCCCCGCGATGGGCTTCTCGAGGATCGCGGAAAGCGATCCGCTCCCCGTTCCGAAGTCGTCGAGGATGATCGGGAAGCCCAGCTCGGCGACGCTGTCGAGGTCGGAGTCGCTGACCTTGCTCGTGTTGAGCACGCCGGACTCGGTGATCTCGATGAACATCCGCTCGGGCGGGACTCCCGCGGCCTCGACCGTCGCCTTGAGGTTGCGGGCGAGTCCCGCGGTCCCGAGTTGCTTGGGCGACGCGTTGACGAACATCATCCCCGTGAAGGCCGGGTGGCGGGCGAGGAAGCCGCACGCCTCGTGCATGACGAGCGAGCCGATCGACACGACGAGGTTCGCCTGTTCGGCGATCGCGATGAACTCCTCGGGCATCAGCTCGCCGCGCTCGGGATGATTCCATCGCACGAGCGCCTCGTATCCCGCGACCTCGCGCGTCGTCAGGTCGACGACCGGCTGGTACACCACGACGAGCTCACCCTCGCGTAGCGCCTTGCGGAGGTCTTCCTCGATCTCCATCTTGGTGATCGCGGTCTCGCGGAGCTTCGTGTCGTAGATCTTGAGCCGGGCGTGACCCGACTGTTTGGCCGAGTACATGGCGGTGTCCGCGTCGTGGAGCAGGCCCTCCGGGGTCGACGACGCGTCGGCGATCGCGAGGCCGGCGCTCACGCTCGGGACGACCTCGTGATCGGAGATCGTCACGGGTACCTGGGCGGCGCGGGTGATGACCGACGCGAGGGACTCGGCGTCCTCGAGGTCCCGCACGTTCTCCAGCAGGACGACGAACTCGTCGCCGCCGAGCCGCGCGACGGTGTCGCCGCGTCGCACCGCCCCCTGGATGCGCTGGGCGACGACCGCGAGCATGTGGTCGCCCGCCTCGTGGCCCAGCGAGTCGTTGACGGTCTTGAAGTGGTCGATGTCGAAGAAGATGCACGGCGACCGTGGCGTCGCGCTTCTCGTGGCTGCGGAGCGCACGCGTCGAGGCGTTCCATCAGCAGCGCCCGGTTCGCGAGTCCCGTGAGCTGGTCGTACAGCGCGCGCTGCTCGAGCGGCTCGCGGGCGTTGCGCATCTCGGTGACGTCCTCGATCTGCGCGACGAAGTGGTGCGAGGCGGTTCGCACCTCGTCCTCGATGCGTCGTGACGGTGACCCGCACCCACGCGGTCTCGCCGGTGCTCGTCAGGTAGCGCTTCTGCACTTGGTAGTACGGGACCTCGCCTGCGCGCGAGCTGGCTCAGCAGCTCGATGTCGCGGGGGAGGTCGTCGGGGTGCGTGAACTCCGCGAAGTGGCGGGAGACGACGTCCTCGGGCTCGAGCCCGAGGATATCGCGCGAAGGCGCGATTCACCTCGACGTAGCGGCCGACCTCGTCGAGGATCGCCATGCCGATGGGCGAGTCGTGGAAGGTCGCACGAAACAGGCCCGCATCCTCGTCCATGAGGCGCACCTCCTTGTCCCATCAGCCTGCCACGGTTACGGGCGTTTCGTCGTGTATCGGCATCGTGTGAGGCGTCTCACCCGGCTCGGAGCGGCGGCGATTCCGTGGGACGATAGGCACCGTCCATCCCCGTCCGAAGGAGCCAGCGCTTCCCGTGCCGTCCGATCCTCCATCGAGCCCGCCGCCACCGCGCCGTCGGCGATCCGCAACTTCTGCATCATCGCCCACATCGACCACGGCAAGTCGACGCTGGCCGACCGGATGCTCGGGCTCACCGGCGTCGTGGCCGAGCGCGCCGTGAGGGCGCAGTACCTCGACCGGATGGACATCGAGCGCGAGCGCGGCATCACCATCAAGTCGCAAGCCGTGCGCATGCCGTGGGCCGTCGAGGGCACGCCGCTACGCGCTCAACATGATCGACACCCCCGGCCACGTCGACTTCACCTACGAGGTCTCGCGGTCGCTCGCCGCGTGCGAGGGCGCGGTGCTCCTCGTGGACGCCGCGCAGGGCATCGAGGCGCAGACGCTCGCGAACCTCTACCTGGCGATGGAGAACGACCTCACCATCATTCCCGTGCTCAACAAGATCGACCTGCCCTCGGCCGACCCCGACCGCTACGCGGCGGAGCTCGCGCAGCTCATCGGCTGCGATGCGGACGACGTGCTGCGCGTGCAGCGGCAAGACCGGTGAGGGCGTCGCCGAGCTGCTCGACCGCGTCGTGCGCGACATCCCCGCGCCCGTCGGCGACGCCGACGCGCCCACCCGCGCCATGATCTTCGACTCGGTCTACGACACCTACCGCGGCGTCGTCACCTACGTGCGCGTGATCGACGGGCCCCTCAAGCCCCGCGAGAAGATCGCCATGATGTCGACGCTGGCCACCCACGACCTGCTCGAGATCGGCGTGATCAGGCCCGAGCCGATCCCCACCAAGGGCCTGGGCGTCGGCGAGGTCGGCTACCTCATCACGGGCGTGAAGGACGTGCGCCAGTCGAAGGTCGGCGACACGGTCACGCTCGCGGCGCGGCAGGCGAAGGAGCCGCTCGGCGGTACCGCGACCCGCGGCCGATGGTCTTCTGCGGCCTGTTCCCGCTCGACGGCTCCGACTTCCCTGATCCTGCGCGACGCGCTCGACAAGCTCAAGCTCAACGACGCCGCCGCTCGTGTACGAGCCCGAGAGCTCGGTCGCGCTCGGCTTCGGCTTCCGCTGCGGCTACCTGGGGCTGCTGCACCTCGAGATCGTGCGCGACCGCCTCGAGCGCGAGTTCGACCTCGACCTCATCTCGACCGCGCCGAACGTGGTGTACGAGGTGACGATGGAGGACGGCAAGGATCATCGTCACCAACCCGTCCGAGTTCCCCGGCGGCAAGATCGCCGAGGTGCGCGAGCCCGTCGTCAAGGCGACGATCCTGGTGCCGAGCGAGTTCATCGGCACGGTCATGGAGCTGTGCCAGGAGCGCCGCGGCACCATGGGCACCATGAACTACCTGAGCGAGACCGCGTGGAGATGCACTACACGCTGCCGCTCGCCGAGGTCGTGTTCGACTTCTTCGACCAGCTCAAGTCGCGCACGCGCGGCTACGGCTCGCTCGACTACGAGCCCAGCGGCGAGCAGGCCGCGGACCTCGTCAAGGTCGACATCCTGCTGCAGGGCGAGCCGGTCGACGCGTTCAGCGCCGTGGTCCACAAGGACGCCGCCTACGAGTACGGGCTGTCGATGGTGGGCAAGCTCAAGGACCTCATCGACCGCCAGCAGTTCGAGGTGCCGATCCAGGCCGCGATCGGCTCGCGCATCATCGCCCGCGAGACCATCCGCGCCATGCGCAAGGACGTGCTCGCCAAGTGCTACGGCGGCGACATCTCGCGCAAGCGCAAGCTGCTCGAGAAGCAGAAGGCCGGCAAGAAGCGCATGAAGAACATCGGTCCGTCGAGGTGCCGCCCGAGGCGTTCATCGCGGCGCTCAGCACCTCCGACGACGGCTCGGACAAGGGCAAGAAGAAGAAGTGAGCGATGGCCGCCGCCGGCGCGGCGACGCGCGACTTCGGCGTCTACATCCACGTGCCGTTCTGCGCGGTCCGGTGCGGGTACTGCGACTTCAACACCTACGCGCCCGGCGAGGTCGAGGGCGCGACGCGCGAGGGGTACGTCGAGGCGGCGCTCGCGGAGATGGCCTTCGCGCGCGGCGTCGATGGGGGCGACCGCGCGGCCCGCGTCGACGGTGTTCTTTGGCGGAGGCACGCCCACGATGCTCGACGCGGCGGCCCTCGCCGCGCTGCTCGACGGCGTGCGGGACACGTGGGGCCTCGCCGCCGGTGCCGAGGTCACGACCGAGGCCAACCCCGACTCGGTGACCGAGGAGTCGCTCGCCGCGCTCGCGGCCGCCGGCTTCACGCGCGTGAGCTTCGGGCATGCAGTCCGCGGTGCCGCACGTCCTCGCGACGCTCGAGCGCACGCACGATCCCGGAGAACGTGGAGCGCGCCGTCGGATGGGCGCAGGGCGCGGGGCTCGCGACGTCAGTCGACCTCATCTACGGCACGCCCGGGGAGTCGCTCGACGACTGGCGCGCGAGCCTCGACGCCGCCATCGCGCTCGCGCCGGACCACGTCAGCGCCTACGCGCTCGTCATCGAGCCCGGCACCGCATGGGGCGCGACCTTGCGCGCGCGGCCAGATCGCGCCGGTCGATCCCGACCTCCAGGCGGACATGTACGAGGCGGCCGACGAGGCGCTCGCCGCGGCGGGCTACGCCTGGTACGAGGTGAGCAACTGGGCGCGCACGCCCGCCGACGCGTGCCGGCACAACCTCGCGTACTGGCGCAGCCAGGACTGGTGGGGGATCGGGCCGGGCGCGCACTCGTACCTTGAGGTTCCGGGTGGCGAGGCCCGGCGGTGGTGGAACGTCAAGCACCCCCGGGCGTACGCGGAGCGGATCGCGGCGGGCGAGAGCCCGGCGGACGGCGGGGAGAGCTGGACGACGAGCAGCGGTACGTCGAGCGCGTGATGCTCGGGGTGCGGCTCGACTCGGGGATTCCCCTGAGGGCGCTTCGGCCCGCCTCCGCCGGTCGCGTTCCGGGCCTTGCGGACGACGGCCTGGTCGAGGTCGATCGAAGGTGAGGACCCGCGGGTCGTTCTCACGCGCCGCGGGCGCCTCCTCGCGGACGCCGTGGTCCGCGACCTCGCGTGGGCCGGTTCGCCCTAGCGCTCGCGGGTCTTCCTACGGCGGGCTCGGATTCGAAGCCGCGAGCGCCCGGGTGGACATTTCGCGCCGATATCGAGGTTCGCGACGCGCTGTGAGCGCCCTGGCGGGCGCTGAGTGCCGATCACGCGCCATTTTCGGCACTCAATCCCCTCAGGGACGCCCCCCGTCGGCGACATCGCCGCGTTTTCGGCACCCAGTGTCCACACGGATGCAAGCCGGCCTCCTCCGAGACCCGGATGGCGGGACGGTCGAACGCGACCGCCCCGCCGGGACCGCACAATCGTCGGTGCGGGATACCGAGGCGCCCTAGCGGACGATCCGCCAGTTGATCGGGTAGCGGTAGTACTCGCCGCGGTTCGCGGCGGCCGAGGCCTGGATCTGGAACACGAGCGCGACGATCGATCCCACGAACCACGCGGGGATGATGAGGAAGAACCCGAGTGTCAGCGTCACGATGCCGAGGATGGTGCCGCCGATGAGCACGGCGATGACCGTCAGCTGGAAGTTGACCGACTCCTTCCCGTTGTGGTCGACGAGCGCGCTGCGGTCCTTGCCGATGAGCCAGAACACGAGGGCGCCGACGATTCCGGGGACGCCGATGAACCACGAGAGGAGGGCGGACAGGTGCGCCCACATCGCGAGGGTACGCGCCGACGACTCGAGCATGGGGGCGGGGCCCGTCGCGGGCCCGGCGGTCGGCGGCGTCGAGGACGGGGGCGTCGGCGGAGTCGGCGGCGTCGGAGGTGCCGGAGGTGCCGGGGGAGCGGGAGGGGCCGACGCGGCGGGCGAGGGGGCCGTCGCCGCGGGTTTCCCGGTGGTGGGCTTCTTCGCCGCGGGCTTCTTGGCGGCGGGTTTCTTCGGGGTGTCGTTCATGCCTCGATCGTCGCAGAACGACTCAGGGCCCCGCATCGGCCTTGAGACCGATACGGGGCCCTGAGATCAAGTCAGGGGGTGAGACCCGCTACTTGATGAGGCGCAGCGGGCAGATCGGGTAACGGTACTTCTCGCCCTTCTCCGCGCGTTACCGGCCTGGAAGCCCATGACGATGGAGTAGATCCACACGCCGAAGTACAGCAGGATCCCGATGAGGACCAGCATCAGGATGCTTGAGATCACGAGGGCGATCGCGACGTGATGCCGAAGTTGAGGGCCTCCTTGCCCTGGTCATCCACGAACTTGCTGCGGTCCTTGCCGATCAGCCAGAAGATCAGGCCGCCGATGAGGGGGAAGAAACCGTTGATGATGTGAGCGAGCTTCGCCTGGCTGCGCTCCTCAGACTCGCTCATGGCGCCGGCGGGCGAGTTCGTGCTCATGTTTTCACCACTTTGATTTGGAAGGGATAGGATGCTGATTCGCCCCGACGCACCGCGCTGAAGGCCTGGAGGCAGAACACCACGATGACGCGACGACTGCCAACTGTGCCAATGTACCGAGAAAGCCCACGAACGGAACAAGCGCGCGTACCAGCGTCGCGACGGCGAACGCGGCGAGGACGAGGACGCCGAAGTTCGTCGCCCGGGCGGCCTCGCGTGCGCCGAACGGATCGCGCTCGCGGCGGAGGCGGTAGATGACGTACGGGATGACGGGGCCGGTGATCGCGCCGAGTTGCGCGATCTCGGCGGCCTGCGTGTCCGCCGTGGCGTGGGCGTCCTGGGTCATCGTTCCTCCGCGCCCACGGTACCGGGTTGCCGGGGCGTCCGGGGCGGCGCGTTAGCGATTGGCACTCAGCACCCGTGAGTGCCAACGGGAGGTGACGCGTGCCGAGGACGACGACGCGCGGTCCTGCGCGCGATCGTCGAGGGCTATGTGGCGACCAGCGAGCCCGTCGGCTCGAAGGCGCTCGCGCAGCACCACCACCTTGGCGTCTCCCCGGCGACCATCCGCAACGACATGGCCGCGCTCGAGGAGGAGGGGCTGATCGCCCAGCCCCACACGTCGGCCGGGCGCATCCCCACCGACAAGGGGTACCGCTCACTTCGTCGACCTGCTCGCCGCCGCCGCGCTTCCAGGACAGCCACAGCGCGGGCCATCTCGACGTTCCTGTCGGACGCCGTCGACCTGAACGACGTGGTCGAGCGCTCGGTGCGCCTGCTCAGCCAGCTCACGCGCCAGGTGGCCGTCGTGCAATACCCGTCGCTCGCGAGAGGCCAAGGTGCGCCGCGTGGAGCTCGTGCGGATGACACGAGCGCGCGCTCGCCGTCGTGGTGAGCGCCGACGCGCGCGTCGAGCAGGCCACGGTCGTGCTCGGGGAGGAGCCCCCCGACGACGAGTTCGAGCGCGTCGCGCGCGAGGTCAACGAGGCGGCCGCAGGCCTCACGCTCCGGCCGCGCGAGAGCGGCGCTCGACGCCTGGGTCGCGCGGCCGAACCAGGTCCCGTGGGCACGGACGGTCGCCGACGCGGTGGTCGCCGCGGCTCGGGGAGGGACCGTCGAGCGCGTCGTCTTCTCGGGCACGTCAACCTCACGCGCGCAGACTCGGAGCTCGAGCAGGACGCGATCGGTTCCGTCCTCGAGGCGCTCGAGGAACAAGTCGTGCTCTTGCGGTTGTTGCACGAGATGGCCTCGACGGAGACGTCGCCGTGCGCATCGGCCGGGAGACCGGTCAGCGAGGCGCTCGCGGGGACGTCGATCGTGGCGGCGGGCTACGGCATCTCCCGGCGGCGCGACCGCACTGCTAGGCGCGCTCGGACCGATGCGCATGGACTATCCGGGAACCATGGCCGCGGTGCGCGCCGTGGCGCGTTACCTGTCGAAAGTGGTGGAGACGTGAAGGACTACTACGCCGTGCTCGGCGTGCCCAGGACGCCATCGCAGGCCGAGATCAAGAAGGCGTACCGCAAGCTCGCGCGCGAGCTGCACCCCGACACCGGCCCCGGCGACGAGGAGCGCTTCAAGGCGATCGTCGCAGGCCTACGAGGTGCTGGCAACGCCGGAGAAGCGCGCCCAGTTCGACTCGCGGCGTCGACCCGAGCGGCGCAGCGGCGGCGCCGGCGCGGGTTCGGGTTCGAGGACATCTTCCAGACGTTCTTCGGCGGCGGGCGGAGCGCGCCGCGGCCCCGCGTCGCGCACCCAGCGGGGAGGCGACACGCTCGTCCACGTCGAGGTGACGCTCGAGGAGGCGACGTTCGGCGTCCCCCGCGAGGTCATCGTCGACCTCGCCGATACGTGCGCCACGTGCGAGGGCTCGTGCTGCGCGCCCGGGACCAAGCCGAAGACCTGCCCGTCAGTGCAACGGCAGCGGCGTCGTGCAGCGCGTCGCCCGGTCCCTGCTCGGCCAGGTGATGACGACCGCCCCGTGCCCCACGTGCGGCGGCTACGGCACGACGATCATCGAATCCCGTGCACCGAGTGCTCGGGCCAGGGGCGCACGCAGCGCCCGCCGCACCATCGACGTCGACATCCCGGCGGGAGTCGAGACCGGCACCCGCATCCGGCATGCCGGCCACGGCGACGCCGGGCCGGGCGGCGGCGGTCGCGGCGACCTGTACCTCGAGATCCGAGAGAAGTCGCACAAGACGTTCGAGCGGCGCGGTAATGACCTCCACTGCACCCTCGAGATACCCATGACCGCCGCGACCCTCGGCACGGTCCTCGACGTCGAGACGTTCGACGGCGCGCGCGAGATCGACGTGCGGCCGGGCACCCACGCCGGCGCGACCATCACGCTCAAGGGTCTCGGCGTCGGGCGCCTCCAGCGCAACGGCCGCGGCAACCTCTACGTGCACCTTGACATCCAGACGCCCACCGAGCCTGACGGCGGAGCAGGCGGAGCTGCTCAAGCAGCTCGCCGAGCTGCGCGGGGAGGAACGCCCCGAGGCGCGGCTCGCCCCCGTGGACGCGGGGCTGTTCTCCCGGCTCCGCGAAGCGTTCAGGGGCGCGATAGGCGGTGAGCGTCGCCGGTGTTCATTTGACGCGGCCGCGGGCACCGCCGCGGTCGGGGACGTCCTTGTGGTCGAGGGTGCGGAGGCGCGCCATGCCGCGGTCCAGAGGCGTGGCCTGGGCGAGCGCATCGACATCGTCGACGGCGCGGGGCGTCGCGCGTCGGGCGTCGTCGTGGAGGCCTCGCCCGAGCGGCTCGAGGTGCGGATCGACGCGACGTCGGTCGACGAGGACCCCGAGGTGACGCTCGTCCAGGCGCTCGCGAAGGGCGGACGCGACGAGCAGGCGATCGAGGCCGCCACCGAGCTCGGCGCGACGCGGATGTCCCGTGGGCGGCCGAGCGGTCGATCGTGCGGTGGCGTGGGGCCGAAGGCGGACAAGGCCCGGGCCTCCTGGCGGGACCGCGCGGTCGCCGCCACGAAGCAGTCGCGCCGGGCGCTCGTGCCGTCGGTGGACTCCCTCGCGACGACGCAGCACGCTCCGGCGACTGGTCGAGGACGCGACGCGTCGCGGCGGGACGGTGCTCGTGCTCCACGAGACGGCCACCCGGCCGCTCGCGCTTCCCGTGCGCCCCGGCGAGCCGCCCGAGCCGCTGTGGCTGATCGTCGGCCCCGAGGGAGGGATTGCCGACGCCGAACTCGAGACGCTCGTGGCCGCGGGCGGCAGTCGCCACCCGACTCGGCCCCTACGTGCTCCGCGCGTCCTCCGCCGGACCCGCCGCCATCGCCGCCGCGTCGGCGCTTCGCGGGGCCTGGGCCTCGCCGCCGTCGGCGCTCTAGGCTGTCCCCATGAAAGGCTAGGCCCATGAGCGACAACGACTGCTTGTTCTGCCGGATCATCGCGGGGGAGCTCCCCTCGACCACCGTGATGGAGACGGAGACGATCGTCGCGTTCCGCGACATCGCCCCCGAGGCGCCGACGCACGTCCTGGTCGTGCCGCGCACGCACCAGGCCGACGTCACCGACGTCGCCGCCGCGCAGATCCCGAGGTCTCGCCGAGATGGTCGACGTCGCGCAACGCATCGCGGACGACGAGTGCGGCGGCCAGTTCCGGCTCGTGTTCAACGTCGGCCCCAAGGCGGGCCAGTCGCGTGTTCCACGCCCACGCGCACGTGCTCGGCGGGGTCGAGATGGGGCGCGTGCTTCCGTGAGCGATCCCGTCGTGGTCGTCGTCGACGACGCGTCGACCATGGCCGAGCTCCTCGGTGCCCGCGACGGCGTGATCCGCGAGGTCGAACACGCGTTCCCCGACGTCGACATCCACGTGCGCGGGAACGCGATCTCCCTGAGCGGGGACGACGCGCGGGTCGCCGAGGCCGCCGCGGCGATCGCGGAGCTGCGGTCGCTGCTCGAGGCCGGGGTCGAGCTGACGCCCGACGTCGCGCGCCGCGCGGTGCGGCATGACGGCGGGCGCGAAGGCCGAGGACGAGCGGCCCGCGGCGGTGCTCGCGCGGTCGATCCTCTCGCACCGCGGGAAGACGATTCGCCCGAAGACCCAGGGCCAGGCGGCCTACGTCACGGCGATCGACACGCCACACGATCACGTTCGGCATCGGCCCCGCGGGGACGGGGAAGACGTACCTCGCGATGGCGCAGGCGGTCGCGGCGCTCCAGGCGAAGCGCGTCACGCGCATCCTGCTCACCCGACCGGCGGTCGAGGCGGGGGAGAGGCTCGGGTTCCTGCCCGGGACGCTGTCGGAGAAGATCGACCCCTACCTCCGGCCGCTGTACGACGCGCTTCACGACATGGTCGATTCGGAGTCGATCCCGCGCCTGATCGAGGCGGGCATCATCGAGGTCGCTCCGCTCGCGTACATGCGCGGCCGCACGCTCAACGACGCGTTCGTCATCCTCGACGAGGCGCAGAACACCACGCGCGAGCAGATGAAGATGTTTCTCACGCGACTCGGATTCGGATCGACGATGGTCGTCACGGGCGACGTGACCCAGACCGACATTCCCGCGGGGATGGACTCGGGACTGCATCGTGGCGCGCGACCTGCTCGGGGGCATCGACGACATCGCCGTGTGCACGTTCGGCGCCGAGGACGTCGTGCGCCACCGCCTCGTCGGCGAGATCGTCACCGCCTACGCGAAGGACGACGCGCGTCGCGGCAAGCCGAGGGGTACGGCGTGATCGAGGTCAACAACGAGTCCGACGCGACGATCGACGAGGTCGAATTCGCGGAGCTCGGCGCGTTCGTGCTGCGCGAGATGCGCATCGCGGACGGCGCCGAGCTCGCGATCCTCTTCGTCGGCACGCGCGCGATGGAGGACCTCCACGTCCAGTGGATGAACGAACCGGGGCCGACCGACGTGCTGTCCTTCCCGATGGACGAGTTGCGGCCCGGCACCGACGACGATCCGACGCCCGCGGGGCTGCTCGGCGACGTCGTCGTCTGCCCCGCCGTCGCGGAGGAACAGGCGAAGGCGGCGGGGCACACGGCGGAGGAGGAGATGCTCCTGCTCGCCACGCACGGCATCCTCCACCTGCTCGGCTACGACCACGCGGAGCCGGAGGAGGAGACGCGAGATGTTCGAGCTCCAGCGGCGCCTGCTCCTCACGTTCCTGGCCGAGCGGTGACGCCGCGCGGCGGCGCCGCGCGGCTACCCTCGTAGATCATGGCGAACTCGGCGATCGGCTGGCTCGTGGGGGTGTGGGTGCTCAGCATCCTCGCGTCCGCGTGCCTCCACGCGCTGATCGCCGCGTTCGAGCAGCTCCCGTCGGCCGAGGAGCGCGTGCTCGCCTCGGCGCGGCGGCCGGACGGCCGACGGACGATCGTCGCCTGGCTCGCGCGCGACCCCGAGGCGACGGCGAACTCCGCGTCCGTCGCCACCGCGATGACGGAGCCGGTCGGGCTCGTCGCGCTCGCGTTCCTCACGTGGGAGATCGGCGACCGCCTCGACCTCTCGTGGTGGATCGGGGCGCTCGCGGCGTCGCTCGTCGGGGGCGTCGTCTCGCTCGTACTCGTCCGCGCCGCGCCCCGCCAGATCGCCCGCTCCCACCCCCTCGGGACCGTACGGCTCACCGGGCCGCTCGGCGCCCCGCTCATCGTCGCCTCGGCACCCGTGCGCGCCGTCGTCCCCGCGCTCCGCCGACCGCCGCTCGCCGAGGCGCGGGACGTCGTCGAGCAGGCCTCCACCGCGCTCGACGCGGACGAGGTGGAGCTCGTGCGCTCGGTCGTCGAGTTCGGAAACCGGCTCGTCCGCGAGGTGATGGTGCCGCGGACGGACATGATCACCATCTCCACGGGCGAGACCGCGAGCGACGCGATGCGCCTGTTCCTCCGGTCCGGGCGCTCGCGGCTGCCCGTGATCGGCGCGGACGTCGACGACCTCGTGGGCGTCGTCTACCTCAAGGACGTGCTCGCGGCGACGTGGGACGACGACGCGGGGCTCGAGCGCGCCGTCGACGCGCTCGCGCGCCCGCCCGTGTACGTGCCGGAGTCGCTTCCCGTCGACGACCTGCTCCGGCGGATGCAGGGAGAGGCGACGCACATCGCGATCGTCGTCGACGAGTTCGGCGGCGTCGCGGGCCTCGTGACCATCGAGGACGCGCTCGAGGAGATCGTCGGCGAGATGCAGGACGAGCACGACGCCGAGGAGCCGGAACCCGTCCCCCTCGACGGCGGGGCCTTCCGCGTGCCCGCGCGCATGCCGCTCGACGAGCTCGGCGAGCTCTTCGGTGTCGAGATCGACGACGACGACGTGGAGACGGCGGCGGGCCTGCTCGCCAAGGCGCTCGGGCGCGTGCCGATCGCCGGGTCGAGCGCGTCGGCCCACGGGCTGACGCTCTCCGAGGCCGCGGGCACCCGGGGTCGCCGCAAGCGCCTCGCGTGGATCACGGTCACGCGCGAGCCGGAGACGGGCGACGATGATTGACGTCCCGGCGGGCTGACCGCAGCGGCTTCGCGTGCTTCGTCGGGCGCCCGAACGCGGGGAAGTCGACGCTGACCAACGCCATCGTCGGCACCAAGGTCGCGATCACGGCGAATCAGCCGCAGACGACGCGGCGCGCGATCCGGGGGATCGTCCACCGAGACGACGCCCAGCTCGTCCTCGTCGACACCCCGGGGCTGCACCGCCCCCGCACGCTGCTCGGGCAGCGCCTCAACGACGTCGTGCGCGAGACGCTCGCGGAGGTCGACGTCATCGGCTTCTGCCTGCCCGCGAACGAGAAGACCGGGCCCGGCGACCAGTGGATCGCGCGCGAGCTCGCGTCGCTCCGCGCCCCGGTCGTCGCGATCGTCACCAAGACCGACCTCGTCACGCGCGCCGCGCTCGTCGAGCGGCTCGTCGCCGTGGACCAGCTGGGGGAGTGGGCGGAGATCGTCCCGGTGTCCGCGGCGACCGGCGAGCAGGTGGACGTGCTCGCGGACGTGATCGTCGGCCGCCTCCCCGAGGGCCCGCCGATGTATCCCGCCGGCGACCTCACCGACGAGCCCCAGGCGGTGATGATCGCCGAGCTCGTCCGCGAGGCCGCGCTCGAGGGCGTCCGGGACGAGCTTCCTCACTCGCTCGCGGTCATGGTCGAGGAGGTCAACGAGCGCGAGTCCGTGAGCGGCGCGACCGCCGGTCGTCGACGTGTCCGCCACGATCTTCGTCGAGCGGGACTCCCAGAAGGGCATCGTCATCGGCCGCGGCGGCGCCCGCCTCAAGGACGTCGGCACGCGCGCCCGCCGGGGCATCGAGGCGCTGCTCGAGCGCCGGGTCTTCCTCGACCTCCGCGTGAAGGTCGCGAAGGACTGGCAGCGCGACCCCAAGCAGCTGGGGCGTCTCGGGTTCTAGCCGCCGCCTACCCCGCTCGGATCTGAAGCTGCACCCACGTCGTCCCTTCGGGCGTCGCGTCCCGGCGCACCGTGACGCCGTCGAGGAGCTGCTCTGCGGTGACGTCCGCAACCGCGTCGACGTTCCAGACGTTGCCACCCAAGTATCCGGGGCCGGTGGTGACGTCGCAGGTCCAGTGGCCGTCCTCGTCGCGCTGGTTCGTGCGGTACGTCGCGTGGGCCTCGACGCGGATCGGCTGCCCGCTGACCACCTCGATGGTGCCGGTGTAGGGCTTCGCGTAGACGGTCGCCGCCCGGCCGCTGCCGCAGGCGCTGTAGCCGTCGTCCGTCATCGTCCAGCCGCCGCTCGCGAGACGATCGACCCACGACGCGTCGACCGCGGAATCAAGCGCCCGCGGGTACGCGCCGGGCGAGTACGGCGACCGCACCCAGATATTCGAGTAGGCGGTGAAGGAGTAGTCGTAGTCCTGGCTTCGCATCCCGGAGATCTTCCCGTGGACGTGAAGGGTGATCGGGTCGGTCGTGAAGTCGTGCCCGCCCGTCGTGTCCCAGCCCGTCGGCCCGAACACCGGGACGATGTCCCCTGCGTTGTCGCGGACGACGATGCGGTACGACGCCCCGGCGCAGAGCCCGTGGTAGGTCGCCGTCCAGGTCGTCCCGTCCGCGTCGAGGCCGAACGTCCGGGGCGCCGGCGCAGCGCCGACGTGGCAGAGAGGCTCGCGCGGGTCGCCCGACACGAAGGACAGGTGCAGTCCCATGCGGGTGTCCGCGTGGTGGAGGCGCACCTTGACGTCGACGTCGACGCCGTTGCGAACGGCGAGCGCCCCGTCCATATCCGGCTCCGACGTGGCGATGTCGACGTACGGGTAGTCCGGGGTCTGCGGCCCCGTCGAGCCGTAGCGGGGATCGCCGACGACGAAGTGGGTGCGCCCGTTGCCCTCGGTGGCGTCGTAGGAGACGCGGATGGCGAGCGACCCCGTCGCGTGGCCGTCGACCTCGGGCAGGGGCACCATGACCATCTCGGGGTCGCGCGGGGTGCAGAGGCCGTGGCAGCGGGGGTCGACGCGGACGATACTGCGCTTGCGGGTCCCGTCGCCGGACGGGGTGACGAGCGTGACGTCCACGGGGATGCCGTAGCGGACGATGCCCGTGATCCCGGTCATGTCGGTGCAGAGGTTCCTGTCCGCGTCGGGCCAGGTCGCGCCACCCGGGCCGAAGCCGACGTCGAGGCCGGGCGAGCACTCGCGGGAACTTCCGGGAAGGTAGCCCCCGGGTCGGATCGCGCGGACGCGCCCCCCGCTGACCGTCGAGCCGTCGAGCGCGCCGTCCTCGCCGTAGAAGCCGACGACGTCGAGGCTGACGCGGTACGCGTCCTCCACGTTCACGGGGATCGCCTCCACGTTGACCGGCCGCCCGTCCGACGGGTCGCCGCGGGTGTCCATCCAGAACAGGCAGAGCGTGTAGTCCGTCCCCTCCTCGAGGGTGAAGTCGCTTGTCAGCGAGAGGTTCTGGTCGGGCAGGTACGGGTAATCGGGAGCGTGCACGACCGAATCGGGGAGCGTCTCCTGGGTGAGCGGCACGCCCACGATGTCGCCGGCCGCGAGAACGTGCGAGGGGTCCAGGAGGGACGCGTCGCACGTGCCGCCCTCGCCGGGGTTGTCGCCCCCCGCGGGAACCGCGACCATCGCGATGTACTGGTCGCTCGGCGCCAGGGCGTTGACGACGACCCGGTCGACGCCGACGGGCAACACGATCGTGGGGCGCCGGGTGTGGCCGGGCACGGAGCCCGACGCGTCCTCGACGCGCGCGGTGAGCGGGGCGTCGGACGGGTAGGTGAACTGCTGCGCGGAGTCCGAGGCGTCGGTGAACGTCGCCTGGACGCGGTACTCGCCCGGATCGAGGCCCCGGATCACGTGGCAGACGTCGATCCACTGCTCGGGATCGGTGGGGGTCGCGGCGTCGCTCGCCGCCCACGCGTTCCACGCGTCCTCCGCCGGGCCGCTCGTGACGAGCGTGACCTCGTGGGGCTCCCACCCGTCGGCCGTGGCGCGCGACCACGTGAGCCGGATGCTCGCCGGACGGTTGACCGTCATCCCGACCGCGAGGTCGCCGGGCGCGAGGTCGCTCGGCTCGCATTCGGGGAAGTAGGGGAAGGGGGCCGAGCCGGGCGTCGCCGGGTGGAGCGTGACCATCCCGTCCATCGGGGGGAGGGCGTCGAGCGCGAGTTCGACGGTGCCGCCGACGCCGTCGGGGCAGTAGTCGGGAGGGGAGTCGCCCGCGCAGAGGTCGACGACACCGCCGTCTCCGGGGATACCGCCCGACGGGCTGTCGGGGAGCGCCGCGCCTCCCGTCCCTTCCGCACCGCCGGACGCCCCGGGCGTCGGCGTGGCGCCGGACGACGCGGGGGTCGACGGCGCGGGGGACGGGACGTCGGGGGCATACGCGACGTACTCGGCGTCGGTCCCGTCCGCGGTGCCGGGGTGGGCGTCGACCCAGCGCTGCGCGGCCGCGTCCGCGTCGCCCGAGTACGGGAAGGGGGCGACGACGCCGACGGGCGCCGCGGATTCCGTCGGCGTAGGGCTGGGGGCGGTCTGGGCGGCCGCGACCGCCCCGTACGTGGCCGCCGCGGCGAGGGTGAAGGCCGCCGCCGGGACGATGATCCGCGAGGCGCGCATCAGTACAGACACCCCCCTCCGTCGCTCGTGACTGTCACGTGGACGGTCGTGTTCTTCGCGGTGTTCCCCGCGGGGTCCTTCGCCTTGATCGTGACCGTGACGACCGTCGTCTCGTGGGGCCCGAGCGTGTCGGCGGCGATCGGACCGAAGGTCGCCGTGTACGTGCCACCGCCGGACGGGGACATCGCCTTCGAGGTCGGTGTGCCCTTGAGCGTCCACCTCCGCGTGGACACTCAAGGGCACACCGACCTCGAAGGCGATGTCCCCGTCCGGCGGTGGCACGTACACGGCGACCTTCGGTCCAATCGCCGCCGACACGCTCGGCCCCACAACAACGGTCCGTCACGGTCACGATCAAGGCGAAGGACCCGCGGGAACACGCGAAGAACACGACCGGTCCACGTGACGGTGCCAGAGCGACGGAGGGGGGTGTCTGCTACTAATGCGCGCCTCGGCGGATCATCGTCCGGCGGCGGCCTTCACCCTCCGCCGGCCGCAGCCGCGCTACGGCGGCGGTGGCAGAGCCAGACCACCACTACGCGAACAGGAATCCGCAGCAGCCGTCGTCGCCCCTTTCCATCTGGCGACGCGGACGCACGGCCACGCAGCGCTGGTCGACGCCCACCCCGCACGGCGGACGGGACCGACACCGAGTACGCACATATCCCCGAACGTCCCCGTCCCCGCGCCGTCGACCCCCGCCGTCGTCCGGCGCCACGCCGACACCGGCCGTCGGCATGCGGAAGGGACAGGAAGCGCGGCGCTCCCCGACAGCCCGTGGCGGTATCCCCGGAGACGGCGGTGTCGTCGACCTCTCACAGGCGTTCCCTCCGACTACTGTCCCGACGGCGTCGGCGCGCGTCGAACTCGCGCTCGACCTGCCGATGGACGGGATGGTCACGCTCCAGCCCGGCGACGCCCGGCTCGGCCCCCTTCCCCTTACTTCCCCGAATGCGAGCCGAGCGACCTGGCGCCCGGCGACCTCGCGGTGCAGGCGTCAACCCGTCCGCGAGCATCCGGCTCCACGTAGTCCGCGCCACGGCTGCGGGTGGGAGAGCTCCACCGAGGTCACGCTCCGTCACGAGCCGCAGCCGGCGGAGGGACACGTGGAACGCGTGGGCGGCGAGCGACGCCGCGACCCCCACCGATCCCGAGGGCATGATGGAGCGTCTCCGATCCGGCCGTTGCCGCGTCCAGGCGACGTTCACCGACGCCTCGGAGCTCCGCGCCAGTTCAGGCTCGTTGGAGCAGGCCCCGCTCCGCCGCGCACGTCGAGGACGCGTGGGCTCCGTGCCCGGCCACACCCGGCACCCCACGATGCGTGTTGCCCGTGCGCGTCGACGGGTCCATGGTGGAGCGCCTGGCGCCGAGCGACCGGTGCGTCGCGATGGTCGCGGTTCCCGCCGGGGGCGACGACCCCAGGCGAGGGCCGCGCGTGCAACACGTGGACCCCTCGGCCGCCCGTTCTCGCCGCCAGCGACATCGTGGCGTGCCGCTCACCCCAGAGGAGACGCTCCCGACTGCGTCGTGCGCGCTTCCCGATTACCCGTACCTGCCCGACCAGAACCTCTCGCTGGCAAGGCGACCTTCCACCTGAAAGGAGGGGACAGAGACTGCGCGCTCTGCCTGTTCTGGATGGACACCCGCGGCGACCCGTCGGACGGGCGGCCAGTCAACGTGGAGGCGATCCCCGTGAACGTCGAGGACGCGTACCGCGTCAGCCTCGACGTCGTCCGCTCTTCTACGGCGAGGACGGCGCTCGACGGCTCGACGGCGGGGGGCACGTCCGCGCGATCCGACACCCGGGCTGCGCCCGGAAGTTCCCGCGAGTGCTCGCCCACGAACATCAGCTTCGCCCGGGTGGCGCGACCTGACGCGGACCCGGAACCTCTGCACCGACATGACCGGGATCACGAGCGTCCGCTACGGCATCCCCGTGGACGTCACGCTCGTCACCCATCAGCAACTCGGCAAGCGCGTCGCGTCGAGCCCCCGCTGGCACCTCTGCACCCCGCGCAATAGTGCCCCTCCCCGAGGCCGACGGCCACGCGACGGGGTGGCTCCCGCCGTGCCGCATTCTCCTACGAGCGCCAGGCCGAGGGCAACGGGCGCGCCCACTTGTCGTCGGCGATCCTGCCCGCTGCGCTCCGACGGGGCCGCAGACCCCGGACTACCCGTACGTCGACATCGCCACGTCGGAGCCGGATATGGACGGGGCGTTCGCCACTCTCGCGACGGCGTCAACGTGGACGTCAAGGTGCGCCTCCACCACGCGGACACCCGCATGGGGAAGCTCGCCTGTCCCTTCGTGTCGGGCCGTTCGCGCGAGCCTCTCTGCCACGTCGGCGTGCGCCCGCGCGCTTCGGCCTCGAACAGAGCTTCCCTGGACGGCGACCTACGGCCATCAGTGCGTCCGTCGTCCGCCGGGGACATCGTCCCGGTGTTGGAGCGGGCTGGGACACGACGGGCGGCACGACTTCCGCGGAGCCGACCCGATCACCCTTAGGCGTCAGCGGGAAGATCTCCGGGATGCGAAGCCAGGACTACGACTACTCTCACCGCCTACTCGAATATCTGGGTGCGGTCGCCGTACTGCACCACGCGCGGCGCATTTCCGCGGTCGACGCGTCATCGTCTCGCGAGCAGCGGCTGGACGAATTCCAGCGGACGACGGCTCCGCGCGGCAGCGGCAGGGCGGCGACCGTCTACGCGAAGCCTGCGCCCGCACCATCGAGGCGGTGAGCGGGCAGCCGATCCGCGTCGAGGCCCACGCGACATTGCGCAGCGAACCAGCGCGACGAGGACGGCCGCTGGACCTGCGACGTCACCACCGGCCCCGGATACTTGGGTGCAACGTCTGGAACGTCGACGCGTGCGGACGTCACCGCAGAGCAGCCGACGGCGTCACGGTGCGCGCCCGAAGGGACGACGTGGGTGCAGCTTCAGATCCAAGACAGGGTGGCGGCGGCTCAACCCGAGACGCCCCAACTGCTTGGGGTCGCGCTGCCAGTCCTTCGCAACCGTCACGTGCAGGTCCAGGAAGACCTTCGTGCCCAGCAGGGCCTCGATCTGCCGCCGGGCCGCCGTGCCGAGGCGCGCAGCCGCTCGCCGCCACGGCCGATCACGATGCCCTTCTGACTGGAGCGCTCGACGAGATGGTGGCGTGCACGTCGAGCAGGTCGTCACGGCCCTCGTGGGGGATCATCTCCTGGACAACCACCGCGATCGAGTGCGGGAGCTCGTCACGCACGCCCTCCAGCGCGGCCTCGCGGACCAGCTCCGCCACGAGGGTCTCCTCGGGCTCGTCGGTCAGCTCGCCGTCCGGGTACAGCGGCGGCCCCTCGGGCAGGCGGGCGACGAGCAGGTCCGCGAGCAGGCCACCTGGAAGCCGTCGACCGCCGAGCAGGGGACGACCTCCGCGAACTCCTCAGCGCCGTCATCTGCGTCAGGCGCTCGGCGACCTGCTGGGGCCGGGGCCACGTCGGACTTCGTGACGACACCCTGAGCACGGGTGTGCGCCCGGCGACCGACCGCAGCTCGGACGCGATGAACTCGTCGCCCCGCCCGACGGGCTGGTCCGCCGGCACGCAGAAGCCGATCACGTCGACCTCGGCCACGTCTCGCGCACGAGTCGTTGAGCCGGCTGCCCAGCAGCGTGCGGGGCCTGTGCAGGCCCGGCTGTCCTCACGATCAGCTGGGCGTCGGGCCGGTGCACGATGCCGCGGATGGCGTGGCGGGTGGTCTGCGGCTGGTCAGTGATCGCGACCTTCTGCCCGACCAGCGCGTTGGTCAGCGTCGACTTGCCCGCGTTCGGGCGGCCCACGAAGCAGGCGAAGCCCCCGCTGCGGCCTACGGCGGACGTCAATCCATCGTCGCCCCATTTCCGGCTCGCGCGTGACCAGCTGAGATCCCACCGCGAGGCGCTTGTGACCCCAGGGGTGCCCGCGGCCTCAAAAGACGTCAGCCCGTGGGCCGACGCGCTCGACCCGGCAATCAGCCACGCGCGGAGCGGCCCCGCCTCTCGCGTCGTCGTCGTCGATTGTCCCAAACAAAGAGCTCACAAGCTCGTCGAGGGGCCGTGCGCGCGGGCACGCGGAAGGCCCCACCGTGGAGGGGGACGGGTTCCTCGCATAGTGCTCGTCCTGCATCTCGCCGACAATCTACTGAAGCACGTCCTCGATGGTCCGCGAGAGCCCGCCGACGCCGCGTTGAACTCGTCGACGACGATCACAATGTGCCGCACCTCTCCCTGCATCCGCCGGAGCAGGTCATTCGACGGGAAGCAACTCCGGCACGTACACGGCGGGCGCGCGATCGCGTCCGAGCGGCGCGCTCCGAGGCCCCCGCATTCTCCCCACGTCGCCGCGAGCACGTCCTTGAGGTATACGACGCCCACAAGGTCATCAAAGCGCTCCACCGCGATCACGGGCAGCCGCGAGCGCCCGGACCGGAGGAGGAACAGGCGCATCGCGTCAGCCCGCCGGTCTCGCCCGTGCGGAGATGAGTGAGATCATGTCCCCGTCCGCGCACCATCACCTCGCGGACGAGCCGGTTCCAAACTCGACGACCCAAGCGCACGAGAGCTCCACCTCATTCGCGTCCGAGACCCGGGTGGAGGCCTGCTCGACGACGCTCCGCGCCTCGGCGAGCGGCGGTCGGCGGAGCGCGGGGGACGACGGCGCGCACGGGTGCCGAGGCGAAACGAGGTGGGCGGGGCACAGAGCGGCCCCGGGTCCGGTCCCGAGGGGGTGGGGAGACAGGCGATCTGGCGGGGCGCGGCGCGGACGAGTACGACGAGACGACGCCCCCGACGAGCGACCGCCGCGAGCGCCCGAAATACCACCACGAGAGGTCAGGGGGTGCGCCGATCTCCAGCGTCGGGAACGCGAGCGCGACGAGCCCGACCGGCTCGTCGTGGGTGGGCGACGGACGCGGAGTTCGCCGTCGCCTCGGGGTCGCGCGGCAAGCCAGGCGACAATCCACCTCCGGGTCCCGGCCAGATCCGCAGCCGCGCCGAGGCGAGCACGCGCTCCAGCGCGCGGAGCTGCTCAAACGCGGCGATCAGCGCGTAGGGAGGCGCGCCGGACGCGAGGATGCTGACACCCACGCCCCCACGAGCCAGCCAATCGCCGTCATGATCTACGAGGGTACCCGCGCGGCGCCGCCCGCAGCGTCGCCGCTGGCCAGGAACGCGAGGAGCAGGCGCCTGGAGCTCGAACATCTCGCTCTTCCGGCTCCGCGTGGTCATAGCCGAGCAGGTGGAGGATGCCAGTGCGTGGCGGAGAGCAGGAGCACTGCCTCCTCCGCCGTGTGCCCCGCCGCCTTCGCCTGTTGCTCCGCGACGGCGGGGCACCCGGAAGGCGAGCGTCGCGAGCGGCCCGCGGTCAGATCATCGTCGGTCCGGGCCGCGACTCGTCATACGGGAAAAGACGTCAGCCCCCCGGTTGGGCAGCCCATCCACCACAACATGGAGGTCCTCATCGCGCGCGTGCCGACGAAGAGGATCGCAAGCTGGCGCCGTCCGCGATGCGCATCTCGCGCAGCACGAACGCGCCGAGCTCCGCGAATTCAACCTCGTCCGATCGCACACATCCGGACTCGTTGTTGACCTCGATCACGCCGTACCCCTCGGCTTGCCGCGAACACGCACATCCATGTTGCGTAGGCGGTGACGATCTCGCCGACGGCGCGACGTCCTCGGCGCCGGATGGTGTCGTCGATGCCGAGCAGGTCGCGCGCCACGATGGTCCCGAGTCCATCCCCGCGGGGATGTCGGTCTGGGTGCTCGTCGCCCGTGACGACCATCGTCGATCCGAATCCAGGCGGAGGGTCGGAGACGTCTTCATCTGCTCGCGCGTGGTCTCATCAAGGGATGACGAACGCATCATTGAGCGTGCGGCCACACATGTACGCGAAGCAGACAATTTTGTGAACTGATTCCGTCTCGATCAGGCGCGGGATCGACTCCGAATCGACCATGTCGTAGAAGCGCGTCGTACCACGGCCAGGAGGATGAGGTAGAGAATGTTCCTCCGACAGCGTCCCGGGCAGGTACCCCGAGCCTCTCCCCGCCGCCAGGTCGGGTGAGCAGGATGCACGTGACGCGCTTCGCCTGGAGCGCCGCGACCGTGCGCGAGGTACCGTCTTCCCCGTCCCCACAGGGCTGTTGCCGATGCAACGCCGGTGGTGGTTTGTGGGTGTCGATCGCCGTCAACGTAGCCGCCTGGGCCTGGGTGCTCAGGACAATCGTTGCATCAGCCGTCGTGCCAGCCAGCCGCAGCACGCGACGTCAGGCGGTCAGCTCGACCCTAAGCACGAGCAGCGCGCGCAGCTCCGCGATCGCCGCGGCACCTCGGCGAGCTCCGCGCCCGTCATCCCCGCTCAGGGAGATCGCGTTCCCGCGCGGCCGGGAGCTGTCAACGTCGGGAACGCGTGTTGGAGCCTGCTCCGCGGACGGCACCCGAGGAGCTCGGCCATGGTCGACGCGTCGTCGACGACGACCACCGCATGGCTCACGGGAAGCACGCACCCCCGTGTCAAACAGCCGAGCACGTGCGCGTGGGCGTGGAACACCGACTGGCCGGCCTTGGGGCCGACGTTGAACACAAGCCGGGAACTGGCCGCCGCACTCGTCGTCCGCGATGCGCTGCGCGACGTCGAGAGGTCTCAGCTGCCTCGGTGACGTCGGTGACGTCGGCCTGGTGCGTGCGCAGCAAGCCAGGACATACGTCGGCGCCTCGGGGGCGATGTCGCGGAACGCAACAATCGTCTCCGTCTCCATCACGGTGGTCAAGGGGGAGCTCCCCGCGATGATCCGGCAGACCGAGCATCGTTGTCGCTCATAGGCCCTAGCCTTTCATGGGGACAGCCTAGAGCGCCAGCGGCGAGGCCCAGGCCCCGCGACGCAAGCGCGCGCAATAGCGGGTCCGGCCTCAGATGCGCGGAGCACGTAGGGGCCGAGTCGGGTGGCGACGCCGCCCGCACTCTCTGAGCTCACAATCCCTGCCTGGGCGCGAATCAGCCACAGCGGCTCGAGGGCTCGCCGGGGCGGCACGCGGGAAGGGCGAGCGGCAGTCTCGCTGCAGCACGAGCACCGTCCCGCGCGTCGCGTCGCGTCCTCGACCAGACGTCTCCGTCGTCGGCGAGAGGGAGTCCACCGACGGCACGCGCGCCCCGCGCGACTGCTTCGCGGCGGCGATCACGCGGTCCCGCCAGGAGGCCCGGCCTTGTCCGCCTTTCGCCCCACGCCACCGGACGATCGACCGCTCAGCCGCCCGCGGGATAGCGCGTCGCGCCGAGAAGCTGGGTGGCGGCCTCGATCGCCTCCTCCGGCACGTCCGCCCTTCGCGAGCGCCTGGACGAGCACCACCTCCCGGGGGTCCTCGTCGAGCGAGGCGTCGCGTCGATCCGCACCTCGAGCCGCTCGGGCGAGGCCTCCACGACGACGCCGACGCCCGATGCCCCGCCGTCGAGGCGACCTGCGACACGGCTCCGCCAGGGCCACACCTCTGGACCGCGGCATGGCGCGCCTCCGCACCCTCGACCACAAGGACGTCCCCGACGCCCGGCGGGATCCGCCGGGCCACGTCGAGGAACACCGGCGAGAGCTCACCGATGGCCGCTGAACGCGCCGCGGAGCCGCAGAGACGTTCACGGGGGCGAGCCGCGCCTCGGGCGTCCCTCCGCGCAGCTCGGCGAGCCTCTTGACCAGGTCCTCCTGCTCCGACGTCAGGCTCGACGGCGTCTGGACGTCAAGGTGCACGTAGAGGTCGCCCCCTCGTCGCGCTGCGCCATGCCGACTCCGAGCCCCTTGAGCTTGACGGTCTCGCCGGAGTTCGTCCCCGCCGGACGTCGACCTCGCGCGCGCCGTCGTCGAACGTCTCGACGTCGAGGACCGTTCCGAGGATCGCGGCGGACATGGGTATCTCGACGGTGCAGTGGAGGTCATTACCGCGCCGCTCGAACGTCTTGTGCGACTTCTCTCGGATCTCTGACGTACAGGTCGCCGCGACCGCCGCCGCCGGCCCGGCGTCGCCGTCGCCGGCAAGCCGGATGCGCGTCCCGGTCTCGACCCCCGCCGGGATGTCGGTGATGGTGTGGCGGGGACTCGTCCGCCCCTGGCCCGAGCACTGGGGCGCGGAAGTTGGGATCGTCGTGCCGTGCGCCGCACCGTGGCACGGGCCGGTCGACCGTGGCCCCTGGCCGAGGAGGGACCGGGCGACGCGTGGACGACGCCGCTCCCGCCGCACGACTCGCAGGTACTCGGCTTGGTCCCGGGCGCGCAGCACGAGCCCTCGGCACGTGGCGCGAGGTGCGTGGAAGGATGACGACGACGTCGCGGGCGACGCCGAACGTCGCCTCCTGGACACACAGCCTCGGCGTGCACGAGCGTGTCGCCTCCCCGCTGGGATCGCGACGCGGGCCGCGGCGCGCTCGCCGCCGCAAAGAACATCTGGAAGTCGTGTCCTCGAACCCGAACCCGCCAGGCCGCACAGGCGGCTCGGGTCGACGCCGGATCCGGGCGCGCTTCTCCGGCGTCGACAGCCTCCAACCCCTCCCTGCGAGATCGCCTTGAAGCGCTCCTCGTCGCCGGCTGCTGGTGTCGGGGTGCAGCTCGCGCGCGAGCTTGCATAGCCACTTGACTGCGAGGCGTCCAGGAGCATCGTGGTGAGCATTCGTAACCACCACCGTGTGAGGTAGCGCGCCACGGCGCGCTCCACGGCGGCCATGGTGCCAGGATATCATGCGGGTCGGTCCAGCGCGCCGAGGACGCCGTCTCTCCGCCGGGAGAACCGTGGCCCGCGGCGACGAATGGCAGCAGCGTCTTGGCGAGGCGCCCTCGCTGTGGATCTCCCCGCCGATGCGGACGGCGACGTGCGGGTCCGCATCAGCTCGCCATCTCGTGCAACAGCCGGAGGACACGACTTGTTCCTCGATGCACCTGAAGGACGGAACCGATCGCGTTGCTAGGCCCGCCGTCGGCGCGCGCCAGGTTGGACGTCCCCCCGCGAAAACCACGCGCTCGACGGTCCCTCCCCTAGCCGCGGCGACCACCGCGTGAGCAACCGTGCGCTCCCCGGGATGGATTAGGCCACGCGACCCAGGCGTCAAGCGCCCTCTCCGCGGTCCCGCCAGACCCTTACCTTGGGTTGCCTCGTTGGCCTCGGCGGGCGACGCGCTGGAACACATCGTGGGGGGCTCCTCCCCAGACACGGTGCCCTGCTCGACGCGCGCGTCGCGGAGGACCACGACGACGAGCGCGCGCTCGTGTGCAGACCGCACGAGCTCGACGCGGCGGACCTTCGCCTCCCGGAGGAACGGGTATTGCACGACGGCCACCTGGCACATGCACTGGCTGAGGAAGATTTAAACTTCAACCACTCGACCGCTGTTGCTCAGGTGGAACGGCGTCGCTGAGGAACGTCGAGATGGCCCGACGCTGCGGCTCGGGAAGCGCGGTAGCGGCGAGGTGGTCGACGAACGAGCGGTACCCCTTGTCCGTGGGGATGCGTCCCGCCGACTGTGGGGGCTGCGGCGATCCAGCCCCTCCTCTGAAAGCGCGGCCATGTCGTTGCGGATGGTGGCCGGGAGACGCCGAGGTGGCGATCGCTCGCGAGAAACAGCACGCGAGCCAACGGGCTCGCTCCGGTCTCGAACGTATCCCTCAACGAATCGCGTGCAGCAGCAGCAGGCATCATGCCTCCGACACGCGTCACCCTCCGATTGCGCACTGCACAGGGGCCTGAGTGCTGCTAATCGTAACGCGCCGCCGGACGCCGCAAATTTCTGGAGGGAACGATAAGCCCAGGACTGCGCCACAGCGGACACGCAGGCCGCCCGAGATCGCGCAACTCGGCGCGATACCATCGGCCCCGTATCCCGTACGCCATCTACCGCCTCCGCCGCGAGCGCGATCCAGCGCGAAAGGCGCGGGGCGACAAACTTCGCGTCCTCGTCCTCGCCGCGTTCGCGGTCGCGACGCTGGTACGCGCGCTTGTTCCGTTCGTGGGCTTTCTCGGTACAGTGGGACAGTTGGCAGTCGTCGCGTCATCCATGGTGGCCCTGCTGCCGGGCCTTCAGCGCGGTGCGCGTCGGGGCCGTGTCAGCGTCCTATATCATCGATATCAAAGTGGTAAACATGACACGAACTCGACCGCCGGCGCCATGAGCAAGAATCTGAGGAGCGCAGCCAGGCGAAGCTCGCTCACATCATCAACAGGTTCTTCCCCCTCATCGGCAGCCTCATCTTCTGGCTGATCAGACGGCCGGCAACGCTGTTCGTGGATGACCAGGGCAAGGAGCCCTCGACTTCAGCAGTCGACGTCGCGATCGCCCTGGTGATATTCAAGACGTCCTGATGCTGGTCCTCCATCAGGATGCTGCTGTACTTGGCGTGGATCTACTCATCGTCATGGGCTTCCAGGCCGGAAAACACCACCGAGAAGGGCGAGAGAAGTACCTTTACGGGGGTTCCCCCGCTGCCCTCCTCGTGAGTGAGGCTGTCACCCCCTGACTCGATCTCAGGGCCCCGTATCGTTCTCCCGACCGATGCGGGGCCTGAGTCGTTCTGCAACGATCGACTAACACCGAAGAAACCCGCCGCCAAGAAGCCCGCGGCGAAGAAGCCCACCACCGGGAAACCGCCGCGACACCCCTCCGCCCGCAGCGTCGGCCCCTCCCCGCTCCCCCGGCACCTCCGCGCCCCTCCGACGCCGCCGACTCCGCCGACGCCAGGGTCCTCGACGCCGCCGACCGCCGGGCCCGCGACGGGCCCCGCCCCCATGCTCGAGTGCGTTCGGCGCGTAGCCCCGGGATGTGATCAGCACCTGTCCGCCCCTCCTCTCGTGGCTCATCAGCATCCCCGGCATCGTCGGCGCCCTCGTGTTCTGGCTGATCGGCAAGGACCGCAGCGCGCTCGTCGACCACAACGGGAAGGAGTCGGTCAACTTCCAGCTGACCGTCCTCGCCGTGCTGTTCGGCGGCACGATCCTCGGGATCGTGACGCTGGCACTCGGTTCTTCCTCGTCATCCCCGGCATGGTGTCATGGGCGGGATCGTCGCGCTGATCTTCCAGATAGGCCTCGCGGCGAACCGCGGCGAGTACTACCGCTACCGATAGTGGCGGATGTCCGGCTGGGCGCCTCGGTATCCCGCGCCGACGATTGTGCGGTCCCAGCAGCGGTCGCGTTTCGACCGTCCCCGCCGTCCGGGTCTGCAAGAAGCTTGGCTTGCATCGGTGCTGGACACTGGGTGCCGAAAACGCGGCGATGTCGCGGGGGGCGTCCCTAGAGGATGAGATACAAAAATCAGGCACCAGGTGGGCGCTCAGAGCACCACCAGGCACTGGCGGGCGCCCCGCGCCGAACCTGCCGATATCGCGCGAAATGCCTGGGCGCTGCGCGGCTTCGAATGCCGACCCGCCGCCAGGAAGACCCGCGAGCGCGGGACCGGGCCACACAAGGTCGCGGACCACGGCGTCCGCGAGGAGGCGCCCGCGGCGCGTAGACGACCCGCGGGTCCTCACCTTCGACC
The DNA here is from genome assembly GCA_963712245.1 of uncultured Actinomycetota bacterium. Classification (GTDB taxonomy): domain Bacteria; phylum Actinomycetota; class Actinomycetes; order Actinomycetales; family Demequinaceae; genus JAFGBM01. The sequence continues at coordinate 397 of CAVQHE010000012.1, read as the reverse complement.
TGCCGACCAGGCCGTCGTCCGCAAGGCGACGCGACCGGCGGAGGCGGGCCGAAGCGCCCCTGGGTGATCCCCAAGATCGAGCCGCACCCGGCGGCGCGCGCTCAACGTGCCGCTGCTCGTCGTCCACGGTCTCCGCCGTCCTCCCGGGCTCTCGCGCCCGCCGCGATCCGCTGCTCGCCCTACGCCCGGGGGTGCTTGACGTTCCACCGCCGGCCTCGCCACCCGGAACCTAGGAGTCTGGAATTCCGCACCCGGCCCAATCCCCGGCCGCTGCCTCAGCACCAGTACCCGAGGTTGTGCCGGCGGCCTAGCGGCGTCGCGCCCCCAGTTGCTCACCTCGTACCAGGCAAAGCCCGCCGCGGCGAGCGCCTGCATCCACCACCCCTGGGTCCGCCTG
>CAVQHE010000011.1:0-100395 GCA_963712245.1 uncultured Actinomycetota bacterium | reverse complement strand
CCACCAGATTGCTCCCGTCGACGGTCCGTGGCTGTACACCACCATCGTCGGCGACGACGACGCGAGGTACGAGACGACGCTCGACGCGTACCTGAAGGACCTCGACGAACTGGCGTTGCTTGAGAGCGATCCGATCGATCGGGGCCGACGGCTATCTCTGCGCCGGGCGAGGGGTCGTGAGCCGGGGCTAGACCTGCTGGACCCGCTCCGTCGTCCCGACGAGGGCGCGAAGCTCGTCCGCCGTTGTCCGCTTGCCGTATGCGGGGGTGTCGCGCTCGACCCGCCAGATTCGCTCAGCGGCCCCAGGTCGACGGCGTCGTAGCCGAGGCTGTCGAGGAACTGGCGACCGCCGCTTTCGCGTCGTCGTCGTTGCCTGCGATGGGGAGGGCGCGGCGGCCGGGGGTGCCCGCGGGCCGCCCATCGGTGGGGATTTCCTCGGCAAAGATGTTGTTGAACGCCTTCACGACATGGACTGGGCAGGTGCGGCTGGAGCAGTTCCGATGTGGTGGAGGCGTTGGTGTCGAGCGCCTCAATGCGGCCGTCGCGCTCGGGGTAGTAGTTGTTGGCGTCCATCACGACCTTGCCCTTGAGGGGCTCGACCGGGACCGTCTCGTGTGCTTTCGAGGGGATGGCGACCAGCACGAGGTCGCCAGCCTCGGCGGCCTGCTGGGGTGGCGGCGCGGGCCTTGGGGCCGAGCTCCCGACGAGTTCGCGAGGGTTTCGGGGCCGACGCGAGTTGGAGAGCACCACGTCGTAGCCGGCGTCGACGGCCGCTTGGGCGACGTTGGTGCCGATCTTGCCGGCACCGATGATTCCTATAGTGGTCATGTGGTTGTCAACCTTCTAGTTGGCTGGAAGATTCCTCGCAGTTGACTGGTCGCACGACTAGATCCCAGGAAACATCTCCCATACGACCCGGATCAATTCGACGGCGCGTTCCCGGTCGAATTGCAGGGTCTGGCTCTGCTTGCCGGGGCGCTTACGTTGCGCGGATCCTGCAGTGTCGATTTGAAGTAGCCGCACACCGCTGGGCAACTCGACTGCGCGGTAGGTTGCCACCACTTCGGTCGGATGCAGAGACGACCTCGTGCTTTGAGAATCTCGAACGAACTTTCGGACGACAGCCATCCGTCTCCCCCATCTCGTGCCCTCATCTGGGCCTGACGAGGTTCCCCTGACTCAACATGGGTCTCGGGAGCCTCGGACAGATGCCTCAGTTGTCATTCAGTCAAACACAGACGGGCTTAGCCTGGTGACATGCCGGCCGAGTCCCGGGCATCGAGCAATGCCGTGAGGAGTTCGATGCGTGGCAACCGCTCCCGCGACACGTCACCGGAGATGGCAGCGCGGCGGGCGCTCCACGCGATGGGGCTCCGGTACCGGATGAATGCGCGCCCCCTGCCGGAGCTGCGCCGTACGGCCGACATCGTGTTCCGCCCCGCGAAGGTGGCCGTGTTTATCGACGGGTGCTTCTGGCACGGTTGCCCCGAGCACTACCGGGAACCCGCCAGCAACATCGAGTACTGGTGGCCCAAGATCGCGCGAAACCGGGAACGCGACGCTGAAACGATGGCGGCGCTCGTAGCCGCCGGTTGGCTCGTCTTGCGATTCTGGGAGCACGACCTATACACGTTGGCCGTCGAAACGATCGCGAAAGTCGTGCGTGAGCGTCGCCCCGACCGGGAGCCGTCGGCCTAGAGCCTCTGGCGCAGGTACTCGTGTACCTCGCCGACCAACGCGTCCGCGTCAGTCTCACCCGGAGCAAGACGGTTCGCCCAGGACCGTCCCGGATGTAAGACGTCCCATCGCGGGCGCGCGCCCGCAAGACGACCTTTACCCGGGTCGTGGTTGCCGAATCCGTCGATAATCGCGTTCCAAACCGGACTATGACTCCGAATCAAGACCGCTTCGCCGAGGTTGACCCAAACATCATCCAGAACGAGCCACCGCGCGGTGAAGTCGGAGGCATCGAGATTCACCGCGTCGGAAACCGACTTTCGATGCTGACGGAGGCGAGAAAGTAGCACAGTGCCTTCCGTCGGGGACGCGAGCCCCTTCCGTGAACCTCCCGGAGCCGCCTGCCCAACGTAAATCGGATGTGGTTCGTCGAGGCCCGCATTCGCCGCGACCAACGGACGGTACGCGGGGTGGCCTCCTCGGTAGTAGAGCGCGTACACGCCCGCCCCCGAAAACTCCTGAAGCTCGTCTAGTTGAACAGGCGTTTGCTTCGCGATCGCTCGAGCGATCGAATCGCCGAGATTACCGAGGTCCAGCGGATTGAATGGCGTACTCACGCGAAAGCCTCTTCGACGGCACGCGTGACAGCAATATCTGAGCGGGTAGCAGCTTCTTCCAAGTGGAGTCGCAGACTCGACATGACGATCTCCGCGAGACGAACCGGAACGGCATTACAAATCTGACGCATCGCCTCGCTCCACGCCCCATGAAGTTCGTAAGTATCGGGAAAAGTCTGAAGCCGCGCGGCTTCGCGGATAGTGAAGTACCTGACCGAACCGTCGGCCCGTCGAAGCATGTTCTCCCCGCCGGGAACTCCGTGTCCGCCAGCCTTGAGGGTCTTCGCAGGTTCGTCTAGTGGGCTCCCAGTGTGACCCGGGTATGAGCGGGCACCTTCCTGAAGGCGGTGGTTGAGAACGTCGTTCGTACCATTCAGAGTCGGCTCGGGTAGACCGACCAGACCATCACGCACCGTGCGCCAAGGCTTGCCCAGAGTCTGAGGATCAGCCGACTCGAGCCTGCGAAGTCGTCCAGCGAAACGCGCAGGCGCGCTTGGTCGTGCGGCCTTCGATAGGCCGTGGCGTTCCCAGTACTCTCCCGAGATCCATTGGTCGTACAACAGGCGATCAGTGAATGCGTTGGCTCAGGAAAAGACCACTCAGCGTCGACGTCGACACGGAAACCCACGACGAAAACCCGGTGGCGGTGCTGAGGAACGCCGTAGTCCGCCGCGTTCACGAGAGTCGGGACGACCCGGTACTCTCCCGAATCGCCGCGATGGTCGCTTGTCTCGTACCGCTGAAGGCGTTGTAAGTGGTCGAACCAAGACTCGCTCGCATTCTGAGGCAAGTCTGGGTGCTTCAGCCGCAGAAGTATCAGTTGATAGTAATTCGCGAATGCCGCACGTGTGAGCCCACGTACGTTCTCTAGGACGAAGGCCTGAGGCCGGAGCTCTCGGATGACCTCGGCGGCAGCCGGGAACATGTCGCGCGAGTCGTCTGCCGCACGAGCCTTTCCGCCCATGCTGAACGGTTGGCACGGGGGACCTCCCGCCACCACATCAATAACGTCCTGTCGCGATACCTCTCGCCAGTCGATGCAGCGGACATCGCCTTCGCTCACTGTCCAATCACTCACGAGCGGGAATCCGCGTTCTTGGTTCTGACGGACCGTATCGCAAGCCCATCGATCCCACTCGACGAACAACGTCCCCTCTAGGCCCGCGAGCTCGGACCCAAGGGCTAAGCCTCCCGCGCCTCCAAACAACTCAACGGACCTCATGATGACGATGCTAGATGGACGGTCCGACTTCGCGTTGCGCGACGCTCACGCTGGGCGGGAATCGTCCTACTGGCGTTCAATCAACATCTGCGCGCGTCCAAGACTCGCGATCGGATCCTCCCCTGCGGCCTTCGCGTGCGCATACGCTTCAAGAATCGCGACTCGACGTTCGAGAGCAGCTCCGTCATTGCTGCTTTGCGCAAGCGAGTCATAGTCGAGCAGGGCAAGTATTCCGAGCGACAGATCCTCGTCCTCATCGATCCCGCTAATAACCTGTTCGCGGAAGCTCTCAAAATCGGCGAAGATCTCTCGTTCGATCGGCCCGCCGATCTCACTCTCGTGCCGGACCGCACGCAGAGCCTGGAGGTACAGAACGGCCACGGTCCCAAGCCGAGCGAGCAAGCGATCCGGTGTCTCGTACACGTCGACCAGTGCATCGAGAACCATCGCCACTTGAGACTGAGCGCGTACCAGATCGGCTTCGAGCTCCGACTCGGGTTTCGCGCTATCAACCTTGATCACTTTCACGAAACGATCGAGATTCTGCTTCTTCGTATCGGCGACGACTCCGCCCGATCCTGAAAGTCTTCGAAGCTCTGGCGGCGCGCTCCAGAGAAGGAACTTCGCGGCAAGATCTTGATGACGGAAGCGGCGGTCGCCGAACGGGAGGGTTTCGAAGAATGGATGCTCGACGACGGAGTCAATCGCCGCGACAGCCGGGCCACCAAACCCGCGACGGTGCTCTGGGCCATTAAGGGTCGCGGCTTCGTTGAGCCGCCAGAACAACTCTTCAATCACATCGATGTCGGAGGTGCGGATGACCCTGACGTCGAGCTTGCGTTGATCCAGATACTTGATGAGCGCAGGCGCAAGCGCCTCGAGTTCCGCGTACGACCTCCCGGAGAGGTTGCTCAGTGTCTCGCTATCAAGTTCGGCCTCCCGTATCCGGTCGACGTTAAACAGGCGGAAATCTCGTGCGAGTCGGATCCTGTCGTTGTAGAAATCCGATAGCGCTTCGAGGCGCTGCTTTCCATCAACGATCGCGTAGCGCTTCCCATCCCGCTCCCCGCCGCCCTCGTGTAAGTAAATCTTCGGGATGTCGAAACCGTTGAGAAGCGAGTCGATGAACACCTGTTTACGCTTCGTCGTCCAGATCGATCCTTGCCGCTGATACGACGGCGAGCTGAACATCGTTCCCAGGATTCGAGCGATACGCCAGCAACTCGAGTCTTCGAGCGCGACCATCTCGAATTCGACATCACGAGTACCTGGATCAATTGCCATGTTTAGTCGCCCCTCCTCTCGTCATCCACTACATTCGCCGGTAAACCTCTTGGGCCGCATTGTCGATCGTCGGGAATAGGCGGAAGCGGTCGAATCCTGCTTGCTGAAGCTCTTTCCTGATCTTTGGTTTCGCGAGCGCTGGTATCGACCACCTCTCGAAGGTCCCGGCACGAAAATAGGATCTCAAGGGTTTCGAACGGGGAGGGCAGACGACGAAAGTCCCGCTCTGGTTGCCAATCCGATCGAACGCATGCGGTGCGGATACTGCAAATGGCGCGCCTGAACGGGCATCTTCGTTTGCCGCCCCGACACCGTGGAGCAAGATTTCCGCCTCCAGCGATCCATCCTTAAGAGTAACCGTCCGGCCAAACATCAAGACCTCACCGAGACCGCCCAGAGTCTCGCGATTAAACGCGGCAGGATCCATCACGAACAGCGAACCTTCGAAATCATCGTCGTCCGCGTCTCGATCCTCAACCGCAAAGTGAAGGCCAACGTGAAGAGACGTCGTCCAATCAAGAAGGCGCGTAGGGATCCGATGATGCTGCGCCAGCACCATCACCTCCCATGTGGATATGAGCGGTCGATCGAGGAACCGCGTCGCTAGTACCTCAAAGTCGTTCAGGAGTGCACGTGGATCGCAGCGCAATTCGACCCGATCCACGAGCGGTTGTAGTTTCCAATCGACGCGTCGTTGGCCTCGGTACCAAGGCGCGATGGCCGTGTCTAGGCCCGACGCCTCAAGAGATTCGATTACGTCCTGAACAGACTCGACAACGCGCGGTTCGATTACCGATCACCGATGACGAGTTTCCGTCCGTGTCGTCGTCTCCCATTGCTTGACGATATCTCTAGTTCGTCTGCGTCGCTAGTCAACAACCCGCATCCACCCGAACTCGTCCTCGACGCGCCCGTACTGGATCCCCATCAGCCGCTCGCGCACGGACATCGTGAGCTCCCCGGGCTCGCCGTCGCCCACGGACACGTCGAACGTCGGGGACACCAGCCGCCCGACCGGCACGATCGCCGCGGCCGTCCCGCACGCGAACATCTCCGTCACCTCGCCGGACTCGGTCCCCTCGCGCAGCTCGTCGATCCCGACACGCCGCTCGGATACCTCGTGCCCCGACGCGCGCAGCAGCGCGAGCACGGAGTCGCGGACAACGCCCTCGAGGATCGTCCCCGTGAGGTGCGGCGTCGCCACCGAGCCGTCCTTGAACACGACGAACAGGTTCATGGCCCCGAGCTCCTCGACGAACTCGCGGGTCGCGGCGTCGAGGAACAGCACCTGGTCGCAGCCGTTCTCCTCCGCCTGCCGCTGCGGCAGCATCGCCGCGCCGTAGTTGCCGCCCGCCTTCGCCTCCCCGGTACCCCCGACCACCGCGCGGTGGAATCCCTGCGCGACCCACACGGAGATCGGCTTCACGCCGCCCGGGAAGTACGGGCCGACGGGCGAGGCGAGCAGCACGAACTCCGCCACCCGCGACGGCCGCACCGCGAGCCACCCCTCCGCCCCGTACAGCAGGGGCCGCAGATACAGGCTCGACCCCTCCGTCGTCGGCACCCAATCGCGGTCCGCCCGCACGACGCCCTCCGTCGCCGCGAGGAAGTCCTCCTCCGGCAGCTCGGGCAGCGCGATGCGCGCGGCCGACGCGCGGAAGCGCCGGGCGTTCTCCGCCGGGCGCATCATACGGACGACGCCGTCGTCGCCGCGGTACGCCTTGAACCCCTCGAACACCTGCTGGCCGTAGTTGAGCCCCGACGCGCCCGGGTGGATGCGCAGGTGCTCGAACGGGACGATGCCGCGCTCGCCCCAGCCCTCTCCCTCGCGCCACGTCGCGCGGGCCATGTGGTCGGTGAAGACCGTTCCGAAGGCCGGCGCCTCCATGAGGCGCGCGCGCTCGTCGGGCGCCGTCGGGGAGGGGTTCGGCGTGAGGGGGAAGTCGCCCCCGTTCGGTCCGGACGGTGACGTTGCCATGGTGCCAGGGTAGCGGGCGCTACCGCACCCGCCGCATCCACCCGAAGCGATCCTCGGCCCGCCCGTACTGGATGTCCGTGAGTTCCTTGCGCACCCGCATCGTGACCTCGCCTGCCGTCCCGTCGCCCACCGTCACGTCGAAGGTCGGCGACTTGAGACACCCCATCGGCGTGACGACCGCGGCCGTGCCGCACGCGAACACCTCGGCGATCTCGCCGTCCTCGATCCCCTCGCGCACCTCGGCGAGCGAGATGTCCCGCTCCACGACCTTGAGGTCGTCGCCCTCGAGAAGTTGGATGAGCGCGTCCCGCGTGATGCCCTCGAGGATCGTCCCGCTGAGGCGCGGCGTGTGGATGGCCCCGTCGCGGTGGACCACGAAGATGTTCATCCCCCCGAGCTCCTCGAGGTACGTGTCCGTCGCCGCGTCGGTGAAGAGCACCTGCTGGCAGCCGTTCTCGTACGCCTGCGTCTGCGGCATCAGCGACGACGCGTAGTTGCCCCCCGTCTTCGCGTCGCCCGTGCCGCCCGGCCCGGCGCGGTGGTAGCCCTGCGCGACCCAGATCGACACCGGCTTGACGCCGCCGGGGAAGTACGGGCCGACGGGCGAGGCGATGAGCAGGTACTCGATCTCGTGCGCGGGGCGCACGCCCAGGAACGCCTCGGAGGCGAACATGTACGGGCGCAGGTACAGCGTGCTCTCGTCGGCGTCCGGAACCCACGCGTGGTCGACGGCGATGAGCGCCTCGATCGAGCCGAGGAAGTCGTCGACGTCGAGCTCGGGCAGGGCGAGGCGCCGGGCGGACTTCTGGAACCGCGCGGCGTTCGCCTCGGGGCGGAACAGCCAGATCGAACCGTCGGCGTGCTTGTACGCCTTGAGGCCCTCGAAGATCTCCTGGGCGTAGTGCAGGACGGCAGCCGCCGGGTCGAGCGACAGCGGCCCGTACGGCTCGACGCGCCGGTCGGACCAGCCCTCGCCGTGCCGCCACGTCACGCGCGCCATGTGGTCCGTGAAGACCGTGCCGAACTTCAGCTCCGCGAGCGCGGTGGCGCGGACGTCGTCGGACGCCGGCGTGGGGTTGGCGTTAAGCGCGAAAGCCGCGCCCGCCTCCGACAACGTGGTCATCCGACTCTCCCTCGTCCGTGGCTCCGGCCGGGTTACCCGGCCGCGCCTATCCGCTCGGCGATCGCGTCGCCGATCTCGCTCGTGGACCGCTTCGCGTCACCCTTGGCCGCGGCGTCGGCCGCCACCGCGTCCTCCACGCGCCGCGCGAGGTCCGCGTGGCCCAGGAAGTCGAGCATCATCGCGACGCTCAGCACCGTCGCGGACGGGTCCGCGAGCCCCTTGCCCGCGATGTCCGGCGCCGAACCGTGGATCGGCTCGAACATGCTCGGCGCGGTGCGGTCCGCGTTGATGTTGCCGGACGCCGCGAGCCCGATGCCGCCGCTGACGGCCGCCGCGAGGTCCGTGATGATGTCGCCGAACAGGTTGTCGGTGACAATCACGTCGAATCGCGCGGGGTCGGTCGCCATGAAGATCGTCGCCGCGTCGATGTGGAGGTAGTCCCACGAGACCTTCGGGAACTCCTCCGCGACCGCCTCGACGGTGCGGCGCCACAGGTGCCCCGCGTGCACGAGCACGTTGTGCTTGTGCAGCAAGGTCACGTGCTTGCGCTCCCGCTTGGACGCCACCTCGAACGCGTACCGCACCACCCGCTCCACGCCGAAACGCGTGTTGACGGACACCTCGGTCGCGATCTCCTGCGGCGTGCCGACGCGTAGCGCGCCGCCGTTGCCGATGTACGGCCCCTCGGTCCCCTCGCGCACGACGACGAAGTCGATGTCGCCGGGGTTCGCGAGCGGGGAGACCTCGCCCGGGTACAGCCGCGACGGGCGCAGGTTGACGTACTGGTCGAGCTCGAAGCGCAGGCGGAGAAGGAGCCCGCGCTCGAGCACGCCCGACGGCACGCCCGGGTCGCCGATGGCGCCGAGCAGGATGACGTCGTGGCCGCGGATGGCGGCCAGGTCGTCGTCCGTCAGCGTCTCGCGCGTGCGATGCCACCGGTTGGCGCCGAGGTCGAACGGCGTCTGCTCGAAGGCGATGCCCGCCCCGGCCGTCGCCGCGTCGAGGCACTTGAGCCCCTCCGCCACGACCTCCGGCCCGATGCCGTCGCCCGCGACGACCGCGAGCTTGTAGGAGGTCGGACTCATCGCTGGGCCTTGCCCTCCTCGTAGTCGGAGTCCGTGGGCTTGACCCAGGAGAACAGCTTGCGCAGCTCGCGGCCGACCGGCTCGATCGGGTGCGCCTCGCCCTTGGCGCGGAGCTCCGCGAACTCGGGGCCGCCCTTGTCCTGGTCGTCGATGAAGCGCTTGGCGAACTTGCCGGACTGGATGTCCGCGAGGACCTCCTCCATGTGCTTCTTGACCGTGGCGTCGAGCACGCGCGGGCCGGAGACGTAGTCGCCGTACTCGGCGGTGTCGCTGACGGACCAGCGCTGCTTGGTGATGCCGCCCTCGACCATGAGGTCGACGATGAGCTTGAGCTCGTGGAGCACCTCGAAGTACGCGATCTCCGGCTGGTAGCCGGCCTCCGTCAGCACCTCGAAGCCGTACTGGACGAGCTGCGACGCGCCGCCGCAGAGCACGGCCTGCTCGCCGAACAGGTCGGTCTCGGTCTCCTCGGTGAACGTGGTCTTGATGCCGGCGGCGCGGAGGCCGCCGATCGCCTTCGCGTAGCTGAGCGCGGTCTCGAGCGCCTGCCCGGTGGCGTCCTGCTCGACGGCGACGAGCACGGGAACGCCGCGCCCCGCCTCGTACTCGCGGCGCACCAGGTGGCCGGGGCCCTTGGGCGCGACCATGCTCACGTCGACGCCCTCCGGCGGCGTCGATGTAGCCGAAGCGGATGTTGAAGCCGTGGCCGAACATGATGGTGTTGCCGGGCTTGAGGTGCTCGAGGATCGAGTCGGCGAAGATGTGGCGCTGGACCGGGTCGGGCGCGAGGATCATGATGACGTCGGCCCAGTCGGCGGCCTCGTCGACGCTGACGACGTCGAGACCGTCGTTCTTCGCCTTGGTCTCGGAACGCGAGCCGGCGCGGAGGCCCACCTTGACCTGGACGCCCGAGTCGCGCAGGTTCTGCGCGTGCGCGTGCCCCTGCGACCCGTACCCGATCACCGCGACCTTCTTGGCCTGGATGATGCTCAGGTCCGCGTCCTTGTCGTAGAACAGTTCAGCCATCGTCTTCTCCTTGAGTGTCGTAACCCTTGAAATCTAGTCGGTCGCCGCGCTTGCGCCGCGGTCGAGCGCCTTCTCCGTGATGGAACGGTTGCCCCGGCCGATCGCGACGGTGCCGCTCTGGACGAGCTCCCGCAGGTCGTAGGGACTGAGGGCCGCGAGCAGCGCCTCGAGCTTCTCCGGCGTCCCGATCGCCTCGATGACGAGGGCGTCGGGCGCCACGTCCACGACGTGCGCGCGGAACAGGTCCACGATCTGCAGGATCTCCGTGCGGATGCGCGCGTCGGCGCGAACCTTGACGAGCAGGAGCTCGCGCTGGACCGAGCGGTCGCGCTCGAGCTCCACGATCTTGAGCACGTGCACCAGCTTGTTCAGCTGCTTGGTCACCTGCTCGAGCGGGAGGTCCTCGACGTCGACCACGACGGTGATGCGCGAGATCTCCGGATGCTCCGTCGGCCCCACCGCCAGCGAGTGGATGTTGAACGCGCGGCGCGAGAACAGCCCCGCGACCCGCGCCAGTACACCCGGCTTGTTGTCGACGAGAACAGACAGCGTGTGCTTGCCCATGGCCCCTAGTCCTCTCGGTCCCACGTCGGCGCGACACCGCGCGCGTACTGGACCTCGTCGTTCGACACGCCCGCGGCCACCATGGGCCACACCATCGCGTCGCGCGACACGGTGAAGTCCACCACCACGGGCTGGTCGTTGATCTCGTTGGCCTTCTTGATCGTCGCGTCGACGTCGGCGTCGGACTCGCAGCGGAGCCCCACGCAGCCCATCGACTCCGCGAGCTTGACGAAGTCCGGGATGCGGCGCGTCCCGTGCCCCGTGTGCAGGTCCGTCTGGGAGTAGCGCGAGCCGTAGAACAGCGTCTGCCACTGCCGGACCATGCCGAGCGACGAGTTGTTGATGATCGCCACCTTGATGGGGATCTCGTTGAGCGCGCACGTGACGAGCTCCTGGTTGGTCATCTGGAAGCAGCCGTCGCCGTCGATCGTCCAGACCGTCCGATCCGGCGCCCCGACCTTGGCCCCCATCGCCGCAGGAACGGCGTAGCCCATCGTCCCGAGGCCGCCCGAGTTGAGCCACGACTGCGGCCGCTCGAACTTGATGAACTGGCTCGCCCACATCTGGTGCTGGCCCACGCCCGCGACGTACACGGCCTCGGGTCCGGTCAGCTCGCCGATGCGCTGGATGACGTGCTGGGGCGCGCTGTGGCCGTCCTCGGTGGGCTCGTAGCCCAGCGGGTACGTCTCGCGCCAGTCGTTGATCTGCTTCCACCACGCCTCAATGTCCGGCTGGCCGTGCTGCTTGTGCTCGGCCGCGAGCGCCGGCACCATCTCGGCGAACACGTCCTTGAGGTCGCCCACGATCGGCACGTCGGCGCGGCGGTTCTTGCTGATCTCCGCCGGGTCGATGTCCGCGTGGACCACCTGGGCGTGCGGGGCGAACGAGTCGAGCTTGCCCGTCACGCGGTCGTCGAATCGCGCGCCGAGGGCGACGATGAGGTCCGCCTTCTGGAGCGCCGCGACGGCCGGCACCGTCCCGTGCATGCCCGGCATGCCGAGGTGCTGCGGGTGGGAGTCGGGAAGCGCGCCGCGCGCCATGAGCGTGGTGACGACGGGCGCGCCGGACAGGTCGACGAGCTTGCGGAGCCCGTCCCACGCCCCGGCGCGGATCACGCCTCCGCCCGACGTAGAGGACGGGGCGGCGGGCGGTCGCGAGCAGGCGCGCGGCCTCCTGGATCGTCTTCGCGTGCGGCTTGGACACCGGGTGGTAGCCGCGGAGGTCGAACTGCTGCGGCCAGGAGAACGTCGTCTTCGCCTGGAGCGCGGACTTCGCGATGTCGATGAGCACGGGACCCGGCCGGCCCGTCGTCGCGATGTGGAAGGCCTCCTGGATCGCGCGGGCGATCTGCGCGGGGTCGGTCACGAGCTCGTTGTGCTTGGTGACGGGCTGCGTGATGCCGACGGTGTCCGCCTCCTGGAAGGCGTCCGTGCCGATGAAGCCCGCCGCGACCTGGCCGGTGATGCACACCATGGGGATCGAGTCCATGTTCGCGTCCGCGATCGGGGTGACGAGGTTGGTCGCGCCGGGCCCGGACGTCACCATCGCGACGCCCGCGCGACCCGTCACGTGCGCGTAGCCGGACGCCGCGTGGCCCGCGCCCTGCTCGTGGCGGACGAGGATGTGCCGCAGGACGGTCGAGTCGAACAGGGGGTCGTACGCGGGGAGGATCGCGCCGCCGGGAAGCCCGAAGACGTCGGTGGCCCCCGCGAGTTCGAGCGATCGGATGAGCGCCTCGGCGCCCGTCATCTCCGTCGGCGGGACGACCGTCGGCACCGCCGTCGCGGTCGCCGGCTTCGCCCGCGCGGCGGACGCCTTGGGCTTCGCCGCCGCTTCCGTGGCCTTCGCCATGGTCTCTCCTGTGGGTCGAATGTCCTCGCGAGGCGTTCCCGTCGTCCGCCTCGCATGAAAAACCCCCCGGGACTGGCCGGAGGGATGCGCGCGGACGATGCCGGGGTACGGGGCTAGTCGCCCGCGCGCCTCGGTACTACGACGAGAATCGTCTGCATGGTTCGACTGTAGGGCATGCGGGGCGCGATCCCGACCATTTCGCGAGAAATCTCACATTGTGGATCACGGTCCCTCATTCCGAGACAACCGGCGAACTCGGACTAGCTCCCCGCCTTGACGACGTACCAGCCGTATTCCGGGTACCCCGGGCCCTTGGCGAACATCAGTCCGTACTTCCCGTCGGCCGATGCGGACGACCGCCCGCCGCTCCACTTCGACGGCACGCTGCCCGCCTTCGCCAACCCCCGACCGTTCAGGAAGTAGCCGGTCGTCCGCGTCGTCGACGTGAGCGTCGTGCCGTCGTACACCGTCGTGCCTGCGAGGAGGTCGCCGCTCGGCAGCCACGCCGGGGCCGTGACCCGGTCCTCGGACACCTTGACGAGCCCGCTGCCATCGGCGTTCGCGACGTAGGTCGCGCACACGCGTGGATACGTGACGTCCGCGCTCAGCTCGGTCGTCTCCGGCTCGGGCGAGAGGAAGGCAAGACGCGAGCCGTCGGCCGACCACGCGGCCGTGAAGCGCGTTTCCATGTTCGACGCGTACGACGTGAAAGCCGAGTACGGGTACTCGTCCGATATCTGGGTCAGGGTGCCGTCGGCGAGGTCGACGGTCCATACCCCGTAGCTGTCATCCCGACCCTCGTCACGGAAGAACGCCAACGAATCGCCATCGGGGGAGAAGGAGGGGAACGCCCCGTCGACGATCCTCTCGCTCGCACCCGACTCCGTGTCCAGGATGTAGATGTGGGAGTCGCGGGGCACCGTGTTGTTCGAATTCCAAGCCGCCGTCGCGCCGATCGCGAGTGTCTTTCCGTCGGGCGACCAGTCGACGCCGAGGAAGGCGTACCCCGACAACGGGAACGTCAGGACGGGATCGCCGCCCGATCGCGACAAGACCGCGAAGTACCGAGGCGCCTGGTATAGCCCCGTGACGACGGCCACGTAGTCGCCGTCGGGCGACCACGTGAACACCGGATACCACCCGAACGCGATGTCGGAGGCGATCACCCGGGTCGCCTTCGTCGACGCGTCGTAGATCGCGACGTCGTCGAATCCGACCGACCCCCCGGATACGAGCGCGAGCTCGTCCCGGGTCGGCGACCATACGGGGGTAATGTGTCCGTCCTCGTGAACGAGCGTGATCGTCGCGGTCGAGGGGTGGGGCCCCTCCGGGGGCGGAGGCGACGGGAGACAGCACCCCGTCGCATCCGCGTAGGTATCGGTCGCCTTCGGGGCCGGGCCCCACAGGCCCGCCGTCTCGGGGTCGCGCGGCGTCACCTCGGGCGCGCTCGTGACCGTCGGCGACGGCTCCGCGCTGGGGCTAGACGCGGGCGAGACCGTCGCCTCGGATACGGACGGAGACGGCGAAAGCGAAGTCCCCGGCTCGGCGACGGCGGTGCCCCCGTTTCCGGCGATCGCCCCCGCAACGACGTATGACGCGACGAAGAACACGGCCCCCACGGCCGCGATGGCGGAGGCGCGAGCGACGATGCCCCACGGCACCCGTTCCAGGAAGCCGGTCGCGCCGCGCGGCTTGGCGACGCGCGCGGCCGGGCGATGCCGAGCGACCCGGCGGATGCTCGCCTTCCTCGTCGCGGCTAGCTCGCGCTTCTTGCGCGCCGCCTCGTCGCTTAAGCGGCGCGCGATGGCGCGCGCGATCCTCGCGACGCCATGGGGCGCGTCGCCGGGATTCGGGGGGCCCGCCATGCGACGACCCTATCGACTGACGAGGTCGATCGCGCGCCGGGAGAGCGGGTTACGCGACGATCACGGTTTGGGCACGAGACGGGCGAGCGCCGAGACGTCGAGGATCCGCTCCTCCGCGATGTACGCCACCGCCGCGCGGTTGAGGATCGGCTCGCTCCGGAGCCGGAGCGCACGCCACACCGCCTCGACGCACCACGCGAACGCGCGCACCGGCCACGCGGGAAACGCGACGGCGCGGAGCGGCCGGCCCGCGTCCTCCTCGAGCAGCCTCCGGAAGAAGTGTCGAATCTCCTCGGGCGGCTCCTCGGCCACGTTCACCGCGAGCGGGGCGTCCGGCGGCGACGCGACCGCGGCGAGCACGGCCTCGGCGAGCAGGCCGACGGGCGTCAGCGACCACCGGTAGCGGCCCCCGGGAAGGAGCACCACTCCCCCGAGGCGCAGCCGGTGGATGTTCGGCAGGATCAGCCGGTCGCCCGGGCCGTAGATGATGCTCGGGCGGAGAATCGTCAGCGCCCGCCCCGTCCGTTCCGCCTCCGCGACGAGCGCGCGCTCCGCCTCCCACTTCGAGCGGGCGTACGGGTCGCGAGGCCCCTCCCCCGTCGCGTCGTCCTCCTTCAGCGGCGTCCCGCGGGTCGGCGGGTACACGCTCGCGGACGAGATGTACACAAGCGGGACGCCCGGCCACGCCTCGGCGATCCTGAGCGATCCGCCGACGTTCGCCTCGCGCGCAGTGCCGTCGACGTCGAGCGTCGAGATGGCCGCGGCGCAGTGGACGACGGCGTCGACGGCGGGCAACGGGGCGCCGTCCCCGTAGTCGCGCCTGAGGTCCCACAGGACCGCGCCCGGGTGGCCGTCGATCGGGCGTCGCGCGAGGCGCACGACGCGGTAGCCCGCGGCCTCCAGCGCAGCGCACACCGCGCCGCCGACGAACCCGCCCGCGCCGGTGACGGCGACGGTGAGCGCCTCCCCGCGCTCGCCCGCGGTGGAATAGTGCCGGTCCGGACTCGAATTCGGCACTAAACCACCGCCAGCGCGCGCGGGAACCGAATTAGCCGACCACGGCGCCGGTCGAGGCGCTCCCCACGAGCTTCGAGTACTTCGCGAGCACGCCGCGCGTGAACTTGTGCGGCACGGGCTTCCAGCCCTTCTTGCGCTTCTCCAGCTCCTCGGGGCCGACGTCGAGCTCGAGCGTCTTCTCGGCCACGTTCAGGCGGATCTTGTCGCCGTCCTGGACGAACGCGATCGGCCCCCCGTCGACGGCCTCGGGCGCGATGTGCCCGACGCACAGGCCCGTGGTGCCGCCGGAGAAGCGCCCGTCGGTGAGAAGCAGGACCGTCTTGCCGAGCCCCGCGCCCTTGATCGCGGCGGTGATGGCGAGCATCTCGCGCATGCCGGGGCCGCCCTTGGGGCCCTCGTAGCGGATGACGACGGCGTCGCCGTCGGTGATCGTCCCGTCCTCGAGCGCGTCGAGCGCGGCGCGCTCGCGGTCGAACACGCGGGCCGTCGCCTCGAACGACTCGTCGTCGAAGCCCGCGGACTTCACCACGGCTCCGTCCGGCGCGAGCGATCCGCGGAGGATCGTCGTGCCGCCCGTCTTGTGGATCGGGTTGTTCATCGCGCGGACGATCTTCCCGTCGAGGTCCGGCGGATTGATGTCCTTGAGGTTCTCCGCGACGGTCTTGCCCGTCACGGTCAGGGCGTTCCCGTGGATGAGGCCGGCGTCGAGCAGGGCCTTCATCACCACGGGCACGCCGCCGACGCGGTCGACGTCGTTCATGACGTACGCGCCGAACGGCTTGAGGTCGCCGAGGTGCGGCACCTTGTCGGAGATGCGAGAGAAGTCGTCGAGCGTGAGGTCGACCTCCGCCTCGTTCGCGATGGCGAGCAGGTGCAGCACCGCGTTGGTCGAGCCGCCGAAGGCCATGGTCACGGCGATGGCGTTCTCGAACGCCTCCTTGGTGAGGATCTGGCGGGTCGTGATGCCCTTGCGGAGCAGGTTGACGACGGCCTCGCCGGACTTGTGGGCGAAGGCGTCGCGTCGACGATCGGCGCTCGGCGGGGACGCGGAGCCGGGAATCGACATTCCGAGCGCCTCCCCGGCGGAGGCCATCGTGTTGGCGGTGTACATGCCGCCGCACGCGCCCTCGCCCGGGCAGATCGCCCGCTCGATGCGATCGACGTCGTCGCGGGACATCGTTCCCTTGAAGCACGCCCCGACCGCCTCGAAGGCGTCGATGATCGTGACCTCCTTCTCGGTCCCGTCGCTCAGCTTGACCCAGCCGGGCGCGATGGTACCGGCGTAGAGGAACGTCGCGGAGATGTCGAGGCGGGCGGCGGCCATCATCATGCCGGGCAGCGACTTGTCGCACCCCGCGAGGAGGACGGCGCCGTCGAGCCGCTCGGCGGCCATGACGCTTTCGACGGAGTCCGCGATGAGATCGCGAGACGGCAGGGAGAAGTGCATGCCCTCGTGCCCCATCGCGATGCCGTCGCTGACGGAGATCGTGGCGAACTCGAGCGGGTAGCCGCCGGCCGCGTGGACGCCTTCCTTGGCGCCTTGGGCGAGACGGTCGAGCGAGAGGTTGCAGGGCGTGATCTCGTTCCAGGAGGAGGCGATGCCGATCTGGGGCTTCTCCCAGTCGTCGTCTCCCATGCCGACGGCGCGGAGCATTCCGCGCGCGGCCGTGGCCTCGAGACCGTCCGTCACCTGACGGGAGTAGGGCTTGATGTCGGGAGTTGTCATGATGCCGAGTCTAGAACTCAGGCGACCCCCCGCGCGCACCCGCTCTTGCGGTTGACGCAACGTCAACCTGTAGCGTGCGGAACATGAACGACGACCTCGACACCGCGCGCCTCGCGCGCCTCGCGGGCGTGACGAGCCGGACGCTCCGTCACTTCGACGCGATCGGCCTCCTCACCCCCGCGTGGACCGCGGACAACGGCCGCCGCTACTACGCCGAGGCCGAGCTCCGCCGGCTCCAGCACATCCTCGTGCTTCGCGAACTCGGCACCCCGCTTGAGACCATCGCGCGGATCCTCGACGCCGCCGACCCGGACACCACGCTCGCGCTCCTCCGCGAGCACCTCGCCGCCGTCGAAGCCGAGGCGGAGCGCTACCTCACCCTTGCCGAGACCATCGGCCGCACCATCGCCTCCCTCGAGGAAGGAACCCCCATGAACGCCGACGACCTCTTCGAGGGCTTCGACCACCGCGAGCACGAAGGAGAGGCGCGCGAGCGCTGGGGCGACGAGTCGGTGGGCCGCTCGAACGCCGCCTGGAAGGCGCTCGGCCCCGCGGGCCAGAAGGCGCACCTCGCCGAGCACACCGCGATCGCGGAGGGCGTCGCCGCGCTCGCCGCCGCGGACGATCCCGACCCCCGCGAACCGGCCCTCCAGGACCTCGTCGCCCGCCACCACGCGTGGATCAGCGTCTTCTGGGTCCCGGACCGCGAGGCCTACACGGGCCTCGGCGCGATGTACGTCGACGACCACCGCTTCCGCGCGACCTACGACAAGTTCGGCGACGGTACGGCCGAGCTCCTTCGCGACGGGATCGCGGTGTGGGCCGCCGCGAACCTCGACGAGGACGCGCCCGCGGGCTAGAGCGCCTCCCACGTGTACGTCTGCCGCCCGTCGATCTCCGTCGGCCCGACGGCGACGAGGTTGAACGGCTCGCGGCCCTCGCGGAGCGCGGCGATCTGCGCGCGGATCACGTCGAGGTTGCGACGGTCGGTCATGGGCGTCGCCCCCGCGACGTGCGGGGCGATGATCATCCCGGGCGTGTGCCACGCCGGGTGGTCGGGCGGTAGCGGCTCGGGGTCGGTGACGTCGAGCGCGGCGCGCAGGCGCCCCGAGGCGCACTCCGCGACCAGCGCGTCCGTGTCGACGCACTTGCCGCGCCCGACGTTGACGAGCAGCGCGTCGTCGGGCATCGCGGCGAGGAACGCGGCGTCGACGAGCTTGTCCGTCGTCTCGTCGTGGGGCGTGACGACGAAGACGAGCTCGGCGTCTTTCAGCAGGCGGGGGAGGTCGGAGGCCGCGTGGACGACGGTGCCGTCCGGGGCGGTGCGGGCACTCCGCCCGACGCCCTCCACCCCGACCTCCATCGCCCGGAGCCGCGCGCCGATCGCCGCGCCGATGCTGCCGTAGCCGACGACGAGCGCCCGGCGGTCGGCGAGGGAGGGAGTGAAGTACACGGGGTCCCAGCGCGCCTCGTCCTGCGCGCGCACGAACCGGTCGATCAGGCGCTGCGACGCGAGCGCGAGTCCCACGGCGAACTCCGCCACGCGCGTGTCGTGCACGCCGCGCGCGTTCGCGAGCGCGACCCCCTTGGGCACGAACGGAAGCGCGTGCTCGAACCCCGCCGAGGGGATCTGGATGACCCTCACGTCGGGGAGCTCCCCGATCCGCCCGAAGACCGTGCGCCCGCCCGTGTAGTGGGGCAGGCAGACGATGCGCACGTCGCCCGGGTCGACCGGCGGCGCCTCGTCCTCGCGCGGGTCCCACACGGCAATCCGCGCGCCGGGGACGTCGCCGAGCGCGTCCGCGATCTGCGCGTCGGGGACCGTCACCGTGAACACCCCGCCAGTGTCGCACGCGGGTGAACGGTCGCGCCCGCGCGCCCCCACCGGCGGTAGGTTGATGAGTCATGGCGACCATCGTTCTCGACCCCGCCGCCCGCGTCGGCGAGATCCACCGCAGGGTCTTCGGCTCGTTCGTCGAGCACATGGGCCGCGCGGTGTACGGCGGCATCTACGAGCCCGACCACCCGAGCGCCGACGCCGACGGATTCCGGGGCGACGTCCTCGCGCTCGCGCGGGAGCTCGGCGTCACGGCCGTCCGCTACCCCGGCGGCAACTTCGTCTCCTCCTACCGCTGGGAGGACGGCGTCGGACCCGTCGAGGACCGACCCCGCCGCCTCGACCTCGCGTGGCGCTCGCTCGAGACGAACGCCGTCGGCACCAACGAGTTCCTGCGGTGGTGCGCCGCCGCGGGCGTCGAGCCGATGATGGCCGTCAACATCGGCACGCGCGGCACCGAGGCCGCCGTCGACCTGCTCGAGTACTGCAACCACCCCGGCGGAACCGCGCTGAGCGACCTCCGGCGCTCCCACGGGGTCAACGACCCGCACGGCGTGCGGCTCTGGTGCCTCGGCAACGAGATGGACGGGCCGTGGCAGATCGGGCAGATGACCGCCGACCAGTACGGCCGCGCGGCGCTCGACATGGCCCGCGCGATGCGCCGCGTCGACCCGGCGCTCGAGCTCGTCGCCGTCGGCAGCTCCGGCCGCTCCATGCCGACGTTCGGCACGTGGGAGCGCACCGTCCTCGACCACACCTACGACGAGGTCGACCTGATCTCCGCCCACGCGTACTACGAGGAGAAGGACGGCGACCTCGCCTCGTTCCTCGCGTCCGGCGCGGACATGGACGCCTTCATCGACGGGGTGGTGGCGGCCGCCGACGAGGTGGGCGCCAAGAAAGGGTCGACCAAACGCATCGACATCTCGTTCGACGAGTGGAACGTCTGGTACCTCGAGAACACGATGAACGCGGACGTCAGCGGCTTTCCCGTCGCCCCGCCGCTCGCCGAGGACGACTACACGCTGGCCGACGCCGTCGTCGTCGGCGACCTCCTCGTCACCCTGCTGCGCCACGCCGACCGCGTGAAGGCCGCGTGCCTCGCGCAGCTCGTGAACGTCATCGCGCCGATCCGCACCGAGACGGGCGGGCGGGCGTGGCGGCAGAGCACGTTCCACCCGTTCGCGCTCACCGCGCGCCACGCGCAGCCGCTCGTGCTCCGCACGGACGTCGACGGGCCGCGCCACGCCACCGCGGCGCACGGCGAGGTCGCGACCGTCGACGCGGTCGCGACGTGGGACGAGGCGCGCGCCGTGACCGTGATCGCCGTCAACCGCGACGTGGCGAGCGCCCAGCCGCTGCGCGTCGAGCTCGGCGCGCTCGGCGCCGGCGGGTAGCGCCGAGGCGACGGTCCTCGCCGGCGACGACCCCCACGCCGTCAACACGGCCGACGACGAGCGCGTCCGCCCCGCCGACCTCCCCGCCACCCTCGACGGCGACGCCGTCGAGGTCGTCCTCCCGCCCGTCAGCTGGGCCATGATCCGAGTGGGGCTCGCATGACGTACGACCACCGCCTCGGCCGAACGAACGTCACCGTCCTCGGCGTCAGTGGGGCTCCGCTCGCCAACGCTCGCGTCGAGGTCGAGCAGGTCTCGCACCAGTTCGGCTTCGGCAACATCGGCTTCGACTTCGTCGCGCTGGCGAACCGCGACGCGGACGCCCCGCCCGAGCACTTCGGCGGCGCGAGCTACGCGCACGCCGAGGCCCTCGTCGACCCCTGGTTCCGCCTGTTCAACTGGGCGACGCTCCCGTTCTACTGGCGCGGCTTCGAGCCGGAACCGGGGCACCCACACACGGAGCGGCTGCTCGCGGCGGCGCGCTGGTTCGTCGAGCGCGGCGCCGTGGTCAAGGGGCACCCGCTGCTGTGGCACACCCTCGCCCCCGAGTGGCTGATGCCGCTGGGAGACGCCGAGGTGGAGCACGCCATCCGCGCGCGCATCACCCGGGACGTCACGGACTTCGCCGGCGTGGTCGACCTGTGGGACGCGATCAACGAGGCCGTCATCCTCCCCGTGTTCACGGCGGAGGAGAACGCCGTGACGCGCCTCGCCCAGACCAAGGGGCGGGTCGAGATGGTCCGCCTCGCGTTCGAGACCGCGCGCGAGGCGAACCCCTCCGCGCGCCTCGTGCTCAACGACTTCGACCTCAGCGCCGACTACGAGCACCTGATCGAGGAGTGCCTCGCCGCGGGGATCGCGATCGACGCGATCGGCGTGCAGACCCACATGCACCAGGGTTTCCGGGGCGAGGACCAGATCCGCGACATCCTCGACCGCTTCGGCCGCTTCGGCCTGCCCGTTCAGATGACGGAGACGACGCTCGTGTCCGGCCACCTCATGCCCCCGGAGATCGTCGACCTCAACGACTACCAGGTCGAATCCTGGCCCACGACCCCCGCGGGCGAGGAGCGTCAGGCGGACGAGGTCGCGCGACACTACCGCACCGTCGTCGACCACCCCGCCGTCGAGTCGCTCACCTACTGGGGCCTCGCCGACGAGGGCTCGTGGCTCGGCGCCCCGTCGGGATTCGTCCGGCTCGACGGAACCCTCAAGCCCGCGTTCCACGCCCTCGAGGACCTGATCAAGGGCGAGTGGTGGCTCGCGCCGACGACGATGACGACGGACGACGCCGGCCGCGTCACGGTCGAGGGCTGGGGCGGCGAGTACCGGATCGCGGCGGGCGGCGCGGGCGCGACGGTCGCCGTTCGCGCGGGAGAAACCGGCGCCGCCGAGGCGACACTCGCCTAGCCCGTCGAGTTAACCCTCGACGCCCGCGCGCTTCAGGATGATCTCCCGCACCCGCCCCGCGTCCGCCTGCCCCTTCGTCGCCTTCATGACGGCGCCGACGATCGCGCCCGCGGCCTGGACCTTGCCGTCCTGGATCTTCGCGAGGACGTCCGGCTGGGCGGCGAGCGCCTCGTCGACGGCCGCCTCAAGCGCCGAGTCGTCGCTGACGACGGCGAGGCCGCGCTTCTCGACGACCGTCGCGGGCGAGCCCTCGCCCGCGAGCGTGCCGGCGAGCGCCTGACGCGCGAGCTTGTCGTTGATCGCCCCGGTGTCGACGAGGACCTGGAGCTCGGCGATGTCGTGCGGGCGCACGGGCAGGTCGGCGAGCTCGACGCCCTGCTCCTTGGCCGTCCGCGCGAGCTCCCCCATCCACCACTTGCGCGCCGCCTGCGCCGCCGTCCCCGCGGCGACCGTCTCCTCGATGAGGTCCACGGCGTCGGCCGCGACGGCGTCGCGCATCTCCAGGTCGGTGAAGCCCCAGTCCTCCTGGAGCCGGGCCCGCCGCTTGGTCGGGTGCTCCGGCAGCGTCGCTCGAAGCTCCTCGACCCACTCCTTCGAGGGTTGGATCGGCAGCAGGTCGGGTTCCGGGAAGTAGCGGTAGTCCTCCGCCTCCTCCTTGGAGCGGCCGGGCGTCGTCGAGTTCGTGTCCTCGTGCCAGTGCCGGGTCTCCTGGACGACCGCCTCGCCCGCGCTCAGCAGGGCCGCCTGGCGCCCGACCTCGTGGTGGATGGCCCGCTCGATCGCGCGCAGCGAGTTGACGTTCTTGGTCTCGGAGCGCTTGCCGAAGGGGATGGCGTCCTGGTCCTCGCCCTTCTCCGCCTTCGCGCGGAGCGAGAGGTTGACGTCGGCGCGAAGCGAGCCGTGCTCCATGCGCCCGTCGGAGATGCCGAGCGCGCGCACCAGGTCGCGGATGGTAGCGACGTACGCGCGCGCGACCTCGGCGGTGCGGAGCCCGACGCCGGTGATCGGCTTCGTGACGATCTCGACGAGCGGCACGCCGCCGCGGTTGTAGTCGACGAGCGAGTGGTCGGCGCCCTGGATCCCGCCGGTGCCGCCGACGTGGGTGTTCTTGCCCGCGTCCTCCTCGATATGCGCGCGCTCGATGCCGATGGTCACGTTCGTGCCGTCGTCGAGGACGACGTCGATGGCGCCCTCGTAGGACGTCGGCTCGTCGTACTGCGAGATCTGGTAGTCCTTCGCGAGGTCCGGGTAGAAGTAGTTCT
The DNA here is from genome assembly GCA_963712245.1 of uncultured Actinomycetota bacterium. Lineage (GTDB taxonomy): Bacteria > Actinomycetota > Actinomycetes > Actinomycetales > Demequinaceae > JAFGBM01. Next base: position 77,454 of record CAVQHE010000011.1, on the reverse strand, counting down.
TCCGCGCGAAGCGGCTCGATTCGCGGATGGAGCAGCCGAGCGCGAGGCCGAGCCGGATCGCGCTCTCGACCGCCTTCTCGTTGGTCACCGGCATCGATCCGGGCAGGCCGAGGCACACGGGGCACACCTGGGTGTTGGGCTCCGCGCCGAACTCGTTGGCGCACCCGCAGAACATCTTGGTCTTCGTGTTGAGCTCGACGTGCACCTCGATCCCGAACACCGGGTCGAACGTCTCGAGCGCCTCCTCGTAGCCGAGCAGCTTGTCCGCCGCGCTCACGACGCCACCTCCAGTACCGGGGCGCCCGCAAGCAACGGGCCGCCCCGCTTCTCGTCGAGCGCCGCCTCGAGGGCGGCCCCGACGCGGTACAGGCGGTCGTCGGCGCGCGCGGGCGCGAGGATCTGGAAGCCGACGGGCAGGCCGTCCTCCGGCGCGAGACCCGCGGGAAGCGACATGCCCGGGATCCCGGCGAGGTTCGCCGGAATGGTCGCGACGTCGTTGAGGTACATGGTCAGCGGGTCGTCGAGCTGCTCGCCGAGCCGGAACGCCGTCGTCGGGCACGTGGGGCTGACGAGGACGTCGGCGGAGGAGAACGCCGCGGCGAAGTCGCGCTGGATGAGCGTGCGCACCTTCTGCGCGGAGCCGTAGTACGCGTCGTAGTAGCCCGCGCTCAGGGCGTAGGTGCCGAGGATGATCCGACGCTTCGCCTCGTCCCCGAATCCCGCCGCCCGCGTCGCGGCCATGACGCGCTCGACCGTCGAGTCGCCGTCGTCGACGCGGAGGCCGAATCGCACGGAGTCGTACTTCGCGAGGTTCGACGACGCCTCCGACGGGAGGATCAGGTAGTACGCCGCGAGCGCGTACGCGAAACTCGGGCAGCTCACCTCGACGACCTCGGCCCCCGCCGCGCGCAAGTGGTCGAGCGACTCGGCGAAGCGCTGCGCCACGCCGTCCTGGAACCCCTCGCCCCCGAGCTCCTTCACGACCGCGACCGTCGTGCCCTTGAGGCCGTCCTCGCGTCCGCGCCGCGCGGCCTCCGCCACCGGGGGCACCGGTTCGTCGAGGCTCGTCGCGTCCATCGGGTCGTGGCCGCCGATCGCCTCGTGGAGGGTGGCGGCGTCCGCCACGGTCCGCGCGCAGGGTCCGAGCTGGTCCAAAGACGAGGCGAGCGCGATGACGCCGTAGCGGCTGACGCCCCCGTACGTCGGCTTGACCCCGACGGTGCCCGTGACGGCGGCGGGCTGGCGGATCGAGCCACCCGTGTCCGAGCCGATCGCGAGCGGCGCCTCGAACGCGGCGATCGCGGCGGCGGATCCCCCGCCGGAGCCGCCGGGGATGCGGTCGAGATCCCACGGGTTGTGGGTCGCGCCGTATCCCGAGTGCTCGGTCGAGGAGCCCATCGCGAATTCGTCCATGTTGGTCTTGCCGAGGATCGGCATGCGGGCCTCGCGGAGTCGGCGGGTCGCGGTTCCGTCGTACGGCGGCGTCCAACCCTCGAGGATCCGCGAGCCGGCCGTGGTCGGCATGCCCCGGGTGACGAGCACGTCCTTCACGGCGATCGGGACGCCCGCCAGGCGCGGCAGTTCGGCGCCCTTCGCCCGTTCCGCGTCGACCGCCCGCGCCTCGTCGAGCGCGCCGTCCGCGTCGACGTGGAGGAACGCGTGCACGGGGCCGTCGACCGCGGCGATCCGGTCGAGGTGGGAGGTGACGACCTCCTCGGACGTGACCTCGCCCGCGGCGAGCGCGTCCGCGATCTCGAGCGCGGTACGGCGCGTCCAGTCGCTCATGCCTCCTCCCCCAGGATTTGGGGAACGCGGAAGCGGCCGTCCTCGGCCTCCGGCGCCCCGGACAACGCGGCCTCCTGCGTCAGCGACGCCCGCACCTCGTCGGGCCGCGTGACGTTCGCCAGGGGAATCGGGTGGGACGTGGCCGGGACGTCCTCGCCTGCGACCTCGGACACGGTGGCCACGGCGTCGACGATCGCGGCGAGTTGGCCGGACAGTCGGTCGAGGTCCGCGTCGCTGAGGTCGATGCGGGCGAGGGCCGCGAGGCGCGCGACGTCGGCGCGATCGAGGGTTGCCATGGGCACCACTCTAGTCAGCGCGGAAGGCGCGGCGGGGCGGGCGTCCGGGTGGGCGGACGTCAGGGACGCGCGGGCGGCGCGCAGGTCTCGCGGACGATCAGCTCGACCGGGAGGCGGACGTGGTGGGGCCGCTCGACGTTGCCGAGGATGTCGAGCAGGAGCTTCATCGCCTCCTCGCCCATCTTCTGCAACGGCTGCCGGACCGTCGTGAGCGCCGGGCTCGCCAGAGCCGCGTCGGGGACGTCGTCGAAGCCGACGACGGAAAGGTCCTGGGGGACGCGGATGCCGAGCGACTTGGCGACCGCCACGACGGCGAGCGCGCTCATGTCGTTCGCGGCGAAGATGGCCGTGGGGCGGTCGGGGCGCTCGAGCAGCTCGCGCGCGGCGACGAGGGCGGGGTCCGTCTCGTACCCCGCGTCGCGGACGAGCGACTCGTCGAGTTCGAGGCCCGCCGATTCCATCGAGTCGCGGTACCCGCGCTCGCGCAGGATCGCGGAGTCGAGGTCGCGACGCCCGCCGAGCAGGCCGATGCGCTGGTGCCCGAGGCCGATGAGGTGTTCGGTCGCGAGCCGAGCCCCGCGGTAGCTGTCCGCGTCGACCCACGCGAGGTCCGACGGGCCGTAGTGGGGGTCGACGGCGACGACCGGGATGGGCGCGTTCGCGCCGACGACGGTCGGGGTGACGAGGATCGCGCCGTCGATCAGCGTGCCGCCGAGCCGGGCGAGGGAGCGTCGCTCCCATCCGGCAGCGTTGCGGCCCGTGTACGCGAGAAGCTCGTACTCGCTCGTCTCCGCGATGCGCGAGGCGCCCTTGAGGAGTTCGGCGCTGTACGGCTCGAAGCTCGCGACGAGGATCCCGAGGACGTTGGTCCGCGACGAGCGGAGGCTCGACGCGCTGAGGTTTCCGGCGTACCCGAGCTCGTCGATCGAGCTCCTCACGCGGTCGATGGTCTCGCGCGAGACCCCGTACCGCTCGTTGACGACCTTGGACACGGTCGCGACGGAAACGCCGGCGTGCGCGGCGACGTCGGCGAGCTTCACTCGGGTCGGGTTCATCATGGCGTGACCATGTTATCCCTAACTTTATAACGATTGCGAAAACGTTCTCTACAACGATTGACATTCCGACGATCTCGCTGGAAGACTTCCGCATGTTCAGCCAAGTCAAAGGAGACTGAGAAAGGACCCAGCATGGCGAACAGAAAGCCCCTCGTTGCGTTCTGCGCACTCGCGGCATCGTCCGCAATGGTGCTCGCAGGATGTACGAGCAACGAAGCATCAACCACACCGACGAGCTCGACGACTATGGAAGAGCCCGTAACCCTCACCTGGTGGCACAACGCTGTCGCCGGTGACAACGGTGAAAACCTGCTCGGCGACTACTGGCAGAAGGTTGCAGACGACTACCACGCTCTGCACCCCAATGTCTCGTTCCAGATCGAGCAGATTCAGAATGAGGACCTGCAGCGCACCCGTATTCCGGTCGCTCTGCAGTCCGGTGACGCTCCCGACATCTTCCAGCAGTGGGGTGGCGGCGAGCTCGCAGACCAGGCCGACGCCGGCTACCTGATGGACCTGTCCGCGAAGATTCCGGACGCCATCGCCGAACTCGGTGGTGCGGTTGCGCCGTGGCAGTACAACGGCACGACCTACGGTGTCCCCTTCACCTTTGGTGTTGAGGGCTTCTGGTACCGCAAGTCCCTCTTCGAGAAGGCTGGGATCACCTCCGAGCCCGCGACGATGGACGAGCTCAGCGCGGACGTTCAGAAGCTCAAGGACGCTGGCATTACGCCGATCGCGGTCGGTGCCGGTGACAAGTGGCCTGCCGCCCACTGGTGGTACAACTTCGCTCTCCGTGAGTGCGCGAAGGATGTCCTCCAGGCGTCGGGTCTCACCTTCGACTTCTCCGACCCGTGCTTCGTCGCGGCCGGCGATGACCTGAAGGCGTTCATCGACACCAAGCCGTTCCAGAAGCAGTTCACCTCCACGCCTGCGCAGCAGGTTCCGTCGTCCTCCGCTGGCCTCGTGGCCACCGGCAAGGCGGCTATGGAGCTGATGGGCCACTGGGACATCTTCGTCCTCGACGGCTTCGCCGCCGATGACGCTGCTAAGGCAAAGCTGGACGCGGACCTCGGTTGGTTCCCGTTCCCGGCGACCGCCTCCGGCAAGGGAGACCCGACCGCTGCCCTCGGTGGCGGTGACGGCTTCTCGTGCTACAAGGACGCCCCCGCGGTTTGCGCGGACTTCCTTGCGTACCTGGTTTCGGCCGATGTCCAGAAGGGCTTCGCCGAGGCCGTTGGTAGCCTCCCGGTGAACCCGGCGGCCGCCAGCGCAGTCACCAACCCGAACCTGCAGGAACTCGCGGCCGTGTCTGGTCACGCCGCGTACGTCCAGCTCTGGCTCGACACCACCTATGGTCAGAACGTCGGTGGCGCCATGAACGACGGGATCGTTGCGATCTTCGCCGGGACCGGCACCCCGCAGGGCGTTGTTGACCTGATGACGGCGGCAGCGGCCACGGCATAGGGTTAAAGCCCTTGGAAAGCGAGGCAATGACGTGGTGAACACGACAGCCTCGGGCAAGGGCAAGGGCCCCGTCGCCGGCGCGAAAGCGTCGGCGGCGGGGCCGAGCCCTGATCGCCCGATGACAGTGAAAAGACCCCGCAGCGGCGAAGCCCGCAAGTGGGGCGAGATTACCCTCTTCGTTGGACCCGCCCTGGTGATGTTCCTGGTGTTCGTGGTCTACCCCGTGGCCTCGGCCCTGCGGTACAGCTTCTACAAATGGAACGGCATCAAGGCCTTCAGCGAAGCCGAATTCATCGGGCTGGAGAACTACCGCCGGGCACTCTTCGGCCCCGGCGTCTTCAAGACCGCGTATAGCGAGCCCTTCTGGACGGCGATCGGGCACAACTTCGCGATCATCGCGTTGTCCATGTCCATCCAGCTTCCGCTGGCGTTGATCATCGCGCTGATCCTCAACCGCCGCTTCCCCGGTCGCACCGTGGTCCGACTCATCATCTTCGCCCCGTACGTCCTGAGCGAGGTCATCGCCGGCGTCATGTGGCTCATCATCTTCGATCCGAACGGAATCGCGACGAAGCTCTTCACCGATCTCGGATTGACACCACCCGCAGGGGGGTGGTTTGAGGATCAAAAGTGGGGCTTCTGGACGGTGTTCTTCGTCGTCACATGGAAGTACCTCGGACTGGCGATCATCCTGTTCCTCGCCGGACTGTCCGGCGTCCCACAGGAGCTCCAGGAGGCGGCCGCGATCGACGGCGCCAGCTGGTGGCAGATCCAACGCCGGATCAACATTCCGCTGATCGGCCCCACCATTCGCATCTGGGCGTTCCTCTCGGTCATCGGATCGATCCAGCTGTTCGATATGGTCTGGGTCCTCAACAAGGGCGGAACGGTCGGTCAGTACTCGACGATCGCCTCGTTCATGATGGACAAGGGCTTCTTCCGCAGGGACATGGGATTCGGGAGCGCGATCGCCGTGATCATGTTCGTGATCTCGCTCGTCGTCGCCCTCCTCTACATGTTCTTCGTGCTCCGTCGCGACAACTCCGACACCGTCAAGAAGGCGAGGTAGCGACGTGGCTTCCACGACCACATCCACGACCGTCGAAGACATCCGAACGGCCAAGAAGAACCGTTCGCTGCGCACGCGCATGCGCGACTACTTCGCGCGTTCCGGGATAGACAACTCCGCCTCGACGTATCTGTCCGTCGGCGTCGCGCTCGTCGCGGTCGCCGTCACCGTCGGGCCGATTCTCTACCTGATCCTCGGCGGATTCCGCAGCCTTCAGCAACTCGCCGAGAACCCGACCGGGCTTCCGAGCCCCTGGGTGATGACGAACTACGCCAACATCCTCGGCTCGGGGCTGTTCTGGCGTCAGTTCCTCAACTCCGCGGTCGTCTCGCTCGCGACGACGGCTGGCGTCGTCGTCTTCGGAACGATGGCGGCGTACCCGCTGGCCCGGTACCGGTTCAAGGCACGGGAGTTCATTTTCGTCATCTTCACGACGGGGCTGATGTTCCCGCTCACGGTGGCGATCCTTCCGCTGTACCTCCTGATCCACGACATGGGACTGGTGGGGAACCTCTTCGGTCTGATCCTCCCGCAGATCGCCTTCGGCCTTCCGCTCACGGTCATCATCATGCGGCCCTTCATCCGCGCTCTACCCCAGGAGCTCGAGGAGGCCGCGTTTATCGATGGCGTGACGCGCATCGGATACTTCTGGCGAATCCTGCTGCCGCTCGCGCGGCCCGGGATGGTGACCGTCGGCGTTCTCGCCTTCATCGGAAGTTGGAACGCCTACCTGCTGCCGCTGCTGCTCCTCACGGGAGATCCACACCGTATGACCCTCCCCCTTGGTGTGACGATCTTCCAGGGCCAGCACGCGTCCGACACGACCGCCATCATGGCGTACACCTCGCTATCGATGGTTCCCGCGCTCATCTTCTTCGTCTTCATGGAGCGCAGGATCGTGGACGGACTCACCGGCGCCATCAAGGGTTAGGCCGTCATGTCGACCAACGCGTTCTCTGATCGCGTGCGGGATCTCCACGCCCAGATGACGCTCGACGAGAAGCTCGCGCAGATCGTCGGGTTCTGGCAGGACGAGGAGGGCGACGTCGTCGCCCCCCTCCAAGGAGAGATCCGGCACGGGGGCGGCCTCGAGGAGGCGAGCGCGCACGGGCTCGGCCACCTCACGCGGGTCTACGGCACGAGTCCGTACGACGCCGCGGAGAGGGCCGCGTGGCTCTGGGGCGTCCAGCGCGATCTCGTCGCGCGCACGCGCCTCGGGATCCCCGCCCTCGTCCACGAGGAGTGCCTGACGGGTTTCGCCACGTGGAAGGCGGCGACGTTCCCGACGCCGCTCGCGTGGGGGGCGACGTTCGATCCAGAGGCCGTCGAGGAGATGGCCGCGCTCATCGGCGAGTCGATGAGCGCGGTCGGCGTCCACCAGGGGCTCGCGCCGGTGCTCGACGTCGTGCGCGACCCTCGATGGGGCCGCGTCGACGAGTGCATCGGAGAGGACCCGTACGAGGTCGGCGTCATCGGAAGCGCGTTCATCCGCGGGTTGCAGTCGAAGGGCGTGCACGCGACGGTCAAGCACTTCGCGGGCTACTCGGCGTCTCGCGCGGGCAGGAACTTCGGCCCCGTGAGCGCCGGGCCGCGCGAGATGACGGACGTCCTGCTCGTGCCGTTCGAGATGGCCGTGAAGGACGCCAACGTGCGGTCCGTCATGCACTCCTACGCCGAGGTCGACGGCATCCCGCCCGCCGCCAACGCGGAACTCCTGACGACTCTGCTCCGCGAACGTTGGGGTTTCGATGGCGTCGTCGTGGCCGACTACTTCGGCGTGGCGTTCCTGCACCTGCTCCAGGAGGTCGCGGCGGACCTGGCGGACGCCGCGCGCCAGGCGTTGACCGCTGGCGTCGACATCGAGCTGCCCACCGGGGACGCGTACGTCGATCCGCTCCGTTCGGCCATCGAGGCCGGCGACGTCGATATGGAGTTGGTCGACCGCGCCGTGCTCCGCGCGCTCAAGCAGAAGGAGGAGCTCGGGCTCCTCGACGCGCGGTACGACGACGACCCCCCGACCGGCGTGGACCTCGACTCCCCCGCGCACCGCGCCTCGGCTCGCCGCCTCGCGCACGAGTCGGTCATCCTCCTCAAGAACGACGGGGTCCTGCCGCTCGCGACGTCGGGGGCCAAGGCGCCGTCGATCGCCGTGATCGGCCCGAACGGCGACCGGATGAACTCGCTCTTCGGGTGCTACTCCTTCGCCAACCACGTGCTCGTGAACCGTCCGGGCGTCGAGATCGGTCTCGACGTCCCGACGATCGCCGAGGCGCTGTCCGCCGAGTTCCCCGCCGGCGTGCGCGTCACCCAAGGCTGCGGGGTTGCCGACGACGACGAGTCAGGATTCGCCGAGGCGGTCGCCTCGGCTTCGGAGTCCGACGTTGCCGTCGTTGTCGTCGGCGACCACGCTGGGCTTTTCGGTCGGGGCACGGTCGGCGAGGGTTGCGATATCGACGACCTCGAGCTGCCCGGCGTGCAGCGCCCGCTGGTCGAGGCGATTCTCGACACCGGAACGCCCGTCGTCCTGGTCGCCGTCACGGGCCGTCCGTACGCGCTTGGATGGGCCCTCGATCGCTGCGCCGCCGTCGTCCAGACGTTCTTTCCCGGCGAGGAGGGCGCGGACGCCGTCGCCGGCGTCCTCTCGGGCCGCGTGAACCCCTCCGGCCGCCTCCCGATCTCCATCCCCCGGTCGGCGGGCGCCCAGCCGTACTCCTACCTGCGGCCGAAGCTCGGCGACGATTCCGACGTGACGAGCCTGTCGAACACCCCGGCCGCCCCCTTCGGTTTCGGCCTGTCGTACACCGACTTCTCGTACTCGGACCTCGCCGTCCAGCCGAGCGTCCCCACCGACGGCGTCATCGAGGCCGCGACGACGGTGCGCAACACCGGCAAGCGTGCCGGGGACGTCGTCGTCCAGCTCTACGGTCGCGTGCGCTACGCCTCCATCCCGCGCCCCGTCGCCCAGCTGATCGGCTTCCAGCGCGTCAACCTCGAAGCCGGAGCCGAGGCGACGGTGACGTTCCACGTCCCGACGACGCGCGTCGCGTTCTCCGATCGATCGCTCCGGCGCGTGGTGGAACCGACGACACTCGAGTTGTGGGTCGGCGACTCCGCGACGCGGGAAACCGAGGCTTCCACCTCCCTGATGGGCGAGGTCCACGTGATCGGCGAGGATTCGCCGCGGTGGACTGAGGCGACCGTCTCCTAGGCCTTCGGCTTCCAGGAATATGCGAGGAGCGGGGACCCGCCCTCCGTGCACACGCCGTTCGCGTCCAGGCACGTCTCGTCGCACTTGACCTTGCCCCGCTTCGGATGAGCCACCCAGTCGAGGTCGGGTTCCCGCACGAAGCCGAGCTTCTCGTAGATCGCGTGCGCCGCACGCATCTCCTCCATCGTGCTGAGCACGACGCGCGTGGCGCCGGCCTCCCGCGCCATCTCGAGCCCGAACACCGTGAGCTCCTCGCCGATCCCCCGACCGCGCGCGAGCGGCGAGACGGCGAGCATGCGCAGCTCGTACTCCCCCTCCGAGCCGAGCTCGGATAGCGGCGATCCCGAGGGGACGACCGTGAGCGTGCCGACCGCGGCGCCCTGCCCGTCGTCGCCGTCGGCCATCATGAGGAGGATGGCCTGCTCCGCGCGGGCCTTCGCGTCGCGGAGTTCCGGGACGAAGGGATGGGCCGGGTCGAAGATCCCGTCGGCGAGGTACGCGAGGGCGGTCAACTCGCCGATCTCGGAGAGCCTCATCTGCTGGTCGGGGCCGACCGCCAGGATGCGGCTCATCGTCGCCCATCCGTCCCGCTCGGCGCTGCTTCCGCTCGGATTGCCGACATGCGACGCTACCTCCCCCTGCTGCGTCGCCCGTCCGTCGGACGACGTACGGCCAGCCTATCCCGCGCGTCGCGGGGCGAGAAGGTCGGGCGTCCTAGGCGATCGCCGAGCGCCCCTCGGCGAGCAGGCGCTCGAATCCGCGCCTCGTCGAGCATCGGAATCCCGAGCTGCTCGGCCTTCGACGCCTTCGACCCCGCGTTCGCGCCGACGACCACGGCGTCGGTCTTCGCGCTGACGGAGGAGGACGCCTTTCCGCCCCTGGCGAGGATCGCCTCGCTCGCCTCGTCGCGCGTGAAGCGCTCGAGCGATCCGGTGACGACGACGGTGAGCCCGGCGAGCGTCTGGTCGAGCCCCTCCTCCCGCTCGTCCTCCATGCGCACGCCCGCGGCCGCCCAGCGGTCGACGATGGCCGCGTGCCACGGCACGCCGAACCACTCGCCGAGGCTCTGGGCGATGACGGGACCGACGCCGTCGGTCGCCGCGAGGGCCTCCGGCTTCGCGCCCCGGATGGCGTCCATCGACCCGAAGGCGGCGGCGAGCGCGCGCGAGGCCGTCGGGCCGACGTGCCGGATGCTGAGCGACACGAGGACGCGCCACAGCGGCTGCGCCTTCGCCTCCTCGAGGTTCGCGATGAGGCGGCGGCCGTTCGTCGTGACGTCGCCGGCCTTGCGCGCGACGCCGTCCTTCTTGGAGTCCGCGTCGAGCGTGAAGAGCGGGACGCGCCGGAGGTCCTCCTCGGCGAGGTCGAACAGCCCGCCCTCGTTGTCGATCACGCCGGACTCGACGAGCGCCGCCGCGGCCTTCTCCCCCAGCACCTCGACGTCGAGCGCGCCGCGCGAGCCGATGAACGCGATGCGATCGATGATCTGGCCCCGGCAGTACTCGGCGTTGGGGCAGCGCAGGTCCTTGTCGCCCTCCTTCTGCTCGCGCGAGCGGCGTGCCGCACGAGGGACACACCGTCGGGCATCGTCCAGGCTCGCTCGGCGCCCGTGCGCGCCGCGACGACCGGCCCGACGATCTCGGGGATGACGTCGCCGGCCTTGCGGAGCACGACCGTGTCGCCGATGAGCACGCCCTTGCGCGCGACCTCGTGGGCGTTGTGGAGGGTCGCGTACGTGACGGTGGAACCCGCGACGACGACGGGGGTCATCACGCCGTACGGCGTCACGCGTCCGGTGCGGCCGACGTCGACGCGGATGTCCTCGAGCGTCGTGTCACCTCTTCCGGCGGGAACTTGTACGCGATCGCCCACCGCGGCGCCCGGCTCGTCGAGCCGAGCTCGCGCTGCACCGCGCGGTCGTCCACCTTGAGCACGGCGCCGTCGATCTCGTGCACGAGCGCGTGCCGGCGCCTCTCGAGTCCGGCGAGGTAGGCCTCGATCTCCGCGATCCCCGCGTGGACCTCCGCGAGCTCGGTGACGGGCAGACCCCAGTCGGCGAGCACCTCGTAGATCCCGTACTGCGTGCCGCCGCGCGGGTCGGGCGCGACGGTCCCCCAGTCGAGCGCCCCGAGCGCGTAGGTGGTGACGGCGAGGGGACGCGTCGCCGTGACGCCGGAGTCCTTCTGGCGCAGCGAACCCGCGGCGGTGTTGCGCGGATTGGCGTACGGCGCCTTGCCCTCGTCGACCAGACGCTCGTTGAGCGCGGCGAACGCCTCGACGGGCAGGTACACCTCGCCGCGCACCTCGACGAGCGCCGGCGCGGAGCCCGAGAGCCGCTCCGGCAGCCCGGCGATGGTGCGGACGTTGTCGGTGACGTCCTCGCCCGTGGTGCCGTCGCCCCGCGTGACCCCGCGCGCCAGGACGCCGTCCTCGTACGTGAGCGAGATCGACAGGCCGTCGATCTTGGGCTCGCACACGACCTCGCGCGGCCCCCCCGCCCGTTCGACCCGCTCGATCCACGCGGCGACCTCCGCGATCGAGAACGCGTTGTCGAGGCTCATCATGCGCTCGCGGTGGCGGACGGACGCGAAGCCCGTCGCGACGGCGCCTCCGACGGTCTGCTCGGGCTGTCGGGGGCGGCGAGTTCGGGGTGCGCGGCCTCGACAGCGCGCAGCTCGCGCTCGAGCGCGTCGTACTCCGCGTCGGAGACCGTGGGGGCGTCGCGCCCGTAGTACGCGGCGCGGTGCGCCTCGATCTCCTGCACGAGCTCCGCGTGGCGGGCGCGGGGATCGACGGGTTCGCTCACGCCCCTATTCCACCACGCGGCGGCGACGCGCGCGGGGGCCTCGAGGCCCGTTTTCGGCACCGCTCGCGGCCGTTTCCGCCCAAGGCGAAAAGTTGAGCGATACGGGCTCAAGTTTGTTGAAATCCGCGGGATTTCGGTGCACACTTATGTCAAGTGGTCCCGCGAGCACGGTCGCGTCCGAGCCCGCGGAGGCCACCCCGTCACCACGGAAGATACGGAGAAAAGGAGAGCATCATGGCACGCGAAGTGGTTCGCCGCGTTCGCCCGATTACCGACGCCGCGTCCCTCCAGGACGACTTCCAGAGGATGTTCCGGCAGGTATTCGGGGACACCGACGCGAGCCTCGCCGGGGCATTCAGCCCCGCCCTGGACGTCGAGGAGTCGGACGACGCGTTCACGCTTCACGTCGAGCTGCCGGGCGTGAAGCCCGACGAGGTCGACGTGTCCATCGAGGAGAACGTCCTCACGATCGCGGGTCAGCGCGAGTTCTACGGGGAGAAGGACGCGGAGGGCTTCCGGCGCATCGAGCGTCGGTTCGGGCGCTTCCACCGGGCCGTCCGTCTGCCCGATCGCGTCGACCCGGACAAGGTCGAGGCCGGCTACAAGGACGGGCTGCTCACGGTCACCGTCCCCAAGGCCGAATCGGCCAAGCCCCGTCGCATCCAAGTGTCGGCGGCGTAGCGGGCGACAGCGGACGGCCCGGGCGAAACGCGCCCGGGCCGTCCGCGTATTCCTGCGCGCGAAAGGGGTTCGGCGGAACTAAGATCGGAGTTGTCACGAGCGAAAGAGGGGATCATGAACAACGCCGTGTCGTCGGGAATCACCATCAACTGGGCGGCGTTCGCCCCGATTCTCGTCCTTCTGCTTGCCTTCGTCGTGTACTGCCTCGTCGACCTGGCGCGGCACCCCGTCAAGTACCTGCCGAAGTGGGCGTGGGCCCTGATCATCGTCCTCTTCTCCGTGCCGATCGGGGGCATCGTCTACCTGATCGTTGGTCGGGACTCGGGCCGCTCGCAGTGATCGCGACGCATTCCGTCACCAAGGCGTACGGGGCGACGGTCGCTCTCGACGCCGTCGACCTCGACGTCCCCGACGGTTCGATCTACGGGCTCGCGGGCCCCAACGGCGCGGGCAAAACAACGCTGCTCGGGATCCTCGCGGGCCTCCGCGAGGCCACATCCGGCGACGTGTCGATCGCCGCGAAGCGGACCGAAATCGGCGTCCTGTCCGACACCCCCCAGTTCGACAAGTGGCTGACGGGGCACGAGGTCGTCGACCTCGCGCTCCAGCTCGCCGACTCCGACGCGGACCCCCTCCGCGTCACCGAGGTGCTGCGCCAGACGGGACTCGCCGACGCCGCCCATCGCCGCGTCGGCGGCTACTCGCGGGGGATGCTCCAGCGCCTCGGGATCGCCGCCACGCTCGTCGGGCGCCCGCGGCTGCTCCTGCTCGACGAGCCCGCATCCGCGCTCGACCCCCAGGGTCGGCGCGAGGTGCTCGACCTGATCTCGCGGCTCCGGGGCAGCGCGACCATCCTCTTCTCCAGTCACATCCTGGCCGACGTCCAGGAGGTCTGCGACACCGTCGGGATCCTGGCCGGGGGGCGCCTCCTCTTCCAGGGCCCGCTGTCGGACCTGCTCGTCGGATCCGCCGTGCCGCGATACTCGGTGCGCCTGCGCGGCTCCACGACCCCCGCGATCACGACCCTGCAGCGGGAGCCATGGGTCACCCAGGTGTCGGAGTACGACGGCGAGATTCTCGTCGAGGTGCGCTCGCTCGGCGAGGCGGAGGCGGGGCTCGTGCCCGCGCTCGCCCGCTCCGGCTCCATCGTCACGTCCATCAAGCCCGAGGAAGTCTCCCTCGAGCGCGCGTTCCTGGAGCTGACGCAATGACCCTGTGGCGACTGGAAATCCTTCGCGTCCTCCGCACGCGGCGCTGGCTCGCCCTGACGAGCGTTTACGTCATCTTCGGCCTGCTCGGCCCCATCACCGCGAAGTACCTCCCCGACATCCTCAAGGCCGCGGGAGGCAACGCGTCCGGTGTGACGTTCACCTTCCCCGACCCCGTCCCGTCCGACGGGTTCGTCCAGTACGTGTCCAACGCCGTGCAGATCGGCACCATCGTCGCGGTCGTGGTCGCCGCCGGCGCGCTCGCCTTCGACGCGATCCCCGAGATGGGCGTGTTCCTCCGCACGCGGGTGTCGGATCTCTGGTCGATCCTCGTCCCGCGCCTCGTCGTCTCGTTCGTCGTCGCGTCGGGCGCCTTCGTGCTCGGCACGCTGACCGCGTGGTACGAGACGCGGACGTTGCTCGGCTCGGTCCCGGCCGAGAGGGTGCTTGTGGGGATGGCACTCGGCATCCTGTTCCTCGGGCTCGTCGTCGCGTTGGTCGCCGCCGTGGCGCAGTGGATGCGCGGCGTCCTCGCGACGGTGATGACGTCGCTCGTCATCCTCCTGGTGTTCCCCATCGTCGGCGTCGTGCCCGCGATCGGGGCGTGGATGCCGACGCGCCTCGGAAGCGCGCTCGCCGACGTCGCCGTGAACGGCGTTTCCGGCGACCTGTGGAAGCCGACGCTCGTCGCCGTGGCCGCCATCGTCGGCCTGATATGGGCGGCCGGGCGGGGCGCGAGCCGTCGCGAGGTGTAGGCGCCGCGCCGGTCCCGTTCGAGCCATAGCACCGTCGCGCCAGCCGCGCACGCGGTATTTACCCCCGTTTTCGTGGCGTCCGTCACGTCCGAAATGTGGAACTCCTCTCTTTCGACCTTGAGGTGTGACGTACGTATCATCCCCCGACTTGAAAGCGCTTTCCCGCGGGTCAACGATCGAAGTAGAGAAACGAGAAGAGAGAACGAGGAGTCACCCGGAAGAAGAGGGCGGTGAGAACGATGAAAGAGACCGACACCAAGGTCTGGACCGAACACTCCAGCGACGCTGAGATCATCGTTGCCGTACGGGCGGGCGATCGGGACGCCTACCGCATCCTGTTTGAGCGCCACGCCGCGGCGGCGCGCCGCGTCGCGTTCGCCTACACGTCCGTCCCGAGCGACGTCGACGACATCGTCGCCGACGCGTTCGAGAGCGTCCTCCGCGCCCTCCAGGGCGGGAGCGGCCCAAGCGAGGCGTTCCGCGCCTACCTCTTCACCGTCATCCGCCGCAACGCGCGGGACATGAAACGGCGTTCGGAACGCCTGCGGCCATGCGAGGACATGGCCGTCCACGACGAGGTGCTCGGGCACCAGGCGGCGAGTTCCGACCCGACGATGACGAAATTCGAGCACTCGGCCGTCGCCGAGGCCTTCGGATCCCTACCTGAGCGGTGGCAGATCGTCCTCTGGTACACCGAGGTCGAGAAGCGCACGCCGGCGGAGATCGCCCCCGAACTCGGCCTGACGCCCAACGGGGTCGCCGCGCTCGCATACCGGGCCCGCGAGGCCCTCCGCCAGGCGTACCTCCAGGGACACCTCGCGGAGGTCGAGGATCCCGCGTGCCTCGCCGTGGTCGAGGACCTCGCCGGATTCGTCCGCGGATCGCTCACGCGGCGCGACCTCGAGTTCGTGACGGCACACCTCCGTGGCTGCGAGAAGTGCCGCCACCTCGTCGCGGAGCTCGAGGACGTCAACGCGATGCTTCGCTAGGTCGTCGACCGCACCACGGTGGCCTGCCCCAGGACCCGAGTCCCGGAGTAGGCCACCATCGTCTGCCCGGCCGCGACGCCACGCACGGGCTCGTCCAGCGCGACGATCATCCGGCCGTCAGCGACCGTCACCGCACCGGGCGCCGGCTCGCCGTGTGCCCGCACCTGGATCTCGCACGGCGTCGGCCCGTCGGCGGGAACGTCCTCCGCGAGCCAGACGACGTCGCCGCCCTCGAGCCGGCCGACCGACAACAGGGTCTCCGGGCCGACGACGACGACGTTCGCGTCCGTCCTCACCTCGGTGACGTAGCGGGGGGCGCCGTCCGAAGCGGGGCGCGGAAGCCGAAGCCCCTTGCGCTGCCCGACGGTGTAAGCGTAGGCGCCCGAGTGCCGGCCGACGACCGCGCCCGTCTCGTCGACGATGTCCCCGGGCCGCGAGCCGAGGCGCCGCTCGAGGAATCCCTGGGTGTCGCCGTCGGCGACGAAGCAGATGTCGTAGGAGTCGGGCTTGTTCGACACCCCGAGTCCGCGCGCGGCGGCCTCAGCGCGCACCTCGGCCTTCGACGCTGTCTCCCCCAACGGAAACATGGCGTGGGCGAGGCGCTCGCGACCCATGACCGCGAGCACGTACGACTGATCCTTGTCCGGATCCGCGGCGCGATGCAGCTCGCGCCGACCGCCGTCCGCGACGACCAGGCGCGCGTAGTGCCCCGTGCAGACCGCGTCGAAGTCGAGGGCCGACGCCCGGTCGAGCAGGGCCTCGAACTTGATGTGCTGGTTGCAGCGTACGCACGGATTGGGCGTGCGGCCCGCCGCGTACTCGGCGAGGAAGTCGGCGACGACCGTGGCCTCGAACTCGTCGCTCATGTCCCACACGTAATACGGGATGCCGAGCACATCCGCGGCGCGGCGAGCGTCGTTCGAGTCCTCGAGGGAGCAGCATCCGCGGGAGCCCGTGCGGAACTCGTCGCGGCTCTTGCTCAGGGCCATGTGGATGCCGACGACGTCGTGCCCGGCGTCCTTCGCCCGGGCGGCGGCGACGGCGGAGTCGACGCCCCCCGACAGCGCGGCGAGGACCTTCACCGGCGACCCGCCGCGCGCGCGGGCGCGCCGTCGCCGACGCGCGATGCCTTCTCGACGGCCTCGTCGAGGTGCGCCACGAGCGCGTCGACGTCCGCGTCCGTCGAGGTGTGGCCGAGGCTCATCCGCACGGTCGACGCGGCGTCGGCGACGGAGCGGCCCATGGCGAGCAGGACGTGGCTCGGCTGCGCGACGCCGGCGGTGCACGCAGAACCAGGCGAGGTCTCGATCCCGTAGGAGTCGAGGACGTACATCATCGCCTCCGCGGAACACCCCGGGAAGACGAAGTGGGCGTTGCCCGGAAGGCGGAGCGGCCCCGGCTCAGGCCCGGAGAGCACCACGCTCGGGACGCGCGCGCGCACCTCGGCGACGACGCGATCGCGCAACGCCCGCAGGCGCTCCGCCTCTGCGGGCTGCGCCGCAACCGCCTCGTCCGCCGCGACCCCCGTCGCGCGTATGCCCGCGGCGTTGAGCGTTCCGGAGCGGATCTTCCTCTCCTGCCCGCCGCCGTGCGTCAGCGGGACGACCGTGAGGTCGCGCCGCGCGAGGAGCACGCCGACCCCGACCGGGCCGCCGAACTTGTGCGCGCTGACGGACGCGGCGGCGAGCGCCGAGTCCCGGAACGAGAAGGGGACGTGGCCCACCGCCTGGACGACGTCGGAGTGGACGGGGATGCCGCTCCCCGCCGCGAGGGCGACGGCCTCGGCGATCGGCTGGATCGCACCCACCTCGTTGTTGGCCCACATGAGCGTGATGAGGGCGATCTCGTCCGCGTGCCCCGCGATCTCGGCGCGAAGCGCGTCGAGGTCGACGATTCCGTCGCGGTCGACGGGCAACAGGACGGCCACGGCCCCGTACTCGCGTTCGAGCCAGCGTACGGCGTCGAGGACGGCGTGGTGCTCGACGGCGCTGGTGACGACACGGGTGCGGCGGGGGTCCTCGGCCGTTCGCGCCCACCACAGGCCCTTCACGGCGAGGTTGTCGGACTCCGTGCCCCCGGACGTGAACACCACCTCGGACGGGTGTGCGCCGAGGGCGCGCGCGACCGCCTCCCGGCCGTCCTCGACCGCCGCGCGCGCGCGTCGACCCGACCGATGGGGGGCGCTCGGGTTGCCGACGCGACCCAGCTCGTCCGCGTACGCCTCGCGCGCCGAGTCGAGCATCGGCGTGGTCGCGGCGTGGTCGAGGTAGTGCGAGGCCATCCGGCGATTGTACGGCGGGGCGGACGCCCGCTCCACGTCGGGAGCGGGATGTGAAATGTCGGATGTGAGCGTGAACCGGTGTGACATGTCTCACATCTGTGTCAATGCGAAACGTTCACATCGAACCCGGGGCCCTACCCTCGCAGAGGGAGCACGGAGGTGGAGTGACCGCGCGCGGCACGCGCGGGGTCGCGCCGAGGAGAGTGGGGCTCATGGAAGGCGCCGACCGACGTCGCGTCGACTGGTGGCTCGTGCTTTGCGCGACGCTCGGCCTCGCCCTCTCCGCCGCCGTGGTCATCACGATCGACCAGGACGAGGCGCGGGCTTCCGCGACCTACGTCGCCCCGACGCCCACACCCGACGGCGCGGTCTTCGCTGCGGTACCCGCTTCGCACCCCCACGGGTGATTCGCATCACATTGTGATGATTTGTCGGGAACGCTCACGTAGCGTCGCTCGTAGATCACTCGGGAGAGGTGACATGAGTCGACGTTTGGGCGTAGAACAGTGGGTCGCGATTGTCGTGAGCCTGCTCGTGGTATCCGTGGTCGTTCGAGCGGCTTCCGCGAGCCTCGCGGAAGCCGGGGTGCTCGGCGACCAGGTGAACGCGTCCGCGACCCCGACCGAGGCGGCCTCGGCGAGCGGCAGTGCGGCCGCGCCCCAGCCTCCGGCCTCCGGCTCGGCCCTCCCGATCGCGACGGCCTCGCCGTCGTCCGTCGTCGAACCCGCCTACGACGACGAGGCTCGCGCCACCACGACGACGACCACGGGGTCGTCGAAGACCACGACCACCGCCGCGCCGCGCTCGACGACGACCACGGGGTCGTCGAAGACCACGACCACCACCGCGCCGCGCTCCACGACGACGTCGACCACGACCTCCACCACGACGACGACGCCGGCGACGTCGACCACGACCTCCACCACGACGACGACGCCCGCGACGTCGACCACGACCACGACCTCCACCTCGACCACAACGTCCTCGACGACCACGACGAAGTCGGGGATCTCCTACTACCCGGGCGACACCGCGGACTTCTGCTCGCGCCTGAGCGCCGTGCGCGTCAAGGCCGGCAAGCCCGCCCTCGCCTCGTGCACAAAGACCTCGACGCTCCAGAGCCAGGCGCTGAAGTACGCCAAGGCGAAGTCCGTCTGGCATACCGGCACCACGAACGAGATCGTGGGGTTCACCTACAAGGAGATGAAGGGACTCGTCGCGAACTTCGTCGCCTCGTCCGCGCACTACAAGATCATCGTGGGCGGCTCGTCGGGCGTGAAGGCCAAGGTCGGCTGCTACTACCGCGAGGACCCCGCCGACTTCGGCTACCGCTACATCTTCTGCATCGCGCAGTTCACGTACTAGCCGCGGGCGCGGATCGCGGCGATCGCCGTCGGCAGCACCTCGAACAGGTCGCCGATGACCGCGAAGTCCGCGATCTCGAAGATCGGCGCGTCCGGATCCGTGTCGATGGCGACGATCGTCGAGGAGCCCTGCATGCCGCCGCGGTGGTGGACCGCGCCCGAGATCCCGCAGGCGACGTAGAGCGCGGGCGTGACGGTGACGCCCGTCTGGCCGACCATGTGTTCGTGCCCGATCCACCCCTCGTCCGTCGCGTCGCGCGTCGCCCCCACCGCCCCGCCGAGCACCTCGGCCAGCTCCCGCACGAGCGCGAAGTCTCCCCCGGTGCCCCTGCCGCCGGAGACGACGACGCGCGCGCCGGCGAGCGGGACACCCTCGGCGGGGACGACGGTCCGTTCGAGGAGGACCTCGCCGGCCGCGCGCGCGGGAGCGGGCACGTCGACGACGCGGGCTTCGCCGCGTTCGGCCGCGGGCTCCGCGACCGTGGAGTTCGGGCGGAGCAGGACCACGGCGCGCTCTGCCGTGATGCGCGACCGCACGACGTAGGTGGCGGTAAAGACATGCTGCGACGTCTCCACGGCGCCGTCGACCACCTCCACCCCGGAGGCGTCGACGACGACGCCGGCGCCCGTCGCGGACGCGAACCGCGTCGCGGCCTCCTTGGTGGCGAACGTCGACACCCCGAGCACGACGTCGATGCCCTCGGCCGCCGCCTCCAGCGCGGCCGCCGCCTCCGAGGGGAGGTGGGCCTTCTCCCCGATTGCGCACACGCGCACCTCGCCGACGCCGTATTCGGCGAGTCGCGCGAGGTCGCCGCCGGTCGGCCGATCCCCCAGCCAGAGAGCGACGGGCGCGCCCGCCGCCCGGGCGAGGGTGAGCACCTCGAGCGACGAGTTGCCGATTCCGCCGCCGTCGCGTTCGATCAGGACGCCGATCACGCGAACCCCCGTTCCGCGAGGAACGCGGCCAACTGCTCGCCGCCGTCCCCCGTGTCGCTCACGACCACGCGAGAATCGCTCGGCGGGCGCGGCTCGGCGCTGACGACGCGGACGCGCGCGCCCGCGTCGCCGACGGTCGCCGGATCGATGCCAAGGTCGGCGAGCCCCAGCTCCTCGATCCCGACCTCCCGCGCGGCGACGATCGCCTTGAAGTTCGGGTAACGCGGCTTGTTCGCCTCGTCGGTCACCGACACGACCGCCGGCATCGGCGCCTCGACGGTTTCTCGCGCGTCGGCGAGGTGGCGCTCGACGCGAACCCTCCCGTCGGCGACCTCGAGCGACGACGCGAGGGTGAGCTGCGCCCAGCCGAGCTCGGCGGCGAGGGCGCTGGGAAGCATCGAGGTGAGCCCATCGAGCGAGGCCATGCCCGTCACGACGAGGTCGAGGGGTTCCTCCGCAGACACCCTCCGGATCGCCGCCGCGAGGACGCGAGCGGTCCCGAAAACGTCCGAGCCCGCGAGCGCGTCGTCGCTCACGCGAATCGCGCGCGTCGCGCCCAGTTGAAGCGCGCGACGGAGCGCGACGGTCGCGTCCGCCACCCCCATCGTCGCCGCGATGACCTCGCCGCCACGGTCCTCCACGAGTCGCACGGCCGCCTCGACGGCGTGCTCGTCCAGTTCGTTGAGCCCGCCGTCGTCGGCGTTGCGCACGACGCGCTCGTGCGCGAACGATCGGGGGGAATGGATGTCGGGCACGTACTTCACGCACACGAGAACCCGCATGGCGCCATGGTACCCACGGCGGGGAACGCCCGACGCCCGTCAGCCGTTCACGGGAAGCCCCCCGAAACGTCACAGGAGAGCCATGGACACGCTGACGCGCGCGCAGGCGGTGTTCACCCGCCAGATCGACGCGTACGTCGACGCGGGGTACGACGATCTCGCCGACCTGACGGAGTCGGAGTTCCGCGACGCCGTCGAGCCGCTGCGCACCGCCCTCGACCGCGCCGTCGCCGAGGGGCTCACCGTGGACGCCTCCCCCGACCAGGTGCCGTTCGCCGTCGTCGTCACGGGCCGCATTCTCCCTCCGAGCGTCCGCGCGCACGCGCTGCGCGTCTCGGGCGGGGACAAGCCGGGGGCGATCGACCCCGGCCACGTCGCCGACGTGAACGGGTACTCCCCCGCGTCCGGAATCGAGATCCCCGACGCCGACTCCTACCTCCTCCTCGACGTGCGGCGCGGCGACACCTTCCGAGAGATCGCGGCCGACGACGCGGTCCGATCGCTCGTTCGCGACGGCCGCACCCCGCTCACCCTCGACGAGGGCATCTCGTACGCGACCGTGCACCCCGCCGCCCTCGAAGTCGACGCGGGATTCCTGCTCGCCGGATCGCGCTCGGGCAAGCGAGTCCCGGCGCTGTGGGTGACCGCGGGCGCGGCGATGCTCGGCTGGGGCGGCGAATCGACGCCCGAGACGTGGCTCGGGGTCGCGTCCGCCGCGCGCCGCGTCGTTCCGTAGCCGTCGTCGCGCCGGGGCGGGTTCGCCGCCTCCCCAAGGGACAATAGGACCATGGCACCGCCCCCGAACCCGCGCCCGCACCGCCTCGGCGTCCACGTCGACGGCCACGCCGCCGACGTGTCCGTGTGGGCCCCCCACGCGACCGGTGTCGACCTGTGCCTCTTCGACGCGAAGGGGCGCGAGACGCGCGTCCCGCTGACGGGACCCGACGCTGGCCTCTGGCACGCCCGTGTTCCCGGAGTGCGCGTCGGGCAGCGCTACGGGTTTCGGGCGCGCGGGCCGTGGGATCCGTCGCAGGGGCACGTCTTCAACGAGTCGCGCCTGCTGCTCGATCCGTACGCGCGCGGCATCGAGGGAACGATCGCGCGGGAGACCGAGCCCGGCGCCGAGGCGATCCTCAGCCGCGACGACTCCCTCGACTCCGCCCCGTTCGTCCCGCGCGGCGTCGTCCTCGGGGCGTCCCGCGTCTCGATCGCCCCCGGACCCGGGATCGCGTGGGAGGACACCGTCGTGTACGAGGCGCACGTCAAGGGCCTCACCCGGCTGATGCCCGGGGTCCCGGACGCGCTCCGGGGCACGTACGCGGCGCTCGGGCACGACGCCGTCATCGACTATCTGCGCGGCTTGGGGGTCACGACGCTCGAGCTGCTCCCGATCCACGCGTACGCGTCCGAGACGCGCCTCGAGCAGGTCGGACTCGACAACTACTGGGGCTATAACACGCTCGGCTTCTTCGCTCCTCACGCGGCGTACGCCACGTACGCCGCGCGGTCCAAGGGGCCGCACGCGGTCGCCGACGAGCTCCGGCGCGCGGTCGACGCCCTCCACCGAGGCGGCATCGAGGTCGTGCTCGACGTCGTGTACAACCACACGTGCGAGGGGGGCGCCGGAGGGCGGCAGGTGTCGTGGCGCGGCCTCGACAACCGCTCCTACTACCGGCACCTCGACGGGCAACCCGGGGTGCTCGACGACACGACCGGGACGGGCAACACGCTCGACTTCGGTGAGCCGCGCGTCGTCCAGATGGCGCTCGATTCGCTGCGGTACTGGATCGAGGGATTCGGCATCGACGGCTTCCGGTTCGACCTGGCCGCGACGCTCGGGAGGACGGGCAACGGCTTCGAGGCCCGCCACCCGTTCCTCGTCTCGATCACCACGGATCCGGTCATCGCGGGCGCGAAGCTGATCGCGGAACCGTGGGACGTCGGGCTCGGCGGGTGGCAGACCGGATCGTTCCCGCCGCCGATGGCGGAGTGGAACGACCGCTTCCGCGACTCCGTGCGCGGCTTCTGGCTCGTCGACGCGGACCGCGCCCGGCACAAGAAGACGGTCCACGGGGTCCGGGACCTCGCGACCCGGCTCGCGGGATCGTCGGACGTCTTCGGCCACGGCGATCCACCCCTGTCACGCGGCCCGATCGCCTCAATCAACTTCGTCACGGCGCACGACGGTTTCACGCTGCGCGACCTCACCGAGTACCAGGACAAGCACAACGAGGCGAACGGCGAGGACGGGGCCGACGGCTCGATCGACAACCGCTCGTGGAACCACGGCGTCGAGGGGCCGAGCGACGACGAGGAGATTCGCGCCCAACGGCGCCGGAGCGAGCGCAACCTCCTCGGCACGCTGCTGCTCTCGGCCGGCGTACCGATGATCGTGGCGGGCGACGAGATGGGCCGCACCCAGCGGGGCAACAACAACGCGTACTGCCAGGACAACGAGATCTCGTGGATCGACTGGGAGCTCGAACCGTGGAAGGAGTCGCTGCGCGCGACGACCGCCTACCTGCTCGGCCTGCGCCGCGACAACCCGGTCCTGCGCCCGACGACGTTCTACGAGGGACGCGACCGCGACGAGACCCGGCGCGACGACCTCGCGTGGTTCGACGCGTCGGGGCACGGCGAGTCCGAGCAGTGGTGGCACGACACGTCGGCGCGGGTGCTGCAGATGATGCGCTCGCTCGCGGAGGGTCCCGACTGCCTCATCGTCGTCAACGGATTCGCGTCGTCGACGCGCGTCACCCTCCCGCCCGACGAGGGGGCGCGTGGCGCCTCGCGTGGGACAGCGCGTGGGAGTCCCCGGACGACGAGGCGGCCGTGGCCGCGCGGTCGTCCGATCCGGTCACGCCGGGAGCCGACGTCGACATGGACGCGTTGTCGATGCGCGTCTACCTCGGCGTCGACGGGCCGTAGCGACCGTCACGGATCGACGAGATCCGTCGCCTTGTCGATGGCCTTCTGCTGCTGGTCGTTGACCCCGCCGTCGAGAACGCCACCGGGGTCGTGCGCGCCCGCGATCAACAGGGCCTGCACGTCCGCGACGTCCGTGACGGACGCGAGGTAGTCGCCGCGGGCGCCGGGATCGACCAGCGGCATCGACAGCCGCCCCTCCTGGTAGACGGGGCAGATCGCGTAGAGGCCGTCGGAGAGCTTCCACACGCCTCCATCGTCGACGAGGAAGATCACCGCGTCGCCCGCACCCCGCACCGCCTTGTCCATGTCCACGCCGGGGGGCGCGTCACCGATGTCGACCACGACCTCGCCGGTCAGCCTCCCCATCACGGGCTTGTGGATCGAGAACGTCGCCATCACCTCGCTCGTCCCGGTCTCCGGGTCGAGGACGGTGGTCGCGCCGGTGAACTTCCCGGTGAGAATCGAATCCGCGCCTTTGTAGCGCGTAGCGTAGGGCGGCGCCGCCCCGAGGACGTACTCCTTCACGCTCCGCGGGCCTGCGACAGGCGTCGCGGCGTGTTGCGATTGCCGGTACTGGGCGAAATCCCGCCATGCGGCGATCTCGTCCGAGCTCGGCGCCTTGCTGCACGCGGCAAGCGCCAGGACGGCGGCCGTCGCCACGGCCGCGACAATCATGCGAATACCTCGGCTCATATCGCCAGGGTAACCCCGCGACCCGTCGTTACGCCTGCGCGACGAGGCCCATGTCCGCGTCCGACGTGAGTAAGGCGTGGCGCGGGAACGACCCGGACGGTGTATCCCCAGGGCCCCGACTCGTCGAGCGCGACGCGCGCGACGAACGTCGCCGACGTCCCGTCGGCGCCCTCGAGTTCCATAGGCGCGATCTCGTACGTCGACGCCTCGCCCCGGGTGTCGAGGGCGCCGGAAAGCAGTTGCGCGGCGACGTCGTCGGGGGCGAGGCCGCCGAGGTTCACCTCCGCGGTGATCGCCGCCTCGCGGCCGATCAGCACGGGGGCGTCGAGCCCCTCGGACGCGACGCGACGGATCGCGACCCCCGGCCACGCCGCGCGGACGCGGGCCTTCCACGCCGCGAGTTCCTTCGCGGGCGCTCCCCCGTCGGCCGCGAGCGCGGCGGACGCGGCCGCCGCTGGAACGTACTCGGTCTCCGTGTACTCGCGGACCATGCGCGTCGCCTGGACCTTGGGGCCGAGCGTCGCGAGGGTATGGCGGACGCGGGCCATCCATGCCGACGGCACGCCGGACTTATCGCGGTCGTAGAACAGCGGCGCGACCTCCCGCTCGATCAGGTCGTACAGCGCGGCCGCCTCGATGTCGTCGCGTCGAGCCTCGTCCGTCACGCCGTCGGCCGTCGGGATCGCCCAACCGTTGTTCTCGTCGTGCCACTCGTCCCACCAGCCATCGAGGACGGAAAGGTTGAGGGCCCCGTTGAGCGCGGCCTTCATGCCGGACGTCCCGCAGGCCTCGAGCGGACGGAGGGGGTTGTTGAGCCACACGTCGCAGCCGGGATAGAGCTTCCGCGCCATGGCGATGTCGTAGTTCGGCAGGAAGACGATGCGGTGACGCACGTCCGCGCCATCGGCGAACGCGACGAGCTCCTGGATGAGCGCCTTGCCGCCGTCGTCGTGGGGGTGGGCCTTGCCCGCGACGACGATCTGGACGGGTCGCTCGGGATCGAGCAGGAGCGCCTTGAGACGTTCGGGGTCGCGGAGCATGAGCGTGAGGCGTTTGTACGTGGGGACCCGGCGCGCGAACCCGATGGTGAGCACGTCGGGGTCGAGCGCGGACTCCACCCACCGGAGCGACGCGGCGGAGGCGGCGCGCTGGAACCCGGACGCCCGGAGCCGGAGCCTCGCCTCCTCCACGAGCGACGCCCGCATCTCGCGCATGAGCGCCCAGAGCTCGGCGTCGGAGACGGCGCCGCCGAGCCAGTCCGCGTCGGTCGGAACGCGCTCGGCCGTGAGCGACGCGAGGCGGGTGTCGACCCACGTCGGGGCGTGCACGCCGTTGGTGATCGACCGGATCGGGACCTCGGGCTCCTCGAATCCCGGCCATAGATTGCCGAACATCTCGCGCGAGACCCGTCCGTGCAGTCTCGACACCCCGTTGGCGATCCCGCCGAGGCGCAACCCCATGTCCGCCATGTTGAACACGTCGGGGTGCGCGGCGCCGTTGCTCTCCGCGCCGAGCGCGAGGATGTCGGCGAGCGCGACGCCCCACGACGGCGCCGAGAAGACCTTCTCGATCATCGTGCGCGGGAATCGGTCGATGCCGGCGGGGACCGGGGTGTGCGTGGTGAAGACCGTGCCGCCGCGGACCGCCTCGACGGCCTCGGCGAAGGACCACCCGTCCGCCACGAGCTCGCGGATGCGCTCGACGCCCAGGAATCCGGCGTGCCCCTCGTTCATGTGGAACACCTCGGGCGCGGGGGCGCCCGTCAGACGCGAGAACGTCCGCAGCGCGCGCACTCCCCCGACGCCGAGGAGGATCTCCTGGAGGAGCCGCTCCTC
This sequence comes from uncultured Actinomycetota bacterium, assembly GCA_963712245.1. GTDB lineage: Bacteria > Actinomycetota > Actinomycetes > Actinomycetales > Demequinaceae > JAFGBM01. The sequence continues at coordinate 51,313 of CAVQHE010000011.1, read as the reverse complement.
CTCTCTGCCGCCGTACAGGCGCTCGGTGAGGCCCCGCAGGTCCGGCGAGTTGAGCGGCGTCGAGGCGTCGAGCAGGAGCAGCGGGACGCGGCCGACGTCGGCGCGCCAGATCTGCGCGTGGAGCACGCGGTCCTCGCCCACGTCGATGGCGACGGTCGCGGGAGAGCCGTCCTCCTCGCGGAGCATGCTGAGCGGGAGACCGGCGGGGTCGAGGTGCGGGTAGGACTCGGTCTGGCGTCCCGTCGCGTCGAGGCCCTGGCGGAAGTAGCCGGCGCCGTAGAGCAGGCCGACGGCGACGACGGGCACGCCGAGGTCGGACGCGCTCTTGAGGTGGTCGCCCGCGAGGATGCCGAGCCCGCCGGAGTACTGCGGGAGGGCCGCGGCGATCCCGTACTCCGGCGAGAAGTAGGCGATCGCGGCGGGGCCGGACGGAACGCTCTCCTGGTACCACGACGGCGCGGTCAGGTATCGCTCGAGGTCGTCGACGGCGGCGTCGATCCGGGCGAGCAACGCCTTGTCGCCCGAGATCGCGGCGAGGCGGGAGCCGCTGAGCGCGTGGAGGAACGTGATGGGGTTGTCCCCCGAGGCGGCCCACGTGTCGGCGTCGAGGCTCGCGAAGAGCGCGCGCGTCGGCGCATGCCACGACCAGCGGAGATTGCGGGCGAGGCTTTCGAGGCCGCCGAGGTTCTCGGGAAGGACGGTTCGGACGGTCACGCGTTCGCGAGGTTTCACGATAGGAGGGTACTCGCGCTACGTGTCCTCGATGTACCGCGGATGTGAACGGCGCCACCCCGAGTACCCAGGGGGCGCGTCAGCCCGGTAGTTTCGAACCATGACCCCGGCCCCTCGACCCGCCCTCGGCAGGATCCCGGTGCTCGAAGTCGGCCCCTCGATCGAGGAGGGGCGGTGGCCCGCGAAGGCCGTCGTCGGCGAGGCGGTACCCGTCTCGGCGACCGTCTTCCGCGAAGGGCACGACGCCGTCGGCGCCACGCTCGTCGTCACCAAACCCGATGGCACCGTCGTCTCGACGCCGATGCCGGAGAAGGACTTCGGCACGAGCCTCTTTCAGAAGGCGTTCGTCCCCGAGGCGACGGGGGAATACTCCTTTCTCGTCGAGGCGTGGTCGGACCCGGTCGGCACGTGGATCGCCACCGCGGAGATCAAGCTCCACGCCGGACAGGACACGCACCTCGTCCTCACCGAGGGCGTCGCCGTGCTCGAGCGCGCGATCCGCGAGGTCGAGCGCCCCGAGTCCGAGCAGGCGCTCCTCCGGGAGGCGATCGCGACGCTGAAGCGCGGAAGGCTCGACCCCGAGGCGCGCCTCGCCGCCGCGATGAGCTCCGACGTGCGCGCCGTCCTCACCGCGTCCCCCCTGCGCGAATGGGTGACGGCCTCGCGCGCGTATCCGCTCCGGGTCGAACGCAAGCGCGCGCTCTACGGCTCGTGGTACGAGATGTTCCCGCGCTCCGAGGGGGCGACCTACGACCCCGAGACGAAGACGTGGCGATCGGGCACGTTCGCGACCGCCGCCAAGCGCCTGCCGGGCATCGCGCGCATGGGTTTCGACATCGTCTACCTCACGCCGATCCACCCCATCGGCACGACGTTCCGCAAGGGGAGGAACAACTCGCTCAAGGCGGCGCCGGGCGACCCGGGGAGCCCGTTCGCCATCGGCTCGCCGGACGGCGGCCACGAAGCGATCCACCCGGACCTCGGCACGATGGACGACTTCCGGGCCTTCGTCGCGAAGGCGCGCAAGGCGAAACTCGAGGTCGCGCTCGATCTCGCCCTGCAGTGCTCCCCCGACCACCCCTGGGTGACGGAACACCCCGAGTGGTTCGGGGTACGCGCGGACGGGTCGATCGCGTACGCGGAGAATCCCCCCAAGAAGTACCAGGACATCTACCCGCTCAACTTCGACCGCGACCCCGAGGGCATCTACGCCGCCATCCGATCGCTGCTCCAGGTGTGGATCGACGCCGGGGTGACGGCGTTCCGCGTCGACAACCCCCACACGAAGCCGCTCGTGTTCTGGGAGCGCCTGCTCGCGGACGTCCGCGAGACGCACCCCGAGGTGATCTTCCTGTCCGAGGCCTTCACGCGGCCCGCGATCATGCACACGCTCGCGAAGATCGGCTTCCACCAGTCGTACACGTACTTCACGTGGCGCCAGACGGCCGAGGAGATGGGCGAGTACCTCGAGGAGGTTTCGGGCGAGTCGTCGTTCTACATGCGCCCGAACTTCTGGCCGACGACGCACGACATCCTCACGCCGGACATGCAGGCGGGAGGCGCCCCGATCTTCGCGTCGCGGGCCGTCATCGCGGCGACGGGATCGCCCGCGTGGGGAATCTACTCCGGGTACGAGTTCGTCGAGAACGTCGCCCGTCCGGGCGTCGAGGAGCAGATCGACAACGAGAAGTACGAATACAAGCCCCGCCCGTGGCGCCGGGCCAAGAAGATCGGCATCGCGCCGCTGCTGACGCGGCTCAACGCCATCCGCCGCGACCACCCCGCGCTCCAGCGCCTCCGCGGCCTCACCCTCCACTCGGCCGACAACCCCGCGATCCTCTGCTACTCCCGGCGGGTTCCGGCCTCGGAGTCGCCGACCGGCGCCGACGACGCGGTCATCGTCGTCGCGAGCCTCGACCCGTCGCGCGACCAGGAGGCGACGGTCACGCTCGACCTCGAGGCCCTCGGCTTCGACGCGGACGAGTACGTCACCGTCGTGGACGAATTGACCGGGAGCGAGTACACCTGGGGTTCGCGGTTCTACGTGAGGCTCGGGCCTGCCTCGACGATGGCCCACGTAGCGGCGGTGACGTCACGGTGACGGACGCGGCCGCGACGACGCGACGGGAGGTGGATCGTGCCACGAGCGATTGACCCGGGCCTCCTCGCCGAGGTCGCGGCCGGCATGCACCACGAGCCGCACGCCGTCCTGGGCGCGCACTCCGACGGGGCGGGCGGGGTGTCGATCCGCGTCCTCCGGCCGCTCGCGACGTCCGTGCGCATCGAGACGCTCGACGGGACGTTCGACGCGACGCACGAGCACGAGGGCATCTGGGTCACGAACATCGAGGCCTCCGAGCCGCCCGATTACCGCATCCACGTCACCTACGACGACGGCCAGGAATACGTCCAGGACGACCCGTACCGGTTCCTCCCGACGCTCGGGGACCTCGACCTCCACCTCATCCGCGAGGGCCGCCACGAGCGGTTGTGGGGGGCGCTCGGTGCCAACGTCAAGCACTTCCCCTCCGTCCTCGGCGACGTCGAGGGGACGGCCTTCGCCGTGTGGGCGCCGAACGCGCGCGTCGTGCGCGTGGCGGGCGACTTCAACCACTGGCGGGGCTCCGAGCACGCCATGCGGGTGATCGGCTCCTCCGGCATCTGGGAGCTGTTCATCCCCGGGGTGGGGCCGGGCGCGCGGTACAAGTTCGAGGTGCTCGGGCGCGACGGCCACTGGCAGCAGAAGGCGGATCCGATGGCCCGCGCCACCGAGACGCCCCCACGAACCGCCTCGCTCGTCGTCGACACCGACCACGAGTGGCGCGACGCCGCGTGGATGGAAGCCCGGCCCGGGCGCACCCCCCATCGCGAGCCGATGAGCGTGTACGAGGTCCACCTCGGCTCGTGGAAGCCCGGCCTGTCCTACGCGCAGCTCGCGAAGGAGCTCCTCGCGTACGTCAAGGACGCGGGCTTCACCCACATCGAGTTGCTTCCCGTCGCCGAGCATCCGTTCGGCGGCTCGTGGGGATACCAGGTGACGTCGTACTACGCGCCGACGTCGCGCTTCGGCACGCCCGACGACTTCCGCGCCTTCGTCGACGCGTTCCACGAGGCAGGCATCGGCGTCATCCTCGACTGGGTGCCGGGCCACTTCCCGCGCGACGAGTGGGCGCTCGCCCGCTTCGACGGGACCCCGCTGTACGAGCACCCGGACCCGCTGCGCGGCGAGCAACCAGAGTGGGGCACGCTCGTGTTCGACTACGGCCGCCCCGAGGTGCGCAACTTCCTCGTGGCGAACGCGCTGTATTGGCTCGAGGAGTTCCACGTCGACGGGCTCCGCGTCGACGCCGTCGCGTCGATGCTGTACCTCGACTACTCGCGCAAGGCCGGCCAGTGGCGCCCGAACATCCACGGCGGGCGCGAGAACCTCGACGCCATCGCGTTCCTCCAGGAGGTCAACGCGACGTGTTATCGGCACCACCCAGGCATCACGATGATCGCCGAGGAGTCGACGGCCTGGCCGGGGGTGACGGCGCAGACGACCGGCGGCGGACTCGGCTTCGGCTTCAAGTGGAACATGGGATGGATGAACGACACCCTCCGGTACATGTCCGAGGAGCCGGTCAACCGCTCGCACCACCACGGCATCGTGACGTTCTCGATGATGTACGCGTTCTCGGAGCAGTTCTTCCTGCCGCTCAGCCACGACGAGGTGGTGCACGGGAAGGGGTCCCTCTGGGGGCGTATGCCGGGCGACCCGTGGCAGAAGGCCGCGAACGTCCGGACGCTGCTCGCGTACCAGTGGACGCACCCGGGCAAGCAGTTGATCTTCATGGGCGACGAGTTCGCCCAGCAGGCGGAGTGGTCCGAGGGGCGTTCGCTCGATTGGTGGCACCTCGAGGAGCCGCTTCACGCCGGCGTCCACCGCCTCGTCCGCGACCTCAACACGCTGTACCGCGCCGAGCCCGCGCTCTGGGAGCTCGACGTCGAGTCGACGGGGTTCGAATGGATCGACGCCGACGACGCGAGCCACAACGTCCTCGCCTACATCCGTCGCGACGCGTCGGGATCGCCGCTCGTCGTCGCGATCAACTTCGCGGGCGTTCCGCACGAGGGGTTCCGCATCGGCTTCCCCGAAGCCGGGTTCTGGGACGAGGTCCTCAACACCGACGCCGACATCTACGGCGGCTCCGGGGTCGGCAACCTCGGGCGCGTCGAAGCGGTCGCGCGGCAGCACGGGCGTTGGCCGAACTCGGTGGAGCTGCGCCTCCCCCCGCTCGCCGCCGTCGTGTTCCGGCCGTCGCGCGACGACGACTAGTACAGCGCGGACGCGAGGCGCCGCCGGGCGTCGACGACGCGCGGATCCTGCGTCCCGACGACCTCGAACAGGTCGACGAGCCGGGCGCGGATGCGTTCCCGGTCGTCCCCTCCCGAGGCGGCGACGGCGTCGATCAGTCGGGCGAAGGCGGCCTCGGGTCGCCCGGCCGCGACCTCGGCGTCCGCCGCCGCGAGCGCCGCGTCGAGCGATCCGCGATCCGCGTCCGCCGCCGCCGCGAGCGCGTCGACGTCCTTCCCCTCGATACGCGCGAGGAGGCGGGCGTGCGCGAGGCCGGCCTTGGCGTCGGCGTCCTTGGGATTCTCGCGGAGCGCCTTCTCGAAGGCGTCGGTCGCCGCGGCGAGGTCCCCGCGCTCCATCGCGTCGAGCGCCTCCTCGTGCGCGGGAGACAGCGGGGCGGGCGCGTCCGTCGCGTCGGCCGGAGGCGCTTCTCCCTCGATCGCGCCCGAGGCGATCTCGATCACCTGGTCGAACACGCTCGCGATCTGCTCGCGCGTCGCGGAGCCCTGGAACAGGGGCGCCGGTCGCCCCGCGAGAATCGCGACGACGGCCGGAACGGAATGCGCCTGGAGGGCCTCGGCGATTCCCGGGTTCTTCTGGATGTCGCACCGGACGACCTCGAGCCGCCCCTCGTACGACGAGGCCACGTCGGCGAGCAACGCCATGGTGTCGCTCGACGCGGGGCTGACCTCCGCCCAGAGTCCGAGGATGATCGGCAGGCGGCGCGAGCGCTCGAGGAGGTCGCCGAAGGTCGCATCCGTGACCTCCCCGACGCCGGGCGTCGCGTCGGTCGACTTCCTCGCGAGCGACGAGAGGTCGACGGCCCCGTGCGCCCCGACGGGCGGCTCGGCGTTCATGACTTCACCTTCAGCGTGACGTCCACGAGGTGGTGGTCGGCCGCGACCACCGTCGGTAGGAGCGTCGCGTCCTTGGGCACGTTCAGCACGACAAAGTCGCGGTAGTGGTGGACGACGCGATCGGACAGCCTCCCCGAGAGGAGGGCCTTGTCGGATTTCGGCAGGGACAACTGCGCACCCGGAACGGTGAACGCGCTCGTCACGGTGATCGGGACGAGGACGAGGGCGCTCCCCTCCGCGGTGAGCAGGACGACCGCCTCGTCGGCCCGCGCCTCGATGGTGTCCTTGTACGTTCCCTTGCGTTTCTTCGCCGAGGCCGCGAGGGCCTTCCGCGAGGCGAACATGCGCTCGCGGTACGTGTCCGGGGCGAACGTCGCCTCCTCCGGCTCGCCGTCGGAGAGGAGGTCGGCGTAGGCCTTGATCGCCTCGCGCGGCGTCATGGAGAATCCCTCGGCATCGAGCGACAGCTCGTCGTCGCCGATGCTCTGGTTCGGCATCGCGGGGACGACGGCGCCGGGGAGCATGTGGGCCCATTCGCGCATCTGGTATGGCGTTCGCGGATCGTCCTGGACCCACCACATGATCACCGGCGTGAGCGTCTCGTCCGGCGCGGACGAGATCGCCACGAGGCTGCGCGGCCAGTCGGTCGCGGCCGGCCCGTATACGGCGAGGAGAGACGACGGCAGGGCGTCGGGGTCGTCTCCCCCCGCCTTCGCGATCGCGTACTCCGCGTCGCGCACCACGGCGGCGTCCCCGCCGACGCGCGGAGCGAGCAACGCCGGATCCCGCGCCGCGTCGGCGGACGCGAGGTGATTCAGCGTGTCGCGGATGATCGCGGTCGACTGCGGCTCGAGGAGGGCGCCAGGCTGCTCGACGGACGGCGTGACCGACGGGGTGGGAAGGGGTATCTCGCACGCCGCCAACGCGAGGAGCGCGGCGAGGGCCGCCCCCGCGGCCAGAGTGCGTCGGGCGGCGCTCATGCGTCGTCTCCCGTCTCGTCGTCCGTCGCGCGTGTCGTGGTCGTGTCCGTCTCCTCGGGCTCGGTCGTCGTCTTCCGCGGCGTCCTCTTCCGCGGCGTGTTCTCCTTGGGCTTCTTCTCCTGCGGCGTCTTCTCCTTGGGCTTCCTCTCCCGCGGCACCTTCTCGCCGGCCTTCGCCTTCTTCGCGGCCGACTCGGCGGCGCGCGACGGCCGGAGATCGAGCCAGAGCAGCGCGAACAGCACGAGGCTGACGGCCGCCAGGAGCGCCCCGGCGGAGATCGCGGGCCACGCCCACGCGAACCCTGGATCGCGCGTGAGTTCGATCGTCACGGTTCCGAGCGCCGCGCGGTCCTGGGAGGCGATGATGACGACGAGGCCCGCGGGATAGTCGCCCGGACGGAGCGTCGACGCGCCGATGCTCGTGTAGGAGCGCCGCCAGATATCGGGCGAAGGGTCGTCGCCTTCGTTGCGGTAGAGGCCGGGCGCGAGGAGATCGACGGTCTCCCACGACGAGACGCCGCGCACCACGGCCGACGACTCGCCGCGTATCCAGGCGTACGCGTCCGACGGGCGGCCCATGAGCGTCTCCATGGGCGAATCCGCGTCGACGACGATCTCCTGGACGCCTTCCATGGCCATGACCTGGGGAGGAATGACGACGACGGAGTGGCCGATCGGGGCCGTCGCCCACACGACCGCGTCGGGCTTCGCGACAAGTCCCGCCACGCCAGCGGCCGCCGCAAGCACCCCGAGCACGCCGGACACGATGGCCCAACCCCGTATCACCACGCGCCTCCCTGGTCCGAGCCTCTACTCTAGAAGACAACGTAGGGTGCGGCCAGGTAGTCGCGTTGTAGTGTCTGGAATAGCCCACTACCCTGATAGCGACGGTTCGCCAGCACGAAGGAGCGCCCATGTCCGAGCCCAACACGCCCTTCCCCATCGCCATGAGGGGCTACGACCGCGACGCTGTCGCCGCGTTCGTCGGGCAGTTGGAGGACCAAGTCCGAGACGCCCAGCGGGAGGCCGCGGCGGCGCGTTCGGAGGCGGCACGCGTCCAATCGGAACTCGAGGCCGCCCAACAGACGATTCGCGAGTCGGGCAAGCCGACGTACACGGGCCTCGGCGGGCGCGTCGAACAGCTCCTGCGCTCCGCGGAGGAGCAGTCCGCGGACGTCCTGGCGCGCGCCAACACCCACGCCCAGGAGACGGTCGCGCGCGCGAACCTCGCCGCCCAGCAGCTGCGGGCGCGGGCGGACAACGAGGTCGCGGAACTTCTCGCCCAGACGCGCCGCGACGCGGAAGAGATGCGGTCGAAGGCCGAGGCGGACACGACGCTGCTGCGCGAGACGACGGAGCAGGAGACTTCCGATCTCGTCGAGCGCACGAACCGGGACGTCGAGAACAAGCGCGCCGCGCTCGAGTCCGAACTCGCGGAGCGGAAGGCGTCGGCCGAGCGCGAGATCAGCGCCATGCAGGCCACGGCCGAGCGCGAGTCGACCGAGTTGCGCGTGAAGAGCCAGCGCGAGGCACAGGAGATGCTCGACAAGGCGCGGGTGGATGCCGAACGCGCCGTCTCGGAGGCGACCGCCCAGGCGAAGAAGATCATCGACGAGGCGAGGGCTGAGCGCGACGAGATGCGCCAGGAGACGCTACGCCTCCGGGAGGATCTCCAGGTGGAGGCCGCGCAGAAGCGCGAGGACGCCGAGCAGCAGCTCAAGCGCCGCTACGACGACGCGAACGTCGAGTACGAGAAGCTCGTCGCCGACGCGCGCGAGCGGGCGGCCGAGGCCGAGCGGCGTGCGAGCGCCGCGCTCGAGCGCGCGGGCGCGACGCGTTCCGAGGCCGAGGCGCACGCCGAGACGCTGCTCCAGAACGCCCGCAAGAACGCGGACGAGATCGTCGCCGACGCGCGCGAGCACGCCGAGAAGATCATGAGCGAGGCGGTCAGCGACGCCGAGCGCGAGCGCACGACGGCTCAGAAGGCTGTGGAAGACCTCAACCGCCAGCGCGAGTCGATCACGTCCTACCTCGACGAACTCCGTTCCCTCCTCGTCTCCGACCCGGGGACCGCGCGCTCACCCGAGCAGGCCGCCGCGGTCGCCGCCGTGCTCGAGGAAGGCGTCGCGACGACCGAGGCGGCGGCGACCGCGGACGACGCCGAACCCGACGCGGACGAGGAGATCGTGAGCGTGTTCGCTCCCGTGGACGGCGCCGCGCTCGACGAGGCCCTCGACCACCGCCAGCCCGTCGCATCGGAGGACGCCGACGGCGCGCCGACCGACGACGACGCGCCCGCTGCGCAAGGGTCGGCCCCCCAGGGATCCGGGGACGACGACTAGGCCGTCGCCGTGGCCGACACGCCCGAGGGCTCCAAGAAGGAATCCGACGCGCGGACCGAGCGCGCGCTCGTGCACGCGGAGGCGCTTGAACGGGCCCGGGCGGCCGAGAGCCGGGCCGCGCGCGCCCTCATCGCCGAATTCGTGCGGGCGGCGCGCGAGGCGGGCATCGCGCCCGTCCCGCTCAAGGCCCGCGGCTACGGCGGCCGCGGCCGCTTCCGCACCTCCACGGAGGGTTGGTATCTCCGGCAGGATCTCTCCCTCGCGGTCGGGACGGACGGGCAGTTCTACATCCTCTCCGTGCCGGCGGGCCTCGGCGCCCGCATCGGAGGCGTGACGCTCACGCCGAGCGACCCTCCGCTCCAGCTCGGTCGAGGAGCGCGCGACGGGGAGTCGGTCGCGCTGGACGTCGCGCTCGAGCGACGGCTCCGGGCGGGCGACGATTACCCGTCCTAGAGCCCGTACAGCGGCCTCAGAGCCTCGACGACGGCCTCTGGGGCCTCCAGGGGGCTGAGGTGCCCCACGCCCGGGAGAACGACGGTTTCCGTGCCCGCGGCGCTCGCCATCGCGTCGGCATCCTCCCTGCTCGTCACCGCGTCGCGCTCGCCCCACGCGACGACGACGGGTCCGTCGAATCCGCGTAGCACGCCGCTTCGGTCGGGGCGCGACGCCATCGCCCGCTGCCCCCAGGCGGCGGCCGGCGGACGCGTCCTCGCGATGATCGCCGCGGCAGTCTCGAGGATCTCGGCGCGGGCCGCGCCCTCGATGCCGACCAGCGACGCGGCGGCGCCGTCCGGATCGGGGAACGCGTCGGCGCGATCCAACGCCCGGGCCGCCTCAAGGCGCGATGCCCGCTTCGCCTCGTCGTCCGCCGCGGCGCGGGTATCCACGAGCCCGAGGCCCGCGACGGCCTCGGGATGGCGCTTCGCGATCGCGAGCGCGACGTACCCGCCCATCGAGCAGCCGACCCAGTGCGCGGCGAGCGCGCCGATCCCGTCGCGGAGCGTCGCGACGGCCGCGTCCGCGATCGCCTCGATGCTCGGCTCCACCCCGTCGGGGATCGGGGTCGTACCGAATCCCGGGTAGTCGAACCCGTGCGCGGTCGCGCCGCGCGAGGCGAGCGCGCGTTCGAGCGGGGCCCACATCGAGGAGTCGAGAGGGAACGCGTGGAGTAGGACGAGGGGCGGGTGTCCCGGCGTGCCCGCCGCGGGGCCCGTGCCCCGCAGGCCCACGTGGAGCACGTTCCGCGCGGCCGTCACGATCGGCCCCGGGCCCCGCGGCCGTGCTGCACGACGTCGACGGGTACCCGCGTCGGCAGCGGGGTCTTCCCGGGGGCGACGACGTCCACGATGGCGTCGAGTGCCGTGCGCACGTAGCTCTCACCGACCCACAGATGCTTGGCGCCCTCGACGGCGACGATCCGCGCGGACGGCAGGGGCGCGAAGGCGGCCTCCGCGGCATCGGGGCGCAGGTAGTCGTCGTGCTCGGGGACGAGGGCAACGACGGGCTTGCCGCTCCGCTCCCATCCCTCGAGGTCGGCGGCGGTGGCCCGCTGCATCGGCGGGGAGAGCAGGATAGCGCCCTCGACGTCGAGCGCGCTTCCGTGCATGAGCGCGACTTCCGTGCCGAACGACCAGCCGAGGAGCCACCGGTGGGGCAGGCGGCGCCGGACGACGAAGTCCACGGCGGCCCTGACGTCGGCACCCTCGGGTCGCCCGCCGCCGAACTCGCCCTCGGACGTTCCGCGCGCGGAGTGCGTACCGCGGGTGTTGAATCGCAGCACCGCGATGTCGGCGAGGTACGGCAGGCGCCACGCGGCCTTGCGCAGCACGTGGGAGTCCATGAACCCGCCGTGGGTGGGAAGCGGGTGGAGGGTGACGAGCGTGGCCGCGACCCGCCCGGATGCCGGCACCGCGAGTTCGCCGACGAGCGACAGCCCGTCCTCGGTGCGCAGCACGATGTTCTCGCGCACGGAGGGCAGGACGGTGGTCGCGCGGAGCTCGACGGTTCGCGCGTCAGTCACGCGCCCGCCCGAATCGCTCCCAGCACGCCGTGTGCCAGTGGCGACGCTCGTCCGCCGCGACGTCGGGGCCGAACAGCCCGCCCGCGGCCCATGTGACGACGTGGTGGCTCATCGGCGGGATCTCCTGGCCGCAGGCCGGGCAGGAGTAGGACTTGTCGCGCTGGCGCGAGATGGCGACGTAGAAGGGCTCGCCGCCAGGGCCGGGCTCGATGCGCGACGGGAAGCCGCTCGTGAGGCGTTCGACGTCGAGCTCGGGGTGCGGGTCCCCGTACGGGCGCTTGCGGGACCGGCGTGCCATGTCCCCAGTCTACGTATCGGTACGGGGCGCCCTAGAACGACTCCGCGGGAGTCGGGCCGAGCTCCGGCGCGCGTTCGACAGGCGTCAGGGCGCGCGTGCGGATCGTCTCCTGATACCAGTACGCGGAGTCCTTCCACGTGCGGCGGAGGGTGTCGTAGTCGACGCGGAAGAGACCGAAGCGCTGGGTGAACCCGTACGACCATTCGAAGTTGTCCATGAGCGACCACACCATGTAGCCGCGAACGTCCGCGCCCTCGTCGATCGCGAGCAGGGCCGCCTCGAAGTGGTCGTGGAGGTAGCGGACGCGGTCCGCGTCGTGGATGCGCCCGTCGGGCGCGACCTCGTCCACGAAGGCCGCTCCGTTCTCCGTGACGACGATCGGGAGCCCCAGGTCGCGATGGATGCGCAGCAGGTGTCCGTGGAACGCCGAGGCGTCCTGGTTCCACCCCATGGTGGTCAGCGGTCCGAACGGGCGGACGAATTCCACCATGTCCGCGCCGGGGAACGCCGTGCCCGCGCCGGCGCCGTGCCCGTCGGCCCCGGGCATGCCGACCGCGCCGGGGTGGTGGCGCACCACGTGGCTTGAGTAGTAGTTGACGCCGATGACGTCGATCGTGTCGCGGATGATGTCGAGGTCGCCGTCGCGCACGAACGACCAGTCGGTGAGGGAACGCGTATCGTCGATCAGATCCTCGGGATATGCGCCCTTCGCGAGCGGGTCGATGAAGACGCGGTTGGCCAGCGCGTCGATGCGGCGCGACGCGTCGACGTCCGCGGCGTTGGACGGGTCCCACGGCCGCGGGATGTGGGCGTTGAGCACGAGCGACACCGTCGCGTCGGGGGCCACCTCCTTGATCGCGCGGCTCGCGAGGCCGTGGGCGAGGTTGAGGTGGTGCGCGGCCGCGAGGGAGGCGGCGGGCTCGGTGCGGCTCGGAGCGTGGCTTCCCTGGGAGTAGCCGAGGAACGCCGAGCACCACGGCTCGTTGAGCGTCGTCCAGAACGTCACCCGGTCCTTGAACTCCTCGATCGTCCGGCGCGCGTACGCCTCGAACGCGTAGGCGGTGTCGCGGTTAGGCCAGCCCCCCGCGTCCTCGAGCGGCTGGGGCAGGTCCCAGTGGTAGAGCGTGACCAGGGGCTCGATCCCGTGCTTGTCGAGCTCGTCGAGGAGCCGGTGGTAGAACGCGAAGCCCGCCTCGTTGAACGGCCCGCCGCCCGTCGGCTGGATCCTCGGCCAGGCGATGCTGAAGCGATACGCCTTCAGCCCGAGCTTCGCCATCGCCGCGACGTCGTCGGCGTAGCGGTGGTAATGGTCGTCCGTCACGTCGCCGGTCTCGCCGTCGCGGATCAAGCCGGGCGTGTGGGCGCGCGTGTCCCAGATCGACGGGCCGCGGCCGTCCTCCGCGACCGCGCCTTCGATTTGGTAAGACGCGGTGGAGGCGCCGAAGAGGAATCCGTCGGGGAACGTGCGAAGCGCAGAAGTCATGCGGGAGAGCCTAGCCGAAACGTTTCGATTAGCGGAACGCGCGGTCGACGCGGGCGCTAGAAGAGGCGGGTCGAGGGGTCGTCGGCGGCACTCATCGCCGCGTAGTCGAGGACGAGGCAGCGGATGCCGCGGTCCTCGGCGAGCACCCGCGCCTGGGGCTTGATCTCCTGCGCCGCGAACACGCCCTCGACGGGGCTGAGCAGCGGGTCGCGACCGAGTAGTTCGAGGTACCGCGTGAGCTGCTCGACGCCGTCGATGTCGCCCCGGCGCTTGATCTCGACGGCGACGGTCCGCCCCTCGGGGGACTTCGCGAGGATGTCGACGGGGCCGATCGCGGTCGGGTACTCGCGGCGCACCAGCGTGTGCCCCTCCCCGAGCAGCGCGATCTGCTCCGCGAGCAGCGCCTGGAGGTGCGCCTCGACACCGTCCTTGACGAGCCCGGGATCCGCCCCCAGCTCGTGCTCGGTGTCGCTCAGGATCTCGTGGATCTCGATCTGGAGGCGGTCGTCGGTCTTCGCGTGCTGGACGATCCACACGGCGAGCGCCCCGCGCGAGGCGGCCTCGTCGTCGGGCTCGGCCTCCCGGAGCGTGCACGGGGGGCTCATCCAGTTGAGCGGCTTGTACGAACCCCCGTCCGAATGGAGCAGCACGGAGCCGTCGGCCTTGACCATGATCGCCCGCGTCGCGAGCGGTAGGTGGGCGTTGAGCCGCCCGGAGTAGGCGGCCTCGCACCGGGCGATGACGACCCTCACGCGCGTGCCGCTCTCATGCGCCGCACTCCCCTACGCGTCGGGCCGGTCCTGCGAATCGGCGATGACCGTGATGGTGTCGTCGTCGAACGACAAGAAGCCCCCGGTGATCGGGACGATCGCGCGCTCGCCCTCGACGGGATCCACCGCGATGTCCCCGGCTTTGAGGACCGACATGATCGGCTCGTGCGCCGGGTAGAGCCCGATCGAGCCCTCGATGGTCGGCGCGGTGACGAACGTCGCCTGCCCGGACCATCGGACGCCGTCCGGGCCCACGATGTCCACGGTGAGCGCCACCTAGCTGCTCTCCTTCTGGATGCGGCCCCAGGCCTTGTCCAGGTCCTCGAGGCCGCCGATGTTGAAGAAGGCCTGCTCGGAGATGTGGTCGTAATCGCCCTTGACGATGCCGGAGAACGCCTCGACGGTCTCCGAGAGCGGAACGGTCGAGCCGGGAACGTTCGTGAACTGCGTCGCCATGTAGGTGTTCTGGCTCAGGAACTGCTGGATCTTGCGCGCGCGCGACACGATGATCTTGTCCTCCTCGCTGAGCTCGTCGACGCCGAGGATCGCGATGATGTCCTGGAGCTCCTGGTTGCGCTGGAGGATCGCCTTGACCGCCGACGCCGTCTCGTAGTGCTCCTTGCCCACGAATTGCGGGTTGAGGATGCGCGAGGACGACGCGAGCGGATCGACGGCCGGGTAGAGGCCGCGCGACGCGATGTCGCGACTGAGCTCCGTGGTCGCGTCGAGGTGGGCGAACGTCGTCGCCGGGGCCGGGTCGGTGTAGTCGTCCGCGGGAACGTAGATCGCCTGGAGCGACGTGATCGAGTGGCCGCGCGTCGAGGTGATGCGCTCCTGGAGCCGGCCCATCTCGTCCGCGAGAGTGGGCTGGTAGCCGACGGCGGACGGCATGCGGCCGAGAAGCGTCGAGACCTCGGAGCCGGCCTGCGTGAAGCGGAAGATGTTGTCGATGAACAGGAGCACGTCCTGGCGCTGGACGTCGCGGAAGTACTCCGCCATCGTGAGCGCGGACAGTGCCACGCGCAGGCGCGTGCCCGGCGGCTCGTCCATCTGGCCGAACACGAGGGCGGTCTGGTTGATGACGCCCGACTCCGTCATCTCCGCGATGAGGTCGTTGCCCTCGCGGGTCCGCTCCCCCACGCCCGCGAACACGCTCACGCCGTTGTGGTGGGTCGCGACGCGGTAGATCATCTCCTGGATCAGGACGGTCTTGCCGACGCCCGCGCCGCCGAACAGGCCGATCTTTCCGCCCTCGACGTACGGAGTGAGGAGGTCGATGACCTTGATACCGGTCTCGAACATCTTCGTCTTCGGCTCGAGCTGGTCGAAGTCCGGCGGCTTGCGGTGGATCGGCCAGCGCTCGGTGATCTCGATCTTCTCGTCCGGCTTGGCGTTGAGCACCTCGCCGATGACGTTGAACACGTGACCCTTGGTCACGTCGCCGACGGGGACGGAGATGGGGGCGCCGGTGTCGCGCACCTCGGTTCCGCGGACGAGACCGTCCGTCGGCTTGAGCGCGATGGCCCGGACCATGTTGTCGCCGAGGTGCTGCTCGACCTCGAGCGTCATGTGCACGACGCCCTCGTCCTCGCCCTGCGCGCGCAGGTCGATGTCGACCTCGAGCGCGCTGTACATGTCCGGAATGGCGTCGGCGGGGAACTCGACGTCGACGACGGGGCCGATGACGCGCGCCACACGCCCGACCGCGATCGCGTTCGTGGCGGGCGCGGCGGCCTTCTTCTTCGGCGTCTTGCTCGTCTTCGTCTTTCGAGGGGTGGTGGGCATTCTCTTCTCGTTTCCGGTCACGAGGCCGCGAGCGCGTCCGCGCCCGAGACGATTTCGCTGATCTCTTGGGTGATCTCGGCCTGGCGGGCCGCGTTGGCGCGCCGCGTGTAATCGAGGATCATGTCCTCGGCATTCGTGGTCGCCGTGTTCATCGCGCGCTGGCGCGCCGCGAGCTCGCTCGCCGCGGACTGGAGCAGGTGGCTGTAGACCCGCGCCTCGATGTAGCGCGGCAGGAGCGCGTCGAGGACCTCCTCGGCCGAGGGTTCGAACTCGTACAGCGGCGGGACCTCCTCCCCCTCGCCGAACTCACCCTCGACGACCTCGAGAGGAAGGGCGCGGATGAGGCGCGATTCCTGGTACACCATCGTGTGATAGCGCGTGTAGACGATGTGGATCTCGGACACGCCCCCCTCGTCCGCGGGGGCGAGGAAGGCCGCGAGAAGCGTCCGCGCGATGTCCTGCGCGGTCTCGATCGTGGGCGCGTCGGAATCGCCGACCCACTGCCCGGCGAGGGGGCGTCGACGGAACTTGAAGTACGAGACGCCGCGGCGTCCGGCGCAGTACTGGACGACCTCCTTGCCCTCCTCCATCAGCTGCTCGCGGAGGCGCTCCGAAGCCCGGAGGGCGTTCGCCGTGTAGGCGCCCGCCATGCCTCGGTCCGCGGTCACGACGAGCAGGGCGACGCGGCGCGTGTCGATGCGCTCCGTCGTGAGCGGGTGGTCGATGTCCGCGTGATCCGCGACCGCCTCGATCGCGCGCGTGATCGCCTTCGCGTACGGTGACGCCGCGCCCACGCGCTCGCGAGCCTTCGCGATGCGCGAGGCAGCGATCAGCTCCATCGCGCGGAAGATCTTCTTGAGCGACTGAGTCGACCGGATCCGCTGCCGGAAGACGCGCTGCTTCGCACCCATGCTCCGCTACGCCCTCTTCTTCCGTTTCGTGATCGTCTCCTGCTCGACCTCGACATCGACCCCGTCCGCGACGGTGGTTTCCGTGCTGAGTTCGGTGTCCTCCGCTCCCGTGAACGTCGAGAGGTAGTCGTCGACCGCGGTCTCCAGCTCCGCCTCCACGTCGTCCGTGAGGAGCCCCGTCTTCGCGATCTGATCGAGGATCTTCGTGTTGCGCCGCAGGTGGTCGATGAGCTGGTGCTCGAACGTCAGGACGTCGGCGACGGGCAGGCGGTCCAGCTTGCCCTTCGTCCCCGCCCAGATCGAGACGACCTGGTCCTCGACGGGGTAGGGCGAGAACTGCGGCTGCTTGAGGAGCTCCATGAGGCGCGCCCCGCGCGTGAGCTGCTGGCGGCTCGCCGCGTCGAGGTCCGACGCGAACATCGCGAACGCCTCGAGCGACCGATACTGCGCGAGGTCGATCTTGAGCGTCCCGGAGACCTTCTTCATGCCCTTGATCTGCGCGGAGCCGCCGACGCGCGACACGGAGATGCCCACGTCGATCGCCGGGCGCTGGTTCGCGTTGAAAAGGTCGGACTGGAGGAAGATCTGGCCGTCCGTGATCGAGATGACGTTGGTCGGGATGTACGCCGAGACGTCGTTCGCCTTGGTCTCGATGATGGGCAGGCCGGTCATCGACCCCGATCCCATGTCCTCGGACAGTTTCGCGCAACGCTCGAGCAGGCGCGAGTGGAGGTAGAACACGTCACCCGGGTAGGCCTCGCGCCCGGGCGGGCGGCGCAGGAGCAACGAGACGGCGCGGTAGGCCTCCGCCTGCTTGGACAGGTCGTCGAAGATGATGAGGACGTGCTTGCCGCCGTACATCCAGTGCTGACCGATGGCCGAGCCGGTGTAGGGGGCGAGGTACTTGAAGCCCGCAGGATCCGACGCGGGCGACGCGACGATCGTCGTGTACTCGAGCGCGCCGGCCTCGTCGAGCGCGCTTCGCACCGACGCGACCGTCGAGCCCTTCTGCCCGATCGCGACGTAGATGCACCGCACCTGCTTGTCCGGGTCGCCGCTCTCCCAGTTCGCCTTCTGGTTGATAATCGTGTCGATCGCGATGGCGGTCTTCCCCGTCTGACGGTCGCCGATGATCAGCTGGCGCTGGCCGCGGCCGATGGGGATCATCGCGTCGATCGCCTTGAGCCCCGTTTGGAGCGGCTCGTGCACGGACTCGCGAGACATGACGCCCGGCGCCTGGAGCTCGAGCGCGCGCCGCGCCTCCGTCGTGATCTCGCCGAGGCCGTCGATCGGTTTCCCGAGCGGGTCGACGACGCGCCCGAGGTAGCCGTCGCCGACGGCGACGGAAAGCACCTCGCCGGTGCGATGGACCTCCTGGCCCTCCTCGATCCCCGTGAACTCGCCGAGGATGACGACGCCGATCTCGCGGACGTCGAGGTTGAGCGCGAGCCCGAGCGTGCCGTCCTCGAAGCGCAGCAACTCGTTCGCCATCGCGCCGGGTAGGCCCTCGACCTGGGCGATGCCGTCGGCGGCCAGCGTGACGCGGCCCACCTCCGATTCGACGTTGCCCGAGGGCTTGTACGACTTCACGTACGTGTCGAGCGCCGTCCGGATCTCGTCCGGACTGATCGTCAACTCAGCCATTCGCTTGTCTCCTGTCGTTCCCGTTTTCGCGGGAGCGGTCGGCGCTAGCCGACCAGTCGTCGTCGTGCCTCGTCGAGCTTGCTCAGCGTCGTGCCGTCCACGACCTGATCCCCGACCTGGATTCGCATTCCGCCGACCACCCGGGGGTCGACCGACACGTTCACCTGAACATCGCGCCCGAGCCGGGCGCGCAGAATCGTCGTCAGCCGCGTCCGGTGCGCGGTGCTCAACTCGACCGCGCTTGTCACGTCGACCACGGACTTCGCGCGGCGCGCCGCCGCGGCGGCGATGTAGTAGTCGATCGCCTTCGGGAGGCGGCGCTTGCGCGGCTCCCGGGCCGCGCGCTCGATCAGCGCGAGCGTCGTCGGGCCCACGGCGTCACCGAAGACGTCCCGGGCGAGCCGGACCCGCGCCTCCGGGGTCGACGAGCGCTCGCCGAGCGCGGAGAGGAGATCCCTCTCCGAAGCGAGGAAGCGCTCCACGCGGAACATCTCCTCCTCGAACGCGTCGAGCCCGCCCTCCGATTCGACGGCCGCAAGGTAGGCGTCGACGGCGGCGTCCTCGATCGCGTCGCCGAGGTCGTTCTCCTGGACCCATCGGCGGTCGACGAACGCCTCGACGACGTCGCGGACGCGGGAGTCGAGCCCGCCGAAGAGCGCGGTGACAAGGCTGCCCTTGTCCGTCCCCGGCCGCGCCGGGTCGGTGAGGGCGCGGCGAAGCGAGCCGGACGAGTCGAGCGCCTCGACCACGGAGAACAACTGCTCCGCGAGCATGGACGCGTCGGAGCCGGCGGCGTTCGCGACCGCGCCGAAGTGCTCCATGACCGCGTCCCTCGAAACCTCGCTCGTTCCACGCATCGTCTACCCCTCGGCCTTGACCGACTGCTCGAGTTCGTCGAGGAACGCGTCGATCACGCGCTGCTGGCGCGCGTCGTCGTCCAACGCCTCGCCGACGATGCGGGACGCGAGCTCCGCGGCGAGCGCGCCGACGTCGGAGCGCAGGGCGATCACCGTCTGCTGGCGCTCCGCCTCGATCTGCCGGATCGCCGTCTCCGTCACGTGCTCCGCGTCCTTGACGGCGTTCGCCCGCGCGTCCCGCAGGATCTGCGTGGCCTCCGCTCGTGCGTCGTCACGCAAGCGCGCGGCCTCCGCGCGGGCTTGCGTGAGCTGCTCGGTGTACTCCTTGAGCGCGGCCTCGGCCTCCCGCTGGGCCTTCTCGGCGCGCTCGATGCCGCCCTCGATCGTGTCGGCCCGTTCGTCGAGGACCTTGTTGAGCTTCGGAAGGATCCAGCGCGTGAAGGCGACGACGATGATGGCGAAGACGACGACCGACCACAGGAGGTCGTAGTTTTCCGGGAGGAGCGGGTTGGGTACCGACTCCCCCTCGGCGGCGAACGCGAGCGCAGACATATTAGGTGAAGAGGAATCCGGTGACCAGGCCGAGGAGCGCCAGCACCTCGACGAAGGCGACACCGATGAACATGGTCGCGCGGAGTTGACCGGCGACCTCGGGCTGACGGGCCATGCCCTCGACGGTCTTACCGATGAGGATGCCCAGGCCGATACCGGGGCCGAGAGTCGCCACGCCGTAGCCGATGGTGGCGATGTTGCCGTTGAGAGCGGCGAGTGTCGTGGTGTCCACGATGGTTCCTTCCGTTGATGTCCGGCCGGGTAGCCGGGCAAGCCTACCTAGTGCTCATCCTCCAGCGCCATGTTGAGGTACACGGCGGAGAGCATGACGAAGACGTACGCCTGGAGCAGGGCGACGAAGATCTCGAAGAGCATGAACGCGACCGCGGCGACGAGCGAGATCGCCCCGACCCCCGCGATCGCGCCCGATGCCTCGAAGAAGAAGTACTGGGTGCCCGCGAAGCACAGCGCGAGCAGAAGGTGCCCGGCCATCATGTTGGCCGTCAGTCGGAGCGCGAGGGTCGCCGGCCGAAGGATGAAGACCTGGACGGCCTCAATGGGCGTGAGCAGGATGTACACGAGGAACGGGACGCCGGGCGGGAAGAGGCTCGCGCGGAGGTAGCCCCAGAAGCCGTGGTGCTGGACGCCGACGCCGAGGTACATGACGTACACCCACGCCGCCATGATGATCGGCAGCCCGATCAGCGAGGTCGCCGCGACGTTGAGGAACGGCACGATCCCCGCGACGTTGAACACGACGATCGCGAGGAACAGCGTCGTGAGAAACGGCACGAAGCGCCGGGCGCGTTCCTTGCCCATCACCTGCTCGGCGACCTGGACGCGCACGAAGTCGAGCGCGATTTCTATGAGCGCCTGGCCGCGACGCGGGACCACACGGGCGCGCTGGGCGATGATGCCGACGAAGCCGATGAGCACGATCGCGGAGAGGATCCGGATGATCACGATCCGGTTGATCTCGAAGATCGTGCCTCCGAAGAGCACAGCGTCGGGGAAGAAGTCGAGGACGGACGGGGCGTGGAATCCGTTCGACTGGAACAGCCACGACCAGAAGCCCTCGGACCCCCCGGATTGTGCGCCGTCGCCGCTTGACGCCATCGGTGCGATGGTAGCCGCGAAAGTCAACATGGCCACTCCGTTGGTAGGCCTCTGTGGGCGCCTACGCGCGCCTCGGCGGTGCTGGGGACTGCACAGAGCCTAACGCATCCGCACCCGGACTACGAATCTTGCTCGACGTACGGAACGCGCGTGGAGCGCACCGCCCAGACGTCGATTCCGAGGGACGCGATCACCCCGGCGATGAGGGTCCAGCCGAACGCCTCGCGCGGGAATCCCTCGACCCGTGACACGAGCGCGACCACCGCGACGAGCACGACCATTTTCGTGAGCCACACGCCCGCGACGACGGCCGCGAGGACGTGGGGAGGGCGACTTCGGCCCAGGAGCATCGAGGCGGGAGTGGCGAGAGCGGCGACCCCGGCGATCATCCCGCCGAGCGCCGCGGCCCGCGCCGCGCCCGCCCCGTCGGCGAGCCCCGCGACGACCGCGCCGACGACGACGACGACGGCCCCGGCGAAGGCGACGCCGACGAGCGCCTTGCGGTACACGGTCCGGTCGTCGCTCATGCCTTCTTCCTCGTCGTCGCCTTCGCGCGTTGCTTCGTCACGCGCCACGTCGCCGTGCGACGCGCCGAGCCGAGCAGGCGCGTGCCGACCCGATCGATCGCGTGGGACAGGGCGTCCCTGAACTTCGGCGAGAAGGTGACGACCGACGCCACGACCACGCCGATGCCGAGCAGGAGCATCGCGTAGCGCCCGCGCATGAACACGAGCGACACCGTCCCGTAACTGAGCACCGCGGTCCAGATGTACAGCACCGCCACCGCCCACCGGTGCGAGTGCCCGAACCGGAGCAGCCGGTGATGCAGGTGGTGGGCGTCGGGCGCCCACGGCGACTCGCCCCGGAGGGTGCGCCGTACGACGGCGAGGATCATGTCGGTGAGCGGGACGGCGACAACCATCAACGGGAGGACGATCGGGACGAACGCCGGCACGAGCGCGCCGCGGTCCTTCACGATCTCCGGATCGACCTGCCCGGTCACGATGATCGCCGCGGCGGCCATCGTCAAACCGAGGACCATCGCCCCGGAGTCGCCCATGAAGATGCGCGCGGGGTGGACGTTGTGCGGCAGGAACCCTAGGCATGCGCCCACGAGGCTCGCGAGCACGAGCGTCGCGAGGCTCGAGAAGTCGCCCGGTGACGCGTCGCGCGCGAGCACGTAGGTGTAGAGCAGGAATGCCGAGCCGCCGATCGCGATCATTCCCGCCGCGAGGCCGTCGAGGCCGTCGACGAAGTTGACGGCGTTGATGGCGATGACCACGGTGATCATCGTCGCGGCGAGCGACAGCGGGCTCGAGGCGATCGTCACCCCCGCGATCGGGACGGTGACGAGCTGGACGCCGCCCCAGGCCAGGATCCACGCGGCGAACACCTGTCCCGCGAGCTTGGCCATCCAGTCGAGGTCGTAGACGTCGTCGACGACGCCGAGGAGGCACACCAACCCCGCCCCGCCGAGGACCGCCCATGCGGCCCCGGAGATCTCGAAGACGCGCCCGAGGAAGGGGACCGCGCTCGCAACCGCGATCCCCGCCGCGAGCCCGAGGTAGATCGCCACGCCGCCGAGCCGAGCCGTCGGCACGGTGTGGACGTCGCGGTCGCGCACCGCCGTCACCGCGCCGACGCGGAACGCCAGGAACCGCATCATGGGCGTCGCGACATACGTGACGAGCGCCGAGACGACGAGGAGCGTGAGGTAGACCTTCACCCGGCGCCGCCTTCGACGGGGACGCCGGCCGCCGCCGCGACCTCGTCGCGGTGAAGCGCCCCCTCGCGGACGATGCGGAGGGTCTCGCCGGTCGCGTCGATGATCGTCGAGGGCTGCCCGATGGGCGTCGTCCCGCCGTCGAGGTACACGGCGACGGACGACCCGAGCTGCCATTCGGCGCCCTCGACCGTCGTGGCGGGCGGCCCGCCGGTGCGGTTGGCGCTCGTGACGGCCATGGGGCCCGTGCGCAGGAGCAGGGCGAGCGCGACGGGATGCTCGGGCACGCGGACGGCCACCGTCCCGCCGGTCTCCCCGAGGTCCCACGTGAGCGAGGGCTGCGCGTGCACGATGATCGTGAGGGGCCCCGGCCAGAACGCCTCCATGAGCGCCCGGACCGCGTCCGGCACGTCGCGCGCGATCCCGTCGATCGTGCCCGCGGCGGGGATCAGCACCGGAGGGGGCATCTCGCGCCCGCGGCCCTTCGCCGCGAGGATCGCCTCGACCGCCTCGGGCTGGAACGCGTCGCATCCGATCCCGTACAGGGTGTCCGTGGGGAAGACGACCGCGCCGCCGCGTTCGACGGCGTGGACGGCCGCGTCGATCGAGGGACCCCAGGTCGAGGAGTCGAATGCCGGGAGGATCACGTCGGCCAGTCTCGCACGGCTCAGGCGCGGATCGCCACGGCGCACCTCGGTCGCCCCGTGAGATCGCGCCGGGTCTCGACGTCGCGCCACGCGCCCGCGTCGCGGAGGATCGCGCGAACCTCCTCGCCCTGTTCCTCGCCGTGCTCCATCGCGAAGACGCCGCCCGGGCGGAGGAGGCGCGCGGCCGCGCGGGCGACGCCGCGCGGGACCTCGAGGCCGTCCTCCCCCAGGCCGTAGAGCGCGATCTGGGGATCGTGGACCGCGACCTCGACATCGCGCGGCGTCGCTCCCGGCGGCACATACGGCGGATTGGACACGACGATGTCGAACGCGCCGTCGCGCTCCGCGAGCGCGGTTCGGGCGTCGCCGCGGACGACCGACACGCGTTCGCGGACGTCCGCAGGCGCCGCGGCGAGGTTGCGCCCGAGGAACGCGAACGCGGTGGCGTCGAGCTCGACCATCGTCACGATCACCGCGGGGACCTCGGTCGCGACGGCCAGCCCGATCGCGCCCGGATCCGGCGCAGAGGTCGGCGACCTCGGGCGCGCGCCCGGACGCTGCGACGGCCGCCGCGGCGTCGATCGCGACCCCGGCGAGGATCTCGGTCTCGGGGCGCGGCACGAAGACGCCGGGCCCCACCGCGAGCGTCAGCGTGCGGAACGGCGCCGACCCGACGATGTGCTGAAGGGGCTCGCGCGCCGCGCGGCGGGCGACGGCCTCCTCGAGGAGGGCGCGATCGAGCTTGGGGGGCACGGCGTCGCCCCGCGCCTCGGCGAGCCGGACGTCCGCCACCGGAATCCCCGCCGCGAGCGCGAGAAGCGCCCGGGCGTCGGCGTCGGGACTGGGCACTTCCGCGGCCTCGAGCCTCCCCGCGATCTCGCGCGCGAGCGCCCGGAGCGTCTCGGCGGGCACGGGCCTACTCGTCGGGGGCGGCCAGGCGCGCGGCCTCGTCGGCGTCGATCGCGCTCTGGATCACGGGTCCGAGGTCGCCGGCGAGGACCTGGTCGAGGTTGTACGACTTGTAGCCGGTGCGGTGGTCGGCGATGCGGTTCTCCGGGAAGTTGTACGTGCGGATGCGCTCGGACCGGTCGACAGTGCGCACCTGCGAGCGGCGCAGGTCGGCCGCCTCGGCCTCCGCCTCCTCGCGTTGAGCGGCGAGCAGCCGCGCCCGGAGGATGCGGAACGCGCTCTCCTTGTTCTGAAGCTGGCTCTTCTCGTTCTGGCAGCTGACGACGATGCCCGTGGGCAGGTGCGTCAGCCGGACGGCGGAGTCCGTGGTGTTGACCGACTGGCCGCCGGGACCGGAGGAGTGGAAGACGTCGACGCGGACGTCGTTGGGGCCGATCTCGATCTCCTCGACCTCCTCGGCCTCGGGGAAGACGAGGACGCCGGCGGCGGAGGTGTGGATGCGGCCCTGCGACTCCGTGGTGGGCACGCGCTGGACGCGGTGGACGCCGCCCTCGTACTTGAGGTTCGCCCACACGCCGTTCTCGGGTTCGGGGTTGCCCTTCGCCTTGATCGCGACGGACACGTCCTTGTAGCCGCCGAGCTCGGTGGGCGTCGCGTCGAGCACCTGCGCGGACCAGCCCTGGCGCTCCGCGTACTTGAGGTACATCTTGAGCAGGTCGCCGGCGAAGAGCGCGGACTCGTCGCCGCCCTCGCCCGCCTTGACCTCGAGGATGACGTCGCGCGCGTCGTCCGGGTCGCGAGGGAGCAGGATGCGCCGGAGCGTCTCCGCCGTCTCCTCCACCTTGTCCCGCATGGCGGGAATCTCCGCCGCGATCGCGGGGTCGGCGTCGGCCATCTCCTCGGCCGCGGCGAGGTCGCCCACCGCGGCGTCCCACGCCCGATGCGCGGCGACGACGCGCCCGAGTTCGGCGAAGCGCCGCCCGAGGGTCCGGGAGCGCGACGCGTCAGCGTGGACGGCGGGGTCGGCGAGCTGCGTCTCGATGTCCGCGTACTCGTCCAGCAGGGGCTGGACGGCGGCAAAGGTGTCGGCCATCGCGATCGTCCCCGTGCGGGACTACTTCGCGGCCTTCTTGCCGTACCGCTTCTCGAATCGCGCGACGCGTCCGCCGGTGTCCATGATCTTCTGCTTGCCCGTGTAGAACGGGTGGCACTCGCTGCACACGTCGGCGTTGATCGTCCCGCTCGTCGCGGTCGAACGCGTCTGGAAGGTGTTGCCGCACGTGCACGTGACCGTCGTGACCACGTACTCGGGGTGGATGTCCTTCTTCATGATCTCCTCTATGCGCCCCCGGGTCGGACGCGGTGTGCGCCCGTGAACCGTGAGGCCAGCGACCTATCGTACTACCCGGACTCTACGACTCGTCCTGCTCGGTGCCCGGCGTCGTCTTCTGGACCTGGAGGAGGAACTCGACGTTCGTCTTGTTCTCCTTGAGCTTCTGCAGCAGGAGCTCGATCGCCTGCTGCTGGTCGAGCGCGCTGAGCACGCGGCGCAGCTTCCACGCGACCTTGAGCTCGTCCGGCGGGAGGAGGATCTCCTCGCGCCGGGTGCCGGACGCGTCGACGTCGACGGCCGGGAAGATGCGCTTGTCCGCGAGCGAGCGGGAGAGTTTGAGCTCCATGTTCCCCGTGCCCTTGAACTCCTCGAAGATGACCTCGTCCGCCTTCGAGCCGGTCTCGACGAGCGCGGTGGCGAGGATGGTGAGCGAGCCGCCGTCCTCGATGTTGCGCGCGGCGCCGAAGAAGCGCTTGGGCGGGTACAGGGCCGACGAGTCGACGCCTCCGGAGAGGATGCGGCCCGACGCGGGCGCGCTGATGTTGTACGCGCGTCCGAGGCGGGTGATCGAGTCGAGCAGGATGACCACGTCCTTGCCGGCCTCGACGAGGCGCTTCGCGCGCTCGATCGAGAGCTCCGCGACGGCCGTGTGGTCGGACGCGGGCCGGTCGAAGGTCGACGCGACGACCTCGCCCTTGACGGTGCGCTGCATGTCCGTGACCTCTTCGGGGCGCTCGTCGACGAGCACGACCATGAGGTGGACGTCCGGATCGTTCGTGGTGATCGCGTTGGCGATCGCCTGGAGAACGAGCGTCTTGCCGGCCTTCGGGGGCGAGACGATCAGCCCGCGCTGGCCCTTGCCGATCGGGGCGACGAGGTCGATGACGCGGGTGGTCATGACGCTCGGGAGGGTCTCGAGGCGGAGGCGCTCCTGCGGGTACAGCGGCGTGAGGTCGCCGAAGTGGACGCGCTTCTTGGCCTCCTCGATCGTCTGGCCGTTGATCGTCTCGACGGCGACGAGCGCGTTGAACTTCTGGCGCTGCCCGCGCTCGCCGGGTCGCGGCGGCCGGACGGTGCCGGTGATCGCGTCGCCCTTGCGCAGGCCGTAGTTGCGTACCTGGTTGGCGGAGACGTAGACGTCGGCCTTGCCCGGGAGGTAGCCCGAGGTGCGGATGAACGCGTAGTTGTCCATGAGGTCGACGAGCCCGCCCATCGGCGTCAGCTCCTCGCCCTCGCGCACGACGTCGTCCTCGCGGTCGTCGCCGCCCTGGTTGCCTCCGTCGCGGTTGCGGTCACCGCCGCGACCCCGCCCGCGGCCGCGCCTGCGGCGCCCGCCCCGGTCGTCGTCGCGCGGCCCGCGCTGCTGTCCCCCGCCGGAGTTGCCGCCGCCAGCGTTACCGCCGCCGGAGCTGCCGTCGCCCGAGCCAGCGGCCTGTGCGACCGCCTGCTTCGCGCGCTCGGCGCGATCCTTGTTCGCCGGGGCCTCGACCTTGTCGGCCGGAGCCTCGCTCGTCGCGGCCGGGGCCTCGCCCTGTGTCGGCCGGGGCCTCGCTCTTCGCGGCGGGAGCGTCGTTGGGCTCCGCCTTCGCGGGGACGACCCCGCCGTTCTGGATGGCTTCCATGAGCTCGCTCTTCTTCATCTTGGTGGTGCCGGATACGCCCAGCTCGGAGGCGAGGGCCTGCAGCTGGGGGAGTTTCATGGCACTCAGGCCGGTCGCGCCTTCGCTTGCGGGAGCGGCCTCGGTTGTGTCAGTCACACGATTCCTTTCCTCGCACGAGCCCACTTGGCTCCGTAGTGCGAGAGTGACCACGCGTACACGTCGGGCTGCGGACGTACGTCCGAGCGACGAGCAGTTCGTGGATTGCTTCCGGATTCCGGGCCACCGTGGGCCCTCCTGGATAGCGATCCTAGGGTACCACCTCCGCGGCGCCGGTCGCGAACACCTCCCCGCGCCGAACGCCCCCGCGGGTGTCGAGTGCCGAACCCCTGGCGGAACCGGCACTCACCACCCGCCAGCACGCGGACCGGGCGCCTACGCCTCGATCGGCGCCGCGAACTGTGCCTCGTACAGGCGCGCGTAGGCGCCCTCCGCCGCGAGGAGCTCGGCGTGGGTGCCCTGCTCGACGATCGCGCCCTGCTCCATGACGAGGATGAGGTCCGCGTCGCGGATGGTCGACAGCCGGTGCGCGATGACGAAGCTCGTGCGGTCCTTGCGGAGCTTCTCCATCGCGTGCTGCACCAGGAGCTCGGTCCGCGTGTCGACCGAGGACGTCGCCTCGTCGAGGATCAGGACGCTCGGGCGGGCGAGGAACGCGCGCGCGATGGTGATGAGCTGCTTCTCCCCCGCGCTGATGTTCGCGGCGTTGTCGTCGAGCACCGTGTCGTACCCGTCCGGGAGGGCGTGGACGAAGCGGTCGACGTACGCGGCCTCGGCGGCGGCGTGCATCTCCTCCTCGGTCGCGTCGGGGCGACCGTAGAGGATGTTCTCCCGGATGGTCCCCTCGAAGAGCCACGTGTCCTGGAGCACCATGCCGGTGCGTCCGCGCAGGTCGTCGCGCGTCATCGTCGAGATGTCGACGCCGTCGAGCGTGATGCGCCCGCCGTCGAGCTCGTAGAAGCGCATGATGAGGTTGACGAGCGTCGTCTTGCCCGCCCCCGTCGGCCCGACGATCGCGACCGTCTTGCCCGGGACGGCGACGAGCGAGAGGTCGTCGATGAGCGGCTTGTCCTCGACGTAGCGGAACGCCACGTGCTCGAAGTGCAGCTCGCCGTGGTGTTCCTTGGGCGAGTCCGCGTCCTCGGGGTCCGCCGACTCGGGATCGGCGTCGAGCAGCTCGAACACGCGCTCGGCGCTCGCGACCCCGGACTGCAGCAGGTTGGCCATCGAGCCGAGCTGCGCGAGCGGCTGCGAGAACTGGCGGGCGTACTGGATGAACGCCTGGATGTCGCCGAGCGGGAGCGAGCCGTGCGCGACCATGATCCCGCCGATCACGGCGATCGCGACGAACACGAGGTTCCCGACGAACATGGTCGCGGGCATGATGATGCCGCTGACGAACTGCGCGCCGAAGCTCGCCTTGTACAGCTCCTCGTTCTTGTCCCGGAACCGCGCCGCGACCTCGCGGTGGCGGCCGAAAACCTTGACGAGCGCGTGCCCGGTGTATGTCTCCTCGACCTGGGCGTTGAGGTCGCCCGTGTGCTTCCACTGCGCCACGAACATCTTCTGCGAGCGCTTCGCGACGCGCATCACGATGACCGCCGTCACCGGGATCGACACGAGCGCGACGAGGGCGAGCTGCCAGGAGATCGACAGCATCATGCCGACGACGCCGAGGACGGTCAGCACGGAGATGAACAACTGGCTGAGGGTCTGCTGGAGCGTCATCGAGATGTTGTCGATGTCGTTGGTCACGCGGCTCAGCAGGTCGCCTCGCGGGTGCTCGTCGAAGTAGCGGAGCGGGAGACGGTGGATCGTGTCCTCGACGCGCGAGCGCAGCTTGTACACCGTCCGCTGCGTGATCGCGTTGAGGATCTGCCCTTGGGTGAACGCCAGGAGCGCCGCGCCCGCGTAGATCGCGACGACCCACCAGAGGATCCGGTGGAGCGCGCCGAAGTCGATGCCCGTCGGCGAGAGGAAGCCCTCGAAGATCGTCGTCGTCGCGTTGCCGAGAACCTTCGGGCCCGTGACGGACAGGGCGACGCTTCCGGCGCCGAGCAGGATGACGAGGCCGACGAGCACGCGCTCGGGCCCGAGGAGACCCGCGAGCCGTCGCGCGGATCCCTTGAAGTCCTTCGCCTTCTCGGCGGGCAGCCCCATACCCCCGAAGGGTCCGCCGTGCGGCCTCGGTCGCGGCCGTGCCGGCGCGTCGTTCTGGCGCTCGCTCATGCCGCCTCCTCCGCTCGTAGCTGCGTACTGACGATCTCCTGGTAGGTCTCCGACGAGGCGAGGAGCTCGGCGTGGGTGCCGCGCGCGACGATCTCCCCGGCCTCGAGCACGAGGATCTGGTCGGCGTCGACGATGCTGGAGACGCGCTGGGCGACGACGACCATCGTCACGTCCTTGACCTTCGCCCGGATCGCGGCGCGTAGCCGCGCGTCCGTCGCGGTGTCGAGGGCGGAGTACGAGTCGTCGAAGATGAGGATCTCGGGCTGCCGCACCAGGGCCCGCGCGATGCTGAGCCGCTGTCGCTGCCCGCCGGACACCGTCGTGCCGCCCTGGGACACCTCCGTCTCGATGCCGTCGGGCATCTCCTCGACGAAGTGCCGGGCCTGCGCGATCTCGAGCGCCTCCCACAACTGCTCGTCGGTCGCGTCGGGGTTGCCGTACCGGAGGTTCGAGGCGACGGTCCCGCTGAAGAGGTACGGCCGCTGGGGGACGAGCCCGAGGCGCGACCAGAGCGTGTCCGGGTCCGCGTCGCGCACGTCGACGCCGTCGATCAGCACGATGCCGTCCGTCGCGTCGTAGAGGCGCGGCAGGAGGTTGATGAGCGTGGTCTTGCCCGCCCCGGTGCTGCCGACGATCGCCGTGCGCGTGCCCCGCTTCGCCGTGAAGCTGATGTGCGACAGCACGGGTTTCTCCGCGCCGGGGTAGGAGAAGGAGACGTCCCGGAGCTCGACGGTCCCGGTCGCATCGAGCGCGGTCACGGGCGTGGGCGGCGGGACGACGGTGGAGTCCGTCCCGAGGACCTCCTGGATGCGGTCGGCGGAGACGGCGGCGCGGGGAACCATCACGAACAGGAACGTCGCCATCATCACGGCCATGAGGATCTGGATGAGGTACGTGAGGAACGCGAAGAGGGCGCCGATCTGCATCTCGCCGCTCTGGATGCGCGTCGCGCCGAACCACAGCACCGCGACGCTCGAGAGGTTGAGCACGAGCATGACGACGGGGAACATCGTCACCATCAGGCGCCCGGCCTTGAGCGCGGACTCGGTGACGTCGGCGTTCGCCTTCGCGAAGCGCACGCGTTCCACGGGCTCGCGGACGAAGGCCCGCACGACCCGGATACCGGTGAGCTGCTCGCGGAGCACCCGGTTGATGGCGTCGATGCGCCGCTGCATGCGGCGGAAGTGCGGCACCATGCGCACGACGATCGCGCTGACGGCCCCCAGCAGGACGGGGACGGCGACGACCATGATCCACGAGAGGCTCACGTCCTGCTGGAGCGCCATGATGACGCCGCCGATCGCCATGAAGGGCGCGGCGATCATCAGCGTCGCGGACATCAGCACGAGCATCTGCACCTGCTGGACGTCGTTCGTCGTCCGCGTGATCAGCGAGGGCGCCCCGAACTTCTGTACCTCGTTCTCGGAGAACGAGCCGACGCGGTCGAAGATCCGACCGCGGATGTCGCGCCCGACCGCCATCGACATCTTCGCGCCGAAGTACACGGCCGTGATGGAGCACGCGACCTGGACCAGTGAGAGGCCGAGCATGATCGCCCCGTCGTGCCAGATGTGGGCGATGTCGGGGTTGGGGACGCCGCCCGGTCCGATGTTGGCGACGCCCTTGTCGATGAGGTCGGCGTTGAGGCTCGGCAGGTAGAGGTTCGCGATCGACTGCGCGAGCTGGAACACGACGATGCCGAGGAGGAGCCGGCCGTACGGGCGCATCGAGGTGACGAGGAGCTTCCAGAGCATGGGTTAACCGTCCTCTCGCGCGATCCCGCGCAGGATGAAGTCGACGAGTTCGTCGGTGGTGAGACGCTTGGCGTCGCTGAAGCTGGGGAATTCCGAGGCGAAGACGACGAGGCGCACCAGGTGGGCGGCCGTGGCGGCGTCGATCCGGAGCCGGGCGCTCTCCGTCTCGAGGACGGCGGTCACGGCGGTCGCCATCTCGACGCGAGGTCCGTGGCGCCCGTCGTGTCCGCCCTTGATCCTCGCGCGGTCGGGCCCGCCGAGCGCGTGCATGACGCCGACGATCCCGGTGAAGCGCTCGCGCAGGAGCACGACGACCTGCCGCACCTTCTCCTCGAGCGACGCGTCCTCGGGGATCGCGCGCACGGAGCGGCGGAACGGCTCGGGGTCCATGAACTTGGCGACCGCGGCGGCGACGAGCTCCTGCTTGTCGTCGAACACCCGGAATATCGTGCCCTCGGCGATCCCGGCGGCGTCGGCGATCTGCTTGGTGGTGACGTTCTGGCCGTGCTCCACCAGGAGCGGGATCGCGACCTCGAGGATCATCTCCCGCCGCTCGTCGCCGGAGAGCGCGGGGGCGCGGCGCGAGGTGGACGTGTCTTCTGCGAGGTCGGGCACGGCGTCGAGCATACATGAGTGAGTGCTCACTCACAAACGCGTTCGCCGTCGGCGGAGCGCGGATCGGGCGTCCGAGCTCTTCTCCGCGGTGGCATCGCCCGCGGGGCGCCCCTGCGGGCGTTCCTGCTCCGTGCCAGCGCTTCGAGACGGTTCGAGACTCCCCTACGGGCGAATATCCACCAGATCACGCCCGAAACGTAGTGAAAATGCCCGCTGGGGCGCCCGAAGTGTCGCGGCGCGCGAGGACCGCGAACGCGCGACGTCAGCTGTCGACGTGGGAGAGGCTGCCTGCGATGCGGGGCAGCGCCGCGAGGAGCTTCGCGCGCTCCTCGGCCGTCTTGTGATACAGACCGTCGGACGCGTCGGGCTCGACGCCCGGCGCGGCGTCGCCCGGGGCGATGCCCCCCGCGAGCACCATGCCGACGAGTTGGTTGCCGTCGCGCAGAAGCGCGCGCGCACACTCGAATCCGTGAGGGCCGACGCGGAACGCCGGCGCGAATTCGCGCTCGTCCGCGAACGCGTGCCAGTCCTTGACGCAGGCGTCGAGGATGGCCGGGTCCTGCTGTCGCTCGACGAACCACGGGCACGGGTTCGCGATCTCGGAGGCGGGATTGCCGTCCATGTCCGTGACGACCATCATCACGCCGAGGAGATCGGCCGCGACCTCGATCACCGGCTGCACGCGCGACGCGTCGCCGACCGAGATCGTCGTGGGCGGGGCCGGTCGCGCGTCGCGGACCGCGCGTTCCGCGTCGGAGCCCGCGGCGTCGAGCATTCCCCGGATCGGCTCCGCGAGGAACCGCCACTGACGGCCGACCTTGATCGCCGGGAGCCGTCCGTCGTACGCCATCCGGTACACCGTGGACTTGTCGATCCCGAGAAGCGACTCGACGTCGCGGGCGGACATCAATTCCGCCTCGTCGGGGTCCTGCGGAATCCTCATCGCTTGCCCTCTTGCCGTGATCCAGGTCGGTCGTGAAGGTCGAGGTCGCTTATCGCGCGCACGGCGAGCATACCCGGCCTCCTCGAGGGAGCCCGGGCGCGACGCCGGTCATCGCGCGCGACGAGGGACCAAGGTCCCTATCGATTCAAACGTGCATTGCATAGCGTGCATAGTGTGCATAGTAACGGACTCGCGCGAATTCCCAATGAGACATACGCATTGCATGTTCTGCGCGCGTCCCGCGGTCGCTCGCTCGACCGCGCACCCCACCCCGGCGCCTAAGCGCCCTCTCCAGGAGGTTTCACCATGACGCTCGCAACCGAAGATCTCAAGCAACTCACGTCCGATCTCGTCGTCGACTCACGGGCGACGTCGTGCCCCGGGCCCATCCTCGCGGCCAAGAAGGCCATCGGCGGCGTTCCCGTCGGCGGCGTCATGGAAGTCATGGCGTCGGACGCAGGCACGCTCAAGGACATCCCCGCCTGGTGCAACAAGATGGGCCACGAGTACCTCGGCGCGCTCGAGGACGCCGGCTACCTCCAGCTCTTCCTGCGCAAGACCAAGTGAGCCCGGCGTGACCGCCGCGACCGAGACCGGGTTCAAGCCGAGGATCCTCGTCTTCTCGACGAACAACATCTCCGACCCCGGCATCGACCTGGCCGGAAGTAGGCACCTCCACTACCCCGCCGCGGTCTCGACCATGAGCGTGCCGTGCAGCAGCGGGCTCAAGCCCGCATGGATTCTCCGCGCGCTCGAACGCGGGATCGACGGGGTGTTCATCGCCTCGGACGGCGACGAGTGCGCCCTGCTCGATGACTGCGGGACGCGGACCAGCCGCATCATCGCGCAGGCGCAGGAACTGATGAAGGCCAAGGGCTTCTCCCCCAACCGGCTGAAGATGGCCGCGATCTGTTCGGTGTGCGCCGAGCCCTTCGTGGCTCACATGCGCGAGTTCTCCGAAGCCCTGACCGAACTGGGCCCCGTATCGAACTCCGTACCCGCGGGCGCCGTCGCGCCCTAACCCCACCCGAACCCAGAAAGAGACGTGCCGACCATGGAAGCCAAGACCAACAAGACGATCATCGTGTTCAGCGGGGACTTCGACAAAGTGACGGCGGCGTTCATCATCGCCAACGGAGCGGCGGCGATGGACGACGAGGTCACCATGTTCTTCACCTTCTGGGGCCTCAACGCCATCCGGAAGCCGAAGAAGGTCGCGGTCAAGAAGAAGACGCCCCTTCAGAAGGCCTTCGGAGCGATGATGCCGCGGGGCGCGGGAAAGCTCTCCCTCTCGAAGATGAACTTCGCCGGAGCGGGCCCCAAACTCATGAAGCGCATGATGCGCCAAAACAACGTGATGACGCTCGAAGAGCTCATCGAGACCGCGCGCGACCAGGGCATCAAGATGGTCGCCTGCACCATGTCGATGGACGTCATGGGGCTCAAGGCCGAGGAGCTGATCGACGGCCTCGAGTACGCGGGCGTCGCGGCGTACCTGGGCGACGCCGACCAGGCGAACGTCAACCTGTTCATCTAGCCCGACGCCCCCAGCGCCGCAGACGACCTACCACTGGAGCCACCGATGGACAACGGAACTAGGGCCGACAACGACTACGACGTCATGGTGATCGGCAGCGGCATCGGCGGCATGGAGTCGTCGATCAAGCTGGGCGACATGGGCTACAAGGTCCTGCTCGTCGAGAAGGAGGCGAGCGTCGGCGGACGAATGATCCTCCTGAGCAAGGTCTTCCCGACGCTCGACTGCGCGAGCTGCATCTCCGGCCCGAAGATGTCCTCGACCATCAACCACCCGAACATCACCACGATGAACTACAGCGAGGTGACGGGGATTCGACGCTCCGCGGGCGGCTCCTTCAACGCGACGGTGCGGGAGAATTCCACCTTCATCGACTGGAACGCCTGCACCGGGTGCAACCAGTGCGAGACCGCCTGCACCGTCGCCGTGCCCGACCAGTTCAACTACGACCTGGTCGCGCGCCGCGCCGCGTACATCGCCTTCCCCCAGGCGGTGCCGAAGAAGGCCGTCATCCAGCGGGCGGGCACGTCGCCGTGTATCGACACCTGCCCCGCGGGCATCAAGGCGCACGGATACGTGTCCCTCGTCCGCAGCGGAAAGTACGAGGAAGCCTTCAAACTCGTCCTCGACGCCACGCCCCTCGTGGGCACGCTCGGCCGCGCCTGCTACGCGCCGTGCGAGAGCGAGTGCACCCGCGGCGCCCTCGAAGGCGCGATCCCGATCCGGCGCCTCAAGCGCTTCATCGCCGACCGCCACTACGCGGGCTCCCCCGGCCCCGGGATCGAGGTCGAGCCCCCGAACGGCAAGAAGGTCGCGATCGTCGGTTCCGGACCCGCCGGCCTCACCGCCGCGTGGCAGCTCGCGCGCCTGGGGTACGAGGTGCGCATCCTCGAGGCCGAGGCGAAGCCCGGCGGCTTCCTGCGTCACGCGCTTCCCGCCTACCGCCTTCCCCCCGAGGTCGTCGAGCAGGACATCTCCAACGTCACCGCGATCGGCGTCGACATCGTGACCTCCACCCGCGTGGACGACATCGAGGCCCTCAAGGCCGAGGGGTACGACGCGGTGCTTCTCGCCACCGGCACGCCGCGCTCCACGTCCCTCGGGATTCCGGGCGAGGACGCCGACGGCGTCTACAGCGGCCTGGAATTCCTCCGCGACGTGGCGCTCGGCGAGGCCCCCGACCTTTCGGGCAAGCGCGTCGTCGTCGTCGGCGGGGGCAACGTCGCGATGGACGCTGCCCGCGCGGTGTGGCGCATCGGCGCCGCGAAGACCACCGTCGCGTACCGCCGCGACCGCGACCAGATGCCGGCCCACGGCCCCGAGATCATCGGCGCCGAGGACGAGGGTGTCGCCTTCGAGCTCCTCACCGCGCCGATCGAGGTCGTGACGGGCACGGGCGGCGCGGTCACCGGCCTCAAGTGCCAGAAGATGGCGCTCGGCGAGCCGGACGCCTCCGGACGTCGTCGCCCCGAGCCCGTCGCGGGCAGCGAGTACGTGATCCCGTGCGACGCCGTGGTCTCCGCCATCGGCATGGCTCCCGACCCGACGCCCTTCGAAAAACTCGCCGGCGTGGACGATGGAAGCCGCATCAAGGTGAACCCCCAGACGCTCCAGACCGAGGTGCCGTACCTGTTCGCCGCGGGCGACGTCACGACCGGCGCGAGCGACATCACCCGCGCCGTCGGTGCGGGTCGCCGCGCGGCCTACATGATCGACAACTGGGTGAACGAGCGCCCGCTCTCGGACTTCCCCGCCCTCGACGGACTGCTCGACGCCGTCGACAAGGCCGAGGTGCTCTCCCGCGAGAAGGACCGCACCCGCCGCGAGCCCGTGGTCGCGGACATGGCGGTCGCCGCGGACTTCGACGAGCTGGAGCCGGCGATGACCGAGGAGGAGGCGCGCGCGGGAGCGGGCGGCTGCCTGGACTGCGGCGTGTGCTCGGAGTGCCAGGAGTGCGTGAAGGCGTGCCCCGCCGACGCCATCCGGTTCGACAAGCGCGACGTGACCACCGACGTCAAGGTCGGCGCCGTCGTCGTCTCGACGGGCTACAAGCTCTTCGCGGCCGACACGAAGCCCGAGTACGGCTACGGCCGCTACGCGAACGTCATCACGGGCACGCAGATGGACCGCCTGCTCGCGCCCACGCGTCCGTTCAACACGATCGTGCGCCCGGGCGATGGCAAGGTGCCCGAGCGCATCGCCTACGTCTCCTGCACCGGGTCGCGCGACAAGACCGTCGGCAACCCGCTGTGCTCCAAGGTCTGCTGCATGTACTCGGTCAAGCAGAACCAGCTCATCATGGGATCCCTGCCGCTCGCCGACGTGACCATGCACTATATGGACCTCCGCGCATCGGGTAAGCGATACAACGAGTTCTACGAGCAGTCCAAGGACATGGGCGCGCAGTACGTCAAGGGGCGCGTCGCCGGGATCACCGAGAAGGACAACGGCGACCTGATCCTCAAGTACGAGGACGTCGAGAACGGCGGGGGAATCGTCGAGGCGGAGTACGACCTCGTGGTGCTCGCCGTCGGCATCCAGCCGAACAGCGACGTCGAGCGCCTCTTCTCCGAGGAGAAGCTCGGCCTCGACGAGTACTTCTACGTCGCGGAGCCCGACGGCGATCTCGACCCCGGCCAGACGGACATCCCCGGCGTCTTCGTCGCCGGAACGTCCGCCGGAGCCAAGGACATCGTCGACACGATCCTTCACGCGGGGGCGGCGGTCGCCCAGGTCGCCGCCCACCTCGAACATTCCAAGGCGACGACGGAGGTGTCGGCATGAGCGGCGAACCGGACAAGGGGCGGCGCATCGGCGTCTACCTGTGCCACTGCGGCGGCAACATCTCCGACTACGTCGACGTGGAGAAGGTGCGCGAGGCGATCGGGGACGAGGCGGACGTCGTCATCTCCCAGACCACGCCCTTCGCGTGCTCGGACGGCACCCAGAAGGACATGGTCGAAGACATCGACGACAACGACCTCGACGGCCTCGTCGTCGCCTCCTGCTCCCCCAAGCTCCACCAGATCACCTTCCGGAACGTCGCGAAGCGCGCGGACCTCAACCCGTACTCCTATACGCAGGTGAACGTTCGCGAGCAGTGCTCGTGGGCCCACACCGACGACAAGGAGGGCGCCACGGAGAAGGCGATCAGCCTCATCCGTGCCGCCGTCGCCAAGACCCGCCTCTCCACGCCACTGGAGCCGCTCGTCGTCGAGACGCTGCCCAAGACGATGGTGATCGGCGGCGGGGTCGCGGGCCTTCGCGCCGCGATCGGGCTCGCCGACCTCGGGCTCGCCGTCTACATCGTGGAGAAGGAGTCGGAGCTCGGCGGTTGGGTCGGGGGTTCGGCGCCATGTTCCCCAAGGGGAAGAGCGGGCGCGAGCAGATCGACCTCCTGCTCGAGGAGGTCAGGAAGCGTCCCCTCATCACCGTCATGACCAACGCGGAACTCGTGTCCAAGTCGGGAAGCTTCGGCAACTACACCGCCGAGGTCAGGGTCACGGGACAGAAGAAGCTCGTCTCGTGCGAGGTGGGTACGCTCATCGTCGCCACCGGGTTCGACTCCTACGAGCCGGAGATCGGCGAGTTCGGGTACGGCATCGACGGCGTCGTCACGCTTCCCGAGTTCAAGACGATGGTGGACCAGGCCGACGGCCCCCTCACCCGCGACGGCAAGCCCGTACGCACCATCGCCTACGTCTACTGCGTCGGCAACCGTCAGCCCGCACCCGGCAACGAGTACTGCTCCAAGTTCTGCTGCGCGGCCAGCGTGCACGCGTCCCTCGAGGTCTCGAAGCTCGATCCGTCGATCCACCAGTACCACCTGCACCGCGACATCCGGACGTACGGCAAGTTCGAGCTGATGTACTCCGAGTCCCGCGAGCGCGGCTCCGTGTACATGAAGTTCCCGGACGACACCCCGCCGACGGTCAAGCAGACGAAGGACGGGAGGCTTGCCGTCACCGTCGTCGACACGACGACCGACAATCGGGAACTCACGCTTCCCGCCGACCTCGTCGTCCTGGTCACCGGCATGGTCCCGCGCAAGAACGCGGACCTGTCCAGCATCCTGAAGCTCCCGGTCGGTGGGGACGGCTTCTACAACGAGATCCACCCCAAGCTGCGGCCCGTCGAGACCGTGGTCGCCGGCGTGATGGTCGCGGGCACCTGTCAGGGGCCGAAGACCCTCGCGGAGAGCGTCGAGTCCGGCCTGGCCGCCGTCACGCAGAGCGCGGGCATCCTGATGAAGGGGTACGCGGAGCTGGATCCGCTCGTGGCCATCGTCGACCAGGACGCGTGCACGGGGTGCGACGCGTGCGTGCCGACCTGCCCGTTCGAGGCGATCAGCACGGGCACGCAGGACGGTCGCGAGGTCGCCGTGATCAGCGCGGCGGTGTGCAAGGGCTGCGGCGGGTGCGTCCCGTACTGTCCCGAGAACGCGCTCGACCTTCTCGGATACACCGACGCCCAAATGCTGGGCGCCATCGACAACCTTGCGAAGGAGCCGGTCGCATGAAGACGCAGCTGGGAAAGACGCAGCTGAGAGACCCGCGCGAGATCATCCGCGAGGAACCGTTGATGCACAAGCCGATTCTCGAGGCCGTCGCCGACGGGCCGCTCACGGTTCCCGAGATCGCCGAGAAGATCGGCTTCCCGGGCGACGAGGTCCTCTTCTGGGTGATGGGGATGCGCCGATTCGGCCGCCTCGTGGAGGTCGACGAGGCCG
This sequence comes from uncultured Actinomycetota bacterium, assembly GCA_963712245.1. GTDB lineage: Bacteria > Actinomycetota > Actinomycetes > Actinomycetales > Demequinaceae > JAFGBM01. Next base: position 12,554 of record CAVQHE010000011.1, on the reverse strand, counting down.
ACGACGAGGGCTACTTCCGCTACGCGAGTGTCCGCCAGGAGGAGAAGCCGTGACCACCGTCATCGATACCGACCTGCTCACCGACGTGCAGCGCTTCGGCGCGGCGGACGTCTCCGCCTGCTTCAGCTGCGGCACGTGCACCGCGACCTGTCCCCTGGTCGACAACGACGCCACGTTCCCGCGTCGGATCATCCGCTACGCGCAGGTGGGCCTCAAGGACGAGCTGCTCTCCAGCAAGGAGCTGTGGACGTGTTACCACTGCGGCCTGTGCTCCGACGCCTGCCCGACGGGGGCGGACCCCGGCGAGTTCATGGCCGCCGCCCGCCGCTACGCGATCGCGAGCTACGACCCCACCCGGATCGCGCGCGTCCTCTACACGCGCCCCGTCATCGGCTCGCTCCTCGCCGTCATCGTGGCCGCGTTCTTCGCCGTCTTCATGTACTCGGCCCACGGGCCTCAGGACGGGACGACGCTCGCGCTCTTCGAGTTCATCCCCGAGGGGCTGATCCACTGGACGGGCATCGCGGTGATGGGCGCGCTCGCCCTGTCCGGAATCGTCGGAGTCGCCACGATGGCGCGGCGGGTGGCGAGGAGCGAGGGAGTCACGCTGCGTTCCATGCTGGGAGGAGGCGCCGCGCTCGGCGCGACGGCGAAGGCCGCCTGGTCGTCGGTCGGCATCGAGTCGCTCGGCCAGCGCCGCTACCGCGAGGACTGCAAGGACGACGCGCCGGCCGAGCCGTTCTATCGACGCCGCTGGCTCATCCACGCCCTGACGATCTGGGGCTTCCTCGGCCTTTTCGCCGCGACCCTCATGGATTGGGGCCTCGCGCTCCTCGGCATCAAGGAGACCGGTACCGCGATCCCGATCTGGTACCCGTCTCGCCTGCTCGGGACGATCGCAGGAATCTCGCTGATGTACGGCGTGACCATGTTCGCGATCAACCGGGTGCGGCAGGTTAACCGGGCCGCCGCGGTCTCCCAGGCCTCGGACTGGCTGCTGCTCATCCTGCTGTGGATCACCGGCGCGACGGGCTTCTTCATCGAGGTCGCGCTCTACCTCCCGAGCGCGCCGGCGTGGGGGTACTGGGTGTTCCTCTTCCACGTCGCGGTCGCGATGGAGCTCATCCTCCTGCTGCCGTTCACGAAGCTCGCGCACACCCTGTACCGTCCGGTGGCGCTGTTCTTCTACGCGCTCGCGGGGGACAAATCCAGAGTGGCGGCCTAGCGACGGTTTTCCCCGGCCCCTCGGCGCGCTGGCGGTGGATTCGTGCCGCTTGGGCGATCGGAACGGCACTCATGCACCGCCACGACGCTCCGTGACCGGTGACGCCTACGCGAGCACCTCGGCGGACACCCCGGGCACGCGCTCCGCGGTGCGGACGCATCGCCACGTGTCGCCGCCCACCCCGTCGGCCCACGCGACGGGCCCGGTCTCGAGCCCGGCGGACGCGAGTTCCGTCCCGATCACGAGAACGGACGGCCCGGCGCCCGACACGACGGCCGCGTTCCCTTCGCCACGAAGCCGCTCGAGCATGGCGACCGCGGATGGCATCTGCGCGGCCCGGTAGCCCTGGTGGAGCCGATCCTCGGTCGCCTCGAACAGCAGCTCCGGGCGCCCCGCGAGCGCGTGCACCAGAAGCGCGGCGCGCGACGCGTTGAACGCGGCGTCCCCGTGCGGTACGGCCTCGGGGAGCGCGGCGCGGGCCTCGGACGTCGGGACGACGCCGTGCGGGATGAGCACGGCCGTCTCGATGCCGTCGGCGACGGTCAGGGGCGAGGCGTGGGCACCGGCGGCGTCCTGCCAGCAGACGACGGCGCCGCCGAGGAGCGCGGGCGCGGCGTTGTCCGGGTGGCCCTCGAATCGCGTCGCGAGCGTGAGAAGGTCGTCGGTCGCGAGCTCGTCCGGATCGCCGAGCACGGCGCGCGCGGCGGCGAACGCCGCGACCACGGTCGCGGCGGACGATCCGAGCCCCTGCCCGTGCGGGATCGCGTTGACGGCGCGGATCGCGAGGCCGGGCCGCTCCGGCGCGACGCGCGCGAACGCCTCGCGGAAGGCGCGGACGAACAGGTGGGATTCGTCGCGCGGGACGCTGTCCGCGCCCTCGCCCTCCACCTCGATCTCGACGTCGGGACGCGCGAGCAGGCGCACCTCGATCGTGTCGACCACGCCGAGCGCCATGCCGAGCGTGTCGAAGCCCGGCCCGAGGTTGCCCGCGCTCGCGGGGACGGTGACGCGGACCGCGTCCGCAACGATGCCCACGGCGCCCCCTACCCGAGCAGCCCAACGCGTCCGCGGCGGCGGCGACGTCGACCGGGATGGCCGTCGGCGCGAAGTCGCGACCGCTCAGCGCGGTCTCCGTGTCCTTGAGGCCGTTGCCGGTGACGGTACAGGTGATGCGCGCACCGGCCGGGACCTCGCCGGCGTCGGCGGCGGCCAGCAGCCCCGCGACGGACGCGGCGGAGGCGGGCTCGACGAACACGCCCACCTCGGCGGCGATCATCGCCTGGGCGGCGAGAATCTGGGCGTCGCTCACGGCGCGGATCCATCCGCCGCTCTCGTCGCGCGCGGCGACCGCGAGGTCCCACGAGGCGGGGTTGCCGATGCGGATGGCGGTCGCGACCGTCTCCGGGTTCTTGATCGGCTCGCCCTTGACGAACGGCGCCGCGCCCTCGGCCTGCACGCCCCACATCCGCGGGGTGCGGGTCGCCGGGCCCTTCGCCGCGTACTCCGTGTACCCCATCCAGTAGGCGCTGATGTTGCCCGCGTTGCCGACGGGGAGCACGTGGATGTCCGGCGCGTCGCCGAGCTCGTCGCAGATCTCGAACGCCGCGGTCTTCTGGCCCTGGAGCCGGAACGGGTTGATCGAGTTGACGAGCGAGACGGGGTAGTCGGCGGCGAGGGTGCGGGCGATGTCGAGGCAATCGTCGAAGTTGCCGTCGACGGCGATGAGCGTGGCGCCGTGGACGATCGCCTGCGCCATCTTGCCCGCGGCGATCTTGCCCTCCGGGAGTATGACGGCGCAGCGGAGCCCCGCCTGCGCGGAGTAGGCGGCGGCCGACGCCGACGTGTTTCCCGTCGACGCGCAGACGACGGTCGTGGAACCCTCGGCGACGACCTTCGAGATGGCGGCGGTCATGCCCCGGTCCTTGAAGCTGCCGGTGGGGTTCGCGCCCTCGACCTTGAGGTAGACGTCCGCGCCCACGCGTCGCGAGATCGCGTCCGCGGGCACGAGCGGCGTGCCGCCCTCCTGGAGCGTGACGATGGGGTCGCCGTCGGCGAACGGCAGGTAGTCGATGTACTCGCGGATCACGCCGCGCCAGAGCCGCGCCACTACTCCCCCTCGATCCGCAGAACGGACAACACGGCGTTGACGACGTCGCAGGTGCGGATCTCCTTCACCGTCGCGTCGAGGTCCGCCTCGATCGCCTCGTGCGTCGAGATGATGAGCTGCGGGAACGGAACGTCCGGCGAGCGGGACGGCTGGCGGACGGACTCGATCGACACCTGGTGGGCGCCGAAGATCGCCGCGACCTTCGCGAGCACCCCGGTCTGGTCCTGGACCTCGAGCCGGATCTGGTAGCGCGTGCGCACGGCGGTCATGGGAAGCACGGGCAGGTCGATGTAGTTCGACTCGCGCGGGCCCTTGCCCCCGAGCGCGAGGTGGCGCGCCACGGAGACGATGTCGCCGAGCACCGCGGACGCCGTCGGCACTCCCCCGGCGCCCTGGCCGTAGAACATCAGCTCACCCGCGGCCTCCGCCTCGATGAACACGGCGTTGAACGCGCCACGCACGTTCGCGAGCGGATGGGACAGGGGGACGAGCGACGGGTGCACGCGCACGTAGACCCCGTTGTCGCCGCGCTCCGCGATCGCCAGCAGCTTGATGACGTGGCCGGACTCGGCGGCCGCCTCGACGTCGTACGGCGTGATCTCCGTGATGCCCTCGCGGTACACGTCGTCAAGCGCGACCCGCATGTGGAACGCGAGCGAGGCGAGGATCGCGGCCTTGGCCGCGGCGTCGTAGCCCTCGACGTCGACCGTCGGGTCCGCCTCCGCGAAGCCGAGCTCCTGCGCCTCTTTTAGCGCGACGTCGTACGCGAGGTACCTGGTGGTCATCTGGTCGAGTACGTAGTTGGTCGTCCCGTTGACGATGCCGAGGATCCGCTTGACGCGATCGCCCGCCAAACCCTCGCGGACGGGGCGAACAAGGGGGATGGCGCCGGCGACGGCGGCCTCGAAATACAAGTCGGCACCGGCGGCGTCGGCCGCCTCGTATATCTCGGGCCCGTGCGCCGCGAGCAGAGCCTTGTTCGCCGTGACGACGGCCTTGCCCGCGGCGAGCGCGGCCAGCACGGCCGTCCGGGCGGGTTCGATCCCGCCGATGAGTTCGACGACAACGTCCGCTCCCTCGATGAGCGACTTGAGGTCGGTGACGAAGAGGTCGCGAGGGAGGAATTCCTCGCGCTCCTTGTCGAGGTCCTTGACGGCGATGCCGACGATCTCCGGCACCGCGCCGATGCGCTGCGCGAGGTCGTCCTTCTGCTCGACAAGCAGGCGCGCGACCTGGGTGCCGACGGTCCCGGCACCGAGGAGCGCGATGCGTACGCGATCGGTGTTTTCTGCCACGGGCCAACTCTATCGGGAGCAGCGCGCGACGCGGCGCGGCGGAGTCCGCTGGCTCGGGAACGGCCCTGCGCCCTAGGCGCGAAGTTCGTCGAAGTCCGTCGGAATCGGCTGGTCGTCGTTCATGGCCGTCCCCTTTCTCGACTCGGTCAACCTCAGGTCAATAATCCTGCCATTTAGTAAAGGTTAAGTCAAGTGTTTCCGGGGACGCGGGGCGCCGGTAGGCTCCCTTCAAGCATGGAGCGAGCCGCGAGCCTGGAGACGACGTGACCGAAGCGCCCGAACCCGCGACCGTCCTCACGGTCTGCACCGGCAACATCTGCCGCTCCCCCGCGATGGAGTTCTACCTCGAGCGCGCGTGGGGCGACGACGCTATCGTCAGTTCCGCCGGCACGATGGCCGCGACGGGGTGGCATATCCCCGCCCCGATGCGGGCGGCCGAGGAGGCCGCGGGGCTGATCGTCCCCGAGCACGAGCCCCGTCAGCTCGATGTCGAGACGCTCGAGTCGCACGACCTCGTCCTGGTCGCCGCCCACTCCCACCGCGAGTGGATCGACCGGCACGTGGGCGCCGTTCCACCGAACACCTTCCTGCTCACCGAGGCCGCCGCGCTCGCGGCGGTCGCGCGCCGCCCCGCGGGAGACTCCCGGGCCGACCGCATCCGCACGGCCGCCGCGCTCCTCGGTGCCGCCCGCTCGCTCGACGACGGCGTCCACCCGGACGTGGAGGATCCGTACCTACGCGGGGACGAGGCGTACGTCGTGGCGATGGACGAGATCGCCGGGCACCTCGACGCGCTGATCGCGTGGGTGGGGTAGCCGGGCCGCCCGCCTCCGACGCTCCGACGCTCAGTCCCCGACGCTCCGCACGGATCCCGGGACTGGTGTGTCGCTCGTGGTCTGAGTGACCGCGGATACAGTCACATCCGCACCGTGGGCCTCTGGATCCGTGCGGAGCGTCGGAGGCGGAGCGTCGGAGGCGGAGCGTCGGGGACGGAGCGTCGGGGACGGAGCGTCGGAGGCGGAGCGTCGGGGACTGAGCGTCGGGGACTGAGCGTCGGGGGCGGGCGGGGCGTCGGGGGCGGGGCGCCTACGGCGCGACGTCCCAGGCGAGCAGGTCCTCGATCGTGTCGCGCCGCACGAGCTCGCGGGCGTTCCCGCCGCGCACGGCGACGACGGCCGGGCGCAGCATCGCGTTGTAGTTGTTCGCCATGACGCGGCCGTAGGCGCCCGTCGCGGGCACGGCGAGGATGTCGCCCCGGTGGACGTCGGCCGGGAGGTTGACCGACCGCACGACGATGTCACCGCTCTCGCAGTGCTTGCCCACCACGCGCGAGCGCACCGGCGCCGCCGCGCTCGTACGCGACGCGAGCACCGCCGTGTACTCCGCGCCGTACGCGACCGGCCGCATGTTGTCGCTCATGCCCCCGTCGACCGCGACGTAGCGCCGCTCGCCGCCGTCGTCGAGCAGGACGATCTTCGTGGAGCCGACGGTGTACAGCGTCGTCCCCGCGGGCCCCGATATCGCTCGGCCGGGCTCGATCGTGAACGACGGCCACGTGCCCCCGACGGCCTCGATCGCGCGCGCGACCGCCGCCGCGATGCCGCGCGCCGCCTCCGCCGCGCCGAGCGCCTCCTCGCCCTCGGTGTACGCGATCGCGTACCCGCCGCCGAGGCCCACCTCGGGCACGTCCACCCCGGACTCCCGAGCGAACTCCGCGCGCAGGCTCAGCATCCGCTCGGCGCTGGTCTCGAACGCCTCGAGCGCGAGGATCTGGCTGCCGAGGTGCGTGTGGATCCCCGCGAGCTCGAGCGCGGGGGACGCGTGCGCGCGTCGCATCGCCTCGAGCGCCGCGCCGGACGCGAGCGAGAGCCCGAACTTCTGGTCCTCGTGCGCCGTCGCGATGTACTCGTGGCCGCCCGCGTGCACGCCGGTCGTCACGCGCACGGCGACGGACGGGGTCGCACCCGCCTCCGCGGCGATCTCCGCGATCACGTCGAGCTCGTCGAGCGAGTCGACGACGATGCGGCCGACGCCGATCTCGATCGCCCGCCTCAGCTCCGCGTCGGACTTGTTGTTGCCGTGCAGCGCGATCCGCGCGGGCGGCATCCCGCCGCGCAGAGCGAGCTCCAGTTCGCCGCCGGAGGCGACGTCGAGGTTGAGCCCGTCGTCGCGCATCCAGCGCGCGACCTGGGAGCAGAGGAACGCCTTGCCTGCGTAGAAGACGTCGCACGTGGCGCCGTGGGCGCCGAACGCGGAGGCGAACTCGTCGCGGAACGCCGCCGCTCGGCCGCGGAGGTCCTCCTCGTCGACGACGTACAGCGGGGTCCCGTATTCGGCCGCGAGCGCGCCGCACGTCGCAGCCGCCCAGCGTGAGGGTGCCGTCCGGCCCGCGCTCCGCCGTGCGCGACCAGACGTGCGGGGGCAGGGCCGTCGCGCGCTCGTTCATCCCTACATCCTGTCGGGGGCGCCGACGCCCAGCAAGCCAAGCCCGTTCGCGAAGACCTGGCGGGCGGCGTCGTTGAGCCACAGGCGCGTCCGGTTGACGTCCGTCACCGGCTCGTCGCCGAGCGGGGTGACGCGCGTGCGGTCGTACCACCCGTGGAACGCGGCCGCCAGCTCCTCGAGGTAGCGGGCGACGCGGTGCTGCTCGCGCAGCTCCGTCGCCTGCGCGACGACGCGCGGGAACTCGCCCAGGAGCCCGAGCAGCGCGGTCTCCGACTCGTGCGTGAGCGTCGCCGGCGCGAATCCGTCCTTGCGCTTGATTCCGTACTCCGCGGCGTTACGCGCGACGTTCGAGGCGCGCGCGTGCGCGTACTGGACGTAGAACACGGGGTTGGCGTTGGTCGCGGAGGCGAGGAGGTCCAGGTCGATGTCGATCGTGGAGTCGACGCTCGATCGCGCGAGCGCGTAGCGGGCGGCGTCGCGGCCGACGGCGTCGACGAGGTCCTCCATGGTGACGACGGTCCCCGCGCGCTTGGACATGCGCAGCGGCTCCCCGCCCTTCACGAGGTTGACCATCTGGCCGATGATCACCTCGACGCTCCCCGGGTCGTACCCGAGCGCGGCCGCGGCAGCCTTGAGGCGCGCGATGTACCCGTGGTGGTCCGCGCCGAGCAGGTAGACGCAAAGGTCCGCGCCGCGCTCGTGCTTGTCGCGGATGTACGCGATGTCCCCGGCGATGTACGCGGCGTTGCCGTCGGACTTGATGACGACGCGGTCCTTGTCGTCGCCGAAGTCCGTCGAGCGCAGCCACCACGCGCCGTCGTTCTCGTAAAGCGCGCCCGACTCCTTGAGCTCCGCGACGGCGCGGTCGACCTTCCCGGAATCGTGCAGGGACTCCTCGTGGAAGTACACGTCGAAGTCCACGCCGAACGCGTGCAGCGACTCCTTGATCTCCGCGAACATCAGCTTGACGCCGCGGTCGCGGAAGAACTCGAGCGCCTCGTCGCGCGGCCGCTCGATGGGGTCCTTGTCCCCAACCTCCATCGCCTCGACCATCACCTCGTCGGCGATGTCCTGGATGTACTGGCCGCCGTACCCGTCCTCCGGCGCGTCCTCGCCGAGGACGACGGCGAGCAGCGACGCGGCGAAGCGGTCGATCTGCACGCCGTGGTCGTTGAAGTAGTACTCGCGGATCACCGTCGCGCCCTGCGACTCGAAGAGCCGCGCCAGGCTGTCCCCGACGGCCGCCCAGCGCGTGCCGCCCAGGTGGATCGGCCCCGTCGGGTTGGCGGAGACGAACTCGAGGTTGACCGTGAGGCCCGTGAGCGTCGTCGCGCGGCCGTATTTCTCGCCCTGCTCGACGATCGTGCGCGCGAGCTCGCCCGCCGCGGCGGCGTCGAGGCGGATGTTGAGGAACCCGGGGCCCGCGACGTCGGCCGACGCGATGCCCGGATGCGCGGCGAGGCGCGTCGCGAGCGTCTCGGCGATCGCGCGGGGAGCCATGCCCGCCGCCTTCGCCACCTGCATGGCGACGTTCGTCGCCCAGTCCCCGTGGGCGGGGTCCTTGGGACGCTCGACGGTGGGGATGGGCGCGTCGCCGTCGAGGGCGATCTCGCCGGCCGCGACGGCGCCCTCCAGGCAGGCACGGATGGCGGCGGCGAGCTCCTCGGGGGTCACCGTCCGAGTCTATCGGCGCGCCGGTGGCGCGGGCGCCGCGGAGGCGGACGGCCCACGCGGCGCGCGCGCCCGGACTGGTAGTCTCAACTGCTGCGGGAGTCCCCCGCGCTGCCCTCGTAGCTCAGCGGATAGAGCGCCGGTTTCCGGTACCGAAGGTCGCAGGTTCGATTCCTGTCGAGGGCACCACCCACTCGCTCCCCCGCACCCCTCTGAGCCTTCCCGCGCTCGTCTTCGTACGCGCCGAGGAGGGGCTTGCGCTTCCGGTACTCGGTGATACTATCTACTAGTAGTCAGTGTCGCTAGGTAGACAAAGGAGGCCGGCCGTGGGAAAGCAGATGACCGAGATGCTCAAGGGCACGCTCGAGGGCATGGTGCTCGCGATCCTGGTCCTCGCGCCCGCCTACGGGTACGAGATCACGGCGCGGTTGAGGGACCAGGGATTCACCGACATCGCCGAGGGCACCGTCTACGCCCTGCTCATCCGAATCGAGCAGCGCGGCTTCGTCGACGTGGAGAAGGTGCCGTCGGAGCAGGGCCCGCCGCGCAAGGTCTACTCGCTGAACGACGCCGGCCGCGCCTACCTCGAAGAATTCTGGACAACCTGGGGCTTCCTCGCCGAACGCTTGGACCAGCTCCGCAATGGAGGGAAGTGAACATGGCTGCACGATGGATAGAAGCCGTCACGGGATCGCTCGACGACAAGAAGCGGTACCGGCAGTACAAGAAGCGCCTCGCCGCGCTTCCCCCGGCCTACCGCGACACGCTCGCGGCGCTCACCAGGTACCTGACCTACTTCGGGGCGATCTCGAACGGCACCGTCGCGATGTCGATGCTCGACGACCTCGGCGACCTCATCGAGCAGAGCGCGGCGAACGGCACGCCCGTCCGCGACATCGTCGGGGACGACCCCGTCGCGTTCGCGGAGGACTTCGTCAGGAACTACGCGGACGGCCAATGGATCAAGAAGGAGCGGGACCGCCTCACCTCCGCCATCGACCGCGCCGCGGGAGACCAGGCATGACGCCCGCGGCCACGGGCACGGCCACGCCCGCGATCCGGGTCCGCGGCCTCGAGAAGTCGTACAAGGACCTGTCCGTGCTGAAAGGCGTGGACCTCGACGTGGCGGCCGGCAGCATCGTCGCCCTCCTCGGATCCAACGGCGCTGGAAAGACCACGCTGGTCAACATCCTTTCGACGCTGCTCCGCGCCGACGCCGGGGAGGCAAGCGTCGCGGGCTTCGACGTCCGCGCGGAGGCGGCGAGGGTGCGGGAGTCCATCAGCCTTACCGGGCAGTTCGCGGCCGTCGACGAGATCCTCACGGGACGCGAGAACCTGATCATGGTGGCGCGGCTGAGGCGCCTCGCGAACCCCGGCGCGATCGCGGACGAACTCCTCGAGAGGTTCGCGCTGACCGAGGCCGGCGCCCGCAGGACCGCCGGGTACTCGGGCGGCATGCGCCGCCGCCTCGACATCACCATGAGCCTCATCGGCGACCCGCCCGTCATCTTCCTCGACGAGCCAACCTCGGGGCTCGACCCCGAGGGACGCCTCGAGGTCTGGAGGGCGGTGCGGGAGCTCGCGGGTCACGGCACGACGGTCTTCCTCACCACCCAGCACTTGGACGAGGCCGAGCAGCTTGCTAACCGCATCGCGATCCTCCACGAGGGCCGGATCATCGTGAACGGCACCCTCGCCGAACTCAAGAAGCTGCTCCCGGCCGCGACCGTGGAGTACGTCGAGAAGCAGCCGACCCTCGAAGAAGTCTTCCTGTCCGTCGTCGGCACGTCCCGAAAGGAGCCGTCATGACCACTCGCTTCCTGACCGAAACGGCCGTGCTGACCGGGAGATCCCTGCGCCACATCACGCGCAGCATGGACACGGTCATCACGACCACGCTCATGCCCATCGGCTTCCTGCTCATGTTCGTGTACGTGCTGGGCGGGGCGATCGACGCGGGGACGGACTCGTACGTCTCCTACCTGCTCCCCGGCATCCTGGTCATCACCATCGCGACGGGCATCTCGTACACGGCCTTCCGCCTCTTCCTCGATCTTCAGGGAGGGATCGTCGCGAGGTTCCAGTCGATGCCGATCGCGCGCTCGTCCATCCTGTGGGCGCACGTGTTGACGTCGCTGGTCGCCAACGCGATCTCGGTCGCCGTCGTGGTGCTCGTGGCCCTCGCCATGGGCTTCCGCTCGGGGGCGGGCCTCCTGGCGTGGCTCGCCGTCGCCGGCATCCTCACGCTGCTGACGCTCGCGCTCACATGGATGGCGGTCATCCCTGGCCTCACCGCGAAGTCCGTCGACGGCGCGAGCGCGTTCGCGTATCCGCTGATGTTCCTGCCGTTCGTCAGCTCGGCCTTCGTCCCCACGGACACCATGCCGGCCGCGCTCCGCGCGTTCGCCAAGAACCAGCCCGTCACGTCGATCGTCGACGCGATCCGCGCCCTGTTCGAGGGAACCCCCGTCGGCTCCGACATCTGGGTCGCGCTCGCGTGGTGCGTCGGAATCCTCGCCATCGCCTACGGCGTCGCGATGGTCGCGTACCGCAGGAGGATCGCCTAGGTGTTGTGGGGGCTCCCGCGGGGGAGCCCCCGACGGCCTACGCCGAAAGAACCGCGCTGAGCGCCGCGACCTCGTCGGCCGCGAGCTCGAGCTCGGGCGCCTGCGCCGAATCCCGGATCGACTCGGGGCGCGACGCCCCGGGGATGGGGATCACGACGTCGGCGAGTCCGAGCTCCCACGCGAGCGCGACCTGCTGCGGGCTGACGCCGTGCGCCTTCGCGACGCGCGAGAACTCCGCGCGCTGCTCGACGAGCTTGGACGCGCCGCCGATCCCGCCGAGCGGGCTCCACGGCAGGAACGCGAGGCCCTGCGACGCGCAGTACTCCAGTTCCCCGTAACTCGACACGAACGTCGGCGAGAACTCGTTCTGCACGGACACGAGCGCGTCGCCCAGGATCCCCTGCGCGACCTTGATCTGCTCGACCGTCGCGTTCGAGATCCCCGCGAGTTCGATCACCCCCTCATCCAGGAGGTCCTTGAGCGCGCCGACTGAGTCGGCGTACGGAACCTTGGGGTCGGGGCGGTGGAACTGGTGCAGGCCGATGGCCTCGACGCCCAGGCGCTTGGCCGACGCCTTGGCCGCCTTCTTCACGTATTCCGGGTCGCCGTTCTGGGTCCAGGATCCGTCGCCGGGGCGGAGGTGGCCGCTCTTGGTCGCGACGAGCACCTCGGAGGTGTCGCCGCCGTAGGACTGGAGCGCCTTCGCGATGAGCTCCTCGTTGTGGCCGACCTCCCCCGCCTTGAGGTGGTAGGCGTCGGCGGTGTCGATGAGCGTGACGCCCGCGTCGAGCGCGGCGTGGATCGTGGCGATCGAGCGCGCCTCGTCGGGGCGACCCTCGATGGACATCGGCATTCCGCCGAGGCCGATGGCGCTGACGGTCCGGTTGCCGAGTACACGCTGCTTCATTGTTGTCCTCTCTCGCTTGCGTGTCGAAACGTTACGATTCCAGGGTAGCGGTCCCGGCGATCACCTAGGGAATACCCCGAGAATCGCCGCGCGACGTTCATCCGCGCGCGGGATGCCCCGGCGGCGGCGGGCGCGCTAGCGTCGAGACAGCCGCATAAGGAGCACTCATGAAACGCCGATCCGCCGTCTTCTCTTCCCTCGCCCTCGCGACGCTCGCGCTCACCCTCGCGGGCTGCGACGTCGTCCCCTCTCGCTTCGGCGGAGAGACCGTCACCGAGGAGCGCACCACCACCGAATTCGACGGAGTGGAGATCCGCGGCGCCGCGGACACGACGAT
>CAVQHE010000010.1:0-67065 GCA_963712245.1 uncultured Actinomycetota bacterium | reverse complement strand
CGACTGCGCCTGCCAGTCGCGGCGGGCCTCCACGATGTCGTCGTGGGTGCGGCCCACGAAGTTCCACCACATCACCAGCGGGTCCTCGAACGGGGCGCCGCCGAGCAGGATGAGGCGCGCGGGCTCGTCGCCGAGCGCGGACAGGCGCAGCGAGTCGCGGCCGGGCGGCACGTAAGCGAGCTGGCTCGGCCGAGTACGGTCGGGTCGGTCGCACCGTCGCGAGTCGCGCGACCGCGATCGCCCCGCATCGAGCAGCACCCCGTGCTCGAACCCCGCGTCCACGGGCAGCTCCACCGTCGCGCCCGGCTCCAGCGTCAGCTCCGCCCCGACGAGCGGCGTGAACGCCGGCACGTCCGCCCGCACCCCCGCCAACTCGCCCAGGAACACGCGCACCCGCCCGCCCCCGGTGACCACGGCGTCGTCCATATCCCCGAGCGCCACCTCCTCCGTGACCAGGTGCGCGAAGCCCCGCGGCCCCACCGCGTCGGCGGCGGGCAACGCGACCCACAGCTGGACGCCGTGCAGGGGCGCGGAGGTATCCACCGAGACCTCGGAGTGCGCGATGCCGCGCCCGCTGGTCATGAGGTTCATCTCGCCGGGCCGGATCAGCTGGTGGTTGCCCATGCTGTCGCGGTGCTCCACCTCGCCGGAGAAGAGCCACGAGACGGTCTGCAGGCCCGAGTGCGGGTGCGGCGGCACGTCCATGCGCCCGGCCGCGGGGCCGTAGTGGTCGGCGAAGCACCACGCGCCGATGAGGGAGCGGTCGCGGTGCGGGAGGGTTCGGCGCACCTCATGGCGCGCTGCCGCCCAGCGGGACCTCGCGGGAGGTGATCAGTTGGACGGCGCGGGATCGGCGCGGCGCGAGCTGGCGCGAGCAGCGATTCGTCGGGGATGCGGCGTCGGTGTTGCTCGATCGTGCGATTGTCACCCGATTTCGTCGCCGCGTCCCCCGCGACGCGCTCCACGGTCGTCCCGATGTGATGATGGGACGATGACCGCAACGTCGCAGCCGCGCGCGTTCCGCGCCGCGATCCCCCAGGCGCGCCTCGACGCCCTTGCGATGAAGCTCCGCCAACACGCACTTCGAAGAGATCCCCGACGACCTGGACAGGGGCTACGGGACATCGCAGGCCCAGGTGCGTCGCACCGTCGAGAGGTGCGCGACGGCTACGACTGGAGGTCCGCCGAAGCGCGGCTGAACGCGTTCCCCCAGGTCATCGTCGACGTCGACGGAGCGACCGTGCACGCCATCCACGTGCGCTCGCCCGAGCCCGACGCCACGCCCGCCATCCTCACCCACGGATGGCCGGGGACCATCTTCGAGTTCCTCGACGTGATCGGCCCCCTCACCGACCCGCGCGCCCACGGCGCCGACCCGGCCACCGCCGTGCACCTGGTCGTGCCGTCGCTGCCCGGGTTCGCATTCTCGGGTATCACGCGCGAACCCGGCTGGGGGGGCCCGGGCGCATCGCCGACGCCTGAGGTCACCTTGATGTCATCGCTCCGGCCGTACGTAGACGCTTCCTACGCGCCTCGGGAACGGGACTGGGGGCGCAGTCATCTCGTGATCCTCGCGCAGAGCGCACCCCGACCGGACGCTCGGCGTGCACGTTACTCAGGTGTTCGAGTCCACCTCCGCGTCTTGGCCGACCTGCCCGACCGAGACCCCCGAGCGCGAGGAGCGGGCCTGGGCGGGCGAACAGTGGTTCGCCGACGTCGAACTCGCCATCTGGGCGCACTGTGATCACGTGCGAGTGATCAGGTCATCCAACAGCCGCGCGACTCAGCTCACGGCACGCCATGCGGATCGCCCGCGGGCCTGATCGGCTGGTACCTCATCGTTCGGCGGGTCAGGCATGACCTACCGACGCGCTGCCTCGACCATGCGAGCCCGCGATCTGGCTCACGGGGACCGTCGCGTCGTCCTTTCGCATCTACGGGGAGGACGCGCGGGAGATAGCGCACGGGCGGGCGGAGTCAGCTCCCGCCCTCGACCGCCCCGTTTGCCCTGCGAACTTCGCGAACGACACCGTCTCGGTGAAGCGCACGGCCGAGCGCCTGCACCACAACATCGTCCAATGGCGGGTGCTACGTACGTCGGGGACCACTGGGCCGAGCACGCGTCCCGACGACCATGTAAAGACGTGGCCTCGCCGACGTCCGCGACCTTATCGCCGTCGGCGCCGCGAGGCTCGACTAGTCGAGCCCGTCGGCTCCGTGCCGGGCGCCTGGCGCGGCACAAGCCACGTCAGCGCGAAGCCCACCGCCGCGAGCGCGGTCGCGACGATGAACGCGACCTGAATCCCCCCGGCCAGCCCGCCGTCTCCGACGCCCCGCCCGCCACGCGCGAGATCGCGACGGCGGACATCGTCGACACGAGCGCGGCCGTGCCCGCCGCGCCCGCCACCTGCTGCGTCGTCGCGAGCGTCGCGGAGCCGTGCGAGTACAGGTGCGGCGGGAGCGAGCCGAGGCTCGCGGAGAACAGCGACGTGAACAGCAGCGACAGCCCGGCGCTCAGCACCACGTGGCACGCGAGCAGGACGCCCCACGGCATCGTCTCGGACATGAACGCGGCGAGGGCGCCGATCGACAGCGCGACCAGCGCCGCGCCCGGGACCACGAGCGGGCGCGGCCCCACGCGGTCGTACCAGCGCCCGACCACCGGCCCCATGAGCCCGAACGTCAGCCCGCCGGGAAGCACCAGCAGGCCCGTCGTCAGCACGGACAGCCCGAGCACCCCCTGCGCGAACAGCGGGAGCAGGATGATCGAGCCGAACAGCGCGGCCATCGCGATCACGAACAGGAGGATGGACACCGTGAAGACGCGGCTGCGGAACGTGCGGAGGTCGAGCAGCGCGCGGTCGGTGCGCTGCATCACGAGCTGGCGCCACACGAACGCCCCGAGCGCCACCGCGCCCACGACGAGCGTGACGACCATGACGCGGGAGTCGCGCGTCGCGGGGTCCTCGCCGAACTTGCTGAGCCCGTAGACCACGTCGCCGAACCCGAGCGCCACGAGCGGCACCGACCACAGGTCGAGCACGCCCGCGGTGCGCTCGCCGACGTTGGTGATCCGCACCGCGCCGAAGATCAGCGCCGCGAGCGCGACGGGAAGCACGAACCAGAACAGGA
Source organism: uncultured Actinomycetota bacterium (assembly GCA_963712245.1). Taxonomy (GTDB): domain Bacteria; phylum Actinomycetota; class Actinomycetes; order Actinomycetales; family Demequinaceae; genus JAFGBM01. The sequence continues at coordinate 63,933 of CAVQHE010000010.1, read as the reverse complement.
AGCGCCACTCCACGTAGTTGAGGATGGTGCCGGAGATCGTCGGGCCCAGCGCCGGCGCGAGCGCGATCACGATGGTGATGTTGCCCATGCGGCGCCCCCGCTCGGCGGCGGGCACGAGCGTCATCACGGTGGTCATGAGCAGCGGGATCATGATCGCGGTGCCGGACGCCTGGACGACGCGCGCCATGAGCAGCGTCGGGAAGCCGGGGGCGAGCGCGGCGAGCAGGGTCCCGGTGCTGAAGAGCGACATGGCGGTGAGGAAGACGGACCGGGTCGTGAAGCGCTGGAGCACGTAGCCCGTGACCGGGATGACGACGGCCATGGTCAGCAGGAACGCCGTGGTGAGCCACTGGGCCGCGACCGCCGTGATGTCCAGGTCGGTCATCAGGTGCGGGATGGCGACGCCCATGATGGTCTCGTTGAGGATGACCGTGAACGCGGCGACGAGCAGCACCCGGATCACCGTGTTGTCGCGGCGGCGGTCCTCGGCGGAGATCTCGGGGACGGCGGTCACGGGAGCGGGGGCAGGACGGACGTCCGTCATGGGTGGTGCCTTTCAGCGTGCGAGGGTGCCATCGCGCGAGGGTGCGAGGCTATCGACGATGCTAACCCGCGCCACCGACGAGCGGAACGCCCTACTCGGGGACGCGACGGGCTAGAAGTCCTTGCGGTACCAGCGGTCGGCGTGCGGCTCGCCGTTGAAGTCCGGCACCTCGCGGTAGCCGCGCGAGCGATACAGCTCGGCCGCGGCGCCGAGCTTGGAGTTGGTGTCGAGCGTGACGGCTGTCGCCCCCGACTCCCGCGCGAGGGTTTCGAGCCGGTCGAGGATCATGCCCGCCACGCCGAGCCCGCGCGCCGCGGGCGCCACCCACATGCGCTTGAGGAGCGCCGGCTCGCCCGGCGGAAGCTTGACGCCGCCGCACCCCACCGGCTGGCCGTGCAGGCGCGCCACCAGCATCGCGCCGCGCGGAGGGATGAACTCGGGCGCGGCGGCCGGGAGGGCCTCGCGCCGGGTCGTAGCCGTGGTCGAACGTCGCCTGCAGCTCCGCGAAGTACTGGTCGCGGCACCAGATCGCGTCGCGCGACTCGGGGTCCTCGATCTCGATCCGAAGGTGCCTGCGCGCGAACACGCGGGTCACGTGGCGGGCGGCGCGCTCCAGCTCCTCCGCCTCCGCGTCCGTGAGATCGGCCGCGAGCTCCGCCACCGCGTCGTCGCTCAGGGCGTCGAGGGTGGCCGCCTCGCGTTCGCCCGCCGCCGTGCGGGTCACCAGCTTGGCGCGTGCGTCGTCCGGGCTCGGCCCGATCTCGACGAGGCCCTCGGACTCGAGCCCCCGCAGCAGCCGCGACACGTATCCCGCGTCGAGGCCGAGCCGCTCGCGCAGCGTGGCGACCTCCACGGGGCCGTCGCCCATCTCCCAGAGCAATCGGGAGGACCCGAGCGGGCGGCCGCGGCCCAGGAAGTCGTTGTCGAGCGCGCCGACCTCGCGGGTGACGACCCGCTGGAAGAGGCGCATGGTCGGGAGAAGCCGGTCCGTCATGTACTTGACTATAGTCAAGTATCCCGATGTCGCGCTAGGCGACGGCGAGCGCCGCGCGGATCTCGTACAGCCGCACGAGGAACGCGGGCTCGTCGAGGCGCCTGCGGCGCATCCAGTGCGTGACCTCCTCGTTGCCCTTGCTCGCGTTGCAGGAGCGGCACGCCGGGACGACGTTCATCAGCGTGTACCGGCCGCCCCGCGACAGCGGCTGCACGCAGTCCTTCTGCATCGCCGTGTCGCTGGCGCCGCAGTAGGCGCACCCGCCCCACGCCGCCTGGATCGCGGCCCACTGCGCCGGCGTGAGGTCGTTGTCGGCGGCGCGCATCCGTCGCTGGCGCCTGCGCGCCGCGCGTGCCCGTCGGGTCTGCTGGACCGCCACACATTCAGCGTACGGCGGGCTGCCTCACGATCGTGCGGAGCTTGTCCGGCGAGGTGCGCCGCATGTCGCTGAGGTAGATCTCGTGATGCCTGCCCGCCAGCGCGAGCCCGGCGTCGGCGATGGCCCGATGCAGCGCCTCGATGGTCGCGCCCTCGGTCGCGAACGGGCCGAGGTGGAGGGTCTGGCCGCACGTGCCCTCGTTCAGCGTCTCGACGCGGGCGCGCGCCAGCACGTCGGGCGCGACCTTCGAGGCGCACGCCTCGCGCGCGTCGGCGACCATCGCGTCGGTGATCCACTCGGGCAGGAGGATGAGGGCGGTCGAGCGCCACTTCGACCGGTCGAGCGCCGTGCTGAAGGCGGCCATGTCGTCGGCCCACCACAGCGCCTCGAGCGGCGGGACGACGTAGTCGCGGTCGAGCTCGCGCTTGGAGGCGGACTTCACGGCGTACGCGAGCGGAAAGAGCGCCCCGACCGCCTCGCCGAACTCCGCGTCCTCCGGCGCGCCCGCGGCGTCCATCGCGAGGTAGCGAAGCGGCGGGATCTCGACGATGTCGTACCGCCCGCTCGCGGCGGCGAACGACGGGAGAGTCTTGAGATCGACCTTCACGACGCCTCCTTCACGAACGCGCGCACTCGCCGTGTCATGAGCGCGGCGGATTCGGCGTCGTAGTCCTCGTACCCGTCGAACCCGAACAGGTGCGTGCCGCCCGGATAGACGAACGACTCGCACGCGCCTTCCGGGGCGAGGTACGCGAGCGCCTGCACCGCGGACTCGTCCACCCACGGGTCGGCTTCGGCCCGGTGGACCTGCACCCTCAGCCGCTTGGGCCAGGTCTCGATTCCGAGCATCGCCGGCGGGAGGCACGCGTGCATCAAGACCGCGCCGAGCGCCCCCGGCCGCGTGAACGCCAGCGCCTGAGCCGACGCGGCTCCCATGGAGAACCCCATGTACAGGAGATCCGCGGGAAGGCTCTCGACGGCGGCGGCGGCACGGCGCGACAGTTCGGGGATGCCGACGGCGTCGCGCTTCGCGACGCCGTCGGGTAACGCGTCGAACACCTCGCCGTCGTACAGGTCGGGTGTCGTGACCTCGTGGCCGTCGGCGCGGAGCGCCTCGGCGAAGTCCAGGACGTGGGACGTGAGCCCCAGGGCGGAGTGAAACAGCACCACATGAGTCATGGTCGACCTTCCCTATCGGCGGATGCCTCCACGCTACGGCGCGCCGTTGACACCGTATTGTCACCGTTTATAGTCTTCCTTTCGTGAACCGTAGCGAACGCCTCTTCGCGATCGCCGAGGACCTCCGCGGCGCCGGAAGTCGCGGCCGCACCACCGCGCAACTCGCTCACCGCTTCGGGGTGTCGCAGCGCACCGTCAAGCGCGACATGGCCGCGCTGTTCGCGTCGGGCATTCCCCTCGTGTCCTTCGAGGGCCGCGGCGGCGGCTACCAGGTGCTGCCCGAATCGCATCTCGCCCCGCTGCCCCTCACCGCGGGCGAGGCGGCGGCGGTGGCGATCGCGCTGGCGTCGCAACCACAGATGCCCTACGCGGCCGAAGGGCGCTCCGTGCTCGCGAAGATGTTCGCGGCAATGACTGCGGAGCAGCGAGCGATGGCCACGGACGCCGCGAGTCGCGTCTGGATGCGCGCGGACCCCGACGTCGACCGGCCGCCCAGCGCGGCCATCATCGACGACGCGCTTCGCCGCCAGGTCGCCGTCACCATCGCGTACACCGACTCCGACGGAACGCGGACGCGCCGCACGATCGAGCCCATGGCCTACGCGCGCACGAGCGGCCACTGGAGCGTGCTTGCGTGGTGCCACCTCAGGAACGGGGGCCGGTGGTTCCGGCTCGACCGCATCTCGCGGGCGTGGCCCACCAGCACCCCGTGCACGCCGCGGGATCTGCGCGCCGTGTTCGGAGAGCCGCCGGCCGACGCCCAGCCGGCGACGGTCGTTCTACGCTGAGCGCATGGGGATCGCCGAGGAGCTGGCGTCGTCGGTCGGGCGGCGCGACGAGCAGCCCAACTTCTGGGTGGCCGAGGACCTCGCCGACGACCCCGATCCCGAGGCGGTCGCCGAGCTCGTCGACCTCCTGACGGACGAGTCGACGACGCTGTCGTCCGACGCCTGCACCGCGCTCTACCGGCTCGCCGAGCTCGACCCCCGCCAGGTCGCCCCCCACGTCCCCGCGATCGTGGCGCTTCTCGATAACCGGAGGAACCGGCTCGTCTGGGGCGCCATGACGATCCTCCACGGAGTCGCCGTCGCGCATCCCGTCGCCGTCGCGCCTCACGTCGATGCGCTGATACGGGCCGTAACCAAGGGCTCGGTGATCACCCAGGACCACGGCGTCGGCGCCCTGGCCGCGACGCGCGTGCCCCGCGCGCTCGACGCCGCGCTCGAGCATCTCCGCACGTGCGGATACCACTACGTGCCGCTGCGCGCGGAGCGCGTCGCCCCGTTCGTCGGGGAACGCTGGGAGGAGTTCCGCGACGCCATCGAGGCCCGCCTGCCCGAACAGCGTCCTGGCGGCGCGAAGCGCATCCGTCGGCTACTGGACGAGCACGACGCCTCGATCGCGGAACGCTAGCCGCGCGCTAGAAGTCCCAGTTCGCGTGGGGCGCCACCGGCGAGTGCATCGCGATCGCGAGATCGCGGACCGCGCCCGGGGTGTGCTCCTCGAGCAGGCCCGCGGAGGCGATCGACTCGAGCGAGATCCCGCCGAGGTACGCGCTCGAGAGCTCCTCGATGTCGAGCGTCACGTCCGCCACGACGCCGGACTCGACGCGCTCGACGGTCGCACGGCCGTCGGCGATGACCACGTGCCACGCTCCCGCGTTGTCCGGCACGTCGCGATCGCTCACCTGGAGCGTGAGGTCGAGGTCGCGGTAGTACTCGCGCGCCTCGAGCGCCGCGGGCACGTCGAGGACGCGCACCCAAAGGTTGTCGATCACGAGGGGGCGCGTCACGCGCGCGTCGGCCAGAAGCCGGATGAGCGCGTCGTCCGTGGCGAGGTTCGCCGTCGTCGTGGTCGCGACGAGGTCGAAGTTCGACAGCACCGACCACAGCCGGCGCGAGGCCGCCGGCGTGAGCGCCGCCTGCTCCGCGACCTGCGCGATCCCGTCGGCGACGCCCTCGGTCTTCTTCGCCTTGCGCCGGAAGAACGCGTACGCGACCGGGTCTCCCGCATCCTCGATGATCACGATCCGCCACCGCTCGAACCCGTCGCGGTTGCCGACGGGGTCGGTGAAGCGCGCGTAACGCCCCGATCCCTCGGGCGTGATGACGGTTCCGGGGCGCGTCAGCCGGTCCTGGACGCTCTGGACGACCGCGTCGTGCGTGTCGAAGTCCGCCCGCTCGATCCGGACGGTGAGCGCGTCCGATCCGGCGACCTTGCGCAGCTTGGCGCCGTGGGGGATCCGCGCCTTGACCGTGTGCGAGCCGAGCCCGTAGCCGAACCGCGTGTAGATCGCGGCCTGCGTCGCGTACAGCGCGCTCACGAGCTCGCCGCGCTCGCGGCATCGCGCGAAGTGGTCGCCCATCATCCGGCGGAGGACGCCGCGCCGACGGTGCATCGGGTGCACGCCCACCCAGCTGAGCCCCGCCGTCGGCACGCGCCCGCCGGGCACGACCATCTCCGTTCCGAAGCTCGAATGGACCCCCGCGTACTCGCCGACCGTCCCGCGCGAGGCGTCCGTGACCTCGATGGCGCGGCACCGATCGAGGGCGACCGCGTCGACGTAATCCTGCCGGTCCTCGGGCAACCACTCGCCCACCATCGCCCACTGATCGATCTCGAAAAACTCGTCGATTCGGCTCTCGGGCACGTCGACAGGGCGGTAACCGGTGAGGGATTTCATGCTTCGATCGTTTCAGCATCCGCCCCGAAACCGAAATCGAGGGTCTCGCGTTAGCTCCGACGCGAGGCGTCGAGCCTCGGCTGGAGGTGCGCCAGATCGATCATCTGATGCTCCTTGCCCTCGAACGCGCACCGCAGCAATTCGAGCGCCGCCGGGTCGTCCTCGGCGACGTCGGGGATGCGAAGCGCGACGAGCACGTTGATGAGCATGCCGTTGGCGAAGAAGTGCTTCGCGTCGTCCGGCGGGATGCCGGCTTCGTCGCGGACGATCCGGTAGACGGCCAGGTAGTTCTCGCGCGCGACGGGCCCGAACCTTGCGTCGTGGCCGAGCGAGTAGAAGTGCATGAGGGTCAGCAGGAGGCCCCGGTCGGCGACGAGCGCGGAGTACGCCTCGCCTAGGGCGTGCAGTCGATCGTGGACGGTGTCCTCGGCGGAGAACCCGGCGATCACCTCGCGAAAGGCATCGGCGACCCGTCCGACCGCCCGAGCGCCCGCCGCGACGAAGAGCTCCTCCTTGGAGCCGAACATGCGCACGACGTACGCCTGGGAGATCCCTGCCTGCCGGGCGATCGCATCGGTGGTCGCGCCGTGGTACCCGCGCTCACCGAATACGACGGTCGCGGCCTCAAGGATCGACTCGCGGCGCTCCTCGGTGGTGAGGCGCCCGGTCGTTTCGTCGCTCATATTGACATGTTATCAATCGTTTACTACCGTCGCACCTAGTAATCAGTTGATTACCACAGAAACGGAAGGAAACACCGTGACCGCCACCCCTCGCGCCGTCGTCGACACCCTCGTCGACGATCGAGAGCGCGCGCCCCGCCGCGCGCCCGTCTGGCTCGTCATCCTCGCCGCGTCGCTGCCGATGTTCATGGCGACGCTCGACAACCTCGTCGTCACCAACGCCCTGCCCGTCCTCCAGCGCGACCTCAGCGCGTCGATCGAGGACCTGCAGTGGTTCATCAACGCGTACTCGCTGGCGTTCGCGAGCCTCATCCTCATGGCCGTCGCGCTCGGCGACCGGTTCGGGCGCCGCCGGATCTTCGTGATCGGCATCGGAGTGTTCACCGTCGCCTCCGCGCTCTGCGCGCTCTCGACGTCGCCCGACACCCTCATCGCCGCGCGCGCGCTCCAGGGCCTCGGCGCAGCGTCCCTCATGCCGCTCTCCCTCGCGATCCTCGCCGGATCCGTGCCCAAGCGCTTTCGACCGCTCGCCATCGGCGTGTGGGGCGGCGTCGCCGGCCTCGGCGTCGCGCTCGGCCCGCTCATCGGCGGCGCCGTGGTCGAGGGCTTCACGTGGCACGCGATCTTCTGGCTCAACGTGCCCGTCGGCCTCGTCGCCATCCCGCTGATCTACCGGGCCCTGAATGAAGCCTTCGGCGACCCCGTCCGGTTGGACCTCGCGGGCCTCGCGCTCGCGGCCGTCGGCGTCTTCGGCGTCGTCTTCGGCATCGTGCGGGGCAACGACGCCGGGTGGACGAGCGCGCAAGTTCTCGCCGGCCTCGTGGGCGGCGCCGCGCTGCTCCTTGCGTTCCTCTGGTGGGAGGGTCGGACTAAGGACCCGCTGCTCCCGCTCCACCTCTTCCGCGACCGCTAGCTTCTCCGCCGCGAACGCCGTCGGCATCACCTTCACGCTCGGGATGTTAGGCGCGGTCTTCATCCTCATCCAGTTCCTCCAGGTGGTGCAGCACTACTCGCCGCTCCACGCCGGAGTGCTGACCATGCCGTGGACGATGGCCCCCCTCGTCGTCGCGCCGATCGCCGGCCTCCTAGCCCCGCGCGTCGGCACGCGGGCCCTCATCGTCACCGGGCTGATGTTCCAGGCGACGGGGCTCGCGTGGATCGCGATCACGATGTCCCCGACCGTGGCGTACTCGGAGTTCGTCCCCGCGTTCATCTTCGCCGGGATCGGCATGGGGCTGGTGTTCGCGCCGTCCGCGACGGCCGTACTCGCCAACATGCGCGACGAGGACCACGCCAAGGCCTCGGGCACCAACTCGACGCTCCGCGAGATCGGCGTCGCGCTCGGCATCGCCATCCTGACCGCGGTGTTCACGGCCGCGGGCGGCGAGTTCACCCCGACGGGGTACACCGACGCGGCGATCCCCGCGGTGTGGACGGGCGCGGCGTTCCTCGTGCTCGCGGCGTTCTTCGGGACGCGCCTGCCCGCCGGCCGAGGTCACGCAGGGGCGGCGGCCGCGCACTAGCGGTCGTACGCCTCCAGCCGAGGGCGCCCGCCGGTCGTGAGATCCGCGGGCGCCCTTCGGGGCTCACCCGATGAGTCGCCGCAGTTCGGCCACGTGCGCCTCGTACGCGTCGAAGCCCGATCTGGTGAGGGCGAGCCTCTTCCTCGCGCGCCCCCACTCCTTGAAGGACGTCACCCGCACGTAGCCTTCGTCCACGAGAACCTTGACGTGCTTGCTCAGCACCGAGTCGCTCACACCGAGGTCTTCTCGCGCCGCGGCGAAGTCCATGGCGTCCACCGCGGCGAGCATCGCGCACAGTTGCAATCGGACGGCCGCGTGGATCGTCCGGTCGAATCGCGGTTCGGTCACAGCTGATTGTGCATTCGGCTCGCGGCCCGGCGACCCGCATGCCGCGATCCGACGTAGACGATCGCCGTGGCGAGGAGCGAGGTGACGACGGGCGCGCCGATCCACCGGTTACCGAGGCTGATTCCGATCGGGAACAGAACCAGAATCAAGCCGAAGCCGACGAGCTGGAAAGGGTCGAGCGTGCGGCGCGTGTTCCCAACGGAGACGATCCCGGTGCTTCGCTCGCGCGCGCGGCGGAGCGCCAGGAACGCAATGACCCATGCAGGGATCACGACCCCGGCCCAAACGTCGGAGACGTACGAGAGAAGCGCCATGTAGATCCCGAGACTCACGGCCATACACGCGTCCCAAACCCACGAGCCGTACACCCGGCGGGAGACGGCGTCGCGTCCGGCCGCGGCGCTGGCGAGCGCGTCCTCGGGGCTTAGTTCGCGGTTCTCGTCATTTTCCATAGTGGAAAGTCCAGCGTTGACTTTCCATATTGTCAAGTCGCGAACGGCCCGACGCCTCAGTCGATCCCCCCTCGAGCGATCAGCCTCGCGACGGGGCGTGTTAACAATACTTGACACGGTGTCGCGTTTGCCTTACATTCGCAATGTCAAACTTTCTAGACATCGGAGCAGACATGACCTTCGAGGAGAAGAGCCAGTGGGCCTACGGGTTCGCGTCGCTCGTCGTCCCCGCCGTCTACGTGGTGTGGCTCGCCGGAAAGATCGCGGACGCGGGCTCCGTCGCGGACATCGACTACGTCCGCACGATGCTCTGGGCCATCGGCGCCGGCATCATCGTCAACATCGTCGGCGGGATGTTCGTCCGCGCCTCCAACCCGGCCGAGGCCGACAAGCGCGACGCGCGCGACCGCGACATCACCCGCCGCGGCAACGCCGTCGGGTTCGTCGTGTTCTCGACGCTGATCATCGGCCCCTACGTGCTCGCGATGCGCGACGCGGAGACCTTCTGGATCGCCAACGCGATCTACGTCGCGTACGTCGTCACGGCGATCACCACCGTGATCGTCAAGGCCACGCTGTACCGAAAGGGCGTGTAGCCATGGCAAGCGAACCGCTCTCCAAGGAAGAGATCTCGTTCACCGAGGGCGTCCAGTACGCGAGCCTCGGGCTCAGCGTCGCGACGATGCTCGCCTACCTCGCGATCGTCCTCACCCGCGTCTTCACGGACGCCGTGTCGGTCACCAAAGTCGCGTGGCAGGGGCCGATGCTGCTGATACTCATCATCGGCGGCTCGCTCTACGGCATCGGCTACGGCGTCGCCCGGCTCCGCCACCGCGGCACCGTCGAGGACGCGCGCGACAAGGAGATCCGGCGCTACGGCGAGTCGATCAACGGCGGGCTCGCCGGCCTCACCATCGCCGTCTCGATCGTCCTGCTCGCGCTCGGCGTCGAGCCGTTCTGGGTCGCGCACAACCTGTTCTTCGGCAGTTGGTTCGCGTCGTTCGTCTCGACCGCGGGCCGCGCCGCCGCCTACCGCGAAGGGATCCCGGCATGACGATCAGCGAACGTTCCGCATGGGTTCAGCTCTTCGTCATGCCGACGGTGGCCGTCGTCTACTTCACGATCATCGCCACGCGCGCGGCGGACACCCCTCTCGCGGAGGTGAGCTGGGTCGCGCCCATGGCCTGGGCCATCGGATTCGTCGTCGCGGGCGTCATCGTCGGGACGATCGTCACCGCGATCGGGTCGTACGTCGGCGCCGCCGCGAGGGGCGAGGAACCCGAGCTCGAGGACGGGGACGTCCGCGACAAGGAGATCGAACGCTTCGGAGATCTCAAGGGCCGCGTCTTCACCGGGATCGGGACCTTCGCCGCGACGATCCTCGCGATGTCCCGCGTCGACTATTTCTGGATCGCGGCGACCCTGTTCGTCTCCGGAATCCTCGCCGCCACGTACAGCGCGGCCATGAAGCTGCGCGCGTATCGGAGGGGTTTCTAGCCATGGGCGGCAAGCCGACGCGGGTCACCAACGCCATCCGCCAGCTGCGTTTCGCGGCGGACGAGATGACGCAGGCGGACCTCGCCGATCGCATCGGCGTCACGCGCCAGACGATCATCGCGATCGAGCAGGGGCGGTACTCGCCGTCGCTCGAGATGGCCTTCCAGATCGCCCGCGTGTTCGGCGTCCCGCTCGACGACGTGTTCCAGTACCCCGAGGAGACCTCGGCCTAGCCCCCGACCGCACCGACGGTTCACGCGCCCCCGGCACGTGACCTCCACCGACCTCACCCGAAAACGAGAAGGAGTCCGCCATGAAACGCTGGGCCTACGACCACTACGGGACGCCCGACGTCCTCCGCTACGAGGACTCCGCCGCCCCCGCGGCCCCAGCGAACGGCGTCGTCGTTCGCGTCGAGGCGGCGTCGATCAACTCGAAGGACTGGCGCCTGCTCGTCGCCGACCCGTGGATGATCCGCGTCATGTTCGGCTCGCTCCGCGGGCCCAAGGGCGGCCGCGTCCCCGGCGACGACTTCGCCGGCGTCGTCACGGATGTCGGAGGCGGGGTCGGGGACGTGGCGGTCGGCGACGAGGTGTACGGCCACTCGCCCCAGGGCGGCGCCCTCGCCGAGTACATCGCCGTGCCCGCCGACGCCGTCGTCCCCAAGCCCGCGCGCCTCGGCTTCGTCGAGGCCGCCACCCTTCCCATCGCCGCGGCGACCGCGCTCGTCGCCCTCCGCGACGTCGCCCGGGTCTCGCCGGGTGATCGCGTCCTCGTCAACGGGGCGGCCGGCGGGGTCGGCACGTTCGCCGTGCAGATCGCGAAGGCGCTCGGCGCCGGCCGCATCGTGGCCGTGTGCAGCGCGCGCAACCTCGCCCAGGCGCGGGCGCTCGGCGCGGACCTCGCCGTCGACTACGAACGCGAGGACGTCACCCGGCTCGACGAGACCTTCGACGCCGTCGTCGACTCCGCCGGGGGCCACTCGCTCCGACGCATGCTGTCGATCGTCGCGCCGCGCGGGCGCATCGCGCTCGTGGGCGGCGGAAGCGGGGGTCGGCTGCTCGGCCCCTTCGGCCAGATCCTGCGATGGGAGGCGGCCGCACGATTCGTCGGGCGCGAGATCCACCGTGTGACCACGGTGATCACCCGCGACGTCCTCCGCGACCTGAGCGCGCTCGTCGACGCGGGCGACGTCACGCCCGTCGTCGACGAGGTGTATCCCCTCTCCGCCGTCCCCGACGCCCTGCGCTACCTCGGCACCGGGCACGCCCGCGCCAAGATCGCCGTCACCGTCTGATCACCCCCGCACATCACAGGAGAAATCATGACCCCACTCAAGAAGACCGCCCGAACGACCGGACTCTGGTACCTCGCGCTCGCCGTCGGGGGCGTCGTCGGACAGGTCGTCGTCCGGAACGCCCTATACGCCGACGGCGACGCGGCCGCGACGACGGCGAACCTTCTCGACCACGAGGCGCTCGCGCGTATCGGCGTCGCCTCGAACATGGCGATCGTCGTCGTCCAGGCGCTCGTCGCGCTCTGGTTCTACCGCCTCTTCCGGTCCGTCGACGCCTTCGCCGCGGGCGCGCTCGCCGCATTCGGCTTCGTCAACGCGATCGTCGGACTCGTCGGCGTCGCGTTTACCGCCACCGCGCTCAACACCGCGCTCGCGGGGGGCGACGCCGCGACCGTCCAGATGCTCTACGACCTCGACGGCTCGGTGTGGGACGTTGGCGCGCTGTTCTTCGGGCTCTGGCTCATCCCCATGGGAGTCCTCGCGCTTAAGTCAGGCTTCATGCCCCGCGCGCTCGGCTGGATCCTCGTCGTCGGGGGCGCCTGCTACGTCGTCGACGCCTTCGTCGCGACCCTGTGGCCCGATGCCCCCGGGGCGCTCACCGGGCTTCTCGTCGCCGCCGCATCGGTCGGCGAGTTCTGGATGATCGGCCACCTACTCTTCGTCGGAATCCGACGCGTCGACCCCGACCCGTCGGCTTCCGAGCCGAAGGCCGCGTAGCGGCACACCACCCGGCGGTCGTCGCCCGTGCCGGCGCGGCGACGCCGCCCCAACCAAGGAGAAACGATGCAGAACCTAGGACTCACCGGGCGCGTAGCCCGCGCGTCCGCGCGCCGGCCGTGGCTCACGCTCGGCACGTGGGCCATCGTCCTCATGGCGGGCGTCTACCTCGCCGGCACCATCGGCGACTACGTCACGTCGCAGCAACTCAACCTCGTCACCACCGAGGCCAACCGCGCCGACACCCTCAACGAGGACTACCGGGTGGCGACCGACGGCGTCGCCGGCTACGAGGAATCCGTCGTCGTCACGTCCGACGTCGCCCGCTACGGCGACCCGGTCTTCGACGCCGCCGTGGCGGACGCCGAGAGCTTCCTCCGGGGCGCCGTCGGCGTATCCGAGGTGACGGGGCCCGGCGACGGGGCGCCCGTGGCCGCCAACGGGGCGTCCGCGCTCATCACCTTCCGCACGCCGGCGGACGACGGGATCCTCCGCGATGTCGCGGCCGGGATCGACGCCCAGGACCACCCCGGCGTCGACGCCTTCGTGTTCGGCACCCGGTCCACCACCCTCGCCGTGGAAGACCTCGCCGGGTCCGAGCTCGCGCAAAGCGAGCGCTTCGGCATCGTCGCGGCGCTCATCATCCTCGTGTTCGTCTTCGGCGCGATCGTCGCCGCGGGGCTGCCCCTCGCTATGGCGCTCGTGTCGATCGTGACGGCGACCGGGATCGGGGCGATCGTCGCACGGATCGTCAGCTCGTTCGATATCCCGATGTCGGACTCGCTCACGATCTTCATCGCGATGCTCGGGCTCGCGCTCGGGATCGACTACTCCCTGCTGACGGTCCAGCGGTTCCGCGAGGAGCTCGTGCACGGCCGCTCGGTGATCGACGCCGTCACGATCGCCGGCGGGACCGCCAACCGGGCGGTGCTGCTGTCGGGCGCCACCGTCGTCATCTCCCTCGGAGGGCTGCTCTTCATCCCGCTCAACACGTTCCTCGGGATCGGCGTCGGAGTCATGGCGGTCGCGGTCGCTTCCGTCGCCTCCGCGCTGTTCCTCACGCCCGCCGTGCTCCGGCTCCTCGGCCATCGCGTCAACCGCCTCCGCGTCCCCACGGCGCACCCGGGGGCCGAGTCGCCGCGCTGGCGCCGCATCGCCACCCGGGTCACGTCCCGGCCCGCGATCGCGGCCGTCGTGGGGCTCGGGATCCTCGCCGCGATCGCGAGCCCGATGCTCTCGTTCCGGCTCGCGAACCCCGATCCGGACTCCTGGCCGGACGACTTCGTCCTCCACCGCGCCAACGAGGCGTTCGTCGGCGACTTCGGATGGACCGAGGCGACGACCGTCGTGGCGATCACCGGCGCCGCGGGGGCGGGCGACGAGATCCTCGGACTCGCCGCCGCCATCGACGGCGATCCCGGGTTCCTCGGGACGACCGTCGACTGGCGCGACGACGTGGTGTTCCTCGACACGCACGACGCGTTCCCGACGGGCAGCGACGAGTCCAAGGCGTCGATCGACCGGCTCCGGACGGAACTCATCCCCAACGCCCTCGGGGCGACGGACGCCCGCGCGAACGTCGGCGGGACGGAGGCCTACTCGATCGACGAGACGCGGCTGATGATGGCGGGATCGCCGTGGGCGGTCGCGTTCATCCTCGGCGCGAGCTTCCTTCTCCTGCTCGTGGCGTTCCGCTCGATCGTGATCCCCCTCAAGGCGATCGCGCTCAACCTCGTCGGGACGCTCGCGACCTTCGGCGTCCTCGTCGCGGTGTACCAGTGGGGGTGGGGCGAGAGGCTGCTCGGACTCCCCCACGTCGAGGGCATCTCGCCGTACATGCCGGTGATGGTCTTCGCGCTCGTGTTCGGGCTGTCGATGGACTATCACGTCTTCCTGCTCAGCCGCATCAAGGAGCGCTACGACGCGACAGGCGACAACACCCGCGCCGTCGCCGACGGCCTGACGCGGACGGGCCCGCTCATCACGGGTGCCGCGATCATCATGGTCGCCGTGTTCGGCGGTTTCGCCGCCGCGAGCGTTCCCGAGATCTCCCAGTGGGGATTCGGACTCGCGGCCGGCGTCCTGATCGACGCGACGATCATCCGAGCGCTGCTCGTGCCCGCGGCGATGGTCTGGCTCGGCACGGCCAACTGGTATCTGCCCGCGTGGCTCGGATGGCTGCCGCGGTGGAACTTCGAGGCGCCCTCCGCGGTCGCCTCGAGGAAGGAGGACGAACGCGAGCCGGCACTCGCGTAGCTCCTCCGCGCGACGGCGGCCCGCCTCCCCCGGGGGGCGGGCCGTCCACGTCTACGGCGAAACCGCGGACCCGACGAAGCGGTCCTCGCCCGACGCCACCACCAGGCAGGTGTACTCCCGGTCGCCGCGGAACCACCCTTCCTGGGTGGGCGCGAGGTATTGCATGTATCCGTCCGGATCGTCCGGGCCGAGCGAGACGCGTCCCGCCTGCGCCCCGCAGATCTGGTCAAGCTGGTCGATCATGTCGCTCCGTTCGGGATACGGACCCGACGGCAGCGATCCGGTGAAGAACACCTGGCCGAAGTGCGGTTCCTCGCAGTCGATTACGCGTAGCGTCGACAGTTCGTCGGGCGCGTCCTCCGTCAGGCCGTTCGGCATGAGGCAGTCGCCGACGGCGAGCTCGGTCACGTCACGCGTCTCACCCGGTTGCAGCGCCACGTAGACGGCGGCGGAGACGGCCCCCAACGCGAGCAGCCCGACCGCAGACAGGGCGACGACGGCGCCCGCCACGTTGACCGAGGCGCCCTTCCGGGCGGCCCGAAGCGTCTGGATGCCGTAGATGACGGCGAAGATCGGCAGGCTGAGGATGCCGAGGAACAACCCGAAATGGCGGAGTCCATCCCACGGCGTCGTGGGCGGGCTCGGGTAGCGCTGAGACGACGACGGCGGCGGCGCGTCGGCGAGCGGGGGACCATCCGCGTTGGCGTTCGGAGCGACGGGCGCGGGCGTCGACGGCGGCGGCGGCGCGCTCGCCGACGGGATGATCGGGGGCCGTTCCGCGCCCGAGGCGCCGCGGTCCTTTCGCGACTTCCGCGACCGCTTCTCGCCCGGAAGCTTCGGTTCGTTCGAGAAGCCCATGTCGTCCGTCATCGGTTCATCCCTTCGCGCGACGGCTCTAGGGTAGTGGCTCGCGGCGGGACGCGCTCGGCGTACGGTAGGAGAATGACCGCGCGCTGGAGGGCGGGCGGCAGGGTCGCCCGCGCATGAGCACCACCTTCGCGTCGCTGCGCTACGTCAATTACCGGCTGTGGTTCTTCGGCGCGACGTTTTCCAACATCGGCACGTGGATGCAGCGCATCGCGCAGGACTGGCTCGTGCTCGTCGTCCTCACCGCGGACTCCGGGACCGCGCTGGGGATCGTCACCGGTCTCCAGTTCCTCCCCGCGCTCCTGCTGTCCCCATGGGCGGGACTCCTCGCCGATCGCGTGAACCAGAAGCGCCTGCTCCTCGCGACGCAGTCGACCGCCGCGATCCTCGCGCTCGGGCTCGGCCTCCTCGTCGTGCTCGGCCACGTCGAGCTCTGGCACGTCTACGCGTTCGCCGCGCTCCTCGGCTGCGCGACCGCACTCGACGCCCCCGTGCGCCAGACCTTCGTCGCCGCCCTCGTGCCGCCGGAACGCCTCCCCAACGCCGTCGCCCTCAACAGCGCGTCGTTCAACACCGCGCGCCTGATCGGGCCGGGGGCCGCCGGACTCATGATCGCGTGGATCGGTACGGGGTGGGTCTTCCTCACCAACGCGCTGACGTTTGCGGCCACGATCGCGGCGCTGCTGCTGATGCGTTCGGGGGAGCTCACTCCGAACGCGCGGGCGGCGCGCTCGACGGGGCAGATACGCGAGGCCCTCGCCTACGTCAAGGGCCGGGCGGACATCGTCGTCATCATGGTGATCGTCGGCGTCGTCTCCGCGTTCGGTCTCAACTTCCAGCTGACGAGCGCGCTGATGGCGCGGACGGTGTTCGACAAGGGACCCGGCGAGTACGGGATCCTCGGGTCGATTCTCGCGATCGGATCGCTCGCCGGGGCGCTCATCGCCGCACGCCGCAAGTCCCCGGGACTGCGCGTGGTGATCGCGGCGGCGTTCGGCATGGGAATCGGGACGGGCGTCATGGCGCTCATGCCCACGTACACCCTCTACGCGGTCGCGTGCATCCCCGTGGGCCTCGCCGCGCTGACGATGCTCACGACCTCCAACGCCACGGTCCAGACGAGCACCGAGCCCGCGATGCGCGGGCGCGTGATGTCGCTGTACGTCATGGTGTTCTTCGGCGCCGGACCCATCGGGTCGCCGATCGTCGGCTGGATCGGCGAGACGTTCGGGGCGCGGTGGTCGATCGGCATCGGATCGATCACGACCCTCCTCGTCGCGATCGGCGCGTCGGCGTGGTCGATCCGTCACTGGGACCTCGAGGTGACGTACCACCTGCGTCGGCCGCGCGTGCGCGTGACCTACCCGAGCGGTCGGACGAGCGCCGCGACCGCGAGCGCCGCGCGCGAGGACGCGACCCTGGAAATCGCCGAACAGGAGATCGAAGACACCGCAAACCGGGCATAGGGCCCAGCCTGCTCGCGCGTCGTCCCGCCGCCGTGCCACGATGGGCGCGACCCTGTCGGACCGCCGAGGGATGAGGGCCGTGGCCACGGACAAGCGCTACCCCCGCGCCTACGTCGACGCGTGCGAGACGCGGGTCGAGGAGGAGATCGAGGCGTTCCGCGCGCTCACCGCCGATTCGCCGCCCGAGGCCGTCGAGCGGTTCGAGCCCGTCTGCTTCGGCAACCTCGTCGTCATTCTGAACGCGATGTTCATCCACCGCGTAGGCGCCCCGGCGGACCCCGTCGCGGACGTGCTCGACGAGGTGCGGCTGCTCGCGGACTCGCTGCTCGGCAACGACGGCGTCATGAGCGTTCCGGACGGAAGCGGCTACGACCCGGCGTCCTCCGTCCTCGGGATCGCGGACGGCGAGCGGATCGCGATCCGCGCCGGCGGCTTCGATCGGTTGTCGTCCGCGTACTTCGCCGCGATCGAAGCCGGCTCCGTCGAGGAGTGACGGCGCGCGACGGTCTCGGCGTTTGCGCCATGATAGGACCATGGTCGAGATACTGACGATTGAGAACGCCCACTGGCGCATCGGATTCTCCCCCGCGACGGGCGGGTCCATCACGAGCGGCCAGGCCCGCGTCGGCGACGACTGGGTCGACGTTCTGCGCCCCACCCCCGAGCACCTCCTCGGCGAGTGGTGGGACATGGCCTCGTACCCCCTCATCCCCTGGTCCAACCGGATCCGTCACTCCACGCTGCTGTGGAAGGGCGAGGCGTACCAACTGCGCCCGTGGAAGACCGAGGACTACGCGATGCACGGCACCGTCGTCGAGTACCCGTGGGAGGTCGTCGAGAAGACCGACGACGCCGTCAAGCTCCGATTCGACGCGCGCGGGTACTACGGCGTCAACTACCCGTGGGACTTCGTCGCACACCAGGAGTACCGGCTCGAAGACGAGCGCCTCACGGTCGTCACGGCCGTCGAGAACGTCGACGACGTCGCGTTCCCCGCGGGGCTCGGGCACCACCCGTACCTACTCCGCCAGCTGCACACGCCCGACGGGAAGCCCGTCGGCGACGTCGTGCACCTCCAGGTCAACGCGACCTCCGCGTACGAACTCGAGAACTACATGCCCACCGAGGGCCCGGGGCCGCTCACCCCGCGCGTCGACTTCACCGAGATGCGCGACCTCGGCACCGTGCTCGTCGACGACTGCTTCACCGGCCGCACGGGCAAGACCGTCGCGACCATGAAGTTCGGGGACGCGCTGACGCTCACGATGGACGCGAACGACATCTGCCAGCACGTCGTGCTGTACATCCCGCCGAACGAGAACCACTTCGCCCTCGAAGCCGTCACCAACGCGAACGACGGGTTCACGCTCCACGCGAAGGGAATCAAGGGGACCGGGGTGTTCGAGGTGCCGGTCGGCGAGACCGTCGCGGCGGAGTTCTCCCTGACGATCAGCTAACCGTCGATGATGCGCGGCTCGCCCGCCGTGCCCTCGAGCGTGCGCGCGATGCATTCGAGGAAGTCGTCCACCTCGTCGGGACTGAACGCGCCCAGGCGCTTCTGATTCTGGAACTCGTGCTGACGGATGTCCCACGCGGTGAGCGGCTGGGTGAAACCCGCCAACGACGCGGCGACGGCGTCGAGGAAGTCGTCGACCTCGTCGGGGTCGTAACCGACGGCGAGCTTGTGGACGCGGAAGCGCTTCGCGAGGACGTCCTCCGGCAACAGCGGGCCGTGCTCGGTGCAGTCGTGCGGACGCCTGCGCCAGAGTCCGAACATGGCCATCGCGTCCCCTCGCTCGGTTCCTACTATGCTGGGCTAGCGTCGGCGAGCGTTCGCCGCACTGCGGGTGTAGTTCAATGGTAGAACTTCAGCTTCCCAAGCTGACAGCGCGGGTTCGATTCCCGTCACCCGCTCCACCGTAGCCGCCCCCGAAGGGCCTACAAGCCGCTCCCGCGAAGCGATCCAGTCGTCGTCCCCGACGTGTCCTTGACGAGCATGCAGATGAACTCCCGCGCGCCGTCGTCCCAGTATGAATCCGAGGGGTAGATCGAGTCGTAGTAGATCGACGAGGCGTCGTAGTCGACACCGCCGACGTAGTCGTGAAACAGGCGGCCTTCGCACACCTTCGTGATCTCGTGGCCATACGTCGCGTCGTTCGGGGGCGGACCGTCGCTCACCCGCGCCACCGCGTACACCTCGCCGTAGTGCGCATCGCCGCACGGTACGACGTCCGGCTCCGTCACCTCGTAGGAGCCGTCGGGGTGATCGATCCACGGGCTCGTGACGCAATCGCCGACCGCCAGACCCCACCAGTCCTGCGACGACTCGAGCATCGTCTCGACTTCGCGCGTGTCATCGATCGTGAGTTCATCGACGGGGGTGGACGACGGCTCCGGCTGGGCGAAGCCCGACGTGTGCGTCGGGTACGCGTGCGACAATCCGGAGCTGGCTCCCGCGATCGCGAACCCGATCAACCCGAGGAGGATCACGGAGTAGTTCACGATGACGCCCGCGAGCGCGATGCCCCGGTTGTCCGCCTCGCCGCGGCGGTTCGCGGCCAAGCCGAGGTGGCCGAAAATGGCGCCGAGGAGGCCCGCCCCGATCAAGGACGCACCGAGGACGAGCGACGTGATGCCCATCCAGTTCTTCGAACCCCTATACGCGCTCTTCACGTTGGCGACATCGACGAGCGGGGGCGGCCCGTACGACGGCTGGCCGGGCGCCGGTGGCGGCGACGGCGGGACGGGCGCGCTAAAACGGGGAGAGCCCGGGGGAAGGGGGTCCGCGGGAGGCGGCGGTTTGGCCGTTCCGTCCCACGACCGCGATCCGGGAGGCAGCGCGAACGGGTCGTCGTCGTCGTCTCGCTTGCCCATCGCTACCTACCTCGCGGAACCTCGGAGGGATCCCGTCGTCGTTTCCCCCTGTTCTACCACCAGGCACACCAACTGATGCGTGCCGTTCGTCCACGACCGGTCGGAGGGGTAGAGGACGTCGTAGTAGAGGTCGGTGACCTCGCTGAACTCGACTCCGACGTAAGACGCGAAGAGCGGTCCGGCGCACACCTCCCGCGACTGGAGGCGGAACGTCGCGTCGTCGGGCGGCTCCTCGCCGTCGATGTTCGCGATCGCGTACACCTCGCCGTAGTGCGGCTGGTCGCACGGCGTCACCTCGGGCTGCTTGATCGAGAGGTCCGCGGGGTCCGTGATCGTGTCGAACGGCGCGACGCAGTCGCCGATGCTCAGGTCGAACCAACGGTCCGCCGTGTCGGGGGAGGTGTCGAGCGTGTACGTCGCGGCGGTCGTCGAGGGCGTCACGGTTTCCGTCGGGGTCGCCGCGGCCGCTCCGAAGGGCAGGACCTGGTTGAGCAGGCCCGACGCGTAGAGGGCGCCCAGGAGGACGACGATGCTCACGTATCCGACGACGGTCCCCGCGAGGGCCATCCCCGCGTTGGTCGCGCGCCCGCGCTTCGCCTCGCGAAGGCCGAGGTGGCCGAGGACGACGCCGACGGGGCCGAGGCCGATCGCGCTCGCGACGAAGGACGCAATCCCCATCCAGTTGCGGCTCGCGTTGCCCTCGATCGTTGGGGGAGGCGCTCCGTCGGGTGGGTCGCCGCCATCCGAGACGGGGTTCGTGGAGCTGGATCCCGGGCCGCCGAATATCGCCGCCTCGTCCGACGGCTCGGGAATCGTCTCCGACTTCTTCGCGGATCGCCGGGAGAGCATCGAGGATCGCCGGGTCTCCTTCGCGGCCGAGGGCTGCGGAGGGGCGCCCGCGTCCGCGACCGGGGTGCCGGCGGGATTCGTCACCGGGCCGCCGAACGGCGGGGCGCCGGCAGGGGTCGCTGCGGGGGTCGCTCCGCTGGGCGGCGCCTCAGGGGAGGCAGGCGGGGACGGCACCGGTGGGGTCGACGCGGGCGGGGTGGGCGGTCGGCGTACCCGTCTCCGAGACCTTGGCCCAGGGCGTTGCGGGGCGCGGCGGCGCCTCAGGCGCGTCGGGCGGCGTCGGCGCGGGGGCGCCGAGCGGCGGCGCGACCGGCGGCGCGACCGGCGGAGGCGGCTCCTGCTCCGGGGCCGATGGCGCGGGTTCAACTCGCGCGCCGAGCGGGGGCGGAGGGGGCGCCTGCTCCGGCGCCGGGGCGGGAGGCACGGACGGCAGGGGCGGGGCCGGCGCCTCGGGCACCTCCGGCGGCGGAGGCGCGGGCGACGAGACGGGCGGGAACGGCGATCCGGCCGGACGCGTCGGCGCGGGTTCGGGCGCGCCCAGGGAAGGCGGGGGCGACGCGGGAGGCGCGTCGGGGGGAGGCGCGTCAGGCGCCGGGGGCGCAGGCGATGCGGAGGGCGCGGGAGGCGCGTCAGGCGCCGGGGGCGCAGGAGGCGCGTCGGGGGGAGGCGCGTCAGGCGCCGGGGGCGCGTCGGACGCCGGAGCGTCCGGGGTCGGGGCGTCGGGGTTCGGCGGCGGGTTGACCGGCGCGAACGGGGGACGGGACGGCGGGCGCGGCGTAGCCTGCTCGCCTTCGCCGTCCGGCGTCTGGTCCGCCATCGCTACCTCCTCCCCGGATGGGCACGATGCTACCCGCGACATCGGCGAATCGCCCGATGCACCTGTTCTCGCGCGTATCGCGAGCGTCACGGCGGCGGGCGTGTCGAACGCGGGAACGACCGCCCCCACCGCCTACCGTGGGACGTGTGACGGGCCGGTAGCGCCCGGCAAAGGCGAAGGCCCCTCGGAGTAAGTGTCCGAGGGGCCTTGCCATGACCTCGAGTTCTCGACGCGCCGGTTGCCCGGCACCACGACTGCCGCGATTGACGATGCGGCGCTGCGCCTTGCGACGCAACCTCTCGGTCTACCACCCGGGCCCGTCGACCCCTGTGCCGTCACCCACAGTTCTTGGCTTCGCCCCGAGGGGCTCCGCCTCGACGTGGATCGCCGTTGTCCGGATGACCCGAGATCTTCCTCGATCCGGTTCCCAGTTGCCTGATTCCCCGTTGATGCTGGCCGATCTCGATACGACAGGTCTAGTCCTCCCGCGCCCCCGCCGCAAGGGGTTTCGCGGACGTATTTCTGTCCACTCTTTCCCCACAGGTTTCTCCACCGCTCGGCCCGTTCGCGAGCGAGTTCCTCACACGGGTGTGGAGGAAATCTGTGGACAGAGCCTAGCGCGATTCGTCGGCGTCGAGGCCCGCGAGCATCGCGTTGTAGCGCTCGAGTTCGGCATCGTGGTCGCGATCCGCCTGCCGGTCCTTCCGTTCGGCCACCCGTTCCTCGTCGCGCCGCCACGCCATCGCCACGGCCACCGCGAGCAGGACGACGGGGATCTCGCCGATGCCCCACGCCAACTCGCCGCCCACCTGTTGGTCGAGCAGGGCGTCGGGCGTTCCACGTGCGCCCCATCAAGCCGAACCACCGGGGCACCGAGCAGCGCCGTCGAACTCATGATCGAGATCCCGAAGAACGCGTGGAACGCCATGGTCGCGAAGAGCAGCACCATGCGCATGGGATACGTCGGCCGACGCGGCCCGGGGTCGACGCCGACGAGGGCGTTGACGAAGAAGTAGCCGACGGCGACGAAGTGCAGCGCCATCCATATGTGGCCGACGTGGTTGTGCAGCACCCAGTCGAAGACGCCCGTGTAGTAGAAGACGAACATCGACCCGGCGAAGTTGACCGCGGCGACGACGGGGTTCGCGAGGAGCTGGAGAAGCCGCGACTCGATGAGGGCGCGAAGCCACTCGCGAGGCCCGCGCGATCCGTCCGTCGCGCGGGGGCAGCGCGCGCAGCGCGAGGGTCACCGGCGCGCCGAGCGCGAGCGGTACGGGGACGACCATCACGAGGAACATGTGCTCGACCATGTGGCCGGAGAACGCTGACGAGCCCGTAGACCGCGGGCGCGCCCTGCGTCACCCACGCGAGGATCGCGAGCCCGGCGACCCACGACGACCGTCCGGTGCAGCGGCCAGCGGTCGCCGCGGGCGCGCAGGCGGCGAACCCAGCGAAGGTAGACGACGAGCGCGGAGGCGATGGCGAACCCCGTGATCATCTCGAGCCGCCACTGGAGGATCCACTCGATCGGCCGTGGGCGCCGGCGGGAGCGAGTAGCCCGTGAGGAGGTACGCGGGCGACGGCGGTCCCGAGCGGCACGATCGGGACGGGCGGGGCCGTCCCGGACAGCACGACGGCGATGGCGATGATCGCGACGAGCGCGCCGAGGTCGACGCTCAGCACGCGCCAGAAGCGCGCGCGAACCTCGGCGTTCGTCAGGCGGGGGAGGTAGAACGCCCGGTACATGGCCGCGAGCGCCACGACGATCCCGAAGAGCGCGATCTTCACGGACAGGAGGCGCCCGTACGCCGTCGTCCAGAGGTCGCTCGGCCCCGACAGCCGGAGCCACGCGTTCCCGATACCCGACGCGAGGATCATGACGGCGGCCCAGCCCGAGATGCGCGAGGCCCGCGGCGGACGACGTCCTTCGTCGCCTCCCCGAGCGAGGCGCGCGCGAGGGCAAGCGCCACGAGGACGCCCAACCAGAGCCCGGACCCGGCGAGGTGAAGGAACATCGCCGAGATCGCGAGGTTGTGGTCGGTGGATCCGGCGGCGTGACCCGCGAGCGCCTGGGCCGCGAGCGCCCACGCGACCGGCGCGAGCGCCCACGCGGCCTGGTTCGGGGTGCGCACGAAACCGACGACCAACGACGTGATCAGTGCGGCGATGGTGACCTGGAGGTACGTCTGGCCGAGCGCGATGCCCGTGAGGAACGCCCACGCCTCGGACCCGAACGATGGGCTCGTCCGGACCGCGACCCGCGATCGAGGAGTACGACGCGAGGCAGAACACGACCATGTCGGCGGCCCAGACGACGGCCGCCACGCGCACGAGCGCCGAGGCTCGCGCGACCGCCGCGTGTCCGCGCGGAAGGACCGCGGCGATCACCACGAGCCCACCGATCACGAGGGCGATCGCGAGGTCGCGCACGATCCCGGTGAGCGTGACGAGAACCGCGGCGGTCATGCCACGAGCCTAGCCACGGACGGCGAGCGTCGGCCGTCGGCTCTACACTGGAGACTCCGCCATCGCGGAATACCTCTCCGCTCACGTGGGTTGAGGTAGTTACCCGGAAATCAGGGTCAGCGTAGGCCCGCCCTCGTGAAGGACGACATGTCGACTGGATACGTCGCGCCAACCCGGCGCCAGATGAACCTCATCGTTCTCGGCCTCATGGTCGGGATGTTCCTCGCCGCGCTCGACCAGATGGTCGTGGCGACCGCGATCCGCACCATCGGGGACGACCTCCACGGCCTGACCCTCCAGGCGTGGGTCACGACCGCGTACATGATCGCGGCCACCATCTCCACGCCGCTGTACGGCAAGCTCTCCGACATGTTCGGGCGCAAACCCCTGTACGTCATCGCGCTGAGCCTCTTCGTCCTCGGCTCGACGTTGTGCACCACGGCGACGTCGATGTACGAGCTCGCCGCGTTCCGCGGCCTCCAGGGCGCCGGTGCCGGCGGACTCATGGCACTCGCGATCATGATCCTCGGGGACCTGCTGTCCCCGCGCGAGCGCACCCGCTACCAGGCGGCCTTCTTCGGCGTGTGGGGCATGGCCTCCGTGCTCGGGCCGGTCATCGGCGGATTCTTCGCCGGCGCCACGTCCATCCTCGGCATCGCCGGATGGCGCTGGATCTTCCTCGTCAACGTCCCGCTCGGCGCGGCCGCCCTCTTGCTCATCACCCGAGTGCTGCACGTGCATCACATGGGCCGCCGGGAGCAGCGAATCGACTGGTGGGGCGTCACGGCGCTCGTCATCGGCATCGTCCCGCTGCTGATCGTGCTCGAGCGCGGTCACGACTGGGGATGGACCACGCCGACCTCCCTCACCCTGTTCGCGATCTCCGCGCTCGGGTTCATCCTGTTCGTCTTCGCGGAGGCGTCCGCGCGCGACGACGCCCTGCTGCCGCTCCGGATGTTCCGCAACCGTACGGTCTCGGTCGCCACGATCGTGAACTTCATCATGGGGTTCGGCATGTTCGGCGGGCTCGCCGGCATCCCGCTGTACCTGCAGATCTCGCGCGGCATGTCGCCGACCCAGGCGGGCCTGGCGATGCTGCCGTTCACCTTCGGGATCATGATCGTCGCGATCGTCGCGACCCGCATCATCCACAACACCGGTCACTACAAGTGGATCCCCGTCACCGGCGTGTTCCTGCTGCTCGTCGGCATCATGCTGCTGTCGCGCATCCAGTACGACAGCCCGCTGTGGAAGGTGTTCGGCGCGGCCGTCATCTTCGGCGGCGGCCTCGGCGGGTTGATGCAGCCGCTGATGCTCGCCGTGCAGAACGCGCTACCCCCGCGCGACAACGGAGCCGGCACGGCCTCCGTGATGTTCTTCCGCCAGATCGGCGGGTCGATCGGAACGGCCGTGTTCCTGTCGCTGCTGTTCGGCCGCGTCCAGACGGCCATCGCCGACGCGTTCAAGTCCGCCGCGCAGACTCCGGCGTTCGTGAACGCGCTGCAGGATCCCGCGGTGCTCGCCAATCCGAAGAACGCGGCCGTGGCGCAGGCGGTCCAGACGCAGGACTTCTCGCACCTTCAGGACGCGGGGATCTCGCTCAACGACACGTCCTTCATCCAGCAGCTCGACCCGCACCTCGCAGCGCCGTTCCAGGTCGGATTCGCATCGGCGATCGCCTCGGCGATCCTCGTCGCCGCGTTCTTCATCGCGATCGCGTTCGTCGTCATCTTCTTCCTGCCGTCGATCCCGCTGTCCGAGAAGTCGGGCCTTCAGTCGATGGCTGACGACGAGGCCGCGGCGAGCGCAGGGGCGAAGTCCGACGAGGACGAGGGCGAGGAGATCGTCGTCCCGATGGGCTAGCCGGCCCCGTTCGGCCGGTCGATCCACCGCCCGTGGGCCTGCGCCCGCGCGACGATCGGCGACGCGTCGTGGTCGAGCCCGACCCGAACCGCGTATCCCGTCGTACCCGGGACGCCCTCGAGGCCGATCCGCGCGATCGGCCTCCGCGTCGCGATGTCCGCGAACGCGGAGCTGAGGGCCGCCCGCTGCTCCGCGGAGAACTGGTAGATCGTTATCGTGTGCCACGCGAGGAGCGGCCCCGGCGGTAGCGCCCGCTCGACCGCGAGAAGGGTCTCGACGGCGTCGCCCGCGACCATGGCGACCTCGCGTTCGCGCCGGATGCCGATCGCCGCCCGCAGCCGCTCAAGCCTGTCCTCGTGCTCGGGCCACACGAGCGCCTCGAGCCACGCGACCGCGTCGTCGTCGTCGACGTCGACCGGGTCGACGTCGAGGCCGGTGCGGCTCGCGAACGCCGGAAGGTCGCGGGGCAGGGGGAAGCCGCCCCGGTTCTCGCACGGGATGACGACGGGGCTTCGGCCGATGACGCGGTCGCCGTAGAGGTACTCGTAGTCGGGGAGGCAGAGGTTGAGTCCGGCGGAGGCGCCGATGTCGACCGCGTGAGGCGGCTCGCCCCAGGCGGCGACGACCTCGGCGACCCACGGGAGGATGGCGGCGCAGCGCGCCACCTCGTTCGTCTGCGTCCGGCGCGCCAACGCGATCGCGCCGACCTCGTCCCGCCGGTCGAGCACGAACGCCCGGAACGCCGCGAAGGCGTCGTCGTCCGGCGCCCGAGCCGCGTCGGCGAGGTGGGGGTACCAGGCCGCGAGGGCGTCGTCGGCGCGAAGAAGGTATTTCACCGCGCCGAACAGGATGTTCATCGGCGGCACGCCGGGGATGGCGGCGACGACGCCGAGGAGGTCGGGGTCGTCGGCCACCCCTGCGGTGAGGCGGCGGTACAGGGGGGAATCGGTGACGAACTCGAGCCACCGGCGGACGCCGCCGGCGACGTCCGCGCGCTCGGACGCGGTCAGCTCCAGACGAGCGCCTTCGTCGGGTCGCCGAGCACGGTGGCGACGTCGGACAGCACGCGCGAGCCGAGCTCGCCGTCGACGAGCCGGTGGTCGAAGCTCAGCGCGAGCTGCGTCACCCACCGCACCTTGATCTCGCCCTCGTGCACCCACGGCTGCTGCCGGACCGCGCCGAACGCGAGGATCGCGGCCTCGCCCGGGTTGAGGATCGGCGTGCCGGTGTCGATGCCGAAGACGCCGACGTTCGTGATGGTGATCGTCCCGTCCTGCATCGCCTGGGCGGACGTGGTGCCGTTCCTCGCCTCCTGCGTCAGGTCCTGGAGCTCCTGCGCGAGCGTGTGAAGGTCGTAGCGGTGCGCGTCCTTGATGTTCGGGACGATGAGGCCGCGCGGGGTCGCCGCCGCGATCCCGAGGTTCACGTAGTGCTTGTAGACGATCTCCTGGCGCGTCTCGTCCCACGAGGCGTTGATCTCGGGGTGACGGCGGATCGCGAACAGGAGCGCCTTCGCGGCGATGAGCAGCGGCGTCACGTGGACGTCCGCGAACTCCTTGTCCGCCTTGAGCTTGGCGACAAGGTTCATGGTCTCGGTGACGTCGAGCGTGTGGAAGACGGTGACGTGCGGAGCGGTGAACGCGGAGGTGACCATCGCCTCGGCGGTGCGCTTGCGCACCGACTTCACGGGGACGCGGGTCATGCGCCCGTCCGCGCTGACGATTCCGGATTCGAGCCACGGCTGGTCGTCTCCGATGTAGGTCGCGAGCGTCCGAGGCTCGCGCGCCTTCGCGTGCTGGATGACGTCCTCGCGCGTGACGATGCCGCCGGGCCCGGACGGGCTGACGGTCGACAGGTCGATGCCGAGCTCGCGCGCGAGGCGGCGCACGGGCGGCTTGGCGAACACCGGGTGCTCGATCTCCGCGTCCGTCTCCTCGTGGAACGGCGACTGGACCTCGACGTTGCGCGGGCGACGCGTGGCCTCCGACGCGCTCACGCCGTACCCGACGAGCACGGACGACGACGTTTCGGGCGGCTCCTCGTGGTGCACCGGCGTGGGGGTCGGCGCGTACGTCCCGACGGGTTCCGCGTGCTCGTGGTGCGGGGGCGCGGCGTCCGAGTGGGCCGCCGGGGCGAGCCGCTCCTCCAGGGTTTCGGGCGCCGAGGACGGGCCGGCCGCGGACGGAGCCGAGTCGGCCGCGGGCGCGGGCGCGGTGGTGGGGCCGGAACCGGCGGGGTCGACATCGAACACGACGATCGGCGCCCCCACCTCGACGGTGTCGCCCTCGCGCACGAGCAGTTCCGTCACCAAACCGTCGACCGGGCACGGCAACTCAACGAGCGACTTGGCCGTCTCGACCTCGAGCAGGGGTTGGTTCACCTCGACGGTGTCGCCCACGGCGACGAGCCACGTGACGATGTCGGCCTCGGTGAGGCCCTCGCCCGCGTCGGGAAGGTAGAACGTCTCGAAGGTAGGCATGGCGTTCCCCCTAGTGGACCATTACGCGGTCGATCGAGTCGAGGACCCGGTCGACGCTCGGCAGGTAGTCGTGTTCGAGTTTGGACGCGGGATACGGCGTGTGGAAGCCTCCCACGCGCAGGACGGGCGCCTCAAGGTGGTAGAACGCCTCCTCGGTGACGCGGGCCGCGATCTCGGCGCCGACGCCGAACGGGGCGGGCGCCTCGTGCACGACGACGCAGCGGCCCGTCTTCTTCACGGAACGGGTGATCGCGCCGATGTCGAGCGGGCTGATGCCTCGGAGGTCGAGCACCTCGGCGGACACGCCCTCGGACTCGCACACCTGCGCCGCCTGGAGCGCGACCCTCACGCTCGGCCCGTACGCGACGATCGTGACGTCCTCGCCGTGGCGCGCGACGCGCGCGTGGGACATCCCGGCGCTCGCCCCGTCGGCGGTGAACGGGGCGTCCGTGTCGACGTCGCCCTTGTCCCAGTAGCGCGCCTTCGGCTCGAAGAACAGCACCGGGTCGGGCGAGGCGATCGCCTGCTGGATCATCAGGAAGCCGTCCTGCGGCGTCGCGGGCGTGACCACCCGGAGGCCGGCGGTGTGGGCGAACAGCGCCTCGGGGCTCTCCGAGTGGTGCTCGACCGCGCCGATGCCGCCGGCGTAGGGGACGCGGATGACGACGGGGAGGGTGATGGCGCCGTGCGAGCGGTAGTGCATCTTCGCGAGCTGCGTCACGATCTGGTCGAACGCGGGGAAGATGAAGCCGTCGAACTGGATCTCGCACACCGGCCGGTAGCCGCGCATCGACATGCCGATCGCGGTTCCGAGGATGCCGGACTCCGCGAGCGGAGTGTCGACGACGCGGTCGGGGCCGAAGTCCTTGTGAAGGCCGTCGGTGACGCGGAACACGCCCCCGAGCGCGCCGATGTCCTCGCCCATGAGGACGACCTTGGGGTCGCGCTCCATCGCCTTGCGCAGGCCGGCGTTGATGGCGCCGGCGAGGGTCAGGGTCTCCATCAGTGCTCCCCCTCCGCGTCCGCGAACGATCGCTCGTAGCGCTCGAACCAGGCCCGCTCCGCGTCGACGATCCCGTGAGGATCGGCGAAGACGTGGTCGAAGATGTCCGACGTCGGCGGCTTCGAGGCCGACTTGGTGGCGACGCGCACCCCGGCGGCGAGCTCCTTGGCGATCGCGTCGGTCTCCGCACGGAACTCGTCGGACAGCGCGCCGCGGTTCGCGAGGTAGGCGTCGAGGCGCGCGATGGGGTCCCGCTCGGCCCAGTACTCCTCGTCGGCCTTCGAGCGGTAGCGCGTCGGGTCGTCGGACGTCGTGTGGGCGCCCATGCGGTACGTGAACGCCTCGATGAACCCCGGCCCGCCGCCGGACCGTGCCCGATCCATCGCCTCGCGCGTCACCGCGTACGAGGCGAGGACGTCGTTCCCGTCGACGCGGACGTTCGGCATGCCGACGCCGTCGGCCCGCTGGGCGAAGGGCACCTTGGACTGGCGCGTCGCGGGTTCGGAGATCGCCCACTGGTTGTTCTGGCAGAAGAAGACGACGGGGGCGTTGTTGACGGACGCGAAGATGAGCGCCTCGTTCGTGTCCCCCTGGGACGTCGCGCCGTCCCCGAAGTAGCAGATGACGGCGGCGTCGCGGCCCGGGTCCCCGGTGCCGACGAGGCCGTCGCGGTCCATCGCCATCGCGTACCCGGTGGCGTGGAGGGTGTGGGAGCCGATGACGAGCGTGTAGAGGTGGAACTTGTGGTCGTCGGGCACCCACGCACCGTGCTCGAGGCCGCGGAAGATCCGCAGCAGCGCGGCGAGGTCGACGCCGCGCAGGTGCGCGACGGCGTGCTCACGGTAGGAGGGGAAGACCCAGTCCTGGTCCGCCAGGGCGAGGGCGGAGCCGACCTGCGCGGCCTCCTGGCCGAGCGACGGCACCCAGAGCCCGAGCTCGCCCTGCCGCTGAAGCGACGTCGCCTCGCGGTCGAACGCCCGGACGACGACCATCTCGCGCCACATCCGGCGGAGTGCGTCGTCGTCGAGTTCGGCGGCGTAGCGCGAGTACACGGGGTGCTCGACGCGTTCGCCGGTGTGCGTCAAAAGACGGACGACCCCGTCGTCCGACAGTGGCCCGTGGACGTCCACGACTACCTCCCCAGCGGCCACGGAGGCCGGTCGGTTCCTTAACCTACGCAAGCGTAGGCTACGGTCGCGTAGGTACGCAACTTCGCCGGGCGGCGAGTCTATCTTCTCTCGACCGACCCCGATCGGGCGTCCCACGACGACGGGAATTCTCCGGAGACCGGTGGGGGATTCGACGCGACGGTATCGTGGGCGACAGCGACGGGGAGGTGACCTGAACGTGCCCGGAAATACCAAACCCCATACGCGCGTGTCCGACTCCTCCGCTGTCGCGTGCCTCTTCCATATCGGCCTCCCGAAAACCGGCACGTCGGCCCTCCAATTCACCGCGGCGTCGCGCCGCCAGGTCCTGCTCGATCAGGGGCTCTTCTATCCGGACATCGGGCCGAATCCCGGCACGATTGCCCCCGCGTTCCACAACCAGTCGGGAGCCGTGGCGGCGGTGTTGCGCGCGGATCGATCGGGGACGCTCTCGCGGAACACGAGAACCCGGGAGCTCGGACGATGGGACGGGCTGCTCCGGCGTATTGCCGCTTCCGGCGCACCTCGAACATTGATCTCTGCCGAGAACGCATCGGGGGCGTCCGCGAGGGCGGTCGCGATGTTCCGGAGGACTCTTCCTCCACGGACCCACATCGTCGTGACCGTACGCAACCACGCGGAGCGCGTCGCGTCGGTCTGGCAACAACGGATCCGAAACGCCGTCGAGACGAGGCACTTCGACCCGTGGCTGCGATCCATTTTGGCGGACGAGCGGGATCCCAGTATCGATGCGCGATTGTGGGACCGCATGCACGCCGATGGGATCGTTCGGCGCTGGATGGACGCCTTCGGGCGGGACAACCTCACCGTCGTTGTCGTCGACAAACGCGAGCCGACACTGCTGTACGGCGCAGTCGAGGACCTGCTCTCGATGACCCGTGGCAGCCTCTCCCCGGACCCGGACGGCGGGGCGGTGACTCGCCGCAACCGCGGGATGACCGTGGATGAGGTTTCCTTCGCGCGGCGCGTCGTCGAGACGCTAGATGCCGCGGGTATCGCCCCGACGGAGACGAGGCCGCTTCTGCACCGCGGCGGCTTCCTTCGCGTACAGGAGACCCGGGTACCTCCGGAGAACGAACCGCGGTTGGCGCTGCCAGCGTGGGCCGCGGAGAGGGCGGCCGCGATAGGGGCCCGGCAATCCGAGGAGATCGCGGCCATGGGGGCGCGCGTCGTGGGCGACCTCGACGCACTCGGCCGTCCGACGCCCGCGGCGGAGACGGACCCCGCCGACAACGCGAGTGTCGCGACGGACATCGCCGTACACACCGTCGTGGGAACCATCCTCGCCGCGCTCGGGCGGGATCCGGTCTCCGGTCAGCCCTCGGAGTGACGCGCGCGCGCCTCACGCAAGACGACGTCGGCGATCCGGCGCGCCGCCTCCTCGACGGGCACGCGGGAGGCGTCGATGACGAGGTCGGCGTCGCCCGGCTCCTCGTACCGATCCGAAACACCCGTGAACTCGGTGATGTCGCCGGCGCGCGCCTTCGCGTAGAGGCCCTTCCGGTCCCGCGCCTCGCACACCTCAAGGGGCGTCGAGACGTGCACGAGCACGAATCGACCCACGTCTTCCGCCATCGCGCGCATCTCCGCGCGGGTGGAATCGTACGGCGCGATCGGCGCGCAGACGGCGATCCCTCCGTGGGCGCTGACGAGCGCGGCGACCCATCCGATGCGACGAAGGTTGAGCTCCCGGTCCTCGCGCGAGAAACCGAGGCCGCGGGAGAGCATCGCCCGCACCTCGTCGCCATCGAGCAGCGTCACGCG
The DNA here is from genome assembly GCA_963712245.1 of uncultured Actinomycetota bacterium. GTDB lineage: Bacteria > Actinomycetota > Actinomycetes > Actinomycetales > Demequinaceae > JAFGBM01. The sequence continues at coordinate 31,764 of CAVQHE010000010.1, read as the reverse complement.
CCGCGCGTCCTCGGCGCGGAGGCGACGCGTGAGCGCCCGAGCGATCGTCGATTTGCCCGCACCCGAAAGCCCCGTCAGCAACACCACCACGCCATCTCCCTGCGAGGACGGCGATCCGTGCGAGAGGTGAATCGTCGAGGCGCATACGACACCCGCGAGGTGCACGAGCAACGCGATCGTCGCGTCGGCGTCGAGATGCTCCGCCGCCGGTCGCGGAAGGATCCTGACATCGTGACCCTCGCCTCGGACGCGTGCGACGCGGCGCGCCAAGGCCTCGTCGTCGCCGTCGTCAAGGAGGACGACCGTTCCCGCGCCGAGGCTGTCAGGCTCGGGATCCCCCATCACGAGGATCGCCGACTCGGGCATGTCGCCGTGCGCGCTCGTCGCTCGCAGCTCGGGATACTGCGGCGGGCTCGGTTCGCGCAGAGGACGCACGCGACCGGCGACCCAGAAACCCCCGTCGACCGGCGCGGTAGCGTCGACGACGACCCGGGCCACCGGCGTCGCCTCGGTGTCCAACAGCGTCACCTCGTCGGGAGGCGACGACGCCGGAACACGGAGCGTAGCGATGTGGGCGCCCGCGCCGGGGAGTTCGTACCCTCGGCCCTCGCCGTAGGCGCCCGCCGTGAGGAGTTCCCACTCGTGGAGCTGCAGGCGCGTCAATCGCAGTTCCATCAACTCCTCGCCTCCCGTCGATGTCGCTCCTGCCACACGAAGAACGCGAACCCGTGGCGACGACGCACGACGCCCCACATCATCGTCCCGCCGATCACCGCCGCCGCGAGGACGATCGACACCGCCACCGCGGACACCCCGAGCATGCTCAAGCCCGACGCTAGCAACACCAACGCCAGAGCGCGCCTCACGAGTCCGCCCGCGGCGCGACTCGACAACCGCGCTCCGACCCACGTTCCCGGGATGGAGCCTAGGACTATCGGCGTCGTCACGCTCCAATCGACGTAGCCCAGTACCGAGTGCGCGACGGCCGCCGCGATGACGAGGGGAACCGCCTGGGCCAAGTCCGTTCCGACGAGTTGGGACGCCTTGAGGGCGGGATAGAGCCCCATGAGCGCGATGATGATCAACGATCCGGAGCCGACGGACGTCGTTCCGACCATGAGACCCCCGACGGCGCCGACGACGACGGTGAGAAACGGCCGCACCGTCACGCTGGGCCGCTGGAGCGGAAGCGGCGCCGCGCGACCGTCGCGCCGCACCGCGTGTTCGCGCAGCCGCGTGTACGCGCGCGCCAGCAACCCCGCGGATGCGGCGATGAGCACGACGCCCACGGCGGACTTGACGAAGTGCGGGGCGGAATCGGCGCGGCCGACGAGCCGAATGACCACGACGCCGGCGCATGCGGCGGGTACCGATCCGTACACGAGAAGCCGTACCAGCCGCCAGTTCACCGTGCCGCGCCGGATGTGCACCCACGTTCCGGCCGGTTTCATGAACGCGCTCGCGACGACATCGCTCGAGACCGCCGTCAGCGGCGGAACGCCGAATGCGAGGACGAGTGTCGGCGTCAACAGGGCCCCTCCCCCCATTCCCGTCAACCCGACCACCACCCCGATACCGGCGGAGACCAGAACGAGAACCGGGTCCATCAGCGCCCGCGCACCACTCCCGCGCCGACCGTCCGGTTCGTCGCCTCGTCGATCAAGACGAACGATCCCGTCGTGCGGTTGTCCGCGTAGTCGTCCACCAGGAGCGGCGTCGTGATGCGAAGCCGCACGCGGCCGATCTCGTTGAGTCGGAGTGCATCGGGACGCTCGTTGCGGTGGAGCGTGTTCACGTCGAGCTCGTACACCAGATCCCGGACGACGGCCCGGGCCATGCGCGTCGTGTGCAGGATCGCCAATTTCCGACCCGCGCTCAACGGGTCCGCGTCCATCCAGCACACCATCGCATCGACGTCCTGGGTCGGGTCCGGGTGGTTTCCCACGCGACAGAGGATGTCTCCCCGTGACACGTCGATCTCGTCCTCGAGTCGGACGACGATGGACATCGGGGGGACGGCTTGCTCCGCCGCGCCGGTCGGAGCGTCGATCGCGGCAATGCGCGAACGCAACCCGCTCGGGAGAACCATCACGTCGTCCCCCACCTTCAGGATCCCCGACGCGACGGTGCCCGCATACCCGCGATAGTCGAGCGCGTCGCCGTTTTGAGGGCGGATCACGTATTGCACGGGGAAGCGAAGATCCTGAAGATTGCGGTCCGAGCCGATGTGCACGTGCTCGAGGTGATACAACAACGACGGGCCCCCGTACCAGGGCATATTCGTCGAACCCTCGACGACGTTGTCGCCCGTCAACGCGCAGACGGGTATGGCCACGAGATCCGGGACGGAAAGCTTCGACGCGAATGCGGAGAACTCCTCGTAGATCTCGCCGAAGCGCGCCTCCGACCAATCGACCAGATCCATCTTGTTGACGGCGAGGACGACGTGCGGAACGCGCAGCAGGGACGCGATCGTGGCGTGACGTCGACTCTGTTCGGTCATGCCCTTGCGCGCGTCGACCAGGATGACCGCGAGGTCCGCGGTCGACGCACCGGTCACCATGTTGCGCGTGTACTGCTGGTGTCCGGGCGTGTCCGCGATGATGAACGTGCGTTTCGGCGTCGCGAAGTACCGGTAGGCGACGTCGATCGTGATGCCTTGCTCGCGCTCGGCCCGCAGGCCGTCGGTGAGCAGCGCGAGATCCGTCTGCGCGTCCCCCCGTTTCTTCGAGACGAGCGCGATGCTTTCCAGCTGGTCTTCGAAAATCGACTTCGAGTCGAACAGCAGGCGCCCGATCAGCGTGCTCTTGCCGTCGTCGACGGAGCCCGCCGTGGCGAATCGCAGAAGGTCCACTAGAAGTACCCCTCCTTCTTGCGATCCTCCATGGCCGCCTCGCTCACGCGGTCGTCGCCCCGCGTTGCGCCGCGTTCCGTGATGCGCGTCGCGGCGGTCTCGGCCACGACCTTGTCCACGGTGTCGGCCTCCGACTCGACGGCCGCGGTCAGGCTCGCATCGCCCACCGTTCGATACCGGACCCTGCGCTTGTCGACGGTCTCGCCCGAGCGGGGCTGACAGAACTCGTTCGCGGCCATGAGCATGCCGTCACGTTCGAACACCTCGCGCTCGTGGGCGAAGTAGATGCTCGGCACGGCCACGTCGCGTTCGCGGATGTAGTCCCAGACGTCGCGTTCGGTCCAGTTCGACAAGGGGAAGACGCGGATGGACTCGCCCGCGTGTACCCGACCGTTGTACAGGCTCCACAACTCCGGGCGCTGATTCCGGGGATCCCACTGGCCGAAGGCGTCGCGGAATGAGAAGACGCGTTCCTTCGCGCGCGCCTTCTCCTCGTCGCGTCGCGCACCGCCGAGGCACGCGTCGTATCGGTGCTTCTCGATGACGTCGAGAAGCACCGGCGTCTGAATGCGGTTCCGGGAGCCGTTCGGATCGGGACGCACCTCGCCGCGATCGATCGCGTCCTGCACCGAGCCGACGACCAACGTCAGCCCGTGTCGCGTCACCACCTGGTCCCGAAAGGCGAGGACCTCCGGGAAGTTGTGCCCGGTGTCGATGTGAACCACGGGCATCGGGAGCGGCGCGGGCGCGAACGCCTTGACCGCGATCTCGATCAGGCACGCGGAGTCCTTGCCTCCGGAGAACAGCAGCGCCGGCCGCTCCATCTGGGCGACGACTTCGCGGACGATGTGTATCGCCTCGGCCTCAAGCGCCTCGAGTTGGCTCAGGGAGTGCAAGGCGGTCACGGGAGCCCTCCAGTCGCGGTCGCCGACGCGATCACACTCAGCAGGGATTCGGCGAATTCGGGGCGGCACACCACAAGGTCGGGAACGTAGGGGTCCGGCAAATTGTATACGAGAGGGCTCCCGTCGATGCGGCTCGCGTGAAGCCCCGCGGCGCGGGCCACGGCCACGGGTGCCGCCGAATCCCACTCGTACTGCCCCCCTGCGTGCACATACGCGTCGACCACGCCGCGGACGACGGCCGCCACCTTCACCCCCGCCGAACCCATCGGGACGAGTTCCGCGCGCATCGCCTCGCGGGCCGCCTCGGCGATCGTCGGCGGCCGGGATCGGCTCACCGTGATGCGCACCGGCCCCGACGCTCGATCCCCGACGATCGGAACGGTCGCCGAGTCCAGCACGAGACCCTCCGCGGGAAGGGCGACGGCACCCGCCGTCAGTTCGCCGCGTTCCCACAGCGCGACGTGGACCGCCCAGTCGGACCTACCCTCTCCGTACTCCCGCGTGCCATCGAGCGGATCGACGATCCATACGCGATCGGCGCCGAGGCGCACGCCGGAATCGGTGCCCTCCTCGCTGAGAATCGCATCGTTCGGATACCGGTCCCACAGCGCACGCGTGATGACGTCCTGCGAGACGGCGTCGCCGCTTCGGCCGATCTCGCGACCGTCCGTCTCGTGGCCGATCGCGGAACGAAGCGCCACAAGGGCGTCCCCCGCCTCCGTGGCGATCCTCGCGGCGGCGCGCGCGTCCGCCGATTCGCGCGGAGTCGCCGTGTCGGCTCGCCGAGTCAACGCGCCTCCCCGAGAGCCTCGCGCGCTTCGGCGACCATGGCCGCCAGCGCATCCACCGCCGTCGGCCACGACAGGTCGTCCGCGCCTCCGTCGGAACCCACGATCGTTGCCGCCCGGTCGAACCCGCGCCGCCGCCCGGTCGTCGATGCGAGGCCTCGAGCGAAGGCGTCGACGAGATCGCGTGGGGCTCGGCTTGGGGGTTCGAGCTCCGCCGCCGCGTCCCCCCCGCCGAGGCTTCGAATGTCGCCGAATACGCGGGCTCCGCTCCGACGAACCGCGTCCGCGGACGCGTCGCCGACGGCCGCGAACTTTCGTGCCAGGGCGGCTGGAAGAGCGACCCGAGGCTCGGGGCTAGGTGTTCGCCTCTCCTGAATCGCCGGAACCGCGCCGCGGTTGATGAGGCGTTCGACCTCCACGCGATCCATCGAGACGCCCGTGGCGCGTACGCGAGCCAGCACGTCGCGAACCAGCTCGACCTCGACCCAACTCAGACTCCGATTCTCCCGACCCGCGCCCCTTCTCGCGGCGCGGCTCAGCGTGCCGCTCCGGAGCGCCACGAGCTCCTCGAACGCCCCGAAGATCGCCGACGGCGCCCTCCGGTCGACGACGACGACGGCGACCCGTTCCGGCCCGATCAGCGACACCCAGCGTTCGACGATCGCCGTCAGGTCGTGTCGCACCCAGAACTGCCCGGCGCTCCACGATTCCGGCGACGGCCGCAGAACGTCCGCCACCCACCGATCGATCGGAGCCTCTTCCCCCTCGCGCACCCACTGCTGCCACGCCGACGCGACCATCTCGGCGTACGGTCGAACGCCGACGACGACCGCGACGCCCGCTCCGAGTTCGTCGACGAAGCGTCGGGCCTGCCGATCGTCGGCCTGGACGATCTGCTCGTAACTGAGCCACCCCACGCGTCCGGCGTTGGCCCGAAGCTCGTTCCGTATCGCGTCCCAGGCCGACCGGGGCGGCGCCGGGCGCAGCTTCGTCGAACGCTCCATGAGCGCGTTGCACGCGCGCTGGTGGTTCAAGCCCGTGCCGGGGTAGCACACGCCCTGCCTCGACAGCGCTTTCCGCCGCGTGGCCGCCGCGTTTTGGATCGCCGTCGTCCCGGTCTTGGGCATCCCGACGTGGATCAGCGTCTCGCCCGGCGCGAGCGGTACGGACCTCGCGCTCACGACGAACCCCTTCGGGACGCGACACGTCGCCCGAGTCGCCGAAGCGGACGAGGGACCGCGGCGCGAACGCGCACGCGGGCGGGGTGCTCGACGAGCACCCGAACGGGATACACCTCGCCGGCGGAATCGCCTCGCGCACGAATCGCGGCATCGTAGGCCGCCGTACACGCTGCGACGGCGACGTCGATCGACACCGATGCGGGAGCCGATGCGGATCGGCGCGCTCGGAACAGTCGAGCGGACGGCGCTCGCGGGGGTCGAGGGGATCCCACTACGCCGACCCCCGAACGGGCGAGAATACGCTTCGCCGCCATGCCGTCGCGCCGTAGCGCCCACCGGTCGAGCAAGGAAAGGGACACCTCGGTCTCGCATGCCGGCGCGTGCCGGAGACGCTCGGCGACTCCGCCCACCACCCGGGCCTGGAACGCGAGGTCGATCCCGCGGCCCTCGGCAATGCGACCGACCGCACGCAACAATCCTTCGAGCGTTGAGCCGATTCGCGTCGCGGGCGCCGCAGGAGGCGTCGACAGGAGGGCGTCGCGGGGGTCGATGGCCGCGAGCACGTCGCGGACGTCCTCCGGCGTCGCGTCGGAGGCGATGACGGTTGTTCGGGCCACGCCGTCGGCGGCGCCCACGCGCGCCCATCTCCTCGCCTCGCGCCTCGTGTTCGACACCGCGCCCAATCGCGGCGGGGCGGCGGCGCGACGCGCCCGGCGGGCCCACGTCGAGTACGGCATCGTTGTGCCGGTCACGAGCGCGATCTCCCACGCGTGCGACACGGCCGACGCGGGCGACGGCGAGAAGACGACGACCTCCATGGGTCGCGCGACGGCCCGGGATAGGGTCGCGACGTCGCTCGGATCGAGGTGGAAGAGGCTCGGGCCCGCGAGCACGACGGTCCGATCCCGGCGGACCCGGGCGACGCGCGCGAGGAGATCGGGATCGAGGAGCGGTGGACGGGGAGCCGTCGAGCATACGGCCACCTCGCGGGCTACGTCATCCGGCACCCGTACGAGGACGGTCGAGCGGCCTCGCCTTCCCGACGACGCCTCGAGGCTCTCCCCACGAACGCTCAAGCGCCGAGGCGTGCTCGTCGGACGCCGCCACCAAGACCATCGGCGCGGTCGCCGCGTCGTCGACGCCGACCGCCGCCCGCCCGGCGACGTCCCGGTCGTCGGAATCCACGCGCGTGCGCGGCGCGACACCGCGTTTACGCGCGCGCTCGAAACCCACGCCCGCGCCCACCGCCTTGGACAGTATTCCGGCGACCGCCTCGGCGGCAAGGTCAAGGTCGACGTCCTCGGGAGGCGGGACGGCGCCGACGATCGCGGGCCTCGCGGCGTAGTGATCGAGATCTCCGATCACGTGGACTCCCGACCTGCGGACGCGTTCCACCCCCCGCGTCGCGGCCTCGACGGCCCTCTCGACCGCCCATTCCGGCAGAGCTGTCCGTCGTTCCGACTCGGGGGGACGTCGCCGTCGCTGAATCCCGCCGATCATGCCGAATCGCATGAAATCGCGATAGTCCTCGAGCGACGTGTCGGTCCCCGCCAGCTCGGCATTGACCGCTCGAACGAGTTCGATTTCGGCGGAGGTGAGGCTCCTGTTCGACGCGAATCCGTCGGAGGCTCGCGGATGAAAGAAGCCGTCGGGAAGCGCGAGGAGACCCTCGAACACGCGAAACACCGAGCGCGAGTCGCCGGGATCGAGCATCGCGACCGTCACGCGGTCCGGCGACGTCGCCCCCGCCCAGCGATCGACGAGGGCACCGACGTCGTGGCGCCTCCAGAAACTGGGAGTCACCGCGTCGTCGGGATCGACGCCGAACTTCCGCTCGAGCCACTCGTCGAACGGAATATGCTTGCGTTCCTTGACGTACTGCTGCCAGATCGAGGGGATCATCTCGCAGAATCCGCGAAGCGTGATCACGACGTGGACGTTCGGACCGAAGGCGTCGACGATCGCCTCGACGGTCGAGTCGTCGGCGCCGGCCATCAGTTCGTTGCTCAGGAAGCGGCGGGGTGCGGTCGTTGCCGCGAGCTCGTCGAGAACCTGTTCGAGGTGCGACTCGTGTCCGGCCCGGGCCGTCTTCATTCCGCTTTCGCCGAGGAGCGCCGAGGTCGCCCTCGCGTGGTTCAGGCCGCGACCCGGATAGCACACCCCCGCCTCGAGCAACGCGGCGCGCTGGTGTCTCGACGCGTTCTGAATGGCCGTCGTCGCCGTTTTCGGTGCGCCGATGTGCAGCAGGCACGCGCGCTCGGGTATCGCGCGCGCTCCGGAACCGGCCGTCGCGTTCACCGTTCCGTGCGCCCCATTCCACCGACCGCCGCCCGAACGACGCGTTGGATCCGCCGGAGCGCGGGAAGGAGCGCGCGCACGACGACGGCCCGCGGGCGCCTGTCCGTCCGTCCGAAGGTGCTCGACTCCGCGTGCATGCGCTGGAGCCAGCCGAGCTCACGACGCACGATCGAGGCGGAGCGTGGGAGCTGCCCCCTCGCATTCTTCTCGACGAGGTCGCGCAGCGCCGGTATCCAGGTGTTCTCACCCGGATCGTGGAAGTAGTTGTCTTCGCGCCACTCGGCGGAGGCGTCCTTGAACACCCCGGCGCGCAGATCGTCGAACGTGCCGAAGAGCCCGGATCCGTAGAACACCGTGTTGATGAGCGCCGGACGGATCCCGAAGTCGGAGAGGACGAGCGCGGGCACCTTCGCGGCAAGGGCCTCGATCGCCGCCGTGGAGCTGACCGTGACCAATCCGACGGCCCGGGCGAGATGCGAGGCCATCGACTCTTTCGACAACACGAGATTCGCGGGCAGTCCGCCCGTCGACCCCGCGCCCGCCTCGTATTCCCGGAGGAGCGTGTCGTACGGAAACGCCTCGTAGTGAGTCTGGGATTCGTCGGCGGTCGCCCGCAGCTTGACGACGACCTTCCTACGGGGCTGGGATCGCGCGAGGTCGACAAGCGCGTCGAGAATCGCGCGGCGATCGATCTCCGTCGGCGGAACGGCCGCCTGAGCCGCGAAGACAATCTCGTCGCGTCGGGTTCGCGACGTCTCGCTCGATCGCGGGTGCGCCATGAACGGCAACGTGGCGAGCGCGAAGCGGCCGGCGAGACCGGTCCCCTCGCATATCTCCTCGAACTCCCGCACCTCCCTCGTGCTGTGCACGACGAAGAGATCGGTACCCGAGCGGAACACGGTAGCGAGACGCGTCGCTGGGATGGAAATCCCCGGCAACCCCGTGGCAACCACCGGACGCGGGTCCATGCGGGAGACGGATCGTTCGAGGATTCTCCAGACCGTCGGCCCGCGCGCCCCGAGAAACACCACCTGCGGCATCTCCTCCGCGATCGCGGGGCCGACGTCGCGAAGAGACACGACCCGGGGCGACTTCCCGCGCCACGACGTGTCGCTCAACGCCGCGCGTACCTGATCATCCGAGGGCACGGCGCCGCCGTCGACGACGACCACGTCCCACTCCCACTCCGGTGGCGAGGCGTCGAGGAGCGCGACGAGCCACTTCAGGTATGAATCCGAGTCGGCGATCCCAAGAACGCGCACCGTGACTCCTCCTCGTCGAGTCTTCGACTACCGTAACGGGACCCGCGCGGCTACGGGCCGGATTCCGGAACGCGGCTATTCGGGGCGACGATTCCGAGCTCGCGTATCGCCTCGTCCAACGCGTCCGCGAGATCGGGCGTCAGCGTCCGCACGTAGCTGTCGGTGAGGTGGTAGTTGTCGCGATACACCAACACGCCTCCCACCACGGCAGGGCACGTGTCGCGGAGACAGATGAGGTCCAGAAGGTCTATCGATCGCGGCCACGCCGATTCATCGATCGCTTGAGCCATGATCGACCGAGAACTCCGCTCGTCGGCCAACGCCCGGTCGAAGTCGCACTCGTCGACGGAGGATCGGTGGCGGGCAACGCAGTCGGCAACGTTGTTCTTGTCCGGCTCGCCCGGGTTGTTCGCAATGACGATCACCGGAATATGCGCATCCCGCAGAACTGCCCAGCGGGTTGTGAGACCGAGTACTGCTCGTTCTGCGTTTGGCTCAGTGACGGAGTCGCCCGTGACGAGATAGCCGGTCCCCGCGGATTGCGAGGTGAGGAGCAGATCGGGGGGGTTCGCGAGCAGGTCGGCGACTATCGCCTGGTTCCACTTCTCGCACGTGAGGAACCTCTGGCCGTGGTGACGCGGGTAGGCGTCCGAGAACGGGCATGAGGCCTTGGTCATGGACTCAACGCGCCACCCTCGGGCTCTTCCGATCGCGTCAAGCGCGCTGAACCACTGCGCCATTTTCGAATCGCCGACCACCACGACCCGGAAGGACGACTCGGTATCACCGATCGCGCACATGACGGGCTCGCCCTGATCGTTCCCGACTTGGCACCCGAGGTCGTTCGCGGGCGATCGGTCGGCACTCGCGCTCGCCGGCACCGGCGTGATGGTGTCCGGGTCGGGAACGCCGGTCGGCTGAACGGTCCCGCCGTGAAACGCGAGCGCACCGCCTTCCGGCCCGGCGACGGACGCGGCGAACGATTCGAGATCGCCCGGGGACTCGACGTCGGAAATCGGCGTCGACGGACGAAGTTGCGGCGGTTGGGAACGCGTGCCCCACATCACGGCGATCCCCGCGCCCACGACAACGGCCAGGGCGACGAGACCCAGAACGAACGTGCGGCGCACCGATCGCGTCAGGCTGGTCGCGTACCGGAGCGGGTCCTCGACGAAACGCTGGCTCAGCCAGGCGGGCAGAAGCGAGAGCGCCACGATGGCGGACGATCCCCGCCACCCGAAGCCGCCATGCACGTACGTCGCGGCCATGAGAAGCGGCCAGTGCCAGAGATAGAGCGAGTACGACATGTCCCCCACGCGCACCAAGGGGTCCCAGCTGAGCGGCGTCGCGACGCTCGCGCGCGCGCGGACGGACCCCGCGACGATCACCGCGGCGGCGCCGAGTGTCGGGACGAGCGCGACGACGCCCGGCCACGGCGTATCGGCGGTCACCGTCGCGATGGACCAACCGATCGCCCCGATTCCCGTCCAGCCGAGAACCCAGCCGATCCGGCGGGATACGCGCGGCCACAGCGGCGCCGCCACGGCCACGAGGGCCCCGAGGGCCAACTCCCACAGGCGCGTTCGGGTGTCGAAGAACGCGTACGAGGCGTCCACGCGGGTCGACCCCGCCGACCACAGGAGCGACGGCACCGCGACGAGCGCGAGGCCGACTCCGAACGTCCGACGAAACGACCACCCCGTGCGACGGACGACCGCGATGAGCACGAGGAGAAGCATCGGCCAGATGATGTAGAACTGCTCCTCGATCGACAACGACCAGAAGTGAAGCAACGGCGACGGGAGATCGTTGGCCGCCAGGTAGTCGACGGCGCGCGCGGCGAATCGCCAATTCGACACGTACCCCGCCGCGGCCAGAGAATCCCCCGCGAACGCCGCCCGCGACGACGCGGGACCGACGAGGGCGATGACCGCCAGCGAGAACAGCAACACCACCGACGCGGCGGGGAGCAAACGCCGGATGCGTCGCGCGTAGAACCGCGACAGCGAGAGTCGACCCTTCGCCTCGAACTCCCGAATCAGGAGACCCGTGATGAGGAACCCCGAGATGACGAAGAACACGTCCACGCCGACGTAGCCGCCGGGCGCGAATCCGAGGCGCGCGTGGTAGCACAGAACGGCCAACACGGCGACGGCTCGAAGCCCCTGAATGTCGGCTCGGAACGGTGTCTTCGGACCCGCCGACTCGTCGCGCAATCGACGAGCACCGATCGGTACCCGCCTTTCCGCGCGTCGGGACCGGAGGCCTCGCGACAATCTAGCCGCCGACCCGTCGGAGCTTGCTCAACGGCGCCAATTCCCCCGGGAACACCCGTTTCACGCCGTCTCCCAGGGCGGTCTCGATGATGCGCACGTCCCGAACGAGCTGCATCAATCCCTTGGGCTCAAGCGACGCGGCGTGATCGCTTCCCCACATCGTCCGATCGAGGGTGACGTGCCTTTCCACGGCCACGGCGCCCAGAGCCACCGCCGCCAGAGATATCTGCAGACCGGGTTCGTGGCCCGAGTATCCGACCGGAACGCCGTACCGTTCGCGCAACGCGGGAATCATGCGGAGATTCGCCTCTTCGGCAGGAAGGGGATACGTCGACGTCGCGTGCAGGACGACGAGGCGCTCCTTTCCGAGCGTCTCGACGGCCTTGTCGATCTGGTCGAGCGTGGACATCCCGGTCGACAGGATCACGGGCTTGCCCGTCGCGCGGATCTTCTCGAGCAGGGAGAGGTCCGTGACGGACGCCGAGGCGATCTTGTACGCGACCACCTCCATCGATTCGAGGAAGTCGACGGACGGCTCGTCCCAGGGCGAGGCGAACCAGTCCAGGTCGCGTTCGGCGGCGTGCTTCGCGATCTCCGCGTACTGGTCTCGGCCGAACTCGACCCTGCGTCGGTACTCGAGGTACGTCATCGTTCCCCACGGCGTCTCCCGCAGGGTGTCCTTCATGTGTTCGGGCGTCGCGATCTCGGGTGTGCGCTTCTGGAACTTCACGGCCTGGGCGCCCGCGTCCGCCGCGACGTCGATCAGTCGCTTCGCGAGGTCCACGTCTCCGTTGTGGTTGAGGCCGATCTCGGCGACCACGTAGACGGGCTCGCTCGTTCCGACGAGGTGCGAGCCAATCCGAACGGGATCAGGCACGGTCACATCCGTTCTCTCGTCGCGACAATGATATCGGCCAGTTCTCGAATGGCGCCGTGGCCGCCGCCTCGCGTCAGCGACACCCGTGACAGTCGCTGCACCTCGGGGCGAGCCCCCGGAACCACGACCGGCCACCCCACGATTTCCAGACACCCGCGATCGTTCACGTCGTTCCCGACGAACGCGACCCTCCGAAGATCGAGACCCGTCCGCGCGCACCAGGCGCGAAGCGCGGCCGCCTTGTCATCGACGCCGTGTTCGACCTCAATGCCCAGTTTCTTCGCGCGAGCGGCGACGACGGGGTTGCGCTCCGTGGAGAGGATGAGCAGGTGCACGCCGGCGTCGCGCAGGAGCGCGATCCCCATCCCGTCGGCGCGGCTCACCGTCACGGACTCGCGGCCGTCGTCCGACACCGTGACGCGATCGTCGGTGTGCACGCCGTCGAAGTCCATGACAACCGCGTCGACGTCGACTCCGGTCTCGGGGTTATCGACGAGCGACGCGAGCGCGCGCGCGGCCGCGAGCTCCTCGACGGAATCGATTTCGATGGCGGTCAGCGGTGGTACGAGCTCGACGCCCACGCGACCGAAGAAACGGAAGCCCGCCTCCCGGAATCCCGCGACGCGCATCACGTAGAACGCGCCGGTCTCTCGATACTCGGCCTCGCGGTCTTGCCGACGGGGACGGTGGCCGTCGTCGTGGTTGATCCCGCGCGCACGGTCGCCTTCGATCCTCCACAGGAAGGCCGCGGACTCGACCGCGGCGAACACAGAGTCGGATTCTCCCGAGGAGACTCGACCGATCGCGCGGTCCAGCGCGGCGACGTCGATGAACGGTGACGTGGCCTGGAGGAACGCGAGAATCTCGACGTCCAGTCCCTCGCGCTTCAGTTCGTCCAGGGCGTGATTCAGGGCGTCCTCGGACGTCGCGTCGTCCGTCGCGAGCGCGTCCGGTCGCCTGACGACATCCGCGCCGTGGGAGCGCGCCTCGGCCGCTATCCCGTCGTCGTCGGTCGACACGACGACTCGATCCACTCGCGCGGACGCGAGGGCCGCACGGATCGCCCGACCCACGAGGGAGATCCCGCCGACCGTCGCGAGGTTCTTCCCCGGTACGCCCTTCGAGCCGCCCCTCGCCGGGATGACGGCGACGCACAGGGGCGCGCTAGTCATCTGCGCCGCCCCACGGCCGTTCCCCGCCCAGAACGGCCCTCACGCGATCGTCCGCGACGGGAGTCCACCACGAATCGGGAATCGGGGACACGACCAACTCGACTCCCTCGGGCATCACGGCGCTCAACGTTGCCACAGCACTCGAGGGTAATGTAACGACCCGTCGAAGGTCGGAACGCGCGCGAACCGCGATCTCCGCGGGCAGCCCCGACGGCCGCACCTCCAGTCCAGAGATCGTGCGATACCTCGCCAGGCTCGCGTCCGTCTCCCGACGGTGGGGAAGATACTCGATCGGACCGCTTTCGCGCACGAGACGTCGGAGCCACCGACAGTACCGTTCCATGTCGATCAGCCCGTCGTCGACCAATGCCGTCCCGAGGACCACGGAGTCGGCGCTCAGGCGTGTCTCCGACGGGAGACGGAGCGACCTGAGCCACGCGTACTCGTTCCCGCGGACGCGGGAGCCGAGTTCGACGAGGCGATCGAGGCGATCATCGGCGGCGTAGGCCGAGAATACTTCGACGTCTCCGTCGGCCATCGATCGCCGCAGGCGCCGAGTCGTCTCGGCGCCGAGGAGGCGCATGACGGGATTCTCGCGCTGCCCCATCCGGACGAGCCCGCGCCGCGTTCGAGTTGCGACGCCATCGCGAGCGATGACGTGCCGTCGTCGACGATGACGAGGTCGCGCGTTCCCGTCGCCGCGACGATCGCGCGAAACTGGCCGGAGTACGCGTCCCCGATGAGTCGCGTGCGAGCGCGGGCGAACGGCGACCCCGCGACGGAGCGGCGGGATCCTCGTACCGCGACACGACGCGGAAGTTGCGGCCCGAGAACGCCCGCCGCCTCGTCGAGACCGGGCACTCCCGCGCGCACCGTGATCGCGACGTCCGAGCTCGTGGCGACCGAGTACTCGACCGCGTTGATGAACTGTAGCGGGGACTCGATCCAGGCTTCCCTGCTCACGAGGTACGCCTCGCACCGGCGCCGTCGGTCATTTCGACGCCTGATACGCGGGCACGATGTCCGCGGGATCCCCGTCCGCGACGATCGTCCCCGAGTCGATCCAGATCGCGCGCGTGCACGTCTCCAACACCGATCGCATCGAATGCGTCACCAAGAACACGGTGCCCGCGCCCTCGCGCAAGGAGCGGATTCGGTCCTCGCTTCGCGCCCGGAATGCCTGATCGCCCGCCGAGAGGGCCTCGTCGACGAGGAGGATCTGATGGGAACGCGAGACCGCGATCGAGAAACGAAGCCGCGCCTGCATCCCCGACGAGTAGGTCCTCATCGGCAGATTGATGAAATCCTCGAGGCCCGAGAATTCGACGATCTCATCGAATTTGGCGCGGACCTCCTGCGGCGTGTGCCCCAGGGCGAGCGCGCCGAGGAGGACGTTCTGCTCCCCGCTCAGTTTCGGAAGCAACGCGGCATTGATCCCCAGCAACGCCGGTCTCGACGCCGCGTAGACCGCCCCCTCCGTCGCGGGTTGAAGCCCGGCGATGGCGCGCATCAGCGTCGACTTTCCGGAGCCGTTCCGACCGATCACGCCGATGGTCTCCCCCTCGTGGGCCACGAACGAAAGACCCTGGAGCGCGTGGACGATCCGCGTTCCCCGCTGACGCGTGAGCAGGCTTTGGCGATTCGTCGCGGATTTTCCGGAGGCGTGCACGCGATAGTCGACGCGAAGGCTCTCGACGACGACGTTGACGGGCCCCGAGGACGCGCTCCCCGATTCAGTCGACGGCATACCGCTCCTCCGCCTGCCAGAAGAAGACGACGCCGACGAGGAGCATGACCGCCGCCGCGACCGCCGATATCACGAGGGCCTTCCCGGCGAGGGCCCCTCCCCCCAGTACCTCGTTGCGCACGAGCGTGATGAAGTCGTGTACGGGATTCAACTGGGCCGCCGAGAGCAGGCGTGGACGATTCGCGAGAACGAGTTCAAGCGAGTAGAAGACTCCGCTGAGGTAGAACACCAGGCGCGTGAGGAGCGGAATCACCTGGGTGACGTCGCGCACGTGCACCGTGAATCTCGCGGCGATCAGGGCGACGCCGAGATTGAAGCACGTCATGAGGACGAGAGTCGGAGGAACCAGGAGCCATGTCCACAGGACCGGCTCGCCGAACGCCACGACGATGACCGCCATGACCCCCATCGACGGTAGGAACTCGATGAACTGTTCCAGGGCGGACGCCACCGGGAGCAGGATCCGCGGAAACGCCATGCTGCGGACGAGGCTCGCGTTGTTCGTGACCGAACGGGCTCCGTCGGAGAGGGAGCTGAGAAAAGCCCGAAGATGAAGACCCCGACGACGAGGAAGGGAAGGAAGTTGTCGGGGCGCGAACTGCTCGGCATGATCAGGCCGAACACCAGGCCGAACAGCGCGGTCTGCAATATCGGCTTGAGCACGACCCATCCGAGCCCGAGTCGGTTCTCGATGAGCGTCGCCTCGACGCGAAACCGGGCCAGCGTAAACGCGAATACCCGCCATCGCCACAGGTCGCGTAGGTACGCGTGGAGCGGAGGTCGCGCGCCGACGCGTTCCAAGCCCGCCGCGCGAGCTATCTCGTGGTAGTCAGGGTCGCTCACTCTGCTCCAGACGATTCGCGCCTTAGCGGCCGGAGTAGGCGTTCCGACCGCGGACGCCGAACACAAAACCTAACAGGCACCCCACCCCCCACGTAATGTGCGCGGTCGGCAACGTCGCGACGAGCCAGCACCGCGCGGAGCCCGAGAGTCGTCGGGCGCCGACGACGACTCCCGCGACCCACAGCGCATACGTCGCGGGAGGGGCGATCGCCAACGCGGCGAACACGGAGCGCACGTGACCCGACGTCGCCAGCGCGACGATGCCGCTCGCGAGGGCGAGAGCAAGACTCGCGACAAGGGCCGGCGGTACGAAGTACCGGAACGGCGTCTCTCGCAGGAGTCGCCGCATGAGGTGCCGCGCCATCGACCCGACCCGTGGACCTGCTTGACAAGCGCGCGCATCGTCGAGCGCGGCCTGTACACGACCTCGAGAGCGGGCTCGAACCACACCACGCGACCGCGCATCCGCAGACGGTGATTGAGCTCCCAGTCTTCCCCCTACTCAGCGTTTCGTCGAAGCCGCCGGCGGCGAGGAACTGTTCGCGGTCGAATACCCCGAGGTAGGCCGACTCGGCCGGTCCGGCATCGCCGCCCACGTGGTAGACCGCCCCTCCCAGACCCACGCGCGAGTTGTAGATCCAGGCGACCGCATCCTCGAACGACGTCGTTCCCTCGGCGCGCATACGCCCCCCGACGTTCACCGCTCCGGTGCGACGGAGTGCCTGGCACGCGCGCGCCGCGTATCGCGGGGGGAGGATCGTGTGGGCGTCCAGCCGGATGAGATACGGCAGCGTCGCCGCGCGCGCTCCAAGGTTCATTCCCGCCGAGATGGCGCTGGTCGGGTTGGGTATCGCCACGATCTCCGGGAATTCGCCGACGAGGCGTTCAACGATGTCGGGGGTGGAGTCCGTCGACTCCCCGAGAACGAGGATGATCTCGCGTTGATCGAGACCCTCTTGTTTCACGACGCTGCGAACGGCCGCTTCCACATGGCGCTCTTCGTTCAGCACCGGGATGACGAAACTCACCGACAAGGCACGTGGAGAATTCACATGCCCTCCCTCGACAGCCTCCCGTGGGATACGTGACGAGCCTAGCGGGGAGGCCTCCCGTTCGTCCGGCGTTCCTACGAGGCGTTCGCCTCGCCGACGTCCGAGGACGACGCCTTCCCACCGCGCACCTCGAGCGAGAGGTTGTTCTTCTCAAGCAGCGCCTTCGCGGCGTCGCGCTCGCGGAGGGCGGGCCATTTCACGAACGCGAAGAGCAGGACGACGACGACCCCGACGACCGGGACGAGGACGGCGATCACGCCGAGCCAGTGCGAGTAGCCCGCCTTGCGCGCGACGAGGACGGCCGCGAGGAGGGCGACGACGAGGTAGATGGCGCCGATCAGCGTGATCCATCCGGACCACTCCGAGGCGACGTCGCCGAGCGTCAGGTTGTCGGAATTGGTGGCGAACTCCAGCATGGGTGCCTCCTAGTGACGGCCACGCGCGCTCGCGAGCGTCGCGAGCACGTGGTCGTTCTCCTCCCGCGAGCCTACGGTGACGCGCACGCCGTCGCCAGCGAATCCGCGCGCGAGGATCGGCGGGGCCGCCGAGGCCAGGTGCGCCACCAGCGCGTCCGTGTCGTCGCCCGCGGCGATCCACACGAAGTTGCCCTGCGCCTCGGGAAGCGTCCACCCGTCGTCGGTGAGCGCCGCGACGAACCGCTCGCGCTCGGCGACGACCGCGTCGACGCGTTCGAGCAGCTCGCCCTCGGCGTCGAGCGACGCGAGCGCGGCCGCCTGGGCCACGCCCGACACGGAGAACGGCGTCACGCACGCCCGGACGGGGGCGACGATCGACGGATCCCCCACCGCGTACCCGACGCGGAGCCCGGCGAGGCCGTACGCCTTCGAGAAGGTGCGCGTCAGGAGGACGCGGGGATCGGTGCCGAGCACGGCGCGGCCGTCCACCGCCTCGGGGTCGCGGACGAACTCCGTGTACGCCTCGTCGAGGATGACGAGGACGTCGTCGCGCACGGACGCGAGGAACTTCTTGAACTCCGCCGCCCGGATCGCCGGCCCCGTCGGGTTGTTCGGCGAGCAGAGGATCACGGCCTTGGTGCGGGGCGTGACCGCCGCCGCCATCGCGGGCAGGTCGTGACGCGCGCCCGCGGCGAGCGGCACGCGCACGGACGTCGCGCCCGCGATCGAGGCGAGGATCGGGTACGCCTCGAACGACCGCCAGGCGTAGACGACCTCGTCGCCCGGGTCGCAGTACGCCTGCAGCGCGTGCCCGAGCACCGCGACGGACCCGCCGGCGACGGCGACGGCGCCGGGCTCGACGCCCCACCGGCCGGCGATGCGCTCGGTCAGCTCCGTGGCGAACATGTCGGGGTAGCGGTTCACCTCGCCGCCGGCCGCGTCGATCGCGGCCCGCACCGACGGGAGGGGGGCGTACGCGACCTCGTTGGAGGAGACCTTCACGGGCTCCGCGCCAGACGCGGCCTTGCGCGCGCCCGGGACGTAGGACGGGAGCGACGCGATCGACGCGCGCGGCTTCGGAGGCGGCATACGGACAGCATGCCACCGCCGACGCGGGCCTCGTGGAACAATCGAAGGCATGTACTTCGTCATCCGCACGATCGCGACGGCCGTCGCCGTCTGGCTCGTCACACTCCTCCCGCTCGACGTCGCCGTCACCGGCGGCAACGAGTCCTGGTGGAGCCGCGCCCTTGTCTACCTCGGCATTGGCGCGATCATGGTGCTCGTCAACATGCTCGTCAAGCCGATCGTCAACGTCCTGACGCTGCCGGTGCGCATCCTCACGCTCGGCCTCTTCGCGCTCGTCATCAACTGGGCGATGCTCGAGTTGTCCGCGTGGATCACGAGCAAGGTGTCCTTCGGGACGCTCGAGCTCGGCGGCTTCTGGAAGACGGTTCTCGCGGCGCTCCTGATCGCGATCGTCTCCGCCATGCTCGGCGCGAAGAAGCGCAAGAAGCGCTCCTAGCCCGCACCGCCGGTAAATCAGTCCTCGACGGACGCGAGCGTCGCGTCGTCCGTGCCCCGCGTGATCGCGTAGACCGTGCGCGTCGACGTGGAACGGCCGTCGGCGAAGAAGGCGGCGTTGTCGTCCCTCCACGACGCCGCCGAGACCGACGACGACGCGTCGAACCGTGCCGCGGTGCGGCGGTACGCCGGAATCTCGTGGCTGTCGACGACGCTTCCCGCGGCCTCCCGGTCGAGGGGGTTGTCGGAGCCCCGGAGGTCGTGCCGGACGGTCACCCAGTTCGCCTGATCGGGGTTGCGAGCGCCGTCGAGCGCGGGTACCACGTCGGTCGTGTTCTCGAAGCTCAGAACGGACGTCGAGTCGGGGACGGCGAAGGGCGCGACGCACGAGCCCGCCGTCACGACCGCCTGGATGCGGAAGTGCGCGCCCACCTCGGCGTTGCTCGCGAGCGAGGCGGAGGCGATTCCCCCGAGGCTGTGGCCCGCGAGGAGGACGGGCTCACCCGGCCCGATGCCGGCCTGGCGCATCGCCTCGACCACGCCGACCATCACATCGGACGTCGCCCCCACCATCATCTGCCCGTCGGCGACGATGTCGCCCGAGTTCGAGCCCCCGGTCGGGAGGAACGACGCGGTGCCCGGTATCTCGACGATCCACGCCGTCTCGCCGTCGGGGCCCGAGACCTTCTCGACCGCGACGCGAAAGGAACTCGTGTCCCCATCGGGACCCCGGGGGACGTCGCCGATGCGGTCGAGGAGATCCGCGGCGTCGCGCGGAGGCGTCGTGATCGTCGTCCGCTCCTTCTTCACCGCGAGCCCGCGGGGGTTGCCGAGAAGCTCCGCCCACCGCATCGCCTGGACGACCGCGACGAGCATCAACAGGTCCTTCACCGAGAAGTCGGTGATCCACGGGACGATCGGGATGCTGTCAGCGAGGCCGATCCCGGCCTCAACGATGTCCGGGTCCACGACGGTCGTCCAATCGGGCTCCTGAACTCGGACGAAGGGGGGCAGGCCCGCGCCCTCCGGGAGCCATGGCGTCGCCTTCGCCGAGGCCCAGATTCCGACCTCCGCCGCCGCCACGCTGTGGCGGACGATCCAACGCGCGTCGTTCCAGACCTGCTGCCAGAAGCCGTCGGCGTGACGCTCGGCGTCCTCGAGCAGTGTGACCGTCTCGGCGAGCGCCCTGCCCGTGTCGCCGAGCTCGCGTGCGAGGGCCTCGGCCCCGCCGGGTCCTTGGTTGACCCACGCGAGCGCCTCGTCGACGTGCGCGGCGCTGAGCTCGAGGCCCTCGACGAAGCGGGGGTCGGCGAGCACCTCCGCGCGCGCCGCGCGCGCCCAAGCCGCGACGGAGTCGATTCGCTCGCGGGCGCGCGCGAGCATCGCGGCCGCGCGGTCCAGGTCCTCGGTGCGCGCGTGGGTCCCGCCGATCCCGCCGAGGATGTCGATCTCGCCGTCCCTCACGGCACGCGCGCCGCTCTCGTGAACGCGGCCTCGGCGTTGTCCACCCGCCACCGCAACCACGCGACGTGGCGTTCCGCGACCGCGAGCCGCGCGCGGAACGCGGCGGCGAGGTCGGACGTCCACTCGACGTCCTCCGCGCCGCGAAGCGCGCGTAGCGCGTCGTCGACGGCCAGTGACGGGTCGACGGCGATTCCGCTCATGACCGGAACGCTAGGCGCGAGGACGGCGTGGGCGCGCCCGCGTACGACCGAGTGGGGACGCTTGCGGGACCGGCACACGCGGGGGACATCCGTCGGTCCGACCCCCGCCCCGCCGACCATGGAAGAATGAACCCGTGACCACGCCCTGGCGTACGCTCGCCGACCTTGGCCCCGCCATCGCCCTCGGCCCGCTCGACGGCAGGTACCGCGGCGTCGTCGCCCCGCTCGTCGACTACCTGAGTGAGGCCGCGCTCAACCGGGCTCGCGTCCACGTCGAGGTGGAGTGGCTCATCCACCTGTGCGACGCCTCGGCCGTCCCGGGAACCCCGGCCCTTCGGAAGGCGGACCGCGACTACCTCCGCGGCGTCGTCGCGACGTTCGGCGCCGCCGAGATCGCGGAACTCGCCGAGACGGAGAAGGTCACCCAGCACGACGTCAAGGCCGTCGAGTACTTCCTTAAGAAGCGCATGACGGACGCCCCGAAGGGGAGTCCGCTGCCCGGCCTCACCGAACTCGTCCACTTCGCCTGCACCTCGGAGGACGTCAACAACCTGGCGTACGCGACGACCATCCGCGACGCCGTGCGGACCGTGTGGCTCCCCGCCGCGACCGCCCTCGCCGACGACCTCGCCGCGACGGCTCGCGCCACCGCCGCGCAGCCGATGCTCGCCCGCACCCACGGCCAGCCGGCGACGCCGACGACGCTCGGCAAGGAGCTCGCCGTGCTCGCCAGGCGCCTGCGCCGCCAGCTCGCGCGCGTCGACCGCCAGGAGTACCTCGGCAAGATCAACGGAGCGACGGGCACGTACGCCGCCCACCTCGTCGCCGTGCCGGACACCGACTGGGCGGAGGTCGGCCGGGCGTTCGTCGAGGGCCTCGGGCTCGCGTGGAACCCTCTCACCACCCAGATCGAGTCCCACGACTGGCAGGCCGAACTCTACGCGGACGTCGCCCGGTTCAACCGGGTGCTGCACAATCTCGCGACGGACGTGTGGACGTACATCTCGCTCGGCTACTTCGCGCAGGTGCGCGGCCAGGGGACCGTCGGCTCGTCGACGATGCCGCACAAGGTCAACCCCATCCGCTTCGAGAACGCCGAGGCCAACCTCGAGGTCTCGTGCGCCCTGCTCGACTCGCTCGGCGCGACCCTCGTCACGAGCAGGCTCCAGCGCGACCTCACCGACTCGACCACCCAGCGCAACGTCGGCGTCGCGCTCGGCCACTCGCTTCTCGCGATCGACAACGTGCGCCGCGGCCTCGCGGGACTCGACCCGGTGCCCGAGGCGATGGCGCGCGACCTCGAGGCGAACTGGGAGGTCCTGGGCGAGGCGATCCAGTCGGCGATGCGCGCCTCCGGCATCGCGGGCACCCCCGGCATGGAGGAGCCGTACGAGCGCCTCAAGGAGCTCACGCGCGGGCGCCGCGTCGGGGCGGACGAGGTGCGCGCGTTCGTAGCGGGGTTGGGGCTTCCCGCGGACGTCGAGGCGCGGCTTCTCGCGCTCACCCCCGCGACGTACACGGGCGCAGCGGAGTCGCTGGTCTCGTTCGTTGAGCAGCCGTGAGCGTCGCCCTCGAATCCCGCCCGCGCCTGAGGGCCGAGATCTGGCTCGTCCTCGGACTGAGCCTCGGCCGGAGCGCCGTGTACGCCGTGTACTCGATCATCAAGAGCTACCAGAGCACCAAGCCCGTTGCGCAGCAGACCACGACACTGCACCCGTCGCTGTCCGGCATCCCCGTGTGGGACCTCATCTACCAGCTGACGGGGATCGTCTTCAGCGTCGTGCCCGTGCTTCTCGCGATCTACCTGCTCGGCGCGCACGGAGCGAACGCCCGCGCGAGGCTCGGGCTCGTGTTCGCGCGGGGCCGTGACGGCGCGCTCGACGCGGGTCGCGGCGCGGTCCTCGCGGCGGCGATCGGCATCCCCGGGCTCGGCCTGTACATCCTCGGGCGCGCGATCGGTCAGACGGTGCGCGTCGACACGAGCGGGCTCCCAGCCCAGTGGTGGGCCTCGCTCGTGCTCCTGCTGTCCGCCGTCGCCGTCGCGTTCCTCGAGGAGGTCATCGCGGTCGGATTCCTCGTCACCCGCCTGAGGGACCTCGCGTGGCACCCGGCCGCCGCGATCGTCGCCTCG
Organism: uncultured Actinomycetota bacterium; assembly: GCA_963712245.1. GTDB lineage: Bacteria > Actinomycetota > Actinomycetes > Actinomycetales > Demequinaceae > JAFGBM01. The sequence goes on along the minus strand of CAVQHE010000010.1, from coordinate 8,774 downwards.
GCGCTCCTGCGCGGGACGTACCACCTGTACCAGGGGTGGCCCATGGCGCTCGGCAACGTCGTCATGGGCACCGTCTTCGCCGCGTATTTCGTGCGCAAGGGACGCCTCGCGCCGCTCCTGATCGCCCACGCGCTTCTCGACCTCGTGTCGTTCGTCGGGCCGGAGCTCGCGCCCCAATCGTGGCTCGACGCGTTACGGCTCACCTAGGGTGCGATCCCTCTAGAGTGGGGGCATGACCGAGGACGCCCCGAGCGCGCCTGACGAGGCCCCCGTCGATACGGCCTCGATCCAGATCGTCGACTCGCCGCGCACGCGAATCCACCGGATGAGCGACTTCATCAACCTCGCCGCGGCCCTCGTCGGCATCGTTCTCGTGCTCCTGCTCGGCGCGTACGCGTCCGCGACGACGGCCGGCATCACCTCCGACGTGCAGGGATTCGCGGACGTGCTGCGGCGGGTCCTGGTCGCGCCGGTCAACGTCCTCGAGGGCATCCTCACGCTCGGCGTGCCCACCGCGGTGGTGGTCGCGCTCATCCTCCGCAAGGAGCCGCGACGCATCGTCGAGTCGCTCGGCACCCTCGCACTCGGCATCTTCGCCGCGCTCATCGCCGCGGAGACCACGCGGCGGTGGGGCTCGCCGGACCTCGTCAACAGCCTGAGCATCACCCACGACGGCATGACGGACGTGACGATGCCGGCGTACCTGTCGGGGCTCGCGGCGATGCTGACGACGGCGGGGCGGCGACGCTCGAACCGCGCGATCTCGATTTCGTGGACCGTGCTGTGGATCGGCCTCACGATCAGCGTCATCAGCAGCCTCGTCACCGTGTCCGCCGCGTTCGTCACCGTGCTCATCGGCCGGTCGGTCGGCCTCGTCGCGCGCTACATCCTCGGGTCCGCGAACGACCGCGCGTACGGATCGGTCCTCATCGCCGCCATCCGGCGGGCGGGATTCGAGACCAAGCGGATCGCCCGGATCGACGCCGACGGCGACTTCGTCCCCGACGGCCTCGACCCCGTCGCGACCGCGCTGGGCCACACCCGCCAGGGCCGGGTCTACGACCTGACGACGAAGGAAGGGCACCACCTCATCGCCGTGGCGCTCGACGGCGATCAGCAGGTCGCGGGCAACCTCCTCCGCTTCTGGCGGACGGGACGCCTCCGCGGCCTCGAGAGCCGGCCCGATCTCAGCCTTCGGCACACGGCGGAGGGGACCGCGCTCGCCTCGCACGCCGCCCGCACGGCCGGCGTGCGTACGCCGAGGGTGCTCGGCATGGCCCAGTCCCGCGACACGATGGTGCTGGTGTACCAGCGCCCCACCGACTGCCGCCCGTTCGCCGACCTCGCGCCCGACGACGCCACCGACGAGGTGCTCGACACGATCTGGAGCGAGGTGCTCAAGGCCCACAACGCGGGCATCGCGCACCGGTCGATCTGGTCGGAGACGGTGCTCGTCGGCGAGGACGAGCTCGTGGGCGTGCCCGAGGTGTGGCTCACGAGCTGGGAGATGGGCGAGGTCGCGACCGGCACGCTGTCGCGCCGCGTCGACGTCGTCCAGCTCATCGCGATGACCGCCGCGAAGGTCGGCGCGAAGCGGGCCGTCGACGCGGCGTTCCGCCACCTCAACGAGACGGAGATCGCCGCAGCGTCCCCTCTCCTCCAGGCGATCGTCCTGCCGCGCCAGACGCGCATGGAGGCCAAGGCGAAGGGCAAGCTCCTCGACAACGTCCGGTCCCAGATCCTCGAGCGCCTGCCCGAGGCGCCGTCGGCCCCGGAGAACATCACCCGCTTCGGGCTGCGCACCGTCCTCACCCTCGCCCTCGGCCTCGTCGCCGTCGTCGCCATCCTCACGAGCTTCAAGGCGAGCGAGGTCGTCGACGCCATCTCGCACGCCTCGCCGGTGTGGGCGGCGATGGTATTCCTCTGGGCGCTCCTCAGCTTCTGCGGCGCGGCGCTCGTGGTGACGGCGTTCTCGCCCGTCCGGCTCCCGTTCATGAGCGTCGTCCGCGCCCAGGTCGCCGCCTCGTACGTCTCGCTCGCCGCCCCCGCCGGCGTCGGGCACGCGGCCATCAACCTCCGCCTCATGACCCGCAAGGGGGTGGCGCGCCCGCTCGCGGTGGCGACGGTCGCGCTCGTCCAGGTGTCCGCGATCGTGACGACGGTGGCGGGGCTGTTCATCCTCTCCCTGGTTACGGGGTCGAGCGGCACGCTCGTGAAGCTCCCGTCGGGCGCCGTCCTCACCGGCGTCGGCATCGCCGCGCTGGTCGTCGCGCTGTCCATGCTGTTCCCCCGCATCCGCGCCTGGCTCTCCGCCAAGGTGATGCCGACCATCCGCCAGACGCTCCCGCGCCTCGTCCAGGTGCTCGGCCAGCCGTGGCGCCTCGGCGTCGCGCTCGCCGGGAACCTGCTGCTCACCGCGTCATACATCGGGGCGTTCGACGCGGCGATCCGCGCGTTCGGATTCCGGTTCGGCCTCATGGACGTCGCCGTGGTGTACCTGCTGTCCAACGCGGCCGGCGCCGTGTCGCCGACGCCGGGCGGCCTCGCGACGATCGAGGCGGCGCTCATCGGTGGGCTGAAGGTCGCGGGCGTCTCGGTGGCCGTCGCCGCCCCGATGGTGTTCCTCTACCGCGGCCTCACGTACTGGGCGCGCATCCCCCTGGGGTACGTCTCCATGCGGATGATGCAGAAGCGCAACGAGCTCTAGACCGCCTCGCGGTCCCGCCGCTGGCGCGAGCCGTACACCCACGCGACCGCGACGACCGCGAGCACGGCGAGCGTGATGAGCACCGGGAGTCCCCACCCGTGGATGGTCCGCGTGATGCCGCTCTGCCACCCGCCCGTGACGTCGAGCACGCCCGTAAGCGCCGAGTTGCCGTGCTGCTGGAGGATCTCGGCGAGGCCGTACAGCGTCGCGTAGATCCCCGCGACGATCATGAGCCAGCCGGCGCCGCGCATGATCGCGGGGGTGCGGCGCCGGAGCCCGGCGACGACGGTCGATCCGGCGAGCGCGGCGACGATGGAGATGGCGAGGATCGACGTGCCCATGCCGATGGCGTAGATCAGGAAGGGCGTGGTCTTGGCGACGGGTCCGGGGGCGTTGATCGCGGTCGAGACGATCGCGAGGAACGGGCCGATGGTGCACGACATGGATGCGAGCGCGAAGCTCGCCCCGTACACGGTCTGCGACCCGAACGTCGCCGCGGGCGCGTGCCCCTTGATCCGGAGCCCGGGGACGTTGATCTCGTGACCGGCGGCCATGCGCACGCCGAGCGCGACGAGCGCGATCCCGATCGCGACGGTCACGTAGGCGAGGTACGGCAGGACGCTGCCCTGGAGTCCCGCGGTCGCGAGGACGAACAGGAGCCCGAAGGCGGTGAACACGCCGGCGAACCCGAGCGTCATCGCGAGCCCGAAGCCCGTCGCGCGCCGAAGCGCCGTCGGCCGGGTGACCCCCTCCTCGGCGCTTCCCGTGACGATGAGCGTGAGGTACGCGGGCAGCAGCGCGAAGCCGCACGGATTGAATGCGGCGAGCATGCCCGCCGTGAGGGCGAGGCCCGCGACCGCGCCGGATCCGAAGTCGATCATCGTTGACCGTGTTTCCGATCGCCCTAGGGGGCGATCTTGTTCGCGATCTCGAGGATCGTCGCGGTGTCCATGGACCCGGGAACCGTCGCCGTGTACCCGTCGGCGTAGATGACGGCGGACGACGGGAGCGCGGGGGTTCCGAAGGCGATCGCGAGCGCGCCCTTCTCGTCCGTGAGGTTGGTGATCCCGTTGATGCCCAGCTGGTCGGCGAACGCGTGCATGCCATCGAGGTCGGAGAAGGTGCCGACGCCGATGATCTGCACGCCCTCGGGGAGCTGGGGGATGGCGGCGAGGACGTACTTGGAGTCGGCGACGCAGCTGCCGCACCACGGCGCCCAGAACCACAGGATGGTGGCGTGGCCGTAGAGGCTCGCGCCGTCGAACGGTTCGCCGTCGAGCGTGGTGGTCTGGAAGTCCAGCACGGCGGGCATGCCGCCGCTCGCGGAGTCCGACGGCGCGGGAGACGAGTCGGCGGGCGCGGAGCACGCGGCGAGGGCGAGGCCCGCGGCCGCGAGTAGCGCCGCGACGGTGGTGCGCGTCGATCGCATGGCAATCCTTTCGTCGCGGGGGTGAACGCTCACATCGCGGCCTCCATTCCCCGCGCGGGCGTCTCGCGGGGACGACGGGGCGGAGTTACGGGGCGATCGACCGCGCCGCCTCGAGGAATCCGGCCTTCCCGTCGCTCGAGAGCGTGGTGACGGTTCCATCGGCGGCGATGGTGACGAGCGCCGGCTGGTACGCGACGTTGAAGTTCGCCCAGAGGGAGCCCGTGTCGTCGACGACCTGCGTCATGCCGCTGAGCCCGTACGTGCCCACGAACTGCTGCATCGACGCCGTGTCCGAGCGCCCGGGGATGCCGATGGCCTGGACGCCGTCGGGGAGCTCCTTGAGCGCGGCCGCGATCCCGGACGCCTCGCCCTGGCAGATCGGGCACCACGACGCCCAGAAGTAGACGACGGTGGGGTGGCCGTAGAGGCTCGTGCCGTCGAAGGCCTTCCCGTCGAGGGTCGTCGCGGTGAATTGGAGCTGCGCCGGAGCGTCCGCCGGGTCGAGGCCGGCGGGCGCGTCGGACATCGCGGGGCTGGCGGTCGCGTCGCCCGCCATCGCGTCGTCCGTCATGGCGTCGTCCGTCATGGCGGGGGTGGGGGTGGCGCTTGCGGTCATGGCGTCGTCGGCCACCGGGGCGGCGGGCGGCGCGGCGCATGCGGCGAGGACGGCGGCGCCGGCGAGGATGGCGAGCCGCGCGGCGTAGCGGGTGGCGACTGAGCGTGGGGCGGTCGAGCGTGACATGGGAATCCCTCCTGGTGGCCTAACCCCTATTCGTGGCCAGCCATTCCCCGGATGGGTTCGCGGCGCGGCGACCGCTACGGAAGCGGGACGTCGAGCGCGAGGAGGGCCTCGGCGTCGTCCCCGAACGGGAGCTGCGCCAGGACCTCGCCGTCCGACCCGACCGCGAGCGACGCGCCGATGCAGCGCCACCCGTCCCACTCGCCCCCGACCACGGGGCCGACGTTGCTCACGCCGACCACCGGCATGCCCGTCTCGCGGGCGAGCGCCCCGTAGGCGGTGATCCACTCGTCGCCGTACGCCCGCGCGTCGTTGTCGAAGTCCGGCGGGACGGCCCACGCGCACGGGGAGAGGAGGATCTCGGCGCCCATGGCCGCGAGGGCCCGGCCGAGCGCGAGCGACTCGTACGCGTTGTCCGCGCAGATGTCGACGCCGAGCGTCCCGAGGGGCGTGGGCGCGACCGCGAGCGTCGTGCCCGGGGAGTAGACGGCGCGGGCGAAGTCGAGCTCGTGGATCTTGCGGTGGTGGCCGAGGATCGCCCCGTCCGGGCCGATCACCACGGCCGCGTTGTACGTGCGGTCCCCGTCGCGCTCGGTGAGGCCCGCGACGACGGTGACGCCGGCGGTCCGCGCGGCTTCCGCGAGGCGGTCCGTCGCCGCGCCGGGGATGGGCTGGGCGTGGCGGGGCGCGTCGGGCCAGGACCAGCCGAGGTCGAGCGTCTCGGGCAGGACGACGGCGTCGCAGCGCTCGGTCGCGGCGGCGGCGATCGCGGCTGCCGCGCGGTCGAGGTTCGCGTCGGCTTCCCCGGGCACGACGAGGGTTTGCGCCATGCCGATGCGGAGCGTGCGCGTCATGCCTCCATCATGCCGGGCGTCGCGGGTCTTGAGGCGCCCCCCGCGTCGTGACACGATCGCGGGAGAGCCGTCGCGGCGCGTGGCCGGGCGGACGGGAGGAGGGCGTCATGGCGAGCAAGCAGGGAGACGGTCAGTTCACCGAGGAGGAGCGCGCGGCGATGCGCGAGCGCGCGGCGGAGGCGAAGGCGGCGAAGAAGGGGGCGGGCCGGGCCGAGGGTGAGGCGGCCCTGCTGGAGAAGATCGCCCAGATGCCCGAGGCCGAGCGGGCGATGGCGGCGCGGATCCACGCGATCGTCGCCGACGTGGCCCCGGGCCTCGCGCCCAAGACGTGGTACGGGATGCCGGCCTGGGCGGACGCGAACGGCAAGGCGGTCTGCTTCTTCCAGCCCGCCTCGAAGTTCAAGGCCCGCTACTCGACGCTCGGTTTCAACGACTCGGCCCGCCTGGACGACGGCGCGATGTGGTCGACGTCCTTCGCCGTCGTCGAACTCACGACGGAGGTCGAGGCGCGGATCGCCGAACTCGTCGCGACGGCCGCAAGCGCCTAGAGCCCGTACGGCAGCTTCGTGGCGGCCTCGATCTCCATGAGGCGGTTGTACTTCGCGACGCGCTCGCCGCGCGCGGGCGCGCCCGACTTGAGCTGCCCGCATCCGGTGCCCACGGTGAGGTCCGCGATGAAGCTGTCCTCGGTCTCGCCCGAGCGGTGGGACACCATCTGCGTGTAGCCCGCCTCCCGGCAGAGCCGCATCGCCTCGAGCGTCTCGCTCACCGAGCCGATCTGGTTGAGCTTGATGAGCGACGAGTTGCCGACGCCCTTGGCGATCGCCTCGGTGATGATGGCGGGGTTGGTGACGAACAGGTCGTCGCCCATGATCTGGGTGGTCTCCCCGAGCCGGTCGGTGAGCACCTTCCAGCCGTCCCAGTCGCCCTCCGCGAGGCCGTCCTCGATGGACCACACGGGGTAGTCCTTGACGATGGCGGCGTACCGCTCGACCATGTCGTCGCTCGTGAGCTTCTCGCCCGTCACGACGTAGGCGCCGTCCTTGTAGAACTCGCTCGCGGCCGGGTCGAGGGCGATCGCGACGCCCTCCTTGCCGGGGGTGTACCCGGCGGCCTCGATCGCCTTGACGATCAGCGCGAGCACCTCCTCCGGGCGTTCGAGGTCGGGGGCGAAGCCGCCCTCGTCCCCCAGCCCGGTGGCGAAGCCCGCGTCCTTGAGGAGGCCGCGCAGCTTGCCGTAGACCGCGGCGCCGGCCCGGACCGCCTCCGTGATGTTCGGGGCGCCCATCGGCGCGATCATGAACTCCTGGAAGTCGAGAAGGTTCGGCGCGTGCGCGCCGCCGTTGAGGACGTTGAAGTGCGGCACGGGGAGCTTGGGCTTGACGCCCGTGGGGTTCAGCACCTCGTACAGCGGGACGGTCGCGGACAGCGCGCGGGCGACGGCCATGGACACGCCGACAATCGCGTTCGCGCCAAGGCGGGCCTTGTTGGGGGTTCCGTCGAGGGCGATCATCGCCTGGTCGAACTCGGCGAGCGATCCCCACTTCTTCGACAGGGCGAGGTCCTTCAGCTCGCCGTTGACGTTCGCGACGGCCGTCAGGCATCCCTTGCCGCCGTAGCGCGCCTTGTCGCCGTCGCGCAGTTCGACCGCCTCGCGGCTTCCGGTCGACGCGCCGGACGGGACGCCCGCTCGCCCGGGGGTGCCGTCGGCGAGCGTCAGGTCGACGCGCAGCGTGGGGTTGCCACGCGAGTCGAGGATTTCGAGGGCCGAGAGGTCCTTGAGGGAAAATGCCGAGCCGTAAATGTCCATTACCTATCGCCTCCACCGAGATGCTGCCCGTTTGTCCCAATCGCTTCGAGCCTACTCCCGACGCGCGGACACGCAGGAGGGGTCGACAAGGCGCCGATCCGCGCAAGCCGACCCCACTGGCTCGTCCGGCGCTAGAGCCCCGGGAAGGCGTCCTCGAGCGAGCGGAGCACGTGGGCGGCCCCGGCCTCCTCGAGTTCCGCGACCGAATAGTGGCCACTCGCCACCCCGACCGACACCGCGCCCACCGCGTTGATCGCCTCGATGTCGTGGGGCGTGTCGCCCACCCCGTAGACCTGGGACAAGGACAACTTGTCGTGCATCCGGGACGCCTTCTCGATGGCCATCCCCGTCAGTTCGGCGCGGTCGGGTGAGTCGGACCCGTAGGCGCCGAAGACGAAGAACCGGTTCAGGTTCGCGGGGGCGAGCTTGGTGCGCGCCGCGCCTTCCATAGCGCCCGAGACGAGCCCGAGGATGACGCCCTCCTCGCCCAACCGGACCAGGAGCTCCTCGGCCCCGGGCATCGCCCGGTAGCCCGCGGAAACCTCGATCTCTTCGGCCAGGTTCAGGAGGTACTGGACGTAGAGCCGACCGAGCTCGTCCTCGCTCGGATCACGGCCGATCACGGCCTTAAAGGTCGCCCGGGCCACCTGCGGGTCGGTCTCCCCCGACGCGCTGTGCTCGCCGATGTCGGCGGGGATGCCGTGGAGCGTGTCGAACGCCGCCCTCCAACTGCGCGTGCCCGCCCCTCCGGAGTGGATCAGCGTCTCGTCGACGTCGAAGAGCACGACGACGGGCTTGGCTTGATTCGTCGGCATCTCAGCCCTTCCTCTCGTCGAGGCCCCGCGAGGCGAAACGCGACGACGGCGCGGTGGCGAGTACCGCGTCACGGTGGCCGTCGCGCATCGGGCGCCGGACGATGGTCGCCCCCATTCGCCCGAGGCCGACCACGCCGATGTGCATCGCGTTATCCGTTGGCATCGCTTCTCTTCTCCGATCGTGGCGCTGGTCCCGATGGCCGTCTTGCCGACCCACGGGTCTGGCACGTGTCCTCTTCGGTAACAACGAACGATCGGCGGAAATTCGTTCGGACGATTCCGCCGCGCCTGTCGGCTCGCGCGTAGGGCTCGCTACGCTGGAAGGGTCAGCGAACGCGTAGCGCTACGGAGGTCGATCGTGACGGCACAGCCTTGGACCAAGCGAACGAAGAAGGCCGTCGACGCGGAAGAGCTCGACGC
>CAVQHE010000009.1:0-105223 GCA_963712245.1 uncultured Actinomycetota bacterium | reverse complement strand
GCGGGCTGGCGGACACCAACGTCGACGCCGCCGCTGCTACTGGCGGCGATAACGCGTAGAGGACGGTCGAGCCCGCTAGCGCCACTCGGACGCCCAACGACGTTGTAGGGAGTCAAACAAGTTGACCAATCCTCACGCTTGAAGTTGGCCAATACGAAGGACCTACCGGCCGTCGCTGTCAAACTAGTTGACCAAGAATCGCCGCCGAGTCGGGAGATCCGCCCCGTGTGCACGTCCGAACGCCTCTGGGACGGGGCGCCGGAACCCCTGTCTTCTTCGCCTCGCGCGGCGAGAAGTGCCTCCACTAAGTTTGGGGTGACACACCTCCGGCATTCGGTGCGAGTTAGGCAACCCACATCGTGACGGGGCCTCCACTTCCTCGACCGCTCTGAACGTCCCAGGGAACTGGTTCTATCGAGCGGTCCTGAATGCTTGCCATTGGGCGCGGAGTGCCAGGAAAGCCGGCGGCGGGTTGTTGATGTCGGTATAGGTGGTGGCAGTGCCAGCGACATTGAAGTCGAGCTCCTGGACCCCCTCAACGATCCCGAGGTCCTGCCCATACACGTAATACCACTTACCCCCCGGCCACCACAGGCCATCAATGAGACCATCGCCGTTGAAGTCGTCAAACACAATATGGTTCGCCGCGATCGTGGAGGACTGACCCCGAGCCATGACAACGGACGTGAACCCGTCAGGACTGGAGACATAGCCCCCAGACCCATCATCGGTCGCAATGGCATACCGGCTGAAGCTAATCCTCCACGCACTGCCATCGGTCCAAATCACATCCGTGAGGCCATCGCCGTTCGCATCAACAAACGCCGTGTTCGACAGGTCATCCCACCCCTCACCGGACACCTGAACCCACGCAGAGAACGACCCATCGCTCTGCGCATACGACGCCCACCACCCCGCAAACGGCCCCGACGACGCCCCCGTCATCACCAAACGATCCGACAACCCATCACCATTCAAATCAACGTCCCGGAGCACCGAACCAGCACCAGACGTGAACCGCTGCTGGGCGCGGAGTGCCAGGAAAGCCGGCGGCGGGTTGTTGATGTCGGTATAGGTGGTGGCAGTGCCAGCGACATTGAAGTCGAGCTCCTGGACCCCCTCAACGATCCCGAGGTCCTGCCCATACACGTAATACCACTTACCCCCCGGCCACCACAGGCCATCAATGAGACCATCGCCGTTGAAGTCGTCAAACACAATATGGTTCGCCGCGATCGTGGAGGACTGACCCCGAGCCATGACAACGGACGTGAACCCATCAGGACTGGAGACATAGCCCCCAGACCCATCATCGGTCGCAATGGCATACCGGCTGAAGCTAATCCTCCACGCACTGCCATCGGTCCAAATCACATCCGTGAGGCCATCGCCGTTCGCATCAACAAACGCCGTGTTCGACAGGTCATCCCACCCCTCACCGGACACCTGAACCCACGCAGAGAACGACCCATCGCTCTGCGCATACGACGCCCACCACCCCGCAAACGGCCCCGACGACGCCCCCGTCATCACCAAACGATCCGACAACCCATCACCATTCAAATCCACGTCCCGGAGCACCGAACCAGCACCAGACGTGAACCGCTGCTGGGCGCGGAGTGCCAGGAAAGCCGGCGGCGGGTTGTTGATGTCGGTATAGGTGGTGGCAGTGCCAGCGACATTGAAGTCGAGCTCCTGGACCCCCTCAACGATCCCGAGGTCCTGCCCATACACGTAATACCACTTACCCCCCGGCCACCACAGGCCATCAATGAGACCATCGCCGTTGAAGTCGTCAAACACAATATGGTTCGCCGCGATCGTGGAGGACTGACCCCGAGCCATGACAACGGACGTGAACCCATCAGGACTGGAGACATAGCCCCCAGACCCATCATCGGTCGCAATGGCATACCGGCTGAAGCTAATCCTCCACGCACTGCCATCGGTCCAAATCACATCCGTGAGGCCATCGCCGTTCGCATCAACAAACGCCGTGTTCGACAGGTCATCCCACCCCTCACCGGACACCTGAACCCACGCAGAGAACGACCCATCGCTCTGCGCATACGACGCCCACCACCCCGCAAACGGCCCCGACGACGCCCCCGTCATCACCAAACGATCCGACAACCCATCACCATTCAAATCCACGCAAGCCTCACCCTGAGAGCCTCCACCGGCAGACGGAGAACACGTACTCGGCGACGGCGAAGGGCTCGGCGACGGCGAAGGGCTCGGCGACGGCGAAGGGCTCGGCGACGGCGAAGGGCTCGGCGACGGCGAAGGGCTCGGCGACGGCGAAGGGCCGGGATCCGGTTCTTCAACTACCGGTGTTCCCATGGTCCTGAATGCTTGCCATTGGGCGCGGAGTGCCAGGAAAGCCGGCGGCGGGTTGTTGATGTCGGTATAGGTGGTGGCAGTGCCGGCGACATTGAAGTCGAGCTCCTGGACCCCCTCAACGATCCCGAGGTCCTGCCCATACACGTAATACCACTTACCCCCCGGCCACCACAGGCCATCAATGAGACCATCGCCGTTGAAGTCGTCAAACACAATATGGTTCGCCGCGATCGTGGAGGACTGACCCCGAGCCATGACAACGGACGTGAACCCATCAGGACTGGAGACATAGCCCCCAGACCCATCATCGGTCGCAATGGCATACCGGCTGAAGCTAATCCTCCACGCACTGCCATCGGTCCAAATCACATCCGTGAGGCCATCGCCGTTCGCATCAACAAACGCCGTGTTCGACAGGTCATCCCACCCCTCACCGGACACCTGAACCCACGCAGAGAACGACCCATCGCTCTGCGCATACGACGCCCACCACCCCGCAAACGGCCCCGACGACGCCCCCGTCATCACCAAACGATCCGACAACCCATCACCATTCAAATCCACGTCCCGGAGCACCGAACCAGCACCAGACGTGAACCGCTGCTGGGCGCGGAGTGCCAGGAAAGCCGGCGGCGGGTTGTTGATGTCGGTATAGGTGGTGGCAGTGCCGGCGACATTGAAGTCGAGCTCCTGGACCCCCTCAACGATCCCGAGGTCCTGCCCATACACGTAATACCACTTACCCCCCGGCCACCACAGGCCATCAATGAGACCATCGCCGTTGAAGTCGTCAAACACAATATGGTTCGCCGCGATCGTGGAGGACTGACCCCGAGCCATGACAACGGACGTGAACCCATCAGGACTGGAGACATAGCCCCCAGACCCATCATCGGTCGCAATGGCATACCGGCTGAAGCTAATCCTCCACGCACTGCCATCGGTCCAAATCACATCCGTGAGGCCATCGCCGTTCGCATCAACAAACGCCGTGTTCGACAGGTCATCCCACCCCTCACCGGACACCTGAACCCACGCAGAGAACGACCCATCGCTCTGCGCATACGACGCCCACCACCCCGCAAACGGCCCCGACGACGCCCCCGTCATCACCAAACGATCCGACAACCCATCACCATTCAAATCCACGTCCCGGAGCACCGAACCAGCACCAGACGTGAACCGCTGCTGGGCGCGGAGTGCCAGGAAAGCCGGCGGCGGGTTGTTGATGTCGGTATAGGTGGTGGCAGTGCCGGCGACATTGAAGTCGAGCTCCTGGACCCCCTCAACGATCCCGAGGTCCTGCCCATACACGTAATACCACTTACCCCCCGGCCACCACAGGCCATCAATGAGACCATCGCCGTTGAAGTCGTCAAACACAATATGGTTCGCCGCGATCGTGGAGGACTGACCCCGAGCCATGACAACGGACGTGAACCCATCAGGACTGGAGACATAGCCCCCAGACCCATCATCGGTCGCAATGGCATACCGGCTGAAGCTAATCCTCCACGCACTGCCATCGGTCCAAATCACATCCGTGAGGCCATCGCCGTTCGCATCAACAAACGCCGTGTTCGACAGGTCATCCCACCCCTCACCGGACACCTGAACCCACGCAGAGAACGACCCATCGCTCTGCGCATACGACGCCCACCACCCCGCAAACGGCCCCGACGACGCCCCCGTCATCACCAAACGATCCGACAACCCATCACCATTCAAATCCACGTCGACGAACGTGCGATCGTTCGACCCGAGAACGCCGCCGGGGTAGTCGACGTGGATGATGTGCACGCCGGACGTACTCTGAATCGTGCTCAATGGAACACGTCGTCTCCCCATGTAACCGCTACCGCAGCCCGCCTCGCTCACCCAAAGGATGTCGCCACTCGTGGCGTGCTCCACATGATCAATGAACGCCACGTGCCCCGAGGAGCTCGACGCGCCCGAGGTACCGACAATCGCGTTGACCCTGACGTTGCCGTCGAACTGGAGGATGTCCCCCGGACGCGGCGAGGACGTATTCACATCGAGGCCGCACGCTAACGCTCGTTCGTCCCAACTCTGCGGATTCGACCCTTGACTACTGCACTTGGACACGAAGTTCTGCGAGTCGGTATATTGCGGATCTCGTGCATGGAATTCCTTCCACATCCGCCAAGCCACGTATTGCGTACAGTTCACACCGCTAGCGCACGGCGACTGACCGAAGTAAGTACCGCCGCTCGGTTCGAATCCTGTGAAACTCAAGCAATAGGTCCTCGGTTCTTTGGTTGTGTATCCCGTGCAATCCCAATAGGTCGGCAGTTCCCAGGTCTGAGAAGCGAGTTCGTGAGAACTCGTCGCTTGAGACGTCGTGGCAACAAGCGGGTTTACGACGAACGCCGCACATACGACAACCAGTCCCGCCAGCAGATGACCCCAACCCCGCCTGACACCGTTCCGCACGACAACGCCCCCGATCCTTTCGGCCCGACGAATCGTCCCCCAGGCCGTCAATACGGTGGACGCTAGCAGGTTCTTCGCTCGGTCGCCTGGCGTCGCTCGTCCGGTGTATTTGCGTCGTACCCCCGAAGCGGGTTACCCCGCCACCGCGAGTCGGACAACCGCGAATTCGTCGCGCGACACCAATCGCCTAGCCGACAGGAGCTACGGCGTTCGTACTCGGTCACACGCAAAGCCACGCGCAGCGCGACGTGTCGTCTCGGCAAGATGCGTGGAAATGAAATCTCACGGAACCGGATATTCGTCGCGATATACCACACGGTTGCAGCGATCGGGCAACTGGATATGAACGATAAACCGGACGACGAGATTGGCTCCCAACGACACCTATAAATCGGGCGCCATGTCCGCGAAGTGCGCGTAGTCCTTCTTGAACGCGACCGCGATGGTGTCGGTGGGTCCGGAGCGGTGCTTCGCGATGATGAGGTCGGCCTCGCCGGGGCGGGCGTCCCGGTCGTACGCGTCCTCCCGGTGCATGAGGATCACGATGTCCGCGTCCTGCTCGATCGAGCCCGACTCGCGCATGTCCGAGAGCATGGGGCGCTTGTCGCCGCGCTGCTCCGGCGAGCGGTTGAGCTGCGAGATCGCGATCACCGGGACGTCCAGCTCCTTCGCGAGGAGCTTGAGGGCCCGCGAGAACTCCGCGACCTCCTGCTGGCGCGACTCCACCTTGCGGCCCGAGGACATCAGCTGGAGGTAGTCGACCACGATGAGCCCGAGGTTCTCCCGCTGCTTGAGCCGGCGGCCCTTCGCGCGGATCTCCATGAGCGACATGTTCGGCGAGTCGTCGATGAACAGCGGCGCCCGCGACACCCGCGCCGCCGTCTGCGCCAGCCGCTCCCAGTCGTTCGGGCCCATCGGCCCCTTCGTCATCTTGGTCAGCTTCACGCCCGACTCCGCGGACAGCATGCGCTTGGTGATCTCCTCGCGGCTCATCTCGAGCGAGAAGATGACGGACGTGACGCCCGCGCCGATCGAGGCGGCCCGGCAGATGTCCAGCCCGAGCGTCGACTTGCCGATCGCGGGACGGGCCGCGACGACGATCATCTGCCCGCCCTGGAAGCCCCCGGTGAGCTCGTCGAGGTCCCTGAACCCCGTCGGCACGCCCAGCAGGCGGCCGTCGTGGCTCGACGCGGCCTCCACCTCGCCCAGCGTCTTCTCCATGACGTCGCCGACCGCGAGGTAGTCCTCCGCGTTCTTGCGCTCCGTCACCAGGAACACCTCGGACTGGGCGGCGTCCACCACCTCGTCCACGTCCCCGTCGGCGTTGTAGCCCATGTTCGCGATCCGGGTGCCCGCCTCCACGAGTCGCCGGAGGATCGCCTGCTCCCGCACCAGCCGCGCGTAGTAGCCCGCCGACGCCGCCGACGGCACCGCCGCGATCAGCGTGTGCAGGTACTCCGCGCCGCCGATCCGCGCGATCGCGCCCTCCGCCTGCAGCTGCGACGCGACCGTGATCGCGTCCACCGGGTCCCCGGCGTTGTACAGCGCGACCGCGGTCTCGAAGATCGTCTCGTGCGCCGGCCGGTAGAAGTCGTGGCCGCGCACCACCTCGACGACGTCCGCCATCGCGTCCTTCGAGAGCATCATCGCGCCGAGGACGGACTGCTCCGCCTCGAGATTCTGCGGGGGGGTGCGGTCGAAGCTGCCGACCGACGCCTCCAACTGCTCAATAGACACGATCGTCCGACACCTCGCTCCCCTTCGCCTCGTCCGCACCCGCGGCGCGCTTGAACCTCGTCGTCCATCTTCCGCCGAACCTCGGACACGCCCATCCGAGCACCCGACGCGTGGCGTCTCGAAGGCTGAACCTAGTCGGCGCGATCCGGCCGCGCAAACACCCGGCCCGCCTCCCCTGTGGACAGGAGCCGCGGAACGGGGACGGGCTGTGGGTAACACCCAAACGAGGCGCATGTGACTGTGGATACGGGTGTGAATAACCCGCACCCCCGTCGGGCATTCGGCCATCTACCAGGCACGACGCCCGGATACCCCCTGGGGACAAGGAACGGGGAAAACCCATCGGCGTGTCGCGCTCGGGCGTGTCGGGCGCGTCGCCGCGACTCGCCGTCGTCCCGGCGCGAGCAAACCCGTCCCCGCACGAGAAAGCCCGGCCCCAGGCGGGACCGGGCTCCCCGATACCGGTGCGCTACGCCTCCGGAACCACCTGAACGGTGACCGTCGCCGTGACGTCGTCGTGAAGACCCACCTGGACCTGGTACTCGCCCACGGTCTTGATCGGCTGGCCGACGTGGATCCGGCGCTTGTCGACCGTCGCGCGCTCCGCGATCGCGTCCGCGATCACCGCCGGCGTGATCGCCCCGAAGAGGCGACCCGCCTGGCCGGCGCGAGCCTTGACCACCACGGGGTTCGCCTGGAGCGAGTCGCGCACGGCGTGCGCCTCCTCCACGCTCGCGATCTCCTTGGCGCGGCGGGCGCGCCGAAGGCCCTCGATCTGCTTCTCCGCCCCGGCCGACCAGGCCGTGCCGAGGCCGCGCGGGATCAGGTAATTGCGCGCGTATCCGTCCTTGACGTCGACGACGTCGCCCGCGATGCCGAGTCCCGACACCTCGTGCGTGAGGATGAGCTTCGCCATCGCTAGCCCCTCCCCGCGCCGGCGTACGGCAGGAGCGCCATCTCGCGCGCCACCTTGATGGCCCGCGCGATCTGACGCTGCTCCTGCACCGTCACTCCGGTCACGCGGCGCGAGCGGATCTTGCCGCGGTCGGACACGAACTTGCGCAGAAGCGCCGTGTCCTTGTAGTCGACCCGCTCGACCTTCGCGGCCTTGAGCGGGTTGGTCTTCCTGCGGGGCTTCCGCAGATCAGTCTTTGCCATGTCTACTCCCCAAGAATGAAGTACCTGTTAGAACGGCGGCTCGTCGGACGCCGGGGCCGAGGCCCACGGGTCGTTGTCCGAACCGCCCGCCGGTGCGCCGGAGAACCCTGAACCGCCGCCGCTGCCGCCACCGCCGGAGCGCTGCGTCTTCGTGACCTTCGCGGTCGCGTAACGGAGGGAGGGTCCCACCTCGTCCACCTGAATCTCGTTGACCGTGCGCTTCTCGCCGTTCGACTCGAACGAGCGCGACACCAGGCGGCCGGAGACGATCACGCGCATGCCCTTCGTCAGCGACTCCGCGACGTTCTCCGCCGCCTCCCGCCACAGCGAGCAGCGCAGGAACAGGGTCTCCCCGTCCTTCCACTCGTTCGTGTTGCGGTCGAAGCTGCGGGGCGTCGACGCCACCGTGAAGTTCACCACGGCCGCACCCGATTGGATGAAGCGCAGTTCCGGGTCGGCGGTGAGGTTGCCGACGATCGTGATTGCCGTGTCTCCTGCCATGGTTTCCTCGCTCGTGTCGTCGCGTCTAGTGGGCGTCCGGTCGCAGAAGCTTGGTCCGCAGAACCGTCTCGTTGAGGCCGAGCTGGCGCTCGAGCTCCTTCGCGGTCTCGGACTTCGCGGTGAAGTACACGACGGCGTAGATGCCGTCCGTGCGCTTCTTGATGGGATAGGCGAGTCGGCGACGGCCCCAGATGTCGAGCTTGTCGACCGATCCGGAATCGTCCTTGATCACCGAGAGGTACTGGTCGAGCGACGGCTCCACCGTGCGCTCGTCGACCTCGGGGTCGAGAATGACCATCATTTCGTACTGGCGCATACTTCTACCCACCTCCTCTGGACTGAACGGCCACGGGCTTTCCGTGGCAGGAGGGTTGCGCTAGCGGGGAACCCGCCGGAGGGCGGGAACCACCGCACAAGGGTACAGCGCCGCGCCGACGTTGGGAAACGTCGCGCCGATAGCCGTGGGCCCACCCCCGACGGATGGGCCCACGGCGGATTCGGGACCTACGGCAGCGTGACCGTCACCGGCTGCGACACCACGACCGTGTCGAGCGGGTCGTCGGTGAGATACGTCTCCGGAACCGGGACGGTCACCAGGACGTGGGTGAAGGTGCCGTCCGAGCCCGAGACCTTCTTGGAGCTGTGGGCCCAGCCTCGCTGGTCCGCCTGGTCGGCGACGCTGAAGTAGGACCACAGGTCCATCCCCTGCTCGGCGACGTAGGTCTCCGCCGCCGTGCGGTTGTTGGCGATGACGCGGGCCACCAGGAACGCCTGGTACTCGCCCGGCTCGACGTAGTCGCCGAGCGGCGCGTACGTGAGCGTCTTCGCCTTCGGGTCGTAGTCGGCCCCCATATCGGCGTTCGCGGGGCACTTCCACCCTCCGTACCCGGTCGTGAACGGCGTCGGGTCCGAGCCGAGCAGCGCGTGAATGCCGTATTCGACCACCTGTGATCGGCTGCGCGTCGTTGGGGTCGTCGATGGTCCGCACCGGCGAGCGCGGGTCGACGCGCCCGGGCGCGACGATCGCGACGATCGTGCCGTTCTGGGTGAGCACGACGAGGCTCGCGGGCACCTGCGCCGCGAAACTCTCGCCCTGCGCGGCCGACACGGACGCGTCGGCGATCAGCAGGTCCGACGTGTATCCGTCGGCGTCGGCAACCGCCAGCGGGTCCGCGCTCGCGGACAGGTCGATCACCCACGCGTCGGGCCGGATGCTCACGTCGCCCAGCGTCGCCTGGACGCGCCCCGACGTCGGCTTCGGCGCCGGGGCGCCGCAGGCGAATTGCTCATCGAACTGCCCGAGGGTGACGTGTTGGACGCTCTGGTACGACCACGTGTCCAGCCGGACGTCGCGGGTGGCGACCGGCGCGACGGACGTGGGCGACGGCGTGGAGCTGGGCGTGGGCGACGCCGTACCGGTCGCCGAGGCCGCGGGGGAGACGGCGACGTTCAGCCGATCGTTCACGGCCCCCCACGCGACGGTGCCGCCGACGGCGAGCCCGCCGGCCGCGAAGGTCGCGCCCGCGGTCTGGAACGCGCGGTTGCGACGCCGGACGTTGCGGGTCTTCCTCAGCAGGCCGTCGGGCGCGCCGGCGGCCGCGAAGCGCCGTTCGTCGGCGTGGGCCAATTCATCGAATGCCTTGGACAGCGAAACCATCTCAGTGTTCCTTTCGCAATGCGTCGCCGTGGTCGATCACGGACACGCGGGGTGAGTGTTCGGTGTCGGGGTCGATCTCCAGCGCGGCGCCCAGACGGGCGGACGCGTTGGAGAGATAGCGCTTGACGGTGCCGGGCGCGAGGTTGAGCCGCGAGGCCATCGTCTCGACCGTCAGGTCGTCGACGTAGCGCAGCACGGCGCAGGCGCGTTCCTGAGGCGTGAGCTGGGCGAGCAGGCGGCGCAGCGCGTCGACGCCGCCGACGGCGTCCTCGGGCGACGGCGCCACGTACGGCGTGGCGACCCTCGCCGCGAGCGCCTCCCGGCGTTTGCGCGAGCGCGCCTCGTCGAGAAACGCCGAAAGGATCGCCCTCTTCACGTAGTACTCGGCGTGGGCGAGGGAGGTCAGCCGGCGTCCGCGACCGAAGGTCCGGATGAACGCGTCGTGCGTGATGTCCTCCGCCGCGGCGTGGTCGCCGGCGGTGAGCATGTTCGCGTACGCGAGCAACGCGGCGTAGCGCTCGTCCGCGAGTTGCCTCGCCAGGTCGCTCCATCGAGCCATAACGACGATTTCCTTTCGTTGCGACGTTGTGACTATCACGCCGCCGACGGCCCGAAAGGTTGTAGCGGGTCCGGTCGGCCCGCCGCGGGCTACAGGTTGCCGAGCACGCCGCCGAGCACGCCGCCGGACGCGCTGGGGGTGGGCGTCGCGACCGGCGACGGCGTGGCCGACGGGGGCGGGCTCGGGCTCGGCGACGGCGACGGCGACGGAGACGGGCTCGGCTCCGGCACGATCGCCGTGCCCACGTGCGAGCGCGGGGGGAACTTCTCGGCAGGCAGGTCCTTGAACACGTCCCCCATCATCGCCGTCCAGATGCGGCACGGGACGGACCCGCCCGTGATCTGCCGGAAGCCGCCGAACGGCTTGATCGCCTCGGCGGAGCCGTCCTCGCCCACCTGGTACACGGCCACCGCGCCGACGATCTGCGGCGTGAAACCGACGAACCACGCGGACTTGTTGTCCGTCGATGTACCGGTCTTGCCCGCGATCGGGCGGTTGAGCCGCGACGCGTACCCGCCCGAACCGTGGCGCACCACCTGCTGCAGCGCGTACGTCGTGTCCGCCATGACCGCCTCGCTGAACACCCGCTTCTCGGAGACCTCGTGCTCGAACACGACGTGACCGGTCCGATCGGTGACCGTCTGGACGAGGAACGGGTCGCGGTGCACCCCCTGGGCGGCGAACGTCGCGTACGCGGACGCCATGTCGAGCGGATGCGGCGACGCGGTGCCGAGCACGTTCGCCGGGTTCGCCTCGAGGCCCGCCGTGTCCTTCGGGAGGCCGGCGCGCACGGCGACGTCGACCACGCTGTCCGGCCCCACGTCGTGCGCGAGCTGTGCGAAGACGGTGTTGACGGAGTGCTCGGTCGCGGTGATGAGCGTGATGTTGCCGAAGTTCTCGTTGCCGAAGTTGCGCACGGGCTTCTTGAAGCCCGCGACGGGCTGGGGCGACCTGCCGCTGTACACGCTCTCGAGCGCAATCCCGTGCTCGAGGCCCGCGATGAGCGCGAACGGCTTGAACGTCGACCCCGCCTGCGCGATGTCCTGGGTGACGGCGTTGCGAGGGATCTCGACGTAGTCCGCGCCCCCGTACATCGACGTGATGCCGCCCGTGGCCGGATCGATCGTCACGATGGCGAGCCGGAGGTTCGGGGAGTGCCCGTCGGGAAGCGTCGCCGCCGCGTCCTCCGCCGCCTTCTGCGTGTCCCAGTCGATCGAGGTGACGATCGTGTACCCGCCCGTCTCGACGTCGTCCTGCGACAGGCCGGTCCTTTCCGCGACCTCGACGATCGCCTGGCGCAGCAGGTACCCCTGGGGGCCTCCGTAGACGTTGTTCTTGCGGTACTCGACCGTTTCCGGGAAGTCGAGCCGGAGCCGGTCCGACGGGGTGAGCCAGCCGCCGCCGACCATCCCGTCGAGCACGTAGTTCCAGCGCGCCTCCGCCATCACGGGGTCGACGCGGGGGTCCCACGCGCTCGGCGCCGGGATGATGCCGGCGAGCATGGCCGCCTGCGAAAGGGTGAGCTTCTCCGCGTCCACGCCGAAGTACACGCGCGCGGCCGCCTGGATGCCGTAGGCACCGCGCCCGAAGTAGATGGTGTTCATGTAGTTCTCGAGGATGCGGTCCTTGTCCTGCTGCTGGTCGATCTTGAGCGCGAGCAGCGCCTCCTTCGTCTTGCCGAACAGGTCCGTCGTCGTCTTCCCGACGTAGTAGCGCTCGACGTACTGCTGCGTGATGCTCGAGCCGCCCTGCAGGCGCCCGAGCACGACGGTCTTGAACAGGGCGCGCGCCGTCCCCCAAAGTCGATGCCCGGGTTCGAGTAGAACGTGCGGTCCTCGGCGGCGACGACGGCGTGGGGCACGTACTCGGGCAGGTCCTCGATCGACACGGACTCGCGGTTGGCGATGCCGATGCGGCCCATCTCGTGCGCGCCGTCGGCGTAGAAGAACTTCGACGACTGCGCCTGGGCGAAGTCGTCGGGTTCGGGGATCTCGATGCGGGCGTAGTAGATGGACATGCCGACGGTCGCGATGGTCGCGAGGACCAGCCCGATCGTGAGCGTCCACGCGCCGATGCGGCGGAGGATGCGGACCCAGCGGGGCCGCTTCTTGCGGCGCTTACGGGTCGACGCGGCGCCCGTGCGGGGGGCCCCGGTGCGGGAGGCCCCCGTGCGCGTCCCCGACTTCGCGAGCCGGTTGGACGTGCCCGTCGGCCGGGGGCGTTGCTGGCTCCCCGACAGCCGATTGCGCGACGACGGGGGGATGCTCCGCGGCTGCGACCCGGTAGGCCGGCGCTTGGGGGGCTTCCTCGAATCGGTCACCCGTCGAGTCTAGGCGCGGGCCGCAACGAGGTGCCGTTGGCGACGCCTAGAGCGAGAAGAGCGCGACGAACAGGCCGACCACCGCGAAGGCGGCCGGAACGAGCGGTAACGACCACTTCCACCACCAGTGGATGTCGGGCTTGACGCCCTGATTGAGTATCGTCGCCTCGTCCTTCGCGATTTCCGACGTCGCCCACCCCTGCTCCGTCCATTGAGCGAGGATGTATTTTGGGCCCCACGCGACGGTGAAGGCGAACATGATGTGGAAGTACGAATAGACCACGACGATCCGCCGCATCTGGTCGATCGTGAATTCCTTGGTCTTCTTCCCCCAGCCCCAGATGATCACGGTGTCCCCTTCGTCTCAGCCTCCCGACCGCGCGCGCTCCACCGAGGATAGCGGCCCCGGGGCGGCGGCGCCCGGTGAGCGTCGGAACGGGGCGGAAGGGCATGAGCCCGCGATGGCCCGCGTCCGATATAGAACGGCGATGTATCGCGCCGATACAACTTCCTGCTATGGTCGATAGGCGCGTCGCCCTTCGCGGCGTGCCCGACACCGTGGAAGGAGGGACAAGATGGCCAAGACCGACGTGCTGACGCTCGCGATCCTGGGCATTCTCGAAGAGTCCCCCCTCCACGGGTACCAGATCCGTAAGCGGCTCGGAGGCGAGCTCGGCCCCTTCCGGGCGCTGAGCTACGGCTCGCTCTACCCCGCGCTCAAGCGCATGGTGCAGGAGGGCCTCATCGGCGCAGAAGCCGACGAGGAACTCGCGCGGGGTTCGCGCCGCTCCAAGATCTCGTATCACCTGACGGACGCCGGCAAGGCGCGACTCCAGCAGGAGTTGGCGGACGCGGGAACGTCCTCGTGGGAGGACGACGCGTTCGACGTGCGGTTCTCGATGTTCGACCGCACGGATTCGGCCACACGCCTTCGGATTCTCGAGGGCCGCCGGACCCGGCTCGCGCAACGCCTCGAAGAGGCGGGAACGACCCTTCGCCGGGTCCGCGAGCGTCACGACAGCTATACGTCAGAGCTTCACCGCCACGGCCTGGAAACGGTCGAGCGAGAGGTCGAGTGGCTCGACCGATTGATTGACGAAGAACGATCCGCCCTCGGCGGTAACAACTCATCCGCGGACGCGGACACTAGGTAAGGGGTTACACATGGCCAGCCTGCGCGTTGCCATCATCGGCGTCGGAAACTGCGCGACGTCGCTCATTCAGGGAGTGGAGTTCTACAAGGACACCCGCCCCACCGACACCGTGCCCGGCCTCATGCACGTGCAATTCGGCGACTACCACATCAGCGACATCGAGTTCGTCGCCGCCTTCGATGTGGACGCCAAGAAGGTCGGCAAGGAACTCGTCGAGGCGACCAAGGCGTCGGAGAACAACACCATCAAGATCTGCGACGTCCCGGCCACCGGGATCACCGTCCAGCGCGGACACACGCTCGACGGTCTCGGCAAGTACTACCGCGAGACCATCGAGGAGTCGGACGCCAAGCCGGTGGACATGGTCCAGGTCCTCAAGGACACCAAGGCCGACGTCCTGGTGTCGTACCTGCCCGTCGGCTCCGAGGAGGCGGACAAGTACTACGCCCAGTGCGCGATCGACGCGGGCGTGGCGTTCGTCAACGCCCTCCCGGTGTTCATCGCCTCCGACCCCGTGTGGGCCAAGAAGTTCGAGGACGCCGGCATCCCGATCGTCGGCGACGACATCAAGTCCCAGGTGGGCGCGACCATCACGCACCGCGTCATGGCCCGCCTGTTCGAGGACCGCGGCGTCGTGCTCGACCGCACGTACCAGCTGAACGTCGGCGGGAACATGGACTTCAAGAACATGCTCGAGCGCGAGCGCCTGGAGTCCAAGAAGATCTCGAAGACGCAGTCCGTGACGTCGAACCTCACCGACGGCCCGCTCGCGGGCAAGAAGTCGGACCGCAACGTCCACATCGGCCCGTCCGACTACGTCGCGTGGCTCGACGACCGCAAGTGGGCGTACGTACGCCTCGAGGGCCGAGCGTTCGGCGAGGTGCCCCTCAACCTCGAGTACAAGCTCGAGGTGTGGGACTCCCCGAACTCGGCCGGGATCATCATCGACGCGATCCGGGCGGCGAAAATCGCCCTGGACCGCGGCGTCGGCGGCCCGATCCACGCCGCGTCGACGTACTTCATGAAGTCGCCGCCCATCCAGATGGAGGACAGCGCCGGGCGCGCCCGCGTCGAGGCCTTCATTAAGGGCGAGATCGACCGCTAGGCCCGTTACCGAGCAACGCGCAGGAAGGCCGGACCCCGCCCGGGGTCCGGCCTTCCGCGTTCCGGTCGCGGGCGAAACCGCGCGGCGCTAAGGTGGCCCCAGCACCCACCGGGAGGCGAACGTGACCGATCCGTTTTCCGCCACCGGCCCGCGTCCGCGCGACGCGGACCCGGCATCGGAGCCCTTCGCCCCTCCGTCGAGCCGACCGGCCTCCACGGCGTCGGCCGAATCCCCGTTCCTGACCCCGACCGGGCGACCCTCCCGGAACCGACGCGCCCTCGTGTCGGCGACGATCGCCTTCGCCCTCGTCGTCGGGGCGGTCATCTTCGCCGTCGCCCTGAACGAGGCGCCGTCCGGCGACGCCCCGGCGCCGATCGCGGCCACGACCACGACCGCCACCACCGCCGCGCTTCCCCCGCCGCCCCCGCCGGTCGAGCCCGGCCAGGTCATCGTCGACGACCGCCTCCCCGCGGCGTCGCCCCTGCCCCCGGGCACCCTCGACATTGTCGACGGCCGCTGGCTTCTCGGCGTCTACACGCTTCGCAGCGACGTCACCGTCGGCGATTCCACGGCGGACGAGATCGGCCCCAACGTCGTGTACCTGTCGAGCCCCGACGGCGACCTGTACCAGGTCCTCGAGCTCCCGCGGGATGTGCACTGGCGGGTGAATTTCTGGGATGCGTCGACGGGCGAGGCGCTGTTCGGCAAGTGGGATCCCGACCACACCCTGTTCGGGGACGACCCGCTGCCGCCCGAGTACGTGTGGGTCGACCTCGAGACGGGCGCGACCCGCCCGGCGGACCTCGGGGACGTTTCCGCGCAATACCTCAACTACGAGGGGACGACCGCGGACGGCCGGCGTCTCTGGCTTCGCTCGCCGCAACAGCCCGGCGAGCCCGCGCTCAACGGCCCTCAGCAGCTCGTCGCGGTTGGCGGCGACGGAACGGTCGACGTCCTGCTGGAATACGACGTCGGCCGCTACCCCGCGAACTTCTCGCTCAGCCCCGATGGGACGCGCGTCGCCGCCGGCAGCTTCTCCGGCGGGGACACGGAGATCGTCACGATCGCGACGGGCGAAGTGACGACGTACTCGTACGACACCGCCGCCTGCGCGGACGGATCGTGGCTCGACAACGAGTCGCTCGTGTCGTTGTGCTTCACCGGTGACGCCGGGACGACGTTCTCGGTCGCGCGCCGGGACGTTGCGACCGGCGAGCTCTCCGAGCCCCTTGCCACGGGGCTGTCGAAGAAGCTCTCGCCCCTGCCCCTGGGCTACGCCACGAGCTCCGGTTTCCTCCTGGACGTCACGGCGCCGAACTTCGAGGGCGACGCGTGCGGCGTCCCGCAGTACCTGACCGACGACGGACTGGCGCCTCTCGAAATCCCTCCCGCCCTGGTTTCGGACCGCGTCGGCTACGCGCCGATCGGCGGCGCCGGCGGCACCACCGCCTTCCTGATCGGCAACCGATGCGGTGACTCTTCGCAGGACACGCGCCTCATCTCGCTCGACACGATGAGCGGGACGTACATCGAGCGGTTCCCGGTGGCGCGCGACACCGCGGACGCGCACGTGACGCTCGGCTTCACGTCGCTGTCCCGGGCGCACCACGCCTACTGACGCCGGGCTGCGGTGGGCGTGCGTGCGTCGAGGCCTCACCAGGGGCGGGGTCGAGCGCTAAGCGCCGACGATGACGCGTCGCCGAAGTTCGCGCGGTCGGCGACGCGATGTGCGATGCTCAAGCGATGTGGCGGCGCGACAGGCTACGGGAATTCGGACGCCGTCTCGCGGCGATCCCGATCGGGCTCGCGTTCTTGCCGTTGGCGATTCGCGTCATCGACTACCTCTAACGTCACCCCGACGAGCACGTAGCCATCGGTTTCGCCATCGGGTCCGTGTGGATCGTCGCGGCGCTCGTCGGCATTACGGGGCTCGCCCTCGGGTACTGGGGATGGGCTCGACATCGCCGAAAGCCCGTATTCGGCACGAGGCGACCGACCGGCGCGGCCCGAGCATGGTCCGGCCGCTTGGCGACAGCCTGCAGCGTCACTCTCGCCCTGGGCCTTATCGGAGACACCATTCTCTACGCACGACGGGGGCGGCGCGGCATCGCGGCGATGTTTCCCGCTCTCGGGAAGGTCAGACGCTCGCGTTCATGATCGCGGTCGCGCTGATGGCCGTCGCCGTCATCATCGCGCCGTGGATTCACGCCTGGGCGAACTACGTCTACCTGAGGTTTCTCGGCCCTCGCTCGTCACCGCTCTCGCCGAAACCGACGACGGGCCCGAGTCCTTGCGCGTGCTCTACCGTCCGTCGTTCGGTTTCAACGGGGAGATGACCTGTTCGCGTCGACGGGAAGAAGAGGCGGCGTGCTCAGCTCAGGCGGAGCGCTCGGACTCTACCTCGCTTCGGGGGATCACCGCGCTGACAACGCGTTTCGCCGGAGCCTTCGGGGACGTCGATTGCGAAGGCACGCCTGCGCACGTCGCCCGGCGCATCGATCGACATCGCTCGCATCATCTGGACTCGGTGTGGGCAATCAGAAAAGCGAGGTACAAGGCCGAACGGAAGTTCCGGCTTCAGCGACCGGATCTCTCGTCGTTCCTCGCTATCCCGGACCTGTTCGCCGGGAAGCGACGCCGCCCGCCCGCCGAGCTGTCCGAATGACCGTCATGCCTCGAACGCGCCCAACGTGTCGCGAAACTCACAACGCACCGAGCGCATGACTCGGATACCATCGGAATTGGCTAGAGGAGGCGGCATGACCCGGTGCGAGAGTTGCGGTATGCCGCTCAACGACGACACCCGCGGCACCGAGGCCGGTGGCGAATCGAGCGAGAAGTACTGCTCCACCTGCTACGCGAAGGGGAAGTTCACCCTTCCGGACGGGCCGATCGAGAAGGTCCAGGAGAAGGCGATCGCCGCGATCGTCAAGCAGGGCGTCCCGCCGCTCGCCGCCCGCAAGCTCACGGAGAAGATCGCGGAGCTTCCGCGCTGGAAGTAGCGCGCGAGGCGACCCTCGCTCCGATCAGGAATTCCAGCGCGACGATCACGGCGCCGAGGATCCACGCGGTGATCACAGTTACGATGCGCGCGTCCGTCGTCCCCGCGAGGGGGTACGCGACACTCGGGACGGATCGCGGAATCAGCCACACGATCACCGCGACCATCGCAACGGGTACGAACCATGAGAATTGCTGCGCCAGCGGCGCGGTGCCGGCCGAATCGATGGCGATGACGACCACTCCAAGGATGAGGGTCAGGATGACGGCGCGTTCGGCGATCGCCATCGTCGCCAGGAACGCTAACACCAGTAATCCCGTCGCGTAGGCGCACACCGCGAATGCGAGCCATCGTCGTCGCGCCCCGGTCATGTGCAGCGGCGCTCGCCAGCGGAACACTCGCAGGTGTCCGCCCGCCACGATCATCGTGACGCCGTAGCCCGCACCGAAGACGTACGCGACGACGAGCAACGCGCGAACGGCCAGGGCGATCCACGACGAGGCGAGCTGCGCGAGGATCAGGGGCGCGACGACGAGCGCTCCACCGTCGGCGTACGGCGCCCGCACTCGGCACACGCCCCCGAGGGATCATCCACGGCGCGCGCCCCCGAGCAGGTGGAGCACCTCGACGGCGTCGGTGAAGAACGGCCTCATCAACGGGAGCCGGCCCAACCGCAGCAGCCGGTCGAGGGCGGGAAGCGACCGGGCGAGGACCTCGCGCGTGACGACCTGCCCCTCAGACAGGTCGTGAACCCACGCGAGGGTGACGCCCATGTGCATCAGCCACAGCGCGTGCGGGAGGTCCTCGCCCAGCCGCTTGTCGGTGACGAGGTCGCTTCCGTCGACGACCTCGCGGTAGAGCTCCGTGACGAACTCGCGCGTCGGCCCGCTTGCCTCGCTGAACGGGCTGAGCGAACTCGACGGGACGATCGCGAGCGAGAGGAGGTGCTCGGAGAGGTTGCGGTAGCGGTCGCAGACGTCGAGGTACGCGTAGACGGTCGCCTCGAGCCGCGGGAGGAATCGCTTCTCGCCGACCATGCGCTCGCGGGCGAGCGCCGCGTGCTCGTCGGAGATCCGGGCGTAGATGCCCTGGATCAACTCCTCCTTGCCCTCGAAGTAGTAGTACGCGGAGCCGAGCGAGACACCGGCACGCTCGGCGATCTCGCGCATCGTCGCCTCGTCGTAGCCCTTCTCCAGCACCAGGTCGGTCGCGGCCGCGACGATGCGCTCCCGGGTCGATTCATCGTTTCGTGGCATCAGCGTGCTCCCAGAGGTCGAGGCCCATGACGTATCTCTCGCGTTCGACCCACCCTGCCACGGACAGCTGGTAGGCGACCACGACGAAACCCACGCTTCCCGCGAGGACGAGGACGGAGGCGGGGACGAGATAAGGCCGCGTTCCCGGGAAATCGTCCCACGCGTGCCACATTGCGACGAGGGTCCAGGCGGAGAAGACGACGCCCTCGGCCGCGAGGACGTACACGGCCCAGGCGACGCGCTTGTCGGGCGTGCCGCTGATCGTGTGTCCCGCGGCGATCGCGGCGATCACGACGACGAAGAGGTTCGGCCAGACCGCGACGTACCCGATTCCCGGCGACAGGCACGCGATCCCGACGAGGGCGGCGCACACGCGTCCGATGCGTCGCCGATCGCGTCGCGACGGCCGCTCGTCCAGTGCGAGCGAGCGCGGAGCGCGCGTCAACCACTGCCGGCGCGCGGGAGCGAGCGACCACGCGAGGTGGGCGGTCGAGACGACGAGCGCCACCGGATAGAGGACAAGGGCCGGGACCCACGCGGCCATCGCGAGATAGTAACCGATCACTTCCCGACCTCCGCGACCTCAGACCGCCGCACGGCGACCCTCGACGATTTCCCAATACCTGCGCGCCACGTCGTAGTCGAGCGCGGCGGCGCAGGCGAATTGGCGAGACAAGACGATGAAGCCCGCGCTTCCGCCGAGCAGCACGAGCATCGCCAGCGCCGCGACCGGGACTTCCCACCACTCGTCGTAGGGCAACGTCGCCAGAACAGCGATCGCAAGCACGGCGATTCCCGTACTCACGTACGCGAACACCTGGATCGCGACCCAGCCGGAGCCCACGAGCGCGCGCCTGCCGAGCAGAACCGCCGCACGAATCCCGATGTACGCGCCCCAGACGATCGCCCAACCCAACGGGGTGAAATAGAAAATGCCCGGACTCAGCGCGGCGATCGCACACAGCACGATCGCGATCACCTGGATCGGCGGCCGGTCCGCGACGAGCCGTTGTCGTTCGGTGGCGGTCAGCCCGGAGAGTCGACGAAGGGGCAACCGCCCCGCGCTGAGGATCGACCAGACGAGGTGGATACATCCCACGAGATACGCCGGCACGGAGGCGAGTATCGCGGGGGCGAAGAACAGGCCGGCAAACGCCGGACTCTCGGGTGGTACCTGGTCGGATTCGGCCGCTGCCGTGACGAGATCGATAAGCACGGATGTCACCCCCAAGGCGTTTGAACATGTTCAACATCGCTCACGGTAGCACGGGACTTGAACATGTTCAATACGCGGGGCTCGTCAGGAGCGGCGGGCGACCGCGAGCGAGGTGAGCCCGGCCGAGGCGACCACGAGCGCGAACGAGACCGCCGCCGTCATCGGCACGCCGACGATGTCGACCGAGTACAACGACGTGATCCCGCGGAATCCCACCACCGCGTACCCGAGCATCCCGACGATCGCGCACGCCACCCCGACCGCCGCGAGCGCCGCGCGACCGGCGGACGGCCCGATCACCTCCGCGCGCCGGGGCGGTCGGTCGAAGCGCCGGAACGCCGCGACGAGGGCGGCGACCAACGCGAGGAACACGACGAACTGCGGGATCCGCACGAGCCACCACCCCGCCGTCATCGGCTCGCGCATCGGCGAGAAGAGGAGGTGCCACCCGACGTACATCCCGATCAGCGCGGAGAAATGCCAGAGGAACGCCGTCATCGCGACCGCCCCGCCGGCGATCACCGCGCCCCACACGCGCGGCCGCTCCAGCCACCGCGCCACGGGGGCCCGCACCGTGAGAAGCGCCCCCGCCTGCGCGACCCCGAACGCGAGCAGCACCACCGTCGGCGGGGCGAGGTTCGACAACTTCTCCCCGTCGTACGACACCATCGCCGTCCCGTACGGACCAAGCCACATGAGCAGCGCGGCGGCGCCCGCGCCGACGCCCAGCATCGCGAGACCGAGCCGACGCGGGCCGACCCGATCGGCCACCCCGTCGGCGTAGAAGAAGCCCAGCTGGTGAAGCGTCACCCACACGAGCGCGAAGTTGAGCCACTGGACGCCGCCGACGCCCACCCCGAGCCGAAGCCAATCCACGAGCGCCACGGACGCGACGAGGGCCGCCAGCGCCCACGCCCCGAACCGCTCGTGCAGGCGGAGCATCACGGGCGCGAGCCCCGCGGCGATGAGGTAGATCCCGATGAACCACAGCAGCTGCCCGGCGATCTGCAGCACCGCCGAGTACTTCGTGTCCGTTCCGAGGATCCCCTCGACCACGAGCCCGACGACCATCCCGACCGCGACGAACACGAGCGCGGGCCACACGAGCCGCGCGACGCGCGCCCGAGCGAAGTCGGCGTAGCCGCCCCCGCGGCGACGGAGGCTCCGCCACGACGTCGCGTGCGCGAAACCGCCGACCACGAAGAAGATCGGCATCACCTGCAGCAGCCAGGTCGCGGGCCGCGTCCAGGCCGCGAGCGCGAGCACGTTCGTGAAGAGGAACGAGTGCCCGCCCGTGGCGGCGGGCCGGTCGTCGACCACGGCCATGAGGAAATGGCCGAGGATCACCCCGGCGAGCGAGGCGACGCGGAGGAAGTCGACGTAGCGGTCGCGCGTGGCCGGCGTGGCCGCGGCCATCGCCGCCACGTCGCTCACCGGCCGCGCCCTACGCGACCGGCGGCGCGGGCGGCGCCGTGCGCTGGCCCCAGCCGACGCGCTCGGCCGCCTTGGGGTCGGGCCCCCACTGGTTGTCGAACGCCTGGCCGTCCATGATGCACATGATCAGGGGGACGATGCCGAGCCCGACGAGGGTGAGCCACAGCCAGTGACCCGACTGCCCCATGTCGTGAAGCCGGCGCGCCATGGCGGCGAGGTTCGGGATGAAGAAGACGAGCACCGGGATCAGGATGACCAGCCAGCCCACGATGAGCGGCGACCAGTTCACCGCGGACCAGTCGAGGGTGTCGGTGTCGTCGATCGCCTTCGTGAACGACGCGAACCACACCAGGTAGAACACCATGAACACGATCTGGAACGGCAGTTCGATCAGGAACACCACGAGGTAGAACCACCAGTACTCCGACCGCCGCGCGCGTCCGCTGAAATCCGCGTACTTGCGCATGCACGTCTTGAACGCCTCGCCCATCGACATGTCCGTTACCCCGTTCCGCGGCGTACGGCGCCGCACCCCCAAAGCCTAAGGCGTCCGCGCGCGATGCGCACCGCCCGTAGCCTGGTTCCATGTCGGCGATCGGCGAGCTCCGCCACCTTCTCCGCGGCTCCGGATTCCGGCGCCTCGCCGCCGCGCGCCTCATCTCCCAGGCGGGCGACGGGATGTTCCAAGCGGGCCTCGCGTCGCTACTGTTCTTCGACCCCACCACGCAGTCGACCGCGGGGGGCATCGCGCTCGGCTTCCTGGTGCTCCTCGGGCCGTTCACGATCGTCGGCCCGTTCGTCGGCCCGCTGATCGACCGGTGGCAGCGGCAGCGGATCATCCTCTGGGGCAACCTCGTGCGGTTGGGCCTCGCCGGGGTGCTCGGGGTGCTGATGTCGACGGGCGGGGCGGACTGGGTGCTCTACGTCGCCGCGCTCGTCACGCTGTCCCTCAACCGCTTCCTCCTCGCCGCGATGACCGCGGCGATCCCGCGGGTCGTCGCGCCGGACGACCTGTTGACGGCGAACTCGATCCTCCCGACGCTCGGGACGCTCGCGGCGGCCCTCGGCGGGGCCGTCGGCGTCGTCGTGTCCTTCTTCGCCCCCGGTATCGCCGACGAGCAGCGCGCCATGGCGGCGCTCGTCGCCTCCGGCGTCGTGTTCGGGTTGAGCTCGTGGGCGACGACGGCCATCCGGCGCCGCGAGCTCGGTCCCGTGCACCCGCTCGACGCGTCCCACGTGCGCGAGGACCTCGCGGATCTGGTACGCGGGCTTCGGGACGGGGCGCGCTACCTCGCGAGACGGCGCACCCCGGGCGACGCGCTCGTGGTGATGGCGGCGCAGCGGCTGCTGTACGGGATGATGTTCGTCGCCGCGATCCTCATCGCCCGCAACCTGCTCGCCGGCCCCGGCGGGTCCGACGGTCTCGGCGAGTTCGGCGTCGTCCTCGCCTTCGCGGGCGCGGGCTTCGCGCTCGCCGCGATCCTTACCCCGGTCTTCGGCGACCGCGTCCCACGCCACCGCTGGATCGTCATGTGCCTGATCGTCGGGGCGGGGGGCCAGGCGCTTCTCGCGGTGTCGGCGCAGCGGTGGGCCCTCTACGGCGCCGCCGTCGTCGTGAGTTTCGCCGTGCAGGGCGGGAAGATCGCCGTCGACACGATCGTGCAGCGCGACACCGAGGACGAGGTGCGGGGGCGCGCGTTCTCGCTGTACGACATGGCGTACAACGTCGCGTTCGTGAGCTCGGCCGGCATCGCCGCGCTCGTCCTGCCCGACACCGGGTATTCGCGCGTCGCGATGGCCTCGCTCGTCGGCGTGTACCTCGCTCTCGCCGGGCTGTACGCCCTAGCCCCCCGCACTCCCCGACCGCTCTGACCACCACGCGAGCAGGCGCTCGCGCGCGACGTCCTCGCCGAGCGGCCCCTCCTCCATCCGCAGCTCGAGCAGGAACCGGTACGCCTCCCCGACGTCGCGACCCGGCGGGATTCCGAGGATCGCCATGATCTGCTCGCCGTCGAGGTCGGGGCGGATCGACTCGAGCTCCTCCCTCTCGCGCAGCTCGACGATCCTCTGCTCGAGGTCGTCGTACGCGAAGGACAGCCGCTCCGCCTTCCGCCGGTTCCGGGTGGTGCAGTCCGCGCGCGTGACCCGATGGAGGCGCTCGAGCTGCTCGCCCGCGTCCGTGACGTAGCGGCGCACCGCCGAGTCCGTCCACTTGGCCTCCCCGTACCCGTGGAAGCGCAGGTGGAGCTCGACCAGGCGCGCGACCGCCCGGATCGTCGCCTTGTCGAACCGGAGCGCCTTGAGCCGCCGCGCCGTCATCTTCGCGCCGACGATCTCGTGGTGGTGGAAGCTGACCACCCCGCCCGGCTCGAAGCGCCGGGTCGCGGGCTTGCCGATGTCGTGGAACAGCGCGGCCAGGCGCAGCACGAGGTCGGGCCGCGGCACCGGACCGTCGGGCCCGGTCTCGAGGTCGATCGCCTGGTCGACGACGGTGAGGGTGTGCTCGTACACGTCCTTGTGGTGGTGGTGCTCGTCCGCCTCGAGGCGCAGCGCGGGCACCTCGGGGATGACGTGGTCCGCGAGGCCCGAGTCGACGAGGACCTCGATGCCTCGGCGCGGCTCGGCTCCGAGCATCAGCTTGGTGAGCTCGTCGCGCACGCGCTCGGCGGAGACGATGGCGATGCGCTCGGCCATCGTGCCGATCGCGCCGAGCGTGGTCGCCTCGACCGTGGCGCCCAGCTGCGACACGAACCGGGCGGCGCGCATCATCCGCAGCGGGTCGTCCCCAAACGAGACCTCCGGCTCGATGGGCGTGCGCAGGCGCCCCTTCGCGAGGTCGTCGAGGCCCCCGAACGGGTCGACGAACTCGAGCGAGGGCAGGCGCACGGCCATCGCGTTCACGGTGAAGTCCCGTCGGGCGAGATCCCCCTCGAGCGAGTCGCCGAACGCGACGACGGGCTTGCGCGAGCCCTCCTCATACGCGTCGGAACGGTACGTCGTCACCTCGACGACCGTCTCGCCCTTGAGGCCCGCGACGGTGCCGAATTCGCGACCGACGTCCCACGTCGTGCCGCCCCACGCGCGGACGGCCGCCTCCGACTCGTCCGGCGTCGCCGAGGTCGCGAAATCGAGGTCCGCGCTCGACCGCCCGAGGAACGCGTCGCGGACGGGTCCGCCGACGAGCGCGATCTCGTGCCCCCCCGACGCGAACGTCGCCGCGAGTTCGACGACGTCGGGGGGAAGCGCGGCCCACAGGCCCGCCGCGCGCTGCTCGAGCACGTCGCGGGAAGGGAAGGCGGTCGTCACAACCCCCAAGCATTCCAGAGCGCGGGTCACGTCTCCGACCGGCGCGCCCGCTGGTTAGAGTGAGGCATGGCTTCGTCGCGGCAGTCCGAAACATCCGCGAAGCCCAAGCCGCCCGCGCCCGAGAGCGGCAGGGCCGCGCGACACCCCCTTCGGGGCAAGGGACGCCTCCTGCCCGTGTCCAACGAAACCTCCGCCGGCGGCATCGCCATCTACGTCGTCGACGGTTCCGCGTACGCCGCCGTCATCGGACGACGCAACCGCAACGGCCGGCTCGAGTGGTGCCTGCCGAAAGGCCACGTCGAAGCCGGGGAGACGCCCGAGGAGGCCGCCATCCGCGAGGTCGCCGAGGAGGCGGGCGTGAACGCGGAGATCATCCTCGCGCTGGGCGTCATCGACTACTGGTTCACCGGGGACAAGCGCCGCATCCACAAGGTCGTGCACCACTACCTACTCGAGACGGACAGTGACGCGATCACGACGGACAACGACCCCGACCACGAGGCGGAGATCGCCGAATGGGTCGCGCTCAAGGACCTCCCGGCACGGCTGTCGTACCCCAACGAGCGACACATGGCGGAGGTCGCCGTCGACCTCCTCGCCCTCGAGCCCGAGGAATGACGCGCGCCCTCGCCGCGAAGGCCGCGCGACTGGTCGCCGCGGTCGCGATGACTGCGTGCGCCGCCGGGGCGTTTGCGACCGGGAGCTCCGCCGAGGAGGCGGCGGCGTCCGATCTCCGCGTGGAGATCGCCGCGTACGGCCCCGCCCTTCTCGATCCCGAGACCTCGCTCTTCGCCACGGTCGTCGTCGACAACGGCGCGCTCGTGGACGCCCGCGACATCTCGCTCTCCCTGAGCCTCACGGACGCGCCGATCACCACGCGCGAGGACCTCGACGCGTGGCGGTCCGGCGAATCGGCGCCCGACGTGCACGAGGTGACGCGGCGGCCCGTGCTCGGCACGGGGGTGGTCGACGCGGGGTCGACAGCGCAGACGACGACCATCGCGAGCCCATCGGAGCTGGGCCTCGGGGCGGATCCGTGGGCGGTGTATGGAGTGCTGATTCGCGTCGACGGCGCCGGCGAGACGCTCAAGGAGTTCCGCACGTTCGTGACGTTCCTGTCCGAGACGCCGCCGACGACGCCGCTCGCCGTCGTCGCGACCGCCGCCGGCTCCGCGGAACGGGTGTCGGCCATCCTCACGGCGTCGTCCAACGCACGCGTCACGCTTCTCGTCGACCCGACGGCCGTAGCGAAATCGCCCGACGCGCCGCCCATCTCGGCCTTCCGCTCCGTGTACGCGCTTCCCGAGGGCCACGTCGACGTCGCGTCGCTCGCCCGGGCGGGCGACACCGAGATCCTGGACGCCGGTCTCGCCGCGAGCCGGGGCGCGGCCGCCGCGGGCGACGACGCTCCTTGGATCGCGGTCGTCCCGTCGCTCGATCGGGCGACGGTAAATCTCGCGGCGAGCCGCGACGCCGCCGCGATCCTCGTGCAGCCGGGCACGGCGCCGGCCTCCCCCGACGCCGACGAGGACCTCGCCCCCGCGATCCTCGAGGGGGGACCGGGCGACCCGCCGATCATCGCGCCCGAACCCGGCCTGAGCGCCGCGCTCGCCGGCGCGCGCTCGCCGTCCGCGCTCCGCGCCGCAGACGTCGTCGCCGAATCCGCGCTCGTCGCGAAGGACAACGCCGACGGGCGGCTCGTGGTCGCGTCGCCGGGCACATCGTGGATGCTCAGTTCGGAGACCCACCGATCCGCCGCGCTCGACGCGCTCGCGACCCTGCCCTGGATTCGGCTCGTCACGCTCCCCGACCCCCTCGAACCGGACGCCGACGCCGTCGTCGACATCCCGGCCGACGCCCACGACGAGGACGATATCCCGCTCGGCGACGTGTCGCGAGCGTCGTCCCGCCTCCGCTCTCTCGGCTACCTCGCCGACGCGGTCGCCGACCCGACGACGTTCCTCTCCGCGACGTCGTCCCCCGTGTTCAGCGCGCTGTCGTTCGAGAACCGCGCCGACCCGACCGCCCGCGCCGGGACGCTCGACAAGGCGCTCGCGGGGGTCCAGGACGTTCTCGACCGCGTCAGCCTCCCGACCGGCAGCGCGCTCAACCTGATCTCGACCTCCGGGAACGTCCCCATCACCGTGAGCAACGAACTCGACACGGAGGTGACGGTCACGGTCGTGTTCGAGACGCGCTCGCCCAACCTGATCGTCAAAGGACGCCCGGAGGTCACGCTCGCGCCCGGCGAGGCCCAGCAGGTGTCGATTCCCGTCGAGGCCATCTCCAGCGCCAACGTGAACGCGTCCGTGTACCTCACGGACGCCGAGGGCCACCGCCTGACGTCCAACACGCCCGTCCAGGTGCGGGTGCGGGCCGACTGGGGCACCGCGTTCACCGCCATCGTGGGCGGGGCCGCGGTTCTGCTGCTGCTCGCGGGCGTGTGGCGCACCGCCCGCCGGGGCCGGCGCGACACGCGCGGCACCCCCGGGGAGATACCCGAGATTCTCGAGGACGACCTCCGATGACGGTCGAGGACGCCGCGCCGCCGGTCTCCCTGCGGAGGAGCACGGCCATCATGGCCGCGGGCACGGCGACGTCCCGCGCGCTCGGGCTCGTGCGGACCGCGCTGCTCGCCGCGGCGATCGGCGTCAACGCGGGAGCCGCGGGCGCCTTCGACGTCGCGAACAAGCTGCCCGGGGTCCTGTTGACGCTCCTCGCGTCCGGGGTGCTCAACGCCGTCCTCGTGCCGCAGGTGGTGCGGGCGATGGCCCGCCCGGACGGCAAGCGGACCGTCGACCGCATCGTGACGATCGGCACCGTCGCGATGCTCGGCGTCACGGCGCTGCTGACCGCGGCCGCGCCGCTGTTCATCCTCGCGTACACGTCGAAGTTCACGCCCGAGCTCACCGCGCTCACGGTCGCGTTCGCGCTCTGGACCATCCCACAACTCTTCTTCTACGGCCTGTACACGCTTCTCGGCCAGATCCTCAACGCGCGATCGCGGTTCGGGCCCTTCATGTGGGCCCCGGCCGCGAACAACCTCGTGGCGATCGCCGGGCTCGCCGTCTTCATCGTCGTGTTCGGCCCGTACGCGATCCCCTCCGCGGGGGAGGATCCCACGAGCCTCGTCGGCGAGTGGAGCGCCGGGAAGATCGCCCTCCTCGCCGGCGTCGCGACGCTCGGGATCGCCGTGCAGGCGCTCGTGCTCATCGTGCCGCTCGTGCGAAGCGGGTACCGATGGCGCTGGCAGTGGTCGGGTCCCAAGGGGGAGCTCGCCGGTATCAAGCGGGTCGCGGGCTGGGCGACTCGCCGCAGTCGTGCTCGAGCAGGTCGGGATCGCGGTCGTCACGCGCGTCGCGAGCTCCGCCTACGTCGTCGGAGGAGGCGCGCCCGACGTCGCGGCGAACACCGCGCTGACCAACGCCCTCATGCTGTACCTCCTGCCGCACTCCCTCGTGACCGTGTCCATCGTCACCGCGCTCTTCACGGGGATGTCTCGCCTCGCCGCCGCGGGCGACATCGCTGGCCTCCGTGCCGAGCTCTCGCGCGGCCTCCGGACGATCGGCGTGTTCACGATCTACGCGAGCGCCGCGCTCATGGTGCTCGCCCCCCTCGCCGTCCGCGTGACGCTCCCCAGCCCCCCCGACGTCGTCATCGCGTCGGTCGCCCACGTCGTCGTCGCGCTCGCCGCCGGCCTCGCCCCCCTCGGCGCGATGATCCTCGTCAAGCAGGCGTACCTCGCGCTCGAGGACGCGCGCTCGCTTTTCTGGATACAGATCCCCATGACGATCACGCTGATCGCCGTCACACTCGCGGCCCAGGCCGTGCTCGGGGTTCGCTGGTGGGTCGTCGGCGCCGGCGCGGGCATGGCGATCTCGTATGCCGTGTCGACGGCGCTCCGCCTCGCGGGGCTGCGACACCGGCTCGACGGCCTCGACGGCCGGCGCGTGCTGTCCACCCACGTCCGGGCCGTCCTCGCGATCCTCCCGGCTGCCGCGCTCGGGTGGTGGCTCTTGCGCGTGATCCCCGATCCCCGCGACCTGTCCCGCACCGCCGAGGTCGTCGCGTCCGCCGGATGGTCCGTCGCTATCGCGGTCGCCATGGCGCTCATGTACGCCCTCGGACTCACCCTCCTCCGCGTCGACGAATGGCGCGGCGTCGCGGCCGGGCCGCTCCGCCGCCTCGGGTTCCGCGTACGATAGCGGTCAACATCACCGAGGGTTCTAAGGGGGATTGACGGCGTGCTTGCGGGCATGATCATCGCGAATCGCTTCACGCTTCGTGCACCCGGGTCGTGGACCGTCGAGGGGGCCGAGGCGTGGATCGCGCACGACGCCCGTCTCGACGCTCCCGTCGTCCTGCTCGTCTCCACCGACCGCGACCCCGACGACGTCGCCGCCTCCCTCACGCGGGTCCGCGCGATCCGCGACCCCCGCCTCGCCCGTCTCGTGGCCGTCGGCGTCGCCGACGTTCCCGTCGCGGACGACGGCGACGACGAGCAGGAAGACGCGGGGGATCGGACCGAGCGGCGGGCCTTCGCCGCCGTGGCGCTGCCCGCCGACCTCACCGTCGCCGACGTCCTCGGCTCACGCGTGCTCCCGCTTCCCCTGGCGCGTCTCCTGGTCCAGCGCATCGCGGACGCCCTCGACGCGGCCGCGTCGGCGGGTCTCGCGCACGGCGCGCTCCATCCGGCGCAGATCGGCGTCACGGGGCGCGGCCGCGTCGTGCTCGCCGGCGCCGGGCTCCTCCGCGCCTTCGCCTCGAGCGCCCCCGATCCGGACGACACCGCCGCGTCCGACGCGGAGAACCTCGCCGCGATCGTCACCCGCGCCGCGACGGCGCTCGACGTCCCGCTCGACGAGGAGTACGCCGACGTCCTCGAGGAGCTCCCGTTCCCCGAGGAACTCACGGGTCGCGAGCGCCGCCTCGTCCTCGCGGCGCTCCGGGGACGCTTCCCCCGAACCGTCGCGGGCGTCGTCGACGTCCTCGGTTCGACCGTCGGGGCCACGCTGTCGGGGCTCCGCACCCAGCTGGTGCGCCTCCCGCGCACCCTCGAGTTCGCGCCCGAACCCGAACCCGTGCTCGAGGAGGCCGAGGAGGCGCTGGTCGCGCCCGCCGAGGGCGAGGACCTCGACCAGTGGGAGCTCGAGCGCCTGCTCGAGGAGCGGGAGATCAGCGAGATCCCGACGATCGCCGAGGCGTTCTTCGATCTCCTGCACCGACGTTTCCCGCGCTCGGCGCGCGTCACGGCGGCGCTCGAGCGCGCGCACGCGCGCGCGCTCGGCGGCCCGCGGGTCAACGGCGCCCGGTGGACCGTCCTCGCCTTGCTCGCCCTCGTCTCCGTGCTCGTGGTGGTCGCCGTCGGCATGTTCCGGGCCCCCTTCTCGCCCGGGTACGACCTCAACAACCCGCCCCCTCAGTCGTATCCCGCGTTCACCTTCTCGCCCGAGCCGTCCCGCATCCCCGTCCCCGTCGTAGCGCCGCCCCGGGCGGGGAACATCCGGGCACTAGCATCTGTTACGGACGTGTGCGGCGACCTTCACGCCGCGAGCGACGAACACGCAAGGAGCTCATCGTGAGCGAGACCAGGAACCTCATCATCGTCGGATCCGGCCCTGCCGGGTACACCGCCGCCATCTACGCCGCGCGCGCCGGGCTACAGCCGCTCGTGATCGCCGGCTCCGTGACCGCAGGCGGCGCGCTGATGAACACGACCGAGGTCGAGAACTTCCCCGGATTCGTCGAGGGCATTCAGGGGCCGGAACTCATGGAGACGCTCCAGGCGCAGGCCGAGCGCTTCGGCGCCGAGGTCCTGTTCGACGACGCGACGGAGCTGAAGCTCGAGGGCGCGACCAAGACGGTGACGACGGGGATGGGGACGACGTACGAGGCCCCCGCCGTCATCCTGTCGATGGGCTCGGCGTACCGCGAGATCGGCATCGACGACGAGAAGCGGCTGTCCGGCAAGGGTGTCAGCTGGTGCGCGACGTGCGACGGGTTCTTCTTCCGCGATCAGGACGTCGTGGTCGTCGGCGGCGGCGACAGCGCGATGGAGGAGGCGACGTTCCTCACGCGCTTCGCGAAAACCGTGACGGTCGTACACCGGCGCGACGAGCTGCGCGCGTCGAAGATCATGGCCGACCGCGCGAACGCCGACCCCAAGATCCGCTTCCACTGGAACGCCGAGGTCGTCGGCCTCGACGGCGACGACAAGCTCGCCGGGGTCCGGGTGCGCGACACCCAAAGCGGCGAGGAGACCGTCCTCGCGGCGACCGGGATGTTCGTGGCGATCGGCCACGAGCCGCGTTCCGAGCTCGTCGCGGGCGTGGTCGACACCGACGACGCGGGCTACGTCCTCGTGAAGGGGCGCACGACCGCGACCAACGTCGAGGGCGTGTTCGCGTGCGGCGACCTCGTGGACAACCGCTACCGGCAGGCGATCACCGCCGCGGGAACCGGCTGCGCGGCGGCGCTCGACGCCCAGCACTTCCTCGACGAGGCCGCCGAGCGCGCAAGCGCCGCCGCGGCGGCCTGACAACGCAACGCAAGGAGAAACGATGAGCACGCCGATCGCCGTCACGGACGACCACCTTCGAGGCGGAGGTCCTGAAGTCCGACATCCCCGTCGTCGTGGACTTCTGGGCGACGTGGTGCGCCCCGTGCCGCGCCGTCGCCCCGATCCTCGACGAGCTCGCGGGCGTGTACGACGGCCGAATCAAGGTCGCCAAGCTCGACGCGGACGCCAATCCGGAGGCCGTACGCGCCTACAGCGTCGTCCAGATCCCGACCATGAATTTCTACAAGGGCGGCGAGCTCGTGAAGTCCGTCGTCGGGGCGCGCCCGAAGCCCGCGCTCACCGCGCTCTTCGACGAGGTGCTCGGCTAACACGCCGCCCCGCCCGTCGCCGGGAACGCGGCCCACCCCTCGCGCGTTCGCTCCGCGAGACGTGGGAGACTGGCGCGCATGAGCGGCGAACCGGAAGGCACGCGACTCGACCCGTGGCTCGAGTCGTACGCCTCGCGCGCGCTCGCGATGCGCGCGTCCGAGATCCGCGCTCTCTTCGCCGTCGCGAACCGCCCCGAGGTGGTCTCGCTCGCGGGCGGCATGCCCTACATCGCCGGCCTCCCGCTCGAGGAGATCGCCGAGACGATGAAGCGGCTGATCGTCGAGCGCGGCGCCACTGCGCTCCAGTACGGCTCCGGCCAGGGCGACCAGGAGCTGCGCGAGCAGATCGTCGAGGTGATGAAGCTCGAGGGTATACACGCGCATCCCGACGACATCGTCGTGACCACCGGATCGCAGCAGGCGGTGGACCTCGCGACGAAGATCTTCATCGACCAGGGCGACGTCATCGTCGCCGAGGCCCCCTCGTACGTCGGCGCCCTCGGCGTCTTCCGCGCCCACGAGGCGGATGTCGTGCACACCCCGATGGACGAGGACGGCCTCATCCCGTCCGCGCTCGAGGAGACGTTCACGCGCCTCGAGGCGGACGGCAAGCGCGTCAAGTTCCTCTACACGGTTCCGAACTTCCACAACCCCGCGGGCGTGACGCTCTCGGCCGAGCGGCGCCCCCAGATCGTCGAGATCGCGCAGCGCCATCGCGTGCTCATCCTCGAGGACAATCCGTACGGCCTGCTCGGGTTCGACAGCGAGCCGCTGCCGGCGCTGCGCTCGCTCAGCGAGGACGGCGTCGTCTACCTCGGCTCGTTCTCCAAGACGTTCGCGCCGGGGTTCCGGGTCGGCTGGGCGGTCGCGCCCCACGCGGTGCGCGAGAAGCTCGTGCTCGCGTCCGAGGCCGCGATCCTCTGCCCGTCCAACGCGTCGCAGATGGCGATCTCCAGCTACCTCGACCATCACGACTGGCTCGGGCAGATCAAGAGCTTCCGGGAGCAGTACCGCGAGCGGCGCGACGCGATCGTCGAGGCGCTCGAGGAGCACCTGCCGGACGCGACGTGGACCGTTCCCGCGGGCGGCTTCTACACGTGGGTCAAGCTTCCCGAGGGCCTCGACGCGAAGTCGATGCTCCCCCGGGCGGTCACCGCGCGCGTGGCGTACGTGCCGGGGACCGCGTTCTACTACGACGGCCGGGGCGCGGACCACATGCGACTGAGTTTCTGCTACCCGACGCCCGAGCGCATCCGCGAGGGCGTGCGCCGCCTCGCGGGCGTCGTCAACGCCGAGAGCGACCTCGTCGAGATCTTCGGGACGGGCGCGGACCACGGTCCGGACACCGTCTCCTTCCCCTCACCCGATGTCGCCTAATAGCCTTAGGGCCCAAGGAGGAACCATGGACGTCCTGATCCTCGCGGGTGGCCTGTCGCACGAGCGCGACGTGTCCATCCGATCCGGCAGGCGCGTGGCCGAGGCGCTCAAGGAGCTCGGCGTCGCGACGGAGGTCCAGGATGTTGACTCCGGTTTGATTCCATCTTTACGCGATCTTGGCGGTACCGTGGTGTGGCCGTTGCTCCACGGGGCGTCCGGCGAGGACGGCTCGCTCCAGGACGTGCTCGAGATGTGCGGGGTGCGCTACGTGGGGTCCGACCCCCGGTCGGCGCGCGTCGCGTGGTCCAAGCCCGTCGCCAAGACGATCGTCCGCCGCGCCGACGTCGCGACCCCGGACTACGTCACGCTGCCCCAGAGCCTCTTCCGCGAGCTCGGCGCGGACCACGTGATGGAGGCCATCATCGGCAAACTCGGCCTCCCTCTCGTCGTCAAGCCGGCCCGCGGCGGCTCCGCGCTCGGGGTCACGACCGTCGCCGATCGGACGGACCTCCCCAAGGCGATGGTCGACTGCTTCGCCTACGGCGAGGTCGCGCTGATCGAGCGGGCCGCGTCGGGCACGGAGGTCGCGGTGAGCGTGGTGGGGGACGGGGACGACG
Organism: uncultured Actinomycetota bacterium; assembly: GCA_963712245.1. Taxonomy (GTDB): domain Bacteria; phylum Actinomycetota; class Actinomycetes; order Actinomycetales; family Demequinaceae; genus JAFGBM01. The sequence continues at coordinate 71,140 of CAVQHE010000009.1, read as the reverse complement.
CGTACGCCCTGCCCCCGGTGGAGATCGTCACCGAGGGCAACTACGACTACGACGCGCGGTACAACCCCGGGCGCGTCGAGTACTTCGCGCCCGCCCGCCTCGACGCGGCCCAAACGGCCGCGGTGTCCGAGGCCGCGCTCGCCGTGCACCGCGTGCTGGGACTGCGCCACCTCTCGCGCACCGACCTCATCCTCGACGACGACGGCGCCCAGTTCCTCGACGTCAACGTCTCCCCGGGGATGACGGAGACGTCGCTTTTCCCGCAGGCGATCGAGGCCGCGGGGCGCGACCTCGGGGACGTGTACCGCGAGATCATCGCCCTCGCGTAGGGGGCCGACGCGCTAGCGGCGTCCGCGCGGGTCGATGACGTCCGCGATGCGCGCGAGGTCGTCCGGCGACGCGAACTCGATCGTCACCTTGCCCTTGCCGCGTCCCCCGGCGATCGCCACGCGGGTGTCGAGGCGGTCGCCCAGCCGCTCGGCGATCTCGTCGTACGCGCCGCTCCTGCGCGGCGCGGCGGCCGCCTTGCGACGGGCCGGAACCTTGACGCCGAGCGCGACCGCCTCCTCCGTCGCGCGGACGGACAGGCCCTCGTTCACGATCGCGCTGGGCGAGGGCTTCCATCGCGCGCGCGTCGTCGAGGCCGAGCAGCGCCCGCGCGTGCCCGGCGCTCAGCACGCCGGCGGCGACGCGCTTCTGCACCACAGGCGGGAGCTTGAGCAGGCGGAGGGTGTTCGAGATCTGCGGGCGCGAGCGGGAGAGGCGGTCGGCGAGCTGTTCGTGGGTGATCCCGAAGTCGTCGAGGAGCTGCTGGTACGCCGCCGCCTCCTCAAGCGGATTGAGCTGCGACCGGTGGAGGTTCTCGACGAGCGCGTCGCGCAGCATGTCCGCGTCGTCGGTCGTGCGGACGATCGCCGGGATCGCGTCGAGCCCGGCCTCGCGGGCCGCGCGGAGGCGCCGCTCGCCCATGATGAGCTCGTAGCCCGTTCCCGTCGGGTGCGGGCGGACGACGACGGGCTGGAGGATCCCGATCTCCCGCACCGAGCCGACGAGCTCGGCGAGGGCCTCCTCGTCGAAGGACCGGCGCGGCTGGCGCGGGTTGGGGACGATGTCGGCGGGCGCGATGTGGGCGAAGCGCGCGCCGGGGACCGGGAGGAGCTCCTCCGCCTCCCCGCGCGCGCCGGACGGCGCGAAGAACGCGTCGCTCGGGCGCTCGGCGTCGCCCTCGGTCGGGATGAGGGCGCCGAGCCCGCGGCCGAGGCCGCGCCGCGGGGCGCTCACGCGTCCGCCCCCCGCACCGCGATCTCGCGGGCGATGCCGAGGTACGCGACCGCCCCCGACGAGTGAGGGTCGTGGGTGATGACGGTCTGGCCGAAGCTCGGGGCCTCGGAGACGCGTACGGAACGGGGCACGGTGATCTCCAGCGTCTGGTCGGGGAAGTGGCCGCGGACCTCGTCGGCGACGTCGCGCGCGAGGTTCGTCCGGCCGTCGTACATCGTCAGGACGATCGTCGAGACGTGGATGGCGGGGTTGAGGTGCTTCTTGACCATCTCGATGGTCCGGATGAGTTGGGTGAGCCCCTCGAGCGCGTAGTACTCGCACTGGATGGGGATGAGGATCTCCTCCGCGACGACCATGGCGTTGAGGGTGAGGAGGCCGAGGCTCGGGGGCAGTCGATGATGACGTAGTGGAACTCCGACCCGTGCGTCGGCGAGGAAGGCCGTGACGGCGTCCGCCAGCCGGAACTCCCGGCGCATGACGTTGACGAGCTCGATGTCCGCTCCGGCGAGGTCGATCGTCGCGGGCACGCAGTAGAGGGTCGGGAAGGTCCGGGCACGGGACCATGACGTCGGCGATCGTCCGCCCGTCGAGGATGACCTCGTAGATCGAGGGCGTCCCGCTCGTGTGCGCGACGCCGATGGCCGTGGATGCGTTTCCCTGAGGGTCGGAATCGATCACCAGCACCTTCGCCCCACGCTTCGCGAGGGCCGCCGCGACGTTGACGCTCGTCGTCGTCTTGCCGACGCCGCCCTTCTGGTTCGCCACCGTGATGACGCGGGTGCGCGAGGGGAGCGGGAAGTCCGCCTCCTCGAGATCGCGGAGCGTGCGCTCCGTCGCGATCATGTCGCGCGCGAGCGGGCTGTCGTCGTCGGCGTAGACGCCGGCGAACGCGTCGCCGCGCGCCGAGACGCCGGGACGGTTGTCGTTCACTCGTTCTCCTTGTCGCGGCGCTGAGCCGCTTCGTGGCGAGGTACCGCCAATGTTTCACGTGAAACGTCGCTCCCGCAATCGGCCGCGACGGCCGTAAGCGGGGCCGGGGTACGACTCTAGTCGTCGGCGCGGGATGCGCCTAGTCGAGCCCCGCCCTCGTCACCCGCACCACCCGAGTGGGCTCGAGGCCGTCGAGCGTCGGCGCCTCGAGGACCTCCGCCTCGAGCCGGAGCGCGCGAAGGTCCGTCGTCGCGGCCGCGACCTCGTCCGCCGCGCTTCGGCCCTTGAGCAGGAGCATCGCCCCGCCGGGCGCGAGCAGCGGCTCGCACCAACGCGCGAGCTTGGGAAGCGGGGCGACGGCGCGCGCCGTGACGGCCTCCGCCGTCTCCTGCCCGTGGAGCGCCTCCGCCCGCGCGCGGACCACGCGCACCCGGTCGAGTCCCAGGCGGTCCGCCGCCTCGGTCAGCCAGGCGGCGCGGCGCTCCATCGTCTCGACGAGGACGATCTCCCGCTCCGGAAGCATCGCCGCGACGACGAGGCCCGGCAGGCCCGCCCCGGATCCGACGTCGATGACGGAGCCCGCGGGGAGGAACGGGACGACGGCGGCGGAGTTCAGCAGGTGGCGCTCCCACAGACGCGCGCCCTCGCGCGGGCCGATGAGGCCGCGGCGCTCGCCCTCGGCGAGCAGGAGGTCGCGGAACGCGCGGACGGCGGGGTATCGGTCGCCGAAGCGTGCGGCGACGCGCGCGTCGCCCTCGAGCGGGTCGCGCTCCGGCGCGGGAGGGGTATCGCTCACGGCCGCCGATGTTTCACGTGAAACGTCACGCGGGGCGGATCACCACGTAGCGGTGGGGATCCTCGCCCTCGGACTCGCTGACGAGGCCGGCCGCGAGCGCGACGTCGTGGACGACTTTGCGCTCGAAGGCGTTCATCGGGTCGAGCTCGACGGGCTCGCCGGTCTCCTTGACCTTCGCCGCCGCCTCGCGTCCGATCTCCGCGAGGCGCTCCTTGCGGCCCGGCGCGGTAGCCCGCGACGTCGAGCATGAGTCGGCTCATGTCGCCGGTCTCGACCTGGACGGCGAGCCGCGCGAGGTCCTGCAGGGCCTCGAGCACCTCGCCGTCGGGCCCGACGAGGCGCTTGAGGTCCGCGCTCGGGCCGTCCGGCGACACGATCGCGACGGTCGCCCGCCCCGCCTCGACGGCGATGTCGATGTCGCCGTCCATGTCGAGGATGTCGAGGAACTCCTCGAGAAAGTCCGCCGCGACGTCGCCCTCGTGGTCCAGCTTCTTCGTGCTCGTTTCCTCGCTCATGAACGCTTCCTTCCGTGGGTCGCCCGGCACGCCGCCGGGGAGGTCTAGCGCCGCTTGCGCGGCTTGCGCTTGGGCTGCTGGCGCTGGTTCGACACCGGCTTCGCGGGCTGCTCGGGCTCGTCGGATTCGAGGAGCCCGGCTGTGCCGTCGTCCTTGTGCTTGGCCGCCTGCTTGGCCTGGTACGCCTTGTACGCCTCGGACCCAGGCGTCGGGTTGCGCCTGATGACGTAGAACTGCTGGCCCATCGACCAGATGTTCGTCGTCGTCCAGTAGATGAGCACGCCGATCGGGAACCACGGGCCGGTGAAGACGAAGATGAACGGCATCGCGTACATCAGGAGCTTCTGCTGCTGGGCCATCGGGCCCTCGAGCGCGGACGCCGGCATGTTCTTGCGCGTCAGCTGGCGCTGCGTGAGGAACGTCGTCGCGACCATCGCGACGATCAGCGCCGCCGGCGACGAACTGCACCGCGGCGGTCTCCGCCTGGTTGAACGACTGCGAGATGCCCGCGCCGAATATCGTCGACGTCGTGCGCCTGTTGCGCGAGCTTCGCGCGTGATCGCGCCGAAGGGGTGGAAGACGCCGTCCCCGTCGGGCTTGAGGTGTGTCGCGAGCACGCGGTACAGGGCGAGGAAGATCGGCGACTGGACGAGGAGCGGGAGGCACGAGGCGAAGCGGGTTCGTCTTGTGCTCCTGGTACAGCGCCATCGTCTCGCGGCTCATGGCCTCGCGCGACGCCTGGTCCTTCTTGCCCTTGTACTTCGCCTGGATCTTCTTGAGGTCGGGCGCGAGCAGCTGCATCGCGCGCTGCGAGCGGATCTGCTTGACGAACAGCGGGATGAGGATGACGCGGATCGTGATCACGAGTCCGACGATCGCGAGCGCCCACGTCCACCCGGACGCCCCATCGAGGCCGAGGAACGTCAGCGCCCGGTACCAGCCGACGAGGACGTACGAGACGGGAATCTCGATGACTTGCAGGATGTTGGTCAGCACGGATCCCCCTGGATCAGATCATCACGGAGCCGTGGGGCTCCTGGGCGCGGGGCGCCCTGCGGCGGAAGAGCGGCTCGCCCACGGCAGGCACGTCGTCGACGCCGCCGTAGCTGAACGGGTTGCAGCGCAGGACGCGCCAGCCCGCGAGGACGGAGCCCTTGACGAGGCCGTGACGCTCGACGGCGGTGTAGCCGTAATGCGAGCACGACGGGTAGTACTTGCAGCGCGGTCCCAGCAGCGGCGAGACGACGAGTTGGTATGCGCGGATCAGCCCCAGCCCCGCGTAGCGGGGGAGGCGGACGATGTGGCGCCCGAGCGCGCGCGCACTCACGCGGCGCTCCGTCGGGCGAGGTTCTCGAGGCACGCGCGGGTGTCGGCGGCGAGGTCGGCGTACGTCGCGGTGGCCGCGGCCGGAAGGGCGCGCACGACGACGGCGCTGCCGTCGGGAAGGGCGGGAAGCTGCTCGGCGACGATGGCGCGCAGACGACGCTTCACGCGATTGCGGACCACGGCACCTCCCACCGACTTCGACACGGCGAACCCCGCCACTCGTTCGCGCGACGGCGTTCGCATCAGGTAGACCACCACCGTAGTCCGCCCGCTCTTCAGCCCTCGACGCAGGACGGACGCGAAGTCCGACGACGCCCGCATCCTCGAGCCGGCGGGCAGCACACTACGCCGACAGCTCCGAGCGTCCGCGGCGGCGGCGGCCGGCCAGAATGGCGCGACCGGCGCGCGTGCGCATGCGCGTACGGAAGCCGTGCGTCTTGGCGCGCCGACGGTTGTTCGGCTGGAACGTGCGCTTGCTCACGGTGATCTCCACGGGGGCTAGGGTCGGTCAAATCAGCGGACCAACGCTACGGGATGGCCGAGGGGGCGTCAAATTCGTCGCCTCGCATTGGTCTCGCGGCCCGAACAGGATAGGCTCCACCATCATCGCGGGTTGCGCGTGGACCGACACGCGGAACACTAGGTAACGAATGGATGACGGCGAGTCTACGGGTGTGAAGAAACCTGTGGAAAGCGACGACGGAAGGCGGGCAGTGGTGGCGGACATCGCGGCGACCGACTCCATCGACTCCATCTGGTCGAAGACGCTCGACGCGCTCCGCGCGAGCCCGAATCTCACCGCCCAGAACCGTTCGTTCATCCGCCTGGTCAAACCGTTGGCGCTCGTCGACGACAACGTCTTCCTCGCCGTCGCCGAGGACTTCACGAAGAACTACCTCGAGACCCAACTACGCAACGTCATCACCGAGGCCCTCGTCGGCGTGCTCGGCCGGGACGTGCGATTCGCCGTGACCGTCGATTCGAGCGTCGTCCCCCCGGAGATGATCGAGGTCGACGACGAGCCCGAGCCGAAGAAGTCGTCGAAGGGCAAGAGCAAGAGTTCCAGCTCCGACGACCCGCACCTCAATCCCCGGTACACCTTCGACACGTTCGTCATCGGCGCCTCGAACCGGTTCGCGCACGCGGCCGCCCTCGCCGTCGCCGAGGCTCCCGGGAAGACCTACAACCCGCTGTTCATCTACGGCGACTCCGGGCTCGGCAAGACGCACCTTCTCCACGCGATCGGCCACTACACGCGCCACCTCAAGCCCCAGACGCGCGTACGTTATGTCAACTCCGAGGAGTTCACCAACGACTTCATCAACGCGATCCGCGACGACCGCAAGCTCGCGTTCAAGCGCTACTACCGCGACGTCGACATCCTCCTGATCGACGACATCCAATTCCTCCAGGGCAAGGAGCAGACGCTCGAGGAGTTCTTCCACACGTTCAACGCCCTGCACAACGCGGGCAAGCACGTCGTCATCACCTCGGACGTCTCCCCGCGCAACCTCGCCGGCATCGAGGAGCGGATGCGCACCCGATTCGAGTGGGGGCTGATGACCGACGTTCAGCCGCCCGACCTCGAGACGCGTATCGCGATCCTCCGCAAGAAGGCCGCGGTCGACGACGTCCAGGCCCCCGACGACGTGCTCGGGTACATCGGCTCGAACATCACGACCAACATCCGCGAGCTCGAGGGCGCGCTCATCCGCGTGACCGCCTTCGCCGCGCTCAACAAGCAGGCGGTCGACCTCGGCCTCGCCCAGGCCGTGCTCAAGGACCTGATCAGCGAGGACGACTCCGAAGTCACGGCGTCGACGATCATCGGCAAGACGGCGGAGTACTTCGGCATCACGATGGACGAACTGACCGGTACCTCGAGGTCGCGCGTGTACGTCACGGCGCGTCAGATCGCCATGTATCTGTGCCGCCAGCTCACCGACCTGTCGCTGCCGAAGATCGGCGAGCACTTCGGCGGCAAGGACCACACCACCGTGATGTATGCGGTGAAGAAGGTCGAGGACCAGATCGCCCAACGGCGCCAGATGTACAACCAGGTGACCGAGATCCACGCGCGTATCAAGCAGCAATCGCGGTCGTAGTCGTCGTCACGACCGAATTCGGCGCGTGACGTGGGTCACGCTCGAATTACACACCTGTGCACAACCCTGTGAATACCCGTGGATGAATTCCCATACGCGTGGGAGAACCTGTGGGCAATACTCCGATCGCTTTCCCGTCGTCCACCGCGGCCGGCGCGTTGTCCGTGCTCCTCGCTATCGTTGCCCAAGTTATCCCCACGCACCATCGCCCCTTTACCAGGGGGAAGCGACGTTATCCCCGGTTTCCACCGCGGCTACTACTGCGACTTCCTTGTTTCTTGTTCTCCCAATATCGCTCCGCATTAGCGTCACCCACGCTTCCCCCGGGTTCAAGCCAGGCCAGTACCGTTTGGCGTAGTCTGTGGCACAGCGAACCGAGGAGTGACCGATGAAGTTTTCCGTTGACCGGGACGTTCTCGCGGACGCGGTCGCGTGGACGGGGCGCGCCGTGCCGTCGCGACCGCCGACACCGGTTCTCGCCGGCGTGAAGATCGAGGCCGAACGAGGCGGGATCGTCCGGCTCGCGAGCTTCGACTACGAGGTCTCCGCCAAGGCGGAGATCGCCGCGGACGTCGAGGCGGAAGGAATCGCGCTCGTCTCCGGAAGGCTCCTCCGCGAAATCGCGAACGCGCTCCCTCATAAGCCCGTGGTGTTCTCGCTCGAGGGAACCAAGGTGACCGTGACGTGCGGAGCGAGCCGCTTCACGCTCGCGACCATGCCGGTCGATCAATACCCGAAGCTCCCCGACCTTCCGGAGCAGTCGGGAACGGTGAGCGGGGAGGAGTTCGAGGACGCGGTCGTCCAGGTGTCGTCGGCGGCGTCTCGCGACGAGACCCTCCCGATCCTCACCGGCGTGCGCGTCGAGATCGAGGGGTCGAACATCGCGCTTCTCGCCACCGACCGTTACCGGCTCGCCCTTCGCGAGCTCAAATGGAAGCCGTCGGTGTCCGACGTGTCCGCCGTCGCACTCGTCCGGTCGCGGACGCTCGTCGAAACCGCGAAGGCCCTCGGCAGCGGAGACGTAACGGTCGCGCTGTCGTCCGGCGGCGAGATCGACCTGGTCGGATTCGCCGCGGGCGGGCTCCAGACGACGTCGCTTCTCATGGACGGCGACTACCCGCAGGTGCGCCGGCTCTTCCCCGACGCCTCGCCGATCACCGCGGTCGTGAGCACCCAGGAACTGATGGACGCGACCCGTCGCGTCGCCCTCGTCGCCGAACGCAACAGCTCCGTGCGGTTGTCGTTCGCCCAAGGCGAGGTCGCCCTCGACGCCGGACAGACGGAGGATGCCCAGGCGTCGGAGGCGCTCGAGGCGACGCTCGAGGGCGGCGACATCACCGTCGCGTTCAACCCCCAGTACCTCCTCGACGGTCTCGCGGCCATCTCGACGGAGTACGTGCGCTTCGGCTTCACCCAGGAGACCAAGCCGGTCGAGTTCGTCGGCATCACCAAGCCCGGCGGGGATCTCGCCCCCGAGTTCCGGTACCTCCTGGTCCCCATCCGCATCTCGTCCTAGCGCATGCGCGTCACCCGGCTGTCGCTGACCGACTTCCGGTCCTACGGCTCGCTCGACCTCGAGTTCGGCCCGGGCGTCTCGACGTTCGTCGGCCCGAACGGCGCGGGCAAGACCAACATCGTGGAAGCGCTCCGCTACCTGTCGATCCTCGGGAGCCACCGCGTGGCCACCGACCAGCCGCTCATCCGCTACGGTCAAAGCTCGGCGAACGTCCGGGCGAGGGTCGAGAAGTCCGGCCGCGCGATCGTGCTCGAGGCCTCGATCGCCCCCGGCCGCGCCAAGGCATACCGGATCAACGGATCACCCGCGAAGGCGCGCGAGGTCCTCGGCGTCCTCCGCTCCGTCGTCTTCGCGCCCGAGGACCTCGACCTCGTCAAGGGCGACCCGTCGGGTCGACGCCGATTCCTCGACGAGTTGTGCGTCGCGCTGTCCCCGGGTCTGGCGGGCGACCTCGCGGATTACGACCGCGTCGTCCGCCAGCGAACCGCCCTGCTGAAGAGCGCCCGCGGGCACCGCGGCGACCTCTCGACGCTCGACGTGTGGGACGAGAGGCAGGCGAGCCTCGGAGCCGCGATCATCTCCGCGCGCGTCGCCGCGACTACCGCGCTCGCGCCATTCGTCGCGCGGGCGTACGCGGATCTCGCCGACGGCGACGCCGCGTCGATCGCCTACGAGTGCGCGAGCCTCGGATCCAATCCCGGCGGTGCGGCCGCGGACGTCGCCGCGTCGCTTCTCGAGGCGATCTCGGCCGCGCGCGCGAAGGAGATCGAGCGGGGGGTCTGCCTCGTCGGGCCGCACCGCGACGACCTCGCCGTGGTGATCGGCGACCTTCCCGCCCGCGGGTACGCGAGTCACGGCGAGTCGTGGTCGGCGGCGCTCGCGCTCCGGCTCGCGACGTACGACCTGCTCACCTCGGACGCCGGCCCGGACTCGGGCGACGACGGCGAGCCCGTCCTCATCCTCGACGACGTGTTCGCCGAACTCGACGCCCCACGGCGCGCGGCGCTCGCCTCGCGCCTCGCGCCCGCCCAGCAGGTCGTCGTCACCGCCGCGGTCGGGGCGGACGTGCCGAGCGAGCTCGCGGGCGACGTCTTCGTCGTCGCGGACGGGGAGGTGACTCGTGGCGAAGCGTGACGACGACGCCCGCTCGTCGGACGCGGCGTCGCAGGCGCGACGCGCGATGGAGCGCGCGCGCGAGGCGGCTCGGGCGCGGGGGGCGACCACGCGGTCGGCGCGCCAGAGCGCGAAGGGCCGGGCCGCGCGGCGCAAGGACTCCGGCGCGGCGGAGCCCTATGGGACCGGGCGCGACCCGCGGCCGATTTCCACGGAGATCTCGGAGATATTCGACCGCAGCGGATGGAGCGAGAATGTCGCGGTCGCGGGCGTCACGGGGCGGTGGCGCGAGGTCGTGGGCGACGCGATCGCCGACCATTGCGAAGAGGTCTCCTTCGACGACGGGACGGTCCGCGTCCGCGCGTCGACGACGGCCTGGGCGACGCAGCTCGGGACGATGGCCGGGCATATTCGCCAGCTCCTCAACGAGGCGATCGGCGACGAGGTCGTCCGAAATGTCACGGTCGTGGGCCCGACCGGACGCTCCTGGGTGAGGGGCCCGAGGACCGTCAAGGGCCGCGGTCCGCGCGACACCTACGGATAGGTCGGAAACATCCCCCCGTCGGTCAAAGTAGAAATGCCTGTGAATGGCGCTCGGGGGGGCCCAGGACGAACTAGAATGGTTCGTAGTAGCGCGCGTGCCATCTTCGGCCGCGCCACTCGCTTGAAGGGGCGTTTTCGTGGCCGCAGCCGATCCGACATCCGTACCGGAGTACCGCGCCGACGCCATCACCGTTCTCGAGGGTCTCGAGGCGGTCCGCAAGCGCCCGGGCATGTACATCGGGTCCACCGGCGAGCGCGGGCTGCACCACCTCGTCTACGAGGTCGTCGACAACTCGGTCGACGAGGCGCTCGCGGGCCACTGCGACGCGATCGTCGTCACGCTCATGGCCGACGGCGGGGTCCGGGTCGTCGACAACGGCCGCGGGATCCCCGTCGACGTCGTGGAGTCCGAGGGCAAGCCCGCGCTCGAGGTCGTCCTCACCCTGCTGCACGCCGGCGGCAAGTTCGGCGGAAGCGGCTACGCCGTCTCGGGCGGCCTGCACGGCGTCGGCGTCTCCGTCGTGAACGCGCTGTCCACGCGGCTCGAGGCGGAGATTCGCCGCGACGGGCACGTGTGGACGCAGTCGTACTCCGTCGGCGTTCCCGACGGGCCGATCAAGCAGGGCGAGGCGGTCGACGACACCGGGACGGTCATCACCTTCTGGGCGTCGGAGACGATCTTCGAGACGACGGACTACGACTACGAGACGCTCCGCTCGCGATTCCAGCAGATGGCGTTCCTCAACCGGGGTCTGAGCATCACGCTCATCGACGAGCGGGCGCGGTACGAGGCGGAGGACGGGGACGAGGAGAGCGGGCACCGCACGGTCACGTACCGGTACGACGGCGGGCTCGTCGACTACGTCGACCACCTCAACGAGGCGAAGAAGGCCGACCGCGTCCACCCGGAGATCATCAGCTTCGAGGCGGAGGACCCGGACGCGACGATCTCCGTGGAGATCGCGATGCAGTGGACCAACGGCTACGCGGAGTCCGTCTTCACGTACGCGAACACCATCTCGACGACCGAGGGCGGCACGCACGAGGAGGGCTTCCGCGCCGCGCTCACCTCGCTCGTCAACAAGTACGCGCGCGACAAGGGCATCCTCAAGGACCGCGACGACAACCTCACCGGCGACGACGTGCGCGAGGGGTTGACCGCGGTCGTCTCGGTCAAGCTGCGCGAGCCGCAGTTCGAGGGCCAGACCAAGACCAAGCTCGGCAACACCGAGGCCAAGACGTTCGTGCAGCGGGTCGTCGGCGAGCGCCTCGGCGACTGGTTCGACTCGCACCCGACCGAGGCGAAGGACGTCATCCGCAAGGCCATCCAGGCGTCGGCCGCGCGCATCGCCGCCCGCAAGGCGCGCGAGGCCACGCGGCGCAAGGGCCTGCTCGAGTCCGGGGGCATGCCCGGCAAGCTCCGCGACTGCCAGAGCCGCGATCCCTCCGAGTCCGAGATCTACATCGTCGAGGGCGACTCCGCAGGCGGATCCGCCGTGCGGGGGCGCAACCCCCAGACGCAGGCGATCCTGCCCATCCGCGGAAAGATCCTCAACGTCGAGCGCGCGCGCCTCGACCGGGCGCTCGGCAACAACGAGGTCCAGGCGCTCATCACCGCGTTCGGCACGGGGATAGGCGAGGACTTCGACCTCGCGAAATGCCGCTATCACAAGATCGTCCTCATGGCCGACGCCGACGTCGACGGGCAGCACATCCGCACCCTCCTGCTCACGCTCCTGTTCCGCTACATGCCGGAGCTGATCACGGCCGGCTACGTCTACCTCGCCCAGCCGCCGCTGTACAAGCTGAAGTGGTCGAACGCGGACCACGAATACGTCTTCACCGATCAAGGAGCGCGACGCGCTCACCGCCGAGGGGACCAAGGCGGGCAAGAAGCTCCCGAAGGACAACGGGGTCCAGCGCTACAAGGGACTCGGGGAGATGGACTACTCCGAGCTGTGGGAGACGACGATGAACCCCGCGTCCCGCACACTCCTTCAGGTGACGATGGACGACGCCGCGTCCGTGGACGAGGTGTTTTCGGTCCTCATGGGCGAGGACGTCGAGCAGCGCCGGTCCTTCATCCAGCGCAACGCGAAGGACGTGAGATTCCTTGACATCTGAGGTCACCCCCCACGACCGGATCGACCCGGTCGACATCCAGGTCGAGATGCAGCGCTCGTACCTCGACTACGCGATGTCCGTCATCGTCGGCCGCGCGCTCCCCGAGGTCCGCGACGGCCTCAAACCCGTCCACCGCCGCGTCCTTTATGCGATGTTCGACGGCGGCTACCGCCCCGACCGGGCGTACTCCAAGTGCTCCCGCGTCGTCGGCGACGTCATGGGCAAGTACCACCCGCACGGCGACAGCGCGATCTACGACACCCTCGTGCGCCTCGTGCAGGACTGGTCGCTGCGCTACCCGCTCGTCGACGGGCAGGGCAACTTCGGCAGCCCCGGCAACGACCCGGCCGCCGCGCCGCGGTACACGGAGTGCCGGATGGCGCCGCTCGCCATGGAGATGGTCCGGGACATCGACAAGGACACCGTCGACTTCCAGGACAACTACGACGGCCGCACCCAGGAGCCGTCGATCCTCCCGAGCCGCTTCCCCAACCTGCTCGTCAACGGATCCGCGGGCATCGCCGTCGGCATGGCGACGAACATCCCCCCGCACAACCTCCGCGAGGTCGCGGCGGGCGCGCAGTGGTTCCTCGAGAATCCCGAGGCGTCGAAGGAGGAGCTGCTCGACGCGCTCATCGAGCGGATCCAGGGGCCGGACTTCCCGACCGGCGCGACCATCCTCGGCCGCCGCGGGATCGAGGACGCGTATCGGACGGGGCGCGGGTCGATCACCATGCGCGCCGTCGTCGAGGTCGAGGAGATCCACGGGCGCATGTGCCTCGTGGTCATCGGAACTGCCGTACCAGGTCAACCCGGACAACCTCGCGCAGAAGATCGCCGAGCTCGTGCGCGACGGCAAGATCGCCGGGATCGCGGATATCCGCGACGAGACGTCGGGACGCACCGGTCAGCGCCTCGTCATCGTGCTCAAGCGCGACGCGGTCGCGAAAGTCGTGCTCAACAACCTGTACAAGCACACGCAGCTGCAGGACAACTTCGGCGCGAACATGCTCGCGCTCGTCGACGGCGTGCCGCGCACGCTCACGCTCGACGCGTTCATCCGGTACTGGGTCGCGCACCAGATCGAGGTCATCGTCCGGCGCACCAAGTTCCGCCTACGCGAGGCCGAGCGCGAGATCCACATCCTCCGCGGCTACCTCAAGGCGCTCGATGCGCTCGACGAGGTCATCGCGCTCATCCGCGCGGCCGCCACGGTGGACGACGCCCGCGAGGGGCTCATGGCGCTCCTCGACGTCGACGAGGTCCAGGCGACCGCGATCCTCAACCTCCAACTCCGCCGCCTCGCGGCGCTCGAGCGGAAGAAGATCGAGGACGATCACGCCGCGCTCGAGGCGGAGATCACCGATCTCAACGACATCCTCGCCTCCGAGTCGCGTCAGCGCTCGATCGTGTCGACCGAACTCGACGAGGTCGTCGCCAAGTACGGCGACGAACGCCGCACCGTCATCGCGCCGGACGCGGGCGACATGGACATCGAGGACCTCATCGCGGAGGAGGAGGTCGTCGTCACGATCACGCGCTCGGGGTACGCCAAGCGCACCAAGTCGTCGCTCTACCGCTCGCAGAAACGGGGCGGCAAGGGTGTGCGCGGGGCGAGCCTCCGGGCGGACGACGTCGTCGAGCACTTCTTCGTCACCACCACGCACCACTGGCTGCTGTTCTTCACCAACCTCGGGCGCGTCTATCGGGCCAAGGCCTACGAGCTGCCCGATGGCGCACGCGACGCGAAGGGCCAGCACGTGGCGAACATGCTCGCGTTCCAGCCCGGCGAGGAGATCGCGGAGGTCCTCGACCTCAAGACGTACACGGACAAGCCGTACCTCGTGCTCGCGACCAAGCGCGGGCTCGTGAAGAAGACGCGACTCGAGGAGTACGACTCGAACCGCACCGGAGGTCTCATCGCGATCAACCTCCGCCCGATCGCCTCCGGCGAGGAAGGCGCGACGGACGAGGTGATGGCCGCGCGACTCGTCGACGACGACGACGAGCTCATGCTCGTCAGCCGCAAGGGCCAGTCGATCCGCTTCTCCACCGACGCCGACTCGCTCCGCCCGATGGGCCGCGCGACGTCCGGGGTCACGGGAATGCGCTTCCGCGAGGACGACGAGCTTCTCGCGATGAACGTCGTGCGCGGCGGACAAGTACAGCTTCATCGCGACCGAGGCCGGCTACGCGAAGCGCACGGACGTCGCCGAGTACCGGAGCCAGGGTCGCGGCGGGCTCGGCATCAAGGTGGCGAAGCTAGCGGAGCAGCGCGGCGACCTGGTCGGCGCGCTCATGGTCGAGGAGGCGGACGAGGTCCTCGTCGTCATGGAGAGCGGCAAGGTGATGCGCGCCGACGCGTCCGGCGTCCCCGCCAAGGGGCGCGACACGATGGGGGTCATCTTCGTCAAACCCGACGCGGGTGACCGCGTCATCGGCATCGCGCGCAACAGCGAACGGGCCGTCGAAGCCGCGGAGGAAGCTCCTGCGGCACCCGAAGCCGCCGAGTAGCCCCCGCCGCCGGGCTCGACCCCGTCCGCGAGGTCCGTCTCGGCGATACCGAGTAGGTTCATCGTCATCGCGCAGGCGGTGGGCCGCACCCCGCATGCCTGAGCGAAGGAGATCGGCTCGGGGAGCGACGCGACCGCGTGGTCCTTCATCACCGTCGTGATCATCGCGGAAACGATCGGGGCGGCTCGGACGTTCAAGCGGTGGCGGGGGATGTGCGCCCGGCGTGACCATCGGAGGGCGACCGGTTAGGCTGTGCACAGGCCACGCGCTATCTGCGTACGTACCGAGGAGCGTCCATGAATGCGGAGTACCCCGCCAATCCGGCCACGCCCGGAGCGCACCCCTTCCCCGGGGTGACGCAGGCCGTCCCCGAAGGACCAGGCAGTCCCGAGACGGCGCCTGCGGCGTGGGGCGCGGCCGCCCCGCGGTCGCACGCCCCCAGGCGTCCGACGGAGGCTCCTCCCGTCCGACCCCCCCGGCGGTCCCCCCGGCCAACCCGTACGCCACCCCGGGCGGCGCGACCGCTCCGCAGCACGCGTCGGGACGCCCGGCCGCGCCGCAACACACGTCGACGCAACACACGTCGACGCCGCATACGTCGACGCCGCACTCCTCGACCTCTCATCAGTCGACCCCGCCGAGCGCGCCGCAGCACTCCAGCGGATCTTCCTCGGCGCCGCACCCGTCGAACCCGACCAACCCGTCCCACCCCGCCCCCGTACGACGCGCCTCGTTGCGCACGGGCACGCAGGAGGTCACGAAGGCCGCGGATGACGACTCGTCGATTCGCCGGAAGATTCCGTTCTTCGGCAAGAAGGACGACGGGGACGAGAAGCCCGAGTCCACGACCACCCTCCGGGCAAAGGGCGGGCCGCGCAAGGTGCGTGCGATGCTGTCGGCGGTCGATCCGTTGTCGGTCACGAAGATGAGTTTCCTCGTCGCGGTCGCGTCCGGCATCGCGCTGGTCGTGGCGGTCAGCGTCGTCTGGGGCGTGCTCGACCAGATGGGCGTGTGGGTGCAGATCCAGCAACAGATCACCACGCTGTTCGGCGCCGACGACAAGAGCTCGATCCTCCAGTACGTCGAATTCAACAAGGCGATCTCGGCCGTGACGCTCGTCGCGTCGTTCAACGTCCTGCTCATCACCGCGCTCGGAGCCATCGGAGCGCTGATCTACAACGTCATCGCGAAGCTCGTCGGCGGGGTTTACATCACCCTCAGCGACGACTGACGGTAGTTTGAGTCCCGTGACGGCGGTGGGGTATCCTCAATCGCCGTCCAAACGATACGGGCCCATAGCTCAGGCGGTTAGAGCGCTTCGCTGATAACGAAGAGGTCGGAGGTTCAAGTCCTCCTGGGCCCACGAGAGGGGTGGTGAAATCTCATGAAGAAGCTGCTCGTCATTCTCGGCGGTCTCGTCCTCGGTGCACTGTTCTACGTGTGGTGGGAGCGGAACTCCGACCGCGACCTGTGGGACGACGTCCTCGACGATCCCGCCTAGGGGCCTTAGCTCAATTGGTAGAGCGCCTGCTTTGCAAGCAGGAGGTCAGGGGTTCGATTCCCCTAGGCTCCACGGCGCCCGACGCACAACGACCCCGGCCACTCGGCCGGGGTCGTTCTGCGTGCGGGGTCGTTCTAGTCGCCGGACTTCTCCGATTTCGGCGCCGGCTTCTTCTTCGCCGCGGGCTTCGATGTGCTCGTCGACGTCTTCTTCGCCGACGAGGTCTTTCCTTCGGCGGCTTCGGCCGACTCGTCGTCCCAGACGTCCTCGACGCCGTCCATCGCCGACACCACCTCGCCCGTCGCGCGCTTGCGTACCGAGCGAACGGTGTCGCGCACCTTCTGCGCGGCCGGACCCGCCTCGTCCCGTACTTTTCGGGCGACGGGGCCGGCGGCGTCGCGCACCCGGCGCGCCTCGGTCACCGCGGTGTCGCGGACCTTGCGCGCGGCGGGGGCCGCGCCGTCGCGAACCTTGCGCGCCGTGGGTGCGGCGACCTCGGCGATGGCGGCGCCTGCGGCGGCCGCGGTCGAGGCGACCACCTCGCCCGCGTGACGGAGAGCGGTCTCGGCCGAGTCGACGGTCTTGTTGATGGACGTGCGGGCGTGCGCGATGCGCAAACGCTGCTCGTCGGCGAACTCCCAGTCCTCGTCCCGCTCGGGCCACGACTCCGGTCCCGGGTCGCGGCGCGCCCAGGAGACGATCGCGGCACCGGCGGCGACGGCGATCGTCAAGGGGATCGCGACGGCGGCCCACGGGAAGCCCCGCTCGTCGCGCTCCGGTTCCCGTCCGGCCTTCTTCACGGCGCCGATGAGCCCGGGGATCATCGAACCGACGATGGCGTCGTGGACGGCGTCGGCGACGTGCTCGGCACGCTCGCCCGCGGCCTCGACGTACGGCGTCGCCCGGCGAAGGCCGAGCCGATACGCCCGCTTGGTGCGCGGGACGGCCCAGTCGCGGGCGGCCTCGTATCGGGGCTCCGCCCATTCGCGGGCCTCGTGCGCTGCCTTGCGCGCCGCGTCGGCGCTCCGCCGGGCTTGCTCGGCGAGGCGCTCGACATCGAGGCGGTCCCAGGCGCGATCTGCGTGTGTGTCTCGACGAGCCATGATGTCCTCCTCGTAGGGATAACGATCTGTATACCCCCATCGTGCCACCAAGAAAGCGCAAAGGCTAGGCGCGTGCGAGAATGACCCTCATGATCGCGACACTTCACACGAGCGCGGGCGACATCCGCGTCGACCTCCTCGAAAACCACGCACCCGCCACGGTCGCCAACTTCACCGGCCTGGCCTCGGGTACCAAGGAATGGAAGGATCCCGCGACGGGCGAGAAGCGGAACGATCCCTTCTACGACGGCCTGGTGTTCCACCGCGTCATCAGCGGCTTCATGATCCAGGGTGGATGCCCGCTCGGATCCGGCACGGGCGGACCGGGGTACACGTTCGACGACGAGATCCACCCCGAGCTCCGCTTCGACGAGCCGTACCTGCTTGCCATGGCCAACGCCGGCAAGCGTCCGAACCCGGTGACCGGCCAGATGGGAGGGACGAACGGCTCGCAGTTCTTCATCACGGTCGAGCCCACCCCGCACCTCACCGGGAAGCACACGATCTTCGGTCGCGTCGCCGACGACGAGTCCAAGGCCGTGGTCGACGCGATCGCCGCGACTCCCACCGGACCCATGGACCGCCCGCGCGACGACGTCGTCATCACAGGCGTCACGCTGAGCTGACGTGTCGACCTCTCCCGCGCGGTCGGGAGGCGCGGAACCGACGTGCCCGCGCCACCCGCGCGTCGTCACGTACGTGCGGTGTCAACGGTGCGGTCGTCCGACCTGCCCCGAATGCCAGCGCGTCGCGCCCGTCGGCATCCAGTGTGTCGACTGCGTGAACGAGGCGAAGGCGCGAACGCACCCCGTACGCTCGAGACTCGGAATCGCGGTGGCCAAGGGCCCGCCGATCATCACCTACGCGCTCATCACGGCGAACATCGCGGTCTTCGTATACGGGATGTCGCTGCCCGCCGGGAAGCTCTTCAGCCAGTGGGGGCTGTGGCCGCACTACGACGCCGCCCATGCGAACATCTACGGCGGAGACGAGTGGTGGCGGTGGATCACCAGTGGATTCGTGCACACCGGCGTACTCCACGTCGGGATGAACATGTTCGTGCTGTGGATGTTCGGGCGCCAGGTGGAGCCGCTCCTCGGTCGGGCGCGCTTCGCGGCGGTGTACGCGGCGTCGCTCCTCGGCGGAAGCGCGCTCATCGCGGTGCTTGGCCAGCGGGGAACCGTCGCGGGCGGGGCGTCGGGAGCGATCTTCGGCATCGTCGCCGCGTACGTCGCGATCGGCATCACGCTCCGACTACCGTTCCAGGCCGTCGCGCTCCAGGCGGGCGTGTGGCTCGTGATCGGCTTCTACATCCAGGGCATCGCGTGGCAAGGTCACCTGGGCGGCGCGCTCGCGGGGTGGCTTGCGACCGCGATCATCATCCGCGCCGCGGGCCGGAAACGCCCGCCCGGCGTCGGGCGGTAATGACAGCGGTGTAGTTATCCCCGCTTGTGGATAAACATGGGGAAAACTCGCTCCGGCTACTTCCAGCGGGTCAAGAAGAAGAAACTGGCGATGAGGAACCCGAATCCCACGAGGATGTTGAGATTCCCGATGTCGAGCGGATACTTCGCCCCGGAGATGTAGTAGACGATCACCCACAGGACGCCGATGACGAGCAACGCGACGATCGTGGGGACGAGCCACACCGGGTTCGTGTCGTCGCGTCCGGTGCGGCGCGGGGGGACGTAGGCGGCCTTCTTGCGCTTCTTCGACTCGGCCACGACACACTCCTCGGTCATCGGGCGCCCGACGGGCGCGGTTCGGTCCCAGCGTAGCGATCCCCGTAGGCCAGCGCGACGACGTTTCGGCGCGGGTCGTCGCGTACGCTTGTGCCGTGAATCGCCGCCTACCGGATCTGCACCCCCGTGCGCGAACGGCGATTCGCGCCGTCGCGGGCGCGACGGGCACCGCCGCGCAGGCGACGATCGCGCTCGCGCGTCGAGCGGGGGGCGGCCTCCGCTCGGTGGCCGTTCGGGCGTGGTCGGCGACTGCGCAGGGTATCCGGCGAGCGATCGCGGCGATGAAGTCGCGCCGGGGGCGCCGCATCGTCGACCGCGTCCTCGGCGTCACCGGGGAATCCCTCATCACGCTCGGCGTCGTGATCGGCCTCTTCGTCGCCTGGGAGCTCTGGTGGACGGACATCGGGGCGAATCACGCGCAGGCGCAGATCGTCGAGAACCTCGATTGGGCGAACGCGGAGCCGGTTCCGGAGATCACGGTCGGAGCCGGAACGGTCACGGCGCCGATCGCGAGCGTCGAGCGACGCGACGAACCGCCCGTCCTCAAGGAGCCGAAGCACGCGACGACCTTCGCGACCATGTACGTTCCCCGCTGGGGCTACAAGTACGTCCGTCCGATCAGCGAAGGAACGGACAAACGCGGGGTCCTCGATCCTCTCGGGATCGGCCACTACGCCCACACGGCCATGCCCGGAGGTTGGGGGAACTTCTCGGTCGCGGGTCACCGAACGACGTACGGCAAACCTTTCAGCCGCATCGAGCAGATCGAGGTCGGCGACGCCATCGTGATCCGCACCGAGAACACGTGGTACATCTATCGCGTCACGGGAACCCAGATCGTGCGCCCCACGGCGATTCGCGTGATCGCCCCGGTCCCGAATCACCCCGGGACGGCGCCGAATGGCCGGTATCTCACCATGACGACGTGCCATCCCAAGTACTCGGCCGCGCGTCGGTATGTCGTCCACGCCGTTCTCGACTACTGGATGCCGAGCGACGCCGGCTATCCGAAGGAACTCATCCCGCCGTCGTCGGACGCGCGGACCTCGAAACCGACGGGAGGCGCGTGATGTACGGCTGGCTCTGGCGCCATCTCCCCGGCGGGCGGTGGGCGAGGATCGCGATCCTCGCCGCGCTCGTGCCCGCGATTCTCATCGTCCTGTTCCAGTGGGTGTTCCCCTGGGCCGAGCCGCTCCTGCCCTTCGGGCAGACCACTGTGGGACACTGACGCCGTGGCCAGCATCCTCGTGATCGACAACTACGACTCGTTCGTCTACACCATCGTCGGCTACCTCCGTCAGATGGGCGCGTCGACGACGGTCGTGCGCAACGACGTTCGCGTCGCCCTCGACGGGATACCGGAGTACGACGGGGTGCTCATCTCGCCCGGGCCCGGCACCCCCGCCGACGCGGGCATCTCGAAGGACGCGGTTCGCGCGTGTGCCGACGGCGGCGTGCCGATGCTGGGCGTGTGCCTCGGCCACCAGGCGCTCGCCGAGGTGTACGGCGCGACCGTCTCGCACGCCCCGGAGCTGATGCACGGCAAGACGAGCGAGGTCGTGCACGGCGACGTCGCGTTGCTCGAGGGGCTCCCGAGCCCGTTCACCGCGACGCGGTACCACTCGCTCGCCGTCGAGCCCGAGACCGTGCCGGCCGAACTCGCGGTGACCGCGACGACTCCGTCCGGGATCGTCATGGGGCTGAGCCATCGCGCACTGCCGCTCCACGGCGTGCAGTTTCACCCCGAGTCCGTTCTGACGGTGGGCGGCCACCGGTTGCTCGCCAACTGGCTCGCGGTGTGCGGCATGCCGGACCCGGAGGCGCGGGCCGCGGGTCTGTCGCCGCTCGTCCGGCGCTAGGTGCGGGCGCCGACGCGACGGCGCTACGAAGGACTGGGGCTCGGCAGCGGCCCGAGCGACACGACGATGCTGACGGTCTTGCCCTCGGCGAGCTGGGTGTCCTGGGCCGGATCCTGCGAGATGACCTTCCCAGCGGGAACGAGGAGCGAGTTCTCCTCCGTGACGTTGGCTTCGAAATTCAGATTCTTGATCGCGGCGATCGCCGTGTCCTTGTCCTTGCCGACGAGACCCGGCACCGGGTGGTAGACGACGGGCGTCGCGACCACGAGATGGATCCCCGTCCCCTGGTCGATGAGGCCGGGCTGCGGATCCTGGGACAGGACCGTGCCCTCGGGCTTCGAATCCGTCTGCTTGTCCTCGGTCTCGACGGGCAATCCGAGTTTCGTGAGGATCTCCGTCGCCTTCTCAAGGGTCTTATTGGTGACGTCGGGGAGCTGGACCTTCCCGCTCGAGACGTACAGGATGATCGGCGTGTCGGGGGAGACGACCTGCCCCTCCTCGGGGTCGGTCTTCGTCGCGCGACCCGCGGGGATCGTCGGATCGGAGTTGTCCTCCTTCACCTCCGAGATCGCGAGACCCGCCCGCTCGATCGCGGCCTCCGCGTCGGCCTGCATCAGGCCGTTGACCTTCGGAACGGTGACCTGCGTCGGGCCCGTCGACACGAATATCGAGACCGTGCTTCCCTTCTTGACGGTCTGGTTCACCGCCGGGTCGGACCGGATCACGAGTCCGGCCGGCACGTCCTCCGACGCCTCGAACTGGACGTCCGCCTCGAGTTCGTACTCGCCGAGCAGGTTGACCGCCGCCTGTTGGCCGAGTTCGACGACGTTCGGCACCTTGATCGTGTCGCTCGGCGCCTCGGTCTTGGGCTTCGTCAGCGACAGGATCCCGAAGATGATGAGGCCGGCGACCAGGAGGGAGCCGACCAGGATCGCGGTCGTCCGGATCATGCGCTTGCGTCCGGACGGAACCTCGATCAGCTCGTCGTCCGGATCGATCTCCTCGCCCGAGCCGCCGGACATCGGCATCACCGCGGTCGTGCCGGTACCGGCGCCTCCGCCGGCGGAGGCCGCGAGCACCGCGTTCGCGCCCGACCCCGCGCTCGCCGAACCCACGGGGTACTGGCCCGTCGTCGCGTCGACCGGTCGCCCCTGCATGACCGCGTTCAGGTCGGCGAGGAAGTCCTGCGCCGTCGAATACCGCGCCGCGCGATCCTTGGCGAGCGCGCGTTGGACGATCTGGTCGAGTTCGGGGGGAACGTCGGGCGCGAACGCGGACGGGACCGGTGCTGGTTCCCGGACGTGCTGGTAGGCGACGGAAACCGGCGAGTCTCCGAGGAACGGCGGCCGACCGCAGAGCAGCTCGAAGAGCACGCACCCGGTCGAGTACAGGTCGGAGCGGGCGTCGACGTTCTCGCCCTTCGCCTGCTCCGGCGAGAGGTACTGGGCGGTTCCGACGACCGCCTGGGTCTGGGTCATCGTCTGGCCGACGTCGGCGAGCGCGCGCGCGATCCCGAAGTCCATGACCTTCACCGCGCCGGTCGGCGTCAGCATGATGTTCGCCGGCTTGATGTCGCGGTGCACCAAACCCGCCGCGTGCGCGTATTCGAGGCCCGTCAGAACCCCGGCGACGATCTCGACGGCCTCGTCGATCGGGGCGGCCGCGCCCTCCTTGAGGATGTCGCGGACGGTGTGCCCCTCGACGTACTCCATCACGATGAACGGGAGCGTCTGCCGCTCGCCGTTCGCGGTGATGATCTGCTCCTCGCCCGTGTCGTACACGGCGACGATGGCCGGGTGGTTCAGACCCGCGGCCGCCTGCGCCTCGCGGCGGAATCGCGTCTGGAACGATGGGTCGCGCGCGAGGTCGGGGCGGAGGACCTTGATCGCGACGGTGCGGCCGAGCCGCGTGTCGTAGCCGATGTGGACTTCGGCCATGCCGCCTCGTCCGATCAGCTCGCCCACCTGGTAGCGGTTGGCGAGAATCCTCGACGCGTCGTTCATGTGCGGATCCTTGGCCCTCGGTTCGGAGTCGTGTTGACGTCAGTCCTGTTCGCGCCCATTGTCGCATCAACTCCGCTCGGTCATGCTCCCGACGGGGCGTCGGGTCGGGGGCGGGAGTTGCGGGGAGCGATCGACGGCGGCATGGGCCGGGCGGGCGCGCCGCCCCGGCGTTTGGGTCGGATCGACTGGGGCGCGGGGCGATCGCGGTATCGCTGCTCGGCCTCCGTCGGCAGTCGGAGGTTCGCGAGCGTCGCGGCGAGCTCGCTCGCCGAGGCGGGACGACGCTTCGGATTCTTCTCGAGCAGGTCCATGATGACGGCGGCGAGCCCCGGCGTAATCGTGTCGGGCAACGGCGGAACGGGGTCGTTGACCTGGGCGATGGCGATGTCCACAGGATTGGGAGCGGTGAACGGGCGCTTTCCGACGAGCGCCTCGTACGCGATGATGCCGAGCGCGTAGAGATCGCTCCGCGCCGTCGCGACCTTGCCCAGGGCGAGTTCCGGCGCGAGGTATTGGGCGGTGCCCATGACCATGCCCGTCTGCGTCAGCGTCGTCTGGTCGCCCGCCCGGCTCACCCCGAAGTCCGTGATCTTCACCGTCTCGTCCGGCAGGACCAGGAGGTTGCCGGGCTTGATGTCGCGGTGGATGACTCCCGCGTCGTGCGCCGCCTGGAGCCCGCGGCACGCGTGCACGAGCAGGCGCACCAGGCGCCGCGCCTCGAGAACCTGCTCGCGTTCGAGGATGGTCGCGAGCGACTCTCCCTCGACGAGCTCCATGACGATGTACGCGTTTCCCTCGAACGTCCCGTAGTCGAGGACCTGCGCGATGTTGCGGTGGCCGAGGCCGGCGGCGTTGCGCGCCTCGATCTCGAAGCGCTTGAGCAGGACGGCGTTGCTCGTCGCCTCCTCCCGGAGGACCTTGATCGCGACGTTGATGCCGAGTTCCTCGTCGTACCCGCGCCACACCTGGCCCATGCCGCCGACGGCGAGCACCCGCCCCAGGCGGTATCGGTGGTCGAGGAACGCCCCTTCGTCGATCATCCGAGCCCCCGGTCCCGGCGCTCCTGATCCAACTCCAGCGCCTTCGCGATGACCGCCTTGACGATCGGCGCCGCGACCGCCCCGCCCGTCGCCTCGTCGCCCGCGTTCCCGCCGTTTTCCACGAGTGCGACGACGACGACCACGGGCTTGTCGGCCGGCGCGAAGCCGAGGAACCACGCGTGCGGCGCCGCGTCCGTGCCCGACTGCGCCGTACCCGTCTTGCCGGCGACGGACACGCCGGAGATGCGCGCCGCGCGACCGGTCCCCTCGTCCACGACGCCGACCATCATGTCGCGGAGCGCGGCCGCGGTATCGGGGCTGAGGGGCGTCGAGTACTCCACGGGGTGCGCGACGCTGAGGAGGGCGAGGTCCGAATCGCGGGTGTCGGCGACGAGATACGGGCGCATGAGCACGCCGTCGTTGGCGATCGCCGAGCCGACCATGGCAATCTGCAGCGGGGTGGCGCGGACGTCGAACTGGCCGATCCCGGACATCGCCGTCTGCGCCTGGTCGGGGGAGGCGGGCAGCCGCGAGGGCGTGACGGGCATCGGGATCGACAGGGAGTCGCCCCACCCGAACGCCTGCGCCTTCGCCGCGATCGCGTCCCAACCCACGTCCATCGCCAGCGACGCGAACGGCGTGTTGCACGAGTGCTCGAGCGCGTACGCGAGCGTCGGGGTGGGCGTCGGCCCGCACGACTCGCCGCCGAAGTTCTGGATGGTGGTCGTCGTGAGCGGCAACGCGAGCTCGTCGGGCGCGTTGACCGGCGAATCGGGGGCGTACCCGTTCTCGAGCGCTACGGCGGCGGTCACGAGCTTGAACACGGAACCGGGCGCGTACGTGTCCCCGGCAATCGCGCGGTTGACGAGCGGGTCCCCGGGCGCGGATTCGTAGGCCTGGTAGGCGGAGACGACGTCGGCGGTCGTGTGGCCCGCGAGGCGGTTGGGGTCGTAGCTCGGGCTCGTGACCATCGCGAGGATCTCGCCGGTGCGCGGATCGAGCGCGACGACGGCGCCGCGCTGCGCGCCGAGGGCGTCCGCCGCGGTCTTCTGAAGGTCCGCCCGGATGGTGAGCTCAACGGACGCGCCGCGCTGCTCCTTGCCCGCGAGAAGGTCGCCGAGCCGCGTCCAGAACAGGGAGTCGTCCGTGCCGTTGAGGAGGGTGTTCTCCGCCGCCTCGATACCCGTCCGCCCGTAGACGACGGAGTAGAAGCCGGTGACGGGGGCGTAGAGGAAGCCGTCGGCGTAGTCGCGCTGGTACCCGAAGGGGTCGTTGACGGGCGACGACGAGGCGATGGCCGTCCCGTCGACGACGATCGGGCCGCGGAAGGTCCCGTACTCGCGATAGAGCGTGCGGCGATTGCGCGGATCGGCGTTGAGCGAACCCGCGTCGAGGTACTGGACGTACGTCGCGGCGGCCATGAGAGCGAGGAACATGACGAGGACGACGACGCTGAGGCGGCGGATGGAGGCGTTCACGGGGTCGCCTCGTCTCGTCGCGAGTCGTGGGACATGCGCAGCAGCAGCCCGATGACAATCCAGTTGGCGAGCAGCGAGCTTCCGCCGTAGGCGAGGAAGGGCGTCGTCAGACCCGTGAGCGGGATGAGTCGCGTCACGCCGCCGACGACGACGAACAACTGCAGGGCGATGGTGAACCCGAGCCCCGCGGCGAGGAGCTTGCCGAATCCATCTCGCATGCCGATGGCGGTGCGGAACGCGCGCTCGACGACGATCAGGTACAGGGCGAGCAGCGCCATCAGCCCCGTGAGGCCGAGCTCCTCGCCGAGCGACGAGACGATGAAATCCGACTCCGCGAACGGCACCTGGCCGGGAAGCCCCTGCCCGAGGCCCGTCCCGAAGAGGCCTCCGCTCGCGAGGCCGAACAGGCCGCGCACGAGTTGCTCGGACCCCCCGGGAAAGCGGTTGTAGACCTCGGGGTCGAGCGCGTGGAGCCAGACGTCGTACCGCGACGCCACGTGCGGGAACACCGTGCCCGCGATGACCGAGCCCACCCCGAACATTCCCACGCCGAGCAGCACCCAGCTCAGGCGCTCGGTGGCGACGTAGAGCACGGCGACGAACAGCCCGAAGAACAGGAGCGACGTGCCGAGGTCCTTCTCGAAGATCATGATGGCGATCGAGGCGAACCACGCCAGGAGGATGGGGCCGAGGTCGCGGATCCGGGGGAACCGGATGCCGAGCACCTTGGGGCCGGCGAGGGCGAGGTTGTCGCGATGGGTGACGAGGTAACCCGCGAAGAACACGGCGAGGACGATCTTCGCGACCTCGGCGGGCTGAAACGACAACCCCAGCACCTCGATCCAGAGCCGCGCGCCGCGCCGCTCAAGCCCGAGCCCCGGGATCAGGGGAAGCAGCAGCAGCGCGAGCCCGGTCGCCATCGCCGTGTACGTGAAGCGGCGGAGGATGCGATGGTCGTGCAACGCGATCACGACGGCGACGGCGAGGGCGACGCCGAGAACGCTCCACGTGAGTTGGCGGGTGGCGAAGTCGGACGCCGTCGACGTTCCGGCGCGCTCGAGGTCGAGGCGGTAGATCATCGCGAGCCCCATGCCGTTGAGCGCGAACGCGGCGGGGAACAGCACGGGGTCCGCGGCGCGCGCCCAACGGCGGAGGGCGCCGTGGCCGGCGACGGCGAGGAACGTCGTGCCGAGCCCGTAGAACCACACGTTCGCGGGCAGGCCGCCGGTGGCGCCGAGCCCGACGAGCGCGTACGCGCCGATCGCAAGCGCGACCGCGAGGACGAGGAGGTACCCCTCGGCCCGGCGACTGCTCCGTACGCGAACGTCGGCGACCGTCGCCACTACGTCGTGCCCTTCAGTCCGTCGACGACGTCCCACGCCTCGCTGAGCGAACCCGTCTGGATCGCGCCGCGGATTCGGTCCTGTTCGAAGGGCTGGAGGGAGTCGATCGTGATACCCGTGTCGGACACGAGGGACGACAGGCCGATGGGCCCGAGGCTCTGCGGTATCCCGCGGTAGATCGCGACCTCGCCTCCGCTCTCGCCGACGTAGTACCGCGACTGCGTCCACAGGTACGCGCCGAACGCGGCGAAGAAGAGCACGACGAACGCGGCTACGGGGAGGGCCCACGGCCGGACCCGCTCCCACACCCGGACGAGGCGCTGGCGCGCGGCGGTCGGCTCCCCGTCCTCGTTCGGCGCGATGGCGGCCGCGCGCGCGGCCGACGTTCCGCTCGCCTTCTCCCGCGCGGCGTCCGCCGCTTCCGGCCGAGCGGCGGCGGCGCCGACGATCTGCGACTTGTCGGCCGGGCGCTTCTTGCTTGGCGGGCGATCGATGTCGACGACATCGGCAACGATGCACGTCACGTTGTCCGGCGCCCCGCCCGCGAGGGCGAGAGAGACGAGCTGGTCCGCGCACTCGGCGACGTCGCTCACCGACGCGAGCGTCTTCTTGAGCGTGTCCCGCCGCACGACGGCGCTCAGCCCATCGGTGCACAGAAGCCACCGGTCCCCCGGCTTGATCTCGCGCGCGGAGACGTCCACGGGCACGTCGGTGTCGACGTCGCCGAGCACGCGCAACAGCATCGAGCGCTTGGGGTGGTTCTCGGCGTCCGCGGCGCTGAGGCGCCCGGTGTCGACGAGGTGCTGCACGAAGGAGTGGTCGGTGGTGACCTGCTCGAACGTGTCGTCGCGCATCAGATACGCGCGCGAGTCGCCGATGTGCGCCATGGCGATCGTGTCGCCCGAGCGCAGCAGGGCCGTGACGGTCGTCCCCAGGCCGCTCAGTTCGGGATCGTTGCGCGCGCGTCCCACGATCTCGGAGTGCGCGCGGGCGATCGACGTCTTGAGCGCCTCGAGCGCCTCTTCCTTGCCGAGGGCCTCCTCGTCGAGCGTGGCGAGCGTTCCCACGGCGACGGACGAGGCGATGTCGCCGCCCGCGGCCCCGCCCATCCCGTCCGCGACGACGAGGAGGTGCGGCCCGGCGTACGCCGAGTCCTGATTGTTCTCGCGCACGAGGCCGACATCCGACCGGGCGGCGTACTGCAGTCCGAGGAACACGGTCACATCCTCATCTCGAGCGACGTCGCGCCCATCGTCAGACGTGACCCGGGTGGGAACTCCTCGGGCTCGGTGAGCTTGGCGTCGTCGAGGAACGTCCCGTTCGTCGATCCGAGGTCCTCGACCATCCACGTGTCGCCGTCGCGGAAGACGCGCGCGTGGCGCGAAGAGCAGTAGTCGTCTTCGATGACGAGAGTCGCGCGGGGCGATCGCCCGATGGTCACGGCGGTGTCTCCGAGCGGGATGCTCGTGCCCTTGAGCGGACCTGCGACCACGAGGATGCGGGGCTTGCCGGTCGAGGAAGCCGATCCGTCCGATCGCTCGCCCGCGCGGACGCCGGTCGCTGCGCGCGACGGCGGCCTTGACGCCTTCGGACGGGCGGGGTGGCGGCGCGTGCGTCCCCGGCCGCGGGAGAACACGCGGGTGCCGTAGATGTCGGCGCGAAGCACCGCGATGGCGGTGAGCACGAGCGCCCAGAGAAGACCCAGGAATCCCAGGCGGAGGAGCGTCAACGACAGTTGGCTCACGTCACTCGTCCCCCGTCGCAGGCAGGGCGTCCCAGTACATGATCGTCGTGCGACCCAGGGTGATCGTATTGCCGTCGAGGAGCGTCACTTCCTTGATGCGCTGATCCTCGACGAACGTGCCGTTGGTGGAGTCGAGGTCGGTAAGGATCGTTCCGTACTCCGTGACCTCGAGGCGCGCGTGCACGCGGCTGACCCCGGTGTCCTCGACCACGATGTCCGCCTCGTTTCCGCGGCCGAGCGTCGTCGTCTCGCCCGTGAGGTGGAATCGCTTGCCGTCGATGTCGATCAGTGGGCGCCGGGCGTTCGACGCCGCGCCGGTCGCCTCGACGGCCGGGCTGCGCGTGGAGCGCGACACGACCGAGAAGCGCCCCGCCGCCTGAGCCTCGTCCTCGAAGAACCGCACACTCACGCTTCCGACGAAGACGTACCGCTGGAACTCCGCGTGATCGTGGATGGTGTCCTCGAACTCGCGCGCCAGGGCGTCCTCGCCCCACTCGACGATCGTGGCGTAGTCAGCGGGGTTCAGGTGGATGTCGTATTCGTTCGGCACGACGGTGCGGGCGCGGTCGACGGACGCGGCCTTGGCGTCGGCCTCCTTGCGTAGCGCGGAGGCGAGGTCGATCGGTTTGACGCCGGAGCGCGACGAGCGGGAGAACGCGGCGTTCACCACGTTCTCCACGCCACGCTCGAACCGATCGAGCACACCCATGTAGGCATCGTATCCGTCAGGCCCGCCGTGCTAGAGTCGTGCGGCGCGCGCGAGTGGCGGAATAGGCAGACGCGCACGGTTCAGGTCCGTGTGCCCGAAAGGGCGTGGGGGTTCAACTCCCCCCTCGCGCACTCCTCCGATTCGCGGCGTCCGGGCATCGCCGGGCGATACCCTGAACCATCATGGCCACCACGTCCGGGGACGAATCCGCGCTCGTCGACGTCGTCGTCGTCACGTACAACCCGGGCGAGACCCTTGACGCGTTCCTCGCCTCGCTCGGCGCCGCGGGAGCGGTGGCGAGCGTCACCGTCGTCGACTCCGACTCGCCCGAGAAGACGGCCGAGCCCGTCGCGATAAGGCACGGCGCGCGGTTCGTCGCGATGGACCGCAACCGCGGCTACGGCGCGGCGGCCAACGTTGGCGCCGCTCGCGGTTCCGCGCCGTACGTGGCGATCTGCAACGCCGACGTCGTGGTGGGCGAGGGCGCCTTCGCCGCGCTCGCCGCGGAGGGCGAGCGGGACGCGTCCGTCGGCGCGCTCGGTCCCCGCATTCTCGAGACGGACGGCACCACATACCCGAGCGCGCGACCCCTGCCGAGCCTCGTCCGCGGCGCCGGGCACGCGCTGCTCGGCCGCGTGTGGCCGTCAAACCCGTTCACGCGTCGCTACCGCCCGGCGCTCGAGATCGACGGGCCGGCGATCGACGTCGGCTGGCTGTCGGGCTCGTGCGTCGTCGTCCGGCGGCGCGTGTTCGAATCGGTGGGCGGCTTCGACGAGGGCTTCTTCATGTTCTTCGAGGACGTCGAACTCGGGCGCCAGATCGGACGCGCCGGCTTCCTGTGCCGCTGGGTTCCGACCGCGACGGCGACGCACGTGGGCGGGCACTCGTGGCGGCGTGATCCGGCGCCGATGATCCGCGCGCATCACGCCTCCGCCGCGCGCTACGTGGGGCTCGCGTATCCCGGATGGTGGCGCGCCCCGCTCCGCGCGGCGCTGCGCGCGGGGCTCCGAGCCCGCGGACGCGCCGAGGTCGCGGCGGCATCGCGCGCTAAGGCAGACTAGGCGGATGCGCGGCATCATCCTCGCCGGAGGCTCCGGCACGCGGCTCCACCCCATCACCATCGGCGTCTCGAAACAGCTCGTCCCCGTCTACGACAAGCCGATGATCTACTACCCGCTGTCCACGCTGATACTCGCCGGCATCCGGGACATCCTCGTCATCACGACGCCGCACGACGCCGAGCAGTTCGAACGCCTCCTGGGCGACGGCTCGCAATTCGGCATCTCCATCACGTACGCGCAGCAGCCCGAGCCCAAGGGCCTCGCGCAGGCGTTCACCATCGGCGCGGACCACGTCGGTTCCGACGGCGCGGCGCTCGTCCTCGGGGACAACATCTTCCACGGCCCGGGCCTCGGGCACACGCTGAAACGCTTCGCGGACATCGAGGGTGCGGCGGTGTTCGCCTACCGCGTCGCCGACCCGCAGGCGTACGGCGTCGTCGAGTTCGACGCGAGCGGCAAGGCCCTGTCGCTCGAGGAGAAGCCGGCCAAGCCGAAGTCGAACTACGCGATCCCCGGGCTGTACTTCTACGACAACGACGTCGTCGAGATCGCCCGGGGACTGGAGCCGTCGGCCCGCGGAGAGTACGAGATCACCGACGTCAACCGCGTCTACCTCGAGCGGGGGACCCTGCAGGTCGAGGTGTTGCCGCGGGGCACCGCGTGGCTCGACACCGGAACCTTCGACTCGCTCCTCGACGCGTCGCAGTTCGTCCAGACCGTCGAGCACCGACAGGGCATGAGCATCGGCTCGCCCGAGGAGGTCGCGTGGAGGAGCGGCTTCCTCACGGACGACGAGCTCCGCGAGCGCGCAGAGCGGCTCACGAAGTCCGGGTACGGCACGTACCTGCTCGGCCTGCTCGAGACGTAGTCCGTTCGGCGTCGCGTCAGCCGACGTCGGCGAGGATCTCCGGCGCGGCCTCCCGCCAGCGCTCCCGCCAATCGCCGATGGGCGCGATTCCCAGGGGGACGAGCGCGTCGTGGCTCAACACGGAGTACGCGGGCCGGGCCGCGGGCCGGTCGCCCGGCTTCGTCGTCGTCGGCGCGACGATGTCGCCGAGGCCGTCCGAGGCGACGATCTCCCGGGCGAATTCGTACCACGAGGTCTGGCCCGACGACGTCGCGTGGTAGTTCCCGGCGGGCGCCTCGGCCTCGACGAGTCGCACGATCAGGTCGGCGACGTCGCGTGTCCACGTTGGCTGCCCGATCTGGTCGTCGACGACCTGGAGCGCCCCGCGTTCCCGTCCGACGCGCGCGATCGTCTTGGGGAAGCACGGCCCGCCGCGCCCGTACAGCCACCCCGTCCGGACGATGAGAGCGTCGGCCCCCGACGCGATCACGGCGCGCTCGCCCGCCGCCTTCGTCCGGCCGTAGGCGTTGCGGGGGTCGAGCGGCGCGTCCTCGGGGTAGGGCGTCGTCGCGTCGCCGGCGAAGACGTAGTCCGTCGAGACGTGGACGAGCCGGATCCCCATCTCGGCGCAGGCGCGGCTGATCACCTCGGGGCCCGTCGCGTTGATGACGTAGGCGCGATCCTCGTCGCTCTCCGCGGCGTCGACGGCGGTGTACGCCGCGCAGTTGACCACGACGTCCGTGTTCGCGAAGCCCCGCGCGACCTGGGCGGATTGGGTGATGTCGAGGTCGTCCCGGCCGGTGACGTCCACCGCGGCGTCGCGCGCCTTCGAGCGCGGCGATCAGGTCGATCGCGAGCATCCCGTGACCGCCGGCGACGTGCCACCGAGCCTCGGATATCTCCATGCGGGCCAGCGTAGCCGCACGGGTAGGCTGGTGTCCGGTTCGATCGGAGGGCGACGTGGAGATTCGGCCGCTGGCTGTCGAGGGCGCGTGGGAGATCGTGCCGCGCCAGTTCGCCGACGCCCGGGGCGTGTTCCTCGAGTCGTACAACGAGGTCCCGTTCGCGGACGTGGTCGGCCATCGGCTCAACGTGGCCCAGACCAACATCTCGCTATCCGCGCGCGGCGTGGTTCGGGGACTGCACTTCGCCGACGTCCCGCCGGGGCAGGCGAAGTACGTGACGTGCGTGCGCGGGGCGATCGTCGACGTGATCGTCGACATCCGCGTGGGCTCGCCGACCTTCGGGGAGTGGGACGCGGTCGAGCTCGACGACGTCGACCGGCGGGCGGTGTACCTGAGCGAGGGGCTCGGCCACGCGTTCATGGCGCTCGAGGACGACACCGCGGTCACCTATCTCTGCTCGGCGCCGTACAACCCGGGGCGCGAGCACGAGGTCAACCCCCTCGACCCGGGCATCGGCATCGAGTGGCCCGAGTTGGGGCGCGACGGGAATCCCGTTACGCCGATTCTGTCCGAGAAGGACGCGGCCGGCCCGACGCTCGCCGAGGCGCGGGACGCGGGACTTCTTCCCGCATACGACGCCGTACGAGAGTGGAGAAGCGGACTGTGAACGTACTCGTGACCGGCGGCGCCGGTTTCATCGGCTCGAACTTCGTCCGCCTCACTCTCGACGAACGACCCGACGCGACGGTGACGGTGCTCGACGCGCTCACCTACGCCGGCAGCGCGGAGTCGCTACCGGCCGACGAACGGGTCACGCTGGTCGAGGGCGATATCGCCGACGCCGGCCTCGTCGACGAACTGGTGTCGGACGCCGACGTCGTCGTGCATTTCGCCGCGGAGTCGCACAACGACAACTCGCTCGACAATCCGTTCCCGTTCGTCCAGACGAACATCGTCGGCACCTACACGCTCCTCGAGGCGGTCCGCCGCCACGAGCACGCGCTTCCACCACATCTCCACCGACGAGGTCTACGGCGACCTCGAGCTCGACGACCCGCGCCAAGTTCACGCCGACCACGCCGTACAACCCGTCGAGCCCGTACTCGTCGACCAAGGCGGGATCGGACCTGTTGGTGCGCGCCTGGGTGCGGTCCTTCGGCGTCCAGGCGACGATCTCCAACTGCTCGAACAACTACGGGCCCCGTCAGCACGTCGAGAAGTTCATCCCGCGGCAGATCACGAACGTCCTCGACGGCGTCCGGCCCAAGCTCTACGGCGCGGGCCTCAACGTGCGCGACTGGATCCACGTGGACGACCACAACGCCGCCGTGTGGCGGATCATCGACGACGGCCGCATCGGCGAGACGTACCTGATCGGCGCCGACGGCGAGCTGAACAACAAGACCGTCGTGGAGATGATCCTCGAGGCGATGGGCGAGCCCCGCGACGCCTACGATCACGTCGCCGACCGGCCCGGTCACGACATGCGCTACGCGATCGACCCGTCCAAGCTCCGGGACGAGCTCGGGTGGGTGCCCCGGTTCCGCGACTTCGCGGCCGGGCTGCAGGACACGGTCGCCTGGTACCGCGACAACGAGCCGTGGTGGCGCGCGCAGAAGGCCGCCGCCGAGGCGAAGTACGCCCAGCTCGGACGGTAGCGCCCCGCTAGCGCTTCTTCTTCGCCGCGCGCTTCGCCGCGCGCTCCTTCGCCACCCGCTCGATCGTGTCGAGCTGGCGCATCGCGACGGCGCGGACCTTCGGGGCGCCGGCGGCCAGCTGCTTGCGGACCTTCGCCTTGGACGAGTCGAGTTCGAGCATCCGCTCGCGGAACACGTCGGGCGTGACCGCCTCGTGGGCCAGCGCCCACGACGCGAGGTCGAACATGTCCAGCACCTCGCGGTACTTGTGGCTCCAGCCGATCACGAACGTCGGCACGCCCATGGCGAGCGAGGACACCATCGCGTGGAAACGCGACGCGACGAACAGGTCGCACTTTCCGATGAGGTACCGGAGCTCCTGCGACGTCAGTTCCTTGTCGGGGAAGAGGACCCGGTCGGGCGACGCCACCTTGGCGTAGATCGCGCGGCAGACCGGCAGGTCGTTGTTGTGGAGCTTGTCGTCGCTCATCCGCACCGAGTGCGGCACGAGGAACACGGGGCGACCCATCTCCTCGGTGATGAAATCGATCTGCGCGACGACGTCGGCGACGTAGTCGCCTCCCGCGGCGTCGGTCGACTTGCGGAGCACCTGCGACGGCGAGACGCCCACGACGTCCCCGGCGCCGAAGAAGTCGATGTCCACGAGGCGCTTGGCCCCCGGCGGCGTCCTCCGGCGTCACGTCGAGGGTGAAGGCGAGGTCCGCCCCCTCCTCGATGTTCGTCAAGCCGAGGCCGACGAGGTGCTCGTGCGTCACGGCGCCGCGCGACACGATCGCCGCCATCTTCGGCAGCATGCGTCGCGCGCTGAATCGGTTGGTCCGGCTGCGGAACGGTCCGAGCGCCTGCGCGCACTTCACGACCGGCGTCTTGGTGAAGATCGCGGGGAGGATCGACGCGATGTTGTAGATGAGGTACTTCCCGCGGCCGTCGACGAACGTGATGCCACCCTGGTCGAGCAGCACGTCCGCGGCCGCGAGGGCGCCGACCTCGGGCATCGCGCGCCCGATCGGTCCGCGGAGGGGAGGCAGGATCCTCCACAGCAGCGCCGCGCCGTTGATGCCGATGCCGAGCCGGAGGGGCGAGGCGTTGAGCACCCGGACGTTCGGGTGCGTGTTGCGCTCCGCGTCCGATCGCGGGTACATGCTCAGGAGAGTGATCTCCGCGCCCGGATTGCGCTCGGAGAGGTGGGCGACGGCGCTCTCGAGCATCGCCGCGGCGCCCTTGTTGCCCGCGAGCGCAGAACCGATGATGGCGATCTTCACGCGATCGTTCCTTTCGTTTCGCCACGAGGGTCAGCACCCCGTAGACGCCAGCAATGATGACATCCGCCGCCGTGCTCACGACGCGAGCGACGAGCGAGACCACAATGGCACGATCCAGGGGCAGCGTGCCCGCGAGGAGGAGGACGAACACGGACTCGCGCACGCCGAGGCCGCTCGGTACGAAGACCGCCATGATGCCGATCGCCCCCGCGATCGCGTACGCGGCGGTGACGGAGATCCACGTGTCCGGTCCCGCGTCGGCGACGGCCCACGCGATCGCCGAGACGCCGACGCCGTTGATAAGGCGCGGCGTGATGAACACGAAGATGGACGTGACGACCTCGCGCGCGCCGAGGAAGTACGCGTCGGGAGTCTGACCCTTCGCGAGGCGGCGCGCCAGGAAGCCGATCATCGTCCGCAGCACGCGCGGGTGGAGCAGCGCGACCATGACGACGACGGCGACCAACGCGAGCCACACGCTCGTCGACACGCCCTCGTTGTCTCCCCCGACGGCCCGGACCACGAGCAGAGTGGCGAGCATCGGCACGATCGAGGCGAACAGCAGGAACGCGTTCTCGTAGACGACGGACATCAGCGCGAGCGTGCGCGACGTCCCGCGCCGTTGAGCCCAGACGACCTTGTTCACGACGAAGCCGGCCTGGCCGGGGACGTACTTGAGCAGCCACGACGCGAAGTGGACCCGGACCGCCTCGACCGCGGACAGTTGCCGCCTCTCGAGGCGCTCGACGATGCGCCCCCAGAGCATCCCCGACACGGCGACGGCCGCGACGAAGGCGACGAGCGCGATCGCGACCCACCATCCGAACGACACGGGGTTCTCCTGCAGAGACGCCCAGTTGTCGCGCAGGGCGCGGACGAAGAAGTAGGCGACGACGCCGATGACGACGGTCGCGAACGCGCCCCGCAGGACCCGCGATCTAGTCAAGGGAATTGAAGGTGCGCAGGGTGTCGAGCGCCTTCTTCTCCGACGACGCGACCATCCCGGTGGGATCCGCGTAGCCCACGGCCATCATCATGATGACCCGCTCGTACGGCTTCAGACCAAGCGTCTTCGCCATCTTCGCCTCGAGCGGTTCGAAGTCCGGCCAGTTGATGACGGACGACGCCAGTCCGAGCGTCTGGAGGGCGAACATGAACGCCATCGCGGCGAGCGAGGCGTCGATGTACGGCACGTGGCGGTCCCGCGGCGAGAAGTAGTTGCTCAGGTCGCCCTTGACGACGATGACCGTCGGGATCTGCTGCGCGTACCCCGCGGCTCCGAACGGAATACGCGAGATGGTGCGCGCCTGCTCCTCCTCGTCGAAGATCAGGAACTCGTACGGAAGGCGGTTGCACGCCGTGGGCGACTGGCGCGCGACGAGGAGCGCCTGGTCGATCAGCTCGCGCGGGACGGGCTTGTCGAGGAACCACCGGACCGAACGGCGGGCCCGGGCGAGCTCCATCATCTGGTCGTACGTAATGCTGGTCGGGGTGATGTCCTGGACCGCGTAGGGGTGCAGGTCCGGCGTCGTCTTCGGCGCCTCGAGCGCCTCGAAGGCCTCGCGGGCCCGCGCGATGCCGGGATCGTCGTCCGTCACGATCGAGAAGTACTCGGTGAGGACGCCGTACGCCCACCGCACCTCGCCCGCGTCAATCTCCGCCCATCGTCGCCGGCCGCGCGAGGGCGTGGCGATAGAACTCGATGGTCTCCTCGACGTAATCGCGCGCGAAGGTCGTGCGCCGGGGCCGCATCAGAATGCCCTTTTCGAGGCGGTGGATGTTGCGGCGGAGTTCGACGTGCGAGGCGCGGAACTTGCCGAGGTTGCGGTAGTAGGCGCGACGGCCCGCGAGAACGGCGTACTGCTCGCGGTTGTGCGTCGCGAAGCCGAAGAACGCGTAGATGGTCGCCCCGAGACGCGTGGACCCTCCGAACGCGAGAAAGACGCGGTTGACGGCGTTGTACGTCTTGCGGATGAACCGTATCGCGAGCAGCTTCTTCGCGAGGCGCTTGAGCTTGCCGATCATTGCTTCCTCCGGGGACGGGCCGCGGGTGCGGGGATGGTGCCGAACTGGATCACCTTAAGCCGCTCGAGTTGCTCCTCTAGCAGGATGCGATTGGTTCTCTGGAGATCGGAGAGAACGCCGAGCGCGAACGAGAGCAAGCGCCGGCGACGAGCATGGCGACGCCGAAGATCAATGATTGCAGGTGGTTGCCGTCGTCGCCGATGAGACGGAGGATGGCGAACCGCACGAACGGGGACGAGGCCCGCGATCGCGAAGACCCCGGCGAGCCACGCGAAGACGGACCACGGCTTGAACATGATGTACGACCGAAGGATCGCCTGCCCGGACTTCAGCATGTGCTCGAACATGTTGGAGAACAGGCGGGACTCTCGGGTCTTGGGGTTCGTCATCGACCGGGATCGACGCGACGGCGAGGTTCTTGTTGCCCGGCCTGGATGATCGTCTCCATGCAATACGAGAACCGCGTGACGATGTTGAGCCGGTACAGCGAGTAGCGCGAGTAGGCGCGGAAACCCGACGCCGCGTCGGGAAGCTTCGTCCCCGCGGCGCGGTTGACCACCCACGAGCCGAGCCGCTGCATCACCTTCTTGAACCAGGAGAAGTGGGCGATCGTGTGCGTCTGTCGGTCGCCGATGACGATCTCCGCCTCGCCCGGCGAGGATCGGCTGCGACAAGCTCGGCGATCTTGTCCTGCGGGTACTGGTTGTCGCCGTCGGTGTTGACCACGATGTCCGCGCCGTGGGCGAGCGCGTACTCGACGCCGTCGCGGAACGACCGCGCGAGACCCATGTTCCGTGCGTGCCGGACGACGATGCGCTGACGCCGTGCTTGCGCGCGACCTCGACCGTGCGATCGGACGAGCCGTCGTCGACGATGAGCAATTCGATGGAGTCGATCCCGGGGATCTTTTGCGGAATCGAGGACAGAACGAGCGGCAGGGTCTGCTCCTCGTTGAGGCACGGGACTTGCACGAACAGTTTCACGGCGACCTCTGGTGTGTTGGCTGCTCAACACTAGCCACTCGCCACGGGTACCCGCAAAAGAGAAAGGTCCCGACTTGAGGCGACACGACGGGCCCGTCGGGTCCGGCGTGGACGGGCGCGTGTAGCAGACTGGTCCCGTGGCTTCGTCGACGGGTGTCCTGGCGAGGTTTCGCGCACGCGTCGATCCGGCTGCGTGGTGGCTCGCGGAACTGCCGCGCTGGTCGCGCATCGGCCTCATCGGGGCGTTCGTCGCGTACCTGGGCGCGGCCGGGTATTCGTTCCTGACGTTGGTGTGGGCGGGCAGCGGGGACTCGTACTTCCACCTCGACTACGCCTACCAGGTGTGGCACGGTCATCTCCCGGCTGGCTATGGATCGCAGCTCACCCTCTTCGATCGGGGGCCGACGCCCGCGACCGTCGATTACTTCCACTACACGGCGGCGCATCCGCCGCTCGTCTACGCGATCCTCGCTCCGATCGTCGGCCCGTTGATCGACGCGGGTCACCCGGTCGCAGCCGTCGTCGGGGCCCGCCTGGTGAACCTCGCGTTCGGCACGGCGACGGTCGCGGTCGTCGCGTGGTTCGGGTGGCGTTTCGGCGGTCGCATGCGCGAGCGCCTCGTGGTCGCCCTTCCCGCGCTCGCCGTCCTCACCAACTCGTTCCTGGCCTTCTCGGGCGACGTGTACAACGACATCGTCCTCACGTTCTTCTCCACCGCCGCGATCGCCGTCGGCGCGCTCGTCATCGTGCACGGATCGACCCCGAGGCGCCTCGCGCTGCTCGGCGTGATATGCGCGGCGGGAATGGCGTCGAAGGCGACGTTCGTCGTGACCCTCGTCGCCGTCGTCGGGGGGATCGTCATCGCCACCGTCCGGGCGCGAGACGGCGGGCGACTCGCGGCGGCGTGGCGGTCGGCGATCGCTCGGGCCGCGATCGTCGCGGGCGTGCCCGCGATCGCCATCGGGTGGTTCTACGCGTACAACTATTCGCGCAGCGGCGTCCCGTTCCGCGCGACGCCGGTGGCCCCGCTTCTCGGACGCCACTACAAGGACATGTCGTCGATCCTCACCGACTCCACGCTCTATCTCACGTTCCCGCGCGGCCTGCTCGGTACGCGCGCCTGGGAACCCGGGGGCAAGCTCAACTGGCTGGCCTCCCTCGCGCTCGTGTGCGCGGGGATCCTCGCCGCGGCGACGTTCGCCGTCGTTCGCCGACGTCTGAGCGGATTCAGGGTCACGCCGACGGCGATCGTCGGCGCCGTTCTGGTGGCGCAATTGGTCGGCCTCTACCTCGCGCAACTCGAACACGCCACGGGATACGGAGCATTCAACTTCCGGTACTTCCTGCCGGCGACCCTCTCGATCGGGTACATCCTCGGGTGGGGCTGGCTCGCCTGGGGACGCCTGACCTCGCTCGCGATACCGATGCAGATGGCCGTTCTGGTCGCGGGCAGCGTCGGATCCTCGGTCTTCTGGCTCGCAAGGAACAGGTACGACGACGTCAGCACGGGATTCGGTTTCGATCTGGTCGCGGCGGGCGCGCGGCTCAACGGCATTCCCGCCGTGGTCCCGTGGGCGCTGCTCGCGGTCTCGGCCGCGGGCATCGTGGTCGTGGCCGAGGCGATCTCTCGGCTGTCCGCGACGGAACCGCGCGCACGCGTGGCGCAGGCGGCGGCGTAGCCGCGCGAACCCGAACGCTACTGGGCGATTCTCTTCGCGATCCGCCCGACCCCGAGGGACGGCACGACGCCGCGACAGTCGACACCAGCGGAACCTCCGTGTCTCGCTCCTCCGCGACGCCGGGCACCGCTTTCGTCGGGCGCGGTCCCGTCGGCCCGCCAGCGTCCCGGAATGTCTCGTCGCGACGCGATAGCCCCTCGCGCCGGGAGCGCGCACTCCCTAGACTCGGCGGTAGACCCGAGATCACCCGCCGAGAGAGGACGTCCCCGTGAAATTCGTCATCACGAAGGCCAAGAACGGCCAGTTCATGTTCAACCTTGTCGCCGCCAACGGCCAGATCGTCGCGACGAGCGAGCAATACGCCGCGAAGGCCTCCGCGCTCGAGACCATCGCGTCGATCCAGAAGTCGGCGGGCGACGCGTCGGTCGTCGACGAGACCGCGAACTAGCGAACGCGGGCGCGGGGCGGGTCGCCCGCCCCGCGCCATCGCGGTATGCATGACAATGGGGCGGTGACTTTGTTCTCCAGTAGGCACGTCGGTCCTCGGCACCGTGACGCCCGCGCGATGCTCGAGACCCTCGGGTACGACAGCGCCGGCTCCCTGCTCGAGGCGGCCATCCCCGCCGAGTTGTTCGAGGACATCCCCCTCGATCTCCCCGCGGCCCTCACGGAGCACCAGGTGCTCGACCGGCTCAGCCGGTTCGCCTCGCGCAATCACGCGCACGTGCAGATGATCGGCCAGGGGTACTCCGACACGATCACGCCGCGGGTTCTCCGCCTCAACCTGTGGGAGAACCCGGCCTGGTACACCGCGTACACGCCGTACCAGGCGGAAATCTCCCAGGGCCGCCTCGAGGCGATGCTCGTCTTCCAGACGATGGTGTCCGACCTCACCGCGCTGGCGACGGCCGGGGCGTCGCTCCTCGACGAGGCGACCGCGGTCGCGGAAGCCGTCCTGCTCATGCGGCGCGCCGTCAAGGCCAAGAAGGACGGCGTCGTCGTCCTCGACGTCGAATGCCTTCCGCAGACGATCGCCGTCGTCGAGGCCCAGGCGGAGGCCGTCGGCATCACGGTGCGTGTCGAGGAACTCGGGCCCGACTGGAAGGCGCCGAAGAACCTCATCGGCGTCGTCATCCAGCAACCGGGGGTGTCGGGACTCCTGCGCGAGGTCGACCACCTGGTCGAGCGGGCCCACGACGCGGGCGCACTCGTCACGATCGCCGCCGACATCCTCGCGTTGTGCATCATCACGCCGCCGGGGGAGGTCGGCGCCGACATCGCCGTCGGATCGACCCAGCGATTCGGGATTCCCCTGTTCTTCGGGGGACCCCACGCCGCGTACATGGCGGTACGCGAGGGGCTCGAGCGTCAACTGCCCGGGCGGCTCGTCGGCGTGTCCGTCGACGCCGACGGCAGACCCGCGTTCCGTCTCGCGCTCCAGACGCGCGAGCAGCACATCCGTCGCGAGAAGGCGACGTCGAACATCTGCACCGCCCAGGCGTTCCTCGCGATCTGCGCGGGCATGTACGCCGTCCACCACGGACCCGAGGGCCTGCGCGACATGGCCGCGCGCGTACACGCGAGCGCGGTCTCGCTCGCGGACGCCCTCCGGGGCGCCGGCGTCGCGATCGAACACGAGTCGTTCTTCGACACGGTCATGGCGATTGTGCCCGGCGGTGCCGAATCGGTCGTCGCGCGAGCCTCGGCCGCGGGAATCAACGTGCGGCGCGTCGGCGACGACCGCGTCGCGATGGCGTGCGACGAGATCACGTCGCCCGAGATCATCAGCCGACTCGTCGGTGCCTTCACGGCGCAGGAGCCGCATCCCATTCCCGCGAGCCCGAGTGTCGCCATTCCGCGCCACCTCCGCCGCCAGTCCGAGTACCTCTTCCATCCGATATTCCACCGCTACCGCTCCGAGACGGAGCTCATGCGCTACCTCCGGAGGCTGAGCGACAAGGACCTCGCGCTCGATCGCACGATGATCCCGCTGGGCTCGTGCACGATGAAGCTCAACGCCGCCGTCGAGATGGCTCCCCTGACGTGGCCCGGTTTCGCGACCGTCCATCCCTTCGCCCCGAGCGACCAGACCGCCGGGTACCGCGACATGATCAGCGAGCTCGAGCGCTGGCTTGCATCGATCACGGGCTACGCCGCGGTCTCGGTCCAGCCGAACGCGGGCTCGCGGGGTGAGTACGCCGGCCTGTTGGCGATCCGCGCCTACCACCGCGCGGGCGGCGACGAGGCGCGCGACGTCTGCCTCATCCCCACGTCGGCCCACGGGACGAACGCGGCGTCCGCCGCGCTCGCCGGCATGCGCGTCGTCTCCGTCGAGACGACGGATTCGGGGCGCATCGACGTCAAGGATCTCAAAGCGAAGCTCAAGGAGCACAAGGGCGCGGTCGCGTGCTTGATGATCACGTACCCCTCGACGTTCGGCGTCTACGAGGAGGGCATCCCCGCGATCTGCGAACTGGTGCACAAGGCCGGTGGACAGGTCTACATCGACGGGGCCAACCTCAACGCCCTCGTCGGACTCGCGGCGCCGGGACACTTCGGCGGCGACGTCTCGCACCTCAACCTGCACAAGACGTTCGCCATCCCCCACGGAGGGGGTGGCCCGGGCGTCGGCCCGGTCGCGGTCGCGGAACACCTGATCCCGTTCCTGCCCGGCCTTCGGCAGACGATCCAGCGCCCGGAGGAACTCGCGCGCGCGGGCGCCCCGGTGAGTGCGGCGCCGTTCGGGTCGGCGGGGATCCTTCCGGTCTCGTGGACGTACATCGCGCTCATGGGATCCGACGGCCTCAAGCGCGCGACCGAGGCCGCGGTTCTCGCGGCCAACTACGTCGCGGCGCGGCTCGACGCGCACTTCCCCGTGCTCTACAAGGGCGAGGGCGGGCTCGTCGCGCACGAGTGCGTCCTCGACGTCCGTCCGTTGACGGCGAAGACCGGGGTGACGGCCGAGGATGTCGCGAAGCGGCTCATCGACTTCGGTTTCCACGCGCCGACGATGTCGTTCCCGGTCCCCGGCACGCTCATGGTCGAACCGACCGAGAGCGAGAGCAAGGAGGAGCTCGACCGGTTCATCGAGGCGATGGTCGCGATCCGGGCCGAGATCGCGGACATCGAGGAGGGGCGCGTCGCCGTCGAGGACTCGCCGCTGCGCCACGCCCCGCATACCGCCTCGATGGTGGCGACCGACGCGTGGTCGCAGGCGTACTCGCGCGACCAGGCGGCGTTCCCGGTC
This sequence comes from uncultured Actinomycetota bacterium, assembly GCA_963712245.1. Taxonomy (GTDB): domain Bacteria; phylum Actinomycetota; class Actinomycetes; order Actinomycetales; family Demequinaceae; genus JAFGBM01. The sequence goes on along the minus strand of CAVQHE010000009.1, from coordinate 28,188 downwards.
GCGTCGCTGCGCGCGGTGAAGTATTGGCCTCCGGTCCGCCGCATCGACAACGCCGCGGGCGATCGTAACCTCGTCGCCACGCTTCCCGCGCTGGAGTACGCGGACTCGTTCGGCGAGTCGCGACCGGACCGCGACCCCGAGATCGAGCAGGGCGAGGCGGAGAGGGACCCGTACCGGGAGATTCCGGCGGATCGGGCGGGCGACTGATGGCCGCAGCGGTCGGGGCGACGCACGCGTCCCCGCTCGCGTCGCGACACGAGGCGCTCGGCGCCACCATGACGGACTTCGCGGGCTGGTCCATGCCCGTCCGCTACTCGTCCGACCTCGCCGAGCACCACGCCGTGCGCCGGGCCGCCGGCCTCTTCGACGTGAGCCACATGGGCGAGATCTGGGTGCGCGGTGCGGGCGCGGCGAAGGCGCTCGAGGGCGCGCTCGTCAGCCGGATCGGCGCCGTCGAGGTCGGTCGGGCGAAGTACACGATGATCTGCGCGGACGATGGGGGCGTCATCGACGACCTCATCGTGTACCGCACGGCGGACGACGTCTTCCTCGTGGTCGCGAACGCGGGCAACGCCGTCGTCGTGGCCGACGAACTCCGCGAGCGGTGCGCGGGCGACGATTGCGAGATCGACGATGCATCCGACCGCACGTCGTTGATCGCCGTCCAGGGACCGGGCGCGCTCGCGATCGTGCGGGCCATGACGGGCGACGACCGCCTCGGCGACCTTCGGTACTACGCGGCGGCCGAGGCGACCGTCGACGGCGGCGTCCCGGCCCTCGTCGGGCGTACCGGGTACACGGGGGAGGACGGCTTCGAGTTCTTCGTGCCGGGCGACGACGCCGGTCGCGTGTGGGATGCGGCGCTCGCGGCGGGCGGCGACGGGCTCGCCCCGTGCGGCCTCGGCGCGCGGGACACCCTGCGGCTCGAGGCCGGGATGCCGCTGTATGGGCACGAGCTCGGACGGGATCGCACTCCGTACGCCGCGGGGCTCGGCCGGGTCGTCCACCTCGGCACGGAGTCCCGCCCCCGCGGGGACTTCGTCGGACGCGACGCGCTCGCCCGGGCGGCGGCGGAGACCGAGCGGTGGGAGGCGCTGCCGGAGGCCGCGCCCGCCGAGGCGCGCGTGCTCGTGGGTCTTGAGGGGGGCGGCAAGCGCGCGGCCCGAGCCGGGTATCGCCTACTCGACGGGTTCGGCGCGGACGTCGGCGTGGTGACGTCGGGGGCGCCGTCGCCGACGCTCGGTCGCCCCATCGCGATGGCGTACGTCCATCCGCGGTTCGCGTCAGAGGGGTCGGCGCTCGTCGCCGACGTGCGTGGTCGGGGTGAGCGCATGCGGGTCGTCGCGCTACCGTTTTATCAGCGGCCCCCGGAATCGGGGCCGGGCGCCTAGGGTGATTGAAGAGAGGTGACCGATATGGCCGATATTCCCGACGAGCTCCTGTACTCGGAGGAGCACGAATGGGTCGCGGGCGAGAACGCGCCCGGATCCGAGGTATCCGTCGGCATTACCGAATACGCGGCCGCCGCGCTCGGCGACATCGTGTACGTGGAGGCGCCCCCCGTCGGGGAGGACGTCACGGCGGGCGAGGTGTGCGGCGAGCTCGAGTCGACGAAGGCGGTCTCCGAGCTGTACGCGCCGGTGACCGGGGTGGTGACCGCGGTCAACGACGCGGTCGTCGACGCTCCCGAGACCCTCAACACGCAGGCGTACGGCGACAGCTGGATCATCAAGATCAAGGTGAAGACGGCCAACAAGGGTCTGCTGAACGCCGAGCAGTACTCGGCGATCACCGACTGACGACCGCGCCGACCCGTGCTCCCTTCGCCGACGGCGCGCCTCGTGGTCGCCGCGGCGATCGTCGACGACATCGAGCTTCCCCGGCGCCTGCTCGCCGCGCGCCGCTCGGCTCCCCCGGAGATGGCGGGGCTCTGGGAGTTCCCCGGGGGCAAGGTCGAGCCCGGCGAGGGGCCGCCCGACGCGCTGCGGCGCGAGTTGCGCGAGGAGCTGGGCGTCGAGGTGACGCTCGGCCCCGAGTTACCCGGCCCCCGCGACGTCGGCGTCGGCGAGCACGGGGCGCTCGTCGGGCGCGCCTGGCCGCTCGCGGAGGCTAGCGAGGCGCGGCCCGAACTCGTGATGCGTCTCTGGCTCGCGACCGTGGCGAGCGGAGAACCCCTCCCCCTCGAGGATCACGATGAGGTGCGGTGGCTCGAGCCCGGCGCGTGGCGCGACGTCCCGTGGATCCCCGCGGACCTCTCCATCGTCGACGCCCTGCTCGCGGACGTGGTGGGGCGTCATCGCCGCTCGTGGTGCTGACGAGCCCGCGCGGTCCTATCGGACGGGGCAGTTCGCGAGGTGCGGGTCGACGAGGCCGCACGCCTGCATCAGCGCGTACATCGTCACCGGTCCGACGAACACGAATCCGCGCGCCTTGAGGTCCCGGGCGAGTGCGCGCGACGTTTCGGTCTGGGTGGGGACCTCCTCCCACGCGGCGAAGCGGCCCGCGGCGGGGTCGTGGTGCGCCCAGACGACGCCCTCCAGGGTCTCGCCCGCGTCCCACAACGCGACGAGGGCGCGGGCATTCGCGACGGTCGCCTCGATCTTCCGGCGATTCCGGATGATGCCGGCGTCGCCCATCAGCCGCGCGACGTCGTCCTCGCCGTAGTCCGCGATCGACCGGACGTCCCACCCGGAGAACGCGTCCCGGAAACCCTCGCGCTTGCGCAGCACGGTCGACCAGCTGAGCCCCGACTGGAATCCTTCAAGGACGATCCGTTCGAACAGCGCGACATCGTCGCGGACCGGCCGCCCCACTCCTCGTCGTGATAGCGCTCCATCAGGGGGTCGCCCGTGCCGAAGCACCGGGCCGTCGTCGCGTCCATGCGCCCAGTGTGGGGTGCGCCTACGACGCTGTCGAGGCGCCCGCGACCGGTCGGGGACGCGCCCGGCCTCGTCACGGCCCCGGAACATCGGTTGGTGCGATCCCGCGAGCCCGCTAGCCTTGGCTCCCGAGATGATCATCCGAGACCGGATCTCCGCGACGGCGCCCACGCTGTCGTTCGAGCTCTTTCCCCCGCGAACCCCGGAGGCGCAGGACGCCCTCTGGGATACGATCGCGCGCCTCGCGGAGGCGGGACCGGACTTCGCGTCCATCACGTACGGCGCGAACGGCACAACACGGCGGTCGAGCCGGGACGTCGTGCGCCGCCTCGCCCACGCGCACACCATCCCGCCGCTCGCGCACCTCACGTGCGTCGACCAGTCGCGCGATGAGGTCACTGCGGTCATCCACGAGTTCCTCGACGAGGGCGTGCGGGACTTCCTCGCGCTCCGGGGCGACCCGCCCGTCGGCCAGCCGGACTGGCGCCCGCACCCGGACGGCCTGCGCTACGCCTCGGAGCTCGTCGCGCACATCCGAGACGTCGCCGCCGCCCGCGGCATCGGGCGGGACGAGCTCAGCATCGGCGTCGCCGCGTTCCCCGCCGCGCACGCGCACGAGCAGTGGCGACAGCAGGGTCTCGACGTCCTCCGCGCCAAGCGGGACGCCGGCGCGGACTTCGCGGTGACCCAGGTGTTCTACGACGCGGACCAGTGGCGGTCGCTCGTCGACGACGCCCGCGCGCAGGGCATCGACCTCCCGATCCTCCCGGGCATCATTCCGCTCCTGTCGACGGGGCGGGCGGCGCGACTCGAGCAGTTGACGGGCGTCCCGGCGCCGGACGCGTTGCTCGCCGCCCTCGAGGCCGCCGAGGGCGAGGAGGGCGCCCGGGTCGCCGGCGTGGCATTCGCCGCCGACCTCGCGCGGGAACTCCTCGACGCGGGGGCGCCCGGCATCCACGTATACACGTTCAACCGCCACGAGGCCGCGCTCGAACTCGTCTCCGCAGCCGGGCTCGGGCGCTAGGCGCTACACCTCGCGCATCGTCACCGGGACGGCCGACTCGATCGTCCGGCTCACCGTGCACGTGCGCTCGTGCGCCGCCTTCAGCGCGGCGGCGACGCGGTCGCGGGCCTTGTCCCCGTCCTCACCCTCGGGGAACTCGAGGTGGAACGACACCGTCACGTCGCGGAGGATGTTGCCATCCTCGCCCTTCACCGCGTCCGCCTCGGAGGTCACGTCGAACACGAGGGGCTCGGCGCGTCTCGACGTCATGTAGTCCACGTCGGTTCCGGAGCAGCCGGCGACGGCGACGAGCAGCAGCTCGATCGACGAGAATCCGTCCTCCGTCTCGGGGCCGAAGCGGAGCGTGCCCCCGCGGTCGTTGGTCGCGACGTACACGCCCTTCGACTCGCGCGTGAGCGTCACCTGGCGTTTCGAGGTCTCAGTCATGGGGCGATCCTTTCACGGCCCGTCGTACGCGGCGTCAACGGGGCGGCGCTTGCGACCATTCCCGCGGCGGCGGGGTTTCGCGGCCCTCCGGTCGTGACGGTAGACTCCTGTGGACCCGCGGGCGGTCCTCGCCCCACGCGCACAGGCGAGCCCGCCGCGCACCCCACGATCGTTGGAAGACAACAGATGAGCCCCAAGACGACCACGGCCCCCGCCTTCCCCGGCGGCACCATCCTCGGCTACCCGCGCATCGGCCCGAACCGCGAGCTGAAGAAGGCGCTCGAGTCCTTCTGGAAGGGCGCGACGACCGCCGACGACCTCGAGGCCGCCGCCCGCGAGCTGCGCCTCGCGAACCTCGAGCGCATGGCCTCGCTCGGGCTGGGCCGCGACGACTCCTCCATCCCGTCGAACTTCTCGTTCTACGACCACATGCTCGACGCCGCGGTCGCCGTCGGCGCGATTCCCGAGCGCTTCGAAAGCGTGCGGGGCAACGACGGGTCGGTCGACCTGGCGGGCTACAGCACCATCGCGCGCGGCGAGGGCGACAACGCCCCCCTCGAGATGACCAAGTGGTTCGACTCGAACTACCACTACCTGGTGCCGGAGGTCGGCCCCGAGACGGTCTTCGCCCTGAGCTCGACGCGCTGGGTGGACGAGTTCGTCGAGGCCAAGGAGGCGGGCTACCTCACGCGGCCGGTCGTCCCCGGGCCCGTCACGTTCCTCCTGCTCGCCAAGCAGAGCGACGAGGCGTCGCCGAAGTTCGACCCGCTCTCCCGCCTGCTCGATCTGCTGCCCGTCTACCGCGAGCTCCTCGCGGCGTTCAAGGACGCGGGCGCCGCATGGGTGCAGATCGACGAGCCCGCGCTCGTCGCCGACCTCGACACGCCCCGGGCGCAGGTTCTCGAGGCGGCCAAGGAGGCGTACGACGAGCTCACCGGCGCGACCGACCGTCCGTCGATCTTCGTCGCCGCGCCGTACTCGTCGCTCGACGACGCGCTTCCCGTGCTCGTCACCGCCGGGGTCGAGGCCGTCGGTCTCGACCTCGTCCGCGGCGCCGTCCCCGTGGGGGTCGACCTCAGCGCCGTCACGACGGTCGCGGGCGTCGTCGACGGCCACAACATCTGGCGCACGGACCTCGACGCGGCGCTCGCCAAGGCGGCCGCGTGCGAGGTGCTCGGCGGGCCGGTCGCGGTCGCGACGTCCACGTCGCTGTTCCACGTGCCGCACTCGCTCGCGGGCGAGGACCACCTCGGGGAGATCCTGCCGTGGCTGGCGTTCGCCGACGAGAAGATCGAGGAGGTCGTGGCGCTCGCGACGGCGCGCGCGGAGGGCGAGGGGGCCGTCGCCGACGCCTTCGCCGCCTCCCGGGCGGCACGCGAGTCGCGCGCGAAGAACCCCGGGACCCACGTGAAGGCGGTGCGCGACGCGATCGCCGCGATCACCGACGCGGACTACGACCGCGCGAGCGACTTCGCCACGCGCGACGCCGCGCAGGCGGAGCGCTTCCACCTCCCCGCGCTCGCGACCACGACCATCGGCTCGTTCCCGCAGACCCCCGAGATCCGCAAGGCCCGCGCGGCGCTCGGCGAAGGGCGAGATCACGCCCGCCGCCTACGAGAAGGCGATGAAGAAGGAGATCGCGTCGGTCGTCAAGCTCCAGGAGGAGCTGGGGCTCGACGTCCTCGTCCACGGCGAGGCCGAACGCAACGACATGGTCCAGTACTTCGCCGAGCTCCTCACCGGGTTCGCGGTCACGAAGAACGGCTGGGTCCAGTCGTACGGGTCGCGGTGCACGCGCCCGTCGATCCTCTGGGGCGACGTGTCGCGGCCCGAGCCGATGACCGTGAAGTGGGCGAAATACGCCCAGTCGCTCAGCGACAAGCCCGTCAAGGGGATGCTCACCGGACCCGTGACGATCCTCGCGTGGTCCTTCGTGCGCGACGACCAGCCGCTGGGCGACACCGCGCGCCAGGTGGGCCTCGCCCTACGCCAGGAGATCGCCGATCTCGAGGCCGCGGGGATCGGAATCATCCAGGTCGACGAGCCGGCGCTCCGCGAGCTCCTTCCGCTCAAGAAGCGCGACCAGGACGCCTACCTCGAGTGGTCGGTCGGCTCGTTCCGGCTCGCCACGTCCGGCGCGGCCGACGACACCCAGATCCACACGCACCTGTGCTACTCGGAGTTCGGCGAGGTCATCGGCGCGATCGACGGCCTCGGCGCGGACGTCACCTCGATCGAGGCGGCGCGCTCGCGCATGGAGGTCCTCCCGGCGATCAAGGCGCACGGCTTCGAGCGGGGCATCGGCCCAGGGGTGTGGGACATCCACTCGCCGCGCGTGCCGTCGACGCAGGAGATCGCGGACCTGTTGATGGAGGCACTCGAGTCCATCCCGGGCACACGGCTCTGGGTCAACCCCGACTGCGGCCTCAAGACGCGCGGTTACGAGGAGACGACGGCCTCGCTGAAGCACATGCTCGCGGCGACGAAGGTGGCGCGCGGCTAGTCCGTCGACTCGAGGCGTCGTTGCCAGAAGCCGACGTCGATCCATCGGTCGAACTTGCGGCCGACCTCGGAGAACGCGCCCACGCTCGTGAAGCCGAGCGACTCGTGGAGCGCGACGCTCGCCGGATTCGGAAGCGCGATCGCGGCGATGGCGAGGTGCGTGCCCGCGTCGCGTAGGCGCGCGAGCAGCTCGGTGTAGAGCGCGGAACCGACGCGCCTGCCGGTCGAGTCCGGGTCGAGGTAGATCGACACCTCCGCGGAGCTCGCGTACGCCGCGCGGTCGCGGAACACGCCGGCGTGCGCGTAGCCGATGACCTCGCCGGACTCCTCCCACACGAGCCACGGGTAGCCGTCCGCCTGCACCGACACGATGCGCGCGCCCATCTGGTCGCCCGGCACGGGGTCGATCTCGAAGGTGACGATCGTGTTCTCGACGAAGTGACGGTAGATGGCGGCGATTGCGGGCGCGTCGGAGCCTCGCGCGTCCCGGATCATGACCCCATTGTCCCCTATCCGCGCGCGTCCCGGCTTGGTCCTCGCCGTCGGACGACGGATACTCGGGTGTATGGCACGAATTCCCACGGCCGCCCTGGCCGTCACCCTCGCATGCGCTCTCGCCGGCTGCTCCTCGTCGGCGACCACGTCGGATCCTTCGACCTCCCCGACCACGACCGTCGCCGCCCCCGCACCTGCCCCGGGTTCCGGCTCGTTCGAGTGCGGCGCGCTCGACGGATCCGCGGGCGCGACGTTCTCGCTCGGGATCCAGTTCCTCGCCCAGCTCCGGAACCAGGACACGGTCGACCTCGTCAAGGACGGCACGGCGAACTACGACCCCGACGCGCTCGCGGCGGTCCTCGACTCGCTCGACGGTCTCCCGAAGGGTCCGCTCGGCGACCCCGCCGCCGACCTCGACTTCTACCGGCAGGCGAACGACAAGGCGAAGGAGATCCTCGCCGTCGACGGCCCGGTCCCCGCGAGCATGTTCGACGACCTCGTCGCGCTCGAGGGCGATATCGGTTCGTTCATCGGGCGTCAGGCGTCGATCACGGCGTCGTACAGCGAGGAGTGCGGATAGTCGGCTACGCGGGCACGGGGACCTCGGCGGCTCGTTCGACCTCCTCGAAGCGACGCCGCGACCGGAGATACGGGTACGTCGCGAGAGCGACCGCCGCGGCCGCGGCCCCGGCGAGGGCGGCGACGAGGAATCCCGCCCCGGACGCGTGGCGCTCGACCAGCTGCCCCGCAAGCCAGGCGCCGGACGCGATGCCGACGTCGATCCCCATGCGCGTCCACGTCATGCCCTCGGTCAGGCGGTTGCGCGGTACGAGCGCCTGGACCATGCCGTCGCCGACGGCCATCGTAGGGGCGACGACGAGGCCGGTGGCGAACATCAGCGCCGCGAGCACGGCGAGGTTGGGCGCGAGGCCGAACGTCGCCACGCCCACGCCCGTCAGCACGACGCCCCACGCGAGACGAGACGCGAGCGAGTGCCGCCATACGCGCGACCCGTAGAGCAGGCCACCGACGAGCGACCCGGCGGCGAACATCGCGAGCACCGGACCCGACGACGCCTTGCGCCCGAGCTCGTCGGCGAACGCCACCGTCGAGATGTCGACGGAGGCGAAGAGCGCGCCCTGAGCCGCGAAGATCGCGGTGGTGATGAGGACCGCGGGCACCGACACCAGCATGTGGGTCCCGATACGCAGCCGCCGGCGTCGAACCCTGGCCACGCTCGCGGGCACGGGGGGCTCGGTCGAGCTTTGCGCGAGCAGGGCGTACCCGCCGACGGCGAGGGCAAGCGTCGAGATCGCGAGACCCGACCAGCTCGCGAATCGCGTCGCGAGGATGGTGGTGATCGCCGGCCCGGAGATGAAGAGCACCTCGTCGAGCGAGGACTCGAGCGAGAAGGCGGTGTTGAGGGCGTCGTCGTTCCGTACCGCGTGAGCCCATCGCGCGCGGGTGTACGTGGCGATGCTTCCGCTCGCCGGGAAGAGCGGGGCGCACGCGTAGAGCGCCCATTCGGGACCGTGCGCCGCGGCGACGACGATCATCGACACGCGACCGACGATCACGATCGCGAAGCCCCAACGCAGCGTCCGACGCTGACCGTACCGGTCGACGAGCCGGCCGACGATCGGGGCGAGCAGGGCCCAGGCGACGGCGACGACGGCGACGACGCGGCCGGCGACCGCGTACGAGCCGTACTCGATCTGGACCATGAGCAGGATGCCGAGTTCGGTCATCGCCATCTGGGCGCGGGCGAGCAGGCCCCAGAGCGTGAACGCGCGGGCGCCGGGGATCGCGAGAATAGAGCGGTAGGGGGCGAACACGGGGTCCTCGATCAACGCGACGCGCATGACGTGCGCGTCCGTCACGCCACCTGCGCGACGTGACCGGCGCATCGCCCCGTGGAGCGACAGGAATATCGTGCCACAGCGGCGACGGGGCGCGGTTCACGAGGAAGGTGACCGACGCCCCGTGGGAGGCGGATGGGGGGGTACCTCACCACGGGGCGTCGATCCGCGTCGCGCGAGAGGGGGTCTACACGCGACGCTCGCGGCTTACGCCGCGGGCTGCTGGGGCCCTCCCCGGCCCCGAAATCTGATGCGGATGAGCGCGGGATTCGTCACCCGTGATGCACCAGTGTAGGCGAAACGACGCGCTATCGCGCCATCGCCTGGTCGTCGTCGTCGCGGCGGCGCCGCGCCGCGAGCACGAGGCCGAGCCCGAACGTCAGGGCGATGGCGCCGGCGGCGATCTCGTACGGCAGCCCCGCCGCCCCGGTTGCCGCGAGCTCGGCGTCCGTCAGCGTCACCGAGACGGGCGCGTCGTCATCCCTGCTGAACACCCCGGCGACCAGATCGTCGGGGTCGGTCCAGAAGACCTCCGCGACGTTGAGGATCGATCCGGGCGGGGTCGACGGCCTCACGGTCGCGACGATAGTGATGTCGGGCGTCGTGCGGCCGCGCTCGAGCGTGCCGTCGAGCACGCAGGTGACGACGCCGCCATACCCGTCGACGTCCTCGCCCGACAGGACGCACGGATCGGTCCAGTCCGGCACGGACGGGTCGGAGGCGAGGGCGATACCGACGGAGTCGACGTGTAGGTCCGCGGGGATGGTGTCGACGAGGGTGACGTCGTCGGTGGCGCCGTACGACAGGCTCTCGACGTTGATCGCGTACGTGACCTGCGAGCCACGCTGAACGCTCGCGGGCGCCGCCGACTTGTGGACCATGAGCTCCGGCGCGGTCGTCGAGTCGTCGGTGTTGTTGGTCAGGTCGGGGTCGGACGTCGTCGACTCGACGGTCGCGGTGTTCAGCACCGCCGCGGTGACGGTGGCGTCGGCCTGAACGTCGAACTCGAACCAGGACGATCCTCCGACGGGCATGGTTCCGGCGTTGGACGTCAGGGTGCACAGCGGGAGGGCCGCGTCGCCGCCGTCGCGCACGCATACCCAGGTGTCGCCGGCGGCCGACGTGAGGTTGGCGAGCGCGTCGTCGAACGTGAGGCCGCCGGGAAGGGTGTCGCGGACGACGACGTCGAGGGCGTTCGACGGCCCGGCGTTGGCGACCTCAATGCGGAACCGACCGGTGCCGTTCGCGGGGATGTCGACGGAGACCGTGGTCTTGGCGAGCGAGAGGTCGGCGCTCGTGCCGACCGTGTCCGTCGTGTCGTCCGTGTTGTTGTCCGGATCCGGGTCGGGCGTCGGGTGGCTGACCGTCGCCGTGTTGTCGACGTCGCCCACCGTGCTCGGGAGGACGGTCGCGCTCACAGTCAGGGTGTCGGTCGATCCCGCGACCGCGAGGGCGGACGTCGACCATGCGCACTCGAGTTCGCCGGCGCCGTTCACAGGGTCGCAGCTCCATCCGAGGCCGGCGGTTGCGACGCTCGTCCAGTCGACGGTCACGGGAAGCGAGTCGATCACGGTGAAGGGGCCGGAGGCGACGGACGGGCCGTGGTTGGTCACGTCGATGTGCCACGTGATCGTGTCTCCCGCGGTGAACGGACCGCCGACCGACGTCTTCACGAGCTCGACGTCCGCGACGATCACCGTCGACGCCGGGTCGCTGTCGGTGTTGTTCGAGGTGTCGGGGTCGAACGTCTTGGCGCTGACGCTCGCGGCGTTGGTGAAGTCGGTGCTCGCGGCGAGGTCGGCGGGAAGCGTCGCGGTCACGGTGATGACGGGCAGCGCGCCGTTCGCGGCGAGCGGCCCGGCGTGGGTGAAGATCACGTGGCCGGGGGTCGAGGTGTCGACGCTCCAGCCCGTTCCGGTGAAGCTCGAGTACGTCGCGTCGGCCGGGAGCGTGTCGTCGACGACGATCGGTCCGACGGCGGTGTCCGAGGTCGCGCTGTTCGTGACCGTCAGCGTCCACGAGAACGAGTCGCCGGCCGTCGGGTCGTCGCCCGGGTCGTGCGCCTTGTCGATCGACAGGTCGGCCCGGTCGATGTGGACCGTCTCGTCGGTGCTGTCGGTGTACGCGCCGGACGAGTTCGCGCTCGCGCCCGAGACGTCGTCGACCGTGACCGTCACGTCGTTGGTGTAGTCGACGGCCGAGCCGGTGTTGGCGGCCGTCCACGTGGCCGACGCGTCGGGGTGCGCGGTGTACTCGATCGTGAACGAGTCCGTGGGGACGAGGTCGGGGAGCGTCGACCAGGTAAGCACCTGTCCCGCGATACCAGGATCGGCCGCGGCGACGCTGTCGATGGTCGTCGAGCCCGCGTCGTACACCCAGTTCGCCGGCAGCGTGTCGGTGACCTCGGCGTTCTCGGCGTCGCTCGTCCCGTCGTTCGTCACCTCGATCGTGAACGTCTTCGCCTCGCCGATGTACGCCGGCCCGGCCGAGGCCGTTTTAACGATCGTCGGCGACGGGAAGTCCGGGGTGACGTCGGCGTCGGCCGTGGGGCCGGTGTACGTGCGCAGCACGGAGTCGTCGAACCGGGGCGTCGAGAGCGGGTGCGACGTGTACCCCGTGACGGTCGCGTCGTTCGTGAGGGTCGAGGCGTCGAGGTACGACGACGGCGCGAGCGTGGCGTCATACGTGAAGGTGACGGCGCTTCCCGCTCCAACGGCGATGCTCGGGACGCCCCACGCGATGGTCCCGCCCCCTGTCGTGGCATCGGCGCCGGTGAGCGTGGCCGACGCGGAGAACGATCCCGTGTCGACGACGACATTCGTCGGGACGATGTCCTCGACTGTGACGTCGTAGGCGGTGCTGGTCCCCGTGTTGGTGACGGTCACCGAGTAGGTGAAGTCCTCTCCTGGGGCGACCGTGTCGGCGTCGAGTCCGTTGACGTGCTTGACGACGGTGAGGTTGGGCTGGGCGACGGTCACGGTCGCGTCGTCCGTCCCGGATGTCTCGCCCGGCGTGTACGCGGCGCTCGCGGGTGGCCCGACGATCGTGTCGGCGGTGGCCCAGCGCAGGTCGGCCGTGTCGGTGATGTCGTGGCCGGTCGTGTTGGCCGCGACGTTGAGGACGGTGCCCGAGTACGTCAGGGTGATCGTCCGGGTGTCGGAGTTCGAGAAGATGTCGCCGAGCCACCACCCGTGCGTCGTTCCGCTCGTCGTGAGGGCTACCCCGCCGCCGGGCAGGTCGCCGAGGCAGCTCCCGCCGCCCCCGTACGTGCAGGTGATCGAGGCGTTGAACGTGGAGATCTCCGACGGGATCACGTCGATCAGCGCGGTGTCGTAGAAGTTCACGTCGGCCGGGAGCGTCACGCTGACGGTGAAGTCGCGCTGCTCGCCGATGGTCGCCGTCGGCGCGTCGACGTCCTTGACGAGCCCGGCCCCGAGGACGGTCACGTCGCGCGAGCCCGAGGAGGTGTACGTCGCGCGGTCCGCGGTCGGGTCGTCGAGGCTGTACCCGGTGAGCACGGCGGTGTTCGTGTACGTCGCGAACCCGGCCGACGCGGGCGAGACCGTCGCGTCGAACGTGAGCGTCTGGTAGTTCGCGCTTCCCGACAGCAGGGCGCCGACGTCCCAGACGATGCGCGTGCCGCTGCAGCCAGCGTCGGGGACGATCGACGCGGAGCCCTGGCTCGGGCCCGAGGGGTTGAGCGTCACGCCGGTCAGCTCGGCGGGGACGCAGTCGACGATCTGCGTGTCGTACGACGTCGGGCGGTTGTTTGTCGCGTTGTTGCGCGCGGTCAGCGTGTACGTCACCGTCTGCCCGGCCGTCACCGTGGAGACGCTCACGGTCTTGAGCACGGTCGGGCTCGGCGTGATGACGTAGATGCCGCTCGTCGCGGTGACGTCCGGCTGGGTGTCGCTCGCGAAGCGCGCCGTGTCGTTGCGCCGGTTCGTGGTGCTGTGGTTCCAGGACGCCGTGCTCTTGACGTGGACGTAGAGGTGGACGGCGAACGTCTGGTCGGCGTCAGTGTCGTTCGTGTACAGCGCGGGGAAGGTCACGCGGCCCGTCGCGGGGTCGACGGTGAACGTGTCCGCCCCGATCGTGAACGACGAGGCGCCGGCGGCGGTCGAGCCGCCGGGGTAGTCCACCGTCGTGAGCGTGTCGTGGATCGTCCAGTTGCCCGCGGTGGTGAGAGCGTCTGAGAGCACGCCGTTCTGGACGGACGTGCGCGCGGGCACGGTCGCCGTGTAGGTGAAGTGGATGATCTCGCCCTTGACGGCTTGGGTGGTCGTGTTGTTCGTGTCGGTCGGGGAGGTGACGGTCTTGGCGATCGACACCGACGGCAGGTGCACGGACGAGTCGTCGCGCGTGTACGTGCCGGGAGTGTTCCACTCGTCGGACCCGGACGGGCCGAGCGCGACGTCGAAGGAGTCCGTCGGGTAGTAGCGCTGGGAGTCCGGAAGCGCCGACGTGTTGATCGCCGCGGCGTAGCTGATGATCGACGCGTCGTTGTCGTGGGTCGTCGCGACGGAGGTGCCGACCGGGATCGTCAAGGTGTAGTTCAGCGTCTTGCGCGCCATCATCACGCCGGAGTCGTACGGGACGTCGACGCCGGTCCACACGATGACGGAGCGCGTGTTGAGCGAGGGGTCCATGTCCCGCGGGGTAGCCGCCGTCGGCCGGGTCGTAGGCGACGCCGGAATCCGTGATCGACGAGACGTCGGCCTTGGTGAACCCGTCGGGGAGCACGTCCCAGATGGTCGCGTCCGTTGCCCCGTACGGCATCGTCGTGAGGTCGACGCGATAGCGGACCTGTTCGCCCTCGCGAACGAGGACTCCGTCGCGGTCGGACCCGAAGACCGAGCCGTCCGGGTCCGCCTGGGACGTCGCGGCGCGCGAGTATTCGGGGGTCGCGCTCCCGTTCGCCGTGACCGACTCGACGCCCTTGACCAGCTCCATCTCGGGGTCGATCTCGATCTCCGCCTGGTCGCGGAGGAAGTAGAGCGTCGCCGTCGACGTTCTGCTGGCGGTACTTCATCAGGTTCTGCGGCTTGTCGAGGATCGGCCCGCTCGACGGGCCGTCGATCGTCGCCCAGACGTGGGCGTTGAACGTGGAGCCCCGCGGGACGTAGAGATCGCCGCCCGAACCGGTCGTCCCGACCTTCCACTCGAGGCGCCCCCCCGAGGCGTCGAGCGTCGTCGGGATGATCGGCCCGACGCTTCCGGCGATCACGGCGTAGCCCGCGTAGGTCATGCCGCGAGGCAGGTAGTCCGTGATGACGGGGTTGCGGACGTCGATGCTCGTCGGGAAGGTGACATTGAGGTTGAAGCACACGGTGTCGCCCATGCGGAAGCCGGTCTCGAGCGTGTCGGAGAACGTTCCGAGGGTGCACGGGTCGACGCCCGGGGCGAGGCCCTGCTCGACGTCCGCCCGGGCCATGACGGTCTTGTCGATCGTCGTGAAGTCGGAGGCGATGCTCGCGCCGGAGTCGTCCCACACCTGGAGGGTCTCGGGGAACCATCCGAGCAGCGGGGAGATCGCGTCCGTGACGGCCGTGAACTCGACGGTGTTGCCGAAGGAGTCGCCGGAGGTGGTCGGGCCGTACTCGCTCGTCGCGTCCTTGTAGGCCGAGCGGTTGAGCGCCTCGTACGTGATGTCGTGCGTCTCGTTCGGGTCGAGGACGAAGGTTCCGGGCGTGGGATACGTGGCCGACGTCGGCCGGAAGACGACGGTGAACGTGCCGTCGAGGTTCGCGGTCACCGACTGCATCTCGGCGCCGGTCACCGTCCCGAGCGCGTCGCACTCCGCGGGGAACGGCAGGCCGGTGTTGTTCGTGAAAGCCGTCGTCGCCTCGCGCAGCGGGCACAGGCCGTTGGGGAGCGTGTCCGTCACGATGATGTCCGACGAGTACATGTACTCGCTGCCCCGGAGCGTGAGCGTGAAGTCCGCGATGTTGCCGACGTCGAACTCGGCGTCCGCGGCGTCGAGGTCCTTGAGGATCGACAGGTCCATCGCGTAGACGGTCTCGGTCGCCCGGTCGGACGTCGTGCGGCTCGTGGCTCGTCCGGACGATTCCCTGGTAGTCGCCGAAGACGTTCGCGACGTTCGTCCACGTGTCGCCGTCGACGGGGGTCGCGAGCGTCGCCGTGCCGCGTCGACGGCCCGTTGTTGTTGTCGAGGTTGGCCACCTGGCCGAGCGACGCGCCCGGAGGGCGTCGAGCGCGCCATCGAACGTCGTCGTGTTCTCGTACAGCGGGATGGCGGCGGCGTAGCGGACCGTGGTGGTGCTGCCGGCGGCGAGGGTGCCGAGATCCCAGACGACGCGGGTGTACACGGTCCCCGCAGTCACGCCGTACGTGGTGGCGTCGCGCCGCGTCGGCCACGACGGTGGTGACGGAGACGGGGGTGGGGCAGTTCGTCGCGATGACCGGCGTGCCCGTGAGGTCGCGGAGCCGTGTCGTACTCGTTGACCGTCGCGTCGGCGACGTCGCGGTCGACGGTCGAGTTGTCGACGGCCGCCGCACCCGAGGAACTCGAGCGCGGCGGGGAGGAAGTCGTAGAGGAGCACGCCCGTCGGTGTCACCCTCCGTCGTGTTCGTGACGATGAGCGTGTACACGGTGGTCTGGTCGTGGACGCCGCGCAGAAGCTCGGACTCGGGGCTCGGCTCGCTCTTGTCGAGCTCGAGGGAGATGATCGACGTCGCGACGCTCTGCGGTCCCGCGACGGTGGTCTCGGCGATCGCGGTCGGCGCCGCCGACGCCCGTGAATCCGTCGAAGACCGGAAGGTAGGTCGGGTCGCCGCTAAGCGCGGCGTACCCGTCCACCGCGAACGTGGATCCGACGGGGAAGACCGTCGTGTCTGCGGTCTCCACGGTGCCGGTGTTGTCGGCGGGCGTGGGCTGGGTCGGCGTGACGACCACGGAGCCGCCGTAGGTCCCGCCGGCGGGAAGGTCGGAGACGTCCTCCCACACCCATCGGTAGGTTCCGACGGGGATGCTCGGGTAGTCGGCGTTGCTGTAGATGACCGGGGTGCCGAGACTCGAGCTCACGAAGGCGATGCCGTCGGGTACGTCGAGGTAGAGCGCGAGGTTGAAGCCGTCGGTGGCGCCCGGTGTTGGACGCGGAGATCGAGTAGGAGGCGTTGGTGCCGGCGATCACGTTCCCGCCGCCGGAGACGCGAGACGGTCACGCGTTGGCGCCGCGGCGGCGGCGGGCGTCGCGACGCCGATGACGGCGAGCGGGCCGACCACCAGGATCGCGCTCGCGAGGCGCGCGAAGAAACGCCCGACGCGCAGGCGCAGGCAGTCGCGACATTGCCCTCAGCCTCTACGCGCGGGCCCCTCGTCCGGCTCGAGGTTCGACATGCGCTCAGACTACGGGCGCCGCCTTGCGCCGCCACCGTGTGTGGCACTTGTCTCATTCGTCCCCGCCGGCGCGCGCGGCCAGCGTCCGTCGCCGGTCCGTCACGCGCATGAGGATGGGCCCGACTACCGCGAGAGTCGAGCACGTAGGCCGCGGCGAGGGCCCCGAGGCGGGGCTCGACCCCCGCCGCGACGCCGAGCCCGGCGATGACGATCGAGAACTCGCCGCGCGGCACGAGCGCGAATCCGGCGCGCCAGCGCCCGGGGCGCCCGATCCCGGCGATCGCGGCGGCGACGTAGCCCGTGACGACCTTGGAGGCGACGCCGACGACGGCGAGCGCGAGCGCGGGCACGAGCACGGGCGGGAGCGTACGCGGGATCGACCTGCATCCCGAAGAAGACGAAGAACAGCCCCCCGAACACGTCGCGGAACGGGGGGAGCAGCGAGCGCACCTCGTCGGCGACCTGCCCGGAGAGCGTCACGCCGAGCAGGAACGCGCCCACGGCGGCGGACACCTGGACGGCGTCGGCGAGGCCGGCCACGAGGAACGTGATGCCCAGCACGGTGAGGAGCAGGAGTTCGCGCGAGCGCGAGTGGATGGCGCGCGAGACGTGGTCGCTCAGCCGGAACGCCGCGTAGAACGCGAGGAAGACGACGCCGATCGCGATCCCGATGGCGATCGCCCCCTGCGCGATGCGAGGCGCCGACGAGGAGGACCGCGATCGCGGGCAGGACGAACGCGGTGATGACGTCCTCCATGACCAGCAGGCTCAGCACGACGGGCGTCTCGCGGTTACCGATGCGGTCGAGGTCGTCGAGCAGGCGCGCGATGATTCCCGACGACGAGATGTAGGTGATCCCCGCGAGCAGCAGCGACGCCGACGGGCGTCCACCCGAGGATCAGCCCCGCGGCGAAGCCCGGCAGCGGCGTTCGCGACGACGTCGATGATGCCCGCGAGCCACGTGGACCGGAGGCCGTCGCGGAGGTCTTGGGGCGAGTACTCGAGCCCGAGCAGGAGGAGGAGGAGCACGACCCCGATCTCGGCGCCGACGCCGATGAAGTCGTCGCCCGCGCTGATGGGGATGATCCCGCCCTTGCCGAGCGCGAGGCCGCCGAGCAGGTACAGGGGGATGGAGGAGATGCCGATGCGCTGGGCGAGGCGGCCGAGAAGAGCGAGGACGAGGAGGACGATGCCGAGTTCGATCAGGACGTCGCCGGCCGACGGCGCGCCGTCGGACGCGCCGGAGATGGCGGCAAGCGACGCCCCCACGGCTCAGCCCGTCAGGATTCTGGACGCCTCGGCGACGGCCTCCGTGTCGCCCATGACGAGGACGTGGTCCCCAGCGAGGAACTCGAAGCTCGGTCCGGGTCCGGGGACGGCGTGGTCCCCGCGCACCACGGCGACGACGGACGCGGAGGTTCGGGTGCGGATCTTTCCGTCGGCGATCGTGCGGTCCGTGAGGCCTCCCGCCTCCGGCATGGTCACCCACTCGATGGCGAGGCCCTCGACGTCGTGCCGCAGTTGCTCGAGGCGCACCGTGATGTTCGTGCCGCCGAGCAGTTCCGCCATGGCGGAGGCGTCGCCTTCGGACAGCTCGAGCGTCCCTATCGCGGCGTCGGTGTCCGCCCGGTCGTACACCACGATGTCGCGTTTTCCGTCGCGGCGAACGACGACGCCCGCGCGATCACCGGCCTCGGTTTGAACTCGTATCGCACCCCGACGCCGGGTAACTTGGTCTCGAAGATCTCCATGCGTCGAGCATGGCATGGACGGGCGCGAAATTCCGGGGTCCGTCACCGATGACCGATGCGGGTCCGCTCCCTCTGCTCGATATCGCGCAGGCGATCCCAGCCGAGCCTCCACAGGAACGGGTTCGACGAGGTCGCGTAGGTCGCGCACGTGAGCAACCGGAACGCGCAGGCGCGATCCTCCATCGCGTCGTCGATCGATCCGTATCCGCTGAGGATCGCCTCCTCCCCGACGCCGGGAACGAGGAGGCACGCGGCGCCGAGGTCGGCCGCGGGATCTCCGGCGCCGAAGGTGAACCACGTGCAGATCCCCCCGAAACGGCCGTGATCCGAGACGACGTAGCGCGGGTCGAGGTTCCCGTGGACCCAGGTGGTCGCGCGCGCGGGGGCGGCGTCGCGTCCGCGCGCCCATATCGACGCGAGGCCCGTCGCGTCGACCGTCTCCCCCTGGGGACCTCGCGACTCGACGAGGGCCTCGAGCGTCGCGGTCCACGCCGAGTCGAGGTCCGCGAGCGGCGTGACGGCGCGCGGGGACGGGGGCGCATCCGCGGCGGCGGGGCGATGCACCTCCCGGAGCGCGCGGCCGAGACGGATACCCGCGTCGGCCGCGAGGTCGACAATCGTCGCGTTCGACCCCGGAAGCCAGCGGGCGATCTCCCAGTGGTACGGGTAGTCCGGCGTCGGCTTTCCCGTGAGGATCGGGATTCCCGCGGGAAACGTCCAGTGGGCGGCCTCGGACAGTAGAAGGCGGCCGGAACGCTCGATGAGCGGGTCGGGGCCGCGGACGGTCGGAAGGTTGGCGCAGAGCCGATCGCCGAGGCGAATGGTGACGTGGTCGTCAAACGCGTAGCGCCGACCGACCTCGAGGGTTCCCAGGTGGGCGAACTGGGAGCGGACGAGCGAGTTCACCAACGCATCGGACACCTCGACGCGCCCCGGGTCCTCGCTCAGACGGGCCACGATTCGACTGTATCCCGCGTCGCAGCGGCCCTCCACCGGAGAGACACCCCCTCCGGTATCCGTCCGCTATGTCGGAAGCGTCAGGCGGAAGGTCGAGCCGCGATCCGGTCCGTCGGACGACGCGGTCACGTCGCCGCCGTGCGCCCGCGCCAGCCCTCGCGCGATCGTCAGGCCGATCCCGCGGCCGGCGGGATGCGACGGGTTCGGAACCCGGAAGAACCGCTCGAAGACGCGCTCGATCTGATCCGCGGCGATGCCCCGGCCCGTGTCGGAGACCTCGAGCCACGCGTCGCCGTCCCCCGTGCCCCCGCGGACCGTGACCGTCCCGCCGTCGGGAGTGTGGGTGAGCGCGTTGCCCAGGAGGTTCGTGAGCACCTGGGTGATCCGATCCGCGTCGGCGCGTACGGGAAGCGGGGGGAAGTCCTTGAGCGCGAGCGTCACGCCGGCATCGTCGTATTGCGGCGCGAGCCGCTCCACGGCCTCGGCGGCGAGGCGCCGCAGGTCGGCGTCCGCGAGGTGGAGCGGTATGGCGCGTTCCTCCGTCTGCGACAACAGCGTGAGGTCGTCGGCGAGCCGGTGGAGCCGGGACGCCTCCCCCGCGACGCGCGCGAAGACGGTCGCGTCCGGCTCGACGACCCCGTCGATCAGCCCCTCCATCGAGGCCCGGATCGTGGTGAGCGGGGTGCGCATCTCGTGGGCGACCTCGCCGATGAGCCGCGTGCGGTGGAGTTCGGTGTCCGCGAGGCGCGCGCCGAGCGCGTTCACGTCGCGCGCGAGCCCCGCGAGCTCGGCGTCGGCGGGGAGGGGGACGGCGTCACGGAACTCGCCGCGGGCGATGCGGTGGGTCGCGCCGCGGATGCTCTCGATCGGGGTCGAGATCCGTCGCGCGATGACGAGCGCCGCGATTCCCGCGGTCACGACGGCCGCCGCGACCCCGATGAGCAGCGCCCAGCCGAGAGAAACCGAGAGCGCCCGCTGCACCTCCTCAGCCGTCGGATCCGGGGGGTGGCCGCCGCCGGGACCGTTGCCCATGCCCCCCATCCGGTCGCGGATTCGGCCGCGGAAGGTGATGTTCGTGACGACGCCGACGACGACGCCGAGGGCGATCGCCCCGACGGCCGCGACGGCGAGGTGCGAGATGAGGAGCCGCGTACGCAGCGAGACGGTCACGCCGGGGCCGCCGTCAGTTTGTACCCGACGCCGCGCACCGTGGTGACGAAGCGCGGCGAGTCCGCCGCGTCGGCGAGGGCCTTGCGGAGGTTGCGCACGTGGACGTCGACGATGCGCTCCTCACCGTAGAAGTCCCATCCCCACACGCGCTCGATCAGTTGGCGGCGGGTGAAGACCCGGCCGGGCGCGGAGGCGAGCGCGGCGAGCAGGTCGAACTCGAGCGCGGTAAGACTCACCGGCGCGTCGTCGACGAGCACCTCGCGCTTGGCGAGGTCGATCGATAGCCCGGCGAATCGCATCGCCTCGTCGGGCCTCACATCGCCGCGCGTGCGCCGGAGCATGGCCCGCACCCGCGCGACGAGCTCGCGCGGGCTGAACGGCTTGCTCACGTAGTCGTCCGCGCCGACCTCGAGCCCGATCAGGGTGTCCGACTCGTCGGTGCGCGCCGTGAGCATGATGACGAAGACGTTCGAGCCGCGCCGGATGCGGCGCAGCGCCTCGAACCCGTCGATGCCGGGCAGGCGCACGTCGAGGATGACGAGGTCGGGGGCGTCGCTCTCGACGCGTTCCACCGCCTCTTCCCCCGTCGCGGCGGTGACGACGTCATACCCGTCGTTCCTCAGGTAGGTCTCGACGAGCGAGCGGATGTTCTCCTCGTCGTCGACCACCAGGATCTTGGGGGAGGCCACATCGTCCATGATAGGGATCGCCGCGGCGCGATCCGGGCGCGGCGCCCGCGTGGACGCCGCGCCCCGGTCGCGCGTTCGACTAGCGTCCGCCTCCGCGTCCGCCCATCATGCCGCCGCTCGTCCCGGTCGGGGGGCCCTGGCCGATCGGGCCGTCGCCGTCGCAGTTCTCGGGATCGCGGATCTGGTCGCGGTCCCGATCCCGGTCGCGCGTCTGGTCCTGGGCGCGGTCGGTGTCGCCGAACTGGTTGCCGGCGCGGCCCTGGACCTGCCCGGCCCCGCGTCCCGGCGCGACGTTGGCACCGTAGCCGCCGGCGTCGGCCCGCGGCTGGAACCGGTCCGTGATCGGAGCGGGCGTCGCATCCGTCGCGTTGGCGACGGCGAACGATACTCCGGCCGGGACCAGCACTAGGGCGCCGGCCGCGCCGGCGATAAGCCAGCTCCTCTTGCTGATGTTCATGGCTGTTCCTTCCATTCGGGGTGAAGCGATGCCTCCATTCCACCGGCGCGATATCGAGAACAGACGTGCGAAATCATCAAGATTCCGTGAAGCGGTTGGCATACCCTGACGGCGTGGACACCCCCTCTCGTCCGACGCTGGACCCGTCCTCGGCGCTCATCGTCGTCGACCTCCAGCGGGGCATCGTCGCCAGCCCGAAGGCCCATCCCGTCGACGCCGTGATCGCCAACGCGGCGGCGCTCGCCGACGCCTTTCGCTCGCGCGGCCTGACCGTCGTACTCGTCAACGTCGCCGGTGGCGCGCCCGGGCGCACCGAGGCGCCGCGGCCTCCGGGGCCGCCGCCCGAGGGCTTCGCGGAACTCGTGGACGAGCTGGGCGCGCAGCCCGGAGACGTGCGCGTCACCAAGCAACGATGGGGCGCGTTCTCCGAGCCGACACTCGACGAGGAGCTGCGCCGGCGCGGCGTCACCCAGGTCGTGATCTGCGGGATCGCGACGAGCTGGGGAGTCGAGTCGACGGCGCGACAGGCGCACGAGCGCGGGTACCACGTGACCCTCGTCGTCGACGCGATGACCGACATGTCCGCCGAGGCGCACCTCAACAGCGTGGAGCGCGTGTTCCCGTTCGTCGGAGAACGCGCGAGCACCGCCGACGTCCTCGCCCTGCTCGGCGTCGGTGACGCCGCGTAGCCTGGTCGCATGGGGACGTCGAAGGACACGATCGCGTACGTGCTGGAGCAGCTGGAGCCGCTCGACGTGCGCGCGCACGCGATGTTCGGCGAGTACTGCGTGTACTGCGACGAGAAGGTCGTCGCATTCGTGTGCGACGATACGTTCTTCCTCAAGCCGTCGTCCGCGGCGCCGGGCCTCGGCATCCACCTCGTTCCCGCGCCCCCGTACCCGGGAGCGAAGGACTATTTCGTCATCGGGGACGTCATCGTCGGCGACGACGAGGAATTCCGGCGCGTCGTCCAGGCGACGGCCGACGCGCTTCCGGCCCCGAAGCCGAAGCGGCGCTCGCGCGCGCGGTGACCGCGGAATCCGCCGCCCCGCGCGTGACGCCGCCGAGGTCGTAGGCTGGGGAACGGAGAAGTGATGCGCGCAGCCCGTGTACCCGCCGTCGGCCCGCTCGCCGACGTGACGGTCGAGGACGTCCCGAATCCCGAACCCGGGGCCGACCAGATTCGAGTGGAGGTCGCGCGCGCCGCGCTCAACCCGATCGACTACAAGATCGTGCTGAGCGGGCACCGTGGGGGGCGGGACTTCCCGCTCACCCTCGGGTTCGACGCGGTCGGGACCGTCGACGCCGTGGGCGCGGCGGTGACGGCGGTCGTGCCGGGCGATCGCGTCTGCCTCATGACGGACATCATGTCCCCCGGCACGCTCGCCGAGCACGTCCTCGTGCGGGAGCACAACGTCGCGACCGTCCCGGCCGAGGTGGTCGACGACCAGGCGGCGGGGCTTCCCCTCGCGGGTCTCACGGCGCGACAGGCGCTCGACCGGACCGGCCTCGAGGCGGGCCAATCGATCCTGATCCACGCCGGCGCGGGTGGCGTCGGACACCTCGCCGTCCAACTCGCCAAGAACCGCGGCCTGACGGTCTACGCGACGTCGTCGGCGGCGAACCTCGTCCTCCTCGACGAACTCGGCGCGGATCATCCCGTCGACTACCACACGACCCCGCCGGGCAAGTTCGCCTCCGCGGTCGACGCGGTGATCGACACCCGCGGCGGCGAGACCGCGGTCGCGACCGTGGCGGGTTTGCGCCCAGGCGCCGTGCACGTCAGCATCGTCGGATTCGGTTCCGAGGATCCCGGCCGCGAGGATGTGCGCCTCGACCGCATGCTCGTCGAGCCGCGCGCCGACGAGTTGGCCGGATTGGTGGACGACCTTCGCGGCGGCCGTCTGCGCGTCGTCGTTCACGACGTGTCGCCGCTCGACCGGGCCCGCGACGCGCTCGAGGCGCTCCACGCGGGCCACACGGTCGGGAAGCGGATCATCGCCATTCGCTAGCCGCCGCGTCTAGCCTGAGCCTATGGCGGGAGAAGGGCGACCCGCGATCCGGGTCCGCGCCGCCGCGGTCGCGGACGCGAGATCGATCGCGGGGATACGCGCGCGATCGTGGAAGCGCGCGTACGCGGGGCTTCTTCCCGACGAGCTGATCGCCTCGCGGAACTCGCGAGAGTTCGTCTCCGAGATGATCGAGGCGATATCGGCGAGCGAGCCGCGACGGACGTTCCTCGTCGCCGAGGCCGGGCGCGGAACGATCCGCAAGGTGGCCGGATTCGCCGTGCTCGGACCCGCGACGAATGTCTCGGCCGCCGGGATCGCGGCACCCCCCGACGCCGTCGGACAGGTCTACATGATCTACGTCGACCCGCGCTGGACGCGACGAGGCGTGGGGCGCGCGCTGAACGACGCGATCGTGGCGGCGGCCGCGCACACGGGTTTCGACACGCTCGCGCTCTGGGTCCTCCCCGCCAACGCGAACGCGCGCGCGTTCTACGACGCGCTCGGATGGACGTGCGACGGGGCGGAGCAGACGGAGGAGATGAACGGGTTTGCCGTGCCCGAAGTCCGGTACGTCCGGGATGCGTAGGTCGCGCGGATCCGATCGTCGGCGGCCTCCGGTCGCACGGGTATAGCCTCAGCGCAGGAGGTCGGCGATGCGACGCGATGTCTTCATCCAGGCGTTTGATCGCGGCTCGCCGATCTTCCTCCGGCACGCGTGCGTCGAGTCGCTCGTCGCCCCCTTCCTCCTCGCCACCCGGGCCGGCGTCGCCTCGGTGTTGATGGCCGACGGGGGCGCCGAGATCTGGGGATACGGCGAGGACGGCGGCCTGGCGGTCGTCGGCGCGACGGGGGACGAGATATGGGAACTCGTCGTCGCGATCGCCCGCGCCAACGGCGCCGCCATCATCCCCGTCGGCGGCACGCCGATCGTCGCCGACGAGACGCTGATCCCCGGGCTCCCGCCGGAGGGTCGCGACAAGGTGACGGTCGTCGGCTCGGGCGAGGAGCTGATCGCGGCGCTGGACGCGCAGGGACCGTACGAGCCGCGCGAGGAGCGGGACGACTGACGACCCTCGCCCGTGCCGCCCGCCACATCCTTACGTTCACCGAACACGCGCCGGCCTAACGTCGTACCCGTAGCCGGATCGGAACTGTCCCGCCCCGGCCGCGCCACCTCCGACGCGACTCTCGTCGGAGTCGCCGGCCTCGTGGTCGGTGCTGGGTTGGCCTCCGCCGGGTTCGCGATCGCTGCCGCGGATTCCGGCGAGGCCGCCCCCTCTCCGTGGGGCGAGACACGGGTCCGGATGCGGTCGACCCCGAGTCCACCGAGCGCGACAACGCCGACGCGACGTAGGACGATACCGAGGAGGGAGGCATCGTGCGCATACTGCTCGTCGAGGACCACGCGGCGCTCGCGCGCGAGGTCGCGTCGCGCCTCCGGCGCGAGCGCATGGCGGTCGACGTGGCCATCGACGGCGTCGAGGCCCTCGCGAAGGCCGACGGGACGGAGTACGACGTCGTCGTCCTCGACCGCGACCTCCCGCGCGATCCACGGCGACGACGTGTGCCGACGTCTCGTCGCGACCACGCACCCGCCGCGCATCCTGATGCTCACCGCCGCGCGGCGATCGAGCGACGTCGTCTCCGGCCTCCAGATCGGAGCCGACGACTACCTATCCAAGCCCTTCGCGATCGCGGAGCTCGTCGCGCGCATCCGCTCGCTCGCGCGCCGCGCGGAGGTGCGCGCCGGCGCCGATTCTCGACCGTCGGGGATCTCGTCGTCGACCCGCACGCGCAGCGGGTGACGCGCGCGGGACGCCCGATCGCGCTCTCGCCCAAGGAGTTCGCGGTGCTCGAGGTGCTCGCGAGCCAGCCGGGGCGCCTCGTCTCCGCCGAGCAGCTGCTCGAGAAGGTCTGGGACGAGTACACCGATCCGTTCACCAACGCCGTCCGCGTCACGATGGTCACGCTTCGCCGCAAGCTCGGCGAGCCCGGGATCATCGAGACGGCCAAAGGCCGGGGGTACCGGCTCGTTTCCGAGGGGGAAGCGTGAGGCTCACCGTTCGACTCAAGATCACCGTGATGTTCGCCGTGCTCTTCACCGTCCTCGCCGCCGTGCTCGTCGCGACGGCCTATTCCTTCATGGCGGCGAAGACGACGCCGGCGGCGGAGGCGGAGGCGCGGGTCCAGGCGTTCCGCGACGCCCTGCAGGAGGCGGGCATCACCGTCCCCGACCTTCCGCCCCGCGCGTCGGAGCAGAAGCCGAACCAGGGCGGCCCGGACGTCGTCGTCGTCGGCGGCCCGAATGACGTGATCGCCGTCGAGATCCACGACGTGCAGGAGCAGGCGCGCCAGAACGTCCTCCACGACCTGCTTCGGGTCTCGATACTCGCGTTCGTCGTCGTCGCCGTGGTCGCCCTTCCGTTGTCGTGGTGGCTTGCCGGGCGCGTGCTCCGGCCGATCGACGAGGTCGTGGGCGAGGCGAACGCCCTCTCGGCGTCGAGCCTGTCGCGACGGCTTCCGGCCGAAGGGCCCGACGACGAGTTCCGGCGCCTCACGACGGCGTTCAACGGCATGCTCGACCGGCTCGAATCCGCGTTCGAGGCGCGCCAGCGCTTCGCTGCCGACGCGTCGCACGAGCTGCGCACGCCGCTCGCCGTGCTCGGGGCGATGGCGGACAACGCCCTCGAACAGGGCCGCATCCCGGGCAAGACGCGGGCGTTCGCGGAGGAGGTGCGCACGCAGGTCAATAGGTCCGAGTCGCTCGTGAACTCGCTCCTGACGCTCGCGCGGGCGGACGACGTGGGGTACGGCCGCGAACGCGTCGACCTGGCCGACGTGGTCGCGTCCGCGGTCAGCGCGGTCGCCGACGACGCCTCTCGCGCGGGGATCGAGGTCGAGCTCGACCTCGCCGACGCGCCGGTCGACGGCGACCCCGTGCTCCTCGGTCGCATGGTGGCGAACGCGCTCGACAACGCCGTGAAATTCAACCTCGAGCACGACGGGCGGATCGTGTGCGCGACGGGCGTGCGGAGGTCAATGGCGACGGTCACCGTCGCCAACACCGGCGGGACGATCGCTCGCGCGACGATCCCCCGGCTCTTTGAGCGCTTCGAGCGGGGCGAAGTAAGGAGCGAGCGCGACGGGCACGGGCTGGGCCTTCCCATCATCCGGCGCGTGGCGGAGGCCCACGGCGGGACGGTCGACGCGGCGCCGCGCAAGGGCGGGGGCCTGGAACTGTCGATCCGGATTCCGCTCGCGGCCGACGCGGACGCGGATCCCGCGTAGGACGGCGACGCCGCTCAGCCCAGAAGCGTCTCGCCGACGTAGCCGCCCTCGCCGCACCCCGGCGGTATCGCGAAGACGGCGGAGCCGACCGGCGTCGTCCAGACGTTGAGGAGGTCGGCTTCCGCGAGGCGCCGCTGCACGGGGAGGTACTGTCGGTCGACGTCGGCCTGGAACGTCGCGAAGAGGAGTCCGACGTCGGACAGCTCCCCGGCCGGGGGCGTCTCGTCGTAGGTGTACGGGCGGCGGACGAAGCGCTCGCCGGGGTTCGCGCCGTGGGCGCGCCGGATGTGGGCGTCGGAATTGATGACGGGGAACCCGAGCGCGTCGACGGCGTCGAAGTCCGGGGCGTCGGTCTCGCGCCCCCCCGTGAGGGGCGCCCCGTCGGACAGCCGCCGGCCGATGGTGTTCTCGCGCCCGGAGCGATCGACCTTGTCCCAGCCGTCGAGGTCCATGCGAATGCGCCGCAGTACGAGGGAGGTGCCGCCCGCGAGCCATCCGGGGTCCGACGCCCACACCACATCCGCGAAGTCGCGCGAGCCGGGCTCGGGGTTCGCCGTGCCGTCGACCTGGCCGAAGAGGTTGCGCATCGTCCGGCCGGCCGGGTCGGTCCCGTAGCTGCGGCGGAATCCGTCCTGGCGCCAGCGGAGAACGGCGAACCGGTCGGCGTCGCGGCGGATCAGCCTCGTCGCGTGGGCGATCGTCAGGGGGTCGTCGCCGCCGATCGCGACGAGGAGGTCGCCGCCGCTCCATCGCTCGTCGAGGCGATCGATCGAGAACGGCGGAAGCGGGCGGAGCCACGTCGGCACGCCCGACGGGTTCGCGCGGCGAACAGCTCGGGCCCGAACCCGAACGTGATCGCGAGGTTCGCCGGCCGCGCGACGATTTCCGGCTCGAGGTCGGCGAGTGCGGGCTCGCCGGACATCAGGCGCCGTGCGTCGTCGCTCAGGAGGCGCATCATGCGGGCGAGCGACGGGCGCTGCGCGTCGTCGCGCAGGTCGAACGCGAGGTAGGTGACGAACGCGGGCGGCGGGGTCTCGACTCCCGCCTGGTGGGCGCCGTGGAACGCCACGGTCGACGCGCCGTTGAGTCCGGCGGTGTCGGGTCGTTCCGGGACGGCGAAGCCGGGTATCAGACCGTGCCGCTCCGCCACCGCTCCGGCCGCCGCGCCCAGGCCGACCGCCGCCCCGCCGTAGAGGAAGCCCCGCCTGCTCGGGCCCTCGGACGCGACGGGCTCGTCGGCGTCCCGCGACCGGGTGGCCATCGCGACCTCAGGACGCGGCGCCGGGGCTCGCCGAGGCGTCCATGCCCGTCGCGCCCGT
>CAVQHE010000008.1:0-389439 GCA_963712245.1 uncultured Actinomycetota bacterium | reverse complement strand
GCAGCGCGGCCGTGTACACGACGGCGAAGAACATCGCGGCCGCCGTCGTGCTCGTCGCCGTCGCGGCCGTCGTCGCCCGCCGGGGCGCGGCCGTCACGCGACCGCGCGGACCGCGGACGTGGTTCGCGCTCGCCGGCGTCGCCGTCGTCGGGGGCAGCGTGCCGTTCGTCCTGTTCTTCGAGGGCCTCGCGCGCGCGACCGCCACGCAATCCGCCTTCCTCCACAAGAGCCTGGTGATCTGGGTCGCCGTCCTCGCGGTCGTCGTCCTGCGGGAGAAGCTCTCGTGGGTCCATTACCTCGCGATCGCCCTGCTGCTCGCGGGTCAGGTCGGACTCAACGGCGGCCTCGCCGGAATCGCTGCGGTCGTGACCGACGGCGGCGCGATGATGATCCTCGGCGCGACGCTCCTGTGGTCGGTCGAGGTCGTGATCTCCAAGCGACTCCTCGCGTCGCTCACCCCGTGGACGCTCTCGATCGCCCGCATGGCGGGCGGGTCCGTCGTGTTGCTCGCGTGGTCGGCGGCGACCGGCGCCGCTCGGTCAGGTCGTCCCGACGACGGCCGTGCCAGTGGGGGTGGGTCGCCGTCACCGGCCTGCTGCTCGCCGGCTACGTCGCGACGTGGCACCACGCGCTCGCCCGCGCCCAGGCCGTCGACGTGACCGCCGTGCTGGTCGCCGGGGCGCTCGTCACCGCCGCGCTGTCCGGAGCCTTCCGCGGCGTCAACCTCGCGCCCGCGCTTCCGTGGTACGGCCTGATCCTCGCCGGTACGGCGCTCCTCGCGTCGCGGATGTCGCGGACGAGCCCGGCCATGCGGCCGGCGCTTCCCGCGGGAGCGCGACCGTAGGAGGCACCATGGCCGACGGCGTCCTCCTGTTTCAGCAGGTACGCGTACCCGCCGAACGAGCTCGGCTACTGCGGGCCCGCGAGCCCGGAGCAACTGCTCGAGCAGGTCGCCGCGGGCGCGTCCGACGGGGGTCTCCGGCAACTCGCCAAGGGATTCGAGGGCGCCTGGCCGTACCTCGAGTTGATCGCCGCCTCGGCGAACATCGCCGACCCCCTCGACGAGCGCGTCGTCGAGGCGTACTGGATCGGCAATCGCCTGCTCGACGGCGTCGGGCCGCGCCTCATGGGCGACTCGCTCGAGACGCGCTTCAAGAAGCGCGCCGCGGGCGCGTGGACGAACCTCGCGGAGACCGTTCCCGCGGGCGCCGTCCCGCATCACAGCTTCCACGTGTTCGCCGTGTACCCGTGGCTCGGGCTGCTGCGCGAGGGGCACGTCGACGAGCCGCTTCGCGTGCTCGACCGGTGCCGTATCCGGTGGGGCCAGGTGGTCGAGGTGATCGGCGAGGAGGCGCTCGTCCGCTCGCGGCGACTCGAGTGGGTCGAGGGCGGCTGATCCTCGGCGAGTCGAGCGTAGAACGCGTGCTCGTCGGCTCCGACGGCATGGGGCTCGCGGGCAATCTCGCGCCGGGCGAGTGGTGCTCGCTGCATTGGGACTGGGCCTGCGAGCGCCTCGACGAGGCGCGGCTCACCGCGCTGCGCGACTACACGATCCGCCAGCTCGACATGGTCAACCGACTCGATCACCCCGCGCCTGCGGCGGTGCTCTCCTAGGGGGCGGCGGTGCACATTCCCGACGGGTTCATCGACCTCCCCACCTCGCTGACGGCGGCGGCCGCGGCGACCGGGGGCGTCGGCGAGAGCCTCCGGCGCGTCCGGCGGAGGGTCCAGGAGAGGGTCGTTCCGCTCGCTGGCCTCGCGGCGGCGTTCGTCTTCGTGCTTCAGATGCTCAACTTCCCCGTCGCGGCAGGCACGTCGGGGCACCTCCTCGGCGGGGCGCTCGCGGCGATCCTCCTCGGACCGTGGGTCGGGGTGGTCGTCGTGACCGTCGTCGTGGTGGTGCAGGCGCTCGTATTCGCCGATGGCGGGATCTCCGCGATGGGGCTCAACGTGCTCAACATGGCGCTCGTGACCGCGCTCGTCGGGTGGGTCGTCTTCCGCGCGATCGCCGCCGTGCTCCCGCGAACGGCCACGTCGGTGGTCGCCGCGACGACGGTCGCGTCGTGGGCCTCCGTGGTCGCCGCGTCGCTCGCGTTCACCGGCGAGTACGCGATCGGCGGCTCCGGGGGCGTCGCGATCGGACCGTGCTCGGCGCGATGGTCGGCGTTCACGCCCTTATCGGCATCGGGGAGGGGCTGATCAGCGGGCTCGTCGTGTCGGCGGTGCTCGTGGCGCGTCCCGACCTCGTCGTCGGAGCGCGCGTCGCGGGATTCCGCGGATCGGGCCGGGCGCGCGTCTCCCGGGTGGCGGTCGGGGGCTTCGTCGCCGCGGGCGTCGCCGTCGCCGTGTTCCTCCTCGCCGTCGTGGCCCCACGCGCGTCGTCGAGCCCCGACGGGCTCGAGCGGGTCGCGCTCGACCACGGCATCGCGGGCGTCGCCGTCGACTCCGCCACCGCCGACTCCCCGCTCGCGGGATACGGCGTGGCAGGCATGGGATCCGCCCCCGGGACGATACTCGCGGGCCTCGCGGGGCTCACCCTGGTATTCGGAGTCGGCGCGGCCGTGACCGGCGCCCGCGCCCGTCGCCGCGACGTCGAGAAGGAGGTGGCCGCGTGACGCTCCGCCATCCCCACGCCGTGTTCGTCCACGGCGACAGCGTCGTTCACCGCCTCCCGGCGGAGGTCAAACTCGTCGCGCTCGCCGTCACCGTGCTCGCGGTCGTCGCGACGCCACGGGAGCGGGTCGAGGCCCTCGTCGCGGAGGCTGGACTCGTCGCCCTCGCGGCCGTCGCCGCGCGCGTGCCCTCGTCCGTCCTGCTGCGCCGCCTCGCCCTCGCCGTCCCGTTCCTGCTCGCCGCGGTCGCGCTGCCCTTCGTCGGAGGCGGCCCTCGCGTCGACGTACTCGGCGTCGCGGTGTCCGCGGAGGGGTTGTGGGCGGCGTGGGGGATCGCGGCGAAGGGCGTGACGTGCGTGGCGGCCGCCGTCGTCGTCACGGCCACGACGACGGTGGCGGACCTCCTCGCGGGCCTGTCGCGTCTGCGCGCGCCGGCCCTCGTCGTCGGCATCGCGTCGTTCATGGTGCGCTACGTCGACGTCCTGGCGGACGAGGCCGCGCGGATGCGGACCGCGATGGCCGCGCGAGGATATCGGCCGCGATGGATGTGGCAGGTCGTGCCGTCGGCGAGCGCCGCGTCGACGCTCTTCGTGCGTTCGTACGAGCGCGGCGAGCGGACCTACGATGCGATGGTGGCCCGCGGATACTCTGGACGGATGCCACCGTCCGCCGCCCCGTCGGCGCCCGTCGGTGCGTGGGCGCGCGGTCTCGCGATCCCCATGGTCCTCGCCGCGGTCGCGGTCGTCGCCCTAGTCGCGAACACGGGGGTCGCCCGTGACCGCCGCGATCGAGTTCCGCGGCCTCCGCTACGCCTATCCCGACGGGACCGAGGCGCTCACCGGCCTGACCCTCGCGATCGCGCCGGGCGAGCGCGTCGCGATACTCGGTCCGAACGGCGCGGGGAAGACGACGCTCCTCCTGCTCACGATCGGCCTCCTGGAACCGGACGGCGGCGACGTGTTCGTCGCGGGAACGCGCGTCACTCCGGAGACCGCCCGCGAGGCGCGTCGCCGGGTGGGCCTCGTGTTCCAGGATCCGGACGACCAGCTGTTCATGACCACCGTCCGCGACGACGTCGCCTTCGGCCCGGCGAACGACGGCATGCGCGGCGACGCCCTCGAGGCGCGGGTGCGCGACGCGCTCGCGGCCGTGGGGATGGCGGACGCGGGGACCGGTCGCCCCACCACCTCAGCGTCGGCGAACGGCGTCGCGTCGCGCTCGCGACCGTTCTCGCGATGGAGCCGGAGACGCTGGCACTCGACGAGCCGTCGTCGAACCTCGACCCGCTCGCGCGGGCCGAGTTCGCGGACCTTCTGCGGGGCCTCGGCCGCACCGTCGTCATGGTGACGCATGATCTCGCGTACGCGAGCGAGACGTGCGATAGGGCGGTGATCGTCGACTCCGGGCGCGTGGTCGCGGACGGGCGGATCGGGGACGTGCTCGGCGACGCCGACCTTCTCATTCGCCATCGTCTCGCGGCGCCTGCGCGCGCATCCGAGACGCGCGACACGACCGTCTCCGACTAACGCGGGACGACGACCGGGCGATACCAGACGCGCGAGACGACGGGCTCGACCGCGAGCACTCCGATCACGGCGAGCCCGCAACACCACGCGACCCTTCCGTCGTGCGAGGCGGCGATCGCGAGCGCCGCGCCCGCGACCGCGATGAGGGGCCGGACCAGACTCAGGGGGCCCATGATCATCGAGGTCGCGAGGAATCTCCAGCGCCACGGCAGGGTCGCGTACGAGGCCATCGCCGTCAGCATCACGACGGAGTATCCCGCGTAGACCGCGAGCATCTTCACGCCGGCGTCGCGGAACAGGTCGAGCGCGGCGCCGTCTCGCGCGGTCACCGTCAACGCGAGGATGACGGCGGGCGCCAGCCCCGCGGCCGCGACGGCGATGCCGCGGCGGGCGCCGACGCGATCGTCCGTGCGGTGATCGATCCGGGCGTCCCGTCCGAGCGAGGCGCGAAACCCCGAGAATCCCCCGTCGATCAGTCCGATCGCAAGCAACGCGATAGCCAACGTCCACGCCGTCATCGTTCCTCCGGCGAGGCGACTCGCATCCCGGTGATCGGGCGGAGGACGCGAATCGGATTGGGGCGCCATGGCGAACCGTCGACGCACGAGAGGACATAGGACGGCGCGCCGCGGCGCGCGGCGGCGAGCAAGGTCGAGGCGGGGTACGCGCGATGCGTCGAGGTCACGCCGTCGTGGCGCGCGATCGCCAGCCGGGCACGCGCGCGGTGGTATACCCAGGATCCGGCGACCGCCCAGCGGGTCGGAGTGAGGTCCCAATGGGCGAACGCCGAGATGCGGCCGCGTTCGTGCGCGGCGAAGAACGTCGGAAGCGCCTGGGGGTCGAGATGGTGCATCAGCCCCGAGGAGACGACGACGGTGCCGTCGGGGTCGTCGACGTGCCGATCGAGGAAGCAGGCGTCGCCCTCGCGAAACTCGCAGCGCGCTCCTTCGTCCGTGGCAAGACGCGTCGCGTGACGGAGAAGACCGCCGTCGAGATCGATCCCGACGTAGCGGACCGCGGGATCCCATCCGGAACGGAGCGAGAGCCAGCGGAGAAGGTACGCGAGCCCGCATCCGACGTCGAGGATCGTGACGTCCCGACGTCCGACACGGCGACGCGTGTCGGCGACGAGCGGTTCGAGGTGCTCGGCGACGAGCCGAGGAAGTTGGAGTTCCTCCTCGAGCCGTTGCAGTTCGCAGTGGACCGCGAAACGCAGCGCGTCGAGCTCGGGCGCCCCCAAGCGTCGTCCGGGAGCGGGGATCCGACGGACGATACGCGCGGCGCGTCTCTGCCCGTTGAGGCGCAGCCTCCTCTCCACGTCCGCGAGATCGACGCCGCCCCCGGGTTCGCCGACCAGGAGGTCGGTGATCTCGGTCGATCGCGATTCGGCCATGTCTCACCATAGGTGCGGACGCGTTCCCCCGGAGGTCGGGGTACGCGAGTCCTACGCGGGTTCGGGCGACCCCGAACGCACGTCAACCCGGTGGCGAGGCACCGGGTTGACTCAACGGCGCGAGGGCCGATGGTGCGGGGGGACGCCGCCAAGGAGAAAGACGACGCCCCTCCGGGCCTAGATGAACAGGATCTGCGCCCCGTCCGTCATGTCGATGAAGTCGGCGGCCGTGATGATGTCCTGGACGTCGTCACGAAGGTCCTCCATCGTGAGTCCACCCATGTCGGCGCTCATCTTGCAGCCCCACAGGCGGCCGCCCGCGGCGGTGATCTGGTCGAGGAATTCCTCGACGGGCGGCACCTCGAGCTTGTTGATCTCGCGCTTGAGGTACCACGTCGCGAACGGCTGCATCCCGGGGAGCCACGCGAGCCACTGGGGCATGCGCAGCCCGCCGATCGGTAGGTGCATGGCGAAGTTGCCGACGGGGCTGAACTTCATCTTCTTCTGACGCTTCTTGTGGATCATGTCGAAGCCCCAGAAGGTGAAGAAGAGGTCCACCTCGACGCCCTCACCGAGTGCGGCGTTGCCGAGGATGAGCCCCGGATACGCCATGTCGAGGTTGCCTTTCGAGCAGATGATCGCCAGCTTGCGTCCCGACGGGGCGGAGCCGCCGAAATCGGGAACGATGGGCTTGTCGGCCATGATCAGTCCTTTCCGCGTCCTAGACGCAGCCGGCGGGCTTGGGAAGGCCCGCGATATAGGCCATCTTCTTGGCCGGCTTCTGCGGGAACAGTTGGAACTGAAGCTTGACGGGGAAGCCGCCGACGAAGTCGACGCGTCGCGTCGTCGCCGTGGTGCCCTGGCTCTCGTAGTCGCGCCGAAGGAACTCGACGACCTTCCAGTGCTCGTCCGTCATCTTGACGCCGATGTTCTTCGCGAGCTCGGCGCCCAGCTTCTCGTCCCATTCGCTGAACTCGGTGAGGAAACCCTCGTCGTCGACGTGGATCTCGCGCCCGAGCATCTCTTGGGTGGGCATGATCCTTCCTCTCTTTAGCGGCGATCAGTGGTTCGCGGGGCGCCGCTTGCCTCGCGTGGACAGATGTGCGGAAATCGGGATGTAGCGCCCCGGCAGCAGGAGCCACCAGTACGCGAAGCGAAAGGCGAGCTTGCCCCAGTGGTTGAGGCGCGTCTCCTTGAGAAGGCGCATCGGACCGATCACGGGGAACGGGAAGGAACCGGGCAGCGGCTCGATGTCGTAGTTGAAGTCGATCAGCAGGCCCTTGCCGTGACCCGACTCGACGAAGCACGTCGCGTGCCCGTCGAACCTGTGCGTCATCTCCTTGCCCGCGATGATCTCGAGGAAGTTCTCGGGG
Organism: uncultured Actinomycetota bacterium; assembly: GCA_963712245.1. Taxonomy (GTDB): domain Bacteria; phylum Actinomycetota; class Actinomycetes; order Actinomycetales; family Demequinaceae; genus JAFGBM01. Next base: position 382,535 of record CAVQHE010000008.1, on the reverse strand, counting down.
AACAGGTCCAGCTCGTAGTGGGCGACGGCTCCAGCCTTCGAGGTCGGCACGTTCGTGGCGTCGCCGACCGCGAAGACGTTCTCGTACGTGGTCGACTGCAGCGTCTCCTTGTCGACCGTGACGAAGTTGAGCTCGTCGCCGAGACCGGAGCCGGCGACGAAGTCGGCGCCCATGTTCAGCGGGATCGTGACGAGGAGGTCGAAGGGAACCTCGCGCTCGTCGTACGAGTAGATCGCCTTCGCGTCCTCGTCGACCCTCTCGATGATGTAGTCGGGCTCGACGGCGATGTCGCGCGCGCCGAGCATGTCGCCGAGCGCCGCAGCCGCGATGGGCTTGGTGAACGCCCCCGGAAGCGGGGTCACGTACGTCATCTCGATCTTGTCGCGGATCCCGCGCTTGGCGAAGTAGTCGTCGGCGAGGAACGCGAACTCCAGAGGGGCGACGGGGCACTTGATCGGCATCTCGGTGACGTGGACGACGACCTTGCCGCCCTCGAAGGTCTCGAGCTTGTCGCGCAGCGCCCTGGCGTCGTCGTAGGTGTAGAACGAGTGCACCGTGTCGTGCCACAGCTTCCCGTCCATGCCCGGCGTCTGATCGGGGCGGGGCTTGGTTCCGGTCGCGATGACGAGGTAGTCGTACCCCAGGGACGTGCCGTCGTCGAGGGTCACCGTGTTCTCGTCGGGCTTGATCGCCGTCACGGCCTTCTTGATCCAGGTCACGCCCTTGGGGATGTACTTCGCGAGCGGCTTGTCGATCTTCTTCTCGGTGTACATCCCGACCGCGAGGAAGAGGTATCCCGGCTGGTAGTCGTGTCGCTCGGACGGGTCGACGATCGTGATCTCCCACTCGGAACGCGGCAGCTTCTTGCGCAACTTGTTCACGGTGATGACCCCGGCGGTTCCCGCGCCGATGACCAGTAGCTTCTTCATCATTCGCTCCTAGCGGTGTCGGGTTGCCTCGCAACCCGGGATATGGTCGCCGCGATCCTCGGGAGCGCGGACAGCAGGACGGCGCGGTCGGACGCTGTGAGGTGGTAGAGGCCGTCGGTCACGTCGCGTACGGCGTCGGGTTCCCAGTCGCCCGGCGCGACTCCGCCGGCGAGGACCATTCCGACGAGCTGATTGCCCTCGCGGATCAGGGCGCGCGCGCATTCGAAGCCGTGCGGGCCCTGGCGGAAGGCGGGGGCGAACGCCTGCTCATTGGCGAACGCCCTCCAATCGTTGACGCAGTCCTCGAGAACCTCGGGATCGTCCTGTCGCTCGGCGAACCACGGGCATGGGTTGGCGACGTCCGTCGCCGGGTTGCCCTCCATGTCCGTGACGACCATCATCACGCCCAGGAGTTCGGCGACGAGGTCGACGACGGGCTGAAGCGTGGAGGCGTCGTCGGAGCGAAGGCCGCCGCGGGTACGGGACACGGATTCCGCCGACGGACCGGGCGCGGTCGCTCCCGTGTTGAGCATCGCCCGGATGGGCTCGGCCGGGAATCGCCACTGGCGACCGACTTTGATCGCGGGGAGGCGGCCGTCCTGCGCCATGCGATACACGGTCGACTTGTCGACGCCGAGGAGCGACTCGAGGTCCTCGGCGGTCATCAGCGTTCCGTTCGTGGAATTCTGCGTAGTCCGCATAATCAGCACGATATGCAACATCCGCACGCCCCGGTCGGGACGAACGTCCCGTTGTGCGGGTAATGCAGGCAGATACGCGGTGTTGATGCGGACTATGCAGGACGCGGGCTCGGCGCGCGACCGAACCCGATCGAAACGCGGAGGGCGCCGCGGGGCTCCCCGGCTCTAGTCCTCGTCCGTGACCGGCGGTAACTTCTTGGTCTCCTCGACGGACGCGTCGGAGGTTGCGGTCGTGGTCGTCTTCGCCTTGGCCGGCTTCGCCCCGGGTTCCGGTTCCGTATCGGCTTCGGGCTCCGCGTCGACCTCGGGCTCGGGCTCGGGCTTCGGCTCGGGCGGCGCCGGAGTGCCGCTCGTGGTGCGAGAGGCGATCATGAACGACCCGAGGCCGACGATCGCGGCGAGAAGAACCCCGCCCACGATCCACACCCACACGGGGATCGACGCGTTCCCGGAATCGTCCGGCGCGGCGATCGCGCTGGGTGACGCGCTCGGCGTGATGATCACGGTGGGCGTCGGGCTTGCGTGCGGCGTCGGGTGGGGGGACACCACGACGGTGACGACCGGATCCGGCGCGGCCGGCGGCGCTTGCGGCACCGCGCTTCCGCGCGCGTACGGTGCGGCGTCCTGCGTGAGCATGTCCCACGTCACGGTCGTACCGGACAGCGTTCCGTTGTGCTCGGCGACGGGGCCGGGGAAGGTCACGCTCAGATCCATCGAACCGCCCTCGTCGATCACGTTCTGCTTCGTCGCCGCGTCCGCCGGATCGATCGGGGCGCCGGCCACGACGTACTGCGTGCCGACCCGGGAGACGGAGATCTCCCAGTCGTCCACGGCGGTCGAAAACGTCGCAATCGGCTCGTCGACGAAGGTGATGCGGTCCCCGACCCACCCGGGTTGCCCGAGGTTGGTCACGGTGGCGTGGGCGAAGCCGGAGGCGATGTCGGCGGCGTCGAACATCGACGGCGGAGGTGTCGGGTTGGTCTCGTCGATCGCCATGGCGAGCACGATCGTGCCGTCGACGGTGTTGTCCTCGTTGAGGACGTACGTGCCGTCCTCGCGCACGCATCCCGCGAGAGCGAGGACCGCGAGAACGGCAATCGCGACTAGGGCGGTCTTCTTCGACATCGCCCCCCCTTTCCCTTGCGTCAAACGTAGCGGGCGCCAGGTGGTCGGGGAAGGAACCGGGGGAAAGAGGACGGGACGGGCGCCGAGCGCCCGTCCCGTCCTCCTCGCGTGACGCGTTAGGCCGACGAGTCGTCGTCCTTCGCGGGCTCCGCCTCGGGCTTGGCCTTGGGCTTGGCCTTGGGCTTCGCCTCGGGCTTGGCCGCCGGAGTCGACTCGGGCTCGGGAGCCTGAACCGCCGGGAGCGCCTTCTTCGCGCGCATCGTCGCGGCAAGGACTCCTCCGAGTCCGGCGAGTGCGACGAGAAGCACCGCCCCGACGATCCACACCCATACCGGGATCGACGAGTCCGATTCGCTTGGCGCCGCCACGACCGCGCTCGGCGAGGCGCTCGGCGAGGTGCTCGGCGTGCTCGATGGCGACGGCGTTTCGACCGGGCTCGGCGTCACGACGACCGTGACGACGGGCGCGGGTTCCGCGGGACTCGTCGACGGGTTCGGAACCGGGTCGCCCTCGGGGTCGAACAGGTGCACGATGCCGGGGATCAGGTGGAAGAGCAACCCGCCGTTGCCCTTCGCGTACGGGGTGTCGTCGACGGTAAGCATGTCCCATGACGCCCACCCGGGCTTCTCGGCCGCGTCGGACGTCTCGTCCGCGCCCGTCTGCTCGACGAGGGTCCCAGGGAAGCTGATCGTCAGCCGCATGAATCCGTCGTCGTCCTCGATCGCCTGACGCATCGAGTCGTCGTCCGCCGTCGGCGTGTATCCGTGCGCGACGTACTGCGTGCCGACCTTGACGATCTGGACGCCCCACGTCTCGGTCGGCGCGTCCGCGAACGTCGCGAGCGGCTCGTCCACGAAGTCGATGTGGTAGCCCTTCCACTTGCCGTTGTCGAACGGCGTGATCGTCGCGTTATGGAAGAACGCTGCGATGTCGTCCGCGCCGGTTCCGCGGTACGGGTCGTCGGCGTTCGTGTATGCCTCGTCGAGCGCGACGTAGATCGTGCCATCGACGGTGTCGTCCGGCTGGACGTAGTAGTAGGCGCTTTGGCGCAGGCAACCAGTGAGCGTGAGGATCGCGAGCGCTGCCACGCATGCGGTGATGATTTTCTTCCCCATCGAGATCTCCCTTGTTGAGGTGACACCACCGTATCGCGAACGACGCCGCCCGACCCCGTGAAGGGGCGGGCGGCGTCGTTCGGTTGGGCGCGGCCGGAAAGCCTCCTACGCCGCGGGAGCGGGCGGAGCGTCCTCCTCGGGTGCGGCGGGTGTCTTGCGTCGGTTGAGGAGCACCACGCCGACGATGATCAAGGCGAGCAGCACGGCGCCGCCCAGGATCAGGATCGTCGCGGCCGACGAGCCGCCGCCCCCACCGATCGCGCTGCCCGTGGCGTACGGCGCCTCGGTGAGCGTGAGCAGATCCCACGTCACGGTGTTGCCCTCGAGCGTTCCGTTGTGGTCGGATACCGCGCCCGGGAACGTGACGCTCATCGTCGCGACCGCGCCGGGCGGGGCCTGTGACGTCTCCTCGGAGTCCGGGGCCGTTCCCTTGAAGACGAAGGTGTCGCCCTCGCGCGTGATCGTTCCGTCGACGCCGGAGAAGTTGTCGAGAGGCTCGTTCTTGAACGTGACCCGCGTGCCGACGTACCCGTCCTCGTTGTACTTCGAGACGGTGGCGTCCGTCATCTTGCCCGCCGGGTTGTCCTCGTTCATGCTCGCGACGAGTTCGTCGTCGGTCATGTCCATCATGGCGCCGGATCCCTCTTGGACCGCCATGACGATCTCACCGCTCACGGTGTTGTCCTCGTGAAGCGTGATGTCGGTGGTCATCCGGATGCATCCGCTCAGTGCCAGGAGGAGCGCCGCAGTGGCGACCGCCGCACCCATTCTCTTCGCGTTCATTCCGTGCCTTTCGCTGGTGCGCGTCCTCTGCGCAAGGGAGGTTGCCCCCAAGCGTGGCAGAAATCGCCGCGCGCCGCTACGAACCCAAAGCGTCGCCGACGACGGCCGCGGCGGCGCGCTGAACCTCGGATAGATGCTCCTCCGACACGAACGATTCCGCGTAGATCTTGTACACGTCCTCAGTTCCCGACGGCCGCGCCGCGAACCAGGCGCGGTCCGTCGTCACCTTGAGACCGCCGATCGCGGCCCCGTTCCCCGGGGCTTCGGTGAGCGTCGCGGTGATCGGATCCCCGGCGAGCGTCGTCGCGCTCACCTGCGCCGGGGAGAGGCGACCGAGCGCCGCCTTCTGCTCGGGTGTCGCCGGCGCGTCGACGCGGGCGTACCAACTCTCGCCGAGCTCGTCCGTGAGGCTGCGGTGAAGCGCGGCGGGCGACTGGCCCGTCGTCGCCGCAATCTCGCTCGCGAGCAGCGCCAGGATGATCCCGTCCTTGTCCGTGGTCCACACCCGCCCGTCCCGCCGGAGGAAGCTCGCCCCCGCCGACTCCTCGCCGCCGAAGCCGACGGAGGCGTCGAGCAGGCCGGGCACGAACCACTTGAACCCCACGGGCGTCTCGATCACGCGCCGCCCGACCTTGGCCCCGACCCGGTCGATCAGGGCGGACGACACGAGCGTCTTGCCGATCGCCGCGTCGGCCGGCCACCCGGCCCGCCGCCCCCCGTAGAGGTAGGCGATCGCGGCGGCGAGGAAGTGGTTGGGGTTCATCAGCCCGCCGTCGCGCGTGACGATTCCGTGACGGTCCGCATCCGCGTCGTTGCCCGTCGCGATGTCGTACGGGGCGTCCGCGCTCGCCATCGTCTCCCGCAGGCCAGCCATCGCGTACGGCGACGAGCAGTCCATGCGGATCTTTCCGTCCCAGTCGAGCGTCATGAACGCCCAGCGCGGGTCGACGTCGGGGTGGACGACGGTGAGGTCCAGGCGGTGTTCCTCGCCGATGGCGCCCCAGTAGTCCACGGCGGCGCCGCCGAGCGGGTCCGCTCCGATGCGGATTCCCGCGTCGCGCACCGCGTCGAGATCGACTGCCGACGGGAGGTCGGCGACGTACGTCGCGAGAAAGTCGTACGGGCGCGTCGTGTCGGCGGCGAGCGCTTTCGCGACGGAGATGCGGGGAACCGATGCGACCCCGTCCGCGAGAATCTCGTTGGCGCGGGCGGCGATCCAACTCGTCGCGTCGGAGTCCGCGGGTCCGCCATGCGGCGGGTTGTACTTGAATCCCCCGTCGCGCGGCGGGTTGTGCGACGGCGTGATGACGATCCCGTCGGCCAGCCCCGGCCCGGACGTCCGGAGCCCACCCTCGCCGAGCGCGCCATTCGCGACGAGTATCGCGTGCGAGACCGCGGGCGTCGGCGTGAAGCGTTGGCCGGCGTCGACGCGCACCTCGACCCCCGCCGCGGCGAGTACCTCGACGGCCGTCTCCCACGCGGGACCGGAAAGCGCGTGGGTGTCCTTGCCGATGAAGAGCGGTCCGTCCGTGCCCTCCCGGCGCCGGTACTCGACGATCGCCGCCGTCGTCGCGACGATGTGGGCCTCGTTGAACGCAGTGTCGAGCGACGAGCCGCGGTGCCCCGAGGTCCCGAAGACGACGCGTTGGCTCGCGTCGGCGACGTCGGGGACCCGGTCGTAGTACGCGCCGAGAAGCGCGTCGACGTCGATGAGGTCCTGGGCTTGGGCTACGGTTCCGGCGCGTTCGTGCATGACTCAACTCTCGCACCTCATCGGCGGAGGGACCACCGCGGCGTGTTCGGACGCCCGCGTGTGCGTCGATGTGCGCGCTCTCGGTAGGCTGGGCGCGTGGCCGCCAAGCGAGCGTCGAGCGCACCGTCGGACGGCCCTGCCGTGACGCGAGATCGGAAGTCGCCCACGAACGTCGCGGCGATCATCGTCGCCTTCAACCAGGAGCGCCGCATCGCGAGCGCGGTCCGCGGAGCGCTCGCCATTCCCGCCGTCGACCTCGTCCTCGTCGTGGACGACGGATCGACCGACGCGACCCAATCCGAGGCCCGCGACGCCGGCGCCGTCGTCGTCCGGCACTCGCACCGGCGCGGCCGCTCCGCCGCGATGGAAACGGGCTTCGCGGTTGTCTCGATGCGCGACGAGCCCGGCGACGTCGCGCGCGACATCCTCCTGCTCGACGGCGCTCTCGGGGAGCACGCCGTCGGCGCCGCCCCGCTCGTCTCCGCCGTCTCCGAGGGCGCGGCCGACCTCGCGATCGCCGTCCACGCGGGTCCCGGAAGCCGCGCGACGCGCATGGCCTCGGCGCTCGCCCGAAGCGCGATCGAGCGCGCCTCGGGGTGGTCCCCCGTCCAACCTCTCAGCCGCACGCGGTGCCTCACCCGGGAGGCGATGGAGGCGGCGCTGCCGCTGTCCCACGGCGCCGGCCTCGACGTCGGGATGACGCTCGACGTGCTCCTCGCGGGATTCACGGCCACGGAGGTCGAGTGCGACATCCGCGTGCGCCCCGCTCCCGCCGGCGCCCGGGCGCCCCTCCTGCACGCGAACCAGTACCGTGACGTCATGGTCGCGGTGAGCGCGCGTCGCATCCGCAACGGGATCGCCGCGACCCAGAACGCGGTCGACCCCCGCGGGCTCTTCCATCGGGAGGACGACGAGTGAGCAAGCCCCGATACGCGTACCTCGGACCGCCGGGCACCTTCACGGAGATCGCGTTGCGGTCGATGGTGCCGCCCGAGAAGGCCGAGTACCTCCCTCAGCCGGACGTCCTCACGGCGCTCGGGGCGGTGCGCTCCGGCGACGCCGACTACGCCGTCGTCGCGATCGAGAACACCATCGAGGGCGGCGTCACGGCGACGCTCGACGCGCTCGCCGAAGGCGCGCCCCTCGTCATCCTCGAGGAGGCCGTCGTCCCGGTCGTCTTCGAGCTCGTCGCGCGTCCCGGCACCGTCATCTCGGACATCGCGAGCGTCGCGACGCATCCGCACGGCTGGGCCCAGTGCCGGCGGTGGCTGAACGCGAATCTGCCCGGGGTCGTCCACGTGCCCGCCTCGTCGAACACCTCCGCGCTCGCGGGACTCGCCGATGGCGATCGCACGCTCGAGAGCGTCGGCTACGAGGCGGTGCTCTCCCCGCCCGGCGCCGGTGCGAACGCCGGGCTCGAGGTGCTCAAGACGGGGATCCGCGACAACGAGCGGGCGATGACGCGGTTTGTCCGGGTCGGCCGGCCCGAGCCGGTGGCGGAGCCCACGGGATCCGACAAGACGACGCTCGTCGTCCATCTGCCGGAGGACCGCGCCGGTTCGCTGCTCGAGATGCTGGAGCAGTTCGCCGCGCGAGGCGTCAACCTCTCGCGTATCGAGTCGCGGCCCATCGGCGATCGTCCCGGCGAGTACTCGTTCTCCATTGACGCGCTCGCCCACATCGCCGAGGAGCGCATGTCGGAGGCGCTCATCGGCCTCAAGAGGACGTGCCCGCTCGTGCTGTTCCTCGGCTCGTACCCCGCCGTCACCCTCGATGGCCCGACGCCGCTGGACGTCGGGACGCGCGACGCGGATTTCCGGAACGCCCGATCCTGGGTGGAGGCGGTCCGGCAGGGGGAAACGGTCGACTAGGCCGGACCGCGCGACCGGACCGTGAGGCATCCCGCGTCGACGACGGCGCGGATCCGCACGGCGCGTCCCAGGAGTTCGCCGTCCGCCTGGACCCGCTCCGGCGCCTCCATCACGACCTCGACGGACGGGCCGCGCGCGTGATCGATGCGCCCGGCGCGCCACGCGTCCGGAAGCGTCGGCGTCGGTACGGACCGCCCCTGCATGACGACCTCGCCGACGAGACCCGCCCAGCCGGCGACGCCCGCCCGCGCGTCGAGCGTCGCGATGTCGAGCTGGCCGTCGTCGATGCGGGCGTCCGGGACGAGCACGAGCCCGCCGGGCAGGCGCCCGCAGTTCGCGACGAGGACGGTGCGCATTTTCCCGGTGACGGCGTCGAGCCCCTCGACGGTGACCGAGGCCCGCATGCGCTTCGCTCGGAAATGGCGGAAGGCGGCGACGAAGTACGCGAGCCAGCCCAGGCGGCGCTTCAGCCCGTCTCGTGCGCCCGCGACCATCTCCGCGTCGATGCCGACGCCCGCCATGACGAGAAAGAGGTACTCACGCTCGTCGCCGGACTCGCGCGTCACGGTGAGGCGCCCGATGTCGACCGCGGAGTCCTTCCCGTCGAGGATCGCGCGGAGCGCCTCCGTCGGGTTCCCGATCGGAACGTCGACGTTGCGGGCGAAGAGGTTGCCCGTGCCCATCGGAATGATCCCCAATGGAAGCCCCGTCTCGATCGCGACGGCCGCGACCGGGCGCACGGTGCCGTCGCCGCCCGCGGCGATGAGAACGTCTGCACCCGCGGCCGCCGCCTGACGCGCGAGGTCGAGGCCCGTGTTGCCGGGGGAGGTGTACAGCCAGATCGGCTCGGGCAGGCGGCGCGCGGCGCACGTCTGGCGGGTGATCTCCCTCAGGCGCGCGACGCCCGGCTTGGTCGGGTTCACGATGAACGCGAGGCGTTCGCGTCCCGACCGGTTGCTCTCGAAGGCGGCCATCAACTCGGGCGGGTACTCCCGTACGCGGAGCAACCTCCGCAGCCACGGCCTTACGGTCGTCGGATCCCGCTCGCCGAGTCGACGAAGCGACGCCACGGCGATCGCCATGGCGACCACCGCGATGCACGCGGCCGCGATCGCCAGCCACTGCCAGCCCATGGGAGCGAGCCTACGTGCCGCCGATACACTCGTCACCATGATCGACCTCAAGCTCCTGCGTTCCGATCCCGACGCCGTTCGCGCGAGCCAGGTCGCGCGCGGCGACGATCCCGCGATCGTGGACGCCGTGCTCGAGGCGGACGTTGCGCACCGGTCGGCGCTCGCCGAGTACGAGGCCGCGCGCGCGGAGCAGAAGTCGCTCGGCAAGGCGGTCGCGCAGGCGAAGGGCGACGAGCGGGATGCGGCGCTCGAGCGGGCGCACGCGCTCGCGGCCCGCGTCAAGGAACTCGAGTCCGCCGCGAACGCGGCCTCGGAGCGGGTCACGGAGAACGCCCTCCAGATCGCGAACGTCGTCGAGGACGGGGTGCCGCCCGGCGGTGAGGACGACTACGTCGTGCTCCGCGAGGTCGGATCGCCGGCGGAGATCCCGGACGTGAAGGACCACCTCGCGATCGGCGAGGCGCTCGGCGCGATCGACATGGAGCGCGGCGCCAAGGTCAGCGGCGCGCGCTTCTACTATCTGATGGGGATCGGCGCGCGGCTCGAACTCGCGATCCTGGGCGCCGCGCTTGACCACGCGACGTCCGCGGGATTCACGCCCGTCGTCCCCCCGACGCTCGTCCGCCCCGAGGTCATGCGCGGCACCGGGTTCCTCGGCAAGCACGCGGAGGAGGTGTACCGGCTCGAGGCCGACGACCTCTACCTCACCGGGACGTCGGAGGTCGCGCTCGCGGGCTACCACGGGGACGAGATCCTCGACCTGTCGGACGGGCCGCTTCGGTACGCGGGATGGAGCCGGTGCTACCGGCGCGAGGCAGGAAGCCACGGGCGCGACACCCGCGGCATCATCCGCGTCCACGAGTTCCACAAGGTCGAGATGTTCTCCTTCTGCACGGCGGGAGAGGCGTCGGACGAGCACGCGCGATTCCTTGAGCTCGAGGAGGCGATGCTCGCGAAGCTCGAGCTTCCCTATCGCGTGATCGACGTCGCCGCAGGCGATCTCGGTTCGAGCGCGGCCCGCAAGTTCGACTGCGAGGCGTGGCTGCCGAGTCAGTCGCGGTACATGGAGGTCACCTCGACGTCCAACTGCACGACGTTCCAGGCGCGCCGTCTCGGCACGCGCGAACGCGGCGACGGTGGCACCGCCCCCGTCGCCACGGTCAACGGGACCATCGGGACGACGCGCTGGATCGTCGCGCTTCTCGAGAACCATCAGAGGCCCGACGGATCGGTTCACGTTCCCGCGGCGCTCCGGCCGTACCTCGGCGGCGTCGAGGCGCTCGAGCCGGTCGCCTAGCGCGACGCGCGGACCGCCATCGAGTCGTAGGGTCGTCTCATGGCCACCGATCCCGCCCGGATGCGCCCGCCCCTCGGGCCGGACGACTGGCGCATGGTCGGCCTCGACGTCGACGGGACTCTCATGCATTGGGGCGGCGCGATCTCCCCGGACGTCGTGCGCGCCGTGGAACAGGTGCGCATGTGCCGCAACCACGTGATCCTCGCGACGGGCCGCAGCATCATCGCCACGATGCCGGTCGCGGAGGCGCTGGGAATCCGCCGCGGATGGGCCGTGTGCTCCAACGGCGCCGTCACGATCCGCCTCAACCCCGCCGCGGTGGGCGGGTACGAGATCTCCGAGAAGGTGACGTTCAACCCGCGGGCGGCGCTCGAACTGATACGCGAGGAGCTACCCGACGCGCGCTACGCCGTCGAGGACCTCGGGGTCGGGTACCGGGTGAGCGGGGAATTCCCCGACGGCGACCTATCGGGCCGCCAGCGGGTCGTGGAGTTCGACGAGTTGTGCGCGACGGAGGCGACGCGCGTCGTGATCCGCGCGCCGGGACAGCACGTCTCGCGGTTCGACGACCTCGTCGGCCGCATCGGGCTCAACGAGGTGACGTACGTCGTCGGCACATCGGCATGGCTCGACCTCACCCCTCCCGGGGTGTCGAAGGCCTCGGCCCTCGAGGCGCTTCGCCGGCAACTCGGCGTCTACCCCGATCACACGGTCGCGGTCGGCGACGGGTACAACGACATCGACATGCTCCGGTGGGCCGGGCACTCGACGGCGATGGGCAACGCACCCGAGGACGTCCAGGCCGTGGCGGACGACGTGGCGGGGCGCGTCGAGGACGACGGGGTTCTCCCGGTGCTCGAGGCGCTCATCGATCCGGAACGGCTCGCGATCATATGACGTCGAACGGTCGCGGACTATTCTCGAAAGTGCCGTGAAGCCGTACGCGAAGGAGGCGGAGACGCGATGAACTGGCTGACGTCTCCCGCGCACATCCGGTGGTTGGAAGGCGAGACGGATCGCCTCATCGCCTTCGCACGGGCGTCGGTCGACCCCGCGGGCGGGTTCGGATGGCTGCGCGAGGACGGGACTCGCGACCCGGCGAGGCCTTCGGAACTGTGGATCACGGCGCGCATGACGCACGTGTTCGCGCTCGGCGCCCTCATGGGGCGTCCGGGCTGTGCCGCGCTCGTCGACCATGGCATCGCCGCGTTGACGGGACGATTCGTGGACGAGGCGTACGGCGGGTGGTTCTCGGCGGTGGGACCGCAGGCCCCCACGAACGACGCCAAGGAGGCGTATTCGCACGCGTTTGTCATCCTCGCTGCGGCGTCGGCGACCGTGGCGGGCCGCCCCGGGGCGGCACAACTGCTCGACGACGCCCTCGCCACCTTCGAGGAACGTTTCTGGGACGACACCGTCGGCATGGCGCGCGACTCCTTCGGTCGAAACTGGAAGACCGAAGAGGAGTACCGCGGGCTCAACGCGAACATGCACGCGGTGGAGGCCTTCCTCGCCGCGGCGGACGCGCTCGCCGCCCCCACGTGGCTGTCGCGCGCGTTGCGCATCGTCGAACGCGCTGTCGACACGTTCGCGCGGAACGCCAACTGGCGACTGCCCGAGCACTACGCGCCCGACTGGACGCCGGAGCCCGACTACAACAAGGACCGCCCCGCTCATCCATTCCGCCCGTACGGAACGACGATCGGCCACTCCTTCGAGTGGGCGCGGCTGACCGTCCAGACGGCGGCGTCGCGCGAGCAGGGCGGAATGGCGGCCGCGGACTGGATGATCCCCGCGGCGCGGGCGCTCTATTCGACGGCGGTGCGGGAGGGATGGCAGGCGGACGGCGAGCCCGGCTTCGTGTACACCATCGACGGCGATGCGCGTCCGATCGTGCGCGAGCGCATGCACTGGGTGACCGCCGAGGCGATCGGCGCGGCCGCGACCCTGTACCGGCGGACGCGCCAGGAGGAGTACGCGGAACACTACCGCCGGTGGTGGGAGTACGCGGGTGCGCATCACCTCGACCACGCCGGGGGCTCGTGGTTCCACGAGCTCGGCCCGGACCAGAAAGTGTCGCGCACGGTGTGGGAGGGCAAGCCCGACGTGTACCACGCCGTTCAGGCGACGCTGCTCCCGCGCGTCCCGCCGAGCCCGGCTCTCGCGTCGTCCCTCGCCGCGGGCAACCTCGCCTAGGTCGCACCGCCCGACGCCTCGGAGGCGACGAGGACGATCTTGCCGAACACGTCGCCCGTCTCGAGCGCCTCGTGCGCGGCCGCGGCGTCCTCGAGCGGGAACGTCGCGCCGATCACGGGAGTGACCTCACCCGGGATCCACGGCCACACGTTCTCGCGAACGTCGGCGACGATCGCCTCCTTCTGCCCGAGCGGCCGCCCGCGCAGCGTCGTACCAGCGATCGTCGCGTGCTTGGCCAAGAGTGCCCCGAGGTCGAGTTCCGCCCGGGCGCCCCCCTGGAGTCCGAGCACGACGATCCGCCCTCCGGGAGCAAGCGCCTGCAGGTTTCTCTCGAGGTACACGGCGCCGAGTATGTCGAGGACAATGTCCACCCCGCCCTCCGCCTCGGCGATCACCGCGAAGTCATCCTCGATGTAGTCGATGGCGACGTCGGCGCCCAGAAGCGCGCATCGTTCCGACCGCTCCGGCCCGCGGGAGGTCGAGAGCACGTGGAGGCCGGCGGCCTTCGCGATCTGTATCGCGAGGGATCCGACGCCGCCGCTGCCGCCGTGGATGAGCACGGAGTCGCCCGGTCGCGCGCCCGCGCCCCTGAGGTTGGACCACACGGTGCACGCGGCCTCGACGAGGCCGGCGGCGTCGAGGACGGTGACGTCGACCGGGATCGGAAGGACGAGCCCGGCGGGGACGACGCAGTATTCCGCGTATCCGCCGCCGGGAAGAAGCGCGCACACGGCGTCCCCCTCGTCGAGCGTTTCCACGCCGGGCCCGACGGCGTCGACGTATCCCGAGACCTCGAGGCCCGGCCAGGCGGGGGCGCCTTCGGGGGGCGGGTAGTGGCCCTGGCGTTGGAGGACGTCGGCGCGGTTGACCCCGGCTCCGACAACGCGTATTCGAGCCTCTCCGGGCCCCGGATCCGGGGTGGGGACACTTTCGGTACGGAAGACCTCAGGACCACCGAAATCGGAAAAAGTGACAACTTTCACAGAGAATCCCCCCGGAGTGCCGTCATGGATGCATGGCACTAGCGTCTCATGTGTAGCGAGTTAGGCAGTTTGTGCTCATGGTGATCGGCATCGTGGCCGATAACCAACAGGTAGGGGACTGTCGGCTCGGCAGTGCAGTACACGTGCTCGGAAACCCGACACGGACAAGGGAGAGGCTCGATGTTCGGCAGACTCGGTGTCCGCGGGAAGATCCTCGCGGTCGTCGCCGTGCCGATTCTCGTTCTCGTCATCGTCGCGGCGACGGTGACGTTCTCTGCTGCCCGAAATCTCGACTCCGCGCGCAACGTCGAGCAATTGCTCGATGTCGTCCGCACCTCGAACGCGCTCGCGACCGACCTTCAGGACGAGCGCGCGAACGTCGCGGGCCTCTACGACTCGTATACCCAATTCGTCCCCCTGCGCACCGAGGCGCGGCAGGCCACGGACCAGGCCTTCATCGACTTCCTCGCCGTCGTGGCAGCCGCGGACAACGCGGACAAGACGAAAGCGATCGAGATCCGCCAGCGAGTGCTCGACGCGATCGGGCTCCAGTCGACCACGAGCGCCGACGGAACCGTGTCGGTGATCCCGCCGGAAAGCGTCAACGAGGATTTCCGCACGGGGGTGACGGCCCTGCGCGTCGTCGACATCGCGCGCGACCCGAACGGACGTTTGACCGCCCCCGCGACGGACGACATCCTCGACCTCCGCAATGCGTACACGGATGTCGCCGGTCAGCTCATTGGTATCACCGGACGTACGGGATTGAAGGAACTCAACTTCGCGATCTCCCGCCTCGCCGGTGCCGTCACCGTCGAGGGAGCCGCATCGGGTGATGCGCTCGACGGCGTCCACACATTCGTCCTCCCCCTCGAAACCGCGATCAGCCAGACGGACCTCGACCTCGAGCAGTTCCGCGGCGCCGTCGACCACATCAGCGCCCGCGACGCGAACTCAGCGCTCATTCTCGCGACCAAGTCCGCCGTGTCGTACCTCGGCACGCTCGAGGAGCGCCGCGCGCTCGTCCGATCCCTCAACTACACGAGCGTCGATCCGTCGACGTGGTACGAGCAGACCATTCCCCAGCTCAGGAACCTCTCGGGAATCATTGCGGACGGCATCACGCAGCGCCAGCTCGCCAACCGGATCACCGCGTTCGCCGCCGTGGGCTCGCTGATCGACGCGATGCGCGCCGAGGAGTCGTTCGGTGGTGCCGTTATCCGCCACGGCGCGTTCGCCCAGGGCGAGGCCGCGACGATGAAGGACTACCAGGTGCGTACGGATGTGGCGCTGGAGAACGCGCAGACGGCCGCCGGCGCGGCGCCGGACAGCCCGACCCTCCCAGGCTTCGGCGTCTCGTACAACCCGGAGGACCGCTCGTCCTTCACCCAGGTGCGATTCGCGCTCGCCAACGGCGACAACGCGCTGATCCCCGGCCTCCAGCAATACGACTGGCACGGCCTCGTCTCGACCGAGATCGAGGAGTCATACGCACCCGTCGCCGACCAACTGTGGCAAGGCGCTATCACCCAGGCGCAGGCGGACACGCGGTCGGCGCTGTTGACCACGCTGTTCACCGCCCTCGGCGCGGCGCTCGTCGTCCTCGCCTCGCTCTTCGTCGCCCTCTTCATCGCGCGCGGCATCGTGCGCCCGCTCCGCCGCCTGACCACGACGGCGACGGCAGTCCGCCAGGAGCTCCCGCGACTGGTGGAGCGCGTCGCCCTACCAGGCCAGTCCGTCGACGTCTCCGAGGTGCAGATCCCGGTGGAGTCGGCCGACGAGGTCGGACGCCTCGCGGAGGCGTTCAACGCGGTGAACGCGGCCACGCTGGCCATCGCCGGCGAGCAGGCGGCGCTTCGTGGATCCATCTCCGAGATGTTCGTCAACGTCGCCCGCCGAGACCAGGTGCTGCTCAACCGGCAGCTCGCGTCGATCGACGAGATGGAGCGAACGCAGGACGACGCCGACACGCTCGTGAAACTGTTCGCGCTCGATCACCTCGCCACGCGAATGCGTCGTAACTCCGAGTCTCTCCTCGTTCTCGCGGGAATCGACTCGGGTCGCCGCATGCGCCGTCCGATGCCGTTGTCCGACGTGATCCGGACCGCGTCCTCGGAGATCGAGCTCTACGAGCGCGTCGAGCTCGTCCTCGACGCCGACCCGTCGATGGTCGGGCACTCCGCTCTGACCGCCGGCCACATGTTCGCCGAGCTGCTGGAAAACGCGACCGTCTTCTCCGACCCCGACACCGCCGTCGACGTCCACACGTTCGAAAAGGACGGTGCGTACGTCGTCGAGGTCCGTGACAAGGGCATCGGTATGACGCCCGACGAGCTTCGCGACGCCAACGCGCGCGTCGTGTCCTCGGCGGCGTCGGAGATCCTGGGCGCGCAGCGACTGGGCCTGTTCGTCGTCGGCCGCATTGCCCGCCGCATCGGCGCCAAGGTCGAGTTGCAGAGCGAGGAGGGCAAGGGAACCACGGCGATCGTCACGCTTCCCCGCAGCCTCTTCGACGTCAGTGCCGAGCCGGACCAGGCCTCCGCGGGATCGTCGACGTCGACGTCGGACGAGAAGCTTCACGTGCCCGCCGCTCTTGTCTCGCACTCCTCCGATGAAGAAGTCGACGAGTTCGACGAGGCGGGCGTGGCGAGCGCCATCGCGAAGAACGCCGCCGAGACCCTCGGAACCTCGCCTTCGTCCCAAGATTCGTCGTCCAACGACCTCGACGGCTTGATCGAGTCCGACGCGGCGTCGGCGCCGACGAGCGAAGAGGTGGACTTGGGGTCGCTGACGTCTGGCGTGACCGCCAAGGGTCTGCCCGCTCGCCGTCGCGCGCCGAAGAAGGCGGCAGATCAGCCCGAGACGTCGACGATCCTGGGTCTTCCGGAGCACCCGACGACCGGTCAGCTCGACGAATTGTCTCGCGAGTCCGAGGCGGGCGGGGGCCGGGTTGCCGAGCGCCGGTCCGCGATGTTCCGCGGGTTCCGCGCCCGCGGCGTCGACTCCGAGCCGGTGGAGATCGATCCCGAGGCCGAGTCGCTCGGCCACGAGGCTCGTCGCTCTGGCGGCGTGGCGGCGAGAACCGACGACCCGTCCGAGAAACCGGTCGAGGTTCCTGCCCTCGAGGACGTCACCGAGGACGAGGAGGCGCCCGCGACCGACGCCTCGACCGAGGCCGCCGACGACGCCGAGCCGACGAAGGGCGACGCGACCGAGGAGTCGGATGCCCCGGCGCCGACCGAGGTCGCGCCTGACGGCGATGTGACGGACAATGAGAAAGCGGACAAAGAGGCCGCAGCGGACGAAGCGAAGAACGACGACGTCACGGAGGAGGGGCCTTCGGCGGCCAAGCCGGAGGGCGAGGAAGGATCTATGGCACCCGACTGGAGCTTCGGCTCGGACCCCGCGATCAGTCGCGGGTTCGACCACCGCGACGACGCGTTCCCCGCGGCGAACGATGGAGACCTCGTTCTGCCCGCGAGTTCGATGACCGTTCCGGGCCTCGCGCCCGAGGACGAGGGAGCTGAACAGCCCGACTCCGCGGCCGCGACTGACGCTGACCCGTACGCCGCTCCCGAGTATCCGGCGTTGGCGACGGAGAGCCCGTCGGCCGTGCCCCAGGAGGCGGAGACGCCCGCCCCGAGCCTGGACGCCGTCATCGGCTCGGAGACCGCGAAGTCCGGGACCGGGCGAAAGAAGCGCCGCGGACTGTTCGGGCGCCGCAAGTCGGAACCGGCCGCAGAGCAGCCGGCGACGCCCGCCGTCGCGCCGCCCTTCCCGACTGGAGCCGTCGACTCCGCACCGACTGGCGCCGCGCCATACGAAGCCGCCGCGCCGTACGAGACCACCGCGCCGACGGACGCCGCGCCGTACGAAGCCGCCGCGCCCGGGGATACCGGAGGCGGCGACGATTGGACGGTCGCCGAGGCTCCTGACGACGCGCAGACGGCTCTCGCGGACTTCGCGTCCGCCGAGTCGGGCGTAGCCACGCCGACGCCGGAGGTTCCCGGATTCGACGAGGGCGAGGCGGAGCCCTATCACGCCCCGGCGAGTGCCTACCAAGGGGAAGTCCCGGCCGTCGAAGAGCCCACGCCGACGCCGTTCGGCGACTGGTCCGTCGCACCCGCGCTCCCGTCGGACCTCGGTTCGGAGACGCCGGAGGAGATTCCGACGGTCGCGGATGTGGACTCGTCGGCGCTCGGCGAAGCCCAGGCGTTCGCCGTCCCGGACGTATCGAACCAGGAGACGCCGGCCGACGAGTTCCCCGTCAACCACGACGTCGCGTCGTACGACGCCCCGGCGAACCCCGATTTCGCGTCGCCCGGCACCGCGCCGCTGGAGGTTCCGCCGATCGAGTCCGTACCGCTCGGCGGCGAGGCGGAGACGCCGCAGGAGACGGTGGACGAAGCCGTCGATGCCGTACCCGAGATCGTTGCGGACGGCCCCGCGCCCGTCGAGGCCGCCCCCGAGTGGCCGGCGCTCGACACGGAGGCCGCGACCGACACCCCGGACGCGATTCCCGCTCTGGAGGAGGACCCGCCGCCGGCGCCGCCCGCAGCGCCGGAGTACCCCGCCCCCGTCGCGGACCAGACCCCGTACGCCGGGGGCGACGGATACGGCCAGGAGCCCACGCCCTACGGCCAGGAGCCGGCGCCCTACGGCCAGGAGCCGGCGCCCTACGGCCAGGAGCCGGCGCCCTACGGCCAGGAGCCCGCGCCCTACGGCCAGGAGCCCGCGCCCTACGGCCAGGATCCGGCCTACGCGCAGGCGGACGTGCCGGGGGCCCAGTGGGACACGTACTCGCCCGACCAGTTCGCCCAGCCGTACGGGTGGGAGGCCGCGGGCGCCCAGGCCCTCGAGGTCGCGGGCGGCGAACCCGACTACTCGGGCTACAGCCCCGAGGCGTTCAGCGCGCCGCCGCCCGAGGAGGATTACGACGCGGACGTCGCGAGCGCGGTATTCTCCGAACTCAGCTCGCTTTCGAAGGAACGCCCGACCGTCCAGCGGACGAGGGCGGGTCTCGCGAAGCGCGAGCGCTCCGCCGTCGCGACGGCTGAACCGGCCGCACCGGCCGCACCGGCCGAGGCGAAGGCGGTGGAACGTGATCCGGAAAGCGTCCGCGCGAACTTCTCGGGTTTCTACACCGGAACGACCCGCGGTCGTGCAGACGCCGCGGCGAACCACACCACAGACGTTCACGGCCCTACGGACGATGGGGTCCAGTCGTGAACCGCATACCGATCGCTTCCCCAAGCGGCGAAGCAAGCAAGGAGGACCAGTGACTGCGCTCAGCACCGAAGCCACGAATTTCGGGTGGCTGCTGGACAACTTCGTCCAGACTGTCCCCGGCACGCGCCACACGCTGGTCGTCTCTGCCGACGGCCTCCTGATGGCGATGTCGAAGAATCTCGACCGGACGGGTGGCGACACGCTTGCCGCGGTCGTCTCCGGCATGTCGAGCCTCACGCGGGGCGCGGCGCGTCAGCTGAACGCCGGGGAGGTTCGGCAATCCATCATCGAGATGGACGAACTCTTCCTCTTCCTGATGAGCATCTCGAACGGCTCCGTCCTGGCGGTCGCGGCGGACTCCACCTGTGACGTCGGACTCGTCGGTTACGAGATGACCCTGCTGGTGTCGCGCACGGAGAACGTGTTGACCCCGCAGCTCATCACCGAGATGCGCCAGAACCTCCCCACCGACGGGAAGCTGCGCGATAGCGCCGGGAGCTGACATGCCGACTGACGACTACGCACAGGCGACTGTTCACGGCGACGACGACGCATACACCGTCCGTCCGTACGCGGTAACCGGCGGGCGAGTCGCGGGCGAGTCCGACGGGCTCGCGCTCGAGACGCTTGTCGAGACGCGCGACACTAAGAAGTCTTTGAAGGGGTTGACCCCGGAGAAGAAGAAGATTCTGCAGCTCGCTGCGGAGGATTACATTTCCGTGGCCGAGCTCTCGGCCCACTGCAAGCTTCCGCTTGGGGTGGTTCGAGTGCTGGTCGCGGAACTATCGGATAACGAATACCTGACCATTCACGCCACTTCGCCGGTGACGGCAACCGTCGAGGATCGAAGCGGCATCACCCTGAGTCTGTTGGAGAGTGTTCTCGATGGCATCGCAGCCCTCTAACGCGACCGTCGCTGACGGCGCCGCACACGTTGCTCCGACCGTGGTCAAGATCGTGATCGCGGGTGGGTTTGCCGTGGGCAAGACCACCTTCATCGGCTCGATCTCTGACATCGATCCCCTCAACACTGAAGCCGCCATGACCGAGCACTCGGTCGGCGTCGACGACGCGGGGGGCATCACCGAGCGCAAGACCCACACGACCGTCGCGATGGACTTCGGCCGTATCGCCCTTCCGGGCTCGCTCTGGTTGTACCTGTTCGGCACGCCGGGCCAAGACCGCTTCCTCTTCATGTGGGACGACCTGGTTCGGGGCGCGATCGGCGCCATCGTCCTCGTGGACACCGAGCGTCTCGACCAGTGCTTCCCGGCCGTGGATTACTTCGAAGGACGGGGCATTCCGTTCATCGTCGCGGTCAACTGCTTCGACGGCGTCGCACGCCACCAGTTGGACGACGTGCGCGAGGCGTTGGGCCTGTCGGAGGACGTACCCCTCATCTACACGGATGCCCGCGAGCGCGCCGCGACGAAGCAGGCGCTCATCGCGGTCGTCCAACTCGCGATGGAGCGACTCAAGTAGGTCGTCCGAACGGTGGCGATCGACACGCAGGCGCCGGTCCGCCGCGTGGAGCGTGACCGGCCGTACGCGTCGCCGCTACGCTGAATCGCGTGATCTACCTTGACGGCTCCGCGCTGTGCCGATTCCTCCCCGGAGTGCGGCACCATGCGGAGTGGGGCGCGTGGGCGACGTCCCGCGTCGCGGAGTTCGTGACGTCCCAGCTCGGCTTCACCGAGTTGCGGCAGGCGGCCGACCTCTACCCTCGTCGCTCGATGGACCGCGTGCTGGAAATCGTCGAGACCGTTCGCGCCGGCGTGGGCGTCATCCGCTTTAGCGACAACGACGTCACCATCTCCAGCCACGCCACTGCCGTCCTCAAGCCGTTCGCCGCGTTGCACCTCGGCGCCGCGGTCGGGCACGACGGCGTCGACACCATCGCGACCTACGACCCGACCCTCGCAAGCGTGGCGCGCATGTACGACCTCGTGGTCGTCTCGCCCGGGCTTCCCGACGACTGGTTCCTCCAGTACGAGGGGCCTCCCGAGGAGTGGAAACCCGTCGCGCTCGACGCTCCGTACGAGCCGGGCGCGGAGTACGACCTGCCGGAGGCGTCTCCGAAGAAGGACATGTATGACGAGGCGCTCGAGGAGGCGAAGGCCGCCGCGGCCGCCGGGCCCATCGCGCCGGACGAGGTGGCCGAGGAGCCCGAGGACGAGACCGACGCAGCCGAGTCGGAGGCCGAGAGCGAGGCCGTTTCGCCGGACGAGCCTCTCGACGGGGAAGACGATTCGGACGACCTCGGCTCGGCGGTTGACGACCAGGATGCCGCCGCGGATGATTCCGTCGCCGACGACGACAAGCCCGCCGACGAGGCGGAGGCCGCGGAGGACGAACCCGCCGGCGACGACAAGCCTTCCGATGACAAGTCCGCCGACGAGGAGTTGTCGGAGTTCGATCGCGCGCTTCGCGAGGCCGAGGCCGCCGCGCTCGCGAACGGCGCGACGGACGACGACGGGGACGACGACGAGGAGGACGACGAGGACGACGACCTCGCGGCGCACACGGGCACGTATCGGCCGAAGATCGAGGCGTGGCGCGGATCGGTGGACGAGGGAGAAGATCCGAGCATCGAGCCGTCGGACGACGAGGAATCGGGCGACGGACTGCCGTGGTCGAGTCTTCCGGAACCCCCGGCGCCGGCCCCGGGCGCTTCGCCGAAGCCCCCGACGCCAACGCCGCCGACGCCGACGCCCACCCCGCCGATCCCTCCGTCCGCGTCGACTCCCGGCCCGACCCCGCCGTCGGCCGCGGGCGCGTCCGCGGCACTCGACCCGTCGGAGGAGGATCTTTCGGCGCCGCCCCCCGCGCTCGCGCCGCCGGATCCGGAGGAGGCCGTCGCCATTCCGACGATCCCGCGCGAGGAGCGAGGCGTGCCGCCGGTCGCACCGCCGCGCAGCACGGACGACGCCCCCGCGCGCCGACCGATGTTCGACACCGATCCGCATCCCGACTCGCGCGCGTCCCGTCCGCCCGAGCCGGTCCCCGACACGCCCCCGGAGGAGTCGCAACCGCTCACCGTTCCGATCAAGTGGAACGTTGAACTCGACGAACCGGAATCCCTCGCGCCGAAGCGCCCGGAGACGCCGTTCCCGGTCCCGTCGCAACCGGTCACCCAGGAGGTTCGTCCGGGAGGGCTGACGCTCGAGGCGCCGAATCCGGACTCCGTTCCGAATCTCGAGCCGCCGTCGGTATCCGCGGCCGCGCCCGCGGTCCCGCCGCCTCCGGGTGTGGTCGCTCCTCCGCCCGTGGAACACGAGTCACGCGCCGCGCAGGAGAAGACGCCGTCGTCGCGCGAGCGCAAGGCCCGGGAGAAGGCGGCGAAGAAGGAGCGCGAACGCCGCGAGAAAGCCGCCAAGAAGAAGGCGCCGGCAAAGCCGTCGACCCCTCCGGCCCCGAAGCCGGAATCGGCGCCCGCTCCCGCGAAGAGTCCCGAGCCGGCGGCGGCCGACGATGGGGCATCCTGGAAAATCGAGGACGTCATCGATCTCGGGAAGGGCAAGCGTCGCAAGTAGGCCCCGCCTGGCACAATTGCGGGCGAGGAGAGTTGACCGAGCGGCCGAAGGTGACGGTCTTGAAAACCGTTGAGGCGTCCTGCGTCTCCGTGGGTTCGAATCCCACACTCTCCGCTCCTCGTCCCCGCCCCGGGGGCCCTAGCAGCAGTCGCAGGTGACGTCCAGGACGGCGGAGATCGCCCGGACGGCGGTGAGGTCGAGGCCGTAGAGCACCTGGGCGCCGACGCGGTGCTTCGCGACGATCCCCGCCTCGACGAGGCGCTTGAGGTGGTGGCTCACGGTGGCTTCGCTGAGCGCGACCATCGGCGCGAGTTCTCGTGTGGTGAGCGCGTGATCGGGTCGGCCGGCGAGGATCGAGACGATGGAGATCCTCGCGGGATCGGCGAGCGCGGCCAGCCTGTCCGCGAGCAGCTGCGCTTCGTTCGGGGCGAGCCTCGGCTGTTCCCCGAGCGGCGGGCAGCACAGGGCCTCGACGGTCTGCGCGCGTTGGTCATTCGTGCTCACATCGCCATGATACCCGTGATTTGACAACTATCGAAACATCCGCGAAGATCATGTTTTGACGGATATCGAAAGGAGGTGCACCATGGACGGCGGAGGCTGCTGCGGCACTGGTTGCTGCTAAGTAGGTAGTTCGAGAGCCGACGCCGGGCGCGCGACCGGCGTCGGTGCGACGCCCCACTCGATACCCCGCGAGGCGAACCGCCGTTTGACCGACATCGGGATACCCGGTATATATACGGGGTATGACGCACGCGGTGGAGGATCTGATGTCGGTACCGATGAGACTTGCTGGCGATGCTCGAAGAACGGCCCATGTACGGGCTCGAGCTGAAGAACGCGTTCGAGGAGGCCACCGGCGCGGTCTGGCCCCTCAATGTAGGGCAGGTCTACACGACCCTCGCCCGTCTCGAGCGGGACGGGTTGGTCGCCTCGCGCACCACCGACGACCCCCAGCACCTGTATGAGATCACCGACGCCGGCCGCGAGCGCGCGAAGGCCTGGTTCGCCCATCCCAGCCCACGCACGGCGGGCGAGCGCGACGAGGGCGTGCTCAAGTTAGCGTTCGCGATCCGGCGCCCCGACGTCGACGCCACGACGGTCATCCAGGCCGACCGTCGCGCGTTGGTCGAGCAACTTCAGGAGTACACGCGCCTCAAGGCCACGACCCCGTCGGACGACGACCTCGCCTGGGCGATCCTGCTCGATTCTCTTCTCTTCAAAACCGAGGCTCGAATCCGTTGGCTCGACGCGTGCGAATCGCGGATCGCCGCGACCCAGTCGACGCGGCCGCCCAGGAGACCGCGGTCGTCGACGGAACGTCCGGCGAGCGACGGCGCCGACTCCGCGCGAGCGAAGGGGGCGGGACGGTGACCGCGACGCTCGAGTTTCGCGGCGTCGGGCGGACGTTCGGCTCCGGGCACACCGAGGTGACCGCGCTGCGCGACGTATCGCTCACGGTCGCGCGGGGGCAGATGCTCGCCGTCATGGGCCCCTCCGGTTCCGGGAAATCCACGCTTCTGTCCCTCGCGGGCGGGCTCGACAGCCCGACGGTGGGCGAGGTCCGCGCCGACGGGACGGACTTCGCGACGCTCCGGCCGCCGAGAAGGCGCGCCTTCGGAGGACGAGGCTCGGCTACGTGTTCCAGCAGCTCAACCTCGTCGAGAACCTCACCGCGGTCGAGAACGTCGCGCTCCCCCTCGAGCTTGACGGAACCCGCAAGCGCGACGCCCACGCCGCGGCGCTCGCCGCGCTCGAGACCGTCGGGCTCTCCGATCTCGCCGCGCGCTTTCCGCAGGACCTCTCGGGAGGCGAGCAGCAGCGCGTCGCGATCGCCCGCGCCGTCGTCGGCGAGCGCATGCTCCTCCTCGCCGATGAGCCCACGGGCGCGCTCGATTCCGCCACGGGCGAGTCCGTGCTCCGTCTGATGAGGCAGCACTGCGACGGCGGCGGGGCGGCCGTGCTCGTCACGCACGACGCGCGCTTCGCCGCCTGGGCGGACCGGGTGGTCTTCCTCCGGGACGGACGGATCGTCGACGAGGCGGTCGGCCCGACCTCGCCGGAGGACTATCTCGCCGGGCGGATGCGCCGATGAAGGTCTCCGCCCGCCGCGCCATGATCCGACTCGCGTGGCGGAACGTTCGCCGGGACCGTCGTCGCAGCGCTCTCGTGCTCGCGATGATCGCGGTCCCGATCTTCGGCATGAGCGTCGCCGGGGTCTACGTCGCGAGTTCGACGTTGACGACCGACGAGATGGCGGCGGGGCAGATGGGGAACGCCGACCTGTCCTTCGGGCCCGACGGCACCGAACTCACGGATCAGCAGATCCGCGAGGCGTTCCCGAAGTCTCGCGTCACGATCGCCACCGACTGGTTCTCCCAAACGATCGCCGGGGGCGAGCTACGGTTCGTGATAGCGACCGACGCGCGTCCCGACGATCCGGTTCTCGCGCCGATGTTCCGCATGACCTCGGGGGTCGCGCCGACGTCACCGTCGGAGATCGCCGTCTCGCCACGGGTTCTGAAGGACTTCGACGCGAACGTCGGCGACACGATTCCTTTGGGCAACGACGGCGCGACCTACCGTATCGTCGGAACCTTCATCACGCCGCTCAGCCTCGGTGACCCTCGCGCGCTGATGAGCCCGGGATCGCTCGCCGGCCGCCCGAACACCTCGCGCACGGCGTACGTCAAGCTCGCGCAGGGCGTCTCGGAGCAGGACGCGATCGCCCGAGTCAACGCCCTGGGAATCGACGGATACAGCACGCGTTCGATGTACGACGCGTGGGCACCCTCGCAGGAGAGCCAGAAGAGCCAGATCAGCGTCCTCGCCGCGGTCACGGCCGCGGTCCTCGCCGAGACCTGCCTCATCGCCGCGGCCGCGCTGATCGTCGGAACGCGTCGTCAGATGCGGATGATCGGCGTCATCGGCGCCGCGGGAGGAGAGCCGCGCCACACCCGCGTCCTGGTCGTCGCGGGCGCGGTTCTACTCGGATTCGTGGGATCGGCGCTCGGCCTGGTCGCGGGGATCGCGCTGTCCGGCATCCTGATCGCGACCCACGGCTCGACGCGATGGCCGGTCACGTCATGGACACCGTCCGCGGCGAGTGGACGCTTCCCGTCGCCGCGCTTGCGCTCGGCACGGCGGCGGCGACCCTCGCGGCCCTCGTGCCCGCGCGGTCGGCCGCGAGAATCGACACCCTCGGTGCTCTCGCGGGGCGAACGGCCCCGCCGCGTTCGGCGGGGGCCCTCGGAGTGTGGGGATTGCTCGCGACGCTCGCGGGGCTTGCCGCGACCGCGTGGGGCGCCTCGTCGCGATCGACTGAAATGCTCACCGCGGGCATCTTCGTCGCCGTGGGCGGTCTCCTGCTCGCCATTCCGCTCCTCGTCGGCTGGGTGGGGCGCGTCGCGGGCCGCCTCCCCCTCGGGCCGAGGATCGCCGCGCGGGAAACCGGGCGTAGCGGACGGCGCACGGGCGCCGCGGTCGCCGCGGCGACGGTCGCCCTCATCGCCCCCGTCGCCTTCGCCACCGCGAGCCTCGCCGATGAGGCGTACTCGCGCGCCCACCCCACGATGTACGCCGATCAACTCGTCGTATGGCTGCCGGGCGGTTCCTTCGGAACCGAGGAGGTGGATCTCTCGACGCTCGAGGACCGGCTGAGAAGCGAGGCGTTGCCCGATGCGACGATCGGCGTGCTGGCGTCGGCGGACTACTCCGACGCCTGGAACCCGCCGACGGACGGGGGGCCGTATCCGGCATTCGCCGTCGGACCCGAGTACGAGGTCGAGCAAAACGGCTCGACGCAGACACAGCGCGAAGGGATGCCGATCTACATCGGAGATCATGACCTCCTCGCGGCGATGCACGCGGAAGCTTTCGACGACGATCTCGACGCGGGCGCGTTCGTCGTCCTCGCCCCGCACATCATCGACAACGGCGTCGTCCACGTCGAAAACCCCGCCGACGGTTCGTCGAGGGACTTTCCCGCGGTGGACGCGTCGAACGGGCGGCGACGGACGCATCGGGGGTTGCCGGGGTTATCGTCTCCGCCGAACGCGCCGCGGAGCTCGGCTTCGTCGCGGAGGCGCCGCAGCAGGCCGTCGTCCGGGCGACGGCCCCGATCACCCCGGAACAGTTGAAGGCGGCCAAGGTCGTCGCCTCGGACTTCCCGGGGACCACCGTCGTACGGTCTCGCGGACACCCAGACCGACGACGGCCCCTTCCGCGCCATCTTCCTCGGCTTCTGCGCGCTCATCGCCGCGGCGATCGTCGCGGTCGCTGCGGCGCTCGTCGGCGAGGAATCTCGACGCGACCGGGCGATCCTCGTCGCCGTCGGCTCGAGTCCGCGTTCCCGGCGCGTCATCGACGGCAGCCGCACCTTCATCCTGACGGCTCTCGCCGGCGTCCTCGCCGTGCCCGCCGGATTCCTCCCCGTCGTCGCCGTCAACCTCGGCCAGGACAACGGCAAGCCCGTCGTCGTCCCGTGGATCTGGCGCTCGCCGCGGTCCTCATCCTGCTTCCCGCGAGTCGCCGGGCTGGTGGCCGGACTCGCCGTCCCGCCGGATCCCGGCGGGGCGCCTTCTCCGGCCGCTCGAATAACGTGCCGCGCCGAAATCCGCCGCCGTTGGCGTCGCGTCAAGGCGCCCGGTAGTCTATGTGGGCGTTTGAGGAGACGTCGCATAGTCCGGCCTAGTGCGCGGTCCTGCTAAGACCGTGAGGGCCTTAAAGCCCTCCGTGGGTTCAAATCCCACCGTCTCCGCCACGTGCACGAGCGGATATACTCGTGACTCGGCCCTCGGGCCGTGCGCCCGTAGCTCAACGGATAGAGCATCTGACTACGGATCAGAAGGTTGGGGGTTCGAATCCCTTCGGGCGCGCTCCCCAGCCGCCGCGGCCGCTACTGACGCCGGAATCATCCCCACGGGCTTGCCCTCGGCATCGAGGTCGACGCGGCTCGTCGTCGCCCCCGGACTCGATCACGATGGACACCGCCGTCTCGCGACCCGTCGGCGCGAGGCGAACGGTCAGGCGCCCGTGGTCGACCGTCGCCAACGATTCGGTGATCCGATCGGTGAGGCGGCGCATCGCGACCGGGTTCGGAAGACCTCCGCCGCGGTCGTCGAGCAGCGTCACCTCCACGCCTCGGCGTCGAGCGTCCGCGGTCGCGGCCGCGATCTCGGGAAGGTGGAGCGACCGCGCGCGCACGCTGTCGCGCAGCGTCGCCTCGGCGAGCAGGTAGTCGATGCGCTCGTGGGGCGCGACGTAGGACGACCGGCGCGATCTTCGACAGCAGCGGCGTCGCGACCTCGGCCAGCTCCGCGACGCGCTGGCGGCGGATGTCCTGCTCGGCGTCGGAACTCGCCGC
Organism: uncultured Actinomycetota bacterium; assembly: GCA_963712245.1. GTDB lineage: Bacteria > Actinomycetota > Actinomycetes > Actinomycetales > Demequinaceae > JAFGBM01. The sequence continues at coordinate 354,522 of CAVQHE010000008.1, read as the reverse complement.
CGCCGACGCGAGCTCGAGCGACCGGGCATTGAGGCTGTTGATGCGTCGCGACGCGCGGCGGAGGGCGCCGCGCAGGAGGGTGCCGACGAAGAGGATCCCCGCGTGGGTGTCGAGCAGCAGGACGCTCGCCAGGACGCCCCGTCCCACGCTCACGGCCCACCAGGTGGTGATGGCGGCCATCGTGAGGAAGCCCAGCCACGCGAGCGCCGGGCGGCCGCGCATCGACACGAAGAACAGCAGCCACGTGTTCGGCGCCGAAGTGCCACGCCTCCCGACCGAGGCTCGCCGTGGGGTCGAGCTGCCACGAGATCAGAGCGGTGCTCGCGGCGACGGCGATCAGAACCCAGAGCGTCCACTCGAGCGGGAACGGGTCGGGGTGGGGGACGACGATCGGCACGGCCGCCGCGCTCACCATAAGCATGGCGATGATGCACGGCCACGGCGACGCGACACGATCGAGGGTCGTCGAAGGGTGAAGGTCAGGTTCGCGGCGACGAAGAGCGCGAGGAGGAGCGGGGCGCCCACCTTGCCGATTCCGAGCAGCCGACTGACGTCCGTGCTCGCGGGACGGAGCCGGCCGGATGCTCGGCGGGGCGATGCGCGTGGTCATCATGTGCCCCGACCCACTGAAGCGTGACGGTCGTGCCCTGTCCCGGACGCGACTCGACCGAAGCGCTTCCGCCCTCGAGGAGGCGCATGCGCTCGTGGATGCTGACGCGAATGCCGAGCCGTCGGTCGTGCACGGCGCGCATGTTGAATCCGCGGCCGGTGTCCTGACGCTGACGCGCACCCCGCTGTCGGCGATCGTGACGTTCACGACGCGCGAGATCTCCGGGCCGTCCCCGGCGTGGAGCACGCTGTTGCGCACGGCCTCGCTGTGGCCTCGGTCAGCGCCTCGACGACATGCGCGGGGATCGGCACGTCGCTTTGGACGCGAAGTCCAGAACTCGACTGCCTCCCCGGCCTCGCTCACGGCCGGCGCGAAGCGCCGTCATCGCATCGGACGGGTAGTAGTCGCGGTGCCTCGTCCGGATCGATCGAGAGCGTCGCGATGCTGCGCGAGCGCGGACTCGCGCCTGTTCCGCGAGCCGCGGTCCCGAGCCCTCGCGGGCGGCGTAGAGGAGGACGGACATGATGTCGTCGTGGACGATGGCGTTGATGCGGGCCTGCTCGCGCTCCCGGGTACGGCTCGCGGCCTCGAGGGAGCCTGGGCGCGCGCGCGGGCGGCGACCAGGTCCTGCTGCTGGGCCGCGCCCACGACGCGCCCCGACGCGAGCATCAGGATCGTGCAGAACACGACCGCGCCGAGGCCGTCGAGCAGGCCGCGTCGCGCGATCTCGCGCCCGTCGCGAGGAAACGGACGCGCGCGACGATCGGCCCCTGGGCGACCCCGTACAGCCACACCGCACTTGTTGCGCCACGCTCACGGCGGCGAGCGTCGCGGGAACGGCGTTGACGCCCTGCATCCACGGCGCCGCGCCGTCGCGCGAGGTGGGGCACGACCATCGACGGGACCCACAGTAGTTGGAGCAGGACGAAGCACACGGCGACGCCGCCGGCGACCGACCGCAGGACGCGGATGGGCAGCATCCACGCCAGGCCGTGAGCGTCGCCGGGAATGATGACGCCGACGAAGACGGAGCGACGCGCTAAGCTCGGTCAGAACTCCGACCACTGCGACGGATCTTCGGCAGCAGGAGGACACCGAATACGAGCGCGCCGATGCCGGTCGCCATGTACAGAGCGCCCGTTGGATCGCGTTCCTGGGCGCGATGCAGATCGGCGTTGCGCGCGCTCACTCTGGACCCTCCAGACAGTCCGTCCTCGATCGCCCGTCGGTACAGGTCGACGCGCGAGTGGGCGGGCCGCCCGGCCTCCGCGTACTTCTTGCGAATACGGGTGACGTAGTCGGCGACGGTCTCGCGGGAAAGGCCCGTGCGCTGCGCCACGGAGACGGCGGTCTCGCCCGACGCGTAGAGGCTGAGGACCTCCTGCTCGCGGGGGCTCAGGCGCGCGTCCTGAAGCTCGCTCGTCGGCGTCGATGGCGGCCGCCCAGTCCGCGCCGAATACCTCACGACCGTTGGCGGCGGTGCGAATCGCGTCGAGAAGCACCTCGGGTTCGGCCGACTTGCGAATCAGCCCCAGGGCGCCGCTTCGGGCCGCCTGCTGGATCAGGCGCCGATCCTCGGCGCCCGGTGTAGATCAGCACGTGGGATCCGCGCCGGTGAATCGCCGCGACGTTGTCGGCGGGCGACGTCCCGTCGTTGAGTCGCAGGTCGAGGACGACGAGGTCGATGGTCGTCCTCGACTTGCCTCGAGGCCGGCGACCGTGGTCACCATCGCCGACGAGCTCGAAGATCGGAGGCGGACTCGACGAGGTCGCGAAAACCAATGGAGATCAGTGCGTGATCCTCCACGAGCGCGATGGTGCGAGGGGCCCCCATGATCCTCCGTCGTAATCTGTGAGACCACCGTACCCAAACGTCACTAACGTCCGCATCCGCTGGGAAGCGCAATTCGTCACATTCGGCGGGCGGGGTCCGACGCCAAATCCGGCGAAGCCGACTAGCCTGACACCAGGGAGGCGGACGTCTCCCGGAACGGATCGGGTGTCATGCGTACTCTGCGTCTCGTCGCGACGGTCGTGGTGGTCGCCGCTGCGCTCGCGGGGTGCAGCGGCCGACCGGTTGCCGCGCTCAAGGTGGGGGAGTGCTTCGATTTCGATCGCGACGGCACGGAGGTGTCGACCGTTTCGGTCGTCGAGTGCTCGACGCCGCATGTCGCCGAGGTGTTCGCGGTCTTCGACCTGGATCTCGACGCCTACGATCCGGACGCGATCGCGACGTCCGCCGACGATCAGTGCCTCGCCGCGTTCGAGCCCTACGCGGGAATTCCGTACGCCGCGGCGAAGTACTACTACCGGACGATGACGCCGTCCGAAAGCAGCTGGGAACAGGGGGCCCGGTCGGTCGTGTGTTTCGTGTACCCCACGAGGGAACGCTCGATTCCAGCATCAAGGCGCCGGACGCGTAGACGTCAGTTGACGAACGTCGCCGTCGAGGCGACGAACGACCCCTGGACCCCCGCCTCGCGATAGGCGACGCATATCCCCGTCTGTTCGCCGCTGCCCAGCTTTCCTCGGTCGGAATCCACGCGACCCAGCGCAGACCCGCACCCCAGTCGGAGGCCCGGAACATGTCGCTCCCGGTCGCGCCGGGCTGGATACGGAACCGCAGTAGCCCAGCACCTCGGATAGGACCGCGTCGCGGCCCGGCCACGCGTCGCCCGCCGAAGGGATAAGTCGCGACTGCCTCGCCCACATGCGCGATGTCGCACGGGACCGCCGTGACTCGCGCGACGCGTCCGTCGCTCGGGATGTTCTCGAGGCACGTCGCCCACGCCGACCTGGATAGCGTTGATCGGTACCCCCGACGTGCCCACGACGTCGACGTCCGCGGTGCCGATGCGATGGCCGAGGTTGAGGCCGAGCGCGATCGCGAGCCCGACGAGCAGGACTCCCGCGCCCGCGACGGGGATCACCCACACCCGCGACGGACGCTTCGGCGCCGCCGGCTCCCACGCGCCAGCCCGATAGGGCTCCGCGTACAGGCTCTGACGCTCGGGCGGCCCAGGCGGCACGGTCATGACACCACGCTACCGGGGGCGGGTCGAAGTCCACAACGACGGGAGCGTGATCGGACGCACCCTTGCCCTTGCGCTCGTCGCGATCGATGGTCGCCGCCATCGCGCGCGCGGCGAGGGGCGGCGACGCGTAGACGAAGTCGATGCGCATGCCCTCGTTTCGCGGGAAACGCAGCCGCTGATAGTCCCAGTACGTGTACGTGTGGGGTGCGGGGAGGAAACGCCGGGTGAGCTCCGCGTACCCGACGCCGGTCATCGTTGCGAGCGCGCGACGAACGTCGGGGGAGACGTGGGTCGCGAGGTCGGCGAACCCCGGATCCCAGACGTCCTCGTCGAGGGGCGCGACGTTCCAATCCCCGACGATCGCGACCGGACCGGTCGACCACGATGCGGCGGCGACGGAAAGCGCCTCGAGGAACGCGAGCTTGTACGGGTAGTGGGGATCGTCGAGCGCGCGACCGTTGGGCACGTACACGCTCCAGACGCGGACGCCGTCGCACGTCGCGCCGATCGCGCGCGCCTCGACGACGGCCTCCTCCCCGGTCTTGCCGAACGCCGGCTGGTCGGGGAATCCGATGGTCGCGTCGTCGAGGCCGACGCGCGACGCGATCGCCACGCCGTTGAACTGGTGCAGACCGTGGCACGCGACGTCGTACCCCGCGGACGCGAACGCCTCGATCGGAAACTGGTCGGGACGACACTTCGTCTCCTGCATGGCGAGAACGTCGACGTCCTCGCGGTCGAGGAACTCGACGACGCGCTCGACGCGCGAGCGGATCGAGTTGACGTTCCACGAGGCGAGGCGCATGGCACCACGGTACCTGGGGGGCCCTAGGCTGAACGCATGACGTGGGCACTGGTGACGGGCGCGAGCGCGGGGCTGGGAGCGGAGTTCGCGAGGCAGATCGCCGCGGGAGGCCAGGGCGTGGTGTTCGTCGCCGCGCGACACGGCGCGCCTGAAGGCGTTCGCCGCGCGAGATGACGGGCTCGGGAGTCGAGGCGGAGGTGCTCGCGGCCGACCTCGCGCACCCGCGGCGGGGTCGACCGCGTCGCCGCGCGACTGTCCGACGACGCGCGCCCGATCGAGCTGCTCGTGAACAACGCGGGGTTCGGGCTCCGGCAGGGCTTCCTCGCGTCGACGGAGCAGGAACTCGACGAGGCGCTCGACGTGATGGTCCGCGCGGTGATGGATCCTCTCCCACGCCGCGGCGCAAGGCGATGGTCGCCCGCGGGACGGGCGCATCGTCAACGTGTCGTCCGTCGCCGCCGTTCGACGGCGCCGGCCCTACTCCGCCTCACAAGGCGTGGGTCCAGACGTTCACCGAGTCGCTCGCGGGCACGCTCCACGGAACCGGGGTGACGCGCGACGGCCGTCCGTCCCGGGCCTGGTGCGCACCGAGTTCCACGCAGCGGGCGGCGCTCGACTACGGCGGCCTTCCGCGCGCCGTGTGGCTCGAGCCGCCGCCCGTCGTTCGCGCGTCGCTCCGCGCGTCGCGGCGCGGCCGCGTGATCGTCACGCCCTGCGCCCGCTACGGACGATGATGGCGCTCGTGCGCGTGCTGCCGCGCGCGACTGATCCGACGCGCCGAGCGCGCCGAGCGCGGTGGCCCGCACGCGAGCATCGCCCGCCGCCGCCGGTCCCGCCGCCGGGTAGGCTGTCGACCATGATGCAAGGAAGCCCGCGCGAGCGACTGCGCGAACTGATCCTCGACCTCGCCGTCGTCCGCGGGCGCGTCACCCTGTCGTCGGGCAGGGAGGCCGACTACTACATCGACCTGCGGCGCGTCACGCTTCACCACGAGGGCGCGCCCCTCGTCGGCCACCTGCTCTCGGAGCAGCTCGACGGCGGAGGGCCTCGGCCCGGCAACGTCGACGCGGTCGGCGGACTCACGCTCGGGCCGACCCTGTCGCGGCCGCGATGCTCCACGCGCCGCCGCCGCGAGGGCGCGATCTCGACGCCTTCGTGGTGCGCAAGGAGGCCAAGGACCACGGCCTCCAGCGCCGGATCGAGGGACCCGACGTCGCGGGCAAGACGCGTCGTCGTCGTCGAGGACACCTCGACGACGGGCGAGTTCCGCGCTCACCGCCGTCGCCGCGCTGCGCGAGGCGGGCGCGACGTCCTCGCCGTCGCGGTCATCGTCGATCGTGAGACACGGGGCGCGCGAGGCGATCGAGGCCGCAGGGCCTCCCGTACCTCTACCTCTTCCGCCTCGCGGAACTCGGTCTCGAGGCCTGATGAACTACCGGTTCTCGCCGGGAGGCCTCGTCTCCTCCGTGCTCGGGCGCTCTGTCGTTCGTCGCGTTCGGCCTCTTCCAGTTCGACGTCGTCGGCGCTCACCGGGCCGCTGGCCGTACTGCGTCGCGCTCGGCGTCCTCGTGCTTGCCGTGGCGTTGGTGGGCGTTCGACGACTTCCGGTTCCAGGGCCGCCATCAGCGGGCGCTGATGGCGCACTTCGCGCGCCATGTCGACGGATGGGAGCTACGCGCCGGCGACGCTCGCGTACTCGCGACCGTTGCGCGCCTTCCCCTTCGGCGTCGGGCGCGATGCCGCGCGACGTCGACGTGGTCCGCGGGCCCTTACAACGGCTTCTCGTGCGCCTCGTTCACCCACCAGTACGACGAGGGCAAGGAGGACGAGATCAAGGCGCCGCGGTCGTGGCAGATCGACATCGTCGACCTCCCGTACCCGCTCGCCAGGTCGACATCGTCCCGGACGACGTGCTGGCGAAGTTCGCGAAACTCCTCGGGGGGCAGGACATCGACTTCGAGAGCGCGGCTTCAACGCGCGGTGGCGCGTGAAGGCGGGCGACCAGAAGTTCGCGCACGACATCGTGCATCCCGCGCCTGATGGAGCGGCTCCTGTGGTCCGACGCCACGGGGACTCGCCATCCGTATCGAGGGCGCGTACGTGTACGCGTGGGCCGTCGATCGCCGCGGGCCCGAGGACCTCGCGCGACGCCTCGGCGTCCTCACCGCCGTCGCGCGGCTCATTCCCGAGTTCGTCTACCGGGAGTTCAAGGAGATTCACGACCGCCTCGCCGCGGCGGAGCGCAAGCGCGGGAGGAGAACGCGCCCGGCTGGGCGAAGACGCCGTTCGCGCTCTCGAGCGGCCGCTACACGGAGTTGGGCGCGAGGAGTACCGCGAGATGGAGATGCGCGACCTCGCGGGGGACTGACTGGAGCCCGCCGCGGGATCCGAGGGACCGGGTTCGGGCCCCGGCAGGTGGGGCGCCCCGCCGGAGGATCCTCAGGCGACGGACAAGCGGTAGGCGGCGATGGTCGGGCCGCACTTCCGCTGGAGCGGCGTGAACGCGGCGCTCGGAGCCCTGATCCGTCGTTCCCTTCGCGACCGTGATCGCCACCGCGATTCGCGATCCTCGGACGGGTCCGCGATCGGGAGTGCTGGCCGTCGCTGGCGGTCGCCGTCCTCGTGGCGAGTGGGCGCTGGCGCGGGACCGCGCGCGCATCGCGCTCTTCGCCGCGGTGCGCGGGTGGGACTTCCGGGCCGCGGGACGAGCATCCCGCGCGCGCTTCTCCGGTGTTCCCGTTCGCGCTCGGGTCCCGGCGGGACCGCCGTCAACGTGCTGACCGGACCTATCGGTTCCATGACTGCGCGACCTTCACCTACGTCGTCGGCCGCCCGGTCCCCCGCAGGTCTACCAGGTCACGCTGGTCGAGCTCGGCGCCGAGCGTACCGTCGTTCGAGCTGCTCCCGGAGGACGTCGTTGCCGCGGCGGTCGCAAGATTGCACGGAGGACAGGACATCGTCCTCGGGAACGCGAACTTCGACGACCATTGGCGCATCGTCTCCGAGCGACGAGGACTTCGTGCGGCGAGTGCTGAACCCCGACCTGCAGCGGCGCCTCGCGCGCCGAGCAACGCGGGGATGCCGATCGCGATCGACGCGGGAGCGGTGCTGACCTGGCGGGCCGGGTCGCCCGGGATTCGTCGGCTCTCGCGGAGGCTCGACTTCGCTGATCGACGTCGTCGAGGCGATCCCGGAGGACGTCTGGCGCGCGCGCGCGGCGCTCGGGCGGACGCATGAGACACGCGCCCGGTGGGCAATATCGGCCGCCGGCCCGCTAGCATCGCGGTAGGACCGAGACCCTAAGGAGGGTTCGCCATGTTCGTCGACGTCATCGCCATCGTCGTCATCGTCATCATCGCGTTGTGGGCGGTCGGCCAGTACAACGGGCTCGTCAAGCTCCGCAACCTCGTGCAGGAGGCGTGGCGCCAGATCGACGTCGAGCTCCAGCGGCGGCACGACCTGATCCCGAACCTGGTCGAGACCGTCAAGGGCTACGCGAAGCACGAGAAGGGCACCTTCGAGGAGGTCACCAAGGCTCGCGCCACCGCGGCGGCTCCGGGGTCGAGCCCGGCCGAGCAGGCGGCGCAGGAGAACGTCCTGACGCAGGCCCTCGGCAAGCTCTTCGCGGTGGTCGAGAACTACCCGGAGCTCAAGGCGAACGTCAACTTCCAGCAGCTTCAGGCCGAACTGACGAACACGGAGGACCGCATCGCGGCCGGTCGCCGCTTCTACAACGCGAACGTGCGGACCCTCAACACCAAGGTGGAGACCTTCCCGACGAACATCATCGCGGGCATGTTCGGGTTCCACAAAGAGGAGTACTTCGAGACGCAGGACGAGGCGACTCGTCAGGCGCCGTCCGTCACCTTCTAGTGCTGGCGTACGCGTAGGGCCCGACGCTTCGGCGTCGGGCCCTTCGTTGTGCCGGGGATCGGCTTCGCGGCGGCGCGCCTCGTCGCGATACGGTGGCGGATCCACTCGACGGCGATCGGCGATCAGCGACACGGCGAGCACGAGCAGCACGGCGATCTCGTAGTTGTCCTTGACGAACGCGACGGAGCCGAGCGAGAAGCCCAGCAGCGTGACCCCGACGCCCCACATCGAGCGCGCCGATGACGTTGAACATCGCGAAGTGGCGGTACGGCATCTTTCCCACGCCGGCGGCGACGGGGATGTACGTGCGCACGAACGGCACGAACTGGCCGAGGACGATCGCGCGCCCGCCGTACTTCGTCGAAGAACGCGTGGGTCTTGTCGATGTTCGCCTTCTTGAAGATGCGGCCGTCGGGCCGGCTGAAGATCTTCGGGCCCGACGAGCGCGCCCGATCCAGTACCCGCTCTGGGGGCCGAGGATCGCGGCGATGCCGGTGATCGTCACGACGAGACCGATGGGCATGGTGATGGTGTCGTTCGCCGTGAACACCCCCGCGGTGAAGAGCAGGGTGTCCCCCGGGAGGAGCGGGAAGAGCAGCCCGGTCTCGATGAATTCGACGGCGGCGACGCCCCACACCGCCCAGGAGCCGAACCAGGTGAGGAGGGTCTCGGGGTCCATCCACGACGGCCCGAGCGTCGGGAAGCAGGTTCGTGATCACCCGGACAGCCTACGTGGCCGGAGGCCCGCGATCGTCGCGCGTCCGCGACTCGTCCGGTTTGCGCAGGGCTCGGCGCGCTAGCATCACAGCGTGGATGGGCAACTGGCCGCCGCGGCGACGTTCGTCGCGCACGCGCGTGCGTGGCGGGCCGGATCGCGCGCCCAAGCCGTCGCTACGGCAACCTCGCGGCCTTCCGCCACGCGCACGAACTGTACTTCGACACCCCCGTCGGCCTCGTCATCCCCGGACACGAGCGGTACCGCCCCAAGGATGTGAGCCGCTGGCTCGACTGGATCCCGCGCGCGGGTCCGCGCGACCTTCGGGTCGGCGTCGAGGGGGGCGTGATCCGCGACGCGACGCTTCCCGAGAAGGCGCGCATGGCGACCTTCTCGCCGTTCAACTTCACCGTCGTGGACACGCGCGGGCGCCGCGCCGGCGTGGGTCTCCGAGCGCGAGCCCGTCACGCCCACGCAGCAATCGCCGCGGGCCTGTGGATCGTGCACTTCCGGCACGTCGACGACGCGTCGCTCGCGCCCGACCTCTTCGTCGACGAGGCGACCCAGCACCTCCAGCGCGTGATCCTCCTGGCGCTCGATCACGCGAGGCGCGAACCGCGGCTCGCGCCAGTGGGGCGGCTTCGCTCGAGCGGGCGCTCGCCGTCGCTCGCAGGAGCGGGCCCGCCCCACGGGCCCGTTCGACGTGCTTCCCGACTACGGATACACCGACGAGGCGATGCGGCTCGTCACCGGCGTCCACTACGCGTGGGTCCTCGGGGGCGAGGGCTCGTGGAGCGACTACGAGCGCGCGGAGCAAGCCCGACGCCCGGCTCCACGACCGCACGACCACGGAGCTGTACGCCTGCCTGATCGAGGGGATGCTCGCCGCCGTCAACGAGGGTCTCGACGCGTGAGCGACGGGGACCCGGACGCGGCGTCGCCGTCGGCGTCGGCCCGTGGATGGGCCCGCCGCCCGAGGGCGCGCCATGGGATCCGGATCTCCTCGCGAACGGCGATCGCCGCAACGTCGCCGACCGCTACCGCTACTGGACCCTCGAGGCTATCGTGCGGACCTCGACGCGCGCCGGCACCCGTTCCACGTCGCGATCGAGAACTGGCAGCACGACCTCAACATCGGCTCCATCGTGCGCACCGCCAACGCGTTCCTCGCCGCGCGAGGTGCACATCGTCGGCAACCGCCGATGGAACCGGCGAGGCGCGATGGTGACGGATCGCTACCAGCACATCCGGCACCACGCCGACGGTCGCGGACCTCGCGGCCTGGGCGGCGGGCGAGGCCTCCCGATCGTCGGCGTCGACAACCTCCCCGGCTCCGTCCCCCTGGAGACATACGACGCTGCCGCGCGCGTGCGTGCTCGTGTTCGGCCAGGAGTCGGTCGGGCCTGTCCGACGCCGTGCGGGCGGTCGCCGTCGACACCCTCGCGATCGCCCAGTACGGGAGCACGCGCTCCATCAACGCCGGCGCCGCCGCTGCCATCGCGATGCACGCCTGGGTACGGCAGTATGGCGATATGACCGCAGGGCACCGGGGGTGAACGGACGATGATTCCTCCCACGTACGCGAAGTGGGCCATCCGGGTCTTCGTCGTCACTCGCGCTCCTGCTGTTCGCGTCGACGTTCGCGTACCTGATGACCAGGAACGGGCCCACGGTCGTCGGACCCGACGGCGAAGAGGCGACGTCCCTTTCCACAACGGAGGGGCACACCGCCATCCTCCTGTTCTGCTCCACCGCGTGGAGTATCTGCGCCGCCATCGCCGTGCGTGCGCTCGCGAGTTCGTCGACCGCGGCGCGGGCGTTCCTCAGGATCCTTCAGCCCGTCGGCATCGGCGCGCCTTTTCGCGACGCCGTTCCCGGCCATCTCCGGGAACGTGGGCTTGTCCGTGGCGCTCGCGGTCTCTGGGATCGCGCTCGTCGGGTTGTCGAAGCTTCTCTACTTCGCCTTCTTCGGCGCCAAGGAGACGGTGGAGCGGGTGCAGGAGGGTATCGACGGAGTTGCGGGACCAGTTCGCCCACCGATCCGACGCGTCGGCGCCGCGCGCTGCCCCGGTGACCTTTCTGCCCGAGGCCTCGACGGGCGAGGTACCGCCGCCCGTGAACGAACCGCAACCGCCCCCGGCGTGGTCGCCTCCACCCCCGTCGTACACGCATCCGCCGCCGCCGCCCGTCGTCCCCCCGCCCGGTGAGGGAAGCTCGTGGCAGTAGGGCGCCCGGCGCAGGCCCTCGGGCTCAAGGTCCCGTGACCGGGTAAGCCCGTATCTGACACAATGGGGGCGGACAAATCCGCATCGAACGCAGGAGACACGCATGGCCATCGCCACCCCCGAGTCCTACAACGCGATGCTCGACGCCGCCAAGGCGGGCGGGTACGCGTTCCCGGCCATCAACATCACGTCGTCGTCGACCGTGACGGCCGCGATCCAGGGCTTCGCGGAGGCGGAGTCCGACGGCATCATCCAGGTTTCCGTGGGCGGCGGGCAGTACGCGTCCGGCGCCACGATCAAGGACCAGGTCGCGGGTTCGCTCGCCCTGGCCGCCTACGCGCGCGAGGTCGCCCACAACTACGGCGTCACCATCGCGCTCCACACCGACCACTGCGCCAAGGAGTACATCGAGCACCTGGATCAAGCCGATCATCGCGATGTCCACCGAGCGCGTGAACCGCGGCGAGGAGCCCATCTTCCAGTCCCACATGTGGGACGGCTCGGCGGTTCCGATGGCGGAGAACCTCGAGATCGCCCAGGAGCTGCTCGACCTCTGCGGGAAGGCGCACACCATCCTCGAGGTCGAGATCGGCGTCGTCGGCGGCGAGGAGGACGGCGTCAAGGCGGAGATCAACGAGAAGCTCTACACGACGCCCGAGGACGGCCTCGCGACGGTCGAGGCCCTCGGCACCGGCGAGAAGGGCCGGTACCTGACGGCCCTCACGTTCGGCAACGTCCACGGCGTCTACAAGCCGGGCGCGGTCAAGCTCCGCCCCGAGATCCTCGGCGAGATCCAGGCCGAGGTCGGCAAGAAGGTCGGCAAGGACATGCCGTTCGACCTCGTGTTCCACGGCGGCTCCGGCTCGACGGCCGACGAGATCGCCGAGGCCGTCAGCCACGGCGTCATCAAGATGAACGTCGACACCGACACGCAGTACGCCTACACGCGTCCCGTCGTGGAGCACATGTTCCGCAACTACGACGGCGTGCTCAAGATCGACGGCGAGGTCGGCAACAAGAAGATGTACGACCCGCGCGCCTGGGGCAAGCTGGCCGAGGCGGGCATGGCGGCACGCGTCGTCCAGGCCTGCCAGCAGCTCGGAAGCGCGGGCAAGAAGATCAAGTAAAGCGACCGCGAGGGTCCCCGCGGTCGGTTGGCCGCGGGGACCTTTCGCGTGTGAGGAGGGCGTCATGCCCGGAGTAGTGCTGGTCGGGGCGCAGTGGGGCGACGAGGGCAAGGGCAAGGCGACCGACCTTCTCGGCTCCCGCGTCGACTACGTCGTCAAGTACAACGGCGGCAACAACGCGGGCCACACCGTCGTCATCGGCGGCGAGACGTACGCCCTGCACCTGCTGCCCTCGGGCATCCTCACGCCGGGATGCACCCCGGTCATCGGCAACGGCGTCGTCGTCGACCTCGGCGTGCTCTTCGAGCGAGATCGACGCGATCCAGGAGCGCGGCGTCGACGCGTCCGAGCCTGCTCGTCTCGTCCGCCGCGCACCTCATCACCCAGTACTCCCGGACGATGGACAACGTCACGGAGCGGTTCCTCGGCTCGCGGAAGATCGGCACGACCGGGCGCGGGATCGGCCCGGCGTACGCGGACAAGATCAGCCGCGTCGGCATCCGTGTCGGCGACCTGTTCGACGAGGACGCTGCTGCGCGAGAAGGTCGAGGGCGCGCTCGAGCAGAAGAACCACCTGCTCGTGAAGGTCTACAACCGGCGGGCGATCACCGTCGACGAGATCGTCGACGACCTGCTCTCGTACGTGCCGCGCCTCGAGCCGATGGTCGCCGACACGTCGCTCGTGCTCAACCAGGCGCTCGATCGCGGCGAGACCGTCCTGTTCGAGGGCGGCCAGGCGACGATGCTCGACGTCGACCACGGCACCTACCCCTTCGTCACGTCGTCCAACGCGACCGCCGGCGGCGCGTGCACGGGATCCGGCGTCGGGCCGACGCGCATCGAGCGCGTCATCGGGCGTCGTCAAGGCGTACACGACGCGCGTGGGCGAGGGGCCGATGCCCACCGAGCTTCTCGACGAGTCCGGCGAGCGGCTGCGCACCGTCGGCCACGAGTACGGGACGACGACGGGCACGGCCGCGCCGCTGCGGCTGGTACGACGCGGTGGTCGCGCGCTACGCGACGCGGGTCAACGGCCTGACGGACTTCGTGCTCGACCAAGCTCGACGTGCTGACCGGGCTCGAGACGATTCCCGGTCTGCGTCGCCTACGACGTGGACGGCGTGCGGTACCAGGACCTTCCGCTCGACCAGGCCGCGTTCGGCGCCGCGGTCCCGGTGTACGAGGAGTTCGAGGGGTGGACCGAGGACATCACGGGGGCCCGGACGTTCGACGACCTTCCGCCCGCCGCCCAGCGATACGTGCTCGCGCTCGAGGAGGCGTCGGGCTGCCGCATGAGCGCGGTCGGTGTCGGTCCGGGGCGCGACGCGATCGTCGTCCGGCACGACCTGCTCGAGGCGTAGCGCCGCGACGTCGACCGTCGGACGGCGCGTCGACGCGGGCGGCTGGCGTGGCCACGTGCGGACCAGGGCAGCGCCGGTAGAGTGGCCCAGGTGAAGGTACTCGTCATCGGCTCGGGGGCGCGCGAGCACGCCATCGCCCGGTCCCTCCGCCTCGACCCTGACGTCACCAAGCTCCACGCCGCGCCGGGCAACCCCGGCATCGGGCACGTCGCCGAGCTCCACGAGGTCGACCCGCTCGACTCGACGGCGGTCGTTAACCTCGCCAAGCGGCTCGAGGTCGACCTCGTCGTCGTCGGCCCCGAGGCGCCGCTCGTTGCGGGAGTCGCCGACACGGTCCGCGCCGCGGGGATCGCGTGCTTCGGACCGAGCGCCGCCGCCGCGCAGCTCGAGGGCTCCAAGGCGTTCGCCAAGGATGTGATGGCTTCGGCGGGCGTGCCGACGGCGCGATGCCCAGCTGTGCACGACGCCGTCGGAGCTCGCCGCCGCCCTCGACGAGTTCGGCGCCCCGCACGTCGTCAAGGACGACGGGCTCGCGGCCGGCAAGGGAGTCGTGGTGTCCGACGACCGCGCGGTCGCGCTCGCGCACGGCGACGCGGTGATCGAGGCCGGTGGGCGCGTCGTCGTCGAGGAGTTCCTCGACGGGCCCGAGGTGTCGCTGTTCTGCATGAGCGACGGCACGACCGTCGTCGCCCTCGAGCCGGCGCAGGACTTCAAGCGCGCGTACGACGGCGACGAGGGCCCGAACACCGGCGGCATGGGCGCCTACAGCCCGCTGCCGTGGGCGCCGCCCAACCTCGTCGACGACGTTCTCGCGACCGTGGCGCGCCCGACGATCGCCGAGATGGCACGTCGCGGCACCCCGTTCCAGGGCGTGCTCTACTGCGGCCTCGCGCTCACGCCGTCCGGGGTGCGCGTCATCGAGTTCAACGCCCGCTTCGGCGACCCCGAGACCCAGTCGGTGCTCGCGCGGCTCACCACCCCGCTCGCTGGCGTGCTCATGGCCGCCGCGACCGGCGCGCTCGACGGCATCCCGCCGCTCGAGTGGAACCCCGACTGCGCCGTCACCGTCGTCATCGCGGCCGAGGACTACCCCGGCAAGCCGCGCACGGGCGACCCGATCGGCGGCACCGAGTACGCGGAGGGCGAGGCCGGGGTCCACGTGCTCCACGCCGGAACCGCGCTCGGCGAGGACGACGCGCTTGTCTCCGCCGGCGGCCGCGTGCTCTCGATCGTCGGCATGGGCCCGAGCCTCGCCGCCGCCCGGGAGCGCGCCTACGCCGGCGTCGACTGCATCGACTCTTGACGGCTCGCACCACCGCACCGACATCGCACTTGACCGCCGCGAATATGGAGGAATGATGGCCGCTCCCTCGCTCCCCGCCGCCCCCGACGTCCCGGGCTGGCGTCACGTCTACTCGGGCAAGGTTCGCGACCTCTACGAGCCCGTCGAGCCGCACCCGCTCGGCGACGTGCTGCTCGTCGTCGCGTCCGACCGCATCAGCGCCTACGACTGGGTTCTGCCCACGCCGATCCCCGGCAAGGGCGAGGTGCTCACCGCGCTCAGCCTCTGGTGGTTCGATCGCGTCCGCGACCTCGTGCCCAACCACACCGTCGAGGCCGACGTGCCCGAGGAGGTCGCGGGGCGCGGCATGGTCGTGCGCAAGCCTCGAGATGTTCCCCGTCGAGTGCATCGCCCGCGGGTACCTCACCGGTTCCGGCCTGGTGGAGTATGGCGAGAAGGGCTCGGTGTGCGACGTGCCGCTTCCTGAGGGTCTCGTGGACGGGTCGCGGATCGACACCCCGATCTTCACGCCGACGACCAAGGCCGACCTGGGCGAGCACGACGAGAACGTCACGTTCGACGACGTCGTCGCGACCGTCGGGGAGACGGAGGCGACGGCGCTGCGCGACCTCACGCTGTCGGTGTACGGACGGGCGCGGGAGATCGCCGCGGAGCGGGGCATCATCCTCGCGGACACGAAGTTCGAGTTCGGCCGCGACTCGATGGGCATGATCGTGCTCGGCGACGAGGTCCTGACCCCGGACTCCTCGCGATTCTGGCCCGCCGACGAATGGGAGCCGGGGCACGCGCAACCGAGCTTCGACAAGCAGTTCGTCCGCGACTGGCTCACGTCGCCCGAGTCCGGCTGGGACCGGAAGTCGGGAGAGGCGCCGCCGGCGCTGCCGGACGAGATCGTCGAGAAGACGCGCGCCCGTTACCTCGAGGCGTACGACCGGCTCGTCGGCGCCTAGCGCGCCCCGACCGTCGCCGCTCGGGCGGACGACTCTGATCATCGCCGACCACGGCTGCGGCTCGATTCCGAATTCGCGGCGCGCCGCCGCGTCGTCCACGACGAAGGGCTCGGCGTACTGGTAGTAGTTCTCGACGAAGCCGCGAAGGGCGGGGATGGCGAGGCCGAGGGCTCGTAGGGCCGGCTTTCGCAGAACCGCTATAGGTCGCGAATCGACGCCGAGAGCCTCCGCGAGATCGTCGACGTACTGCTGCTGAGTTCGCGGTTCGGGGCTCGGCACGTGCCAGGCGAGCCCGTGCGCGCGCGGATTCTCGACGGCGGCCACCAGGGTTCGCGCCACGTCGACCGGGGACGTCCACGAGTGGTCGGCGTCGACGCGACCGAGCCCGCGCGGCCGCCTGTCCGCGGTAAGGCGCCGGGGATTCGCCTCGAAGAACGATCGCGCGTCCTCGCCCACGAAGTTCGAGGCGCGGGCCTCGACGACGCGTACGCGACCCGCGTCGTGAGCGGACCTGGCCTCGAGCCAGGAGGCGCGCCGCACCCGGCCGAGCATCGATACCGGTTCGAGGGGAGAACCCTCGGTCATGGGGCCGTCGAGGGGGCCGTACACGTGGAGATTGCCGACCGTCGCGAGGATCGCCTCCGCGCGCCCGGCAGCCTCGAGGGCGGACGAGGCGAGTCGGGGCCAGACGCGCGGCCACTCCCGGTATCGGGAAGGCGCGGCGGCGTTGTAGACGGCGACCGCCCCGCGGGCGGCGCCTGTCAGCGCCTCGGCGTTCGTCGCGTCGCAGGGTACGCCGACCGCACCCTTGAGCGCACGACCCGAGCGGCTGACGGTGCGGACGTTCTCACCCCGCGCGACGAGTTCGCGCGTGATGGCTTGGCCCACCGCTCCCGTGCCGATGACGAGATGGAATTCTCCTCGTGATCGCGTGGCCATTCGCCGTCCCTTCGCTGATCGCCGATCGCTCCATCCGCACCGTAGCGTTCGACGACGTTTCGACGGATCGCCCGAACGCGCGATTCCCGCTGGTTCCCGCGGGCGATTCGCCCTCCCCCGTGCGAGGGTTGGCTGCGAGTCACCTGTCTCCCTGCCCGCGCCTAGCGGGTGCGCAGCGGACGTCGGTCCGCCGCCGTCTCTGCCACGACCTCGACCCACTGCGTCGGCTCAAGGCCGAATCGGCGCGCGCCGCGGCGTCGTCCATGACGAACGGCGCCTCGTACTGGTACATGAGCGACAGGACGGGCCGCAGCACCGGCACCACGGGCTGTAGCGCCCACATGAGTGCCTTGGGCAGCGGGCTTACACGCGCTGGCGTGCGAGGCCCGCGGCGTCGGCCAGGTCGTCCACGAACTGTTGCTGCGAGCGGGGTGCGTTGCTCACCGCGTGCCACGCACGCCCCAGGGAGGCGTCGTCGTTCGCGGCGGCGATCAGCGTCGCGGCCATGTCGCCGGGGTACGTCCAGGTCATCGGGGCGGAGACGTGTCGCCCAGGCCCCGCGGCGACCGCCCCGCCGCGGAGGTCCGCGACCGCGTCCGCGAAGAACGGACTGGACGCCCTGGCCAACGTAGTTTCCCCCTCGCGCCTCGACGACGCTGACGCCTCCTTCGCGCGGTGAGCGCCCACGGCGTCGAGCCACATGTCGCGACGGACGCGGCCGTTGGCGCGCCACGGGCTCCAGCGGGTGGTCCTCGGAGATCGGGTCCGGTGACCGGGCCGTAGCGGGTAGAGGTTGCTGACCGTCGCAAGGACCGCCCCGCTCCTCTCGCGGCGCGGAGGATGCTCGCCGCGAGCGGCGGCCACACCACGTGCCAGCGGTGGTACTGGCGCGGGGTTCGCCGCGTTGTAGATCACGGCGGCGCCGCGGGTGGCCGTCGCCGAGCGCCGTCGGGTTCCGACGCGTCGCACGCGATCGCGCGGCGCGCCGTCGAGGGCGATGGCCGACCGGGTAATGACGCGGACGCTCGCGCCCTGCCTCAGCCAGCTGCGCGGACGATGTTGCCGGCCCACGGGGCCGGAGCCGATGACGGCGTGGACGCCCGGCCTGGAGCGTGCTCGGTCATGGCGATCTCTCCTGGGATTCGCGTGCTCTATGCGCCACGGTATCGAGGGCGGCGCGGCGCGGCGAATCGGCCGCAGGAGGGACGGGGATGGCCCTGAGGGCCGGATCGACCCTGAGGGAGACCCGATTCCCCCGCCCCGGCGCGGCGAGGCGTGCGGCGTGCGCGTCGCCGCCGGCGTACGGTCGAGGCATGATCACGTGCGGGGTCGACCTGTCGTCGCAGCCGACGGATACGGCGATCGCGGTCATCGACTGGGGCTCCTCCTCGCCCCGCCTCGTTCAACTCGACGTGGGCGTGGACGACGAGATCATCCTCGAGGCGGCCCGCAGGTCCGACACGGTCGCCGTCGCCGCGCCGTTCGGGTGGCCCGATCCCTTTCTCGAGTTCATCGTGAGCAACCGCGTCGGAGCCGTCCCCGATCCGCGCCGCGTCGCCACGACGAGCGGGCGCAACCGCATCATGTACCGGACGACGGACCAGCGCTTGCGCGAGATGCTCGGCCTCAAGCTCCTGCCGTCGACGGCGAGCAGCCTCGCGGCGACCACGCTGCGATGCGCGGGAATCCTCGCGCGGATGCGGGAGGCGGGGATCGAGGTATCCCGCGCGGGGGGCGGGCGCGTGGTCGAGGCGTACGCGCCCGCGAGCCTCGTCGCGTGGGGGCTCGACGAGCCCAAGTACAAGACGACTCCGGCGGCCCGCGTGCGCATCGTGGAGCAGGCGGCGCGGCGGGTGTCCCTCGACCTCACCGACCACCGGGCGACGTGCATGGAGTCGGACGACGCGCTCGACGCCCTGGTCTGCGCGCTCACGGCTCGCGCCGTCGCGCTCGGCCTGTGGCGCGCGCCGCTCGATCCCGACGAGGTCCAGCACGCGCCGACCGAGGGGTGGGTCTGCATCCCGAGCGGCACGATCGACCAGCTGCGGGAGAGCCCTGCCGGAACGACGGTCGCCCCCGGATAGACTGCGGCCATGGCCACGATCGTCGTCCACGTCATGCCCAAGCCCGAGCTCCTCGACCCGCAGGGCAAGGCCGTCGGTTCCGCCCTTCCCCGACTCGGTTTCGACGGCTTCGCGTCGGTGCGGCAGGGCAAGAGGTTCGAGCTGACCGTCGACGGCGACGCGACGCCGGAGCTGCTCGCCCAGGCGCGCGAGGCGGCGACCACGCTCCTGTCGAACCCCGTCATCGAGGACGTCGTGGCCGTGGAGGTTCAGGAGGCGTGAGCGCGAAGATCGGCGTCGTCACCTTCCCCGGCTCGCTCGACGACCGCGACGCGGCGCGCGCCATCCGCATCGCCGGCGCCGAGCCCGTCGCCCTGTGGCACGCGGACGCCGACCTCCGGGGCGTCGACGCGGTCATGCTTCCGGGCGGCTTCAGCTACGGCGACTACCTGCGCGCCGGCGCCATCTCGCGCTTCGCCGACGTGATGACGTCGATCGTCGACGCCGCGGGCGGCGGCATGCCCGTCCTCGGCGTCTGCAACGGCTTCCAGATCCTGTGCGAATCCCACCTGCTGCCCGGCGCGATGATCCGCAACGACCACCTGCACTTCGTGTGCAAGGACCAGGTGCTCGAGGTCGAGAACAACCAGACCGCCTGGACGCGCGAGTACGCGAAGGGCGATCGCATCACCATCCCGCTCAAGAACCAGGACGGGCAGTACATCGCGGACGCGACAACCCTCGACGCGCTCGAGGGGGAGGGGCGCGTCGTGTTCCGCTACCGCGACGGCAATCCGAACGGCTCGGCGCGTGACATCGCCGGGGTGACGAACGAGCGCGGCAACGTCGTGGGGCTGATGCCGCACCCCGAGCACGCGTGCGAGCCGGGTTTCGGCCCGGACTCGCGGGAGGACGGCCGACGCGGGACGGACGGCCTTCGCTTCTTCACCTCGGCGATCTCCTCGCTCCTCGCGAAGGCGTAGCGCCGGGTGTGACGCGCGTCGTGAAACTCGAACCGATCGGCGTCGTCTCGAACGACCGCGCCGAGCCGACGGACGACGGGTGGGGCGCGGTCGAGTCGACGATCACGATCGACGCCCGGTTCCCGGAGGAGGCGCTCGCCGGCCTCGACGCGTTCTCCCACGCGGAGGTCGTCTACGTGTTCGACCGCGCCGACGCCGCGCGAATGGCGACCGGCGCGAGGCGGCCCCGCGGGCGGGCGGACCTGCCGCTCGTCGGCGTCTTCGCCCAGCGGAACAAGGACCGCCCGAACCACCTTGGCGTCTCGCGCTGCGAGGTGCTCGCGGTCGAGGGCCGCGCGATCCGGGTGCGCGGCCTCGACGCGATCGACGGCACGCCGGTGCTCGACGTCAAGCCGCACTTCGGCGCGTTCGTCCCGGACGCCGCCGCAGTGCGCGAACCCGCGTGGGTCGCGGAGGTTACACGCGAGTATTTCTCGACGTAGTCGCGCGTTCGACGGCGTGACCAGTACCACAGTTCGTCCGGTTGCGGGCGGTTCGTCCCGGGGCAAGGATGGAAAGCGGGAGGCGTTCGTACTGGACTTGGGGGTCCGGGAATGCCGAGGATGTGGGTACCGCCGCGATCGCTGGCGATCGCGGCGCTGTTTGCCGTCGCGAGCATGCTTCTATTCGCGCAGCCGGCGCGCGCCGCCGTCACGGGCGCGGCGTCCACCACCACTGCCACGGTGACCGCGGGAACCACGACGACGCTCACGGGCATGTCCGTCACGGCAGGGGCCGCCGACAGCGTGTCGGTCACGGTGTCGACGACGGTGGGAACGTTGACGGTCGACACGAGCACGGGAATCGTACTCGCGTACGGATACGCGGCGACGGGCGCCGAGATTTCGTTCACCGGCAGCGGTAGCCAGGTCAACGCGGCTCTCGCGTCGATCGAACTGAACGCGCCGTCCGGCGCCAGGGGATCGACCGCGACGGTCGCGATCGTCGCGCAGGACGGGACCGGAAGCGTCGTGTACAGCGCGGACACGGGGCATTTCTACGAGTACGTCGCGAGCTCAGGCATCAGCTGGTCGGACGCGTTGACCGCCGCGCAATCCCAGTCGTACCTCGGCCAGGCGGGCTACCTCGCCTCGGTACCGAGCAGCGCCGTTAACTCGCTCATCACGGGCAAGATCCCGGGAGCCCTGAACGTCTGGCTCGGCGGACACGCGATCGCGAACTTCGGCGGGTACGCGCGGTCCTGGCAGTGGGCGGCCGGACCTCTCGCGAACACGGAATTCACGCGGTGCTCGAACCTCACCGATAGTTGCGCCTTCGTCGACAGTTCGGGCTTCTACTACAACTGGTCGCCCGGCGAGCCGAACAACTACAACAACAATGAGCCGTACGTCGTCACGAACTGGAACGCGCCCAACGGCCTGTGGAACGACCTCGACAACAACCCCGGCGCGGGGATCGCCGGGTACGTCGTCGAGTATGGCGACCTGGTGTACGGCTCGACGGGGTTCACCGGGCTGTTCACGGACAGCGCACCCGTCCTGATCGCGGGCGTGCCCGACCCGCCGACCGGGGTATCCGCTGTCTCGGGCCTCGGCCAGGCGACCGTGTCGTTCACCGCCCCCGTCAACGATGGCGGCGCCGCGATCGACGGCTACCGCATCAACGTCTCGCCGGGCGGGGCGACGGTGTCGTGTGCCGCGAGCCCGTGCACGGTGACGGGGCTGACCGGCGGCCAGTCGTACACGTTCGGGGTTCAGGCGCACAACTCGTACGGATACTCGACGACGGCGACGTCGGCGGCCGTCACCGCGGGACTGGGGCCGTCGGCGCCCACGGGCTTCTCGGCGACCCCGGTCGTCGGCACGCCGTACTCCGACTCGGTCTCGTCGTCGGGCTACCCGGCTCCCACGTACTCCGTGACGGCAGGAGCGCTTCCCGACGGCCTCTCCCTCGACCCCGCGAGCGGCGCGATCACGGGTACCCCCACCACGTCGGGGCCGTGGAGCGCGACGATCACGGCCACGAACACCTACGGGTCGAACGCGACGACGTTCACGGGCACCACGGAGGCGGCGCCGACGATCACCACCGCCTCGCTGGGAACACTCGCCTGGGGCGTGCCGGTCGACTTCTACCTCAGCATCGACGGCGTCCCGACGCCGACCGCCTCGGTCACGGCGGGGGCCATGCCGTCGGGGCTCACGCTCGATAGCGACGGGCGCGTCCACGGGACGCCGGACGCGACGGGCGTCTACTCGGTCACCGTCGAGGCGACGAACTCCCGCGGCACCGACAGCCGGGTGTACAACGGCTCCGTCGACGTGTCGGCGCCGTCGTCCCCGACGATCACGGGGATCTCCGAGGGATCGGGCGTGCTCTCCGTCGAGTTCACGCCTCCGTCGTCGAACGGCGGCGGGGCGATCACCACGTACATGTACTCGCTCGACGGGGGCTCGACGTGGCTTCCGCGCGACACGGGGACGACCGAAAGCCCCCTGACCATCACGGGCCTGACGAACGGCACGACGTATTCGGTCATGGTCCTCGCGGTCAATTCGGCGGGTCAGGGGTCGCCCTCGGGCGCGAGCACCGGGCGACCGCATTCCGCGACGCTCGCCGCAACAGGGGCGAATATCGCCGCCATCCGGCTCGCCGCGGCGTTCATCCTGTCCGGTGCGGTCCTCGTCGCGATCGCGCGGCGACGAGAACGCGCGTGGCGGCGTTCGCCTGTCTAGCGCCAGCCGAGCGCCGGGGCGATCTCCTTCACGATCACGTCGAACGTGTGGGCGTTGTGCTCGACGCCGATCTGGCTCGGCACGGTCACGAGCAGCGTGTCCGCCGCCGCGATGCCCTCGTCCTTGGCGAGTTCGGCGACGATCTTCTCGGGCGCGCCGACGTAGGTGCGGCCGAACGTCGCCCGCGCGTTGTCGATGACGCCGATCTGGTCGCCGCCCCCGCCCATCGACTCCTGGAGCTCGATCGCCCCGAAGTACGCCTGGTCCTCCGCCGTCGTGATGGGGAGGATGCTGCGGGAGACGCTGACGCGCGGCTCGCGCTCGTGCCCCGCCTCGCGGAAGGCCTCCCGGAACGCCTCGATCTGGCGCGCCTGGATGGCGCCGAGCGGCTCTCCCGTCGCCTCGAGCACGAGGGTCGAGGACATGAGGTTCATGCCGAGCGCTCCGACGCGCTTCGCGCTGTCGATGCTGCCCGCGCCGTACCAGATCCGGTCGGGCAGCCCGGGGCTGAGCGGGGAGATCGGTAGCATTCCGTCGACGAGGTGCGGCGCGTGGCCGTACGGGTTCGCGCTGGGTTCGGCGACCCCCTCGCCCGCGATCGCCCGGCGGAACAGGGCGATGCGCTCGGCCGCGTCCTCGACCGGCTGCTTCCCCTCGGGGAGGGGGTATCCGAAGGCGCCGGGACCGTCGGCGACGACCTCGGGGGAGCCGCGGCTCACGCCGAGTTGGAGCCTGCCTCCGCTGACGAGGTCCGCCGTCGCGGCGAGCTCCGCCATGTACAGCGGGTTCTCGTACCGCATGTTGATGACGCCGGTGCCGAGCTCGACGCGCGACGTGCGCGCGGCCATGGCGGCGAGCAGGGGGAAGGGAGACGACAGGTTTTGCTCGAAGTGGTGGACGCGGACCCACGCGCCGTCGAAGCCGACCTCCTCGGCGGCGACCGCGAGGTCGATCGTCGCGAGGACGCTGTCGGACGCGCTGCGCACGCGCGAGCCCGCCCCCTTCGACCAATGCCCGAAGGAGAGAAAGCCGAGGTTCTTCACGGCGCGCCTTTCGTTGACGTGTCCACCACGCTGCTCAACGCCGGCGATCCGCCCGCGCATTCCCGCGCCGCGCCCGGTTTCGAGGGTCCGCGGAACTACGCTGGAGGCGTGCTCACCGTGCGTCGCGTCCCCCACGGCGATCCCGACGCCGTTCGCCTCTGGGAGGCGATGTGGGCGGAGATCGTCGAGAGGTACGGCGGCGATCCCGGCTACGTCCCGTTGCCCTCCGACGGACTGGTCGCGAACCTCGTCGGGTACGTCGGCGACGAGCCCGTCGGCACCGTCGCCGTGCGGTTCAAGGCGTACGGAACCTGGCCGCCGTTCGCGGAGATCAAGCGGCTGTACGTCGACCCGGGTCACCGCAAGAACGGTTTCTCGCGGATCCTCATGGGCGCTGCGGAGGACGCGGCTCGGCGCGCGGGCGCGACGCGCGTCATCCTGGAGACCGGCACGGAACAGCCGGAGGCGCTCGCGCTCTACCGGGCCATCGGGTACGGCGACATCGCGCCATACGGCGAGTTCGCGCACGACCCGCGGTCGCGCTGCTTCGCCAAGGATCTCCCGACCCGCCTGCTCGTCGTGAGCGGGACGATGGGCGCGGGCAAGTCCGCGGTCGCGTCGGCCATCGGCGACCTCCTGGGCGCGCAGGGCGCGCGGTACGCGTGGATCGACGCGGACGCGCTGTGCCAGGCCGGCCCCGTCGACGCCGACGACCCGTACCAGCAACGCCTGCTCTTCGACGCGCTCGCGGGCGCGGCGCCCGCGTTCCGCGCGCGCGGGTTCGGCCTCGTCGTCGTCGCGCGCGTCGTCGAGGATCCCGCCGACCGCGAACGCTACGCGCGCGCGTTCCGCTCCGACGGCGGTCCGGCCGAGGTCACGATCGTCCGCGTGGCGGCGCCCGAGGAGGTCCGATTCGCGCGCCTCGACGCGCGCGAACCCGAGGGGCCGTGGCGGGACTTCGCCCGCGCCCGGACGGTGGAACTGGAGGACGCGCTCGTCGCGAACGACCTGGACGACTTCGTGTTCGACAACGACGGACAGACCGCCGCCGAGACGGCCGCGGCCGTCGTCGAGACGATCGGGTGGGGAACCGAAACCTTATAGCGCGATGGAAGGTTGGGCGTATCCTGGTCGCATGAAGATCGGAGAGCTCGCCGAGCGCGCGGGCGTGAGCGCCAAGACCGTCCGCTACTACGAGAGCATCGGCCTGCTCGCGGAGCCGGAGCGGACCACGTCGAACTACCGCGACTACGGGGCCGACGCCGTCGACCGGCTCCGGTTCATCCGCGACTCGCAGGCGGCGGGGTTGACGCTCGCCGAGGTCGGGTCGATCCTCGAGATGAAGGACGCGGGGAGTCGACGTGCGGTCACACGCGCGACCTCGTCCACCGCCACCTCGCCGACATCGACGCCCAGATCGCGGCGCTCCAGGCCCAGCGCGTCGAGATGGCGGCGCTCGCCGAGCGGGCGGACGGCGTCGACCCGGGCGCGTGCACCGACCCCCACCGCTGCCAGGTGATCGCCGCGTCGGCGGAGAGCGCGCACCAGCCCGGCGGACGGCGCGTGCTCGCCCTTCACAGCGCGCGCTGAGGCGTGCGACCGCGCTTACGCGCGGCTCTGCTGGCGCGTGCCCGATCTCCGCGTAGGCGCGTTCGATCGCGGACGGGGTGTCCGCGAAGACGCGCCCGTCCGCGCGGAGCGTTCTCACGCGACGCCCAGGTTCGCGAGGATGCGGTCGTGCCTCGGGCCGGATACCCGAGAGCAGCACGACGATGCCGCGCCGCTCGAGGCGCTCGATCGCGTCCCCGAGCACGCGGGCGCCCGTCGCGTCGATCGCGCTCACCCGCGACATGCGCAGGATGACCACCTTCACGACCGCCACCTCGGACAGCTCGAGCAGGAAGCGGTGGGCCGCGGCGAAGAACAGCGGGCCCTCGAGGCGGTAGGCGACCACGTGCTCGTGCAGCAGCGCGTGCTCCTCCTCGGAGTGGTCGGCATCCGTGTCGAGCGGTATCTCCTCGAGTCGCACGGCGTTGGCGACGCGCACGCAGCGCCAGGATGATCGCGACGGCGATGCCGAGGGCGACGGCGGTCACGAGGTCCGCGACGACCGTCAGCAGCGAGCGTGACGACGAGGATCGCCGCGTCCTGCCGCGACGCGCGGGCGAGGGTACGCAGCGAGCCCACCTCGACCATGCGGACGGTCGTCGCGATCAGCACGCCCGCGAGCGCTGCGAGCGGTATCTCGGAGACCCACCGCGCCGCGACCACCACGACGACGAGCAGCGTCGGCGGCGTGGGTGAGCGACGCGAGCTTCGAACTACGCGCCCGCGCGCACGTTGACGGCGGTGCGCGCGATCGCGGCGGTCGCCGGGATCCCACCGAACAGCGGCGCCGCGATGTTCGCGAGTCCCTGGCCGAACAGTTCGCGGTCCGGGTCGTGGCGCTCGCTTGACCGTCATGCCGTCCGCGACGGTGGCGCTCAGCAGGCTCTCGAGCGCGGCCAGCGCGGCGACGGCGACCGCGGCGGTGCCGAGCGACCAGATTGCCGCGGGATCGACGAAGGCGAGGGACGGGCGAGGCAGCCCGGCGGGGATGGGGCCGAGGCTCGGGAGGCCGAGGTGGCCGACGAGCATTCGCGGCGGTCGCCGCGGCGACCGCGAGCAGCGAGAACGGGAACGCCGGTCGCCAGCGCGACCCGACGAGGATGACGCGCGGCGACGGCGACGCCCGTCGCGAGCGGGCGGCCGACGGCGGGTGGTGGCGAAATCCGTGGACCGCGTCGAGCGCCGTCTGCCACGCCTTGTCCGCCCCCGACGAGGTGACGCCGAGTATCGCGGGCGCCTGCTGCAGGGCGATCACCACGCGATCCCCGCCGTGAATCCCTCGATCACGGGCACGGGGATGTAGCGCACGAACTGGCCGAAGCGCGCGCCGGCCATGGCGATGAGAAGGAGCCCGGCCATGAGCCCGACCATCAGCACGCCGCCCGCGCCGAAGTGGTGGACGATCGGGACGAGCACCACGGTCATCGCGCCCGTGGGCCCCGAGACCTGAAGGTTGGAGCCGCCGAAGACCGCCGCGACGGCGCCCGCGACGATCGCGGTGACGATCCCGGCGCGCGCGCCGAGCCCGGAGGTCTCGCCGAAGGCGAGCGCGAGCGGCAGCGCGATCACGGCGACCGTGACGCCCGCGATGAGGTTGCGGCGCTTGCCGCGGGTCGACGGCGGTCCAGTCGGCTCTGCCGCGGGAGGAGGGCGAGCGCCCGGGCCCGGACATCCGCCCACGCGGAGGTCGCCCTGGCGGGCACCGAGGCGTCACGCGCGGCCCTCGAGGGCGCGGACCTCGTCGATGCGATCCTCACGGCTCGTGAGCACCGACGAGAGGAAGGACGCGCGCGGCCGCCATCAGCGCCGCGACGTCGTCCGTGGCCAGCGCGTAGGTCGACGCCGCCGTCCTTGCGCTCGGCCGTGACCAGCCCCGCGTGGCGAAGGACGGCGAGTTGCTGGGAGAGGCTGGCGGGTGTGACGGGAATCTCGGCGAGCAGGTCGCTTCACCGGCCGCGGGGCCAGGCAGGAGGAGCTCGAGCGCGCGGACGCGGACGGGGTGGCCAAGGGCGCGGAACAGGTCCGCCTTGGCCTCGTGCAGAGGCGTGGGCATGGGTTTCCTTGCGAGGGGAAGGCCCGGCGAGGCGTTGACGGGCAGTGTGAGCGTAGCACCCGAATTGGTACTTCGCGCAATTCTGCAAGTTGCCCACCGGAATCCGCGCACCCGGCTTGACGTTCCAGTCAACTGGAAGGATTAGCGTGGAAACATGACGACGAAAGAGATGGACCTCGCCATCGGCGGGATGACCTGCGACCACTGCGTCCACCACGTCACCGGGGCCCTCAAGGGCGTCGACGGCGTCGAGGACGTCACCGTGAGCCTCGAGAAGAAGAACGCCCACGTCACGCTCGACGGGACCGTCGAGCCCGACGCGATCACCGAGGCCGCGAAGTCCGCGGTCGCCGAGGCCGGATACGAGGTTCTCGCCTAGGACGGCTCGGAAGGGAGGAGCGCCGTGACCACGACGCACGACCACACCGAAGCCCCGATCATCGAGCTCCCCGTCGGCGGGATGACCTGCCAGGGGTGCGTCGCGAACATCACGCGCGGCCTCACGAAGCTCGACGGCGCGGGCGAGGTGAACGTCAACCTCGTGACCAAGCGCGCCACCGTGCGCCCCGACGGCACGGTCGACGCCGCCGCGCTCGAGGAGGCGATGAAGGCCGCGATCACCGGGCTCGGGTACGAGGTGCTGAGCGCCCCCGAGCCCGACGCCGGGCCACGGCGAGCACGACGGCGCCGGCCACATGAGCCGCGCCGACGAGCACGCCGCCCACATGGCGGCGGACGCCTCGCGCGTCGCGGACTACCGGCGCCGCGTGATCTTCGCGGGCATCCTCACCGTCCCGCTCCTGCTCGTCTCGATGATCCCCGCGCTGCAGTTCGGCTCGGGCGCGGCGCCCGCGTGGGAGTGGCTCGCCTTCGCGCTCGCGACCCCGGTCATCTTCTACTCCGCGTGGCCGTTCCACCGCTCGACCGTCAAGCAGGCCCGCCACGGCGCGGTCAACATGGACACGCTCGTCACGATCGGCACCGCCGCGTCGTGGGTGTGGTCCACCGTCGTGCTCGTCGGCGCCGCCGCGGGCGCCGCCGCCTTCGCGTCCGGCCACGTGTACTTCGAGACCGGCGCCGTCATCGTGTCGCTGATCCTGCTCGGAAAGTACTTCGAGGTCCGCTCCACCTCGCGCGCCGGCGACGCCATCCGAGTCGCTGTCGAAGATCCAGACCAACACCGCGCGGCTCGAGGACGGGCGCGAGATCGCGCTCGAGGACCTCGCCGTGGGCATGCGCTTCGTGACCCGACCGGGCGAGACGATCGCGACCGACGGCGTGGTGGTCGAAGGGTCCGCCGCCGTCGACGCGTCGCTCGCCACGGGCGAGTCCGTCCCCGTCCGCGCGGGCGTCGGCGACGACGTCATCGGCGGCACGATCGCGACGGACGGCGCCATCACGGTCGAGGCGACCCGCGTGGGATCGGAGACGATGCTCGCGCAGATCGCGACGATGGTCGACGAGGCCCAGTCGCGCAAGGCGAACATCCAGCGCCTCGCGGACCGCGTCGCGAGCGTCTTCGTCCCGGCGGTGATCGGCATCGCGCTCGTCACGCTCGCCGTGTGGTGGACGACGTCCGGCGACGTCAACCGCGCGTTCACCGCCGCCGTCGCCGTCCTGATCATCTCGTGCCCGTGCGCCCTCGGCCTCGCCACCCCGCTCGCCATCATGGTCGGCACGGGACGCGGCGCCCAGCTCGGCACCCTCATCCGGGGCGGACCCGTCCTCGAGACGACCCGCCGCGTCGACGTCATCGTGCTCGACAAGACGGGCACGGTCACCGAGGGGCGGATGGAGGCGACGGACGTCGTCG
This sequence comes from uncultured Actinomycetota bacterium, assembly GCA_963712245.1. Taxonomy (GTDB): domain Bacteria; phylum Actinomycetota; class Actinomycetes; order Actinomycetales; family Demequinaceae; genus JAFGBM01. The sequence continues at coordinate 325,281 of CAVQHE010000008.1, read as the reverse complement.
CCCCGGGCTTCGACGACGAGGCGAGGCGCTACCTCGTCGAGGCCGCCGCCTCGGCCGAGAAGAACTCCGAGCACCCGGTCGGGCGCGCGGTCGCCGCGCTCGTCGAGACGCATCGCGGCGTCACCGACTTCCGCGTGACGTCCGGACAGGGCGTGACCGCGACGGTCGAGGGATCGCCGGAGGCGACCGGCAAGGGCGAGGACTGCGCCGACCGTGAGCCGTGCGAGGTCCGGGTCGGCTCGCGTCGCATGTTCGACGTCGTCCCGCCCGAGCTCGAGGAGGCCGCCGCCGACGCCGAGTCCCGCGGCTTCACCGCCGTCTTCGCCGGCCGGACCCCCGCCGCCGCGGTCGGCGAGGCGATACCCGTCCGCGCGCCGGTGAGCGCCGAGGCCGTCATCGTCGTCCGCGACGCGATCAAGCCGTCGTCCGCCGCGGCCGTCGCCACCTTTCGCGACGCTCGGCCTCGACGTCGTCCTGCTCACCGGCGACAACGAGCGCGCGGCGAACGCCGTCGCGGCGGAGGTCGGCATCGACCGGGTCTACGCCGAGGTCCTCCCTGGCGAGAAGTCCGACGTCGTGGCGTCGCTCCAGGCCGAGGGCAAGCGCGTCGCGATGGTCGGCGACGGCATCAACGACGCCCCGGCGCTCGCGCAGGCCGACCTGGGCATCGCGATCGGGACCGGGAGCGACGTGGCGCGCGAGGCCTCCGACCTCACGATCGTCTCCGGCGACCTCACCGCGGCCGCCGACGCGATCCGCCTGGCCCGGCGCACCTTCGCGACGATCCGCGGCAACCTGTTCTGGGCGTTCGCCTACAACGTCGCGATGATCCCGCTCGCCGCGTTCGGCATCCTCAACCCGATGATCGCGGCCGGCGCGATGGGCGGCTCGTCCCTGTTCGTCGTCGGCAACTCGCTGCGGCTGCGGGGCTTCACGCCCAAGCGCTAGGGCCGGCTCAGGCCTTCAGCGCCCGGGCCAGGTCCTCCTCGAGGTCCTCGACGTCCTCGAGTCCCACGCTCAGGCGGATGGTGGACTCGGACTCGCCGATCGCCGCGCGGCCCTCGGGTCCGAGGCTCCGGTGGAAGGTCGTCGCCGGGTGCGTGACGATCGACTTCGCGTCGCCCAGGTTGTTCGAGAGCTCGAAGAGGCGGAGCGCGTCCATGACCCGGAACGCTTCGGCCTTCGCGTCCGAGCCCTTCCGCGGCGCGAGGTCGAACGTCACGACGGTCCCGCCGAGCGTCATCTGCGACTTCGCGAGCGCCACCTGCGGGTGGGATTCGAGGAACGGGTAGAGCACCCGCGCGACGCCCGTCTGGGTCTCGAGGAACTCCGCGATCGCGAGCGCGCTCGCCGCCTGCTGCCGCACGCGCACCGCGAGCGTCTCGAGGCCCTTGAGCAGCACCCACGCGTTGAACGGGCTGAGCGTCGGCCCCATCTGCCGGATCATCATTTTCACCGGGCCGTTGACGTACTCGTCGCTCCCGAGGATCGCCCCGCCCATCACGCGCCCCTGGCCGTCGATGTGCTTGGTCGCGGAATAGACGACGACGTCCGCGCCGAGCTCGAGGGGGCGCTGGCCGATCGGGGTGGCGAAGACGTTGTCGACGACGACGATGGCGCCGGCCGCGTGGGCGAGCTCGGCGACGCGGCGGACGTCGACGACGTCCTGCATCGGGTTGGTCGGGGTTTCGAAGAAGACCGCCTTCGCGGGCGTCGCGAGGGCCTCCTCCCACTGCTCCGTGACGTGCCCGTCGACGAATTCGACGTCGATGCCCCACTTGGCGAAGTACAGGGTGAACACCTGGACGGACGAGCCGAACAGCGCCCGCGACGCGACAAGCCGGTCGCCCGAGCCGAGGATCGACGCGAGAGCGACGAACACCGCGGACATACCGGTCGCCGTCGCGAAGCACGCCTCGGCGCCCTCAATGGCGCGCAGCCGCTCCTGGAATGCCGTGACGGTGGGGTTGCCGTACCGCGCGTACATGTAGACGTCGAGCTCGCCCGCGAAGGCCGCCTCGGCGTCGGCGGCGCGGTCGTAGACGTAGCCCTGGGTGAGGAACATGCCCTCGGACATCTCGTGGTGCTGCGAGCGCTCGATCCCCGCGCGGATCGCGCGCGTGTCCGGGCGGTAGTCGCGGGGGTCGGCCTCGTCGCTCATGCGGCCAGTCTAGGGACTCGCGACCCTACTGGTGCCAGGGGAGCCCGGCGGCCTTCCAGCCTTCGTGGCCGCGGTGGCCGTCCTCGTCGAGTCCGCCCTCAAACCCGTCGAGCATGTTGTACGACGGGCCGATCCCGGCCTCGGTCGCGGCGACCGCGGCGTCGATCGAGCGATGGCCGGAGCGGCAGATGAAGATCACGGGTGCCTCGGCGCTCGGCTCGATCCCGGCTTCGAGGAGTTCCTGGACGAAGCGGTGGTTCGCCTCCCCGTCGGGATAGGTGGTCCATTCGACGAAGATCGTCGGGCGCGTTTCGTCGCCCGTGTCCGGGACGCCGACGAAGTTCCATTCCGCGCGCGTGCGCACGTCGACCAGGACCGATTTGGGGTTCGAACGGAGGATTTCCCACGACTCCTGCGGAGTGAGATCCCCCGCGTAGCCGGCCGTCACGACGCCCCCTGAGGACTCGTCTCGTCGGCGACGGGCTCAATCACGACGTAGTCGCGGCTCGCGCGCCCGCCGCCCTGGCAGGCGCCGCCGTGGCCGCCGCACCCGCAGCCGCCTCCGCCGTGTCCGTGGCCCTCTCCGCGCGGGGCGGAGGGCTTGTCCAGGTGCATCAGGTTCGGCCGGACGATCGGCTCGTTGTCGCTCACGATTCCTCCTGGGACGTCGACGTGTGCGTCAGTCTATACGGGAGGCGTACGCGGGCTCCGGCTACCTGGCGGCCCGGCGCAGCGCGTCGACGGGCGTGCGCGGGCGAGCGAGCAGTCCGACGACCAGCGACCCCGCGAGCGTCACGCCGAGCGCGATGACGACGATCGCGCCGGCGGCGGCGAGAGCCCAGAGGGCGACGGTGACGTTCCAGTGCCACGAATAGACGAGCTCGTTCGGGGACAGCGCCGCCGAGACCAGTCGAATCGCGAGCGCGGCCGCCCACCCGAGCACGGCGCCGACGACGGACGCCGCCGCCATCACCGCCCATTGTCGCGCCCCCGACGCCAGTCGTTCGCCTTTGGCGCTGAGGCCGAGCGCCGATCGCGTCGCCGCGTCGCGGGCGAACGTCGCGCGCGAACTCACGGTGACCACGACGGCGACGAGCGTGATGACGCCGACGACCCATACGAGCATCCCGGCAATAAGCGCGCCGGGCAGGTCATTGCTCCACCATTCGCCGAACGCGGGAAGCGGCGGCTCCCCCGAGCCGTGATACTCGGCCGCGGTGTCGATCGCCTGGGTCGCGATGACCGTCGCTATCCAGGCGAAGGCGGCGGTGGCCACGAGCATCGCGAGCGACGCGAACGTGAAGATGCGGCGACGCGCGGAAAGGCCGTCCCCCGCCGCGGCGAGCCACGGGCGGCGGGAACGCGACAGGATCCTTCCGACGGCGACGACCAGGACCCTCGCGCCCTCGAGCACCAGTGCGGCCGCGGAGATGACGACCACGGCCTGGGCCGTCCAGGCGAGCGCGGCCGGGACCCCCAGGCTCGGGTGTTCGCGGCGTTCGTCGAACCAGAACAGCACGGACCACGCGACGGCGCCTCCGCCGAGGAGCGCGGCGAGCCACCAGGCGCTCACGTTTCGCGAGACCGTGGCCTCGCCGACGGGCGTGACGGGCTTGAGCGCCGCGACGGGCGCGACGCGGGAGGTCCAGAACGCGGGGACGGTCGCGACGACCGCGGCGATCACGAGTCCGATCGCGACGCCCGCGACGAGGACGGCGAGGGGGACGCTCGGGCCGGCTGGGAGGAGCGCCTCGGGATGCGTCGCGCGCAGGACGGCCAGGTTGAGCGCGACCGCGGCGATGCCCGCGGCGAGCCCGAGGGCGATTCCCGCGAGCGAGACGATCGCCGTTTCGATGATCGACGAGAGGGCGATGGTGCGCCGCGAGGCGCCGAGCACGCGGGCGGTCGCGGCCCAGGTGGTACGAGCCTCGGCCTGCGCGCGGCCCATGCCGAACGCGGCGACGATCATCCCGAGCACCGCGAGTCCCGCCGCGGCGAGGAATCGCGGCCCGCTTCCGTCCGTGCGTCCGAGCGCTCCGCCCCACGTGAACGAATCGGGTTGCAGCGCCTCGCCGGGGCTGTCGTACGGAGCGAGGGTCCCGCTGTCGCCGTCCCACGACACGACGGTCACGATGATCACCGTCTCCGTGCCCCGTTCGTCCGTCTCGCGCCACTGCGGAAGGCCCAGAGCGACCTCCTCCGCGTCGGACCACGGAACGTAGGCGACGTTCGGTTCTCCGTTCCAGTACGGGGCGACGTTACCGGTCTTGGCTATCCCCGAGACGACGAAGGTCGAGTAGCGCCACGGCCCGCGGTCGTCCACCGTGGACACCTCGAACGAGTCGCCCACGGCGAGGCCGTAGCGGCTAGCGATCTGCTCGCTGATCACGATCTCGCCGTGTTCCGGCGATTTCCCGGACGCGAGCTGTCGTTCCCAGTCGATCGGGGGCGTCGCCGCGATCACGGTCAGCCAATCACGGTCGCCGTCGACGGATCCGATGCCGTAGACGATCGCCTGGACCGGCGTCTCCTTCGAGGCTCGGGCGATGAGCGCCTGGACCTCGTCGAACGGAACGGGGTGCTCGACCACGGCCCATTCGGGGATCTCCCCGGGGCCGACGATCGAACTGAACACGGCGGCATGCTCCTTCTGCGAGAACGGCCCGGAGATGTCGTTGTGCCGGAGCGCCGTCGCGCCGGTCACCATCGCGTAGGTGGCGAGCGCCAGCGCGAACGCGAGCAGGCCGGCGCTCCACGCGGTGTACCGCCACTGGGTGCGGAGCTGTTCCCGCACGAGTCTGAGGATCATGATGCGTTCCCCTCCAGCATGTCGTACCCCTTGGTTCATCCGGCAGACCGACGCAGCGCGTCGACGGGAGTGCGTGGGCGAGCGAGCAGGCCGACGACCAGCGACCCCGCGAGCGTGATAGCGAGCGTCACGGCGGCGACGAGCCCGGCCGCCGCAAGGCCCCACGAGGCGACCGTGACGTTCCAGTGCCACGAGTAGACGAGCTCGTTCGGCGACAGCGCCGCGGCGGCGAGTCGGGTGACGAGGGCAACGGTCCACCCGGTCAGCGCTCCGGCGAGGGACGACGATCCCATCACGATCCACTGACGGACGGCGGAGGCCACGCGTTCGCCGTTCGCGCTCAAGCCGAGCGCCGAACGCGTCGCCGCGTCCCCGGCGAACGTCGCGCGGGAGCTGACGGTCACGACGATCGCGACCACGGTGATGACGACGGCGAACATCGCGATGGCGATCATGTAGCCGTCCCAGCCGAGTTGGTCCCTCCACCATCCGTCGAAGGAGGGCAACGACGGCTCTCCCCACCCGCGGTACGACGGGTCGTACGCGCGCGCGTTCGTCGCCCCCGACGTCGCCACCCACGACGCCACGGTGGCAAGCGCGAACATCCCGAGCGACGCGAACACGAAGACCCCACGATGAGCGTTCAGGCCGTCGCCCGCCGCGATGAGCCACGGGCGCCGCGACCGCGACAGCGCCCGCCCGAGTCCGCGAATCAGCGCCCGGGACCCCTCGACGACGAGCGCGAGTCCCGAGATCGCGATGACGACGAAGGCGATCCACAGCGCGGCGGTGATCGGATTGGAGTCCGAGCGCTCCCCGCGCTCGTAGAACCAGAACAGTACGCACCACGCGGCCAGGCCCGCGGCGAACATCCCCGGCACCCACCACGGGCTGACGTCGCGCGAGACGCGCGCCTCGCCAACCGGCGTCACGGGCTTGAGCGCCGCGACGGGGGCGACGCGCGCGCTCCAGAACGCCGGCACGGCGGCGACCGCGGCCGCGACGACGATACCGGCGACGAGTCCCGCGGCGAGGAGGACGGCCGGCACGCTCGGGCCGGACGGCAGCAGCGCCTCCGGGTGTCTCGCGTGAAGGATCCCGATGTTGACCGCGACCCCGGCGACTCCCACGCCCATCCCCGCCGCGATCCCCGCGAGCGAGACCGCGGCTGTCTCGATTAGCGACGCCGCCGCGACGGTGAGCCGCGTCGCCCCGAGCACCCGCGTCGTCGCCGCCCACTTCGTGCGCGCCTCCGCCTGCGCGCGTCCCATGCCGAACGCGGCGACGATCATGCCGAGGACGGTGAGCGCGGCGAAGCCGAACGCCCAATAGCCCGCCGCGTCCGTGCTGGCGGCGGCGCTCTCAAGGCTCGCGGCGTACACGTAAGGCTCGACGTACCCCTCCGAAGCGTACGGCGCGAGGGTGCCGCTGTTGCCGTCCCAGCCGACGTTCGTCCATACGATCGTCGTGACGTCGCCCGTCACGTCGTCGGTGCTGCGATAGGAGGGAAGGCCGAGGGCGATGTCGAGGGCGTCGGACCACGGTGCGTACGCGAGGAACGGGTCGCCGGACCAGTACGGCGCGATCGTCCCGGTCTTCATCGTCCCCGAGATGACGAACGTCATGGACTGGGCCGTACCCCGATCGTCGGCCCGATCGAGCGTGATCGTGTCGCCGACGCCGAGCCCCCTCTCGGCGGCGGTCACGTCGCTGATCACGATCTGCCCACTCTCGGGGGCGGTTCCCGAGGAGAGCAGGCCGTACCAACGGGGCTCGGGCGTCACGGCCACGACCTGGAGCCAGTCGTGGAGCGGTCCGCCCTCGATCTGCCCTGCGCCGTCGATGGACGCGTGGACCGTCGTCTCCTCCGAGGCTCGCGAGATCAGCGTCTGCACCTCGTCGTACGGGAGCAGATTCACCGTGCCGACCTCGTCGGGAACGTTGCCGGGACCCACGACGGACGTAAAAGTCGCGTAGTAGTCGTGCTGCCACGGCGACGCGCTCCCCTCCTGGAACTTGATCGCGGTCGCCCCGGTGACCATCGCGTAGGTCGCGAGCGCCAGCGCGAACGCCAAGAGGCCCGCGCTCCACGCGGTGTACCGCCACTGCGAACGCAGTTGCTCGCGCGCCAGGCGCCAGATCACGACTGCACCCCCTGCAGCGCGTCCAGTCCCGCGAGGACGGAGTCGGGCGTCGGGTCGGTGATGTGGCCGGCGACCTTGCCGTCCGCGAAGAGGATGACGTTCGACGCGTACGACGCGGCGGCCGGGCTGTGCGTCACCATGACGACGCTCTGGCCGAGTTCGCGGCACGCCGCGCGAAGGTGCGAGAGCACCTCGGCGCTCGCGTGGGTGTCGAGGTTCCCGGTCGGCTCGTCGGCGAGCACGACGTGCGGCTTGGTGATGAGCGCGCGCGCGATCGCGACGCGCTGCTGCTGGCCGCCCGAGATCTCGTACGGGCGCCGCGCGAGCTCGCCGCCGATGCCGAGCATCTCCACGAGCCGGTCGAACCACTCCTCGTCGCGCGGCATGCCGTTGAGGCGGAGCGGCAGCATGATGTTGTCGCGCCCGCTCATCGTCTGCATCAGGTTGAAGCCCTGGAACACGAAGCCGATGACGCGCCCCCGTACGCGCGCCGCCTCCTTGTCCGGCAACGCCGTCAGGTGCTCGTCGCGGATCCACACGTCGCCGCTGTCGGGTTTGTCGAGCCCCGCGAGCAGGTGGACCAGCGTCGTCTTCCCCGACCCCGACGGGCCCATGACGGCCGTCAGCATCCCCTCGGGAAGGTCGAGATCGACGTGGTCCACCGCCGCGATGGCGGCGTCCCCCGCCCCGTACGTCTTGGTGAGGCCTCGCGCCTTGACCGCTATCGCCGCGTCGGGCGCGGCCTTCTTCTTCGCCATGGAGCCGACGCTATCGACAACGGGGCGGGCGACGCATCGGACCCCGGGATGGATCTCGGCGATACCCAGGTATCGGAAAGGCGCGCCTTAGCGACGGCTCACGCGCTCGGGTCGAGTACCCGCCCGACGAAGAGCACGGCGCCGGTGGAGTGGTCCCGGATGACGTAGAGGAACGGACGATCGACGGTGATCTCGACCTCGGGCGGCGAAGAGGCCGAGTGTCCATCAGATCGCGGTCGCCGCCGCGGCCTCCGTCCCCGTCCTCGTCGATCGCGATCTTCGCGGAGTGGAGCGCGTTGGAGACCGTCAGGTTCGGGTCGTGCCGATGCCCACGAGGCCGCCCGGCGTGTCGAACAGCCCGGCGATGCCGAGGTCGTCCTCGATGACGTCCTTGAGGTTGATCGCGCTGTCGCTCTCGAACCGCGGAAGCGCCAGGTCGACCGTCTGGCGCTCGAGCGAGGCGTCGACGCTCGCGACGAAGTCGGTGCCGAAATCGGACTCGATCGCGGCGTAATTCCCCGCGTCCGGAACGACGACGAGCATCGACAGGTCGCCGCCCTCGTCCGACAGGTCACCGCCCGCGTACGGAAGGTCGACGGCGGAGTAGCCGTCACCGACGACGGCCGCTACGTTCAGCTGGCTGTCGTGCATGAACGACGCCGTCGCGGTCGAGCCGTCGAGTCGCGTGAACGGGCCGTCCGCGGTCGCGCTGGAAATGAACGGAGTCGCCCACGACGCCTTGAGGTAGAGCGCGTTGACGAGTACCAGGTCGGTGGAATCTGTCGATGGCGCCCGCCGGAATGAGGTCGGGGATGAGGCCGAGCGTCTGGTCCTTGACCCACGCGTTGATGTGGAGGCGCGCGGCCTCCGGGTCCGAACGGATCGCGAAGGGTTCGATGCCGGCGCCGAACCACTTCTGCAGGCCCTCCGCGTACGCGGGAACCACCGGGTAGCCCGCGTCCTGGAAGAGGCGGTTCGCGATCGCGACGGTCGGGGGCCCGGGCGGGACGATGTCGAGTGGTCGAGGTTGGCGTGGGTTGGGGCCCGGGGTCCCTCACCGTCTCCTGCTGGAGGGTGTTGAACGCGGACCAGCGCGCGTCACCCGCGACCGGGTACTGGAAGAGCGTGTCGAGCGCGTCGGCGACGGAGCCGGACGCGCCGAGGTCGAGCATGCCGAACGCGAGGCCGATGGAGATCGGCGAGAGGACGACGTCGCCGTCGGAGTTCGCCGCGACGGCGTGGAAGATGTCGTACCCGGCGTCGTTGAGGCCGACGGCGACGCTCGGGGCGTCGACCGAATTCGGGGCCGGCCGGGCGACGTCCGGGTCGTGATACTCGATGGGCGCGGGTGTAATCGAATCGCAGCCGGTCAGCGCGAGCGCCGCGGCGCACGCGACGCCGATCATCCGTGTCGTCCGCACAGGGGTCCCCTTTCGTCCACCCACGTGCTCAACGCTCGGCACCGAGGAATCGTTGGGGGTTCGATCCCACCGCGCGACTTCCGCGACCGGCTGATACCGTGTCGGGACATGGCCGACTCGGTGCTGCGTATGTACGTGAGCCTAGCCCCCATCATCATCGCGGGAGTCCTCAACATGGTGTGGTGCTCGATGGGTGTCGCGCGCCGTCTGAACCGCCCTCTCGACAACGGCGCCGTCCTCCGGGACGGTCGCAGGGTCTTCGGGGACAACAAGACCTGGAAGGGTCTCCTCGGGATGCTGGCGTTGGGTGCGATCGCCTTCGTGCTGTGGAGCCTCGTGCTCCAGGGGTCGTCGCTCGGCCAGTGGGATCTCTTCCATCGCCGGCACCCGGCGACGTTCGCTTTCGACACGTTCGTTGGCGCCCTTCTCGGCGCGGCCTATGCGCTCTTCGAGCTGCCGAACAGCTTCCTCAAGCGTCGCCTCGACATCGCGCCCGGCAAGGAGGCGACGGGGGCGCGCAAGTGGTTCTTCGTGGTGCTCGACCAGGTCGACTCGGTCGTCGGATGCGCCGTGGTCGTCGCGATTCTCGCCGTCGTGACTCCGTGGTTCTTTCTCGGCCTAATCCTCGTAGGAGGGGTCACCCACATCCTTCTGAACATGGGCCTCTTCGCCGTCGGATTGCGACGCAACAGATTCTGAAGGGAGACGACGTGCCGACGATTCTGAGCCTGTCCGACGCCGCAACCGACATCGCTTCCGTCGGCACCAAGGCGCGTACCCTCGTGCAACTGAAGTCCGCGGGTTTCGAGGTCCCCGACGGCCTCGTCGTCTCCGGCGCGACGCTCGACCGCGTGATCAATGCCGAGGGAGGGGCCGCGCGGGTCGCCCGCGCCCTCGGCGAACTATCCAAGGAGAACGTCGATCGGGTCGCGCGCGATCTGGCGGAGTCGCTGGCCGACGTACGACTACCGGACGACGTGGTCCGCGAACTGCGGGCTCGGATCCGACCGGACGGCCTCTACGCGGTCCGTAGTAGCGGAACGCAGGAGGATCTCGAAGACCTGTCGTTCGCCGGGCAGTACGACACGCTCCTCGACGTCGCGCCCGACGACGTACCGGACGCGGTCGTCGAGTGCTATCGGTCCGTGTTCAGTACGACGGCGCTGAACTACATGCTCGACAACGGGATCACCCCGACGACGACCGGGATGTCCGTGATCGTTCAGGACATGGTGCGCGCGGACCTTTCCGGCATCGCGTTCACCGTGAATCCCGTCACCGGTGCAGACACCGAGGTCGTCATCGAGGTCGCCGAGGGCAGGGGTGACGCGATCGTCTCGGGGCAGGTCGTGCCGGAACGTCACATCTACGATTGGTACAACGCGCGCGAGGTCGCGCAGGGCGGCGGATCCGCCGACGAAGGACTCCTCGGATTGCGCGAGCGAGACGAGATCGTCGCGACGGCGGTGCGGATCCAGGAGCATTTCGGCCGACCGTGCGACATCGAGTTCGCGATCGCGGCGGGCGATCTCGTCATCCTCCAGGCCCGCCCGACCACGCGGATCGGCTACGCGGGCGTGGCCGACCAGTGGACCACCGCCGATTTCAAGGACGGAGGCGTCTCGGCGACCGTCTGTACACCGTTCATGTGGAGCCTCTACGAGTACATCTGGGAGATCGAACTGCGCCGATTCCTCCTGGAGTCGAACATCCTGGGCGAGCGCGACCTGCGCAAGCTCGGTCGAATGTTCTTCGGGCGGCCGTTCTGGAACCTCACGGTCGTCAAGCACGCGATGTCGCGCGTCCCGGGCTACCGCGAGCGCCAGTTCGACAATGAACTCGGGGTGCGTCCCACCTACGAGGGCGACGGCGAGGTCACCAAGGTCACCGCCCGATCGCTGTGGCGCGTCGCTCGTGTCGCGGTCGCCATGCGCCGGTTCACGGCTGAACGGGCGCGGACCAACGCGATGCGGCGCGAGGAATTGCTCGCGCGCTACGACGAGCTTCTTCGCCGATTCGCCGAGCCGATGACCGAGGAGGAGCTCGGCGCGACGTGGCGTCAGCTCGTCACGGGCGACTACCTGGACAGCGAAGGCACGTACTTCTGGCAGATCTTCATCAACACGATCCATCAGTCGATTAGCCGCGACAGCATCGTCAAGGTGTCCGGCGACGAGGGCTACCTCGCGCTCATGGGCGGACTCGAGGACATCTCGCATTTGCGTCCCTTCTACGACGTCTGGGACCTCACGAGAAGGATCCGTGCCGATCCGGAGGACCTGGCCTTCTGGACCGAGGCCGACGACATCGAGGCTCGCCTCGAGGCGGGCGACTCGGACCACCGTCTCGACGAGGTGCGGGCCTTCCTCGACACGTACGGGTTCCACTCCGACAAGGAACTCGACGTCACCTATCCCGACTACGCGGAGGATCCGCGGCCCGTGATCGCCATGGTTCGCGACACGGCGCAGCTCGACGATGGCTACAGCCCGGCCGAGGACCGCGCGAGGCTGTCCGCCTCCTACGACGCGCAACTCGCGCGCATACGCGAGAAGGTGTCGCCGCGGCGGTACCGTCGCATCCTCGCGCGCGTCGAGCGCATTCGCCGGATGTTGTGGTGGCGCGAGGAGTTCCGCGACGTCTCGACGCACTACTACCACCTGATCCGCCTCTACACGCTCCGGCTCGCACGTCACTACCGCGAGGCCGACGTGATCGACGACGAGGCGGACATCTGGTTCGCGACTATGCGGGACCTATGCGACCACCTCGAGGGCACCCTCGACACCCCGGCTCTGCGCGCCACGATCGACCGGAACCGCACCTACTACCGGTCGTTCCGGAACTTCTCCGGCGACAACGAGATTGGCGCGTCGTTCGGCTCGAACGCGCGCGAGGCGACGGACGGCGGCGACGTCGGGACGATCGTGGGCGTCGGAGGGAGCTCGGGCACGGTCACCGGCACCGCCCGCGTCATCGCCGGGCTCGACGAGATCGATCGCCTCCAGCCGGGAGACATCCTCGTGACGCGGTTCACCGACACCGGGTGGACGAGCAAGTTCGCGATCCTCAAAGGCGTCGTCACGGAGTACGGCGGCATCCTGTGCCACGCCGCGATCGTGTCGAGGGAGTACGACATCCCGTGCGTCGTGTGCGCCGACAACGCGACGACGGTCATCCCCGACGGCGCCACCATCCGCGTCTCGGGAACCACGGGCGAGGTCACCCTCATATCCGGCGGTGCATCGTGAGCGGCGGAACCCGGATCCGCGTCCTCGGCATCGTCAACTGGTCCGTGGCGATCACCTACGCCGGCGTCGCGTCCGCCGTGCTCGGGATGTGGCTCACGTACACCGCCCGCATCGAGGGCGCCTTCATCTGCCTCGTGATCGCGGGGCTGTGCGATCTCTTCGACGGCCCGGTGGCCCGGCTCGTCGCCCGCGACGCCGACGCGCGCCGCTTCGGCCAGGAGATCGACTCCCTCGCGGACACGGTCTCCTTCGTCGCCTTTCCCCTCGTCCTCGCTTTCGGCCTGGGCCTCCGTTCGGTCTGGTGGCTGCCGCTATTCGTGGGCTACGCGTTAGCTGGCGTGATCCGTTTGGGGTACTTCAACGCGGTCACCCGGACGGACCCGACGGACCCGCGCGACAGCGCCCCCGTCCGCTACTACCGCGGGTTGCCCGTGACGTACGCCGCGCTGATCCTGCCGGTAGCCGCGCTCGCGACGACGGCCGTTCCGGCGGGCGCGCGTCCGTGGCTGTTCGGTGCCGTACTCGGAGTGACGGGGCTCCTCTTCGTGCTCGACGTGCCCGTCCGAAAGCCCGGTGGCGCGAGCTACGCCGTGTTCGGGGCGGTGGCCGTCGCCCTCGTCACCGCGTTGTCGTTCGCGACGTTGTGACATGGCCAGGGTCTACGACAGGTCGTCCGGCGAGTGTCGCGAAGAACCGCAATACGGCGACGCCGGCCTGCGGTTCGCCTACGGTACTCGGATCGGGCGGCGTCTCCTTCCCCTGACCGCGGTGAGGCGGTGGTTCTCCTCCGCGAACGCGGTCGCCCGGAGGTTTCCGCTCTCGGCGCGCGAGATCCCCGGCTTCGTCGCGGCGCACGGGATCGACCTCGACGAGTTCGAGGATCGCCGCTTCCGGAGCTTCGCCGACTTCTTCACGCGGGGCTTCCGGGAAGGCGCGCGCCCCGTGCCCTCCAGCGACGCGCTCATCAGCCCCGCGGAGAGCCGGGTCATATGCGCGGACGTCGACGAGACCACGCGCGTCGTGATCAAAGGCCACTCGTACGGCGTCGACGAGCTGCTCGGCGACGCGGAGATCGCCCGGCGCTTCGCCGGAGGAACCTGCCTGGTGTTCCGCCTCGCCGTCGAGGATTGCCACCGGTACTCCTACGTCGACGACGGCGTGACGGTCGCGAGCAGACGGATCCGGGGTGTCCTTCACACGGTCAGCGCGGCGTCGTCTCGTTACGCCATATACCGCGAGAACACGCGCGCCTGGGATCTGTTGCGCACCGTACGCTTCGGCGACATCATCCAGATGGAGGTCGGGGCCATGCTGGTCGGACGGATCCGCAACCACGGGAAGGCCGCGTTCGCGCGCGGCGAGGAGAAGGGGTGGTTCGAGCTTGGCGGCTCCACCATCGTGCTCCTCATCGCGGAGGGTGCCGTCGCCGTCGACGACGACATCGTCGAGTGGTCGCGTCGCGGCGTCGAGGTGCGGGTGCGGCTACACGAACGGGTGGGCACGCCGTGCTGAAGCGGCAGTGGGTCTACCTCCAGGAGATGTACCCGGTGGCCTCCAGGATCGGCGTCGCGGCGATCGTCTTCTTCGAGTTGTACTTCGTCCTCCTGCTCAACTACGGCTACACCGACATCCACCTGGGCGTCCAGGAGGCCGTGGGAACCCTGACGGTCTTCACGTTCCTGATGCTCCTCAGGATCGCCGACGACTTCAAGGACTACGAGACCGACAAGCGCCTCTTCTCCGAGCGGGCCCTACCGTCGGGCCGCGTGACGCGCCGCGACCTGTGGGTGCTGCTCGCGGTGTCCGTGACGATCACGGTGGTGCTCAACGTCCTCGTCATGAACAACCTGCCGTACTTCGTCTTCCTCTACGTGTACGGGACCCTGATGTCGCTGTGGTTCTTCCAGCGCGACAAGATCCAACCCAACCTCATGCTCGCCTTGGTGACGCACAACCCCGTCATCATGGTGATGAACGTGTACGTCATCTCGTTCACGTGCATCAAGTACGGCCTCGACGGCCTCACGCCGACGACCTTCTTGCTCGCGTTCACCCTGTACTTCCCCGGGCTCATCTGGGAGATCGCGCGCAAGGTCCGCGCCCCGGGTGACGAGACGGAGTACACGACGTACTCCAAGATCTTCGGCTACCGCAAGGTCACACGGTTCCTCCTTGTGCTCACGCTCGCCGATGTCGTCACGAACCTCCTGCTCGCGTACCGGATCAACCGCTTCGCGCTCGTCCTGCTCATCGCGAACGTCGTCTGGATCACCGTGATGTTCCGCCGGTACATGAAGAATCCGCGGAGCTTCTCGCTGGTCAAGAAGGTGGACCGCTACGCGTTCGGCACGGAGGGCATCATGATTCTCGCGGTAGCCGCCCACCTACTGCTGGGATACGTGTGAGCCGCGCGGTGTCGCCCGCGCCGCGACCCCCCTCTCTCGGGGGCAAGGCGGAAGGGCTGATCGCCCTGCGCGCGAGCGGTGAGCGCGTCCCGCCCTTCGTCTGCCTCGGCCCGGACGACGATCTCGACGATGTCGAGCTCGGGGCGATCGCGTCCCCCGGCGAGACGTTCGCCGTGCGCTCCTCCGCGCTCGGGGAGGATAGCGAATGGCGGTCGTTCGCGGGCCAGTTCGATACGTTTCTCGACGTTCCCGCGGACGAGGTACCCGACCGCGTCGCCGACTGCCGACGATCCGTCGCGGCGCCCGGCGTACGCCACTACGTCGAGGCGAGTGGCGCGTCGCACGAGCCCGTCGGCATGGGCGTCGTCATCCAGCGCATGGTCCGCGCGGACGCCTCCGGAGTGGTCTTCACCGCCAATCCGCGCGGATTGCTCAACGAGACTGTGGTCACGGTCGGGCGCGGCAGGGGCGACAACGTCGTCGCCGACCGGGTTCCCACCACCACGTACTATCGCAACACCTCCGACGGAACGACGTACCTCGAGACGTCGCGCGGGGCGCCGCGACTCGACCCGGAGACCCTCGACGAGCTAGTCGCCGCCGGCGATCGCATTCGACTCGCCCGCGGGGGGCACATGGACATCGAGTTCGCGATCGAGGCCGGAGTCGTGTGGATCCTTCAGGCGCGGCCGATCACCACGTTGGGAGCCGGGCCCGTCGTCACCCTCGACAACGCCAACATCGTCGAGAGCTACCCCGGCCTTACGCTTCCGCTCACGGCGAGCTTCGTGCCGAGGGTCTACTACGGCGTCTTCCGCGGACTCGCGCTCCGCGTGACCCGGGACGTGGGGGTCGTCGACGCATACGACGACGTGCTGCGTCGGATGGTGGCGGCGTCGTCGGGACGCATGTACTACTGGATCGACCATTGGTACGAGGTCATGAACGTCCTGCCGCTCGGACGGCGCTACATCCCCGTCTGGCAGGACATGATGGGCGTCCAGGACCGGTCCTACACGCCCACGACGACCCGATTCTCACGATGGCGGCGGTGGCGAACTTGGGGCACCATTCTCCGCGAATTCCTGAGGACTCCGTCTGGGATGCGTCGATTGGACGCCGACGTCGCCGAGGTTCGCAACCATTTCCGGAGGCGGATCGCCGCGACGACGACGAACGAGGACCTCCGCCTCCTCCTCGAGGAGATCGAGGACCGCCTCCTCCGGCGCTGGGACGTCACGCTGCTCAACGACCTGCACGCGTTCGTGTGGACGGGGCTCCTGACATCGATGCTGCGCCGCGCGGTCGACGACCCCGCGGAGGCGACGAACGCCTACATCTCGGGCATCGCCGCGATCGAGAGCATGAAGCCGGTGCGGGCGCTCGTCGAGCTCGCCGCATCGGCACCGACGAACGAACTCCGGGGAATCACGAGCGACGACGAGGCGCGCGCCTACCTCAGGCGAGAGGACGCGTTCGCCGCGCGACTCCGCGAGTACGTCGACCTGTATGGAGATCGCTACCTTGAGGAACTCAAGCTCGAGTCTCCGACGTTCCGGACCGAACCCCTGCTACTGATCCGGGCGATCCTGGCGTACGGCGAGGATCCCGGGCACGCGGAGGAGGTTCGCCGATCGCTCTCCGGGCCATATCGGGCGGTACTACCGCGGCTGCGGCGTCCGCTCGTCGGGTGGGTGGCCCGTCGGGCGGCGAAGGGCATCGAGCGCCGGGAATCGTCGCGCTTGAACCGTGCCCGGGTCTACGGGATGGTTCGCGAGATCGCCCTTCGCGCGGGAAAGAACCTGGAGGCGGGGGGTCATCTTGACGCGGCGGCCGACGCCTTTTGGTTGACGATGGACGAGCTCTTCGAGCCCGCGCCTCGCGACCGCCGGGGCGACGTCGCGCGACGACGGGCGGAGTATGAGGACTTCCGCCGCGTGCCGCCGTCGCGGAGGCTCGAGTTCGCGGGTGAGATCTTCGACCGACGGGCGAACGTCGAGCCCGTCGAAGGGCCGGGGGCGCGGCCCGACGTGCTACGCGGAGTCGCGACGTCGGGCGGGCGGGCGCGGGGTCGGGCGAGGGTGGTTCGCGACCCCCGCGACCTCCTGGACGGGAGCGACGGAGCCGCCGGCGAGATACTCGTCGCGACGATGACGGATCCGGGATGGGTCTTCCTGCTCACGATGGCGGGAGGTCTCGTCGCCGAACGCGGATCCCTCCTCTCGCACACGTCCATCATCGCCCGCGAACTCGGCATCCCGGCCGTCGTCGGCGTCCGCGACGCGACGACCCTCCTGCATGATGGAGACATGATCGAGGTCGACGGGGACCGAGGCGAAGTGAGGGTGGTGCGCGATGACTGACGTTCGCGAGGTCGCGTTCGGGTCCGCGGGAGATCTGCGGGACATTCTCGCCGTTCCCCGGGCCGTGGACGCGTCGCGGCGAGCGGGCCGGGATGACGACCTGTCCGCGCTTCTCGCGGGCACCCACCCGCTGAGCCCTCACTGTTCAGTCCGGGCGTTCGTCGCGTACCGCGAAGGGAGTCCGGTGGGGCGCGTGGTCGTGACGCAGTACGAGGACCGGGACGAGGCGTACGCGGGATTCTTCGAATGCGTCGACGACGACGAGGTCGCGACGGCGCTCCTCGCAGAGGCCGAGCGCGTCGCCGCGGAGGTCGGCTCCACCGAGATCGTCGGCCCCGTCGACGCGAGTTTCTGGATCCGATATCGCTTCAAGGCCAGCGGTTTCGAGAACGCACCCTACTTCTCCGAGCCGTTGAACCCGCCCTCGTACCCGCGGCTCTTCGAGGCGGCGGGCTACTCGGTGAGTGACACGTACGTCTCTCATCTGTTTCCGGTCGCCCCTCCGGACTACGACTTCAGCCGCTTCGACAAACATGTCGAGGCCCTTCGCGAGCACGGGATTCGCATCCGGTCGCCGCATTGGTGGGAGTGGAACCGCACGATGCGGGAGATCCACGGACTCCTCCACGAGCTCTACCGCGATTTTCCGGTATTCACGCCGATCGCCTACGAGGAGTTTCGCGCCCTGTTCCGAGGCTTCCGGCTCATCACGGACCTGTCGATGGTGTCCATCGCCCATCACGACGACCAGGCGGTCGGGTTCCTCGTGGCCCTCCCCGACTACCCGGCGTCGATCGGCGAGGGACCGTTGCCGCGACGCTTGCTGACCGTCGCTCGTCATCGTCGCCGTAGCGGGCGGTACGTGTTGGCGTACCTCGGGGCGCGGCCCGAGTATAAGGGGCTCGGAGCGGCCATGACCGGGATGGTCATCCGCGAGGTGGTGCGGCGAGGAGCCGGCGCCGTCGGGACGTTGATCCACGAGGACGGGCCGACGACGCGCTGGGCGCCGGAGCTCGTCGGCGCGAGGAACACCTACGTCCTGCTCCGCAAGCGACTCTGACCGCAGGGTCGGCGTGCTAGGCGCTCGGGTCGAGTACCCGCCCGACGAAGAGGACGGCGCCGCTGGAGTGGTCGCGGATGACGTAGAGGAACGGCCGGTCCGCGGTGATCTCGACCCCGCGCACCGGAGCGGACAATGTGTTCATGCCGATCGCGGTCGCCGCCGCGGCCTCGGTCCCCGACTCGTCGACGGTGATCTTCGCGGCGTGGACCGCGTTGGCGACGTAGAGGTTCGGGTCGGGGGCGATGTCCACGAGGCCGCCCATCGTGTCGAACAGCCCGGCGATGCCGAGGTCTCCCTCGATGACGTCCTTGAGGTCGATCGCGCTGTCGCTCTCGAACCGCGGAAGCGTCAGGTCGACCGGCTGGTCCTCGAGCGAGGCGTCGACGGTCGTGACGAAGTCGGTGCCGAGCTCGGATTCGATCGCGGCGTAGTTCCCGGAGTCCGGCACGATGACGAGCATCGACAGATCGCCGCCGGCGTACGGCAGGTCGACGGCGGCGTAGCCGTCACCGACGACGGCCGGGGCGTGCAGCTTGAACGAGCGCATGAACGAGGCCGTCGCGGTCGACCCGTCGAGTCGCGTAAACGTCCCGTCCGCGGTGTAGTGGTCCTCGAACGGCCACTCCCAGGTCGCCTTGAGGTACAGGGCGTTGACGAGGACCAGGGCGGTGATATCGGTGATGAAGCCTTCGGGAATGAGGTCGGGGATGAGGCCAAGCGTCTGGTCCTTGACCCATGCGTTGATGTGGAGGCGGGAGGCCTCCGGGTCCGAACTGAGCGCCAGGGGTTCGATGCCGGCGCCGAACCACTTCTGCAGGCTCTCCGCGTAGGCGGGGACCACCGGGTAGCCCGCGTCCTGGAAGAGGCGGTTCGCGATCGCGACGGTCGGGGGCCGGGGCGGGGCGACGTCGGCGGTCGACGTGGGCGTCGGGGTCGGCCCGGGGTCCCTCACCGTCTCCTGCTGGAGCGGTGTTGAACGCGGACCAGCGCGCGTCACCCGCGACCGGGTACTGGAAGAGCGTGTCGAGCGCGTCGGCGACGGAGCCGGACGCGCCGAGGTCGAGCATGCCGAACGCGAGGCCGATGGAGATCGGCGAGAGGACGACGTCGCCGTCGGAGTTCGCGGCGACGGCGTGGAAGATGTCGTACCCGGCGTCGTTGAGCGCGACGGCGACGCTCGGGGCGTCGACCGAGTTCGGGGCCGGCCGGGCGACGTCCGGGTCGTGATATTCGATGGGCGCGGGTGTAATCGAATCGCAGCCGGTCAGCGCGAGCGCCGCGGCGCACGCGACGCCGATCATCCGTGTAGTCCTCAAGGCGATCCCCTTCCTTCCCCTGTGTGCTCAACGCTCGAGGCCCGTAAAACGTTGTGCGCCTAGCTCCCGGGCCGCACGAGACCCGTCTCGTAGGCGACGACGACGGCCTGCGCGCGATCGCGGACGTCGAGCTTGGCGAGCACGCGCCCCACGTGCGCCTTGACCGTCGGCTCGGCCAGGTGCAGCTCCGCGCAGATCTCGCGGTTCGACAGCCCCCGCGCGACGAGGACGAGCACCTCGCGTTCTCGATCCGTCAGGCCGTCAAGCGCCGCCCCGTCTACCGGCTCGGGCAGCGTCGCGGCGAGGCGGTCCATGAGGCGGCGCGTCGCCGACGGTGCGAGGACGGCGTCGCCGTCCGCCACGCGTCGGACGGCGGCGAGGAGGGACTCAGGAGGCGCGTCCTTGAGGAGGAAGCCGCTCGCGCCGGCCTTGATCGCCGCGACGACGTACTCGTCGAGGTCGAACGTCGTGAGGATGATGATCTTCGCGTCGGTCGTGGCGGCGAGCTCCGCCGTGGCCGCGATGCCGTCGGTTCCGGGCATCCGGACGTCCATCAGCACGACGTCGGCCTCGGTGCGGGCGAGGACGGCGATCGCCTCGTCCCCTGTGCCCGCCTCGGCGACCACCTCCATGTCGTCCTGCGAGCCGATCAGCATCGCGAATCCCGCGCGTACGAGCTGCTGGTCGTCGACAAGCGCCACCCGGATCGTCATGCTTCGTCCCTCCTCGGCGTGAGCGGCAACCGCGCGCGCACCACGTATCCGCCGCCCCGCCGGGGCCCCGCCGACAGCGTCCCTCCGAAGATCGTCGCCCGCTCGCGCATGCCCTCCACGCCGGTGCCGTCGCCGCGTCGTCCGGCCGCCGCTCCGCGCCCGTCGTCGCGGATCGTCGCCTCCACCGCGTCGTCCATCCATCGGAGCTGGACGTACGCCGTCGCCTTGGGTCCGGCGTGCTTGAGCACGTTCGTCAGCGCCTCCTGGACGATGCGGTACAGCGCGAGCCCTGCGCCGATGGGAAGGGGGCGCGGGGTGCCCGTGGTCACGTAGGAGACCTCAAGGCCGCCGTCGCGCACGGCGGAAACGAGCGCCGGAATGTCGTCGAGCGTCGGCTGGGGGCCGAGGTCGGTCTCGGGATCGGTCGCGCGGAGTACGCCGAGCAGGCCGCGCATCTCCGTGATTGCGGCGCGACCCACCTCACCGATGGTCGCGAGGGCGCGGGATGCGGCATCGGGATCCTTCGCCGACGCGAAGCGCGCCCCGTCCGCCTGCGCGACGACCACGGTGAGTGTGTGGGCGACGATGTCGTGCATCTCCCGGGCGATGCGCGCCCGTTCGTCGCTCGCCGCAAGGGCCCGCGTCGCGGCGGTTTCGGCGGCGTCGTCCGCCCTCTCCCGCTCGGCGCTGCGCGCGTCCCGCCGAACCTTCGCACCCATCGTCATCGCCGCGATCGCCGCGATCGCGGCGAGGGACCACGCCAAGGGCTCCATGGAACACACTGTAGGACGCACCGCCGGGTCCATGCCCGACCGGGCTAGCCTCGTGGGAGGGGATGCGCGAGGAGGCACGCCGTGTGGAGATTGCTGGTCGCCGACTTGCTCTTCGCGCTCGCCGGCATCATCCTCGTCGTCAGCCTGATGCTGGCGTTCTTCGAGTACCAAGCGCCGGGGATCGTCCGCTCGCTACTGCACTACGTCGGGCACCGCATCCTCCGTCGGCCGGACAAGCCGTCGGAGTTCCCGGCGGGGGAGTTCGACAACCTCGGCGGGCCGCACTTCTGCCCGTCGCACTGCGACGCCGACGCGGACCTTCCCGGAAAGATCGTCGCCGACCCCTACGAGGCGCACAAGGAGCTGCCGAAGTTCCGCCGCGTCGTGAGGACCCGGTGCCGTCACGCGGGGGAGTACGGCATTCCCGTGCACTGTCACGACGTCCGGGAGCTGCACTGGTGGGAACGCAACTGGATCGTCTACGGCATCCTCGCGCTCGTCCGACTTCGCCTCAACGCGGAGAGCTGCCCGGAGTACATGCGGGGGATCCTCGCCGACCACCTCCACCCCGTTCCCGGGCCGGTGGAGCACAACGTCTACTTCATCAACGGCGTCTACACCAATCGCAAGTCGGCGTCGCGCCAGCGCCAGTACGTGGAGTCGTTCTTCGGCGCGGGGGTCGACGTGCGGCTGCTGTACAACCGGATCGACCTGCGCCTCGACCCGCTTCAACTCAGCCACGACTACACGTGGGGGATCTCGTCGTCGCCCGCGACCACGCCGTTCGTCTCCCAGCCGGCGCTCGCCGCGTACGCGATCCTGCTCGACGGCTTCCGCCGCGGCACGGAGATCGCGTTCGTGGGGTTCTCGGGAGGTACGCTCCACATCGCGATGGCCATCCGCGCCTTCCGGACCGTTCCCGCGCACCAGATCTACCTGCGTCAGAAGGTTCGGGTCATCGCGGCCGCGAACCTCATCCACCGGTCGTCGCATCTGGATTTCGCGATGTCCCTGCGGCAGTTCGAACCGCACGTCGACCGGCAGGACGCCTTCGCGCGGGCCTTCACCGGCGGAACCTACACGTTCGACGACGGCCGCACGTTCGACCTCGGCACCCCCGAGTGGCGGAAGGAGATCAACGTCGGCCTCTGGGCGAAGGCGGGCACGGAGCTCCTGCTCCACGAAGACGTCGCGCGGTACCACTCGATCGAGAACAACTACCTGCGCGAAGAACCGTGGAAGGCGCCGGGCGAGAAGGACAAGCGCGAGATCCGGCACGTGAAGCACGACGCGCTCGGGGAGCGGGTGGTAACGGAGATCACGCCGGGCCCCATCAAGCCGAAGAAGAAACGAAGCCCGCGCGCGAAGAAGAAGTAACGCGGCGTTCGTCACACCGACGACCACCGAATTGCCCTCGCGTCTTTCGAATGCGACGATGCCCCTGTGGCTGTTCGCTCCGGATTTGTTACCGCGCTGGGAACGGTCATCGTAACGCTCGCGGGAGTTGGCGCCGCGATGGGCGCCCACACGCTCGTCGGAAGTCCCGAGGCCGCGCCCAGCCCGAGCGTGACGACCCCCGCGGCCGACATCTGCGACGTTCTGACGACGATCGACGACTACGTGAAGAACGGTCCGGCCGACGTCGGCTTGTCGCTCTCCACGATCGACGTGTCCAAGGGGGAGGACCCCGCCGTCCTCGCCGCCATCCATGCGCAGGGTCAGCCCACGATCGACTTCACGAAGACGTTCGCCGCGTACCTCCGTCACGCAAGCGACCTCGCCGACGATCCCGATGCGGCCGCGGCATTCGACTCCTTCGCCGACGCCGTCGAGACGGAGGGCCAGGTGTTCGGCGTCATTGCGATAGACGCGACGAGCGTCGAGGACTACGTGAACGCCGTGACCGCGAAGGCCACGGATCCCGACTACCTCGCCCTTCAGGCGAAGGGGCAGAAGGCGAGCGACGCGGTTACCGCGTACGCGCTGTCCCGGTGCGACATCGACCTCGACGCGCCCGGTCCGGAGCAGGCGGTGAAGATGGACGCGTCGACGCTCGGCAAGGAGATCGCGACCTTCTTCGTCGACTGGAAGGACGGCGACGCGCTTCCGAACATCGTGATCGACGCCGGCTCGTACTACCTCGACGCCGCCGGGAAGAAGGCGGGCGAGGAGGCCAGCATCCACACCAACGTGGGCGCCGTCTCGAGCGGCGTCGTCCTCGTCGATCAGGAGATCAATTCCCCGGTCGACTGGTGCGTGTCCGTCGGATTCGACGGGCGGGACGATCTCACGTACCGCTATTCCGCCACTGGCGGCCTCGAGGACGGGACCTGCGCCGCGCGCGCGGACGAGTAGCGCCCCGCGCTAGTCGCGGACGATGATCTGCTGGCCCGTGACGTGGTCGACCGTCTTGGGCGCGACGAACGACACCGCGATCGCGGCGAGCGCGAACGCCGCCGTCGGAACGAGCAGGAAGTACCCGAGCGCCGCGCCGATCGCCGCGACCATGAGGAACAGCCCCGAGAGCCAGGCGCGGAAGCCCGCGGCGTAGATCGCCGCGATCACCGCGAGCAGGCCCGCGCAGACGTAGGCGAGGCGGGCGTTGAAGTCGCTGTCGACGTCGGCGCCGGGCGTGGTGCCGAACCGTAGGCCATCGGTCGAGAGGAACGCGGCGAGCGCCTCGATTGCGATCACCAACACGGCGAGACCGACGAGCACGGCGACCGGTCCCATCGGCGCGTGTCCGTCGGCGTCGGGCGCCCAGGTTACGCGGCGCAACTCCACCTTGCGGACGGGGCTCGACGAGGCGAGGGACAACACGACGCCGATGACCACGAGAACGGCGCTGAAGAGCCAGCCGATCGGCCCGAGATACGCGCCGACGGCGCCGAAGAACAGGAGGCTGGCGGCGGCGTACAGCCGCCACTTCCACACGAGAAGGACGCAAACGGCGAGGACGAGCACGCCGACGCCGACGAGCAGCGGCGTGGCCCAGCGCGGCGGGTTGGCGCCGTTCGCATCGTCCGTCGCGCGGTCGGCGTAGACGATGACGCTCTGAACGACGAGGATCGCGATCGCGAACCAGAACAGGGGGATCGGACGCTTCGGCGCGCTGGTGTTGTCCATATCGACACCCTAGTGACCCTCCGGGGAGCGCGCACGGGTTGACCCGCGTCGTCGCCGACGTCATCGGAAGCGCGTGTCACGAGTTGCCGCGCGCGCCCGTCGCTGACACGATTCGAGCATGGATACTCGCGATGCGGTGACGGCCGTGCTGGGCACGGTGGTGGTCGGGGCGGTCGGGGTCGGTGGCGCGATCGGACTGCACTCGGTCGTCGGCGAACCAGCCGGCACGCCCGCGTCGTCGAGCCCCGGCGTGACACTGGCGATGAGCGACGACGTCTGCGAACTCATGGGGGAGCTTCACGACTACCTCGCGGAGAACGTCGACGAAATCTCGAACGCCGAGATGTCCCTCCTCATGCCCGCGACAACCGGCGATGAACCGGACATCGAGGCGCTCCACGCGTTCGGGCAGTCCCTTCTCGACTTCTCCCGTACGGTCGCGGCGTATGAGCATCACGCCGCCGAGATCGTCGACGATCCCACGACTGCGGCCGCGTTCACGGCGGCGGCCGACGCCATGGAGAGTGAGGGGGCCGCGATCGGGCAGCAGGCTCTCGATGCGACGAGCGTCGAGGAGTTCTTCACGTCGATGTTCTCTTCCGCCTTCGACACCTCGAGTCAGGAGGGCGCGATGTCCGCGGACGAGGCGACCGCCGCGATCGTCGACTACGCGAAAACGGAGTGCGCGATCGACCTCAAGTTCGATCAATCCACGAGCGTGGATTCGAGTGTGGCCTTCGGCGGTCAGCAGCTGGACGACCCCGCCGAAGCGGCCCAGGCCGACGTGACGTACATCGGCCAGGAACTGGACGACGCCTTCGCCGATTGGCAGGGCGGCGACCCCCTGCCCCAGGTGAACCTCGCGGACGGCTACTACACCGTCCAGTCGTCGTCCGGGGGAACGATCAGGGGGTCGAGTTTCCCGTCGGCCTCGTCCGACGCGGAGATCGCCGACCAGATCATCAACGGACCGATCGACTGGTGCGTGGCGGTCACCGTCGCGGGCGATACGCCCGCGACCTACCGCAACTCGTCGACGAACGGGGTCGAGGAGGGCACCTGCGCGGAACTCGTCGGGGGCTAGTCCGACGCGTTCGCGGGGCCGGTACCCTAGTGGTACCCACCCGCCGCCGAGGGAGCCCATGACCCCGCCGTCGTCCAAGCCCGCCGCGCCCGCCGCGGACACCGTCGAGAACGCCGCCGCGACCCCCGACCTGGACCAGCCGTACGCCGAGCTCGGACTCAAGGCCGGCGAGTACGCGATGATCCGCGAGATCCTCGAGCGTCGGCCCACGACGGCCGAGCTCGCGATGTACTCGGTCATGTGGTCGGAGCACTGTTCCTACAAGTCGTCCAAGGTGCACCTCCGCCAGTTCGGCGAGAAGACGACCGACGCGATGCGCGAGAAACTGATGGTCGGCATCGGGGAGAACGCGGGGGTCGTCGACATCGGCGACGGATGGGCGGTCACCTTCAAGGTCGAGTCGCATAACCACCCGAGCTACGTCGAGCCGTACCAGGGCGCGGCGACCGGCGTCGGCGGGATCGTGCGCGACATCCTCGCGATGGGCGCGCGCCCGGTGGCCGTGATGGACGACCTGCGGTTCGGCGCCATCGATCACGCCGACACCGCCCGGGTGGTCCACGGAGTCGTGAGCGGCGTCGGGGGCTACGGCAACTGCCTCGGGCTGCCCAACGTCGGCGGCAGCGCGTCCTTCGACGCGAGCTACCAGGGCAATCCGCTCGTCAACGCGCTGTGCGTCGGCGTGATGCGCCACGAGGACATCCACCTCGCGAGCGCCGAGGGGGAGGGCAACAAGGTCGTCCTCTTCGGGGCCCGCACCGGCGGCGACGGCATCGGCGGCGCGTCGATCCTCGCGTCCGAGACGTTCGAGGACGGCGTGCCCGCCAAGCGCCCGAGCGTCCAGGTCGGCGACCCGTTCATGGAGAAGGTCCTCATCGAGTGCTGCCTCGAGCTCTTCGCCGCGGGCGCCGTCCTCGGCATCCAGGACCTCGGCGCCGCCGGGATCTCCTGCGCCACGAGCGAGCTCGCCTCAAACGGCGGCGTCGGGATGCACGTGTGGCTCGACGACGTCCTGCTGCGCGACCCCACGCTCAACGCGGGCGAGATCCTCATGTCCGAGTCCCAGGAGCGGATGATGGCCGTCGTCGAACCCTCGCGGCTCGACGACTTCCTCGCGATCACCCGCAAGTGGGATATCGAGTCGTCGGTCGTCGGGGAGGTCAACGGCTCCGGACGGCTGACGATCGACCACGGCGGGGAGCGCATCGTCGACGTCGACCCCAAGACGGTCGCCCACGAGGGCCCGGTGTACCACCGTCCGTACGCGCGGCCGGAGTGGATGGACGGGCTCCAGGACGACACCGCGGCGTCGCTTCCCCTGCCTCAGAACGGCGGGGCGCTTCGCGACACTCTGCTCGCGCTGCTCGGCTCCCCCAACCTGTCCGGCCGCGACTGGATCACGTCCCAGTACGACCGCTACGTGCAGGGCAACACCGCGATGGCGCGCCCGGACGGCGTCGGCGTGATACGCGTCGACGAGTCCACCGGACGCGGCGTCGCCGTCGCCACCCGCGCGAACGACCGCTACACCAAGCTCGACCCGTACCAGGGCGCGAGGCAGGCGGTCGCGGCGGCGTACCGGGCGGTGGGAATCGCGGGCGCGATCCCGCTCGCCGTCACGGACTGTCTCAACTTCGGAAGCCCCGAGGACCCGGACGCGATGTGGCAGTTCGCCGAGGCGGTGCGCGGCGTCGCCGACGCGTGCCACGACCTCGCCGTCCCCGTCACCGGCGGCAACGTCAGCCTCTACAACGGCACGGGCGAGCCCGGGCGCATCGACTCGTCCATCAACCCCGCGCCGCTCGTGGGCGTGCTCGGGGTCCTCGACGACGTCGGGAGAGCGACGCCGTCCGGATGGCGCGAGGCGGGCCAGGTGCTCTACCTGTTGGGCCGCACGCGCGCCGAGTTCGACGGGTCCCAGTTCGCCGCTCTCTCCGGTCATCTCGGCGGGCACCCGCCGGCGGTGGACGTCGAGGCGGAGCGACTGCTCGCCGAGGTGATGGTCGCGGCGTCCCGCGACGGGCTCGTCGACGCGGCGCGCGAGGTCGCGGAGGGCGGGCTGCTGACCGCGGTTGCGCTCGGCGCGCTCCGGTACGGCGTGGGCGCGCGGATCGCGGTCGACGACGTGTGCGCGCACGACGGCCTCACCCCCGCCGAGGCCCTGCTGAGCGAGTCCCAGGCCCGGGCGCTGTGCGCCGTGCCGCGCTCCGAGGAGCAGCGCTGGAGCGACATGCTCGCCGCGCGCGGCGTGCCCGCCCTGCGGGTCGGGGTGACCGACGACTCGGGCCAGGTCGAGGTCCAGGGACAGTTCACGCTCTCTCTCGACGACGCGCGGGCCGCCTGGGAGGCGCCGCTGCCGTCGCGATTCGGGTAACCGTGCCGCGTCGCCGCGTTGGAACGGACGAGGGTCGCGCCGCGGTCGACCGGTGGGCGCGGGGGCTCGCCGACCGCGACCTCCTCGCCACCGCCGTCCGATTCACGCTCGAGGAGCTCGCGGCGCGCGCGCCCGGCGGTTCCGTCGAGGTGCGCGTCCCGCCGTTCGGCGCGGCGCAGTGCGTCGCGGGCACCCACCATTCGCGGGGCACTCCGCCGAACGTCGTGGAGACCGACCCGGAGACGTGGCTCGCGCTCGCGACCGGCCGACGCGCGTGGGACGACGCCGTCGCCGCCGGGGTCGTACGGGCCTCCGGGTCCCGATCGAGCCTCGCGGAGTGGCTTCCGCTCGTCGTCGACGGCGCCCACCCGCCCGGCGCGACCGCGCCCGGCTCCTGACCGCCTAGACTGGTCCCGTGAGCGACGCCACCTCGAAAGAGCCCTCGCAGGCAGAACTCGACGCCAACGCGATTCCGGCCATCGTTCGCCGGGCGCCGCGCTTCGCGCGCGTCATCGGCACGGGCGCCGCCTCCGGCTTTGTCCTCGGCTTCGCGATCGCCCTCGGCCTGCCCGGTCGCGGTGCGAGCTACCGGATCATGTCCGCCGTCCTGATCGGGCTGGGGCTCGCCCTCGTCGGCGCGCTCGCCGCGGGCGCGATCGCCACGCGCGCCGACGGGGACGACCCGCGCGCTGGCGGCCCGACGTGGGAGGGCAAGGAGAAGATCGACGCGGCGTTCCTCGAAAGGATCGAGGCGGACGCGAAGAAGCCGGCGCCCGCGAAACCGGCCGCGACAAGGCCCGCCGCGAAGAAACCCGTCGCCAAGAAACCCGTCGCGAAGACGACCGCCGCGAAGAAGCCGACGACGAAGGCGTCGCCCGCGTCCGCCCGCGCGTCGCGCAACAAGGACGGATAGTGCGCCGGGGCGACGGGAGGCTGAGCCACGACCTCCTTCCCGACGAGAAGGGGCCCCAGGACGCGTGCGGCATCTTCGGGATCTACGCGCCCGGCGAAGAAGTCGCGAAGCTCACGTACTTCGGCCTGTACGCCCTCCAGCACCGCGGCCAGGAGAGCGCCGGGATCGCTACCTCGAACGGCGAGCAGATCGTCGTCTACAAGGACATGGGTCTGGTGAGCCAGGTGTTCGACGAGGGCGCGCTTGAGTCGTTGACCGGCCACCTCGCGATCGGGCACACGCGATACTCGACGACCGGCTCGAGCACCTGGGCGAACGCGCAGCCCGCCCTCGGGCCGACGGCACACGGCACGGTCGCGCTCGGCCACAACGGGAACCTCACGAACACGCCGGAACTGCTCGCGCTGCTCGAGGAGCGAGCGGGCGAGGGCAAGCTGCTCGACTTCGTCGGGGGCCAGGGGTCGGACACCGCGGTGGTGACGGCGCTCCTCGCGAACGAGGAGTACCCCACGCTCGCGGAAACGGCCCTCGAGCTCATGCCCCGGCTCGGCGGCGCCTACTCGTTCGTGTTCATGGACGAGACGACGCTCTACGCCGCCCGCGATCCCCAGGGCGTGCGGCCGCTCGCGCTCGGGAAGCTCAAGGGCGGGGGCTGGGTGGTCGCCTCGGAGACCGCGGCGCTCGACATCGTCGGCGCGACGCGGGTGCGCGAGGTCGAGCCGGGCGAGATGCTCATCATCGACGCGGACGGCGTGCGCTCGGAGCGTTTCGCGCCCGCCCGCCCCAAGGGGTGCGTGTTCGAGTACGTCTACCTCGCCCGCCCGGACACGACGATCGCCGATCGGAGCGTCCACGTCGCGCGCGTGAAGATGGGCAAGACGCTCGCCCGCGAGCATCCGGTCGACGCGGACCTCGTCATCCCGGTGCCGGAGTCGGGGACGCCGGCGGCCGTCGGCTACGCGCAGGAGTCCGGGATCCCGTTTGCGCAGGGGCTCACGAAGAACGGCTACGTGGGGCGGACCTTCATCCAGCCCTCGCAGACGCTGCGCCAGCTCGGCATCCGCCTCAAGCTCAACCCGCTCCGCGAGATCATCGCGGGCAAGCGCCTCATCGTCGTCGACGACTCCATCGTCCGGGGCAACACCCAGCGCGCCATCGTCGCGATGCTGCGCGAGGCGGGGGCCGCCGAGGTCCACGTACGGATCTCCTCCCCGCCCGTCCAGTGGCCGTGCTTCTACGGCATCGATTTCGCCACGCGCGACGAACTCGCCGCGGTCGGGCGCGACACCGAGCAGGTGCGCGCGGCGATCGGCGCGGACTCGCTCGGCCACATCTCGCTCGAGGGGATGGTCGAGGCGACCAAGCAGCCGGCGAAGAACCTGTGCACCGCGTGCTTCACCGGCCAGTATCCGATCGAACCGCCGGTGTCCGCGCGCCACCTGCTCTTACACCAGGAGGTCGAGGCATGACGACGAACGATGCGATCACGTACGCCTCCGCGGGCGTCGACACCGGAGCCGGTGACCGGGCCGTCGAGCTGATGAAGGAGGCCGTCGCGCGCACGCACGGCTCGGAGGTGGTCGGGGGCGTCGGCGGGTTCGCCGGACTCTTCGACGCGAGCGCGCTCAAGGGCTACCGGCGCCCCCTCCTCGCCTCGTCGACCGACGGCGTCGGAACCAAGATCGCCGTCGCCCGGGCGATGAGCATTCACGACACCATCGGGCGGGACCTCGTCGCGATGGTCGTCGACGACATCGTCGTGTGCGGGGCGGCTCCGCTGGTGATGACCGACTACATCGCCTGCGGGAAGGTCGTGCCCGAGAGGATCGCGGACATCGTGCGGGGAATCGCCGAGGGGTGCGAGGAGGCGGGGGTCGCGCTCGTCGGGGGCGAGACCGCTGAGCACCCGGGCCTGATGGCGGAGGACGACTACGACATCGCGGGCGCGGCGATCGGAGTCGTCGAGGCGGACTCGCTGCTCGGCCCCGAGCGCGTTCGCGAAGGAGACGCGGTCATCGCGCTCGCGTCGTCCGGCCTCCACTCGAACGGATTCAGCCTCGTGCGCGCGATCATCGCGAAGGCCGGGTGGGCCCTCGATCGCGACGTCCCGGAACTTGGCCGAACGCTCGGCGAGGAGCTCCTGGAGCCGACCCGTATCTACGCGCGCCTCTGCCAGCGCCTCGCGGCGGAGACGGGGACGCGGGCGCTCTCCCACGTCACGGGCGGCGGGCTTGCGGCGAACCTCGCGCGCGTGATCCCCGCGGGGCTCGCGGCGACGGTGGCCCGCGATTCGTGGGCGGTGCCTCCGGTATTCGACGTCCTACGCGCCGCCGGCGCGGTCCCGTGGGGCGACCTCGAGTCGACGCTCAACCTCGGCATCGGGATGGTCGCGGTGGTCGACGCGGAGATGGCCGACGCGGCGATCGCGACGTGCGAGGACGCGGGTGTCCGGTCGTGGGTGCTCGGGGAGATCACCGCCGACGACGGCCGCGAGGCGTCGGCCGACGCGGTGCGCGGCGGAAAAGGGGTCGAGGCGGGAGCGGTGTTCCTCACCTCGCGGTACCGGGTCAACTAGTCGTCGTCGCTCCAGCGGTCCTCGTAGCCGTCGTCGAGTTCGTCGTCCGCAGCGTCGTCGTCAACGGCGGATCCACCGGAGATCAGTTCGCGCTCAAGAGCCTTGAGGTCTGAGCCTGCGGTGGAGTACTTCAACTGACGCGCGATCTTCGCGTCCTTGGCTTTCTGACGGCCGCGCCCCATCTCGCCGTCCCTTCTCGGAATCCGAGGGGCCGCTGGCGCGGTCCCGCCTCAATGGTCCACCGGGTTACTCTACCGCGAGTCCGAACACCCGAGCGAATGCCCGTATTGGTCCGAAAATCGGAAAAGTTCGTAAAACCGCGTCATAGTCGCGCTTGCGACGTGTCTCATCATCCAGGAGCGGGGGAACGCCACGCTCCCTGGCTCGAGGGATACGACCGTGATGACAGAAAAGTTGCAGGAGCCCGAGAAGCTCCTGACGCCGAGTGAGGTCGCCGCGATTTTCCGCGTCGATCCGAAGACCGTGACCCGATGGGCGAAGGTCGGCAAGTTGTCGTCCATTCGCACGCTCGGGGGGCATCGCCGCTTCCGTGAGACCGAGGTCAAGATGCTTCTCGCCGAAGCGCAGGAGCAGCGCTTCGCTTAGCCCGTCGCCGCGTCCGGGAATTCGACCGGGCGCGGTGTCGGCATGTCGACGTACCGTAGGGGAATGACAGACGCCGCGCCGCTTCTCGGCACCGAGTACTCCACCCCGTTCGGAACGCTGGCCGTCCTCGTCGCGCCGGAAACGGGCGCCGTGAGGGCCTCGGCCTTTACCTCCCTTCCCGAACTGATCGGACGCCTCCCGGCGGCCCTCGCCGCCCGAGAGGTCCTTGACGGCGCCCATCCCGTCGTCACCGCGGCCGTGCGCGCCTGGCTCGCCGGCGACGCCGACGCCTTGCTCCCCGTGCCGGTCGAACAGGACGGCGGGGCGTTCTTCCAGCGCGTATGGGCCGCGATGCGCGGGATCCCGGGCGGCACCACCGCCACGTATGGCGAACTCGCGGCCGCGGCGGGCAACCCCAAGGCCGCCCGCGCCGCGGGCACGGCGTGCGCGACGAACGCCGTCGCGCCCTTCGTCCCGTGCCACCGCGTCGTCGCGTCGACGGGGATGGGCAACTACGGCTACGGGGTCGCCACAAAGGCGGCGATGCTGCGGATGGAAGGCGTGCGCGTCTAGTCGTCGCGCGAGAAGCGACGCAACGCGCTGACCGCGCGTTCGGGGCGCAGGTCCTTGTTCTTCTTGATCACGGCGGAACCGATCCACAGGAAAATCAACCCGAGGACGAGCAGCGCGCCGCCCCCGACGAGGGCGGCGAGCCACAGCGGCCACACGAGTGTGAGCGCGGAGACGCCAGCGATCACCAGCAGGATGAGCGCGCCACCCATGAGCCCCGCGGCGATGACCATGAGGATCCCGCCTGCGAGGAGGCCCTTGACCTTGTGGGTGAATTCCTCCTTGGCGAGCTTGAACTCGTGGCGCACGACGGTCCCGACCTGCCCGAGGATCGCGGCGACGATGGAGCTGACCGAGAATCGGTCGAAGAACGAACGCGGCATGATTCCTCCAGGTGATGTACGTCTAGTACAACCCTAGTGGGTGGGGCGTGGCAAATGGAGGGGGGAGCGGTGGCCAGACCCGGGCTCGAACCGGGGACCTTTCGATTTTCAGTCGAACGCTCTACCAACTGAGCTATCTGGCCCAAACGAAGTGCCCGACCGTCGGCTGAGCACCGCTTACGCGACCCCGACGGGACTTGAACCCGCGACCTCCGCCGTGACAGGGCGGCGCGCTAACCAACTGCGCTACGGGGCCTTGTGTGGAACAAGACCGTGTGCAAAAGCAAAGCCTATAGTAGCGGTCCCCGAGGGGTGCGCCGCCACCGGGTCCGCTTCGTACCCCCAACGGGATTCGAACCCGTGCTACCGCCGTGAAAGGGCGGCGTCCTAGGCCACTAGACGATGGGGGCTGGTAGGCGCCCGACGTCCTGGCGCCGCGGACCCGACACATCCTACGAGCCGCGCGACCTATTCACCAAGTTGTCGAGCGACCCGACACCGCATGGGCCGGGCGCGCGAGACAATGTCGTCATGGTCCGGATGACGCGCGGGGAGTTCGAGGAGGCCGTCGTCGACGCGATCGACACGATTCCCGACGACCTCGCCGCGCTGATGGACAACGTGGTCATTCTGGTCGAGGACGACGCGCCCGCGGGCGACCCCGACCTTCTCGGGCTCTACGAGGGCGTCGCGCTCACGGATCGCGGCGACTCGTGGGGCCTCGGGGAGCTTCCCGATCGGATCTACATCTTCCGCAACCCGACGCTCGCGATGTGCGAGTCGGCGGACGAGGTGCGCGACGAGGTCGCGGTGACGGTCGTGCACGAGATCGCGCACCACTTCGGCATCGACGACGAGCGCCTGCACGACCTCGGGTGGGGCTAGGGGGTTCGTCGCCCTGGCGGCGCCTAGGGCAGCGTCAGGCCGGTGATGCGCTCGAGCTCGGCGACGAGCGCCACCCGCGCCTCGGGATCCTGGGTCGCGGGGTTGGGCGTGAGCGCCGCGCGTCGCTTGAGGTACTGGCCCGACGTCGTCGCGACGGGATCGTCCGACGTCGCGAGCCAGACCTGCGTCTCGGCTCCGAGGTCGAGGGGGTCGGGGGCCTGGGGGCCTCCCATGTTCGTCTTGATCCAGCCCGGGTCGACGGCGTTGACGACGATGTCGGGGTGTCGCGCCGCGAGCTCGAAGCTCAGCATCGCGTCGTGGAGCTTGGAGTCGCTGTACGCCTGCATCCCGTCCCACGGGCGCCGGGTCCACTGGAGGTCGTCGAGGACGAGGCGCCCCCGTTCTTGGAGGCCGCTCGTGAGGTAGACCATCCGGGGCGCGAGCGGCATGAGGCACGTCAGCACGAACGGTCCGACGACGTTCGTGTGGAAGATGCGTTCGAGACCGTCGGCCGTCTCGACCCGGACGTCCGTTCCCCCGCCGAGCCCGGCGTTGTGGATGATGACGTCGAAGGGCCCGGCGGCGATCGCCCGTTCGGCGAGCGCCCTCGTCGAGGCGAGGTCGGCGAGGTCGCCCGCGACCACGCCGTGGGCTCCGGGTAGGGCTTCGCGCGTCGCCTCCGCGCGTGCGTCGTTGCGCGCGTGCGCGACCACCTCGTGTCCCAGGCCGGCGAGCGTGTGGGCCGTCTCGAGCCCGATCCCCTGCGAGGCGCCGGTGACGAAAATACGCGACATGTGTCCTCCTCCGGATGGACGCGACTTCGACTGTATCGCGCCGCGAACGCGCGCCTATTCGCGGGGGGTGCCGGCGATGCCCGTGAGGAGGGCGTCGATCGCCCACCGCCCGCGTTCCTCGGGGGTCCCGCCCACGAGGTCGAGCCCGATCTCCGCGATGTGCGGGTAGTCGCCGCTGTTGGAGATCGCGGTGCGCAGCGCCTCCCACTCCGATACGGGGACGTCGTCGCCGGCGCGTTCGGCGTGCTCGGCCGCGCCCGCGGTCGCCCAGAGGAGAATCAGGTCGACGCCCCACGCCCGCTGGCCGATCCCCACCCCGCCCTCGTCCATCAACGCGAGGAGGCGTTCGACGAGCGCGAGGAAGTGGTGGCCCGACGGCCGCGCGGCGAGCGCGGAGCGCGCGAGGTCGGGATTGTCGAGGAGAAGGCCGACGTAGTCGTCGATGATGCGGGCGACGCGCTCCTTCCACGAACCGTCGCCGCCTTCGAGGTCGATGTCCACGAGGATGCGGTCGAGCATGTGGCCGTGGAGCTCCGCCATGCTGCGCACGTAGACGTAGATCGAGGCGGGCCCGGTGTCGAGGCTCATGGCGATCTTGCGCATGGTGACCTTGTCGAGGCCGTGTCGCTCCATGAGTGCCATGGCGGTGTCGACGATGAGTTCCCGGCTCAGCGGCTCGCGCGCGTTGCGCCGTCCGCGCCCGCGGCGTTCGGAGCCGCGGTCGTCGCCGAGACCGGCCAAGCCCTCGGCGAGGGCGCGTTGCCAGTCGTCCTTGAACTCCTCCTTGAGGCGCTCGATCTCCATGCGGAATTCGGCCCGCAGCCGCGCGGGATCGGGGGGAGCGGATCCCTCCCAATCGCGCCCGGAGCGCTCGCCTCGCTTGTTGCCCGCCATGCCCCCAGGGTACCCGAGAGACGAACGAAACGCGAACATGTTCGTCGCGAACTTGATCGTAACGAACATGTTCGCTACGATCGCGTTCGTAACGCGTCAGAAAGGATTCCGAATGTCCCCGACACACACCGCCGCGATCGAAGCTCACGGGCTCGTCAAGGCCTTCGGCGAGCAGCGCGCCGTCGACGGCCTCGACCTCGTCGTGCCGACCGGATCGGTCTACGGCGTCCTCGGCCCGAACGGGGCCGGAAAGACCACGACCATCCGCATGCTCGCCACGCTCCTGCCGATCGACGAGGGGTCGGCGACCGTTTTCGGCCACGAAGTCGCGACGGAGGGTCACGCCGTTCGTCAGCTGATCGGCGTCACCGGCCAGTACGCCTCCGTCGACGAGACGCTTTCCGCCCGCGAGAACCTCGATATCTTCTGCCGGCTCCACGGGATCACCGGCAAGGCCGTCCGCGCCAAGGGCGACGAGCTGCTCGAGAGCTTCGGCCTCGCGGACGCGGCGACCAAGCAGGTGAAGAACTTCTCCGGCGGAATGCGCCGGCGCCTCGACCTGGCCGCGAGCCTCATCTCGCAGCCCCCGCTGATCTTCCTCGATGAGCCGACCACCGGGCTCGACCCGCGTACGCGCGCCCAGATGTGGGACACCATCCGCGATCTGGTCGCGTCCGGGTCCACCGTTCTCCTCACCACCCAGTACCTCGACGAGGCCGACCAGCTGGCCGACCGCATCGCCGTCATCGATACGGGGCGCGTCGTCGCGGAGGGCACGGCCGACGACCTCAAGAGCCTTGCGGGCGTCTCCTCCCTCCGCTTCACGCTCGACGACGCCGCCGATTCCCCCGACGCCGCCACCGTCGTCCGGGAGGTCGTCGGCGCGGAGCCGACGCTCACGTCGGGCGGCCGCTGCCTCACCACGCCGCTGTCCGATCCGCGCGTCGTCACCGACGTCCTGGTGCGGCTTCGCGATCGGGGTATCCCCGTCGCCCAGCTGTCCGTCCAGAAGCCAAGCCTCGACGAGGTGTTCCTCACCATCACGGGACACGCCGTCGAGGAGTCCGAAACCCCTGCGAACGACGAGGAGGTGGCGGCATGACCGCCCTGACCATCACCCCGGGCGCCGCGCGCGTCCTCGAACCCCGCGTCTCCGTCAGGCAGACGCTCCGCGACTCGCTGATCATGGCGTACCGGAGCCTGCTCAAGATCCGGCGCACGCCGGAGCATCTGTTCGACGTGACGTTCCAGCCGATCATCTTCACGCTGATGTTCACGTACCTGTTCGGGGGCGCGATCACCGGCGGCATCCAGAGTTACCTCCCGATGTTCGTCCCGGGCGTCCTCGTGCAGATCGTGCTCTCGGCGACCGCCGCCAGCGGGACGCAACTGCGGGAGGACATGGACAAGGGCGTGTTCGACCGGATCAAGTCGCTGCCGATCGCGCGAATGGCGCCGCTCGCGGGCGGCCTCTTCGCCGACACCGTGCGCTACGCCATCGCGACCCTGCTGACGTTCGCGACGGCGCTCGCGATCGGGTACCGGCCTGGCGGCGGACTCCTGGGGGTCCTGGGCGCGAGCGTCCTGGTCA
The DNA here is from genome assembly GCA_963712245.1 of uncultured Actinomycetota bacterium. Taxonomy (GTDB): domain Bacteria; phylum Actinomycetota; class Actinomycetes; order Actinomycetales; family Demequinaceae; genus JAFGBM01. The sequence goes on along the minus strand of CAVQHE010000008.1, from coordinate 288,309 downwards.
TCACCTGCGGGTGGGCGATGTCCTGGATCTTCGCCCTCCTGGGCGTCCACGCGAGGTCCGCGAGCGGCGTGCAGGGAATCTCGTTCCTCGTCCTCATCCCGCTCACGTTCCTGTCCAACGTGTTCGTCCCCGTCGAGACGATGCCGGGCTGGCTCCAGGTCATCGTCCACGCCAACCCCGTCAGCCACGTCGTGACGGCGGCGCGCGACCTCGCGAACACGGGAACGTTCACGGGCGACGGATGGCTCGCGTTGCTCGGGTCCGCGGTCGTGGTCGGGATCTTCGCGCCGCTCACGATCCGCAAGTACCGGGCCCACGTCGGCTAGTCGCGCCGCCGAGCCCGAGGTTCGCGGGCGACCGAGCCTCAGCGCTCGGCGACGCCCAGGTACGCGAGCACGGCGAGGACGCGACGATGGTCGTCGCCGTCGGGCGCGAGGCCGAGCTTTCCGAAGATCGACGTGACGTGCTTCTCGACCGTCCCGGGAGAGAGCACGAGCGTCTCGCAGATCGCCGCGTTCGACCTGCCCTCCGCCATCAGCGTGAGCACCTCGCGCTCGCGCGTCGTAAGCGCGGCGAGCGGGTCCGATCGCCGCGCGACTAGCAGCGCGGCGAGTTCGGGATCGAGGACGGTACCACCGGCGGCCACCGTGTCGATCGCCCGCGCGAACGCGTCGATGTCCGTGACGCGATCCTTCAGCAGGTACCCGACGCCGCCGGCGCCGTCGGCGAGGAGTTCCTCCGCGTACGCCCGTTCCGTGTGTTGGGAGAGAAGCAGGCACGGCAGGCCCGGGAACGACTGCCGCAGGGCGAGGCAGGCGCGCAGGCCGTCGTCGGCGTGCCCTGGTGGCATCCGTATGTCGGACACGACGACGTCCGGCGACGGGCCCGAGCGCACCGCGTGCTCGAGCTCCGTCGCCGTCTCGACGAGAACGACGTCGTCGTGCCCCATCTCGGCGAGTAGGCGCGCCAAGCCCTCCCGGAGAAGGGCCGAGTCCTCGGCTAGGACGATGCGCACGGAACCTCCGCGGTGACGACGGTGCCACCGTCGGGTCCGTCGCCTACGGCGAGGGTACCGCCCGCGCCCGCGACGCGTTCCGCCAGGCCCGCGAGGCCGTGGCCCTTCGCGACGTGTGCCCCTCCCCGGCCGTCGTCCGTGATGACGAGGGTGAGCGTGCCGCCCTCGTGGCGTACCGCCACCGTCGCGGCCGTTGCCTCCGAGTGCTTCGCGACGTTGGCGAGGCTCTCCGAGACGACGAAGTACGCGGCCGTCTGAGCCGCGATCGGGAGATCGGCGGGCACGTCGCACGAGACGGACACGGGAACGGTCGAGCGCTCGGCGAGCGAATCGATCGCCGCGGCGAGGCCGCGTTCGGCCAGCAGCGGCGGAGCGATCCCCCGCGTGAGGGCGCGGAGCTCCGCTAGCGCCTCCGCGCTCAGGCGCTGCGCGTCGGCGATCGCCGCCTTGGCCTTCGCGTTCTTCCCGAGCGCGCGATCCGCGGCGCTCAGCTCCATCTGCATGCGGATCAGGCGCTGCTGGGGGCCGTCGTGAAGGTCGCGTTCGATGCGGCGTAGCGCCTCGGATTCCGCCCGCGCGGCCGCCTTGCCCTGCTCCTCGAGCCGCGACACCTGCCGACGTAGGCGACCGCCGGAGGTCGCGTCGAGTAGCCATTCGCCCAGGAGGCGGTGCGGAAGCGCGAGGGCGTGGACCACCCACGGAACGGTCGCGAGCGCGACGACGCCGATCGACGCCTGGCCCGATGTCGAGTTGAGCCAGCGCACGACCTCGTTCGCCGGTTCGGGGTCGTTCGCGGGCAGCCAGCGACCCCAGAACCACTCCGTCGTCCCGCCGACCGCCGCCGCCGTCCACGCGAGCGCGAGCGACCACGTCACGACGGCGAGGGGAAACGCGAGGAACGCGTGCGCCGCGTCGCGCCACATCTGGGCGTCGCGGTAGGTGGCCAGCATCGAACGGAGCGAGAAACCGCGGCCGCCGTGGCGGTACGCGGCCTCGAGCGGACGGCCGTCGAGGAGACGAAGGCGCACGCGCTCGAGCGCGGCGAAGCCCCGCACGGCCCACAGGGTCACGACCCCGATCCCGACGCCGACCCAGATCACGACGGTGCCGAGCGCGACGCTGCCGAGGGTGATGAGGACGACCCACGCGGCGAGCGCGAGGGGGAAGCCTGTCAGCAGGTACGCGACCTCGCGACCGAGGCGGCCGATCATGCGCCGGAACCAGGACGGTTCGGCGGTGGAGGTGATGGTCATGTCGATTCCTAACCTAGAGCCCGGACGGCCCGGGAGCCTCGACGACGATCGTCGCCATGCCCTCAGTCCACCGGCGGACGCGAGCGGGCGGACCGTGGCCCCCGCCCGTATCGAGGTGGGGTTAACCCCCGTCCGGGGCGTCCCTCGACCGGCCCGCGCATCGCCTAGGCTTGCTCCATCCGAGCGTACGGAGGGAGCCATCCATGGCCGTGACCGACCACCTTCTCGAGCACAATCGCGAATACACGCGCGACTACACGCCCGACCAGCCGCTGCCGCCGAGGCTCAAGCTCGCCGTCGTCGCGTGCATGGACTCCCGGCTCGACGTCTTCGCGATGCTCGGGCTCGCGATCGGCGACGCGCACATCATCCGCAACGCCGGCGGGGTCGTCACCGACGACGTCGTCCGCTCGCTCGTGATCTCCCAGCGCAAGCTCGGTACCGAGGAGGTCATCCTCGTCCACCACACGGACTGCGGGGCGTTGACCTTCACCGACGACCAGCTGCGAGCCGAGCTCCTCGAGGAAACCGGGCAGAAGCCGTCGTGGTCGCCCGAGAGTTTCCAGGACCTCGACGCGGACCTCCGTCAGTCGATCGAGCGCGTGCGCACCAACCCCTTCATCCCGCGACGCGACCAGATCCGGGGCTTCGTATTCGACGTCCACACCGGCGCGCTGCGCGAGGTTTCGTAGGCCGACGCCAACCGCGTGCGGTGTGGGCGATTTGCGCCATTGCTCGCCGCGGTTCTACGCTAACCGGCACCCGCCTCGCGTAGGGGCGGGCCAACGAACACCAACAGGGGGGATGTACCGTGCCTACTTCAGACACGCTTGTCCATAACAGCGCCGCCTACGCGGAGATCTATCCGTCCGGGCTCGCGCTTCCACCGAAGCTCAAGGTCGCGATTGTCGCATGCATGGACGCGCGCCTCGACCCGCACGGGCTCTTCGGACTCGAGGTCGGCGACGCTCACGTGATCCGCAACGCCGGTGGCGTCGTGACGGAGGACGCGCTTCGGTCGCTCGCGATTTCCCAGCATCTGTTGGGGACGACCGAGATCCTGCTCGTCCACCACACCGACTGCGGGATGCTCACGTTCACGGACGACGCCTTCCGGGCGACGCTGGCGGACAAGGCGGGGCAGCGCCCCACATGGTCGCCCGAGTCGTTCGGCGACCTCGACACCGACATCCGACAGTCGATTGCGCGGATCCAGAGCAACCCGTTCCTGATCCATCGCGACCACGTGCGCGGCTTCGTCTTCGACGTTCACTCGGGGGAGTTGCGCGAGGTTCATTAGCGACACGCCCCAACGCCGACGCCCCGGTTCGCCTCCGCGCGGACCGGGGCGTCGTCCGTCTCGGTTTGGACACGTTTCTTCGCGTGCGGCGGATTCGCGTTGTCTAATGGACGGGTCGCTTGGAAGCGGAGGAATCATCATGTGGGGCAAGTTCACCAAGGCCGTGCTCACCGGCAAGCACCGCCTGTCGCCCTGGTCTTGGGTCATCGCCATCTGCACGGTGATCTACACCGTCTCGCCGATCGACGCCGTGCCGGAACTCATCGTGGGACCGCTCGGCTTCATCGACGATCTCGGCCTGTGGGGCGTGCTCGTCGCCGTCATGCGATGGGAACTCCGGCGATTCGAGACGGCGACGGCGACGAAGTCCGTCACCATCCCCGGATCGGCGACGGACGCGGCGGCCTAGGCGCCGCGCAGAGGCGGGGTCGCGCCCCACGCCTCGTGCGCGCCGTGGCGCATCAGGTCGCGCCAGATCTGGGCGGTAATCCTGCGGCTCGGATGCGGCCCTTCTTGCACCATGCCGAAGATCCCCGGGGACGACGCACCCTGAATGGTGACGCGCCCCACCCCGGGCACCGCGAGCGCCAGGCTCTCCACCGCCGTGCCGTAGGCGGGCGGCGGCGTCAGCATCGACACTTCCCTGATCGGGACGCTCCACCCCTCGCCCTCCTCGGGCACCCACCGGAGCGAGTCGGTCATCTCCAGGAGGCCGACGCGGCGCTTGTCCGCGCGATCGGGGGCGACGCCGTGGTCCCCGGAGAACACGAAGGCTCCGGCGTAGGTCGGAAGGACCCGGCGGGGGCGACGAATGGACATGATCACACCTTCTTCCGGTACGAGAAACCTACCCGCTAGCGTGGGGCGATGGTCGATGGTGGCATCGAGCAACGCGAGGTGCTTCGCTATTGCGCCGTAGCGACCGTGGTGCCGATTGACTCCCTCATGACGGGCATACGCGAGGCGTACCGGGCCGTCGACGGGTACCTCGGCAGTGTGGGCCTCGAGGAGCGCGGCCCCGCGATCGTGCGCTACCGGCGCGTCTCCCGGAGCGAGCCGCTCCACGTCGAGGTCGGGTGGGTGATGCCCGACTTCACCCGTGCCGATCCGCCGTACATCGCGGGCGAACTGCCCCCGGGTACATACGTCGTCGGGTGGCACAACGGCCCCTACGTGCGGATTGGCGAGTTCACGCGCGAGCTGATCGCGTGGGGCGACGAGCAGGGCGTCGAATGGAGAGTCGAGCGCGATGGCGACGGTGAGCGGTGGGCGTCCTGGTACGAGCTGTACCTGTCCGAGCCGTCGTTCGGACCCGAGGGACCGGTCGGATCGGTCGAGGTTGCGCTGCTCCTCAGGGGCGCCGACTTGCGCGATCACTGAGGCATGCCTTACGCTCACGCACATGTTCCGTCGAATGTGCCGCTGACCAGCGCACGTTCGACGTGCGCCCTGACGGGCGCCCCGCTGGCCTGACGCCAGCCCAGCCCCCCGACGGGCACACACCCCGCACGTGCCAACCGCAGGCCCTGTCATGGGCTCGGCGGGTCAGCATGCTGCCCTTCCTTGACGTGACCGGGTCGACGCTTTACCCCACCAACCCTCGCATCAAGGAAGAGAGAACAGCATGAGCAGCGATACCTGGTCGTTCGAGACCTTGCAGATCCACGCCGGGCAGACGCCCGACGCGGCCACGGGCGCCCGCGCCCTACCCATCTACCAGTCCACGTCGTTCGTCTTCGAGGACACGACCCAGGCGGCGAGCCGCTTCGCGCTCGCCGAGCTCGGGCCGATCTATACCCGCATCGGCAACCCGACGCAAGAAGCCGTCGAGGAGCGTATCGCCGCTCTCGAGGGCGGCGTCGGGGCGCTGTTGCTGGCGTCGGGCCAGGCGGCCGAGACGGTGGCGATCCTCAACCTCGCCGAGGCCGGGTCCCACATCGTCTCGTCGCCCTCGCTCTACGGCGGCACGTACAACCTGTTCCACTACACGCTCCCGAAGTACGGCATCGACGTCACGTTCGTCGACGACCCGGACGACCTGGAGCAGTGGAAGGCCGCGATCCGGCCCAACACCAAGGCCTTGTACGCCGAGTCCATCTCCAACCCCAAGCAGGACGTGCTCGACATCGAGGGCGTCGCGACGGTCGCGCACGACGCGGGCGTTCCGCTCGTCATCGACAACACCATCGCGACTCCGTACGGCGTCCAGCCTCTCAAGTGGGGTGCGGACATCGTCGTGCACTCCGCGACGAAGTACCTCGGGGGCCACGGGACGGCCATCGGCGGCGTGATCGTCGACGGCGGAAGTTTCGACTTCGCGAAGCACCCGGACCGCTTCCCGCAGTACAACGAGCCCGACCCGAGCTACCACGGCCTCACCTACGCGAAGGATCTGGGAGTCGGCGGGATCTTCGGCGTCAACCTCGCGTTCATCCTCAAGGCGCGCGTCCAGCTGCTGCGCGACATCGGCCCGGCGATCTCGCCGTTCAATGCGTTCCTCATCGCGCAGGGACTCGAGACACTGTCGCTCCGCGTCGAGCGGCACGTCGAGAACGCCCTCAAGGTCGCCTCGTGGCTCGAGGCGCGGGACGACGTGGTGAGCGTCGCGTACGCGAGCCTGAAGTCGTCGCCGTGGCACAAGAAGGCCGCGAAGTACGCGCCGAAGGGCGCGGGCGCGGTGCTGGCGTTCGAACTCGACGGCGGGGCGGATCGGGCGCGGGCGTTCATCGACGCGCTCGAGCTCCACTCTCTCGTCGCGAACATCGGCGACGTCCGGTCGCTCGCCATCCACCCGGCGACGACGACGCACTCGCAGCTGACGCCCGAGGAGCAGGCGACCACGGGGGTCACCCCGGGCACCGTGCGCCTCGCCGTCGGCATCGAGAACGTCGACGACATCATCGCGGACCTCGAGCGCGGTTTCGCCGCGATCGGCGCGGACGTCGCGCGCGACGTCGCCGCGGTCAAGTAGGCGCCCGTGGACGACGACGCGATCCTCCTCGAGGAGGCCGCCGCGCCGACGGGGCGGGCTGGGCGTGAGCCCATCCCGGCCACCGGGGCGTGGCGGGAGGGGGCCGATCCCGGCAGGCGCCGGTTCTTCGACCTGGGGGACCTCCCGCTAGAAGCCGATCGCGTCGGCGTCCTCCCGGGCGTGCGAATCGCCTACGAGACGTGGGGCGAGCTGAACAGGGCGGGCGACAACGCCGTGTACGTCGCCCACGCCGTCACCGGCGATTCGCACGTCACGGGACCCGCGGGGGAGGGCCACCGGACGGGGGGATGGTGGAACTCCATGGTCGGGCCGGGGCGTCCCATCGACACCACCCGCCACTTCGTCGTATGCGCGAACGTGGTGGGCGGGTGCCAGGGGACGACCGGCCCGGCCTCGCGGGATCCCCACACCGGGGGGCTGTGGGGATCCCGCTTCCCCTACGTGACGATCCGCGACATGGTGCGCGCCGAGATGGCGCTCACCGACCACCTCGGGATCGCCTCGTGGAAGCTCGTCTTGGGGCCATCGATGGGCGGAATGCAGGCGCTCGAGTGGGCGATCATGGCGCCCGGACGCGTCCGCGCGATCGCGATCGAGGGGGCGACGGCCGCGTCGACCGCGGATCAGATCGCGTGGGCGACGTCCCAGATCGCCGCCATACGCGCGGACCCGCGATTCCGGGGAGGCGACTATTACGGCGCCGCGGACGGCGACGGCCCGCACGCGGGGATGGGAATCGCCCGCATGATCGCCCACGCGACGTACCGCTCGGAGGGCGAGCTCAACGAGCGTTTCGGGCGCGCGTTCCAGGACGGCGAGAATCCGCTCGGGGGCGACGGGCGCTTCTCCGTGCAGTCCTATCTCGAGCATCACGCCGACAAGCTCGCGCGACGCTTCGACGCCAACACCTACATACGGCTGACCAACGCGATCCTCAGCCACGACGTCGGCCGCGGGCGGGGCGGCGTGGAGCGGGCGCTTGCCGGCGTCGACATCCCCGCCCTCGTGCTCGCGGTGGACTCCGACCGCCTCTACCCCGTGGGAAACGCCGAACTGCTCGACGCGCACCTACGCGGATCCGACGGCGTGAAGGTCGTCCACTCGGACGTGGGCCACGACGGCTTCCTCGTCGACTCGGACCAGGTGAACGCCCACGTGACGGCGTTCCTCGATCGACTTGCCTAGGAGGCGCCCGCGATGGTCTCGAGACGCCGCGCGAACTCGGGCGGCATCTCCGCGACCGCGATCCCGCACGTGCCCGGTCCCGTGTGCGCGGCCAGGCTCGCGCCGACCGTCGTCTCGAACACCGTTCCCTTGAACGTCGGCGGTGACGGCTGAGCCTCGCTCGGGGAGTGGCCGATGCACGCGGCCGGTCTGACGAGGGTCGAGGCGTACAACTGCATCGAGGACTCGATGGTCTCCCGCGCGCCGTCGACGTTTCGCGCCCGCTCGACGACCGTCGTCTCGCCGTCGTGAATCGACATCACGGGACGAATACCGAGCAGGGTCCCGACGGCGCGGAGCGTCGCGGAGATCCGGCCCCCGCGGCGCAGGTGATCGAGGCTTTCGACCGTGAAGAGGAACCGGCACGACCGGGCGACGGCGAGCGCGGCGCCGGCGACCTCGTCGGACGTCCGGTCCTCCGCGGCCACGGCCGCAGCGCCGATCGCCACGAGGCTCTGGCCCATCGCGATCGTCCCGGAATCCACGAGCGTGACGGGTATCGACGAGCGGTCGGCGGCCTCGGCGGCGCGCGCGAGGGTCTCGGAGAACGCGGACGAGACGTGGATCGACACGATCGCCGCCGCGCCGCTGCGGGCGACCCCTCGATACACCTTCGCGATCTCGTCGACCGACGGCGCGACCGTGGTGACGTCGGCGCCGTCGCGTAGCGCGGCGATCACCTGTTCGCCGTCGATCCCTACGCCCTCGAGTTGAGAGTCGTCGTCGACGTGCACGTGGGCGGGAATCGTGACGATACCCAGGGACTGCGCCACGGTGGCGGGTAGCGACCCGGCCGAATCGGTGACGACGACGACGCGAGGGCCTCCCATGACTACCAATGTAGAACGGCGCGCGCTGGGGCGCCCGTCGAAAAACGGTCGTCTTGCTCACACCGGGGTGTGGCGCGTCCGACCCCGCTAGAGCGAGTCGGGGAAGTCCGGCGGGAGATTGGCCGCGCAGACGACGTACGTGCCGGGACCGGTGTGGGCCGTGAGGCTCGCTCCCGGGGACGTCTCGATCATCATCCCGCCGGTGGCGACGCCGAGGCCCGCCTCGATCGCGCTTCCGCCCGCGAGCGCGACGGACACGGCGGGCCGCGCGAGCGTCGCGATGTACGCCTCGATGGTGCGACGCACCTCGTCGCGCGCGGGCTTGGTGTTCCGAGCGCCGCCCGCTCGCGCGATCGCGCCGTCCTTGATCGTGAGAATCGGGCGGACGTGAAGCGTGTCGGCGACGGCGCGAATGGCCCCCGGTACCTGTCCATCGCGGTGCACGTACTCCATGGTTTCCACGGTCATCATCACGCGGCTCGAGGCGGCCGTCGTGCGCGCAGCCTCGGCGACGCGCTCCGGCGATTCGTCCTCGGCGGCGCGGGCCGCCGCGGCCATCACGGCGAATCCCGTGCCCATCGACACCGATTGGCTGTCGATCACCGTGACGGGGACCGGGCTCTGCGCCGCGGCTTCCAGCGCGTGGGCGACCACCTTCTGCATCTTGCTTGAGACGTGGATCGACACGATGTGGCGAACCCCCGCGTGGGCGAGGTCGCGGTACACGCGCGCGAATTCCGCCGCCGGCGGATCGAAGATCGTGACGACCTTCTTGTCGAGCAGGGCGCCGACGACCTTGGGCGGGCTGATGTTCACGCCCTCCGAGAACACCTCGTCGTCGATCGTGAGGTGGAGGGGGATGACCCTCACGTCGTACTTCGCCTGAACCGAGGAGGGCAACGCGGTAGCGCTGTCGGTGACGACCGCGACGCGTCCACTGTTCACGGGACCAGACTAGGGGTGGCGTCGCGCCCGCGTCGGGGCCTACGGCCCGGAATGTGCGGAACTCCACACGCGGCGCGTGATCGCCGCGACGGCCACCCCGGCCGCGACCCCCGCGACGTTGAGGATGACGTCGTCGACGTCGGCGGAGCGCCCGATCGAATACTGGGCGATCTCGATGGCCACGGAGACGGCGCCGCCGGCCCCGATCGCGGCGAGCCAGGCGCCTCGGACCCTCCGAAACGACAGCAACGCGAGCGCCCCGACCGGGACGAAGGCGACGATGTTGCCCCAGAAGTTGAGGAGACCGTAGCCGGGCTCGCGATCCGTGAGCGAGCGGGCGATCTCGCGGAACGGAACGAGGTTCGCGTGGCGCGATCCGTCGTAGTTCGGGTTCGCGAGGACGATCGTCCACCACAACAGGCCGACGATGTACGACGCGAGGAGCGCCCGCGTCGCCGCGCGCCGCGCGCGGAGGTGTCCGCCCTTCGGCCCGCGGCGGGCAAGCGAGTAGGCGACGACGGCGGCGACCGCAGCGACGATCACGAGGGGAAGCGCCGTGGCGAGGAGGTGCCGCGCGAAGGGGCTCATGACGCCCAGGGCGCGTCGCGACGGGTCTCACGCGGCGAAAGCACAGGGTCAACCTACCTCAGCGCCGTCGCGCCGCCGTCGAGAGCGCCGCCGGAGTTACGACGACTACGCGAAGCCGAACAGGGGAGGGAGCGCGACGACGACCGCTGCCGCCCACGCGAGGTACACGGGAATGTACGTCGTCTGCCATCGTTCGAGCGCGGCGAACGCCCGCCGCCCGCGCAGGAAGCCGAGCGCGAGCCACGCTGTCCAGGCGAGATTGGCGAGCAGGACGAGGTTCTCGCCGAGCGCGGCGGTGCGGTTCGCGGTGAATCCGTACTCGCCGATGCGGCTGAGGATTCCCGCGAGGACGAGCGCGTCGACGGCGAGCGCGGCGACCACGAGCACGAGCTGGAGCGCGTCGAAGAGTCCGGGAGGCGCGAGCGACTCGCGCGCCGAGATCGCGAACAGCACGAGCCCGAGCACGAGCGCGAGCACGAGGTCGAGGACGACGAGGGCGTCGCGGTTGACGGCGTCGCCGGACCACGCGACGCCGAAGGCCACGGCGAGCACGATCAGCATCGCGGCGAACAGCGGAGTGAAGATCCGTGTGAGCACGGGCGCGAGGTTCTCGATCACGCCCTGCTTCGCCTCGACGAGCCACGCCGCCACCACGCCCGCGCCGACCGCGCCGCACGGAAGCAGCCATTCGCCGACGAACGTCGACGTCTCGACATCGACGAGCGAGAACGCGCCGACGGTGATGCCGGCGAGCACGCCGCCGCCGAGCGCGATGAGGCTCATGTAGACGACCCACTCCCCGGTGAAGCGGACGAAGTCCATCCGACGCGTACGGGAGCGCCACTCGCCCCCCGCGTAGACGACGCCGACCATCAGCCACAGGGCGATGGGTAGGTGGATCGCGGTGAGCCACTCCGTCTGCCCCTCGTGGGTGAAGGGGTAGGCGTTGGCAACAGCGCCGCCGACGGCGAACGCGGCGGCAACCGTCATGACGGTCGCGATCGAGGCGGCCCGCTTCCAGGCGAAGTATGCGGCGACGAAGGGGAGGGCGAAGAGCGCGGCGTTGCGGACGTAGAAGACGGCGTCGGATTGCGGGGTCACGCCGAATAGGGCTGGCACCTTGAGCGCGATCGCGGCGAGGAGGGCGAGCCCGATCACCACGCGAGTCTCGACGCGACCGCGGGTGCCGGGGACCGATTCGCCGCCGACGTCCGTTCCGGTGAGCACGAGCTGCTTCCAAAGGCGATCGGAATGCACGCGCGCGAACTCCCGCGAGATCTCGTCCTGGGCGCCGAGGCGTTTCACCGCGACGAGGAACGCCTCGTCGGGGGCCAGCCCCGAGGACTCGAGGTCGGCCGTTTGGTCCCGTAGGTGCTCCTCGAGCTCGTCGGCGTCCGCCACACCGACCCCCTTGCGCCTCAGCACGTACTCACGCCACTGGGCGATCTGGGCCTCGAACTCGGCCCGCGCGTCGGGCGCCGTCACGTCGCCATCCCCCTGATCGGCGCGACCCCGAGCGAGGCGCTGCGCTTGACGTCCCCCAGGTCTCGCCGAGCGCGTCGACGACGGCGCGCCATTGGCGTCGGTGGTCCGCGAGCGATTCCCGGCCTTCGGGGGTGATGCGGTAGTACTTGCGCCGGCGACCGGAGTCGGCGGTCCCCCACGTCGCCTCGACCTGGTCCTGCTCCTCGAGGCGGTGCAGCAGCGGGTAGAGAAGGCCGTCGGTCCACTCGATCTCGCCGCCGCTTAGCTCCTTGACGCGCTGGAGGATCGCGTAGCCGTAGCTCTCGCCGGCGGCGAGGATTCCGAGCACCATGGGCGCGGCCGACGCGGCGACGAGGTCTTTGGGAATATGCATAGAAGTACGATACATAGAACAACTAGGTATAGCAAGGCCGCCGCGGGCGCGACGCGCGAAGCCCGCGTCCCAGGCCGCGTCGAGCCCGGGGGTGTTGCGGTGACCCCTCCCGTCCTACCCTGGCGGGAGGAGGCGTCCGGACGCGGTCGCCGAACACCCTGGGAGGGGACATGGCCACCACTCGCGCGACCGACGACTTCTCGGACCTCGCCGCGTGCTTCGTCAACTGCACGCTCAAGCCGAGCCCGACGATGTCGCACACGCAGGGGCTCATCGACGTCTCGAAGGCGATCATGGCCACGCACGGAGTGGCGATCGACGAGTTCCGCGCGGTCGACCATTCGGATCGCGCCGGGCGTGTACCCGGACATGACCGAGGACGTCGTGGGCGGGAACCAGGAGCGCGACGACTGGCCCGACCTCGTGAAGCGGGTCCTCGCCGCCGACATCCTCGTCCTCGGAACCCCGATCTGGCTCGGCGAGAAGTCCTCGCTCGCCACCGCCGTCGTCGAGCGGCTCTACGCGATGAGCGGGCAGCTGAACGACCGCGGCCAGTACCTCTACTACGGCCGCGCGGCGGGGGTGATCGTCACGGGCAACGAGGACGGCGTGAAACACGTCGCGATGAACGTCCTCTATTCGCTCCAGCACCTGGGGTACGCGATCCCGCCGAACGCCGACGCCGGGTGGATCGGCGAGGCCGGCCCCGGCCCGTCGTACCTCGACCCCGGAAGCGGGGGCCCGGAGAACGAGTTCACGCAGCGCAACACGACGTTCATGACGTGGAACCTCATGCATATGGCCGCGCTACTCAAGCGCGGCGGCGGCTTCCCTGCGGGCGGCAATTCGCGCGCGGCGTGGAACGCGGGCGAGCGGTTCGACCACCCGAATCCTGAGTACCGCTAGGCGAGCGAGCCCCAGAACTCGTTCAGCAGCGTGTTCGCCTCCGGCGCGTCCTGCGGCCGGTGCTCGGTGCCGGGGATGGTGCGTCGTTCCGCGCCGTGCGCCGCGATCGCGTCGGCGATGTCCTCGTAGATCGGGTGCCAGCCGCCCGTGACGACGAGGCTGGGGATCCGACCGCACACCCCCGGGTCGACGTCGAACGCCCACGCGGGCGCGCAGCCTCGCAGGCGCCGGCCGAAGGCGATCGCGCCCGCATCGTCCTCGGGCGGGCGCGGGTATCCGAAGGCGACGAGGAAGTGCCCGGCGAACTCCCCGTCGGACAAGGTGGAGTCTTCCGCGCGCTCCCAGAACGGCGCCATCGTCGATACGAAAGCCCGGACGGCCTCGGAGTCGGGGGCGACCGACATGCACGCGGGCTCGAAGAGGACGAGGGACCGGATCCGCGCGTCGTCGGCCGCGGCGAGGAGCGCGGCCACGCCCCCGTACGAATGCGCCACCACGTCGAGGGCGCCGCCGTCGGTTTCGAGAATCTGCCGCGCGTGATCCGCCGCCCCCACTCCGCGTCCGCGGTCGAGGGTGAGGAACGCCGGCTCGCTCGGCGGCGCCAGAGCGCCCGCGCCCGCCTGGGCGGGCCACGTTTCGGGGCCGTCGGAGCCGATGCCGGGGACGAAGATGGTGGCCATGGCTCGACGGTATCGGACGGCGGCGGAATGGCGCGCCCGTCCCCCGCGTTGGGCCGGTAGTACCACCCCACGCGAGGAGAAGGTCATGTCACGCATCACCGTCATCGGAGGAACCGGCTACGCCGGAGAGGCGATCGTCGCCGAGGCCGCGAGGCGCGGCCACACGGTCGTCGCGGTGTCCCGCCACGTCCCGACCGTGCGCGTGCCGAACGTCACCTATGTCGAGAAGGACGCCTTCGACCTCGACTCGCACGACGCGGCTCTCGACGACGCCGACGCCGTCGTCCTCGCGACCTCGCCGCGGGGCGACATGGCGGGCCGCCAGCTCGACCTGGCGCGGACCCTCGCGTCCCGGCTTGCGGACACGAACGCGCGTTACATCGTCATCGGCGGATTCTCGTCGCTGCGCCCCGCCCCCGGCGCCCCGCGGTTCGCCGAGGGCGACATCCCGCCGATGTACCGCGACGAGGCGCTCGAGGGCCACTCCGTGTTCGAGATGCTTCGGGATGCGCCGGACGGGCTCGACTGGACGTTCGTCAGCCCGGCCGCGACCTTCGGCGCTCACGTGCCGGGGACGCCGACGGGATCGTACCGCCTCGGCGGCGAGGTCGCGCTCCTCGACGACGAAGGCGGCTCGCACCTGACCGCGCCGGGGATCGCCCTCGCGGTCGTGGACCTCGTCGACGCGGGGACGCACCGCCGCGAGCACGTTTCCGTCGTCGAATAGGACGCTTCACGACGTCACGAAGGTGAAACAATTCGTGACGCCCGTCAAGAAAACCTTGACAATTACGACCCCGGTGCCACACGATGGCCTAGTCATCACAAAGAAGTGCGGACAAACGTACGACGAGCCCTCCTCGATGCCACGTCGGCCCGCTTCGCGTGATGCGACACCGATTCCTTTGGGAAAGAGGCTCTTCGATGAAGAAAGCACTAGCCGCCGCATTCACGGCCGTCGTGGCGTTGACGGTCGCAGCGTGCTCGAGCACCAGCACCACCACCCCCCACACCACCCCGTCCGCCACGGACACCACCGCCATGCAGACGTACGACGTCCGTGTCGCCGCGCTGCCCATCGCCGAAACCGGCGCCATCTGGGCGGCGATGGACGCGGGCATCTTCACCAAGCACGGCATCAACCTCGAACTCGTCCCGTCCAAGGGCGGCGCGTTCGCGATTCCGGCGCTCCTGAACGGCGACATCCAGTTCGCCGTAGGCCAGCCGTTCGGCACGTTCCGCGCCGATCAGCAGGACCTCGGCATCGTGATCATCAGCGACTACGCGGACAGCCTCGCCTCCGGCAAGGACGTCAACGGCGTGGTCGCGCTCGACAGCTCCGGCATCGACGGGCCGGCCGACCTCGCGGGCAAGCGGGTCTCGGTCAACAGCCTCGGCGCCGCCGGCGACGTCACCATCATGAAGGCCGTCGAGGATGCGGGAGGCGACCCGACGACCATCCAGTTCGTCGAGGTCTCGTTCCCCGACGTCCAGGCACAGCTCGAGGCGGGCAACATCGACGCCGGATGGGTCCCCGACCCGTTCATGTCGAGGATCGCCGCCAACGGCGGGCACATCGTCACGCACAACTACCAGGCGACGATCCCGGGCCTGACCGTGCTGACGAACATCACCACCCGGGACAACCTGGACAACAAGCCCGAGATGGTCGCGCAGTACGAGGCGGCCATGGAGGAGGCTCTCGACTACGCGGCGACGCACGAGGACGAAGTCCGCGCCGCCATCGCGAAGAACCTCGAGATCCCCGCGGAGGCGGCCGCCGGCATCACCCTGCCGACGTTCACGTCCACCATCAAACGCGCCGACATCGAGGCGCTTGCGGAGATGGCCGTCCACTTCGGAGTGATTGACAGCACGCCGAACTACGACCGCATTCTCCAGACTCAGTAGCCCTGGCGGACGGCGGGGCGTCTTTCCAGGCGCCCCGCCGTTTCCGTCCCGACCTACGATGAGGACCAAGGACATGGGCCGACTGAGCGCTCGCGCGCGACGGAGCAGCAGGCAGGCCGCGCTCGGCGCGGCCGGCGTCGTCGCCTTCCTCGCGCTGTGGCAACTCGTTCCCGCCCTCGGCATCATCGATCCCCGCTTCCTGCCCTACGCGACGGACGTGCTCGCCCAGCTCGGCCGCGAGGCCGGGGACGCGGGATTCTGGAGGGACGTCGGGCACACGATGACCGCGTGGGCGATCGGCCTCACGATCGCCGTGGTCGCGGCGACCGTCGTCGGCGCCGTCATCGGGCTCGTTCCGGTCCTCCGGCGCTCGACGCACTCGACGATCGAGTTCCTCCGCCCGATCCCCTCGGTCGCGCTCGTCCCCCTCGCGATCCTCCTCTTCGGGCTGCGCCTCCAGGCCGCCCTCGTCATCATCGTGTACGCGAGCTTCTGGCAGGTGCTCGTGCAGGTGATGTACGGCGTCGCCGACGTCGACGTCGTCGCTCGCGATACCGCGCGCAGCTACGGGCTCTCGCGCGGATCGCGTTTCAGGAACCTCGTGCTGCCCACGGCGCTGCCGTACATCATGACCGGCGTCCGGCTCGCCGCCGCCGTCGCGCTCATCCTCGCCGTCACCGCCGAGATGACCATCGGCAACCCGGGTCTCGGCAACAACATCGTCGTGCGCGCAGTCCTCGGGCAACTACGTCGTCGCCTACGCCATCGTCATCGTCGCGGGCATCCTCGGCCTGCTCATCAATATCGCCTTCCGCGCGATCGAACGCCGCGTGCTGTCGTGGCACGAGTCCGTTCGCGGAGAGGAGCCCGCGTGAGCGCGACCACGTCCTGCCCTCCGCCCGTCAGCGCAGCCGATGGGCGCGCGTCGGGTCCGGCCTGCTCGACTCGATGGCCCTGCCGATCATCCTGCTCGTCGTCTGGGGGGTCTGGGCGACGTTTTCGTCACGTCAAGTTCTTCCCCGGCCCGCACAAGATCTTCCAGGCGTTCGTCAAGACGTGGATCGGCCCCGCGTTCGTCACTGACGTCGTCCCGAGCCTGACGCGGCTCGCGCTCGGGCTACTCGCACTGTCCTTCGTGATCGGCATCGTCGCCGGCACGCTCATCGGATCGATCCGCTGGCTGCGCGAGCTCACGCGAGCCGATGCTGGAGTTCTTCCGCGCCATCCCACCGCCCGCGATGATCCCGATCATGGCGCTGCTGCTCGGCTCGACGGGGACCATGAAAGTCGTGGTGATCGTCCTCGGCGCCGTGTGGCCCGTCTTGCTCAACACGATCGAGGGGGTGCGGTCGGCCGACTCGGTCATCAAGGACACGGCGCGATCGTTCGGATGTCACGGGCTTCGAGCGCGTCCGTCTCGTCATCGCTGCCCGCCGCCAACCCCGCGCATCATGGCGGGCATCCGCCAGGCGATGTCGATCGGGCTGATCCTCATGGTCATTTCCGAGATGTTCTACGCGTCCGAGGGCCTGGGATTCCAGATCGTCTACTTCCAGCGGAACTACCTCATCGCCGAGATGTGGAGCGGCATCGTGCTGCTCGGGCTCATCGGCGTGCTGATGGCCGCGATTTTCGGATTCGTCGAACGGCGGGTCCTGCGTTGGTACCACGGAGTCAAGGAGGTCGAGCATGGCTGACACGTTGCTCTCGGTGAAGGGTCTGCGTAAGGTCTACGAGTCCTCGACCGGCACGGTGGAGGCCATCGCCGACATCAGTTTCGACATGCGCCGCGGAGAACTCGTGTGCATCGTCGGCCCGTCGGGTTGCGGAAAGACGACGCTGCTCAAGTGCATCGCGGGGCTTCACAAGCTCGACGGCGGGCACCGTCACCATCGACGGCGACGAGGTCACCGGACCGCCGCGCAACATGGCGGTCGTCTTCCAGGAGTACGGCCGCAGCCTCTACCCGTGGCTCACGGTGCGCGGCAACGTCGAACTGCCCCTCAAGCACCAGAACCTCAGCACAAGCCGAACGCGACCAGATCATCGACGACGCGCTCGACGCCGTCACCTCGGCCACGCCCACCACAGCTACCCGTGGCAGCTCTCCGGCGGCATGCAGCAGCGCGTCGCGATCGCGCGCGCCGTCGCCTACCACCCCGAGGTGCTCATCATGGACGAACCCTTCGCGGCGGTCGACGCGCAGACGCGCGCGGACCTCGAGGACCTCGTTCGGACCCTGCACCGCGAGCGCGGGATGTCGATCCTCTTCGTCACCCACGACATCGACGAGTCCGTGTACCTTGGTGAGCGCGTCATCGTTCTGTCGAATTCGCCGACGTGGGTGCAGGAGGACGTGCCGATCGACCTCGCGAGCGATCGCGACCAGATCACCACGCGCGCCCTGCCGCGATTCACGGAGCTGCGCACCCACGTGTACACCCAGGTTCAGCGCGCCAAGCGCGGAGAGGCGTACCCGACCGGGCAAGAAGTCGTAGGGAGAGGACCAGCCGTGCGCACCCGTAAGCCCGCCCAATTGCTGCTCGCCTTCTTCGGCGACATGGTGATGGACCGGCACGACGATCCCGTGCCCGCGCCCCTGATGCTCGACGTCCTCGAGGGCGCGGACGTCGCCCCGGCTACCACGCGCGCGACGCTCAACCGCATGGCCGCACCGCGGGATGCTCACGCGCGTGCGCAAGGGCCGCGGAATCGCGTACGGACTGACCAACACGGGGGTCGAGGTGCTTGCGCGAGGCGGCTGTCCGCGTCAACAGGCCCCGCCCGTTCGACGCGCAGGGCAAGGGCTGGACGCTTGTGACGTTCAGCGTGCCCGAGGGCCAACGCGACCTTCGGCACCGCCTGCGCGCGACCCTCACGTGGGCGGGCTTCGCGCCCCTGCGCGACGGGCTGTGGGTCGCGCCCGGCGACGTCGACCTCGGCGCCGCCCTGCACCCGCTCCAGCGCGAGCTACCGCCGGGCAGCTCTCACGGCCTTCCGGGCCCACGAGCTCGACGGATTCGAGATGGGCGACAGCGTCGACTCGGCGTGGGATCTCGACGGCATCCGCGCGCGCCACCTCGAGTTTCGCCCACGAGTGGCGCGAGCACGCCGGAGCCGCGCGGCGCGACGCCGGCGCTCACCACCCGCACCGCGCTCGTCGCCGACTGGCTCGCCCTGCTGCGCGCCGACCCGGGCCTGCCGCGCGACTACCTGGGCGCCTCGACTGGCCCGCCGACGAGTCGACCGCGATCTTCCGCGCGCGCCGCCGGGAACTCGCATCGCCCGTCCGACGCGCGAGTTCGAGCCCGGGTCGGCTGACGCCTCGGCTACGCCCCGCCGCCGCGAGCGCTCCCGCAGCTCCATCTTGCGGACCTTGCCCGGACGCCGTCCGCGGCAGCTCGTCGACGATCACCACGCGTTGGGGCAGCTTGTACCGCGCGAGCCGTGCCGTCGAGGTGCGGCGCGCACGTCGTCGATGCCGATGCTCGCGCCGTCGCGCGACCGTGAGCACCGCCCACGGCACCTCGCCCCACTTGTCGTCCGGCATCCCGATGACGGCGACGCCGGTGACGCCCGCCATCTCGGTGATGGCCGCCTCGACCTCCGCCGGGTAGATGTTCTCCCCGCCGGAGATGATCATGTCCTTGGTGCGGCCGGCGATGAACAGGTAGCCGTCCTCGTCCAGGTAGCCCAGGTCGCCTGAGCGGAACCACCCGTCCGTCGGAACGCCTCCGCGTTCGCGTCGCGGCAGTTCGTGGTACCCGCCGGAAGACGTTGGGGCCGGAGATCTCGATCTCGCCGACCTCGCCCGCGCGGCGACTCCCGCCGCTCTCGTCGCGCGATGCGCACGTCGGTGAAGAAGTGGGGCAGCCCGACGCTGCCCTCCTTCTCGCGCGTCTTCGCGGGCGACAGCGCGGTGACGCCCGGGCGAGGCCTCCGTCATGCCGTAGCCCTGGGAGAAGCGCAGGCCGCGCTCCTCGTACGCCTCGATGACGCGCGTCGGCGCCGGGCGAGCCGCCGCAGGTGAGCTTGCGCAGCGAGGAGAGGTCCGTGGCGTCCCAGTCGGGGTGGTCGGCACATCAGCTGGAAGGTGGTCGGCACCCCGCTCAGCATCGTGACGCGGTGGCGCTCGATCTGGGCCAGCGCCCGCCCGGGCTCGAATCCGCGCTCGACCACGAGCGTGCCGCCCTTGAGGACGATGGGCAGCGCCCCCATCCCGAGCGACGCGACGTGGAACATCGGCGAGATCATGAGCGCGACGTCCGCGGACGTGACGTCGTAGTCGATGACGCAGTTGATCGCGACCCAGGTGAGGTTGCCGTGGGTGAGGACCGCGCCCTTGGCGCGGCCCGTCGTGCCCGGACGTGTAGATGATCGCCGCGGGGTCGTCGAGCGCGACCGGTCGGGCTCGGCGAGCGTGCCGTCGGCGGACGCGAGGCGCCCGTCGAGCGCCTCGTCGCCGGTCTCGATGACGGCGGCCAGGTCGCACGCCGCGAGCGACCGCGTCGAGGCGCGGCCCCATGCCCGCCGTCGTGGATGAGCGCGCGCGATCCGGAGTCGCCGATCACGTGCACGATCTCCGGCGCGGCGAGGCGCGTGTTGATCGGCACGAACACCGCGCCGACGCAGCGCCGCATCCGAACAGGACCGCCATGAACTCGGGGCTGTTCTCGCCGAAGTACGCGACGCGTTCGCCCGTTCGACGCCAAGTCCGCGCGAGCATCGCGGCGACGGCCGCCGGCGCGGTCCGCGAACTCGCGCGTAGGTCAGCGTCGACGTCGTCGCAGACGATCGCCGTGTCGTCGGGGGAGCGCAGGCGTCTGCGCTCGACCCACGAGCCAAGGCCCTCGTCGATCCATGTCCCTCCTTCGCGCCGTTGCGAACGCGTGACGTGGCTTAGCCGTAGAAGCGGTACAGCCCCCGCGCCACCACGGCGGGCTTGACGCCGCCCTCGACCTCGATGGTCTGGTCGACGGCGAGCTGGTACCCGCCCTTGACCTCCTCGACCTCGGCGATGACGGCGTTCATGCGGACGCGCGAGCCGACGGGCACGGGCGAGATGAAGCGCACCTTGTCGAGACCGTAGTTGACCTTGGCGGTCACGCCCTCGACGTCGAGCAGCTCGGTCCAGAACGGGACCGCGAGCGACAGTGACAGGAAGCCGTGGGCGATGGGCCCGCCGAACGGGCCGTCCTTCGCGCGCTCGGGATCGGTGTGGATCCACTGGTGGTCGTCGGTGGCGTCCGCGAACGTGTCGACGCGCTCCTGCGCCGACCTCGAGCCAGTCGCTCCAGCCGAGGTCCGTGCCCGGCGAGCCCGGGGATGTCGGCGTACGTGACGGTCGTCGTCATCGTGTTCCTCCCATGGTGATGATCGAGTGCGCGGCGGTCGGTCCTAGGTGCCGCCTCCCAGGCCGAGCAGGCGTACCGCGTTGTCGCGCAGGATGCCCGGCATGACCTCCGGCTTGAGGTCGGTGTGTTCGAGGTCGCCGCAGCCACCGGTCCGCGGCGAGATCAGCGGGAAGTCGGTGCCGAACAGCACGCGGTCCTTGAGGAGCGTGTTCGCGTAGCGGACGAGCTCCGCCGGGAAGTACTTGGGGCTCCAGCCGGACAGGTCGATCCACACGTTGCTCTTGTGCACGGCGATCGAGAGCGCCTCGTCCTGCCACGGCACCGACGGGTGGGCCATGATGATCGGGCAGGTCCGGGAAGTCGGCCGCGACCGCGTCGAGCAGCACCGGGCGGGACAGCCCGAGTCGGAGGCCGTGGCCTCCCGGGCATCCCGGCGCCGATGCCCGGTCTGCCCCGTGTGGAACAGCGCGGGCACGCCCGCGCTCCTGGATGCACGTCGTAGATCGGGTACCAGCGCGTCGTCGCTCGGATCGAATCCCTGGACCGTCGGATGGAACTTGAAGCCGCGCACGCCGCACTCCTCGACGAGGCGGCGCACGCGGTCGACGGCGTCGTCGCGGTGCGGGTCGACCGAGCCGAAGGGGATGAGCACGTCGGCGTGCCGCGCCGCGCCCGCGGCGATGTCCTCGCTCGGGATCGGCTCGTGGCCGAGGCTGGTGATCGCGTCGACCGTGAAGACGACGGCGGCCATGTCGCGCTCGCGGTAGTGCTCGGCGATCGCGTCGATGTCGGGGCGGTCCACGTCCGCCTTGAAGTACTTCGAGGCCGCGTCGGCGAGATCGTCCGGGAGGGATGCCCGGCCCGCGGCGTCCACCTCGACGTGCACATGGCTGTCGAGCGCCTCGATGCGCCGCGACGTCGATCGCGCACTCGTAGCGCGCCGCGGCCGCCACTACTCCTCCGCGGATCGGTCGAACTCGGCCGGCAGCGGCGGGAACGTCTCGCCCGACGGTCTGGAGGTTGCCGCCCACGACCTCGGCGAAGCGTTCGCGTCGAGCGCCTCGTACGTCCACCCGCCGTCCTGGTACGCGGTGACGCACGACCTCGGGCTGCGTCCACAACTGGAGTCGGTCGCCCCCGACGCCGATGACCTGCCCGGTGATCCCGGCCGCGGCGTCGGAGGCGAGGTACGCGACGATGCCTCCGACGTCGTCGACCGTGCCGAAGCCGAGGTCGCGGCGGAAGAACGCGGGCATGGGCTCGCCCGCGGCGTCGGCCTCGACGGCCGCCGCGAAGTACGGGACGGTGGCGGTCATCGCGGTCGCGGCGACGGGCACGACGGTGTTGACGGTGATGCCGGCCTTCTTGAGTTCGAGCGCCCACGTGCGCGCCATGCCGACGATGCCCGCCTTGGCGGCGGCGTAGTTGGTCTGTCCGAACGTGCCGCGCTGGCCCGTCGGCGAGCCGATGCACACGATGCGGCCGCCCTCGCCGCGCTCGCGCATGTGGGTCGCGGCCGCGCGCACCGTGGTGAAGGTGCCGCGCAGGTGGACGTTGACGACCGTGTCGAAGTCGTCGTCCGTCATCTTCCACAGCACGGTGTCGCGGAGGACGCCGGCGTTGGTGACGAGGATGTCGAGGCGGCCGAACGCCTCGACCGCGGTGGCGACGAGCAGGTCCGCGGTCGTCGGTCGGGCCGACCGGGGCGACGACGGTGGCGACGGATCCTCCGTCGGCGGAGATCGGCGTTCGCCGCCTCCTGCGCCGCGTCGGCGTCGACGTCGTTGACGACGATGCTGGCGCCCTGGCGGGCGAGTTCTCGCGCGTAGGCGAGACCCGAGTCCCCGGCCTGAGCCGGTGACGATGGCGACTTTGCCGTCGAGTGACATGCGGGCGCTCCTTCGCGTTCCTGCCACCATTACAGCGGTCGAACCGTTGAGATTGTCAATCATTTGGATTCTCCATCATATGCGTTAGCATCGGAGGCATGCGGGGCAGCGAAGCGATGAGGGCTCGCGAAGGCTCCAGGGGACTGTTCACGGGCGCCCCCCTGGACGACGCGACGAGTTTCCTGCTTGCGCGCGCGAACGCCCGTTCGCTCGCCCTCGGGAACGCGGCGCTCGCGCCACTTGGCCTCAAGGTCCGCTCGTATTCCGTGCTCGCGCTGGCAGCGGAGGACGAACGGCCGTCCCAACGCGACCTCGCGGCCTTCCTCCGTCTCGACCCGAGCCAGGTGGTTTCCCTCGTCGACGACCTGGAGTCGCGCGGGCTCGTGGAGCGCGTGCCGGATCCGGGCGACCGGCGCGCCAACGCCGTAGTGGCCACGGAGTCGGGATCGAACCTCGCGGGCGAGGCGCGCGAGGCGCTCGCGGATGCGGATCGCTACGTGTTCGAGGGTCTCGACGCGGAGGAGCGCGCGACGCTCGCCGCGTTGCTCCGCCGCGTCGCCTTCTGGGACTAGCCGGCGGACCCTAGTCGTCGACGCCGAAGGGCCAACCCGTGTACCCCTCGGCCAGGAAGCGTCGGCCGGACTCGGACTCGGTGACGGCGCGCAGTTCCCCTACCTGGCGGTGCCGGTCGAAGTCCGAGGCGTCGGGCGCGACGTGGAGCATGTTCGTCATCCACCACGAGAAGTGTTGGGCCTTCCAGATGCGGTGGGAGACCTCGGTCTCGTAGTTCTCCATGAGTCGCTCGTCGCCGTCGAGCAGCGCGGCCGCGAGCGCCTTCGTCGAGCACGACGACGTCGGCGATCGCGAGGTTCATCCCCTTGGCCCCCGTGGGCGGGACGGTGTGGGCGGCGTCGCCGACGAGCGCGGTACGGCGCTTGTGCAGGCGGTGGGCGACGAAGCTACGGAAGCGCAGGACGTCGCGCTGGAAGATCGGCCCCTCGTGGAGGGTCGTCCCGGGCACGCGCGATTGCAGCGTCTCCCACAGCTGTTCCTCGGTGTACGCGTCGGGGTCGTCGTCGGGGTCGCATTGGAAGTACATGCGCTGGACGGTCGGGCTGCGCTGGCTGACGAGCGCGAAGCCGTTCGGGGAGTTGCTGTAGATGAGCTCGTGCGCGCTCGGCGGCGCCTCGCAGAGGATGCCGAACCACGCGAAGGGGTATTCGCGGAAGTACCCTCCCGTCATCGACCCGACGACGGCCTCGCGGACAATCGAGTGGGAGCCGTCCGCCCCGATCACCGCGTCGGCCTCGATCTCATGCGTCACTCCGGCGTCGTCCGCGCACACCACCCGCGGGCGATCGGTGTCGGAGTCCTCGACGCGGACGCCGGTCCAGCCGAACCGGAGATCCTGCCCGGCATCGACCCGCGCGGCGATCAGGTCCTTGAGCACCTCGTGCTGGGGATACAGCCACACGCCGCGCCCCGTGAGACCCGCGAAGTCGATGCGGTGGCTCTCCTCCTCGAAGCGGAGTTCGATGCCGTCGTGGCGCTTTCCGACGTCCATCACGCGCGAACCGGGGACGTGCGCGGCGAGTAGGTCGACGGTGCTGTGCTCGAGGATGCCGGCCCGGATGGTCGTCTCGATGTCCTCTCGGCTGCGCGTGTCGAGGACGACGGAGTCGATGCCGCGCGCCGCGAGGAGGTGGGACAGCAGCAGTCCGGCGGGGCCGGCGCCCACGATGGCGACCTGGGTGCGCGAGATGGTCATGTCGTCTCCCTTGACGCGGCGCCGCCCTACGCCCGGTCGACGCCTACGGCCAGTGTGCCGAATTCCGCGGCACGAGGCCGAGCATTTTCCCGTTCAATGGGATCTCGCGGGCGACGGGCGAGGCTGGATCAACAAGGCTGGATCACCGAGGCGGAGCCGCGAGCGCGGCCGAAATCGCCGTCGCGGCGGCGCTGAGAACCTCGACGGCCTGGTTCTCCCGCCCGGAATCTCGGGGAGGACGACGGATAGCGCCGCGACGACGGTCCCTCGGTCGCGCACGGGGACGGCCACGCCGGTCGAGACGGTCGAGACGGTGCCGGGCGATACGACGACGTCGCGCGCGCGAATGGTCTCGAGCTGCGCGCGCAGGCGCGCCGGGTCGGTGGCGGTGAGGTCGGTCATGGGGGTCAGCGGCCCGGCGAGGACTCGGTCGACGACGTCGCGCGGGGCGTGGGCGAGGAGGACGAGACCCGAGGACGAGGCGTGCAGGGGGAGCCGGCCGGCAACCCGGGTCACGTTGAGGCCGGCGTTCGGGTCGGACAGGCGCTCGATGAACAGGGCCTCGTCGTTCTCGAGCACGGCGAGCTGCGTGTGCTCGCGTATGCGTAGCTGGACCTGCTCCATCGCCGGGAGGGCCGCCTCGCGGAGACGGAGAGCGCGGGAGCCGCGCTGCGCCAGCTCCCAGAGGCGCATGCCGAGGGTCACGCGCTGGCGGGCGTCGCGTTCGAGCAGTCCGGCGTCGATGAGATCGTCGACGATGCGGTGCGCGGTCGAGGCGGGAAGCCCCGCGCGTCGTCCGATTTCGGCGGAGGATTGCGCGCGCCGCTCATCGGAGAAGGTGGCGAGGACGCGCACGATTCGCTCGACCATCGACTCGCCGGAAGCGGAGTTCGCCATCGCCGCACCCTCCCTGCGCCTGGTGCGCGCCGATCGTCGCGCACGGCTCAGCGCCATCCCATTCAATGAGAGTAGCGGGAGACGGCGCCGGGGCCGAGTGCCACACTGAGGTCGCACGAATGCATCTGTGGGAGGCACGATGGCACTCGACACCAACACGCGCGCGCAAGGCGCCCCCGCGGTCGCGCCCGAGACGCTTCTCGCGTCGTCGGACATGCCGTCGCAGGCCCAGATCGTCGACGAGATCGCCGCGCGTCACGCGGAGCTCGCCGCGGAGGCGAAGAGCGGTGCCGCGCTGCCCGCCACGACTCTTGACTTCGCCGCGTACCGGTCGAGCATCCTCCGCCACCCGACCAAGAGCGCGTTCATCGTCGATCCCGAGACGATCGAGCTCCACTCGCCGGCGTACGGCGAGCGCGACGTTGCCGCCGTCGAGTCCGACCTCACCGCCCATCACAGCGGCGAGCCGCTCGGCGAGCGCATCACCCTCGAGGGAACGCTCCGCGACTCGCGCGGCAAGGCGCTTTCTCACCAGCTCATCGAGATCTGGCAGGCGAACTCGGCGGGGCGCTACATTCACCAGCGGGACCGCCACCCCGCGCCGCTGGACCCCCACTTCACGGGCGCGGGGCGCGCCATCACGGACTCCGAGGGCCGCTACCGGTTCACGACGATCAAGCCCGGACCGTACCCGTGGAAGAACCATCGCAACGCGTGGCGTCCCGCCCACATCCACTTCTCCGTGTTCGGCCGGGCGTTCACGCAGCGGCTCGTCACGCAGATGTACTTCCCCGGCGACCCGCTCTTCCCGCTCGACCCGATCTACAACACGATCCGGCTTCAGGAGGACCGCGACCGGCTCGTCGCCGTGTACGACCACGACTCCAGCGAGCCGGAGTTCTCCATGGCGTACCGCTTCGACATCGTGGTCGACGGACCCGACGCGACGTGGTTCGACCACGGCGGGGAGGCGTGATGGGAGCCGCGCTACGCCCGACGCCGGGCCAGACCGTCGGCCCCTTCTTCGCCTTCGGGCTCCAGTACGACGGCATGCGCGAGGTGGCACACCCGCACAGCCCTGGGGCGGTCATGCTCTCCGGACGCGTGCTCGACGGCGCTGGCGCCCCGGTGCCGGACGCGCTCGTCGAGATCTTCGGCGCCGACGCCGACGGCGCGATCCCCACGGCTCGCGGCGCGCTCCAACGCGACGAGCGCGGCTTCACCGGCTTCGGCCGGGCGCCGACGGACGACGAGGGGCGCTTCTACTTCTGGACGCGCGAGCCGGGCTCGGCGGACGGGGGCGCGGCGTTCTTCGCGACGGTCGTGTTCGCGCGCGGGCTTCCCCGCCACCTTCACACGCGCATCTACGTGCCCGTCGACGACGCCACGCTCGCGGCCGACCCCCTCCTCGCGCGCCTGGACGAGCGCGAGCGCGCGACGCTCGTCGCGACCCGGACGGACGACGGCAACCTCGTCCACGACATCCATCTCCAGGGCGAGCGCGAGACGGTGTTCCTTGGCTACTGAGAAGCCCGTGACGCACGCGCGCGTTCTCGACCCCGTGACCGTCGATGCGGCGTCGGTCGTCGGCGACGCCGCCGTCGCGGACGCGCTCGTGTCCGCCGAGGTCGCGCTCGTTCGCGCGCAGGCGGCGCTCGGGATGACGCCGACGGACGCCGCGGAGCGCATCTCCGAGCGCTTCGGCTGGGTCGCGGGGGAGGCGACGTGCCGTGACCACGGCATCGACTCCGCCCGCCTCGCCCGGGCGGCTCCCGCGAGCGGCTCCCCGGTGATGCCGCTCGTCGCCGCGATGCGCGACCGGGCGGGCGCCGATCTCGCGCCGTGGATCCACCGCGGCGCGACGAGCCAGGATGTGCTCGACACCGCGCTTATGAGCCTCGCCGCGCGGGCCGCGTCGCTTACCGCCGACCGACTCGAGACCGCCGCCGACCGGCTCGGGGCCCTCGCGACCGCCGAGCGCGACACCGTCGCCGTCGCGCGAACCCTCACGCAGCACGCGGGCCCCACCACGGTCGGCGTTCGGGTCGCGGGGTGGCTTTTCGCGATCCGTCGGGCCGCCGCGCGGCTTCGGTCCGCGGCCGCGAACGCGCCCGCGCAGCTCGCCGGCGCGTCGGGGACTCTCGCGTCGTTCGTCGACCTCGCGGAGGTCGCGGGCGCGAGCGGCGGCGGGTCCCCGCGCGCAGAAGACACCGCGGCCGCCCTCCCGGCGGCGTTCGCCGCCCAGCTCGGCCTCGCCGCCCCGGACGCGCCCTGGCACACGGCGCGGTGGCCGGTGACCGAGATAGGCGACGTGCTCGTGCAGGCGGTCGACGCGTGCGGGGCCTTCGCCACGGACGTCGCGACCCTCGTCCGGCCCGAGATCGGCGAGCTCACCACCGCCGACGACGGGCGTTCGACGGCGATGCCGCATAAGCGCAATCCCACGTCGGCCGTCCTCGTGCGTTCCGCCGCGGTGCGGGCGCCCCACCTTGGCGCCGCCCTTCACGCCGCCGCCGCGCTCGCGGGCGACGAGCGGCCGGACGGCCCGTGGCACGCCGAGTGGCCGACCCTTCAGGACCTGCTCGCGGTCGCGCTCGGCGCGGCGTCGCTGACGGAGGGGCTCGCGTCGGGCCTCGGCGTCGATCGTGAACGGGTGGCCGCGAACGTCGCCCTCTCCGGCGGCCTGCTCCTGAGCGAGCGCCTGTCGACGAGGCTCGGCCCCGTGATCGGTGCGGACGGCGTCGACCGGATCGTCGACTCGGTCGTCGGCGGAGCCGACCTCGCCGCCGCGCTCGCGGCCGAACCCGCGCTCGAGGGAAGGGACGTCGCGGGCCTCCTGGATCCCTCGGCCGCCACGGGTCTCGCCGCCCGCATCGTCGACGACGCCGTTTCGGGGGAGGGCGCGTCGTGACCATGCCGGACATCCGCGCGACCCGCCCCGTCGGGCCGGACGGTGCCCCTCTGCTCGTGCTCGGCTGCTCGCTCGGCACGTCGTCCATCGTGTGGGAGCGCGCGGCGCCGATGCTCGCGTCGCGGTTCAGGGTGAGCGTCTGGGACCTGCCGGGGCACGGGGCCGCGCCCTCGAGCGTGGACGCCTTCTCCGTCGCGGAGCTCGCCGACGCGGTCGCCGGCGCGTACTCCGGGGATTTCCTGTACGCGGGGGTCTCGCTCGGCGGCGCGGTAGGCCTCGAACTCGCGCTGCGGTACGGGCGGAGGGTCCGCGCGGTCGCGGCCGTGTGCTCCGGGGCGCACATCGGCACGCCCGAGGGGTGGGAGGAACGCGCGACGCAGGTGCGCGCCGCCGGGACGGGATCGCTCCTGTCCGCCTCGGCCGAGCGGTGGTTCGCCCCCGGCACCATCGCGGATGATCCGGACCTCACGGGCCGACTCCTGCATGCGCTGCGCGACGCGGACGACGAGTCCTACGCCCGGTGCTGCGACGCCCTCGCCCGCTTCGACCTTCGGACCCGACTCGCGGACGTGGACGTGCCCGTGCTCGCCCTGTGGGGGGAGCACGACGCCGTGACGCCCGAGGCGAGCGCCAAGGAGATCGGCGGCGGCGTACCTCGCGCGCGTGTGGGGCGGATCGACGGGGCGTCGCATCTGGCGCCCGTCGACGCCCCGGCGGAGACCGCGCGACAGCTCGAGGGATTCTTCACGAGGGCGATCGCGGAGGTGGGGCGATGACGGACGACGAGCGACGCGAACGCGGCATGCGCGTGCGCCGGGAGGTGCTCGGCGACGCGCACGTGGATCGCGCGGTCGCGGAGACGACGAGCCTCACGGCGGATTTCCAAGACTTCATCACGCGGACGGCGTGGGGCGACATCTGGGCGAGACCCGGGCTCGACCGGCGATCCCGGTCGATCGCCGTGCTGTCCTCGCTGGTCGCGCACGGGCACCACGCCGAGCTCGCGATGCACGTCAAAGCGGCGCGGCGTAACGGCCTCACGCCGGACGAGATCGCCGAGGTGATCCTCCAGAGCGCGGTCTACTCTGGCGTTCCGGCGGCTCACGCGGCGATGCGCGTCGCGATCGAGGCGCTCGCCGACGACGAGTAGTCGGGGCTCGCCCCCGGCCGCCGACCGCGTTACACTGAGGCGAAATTCGAACCGGTGTTCGGTGTGCGAACAGTCCGGCGGCGCCGACCGGGAGGTGACGCATGATCGACAAGACCGTGGCGAGCGTCGACGCTGCCGTCGCGGACGTCCCCGACGGTGCGACCGTGATGATCGGCGGGTTCGGGCGCGCGGGCCAGCCGGTCGAGTTGATCGATGCGCTCATCGCCCAGGGGGCCACCGACCTGACCGTCGTCAACAACAACGCGGGAAACGGGGACACGGGCCTCGCGGCGCTCCTCGCCGCCCGACGCGTGCGGAAGATTGTCTGCTCGTTCCCGCGCCAGCACGACTCGTGGGTATTCGACGGGCTCTATCGAGCAGGCGAGATCGAGCTCGAGCTCGTCCCGCAGGGCACCCTCGCCGAGCGCATCCGCGCGGCGGGCGCCGGTATCGGCGCGTTCTTCTGCCCCACCGCCGTCGGGACGCAACTCGCCGAGGGGCGCGAGCATCGCGTCATCGATGGGCGCGAATACGTGATCGAGTACCCCCTTGGCGCGGACGTCGCCCTCGTCTCCGCGCACCGTGGTGACCGCTGGGGCAACCTCGTCTACCGCGAGACCGCGCGCAACTTCGGCCCCATCATGGCCTCGGCCGCGACCCTTACCGTCGCCCAGGTGGACGAGGTCGTCCCGCTCGGCGCGATCGACCCGGAGGCCGTCGTCACGCCGGGGATCTTCGTCGACCGGGTCGTCGCCGTCGGGGAGCGCGGGTGGCTGCGCGACGGCGCCTTCGTCGGGGGGGTCGATGTCGAGGGCCGGTCGCTCGCCCGCGACGCCGCGCGAGGCGCGTCGTGAGCCGGGGAATCAGCCGCGACCAGATCGCCGCCAAGATCGCCGCCGACATCCCCGAGGGCGCGTACGTCAACCTCGGTATTGGCGCGCCGACGGCCGTCGCCAACTACCTTCCCGCCGACGCCGAGATCATCCTCCATTCCGAGAACGGGCTGCTGGGGATGGGGGCGGCGCCGCCCGAGGGATCCGTCGATCCCGACCTCATCAACGCCGGCAAGCAGCCCGTCACGGCCGTGCCGGGGGCGGCCTACTTCCACCACGCGGACTCGTTCGCGATGATGCGCGGCGGCCACGTCGACGTGTGCGTGCTCGGCGCCTACCAGGTGTCCCAGACGGGCGACCTCGCGAACTGGTCGACGGGCGCCGAGGGCGCCATCCCCGCGGTCGGGGGCGCCATGGACCTCGCGATCGGCGCCAAGCAGGTGTTCGTGCTCACCGACCTGTTCACGAAGGACGGCGAGCCGAAGCTCGTCGCCGCGTGCACGTACCCGCTCACCGGCGTCCGGTGCGTCACGCGCGTGTACACCGACCTCGCGGTGTTCGACGTCACGCCCGACGGCTTCGCCGTGACCGAGGTGTACGCGGGAGCGACCGTCGAGCAGCTCGCGCGCGACCTCGGCCTCGCGCTCGCCGACGCGACGGGGGGCGCGTCGTGAACGGCGCGACCTTCGTCTACGACGCGCTCCGCACGCCGTTCGGGCGCCACGGGCGCGGCCTCGCCGGGGTACGGCCCGACGACCTCGCCGCGCTCGTCGTCGGCGCCATCGTGAAAAGAAACGGGGTGGATCCCTCGCGGGTCGACGACGTCGTCCTCGGCGACGCCAACCAGGCCGGCGAGGACAACCGCAACGTGGCGAGGTTCGCCGCGCTGCTCGCGGGCTTCCCGTCGTCCGTGCCCGGGGTGACCGTCAACCGCCTGTGCGGGTCCGGACTCGAGGCCGTGGTCCAGGCGAGCCGCGCCATCGCGGCCGGCGACGCGCGGCTGATCGTCGCCGGGGGGACGGAGTCGATGAGCCGCGCCCCCTTCGTCGTCGAGAAGCCGGAACGGGCGTACCCCGCGGCCAACCAGACGGCGTGGAGCACGTCGATCGGCTGGCGCATGGTGAACCCGCGCTTTCCGAAGGACTGGTCGATCTCCAACGGCCTAAGCGCCGAGAAGCTTGCGCGCGAATACGAAATCTCGCGGGAGGAACAGGACGCGTTCGCGGCCCGTAGCCACCGGCTCGCGGCGGAGGCGTGGGCGGCCGGCGCATTCGACGCCGAGATCGTCCAGGTCGAGGGCCACGAGCTTGACCGGGACGAAGGAATCCGCGACGACTCCACGCCGGAGGCGCTCGCGGCGCTCAAGCCCGCGTTCGTCGAGGGTGGGACGGTGACCGCCGGCAACTCGTCGCCGCTGAGCGACGGCGCCGCCGCGGTGCTCGTCGGAGCGGAGGGCGCCCTTGACGCCGACCCTCTCGCCCGTATCGCGGGCCGCGGCGTCGCGGCGGTCGATCCCGACGTGTTCGGGGTCGCCCCGGTCGAGGCCGCCAACCGCGCCCTCGCGCAGGCGGGGCGCACGTGGGCGGACGTCGACGTCGTCGAGCTCAACGAGGCGTTCGCGTCGCAGTCGCTCGCGTGTCTGCAAGCTCTGGCCGGACCTCGACCCTGAGCGGGTGAACATCCACGGCGGGGCGATCGCGATCGGGCACCCGCTCGGCGCCTCGGGTGCGCGCGTCGTCAGCCACGCCGCCCACGAGCTCGCCCGACGCGGTTCGGGCGTTGCGGTCGCGGCGATCTGCATCGGCGTCGGCCAGGGCCTCGCCGTCGTCCTCGAGCGCTGACGCTCGCTAGAGCCCGACCAGCCGCAGCGCGGCGAAGACCGCCGCGCCGGCCAGCAGCGTGAGCCCGAGGCTGCGCCTCCACAGGCCGACGGCGAGGGCGGCGATCGCGGCGACGTGCCACGCGCCGAACGGGCGCCACCCCTCGCCGTCGAGCAGGAGGGCGTTGCCGACGATCGCCCCCATCGCGGCGGGGCCGATCATCCGGAGGGCGCGGCGCGCGAGGGGCGGGATGCGGTCCTCGTCGCCGAGCAGCGCGATGCCGGAGAGCCGGATCAGGTACGTGCCGATCCCGGCGAGGGCGAACACGAGCCAGATCATGTCGAGTCCGCCGAATCCGCGTGGATCGCCTTCGGCGCCGGGGGCGTCCCGCGCGGGCGGACGAGCAACCCCGCGGTCATGCCGAGCAGCGCCGCCGCGACGATGTTGAGCCCGAGCGGCAGCCCCCGGAGCGCGACGACCGCGACGATCCCGGTGATGGCGGCGACGGCCTCGGGGAGCCCGCGGAGCCCGGGCATCGCGAGCGCGATGAACATCAGCGGAACGATGACGCCGATCTGCCACGACCCCGGCACCACCGGCCCGAGCGCGACGCCGGCGAACGTCCCGGCGATCCACGAGGTCCGCATGGGGAGCGTGACGCCGAGCATGTAGTACTGCTGGAGCGCGGGCGTCGTCCACCGCGCCTGGCCCCTGCCGTAGAGGCCGACCGTCTGGTCGGACACGAGCCACGCGAGGCCGTAGCGCCAGCGGCGCGTGAAGCGACCGAACATCGGCGCGAGCGCGGCGGAGTAGAGGGCGAACCGGGCGTTGACGACGAGCGCCGAGAGCACCGCGACGAGCACTGTGCCCCCCGCGACGACGACCTCGACGGCCGCGGTCTGCCCGGCCCCCGCCCCGACGATCACCGAGCTCGCGGCACCCGCGATCGGGTCGATGCCGCGCGTACGCACGAGCGCCCCGAAGGAGAGCCCGAACACCGCGACGCCGGGCGCGAGTCCCGCGACGTCGCGCGCGCCGTCGAGGAACGCGGCGCGGGAGGTCATGCGTCGATGCTAGGGCCTCGCGGTGGCCGCGATTTCCGGGACGACCACGCGCCAGCGCGTGAGCCGGAACAGCACCGCCCCGATCGCGAGGCCGATTACGACGATCCCGCCGACGACGGCCGCCACGGGCGCGTACCCGTCGGCCGGGTCCATGAAGGGGTACGGCACCCATCCGTCGGTCGCGCCGCGCACGAGCGCGACGCCCACCCACACGACGGGGTAGAGCAGCACGGTCCAGACGCGCCGGATCGGGTGCTCGGTGCGCGGGCCCTCGACGAGCCAGTCGACGAGGAGCAACGCGCAGGAGGCGCCGTGCATCGTGACCGTCGACCACGGGTAAGGGTCCTCGGGCTCGAAACCTCCGAGCAACGTCCAGAACACGACGGTGACGATCACGAGGTACATCGCGACGCTCGCGCGCGCGTACTCGAGCCACGCGGGGCGCGGTCTGCCGGTGCGCGGAACGAGCGTCAGAAGCAGCGCGGCGGCGAGGATGTTCGTCTGCTGCGAGAAGTATCCGAGCGTGTCGAAGAGGGCAAAGTCGCCCTCTCGGACGTGCTTGACGATGTTGGCGACGAGGGCCGCGACGATGAGGGCGGCGCCGAGCAGGCGCCAGGCGCGAACGACGGTGGTCATGCGCCGATCCTAAGGGCGCGGAGCGGTCACATCTCCTCGTGGGAGTCGGGGTGGGCGCCGAAAACACGGCCGTCGGGCCGCGCGAGGCCGGAGATCGCCGCCATCTCCGCGTCGGAGAGCGCGAATCCGAACACGTCGAGGTTCGCGCGTTGGCGCTCGGGGTTCGCCGATTTCGGCAGCGGAACGGCGCCCTGCTGGATGTGCCAGCGCAGCACGACCTGGGCTGGCGTGACGGAGTGGGCCGCCGCGGCGTCGGCGATGGCCGCGTCACCACCGGAGGCGGCCGCCCGGCCGAGCGGCGTCCACGACTGGGTGAGGACGCCGAGTCGCGCGTGCGCGCCGAGGGTCTCGTCCTGGGCGAGGTAGGGGTGGTACTCGATCTGGTTGACGGCGGGCGTGACGCCCGAGTCCTCGATGATCGCCTCGAGGTGGGCGGGCGTGAAGTTCGAGACGCCGATGCTGCGCACGACGCCCTGTCGGCGGAGTTCGACGAGCCCCCGCCACGCGTCGCGGAACTTGTTGGTGAGGGGGTTGGGCCAGTGGATGAGCATCACGTCGATGCGGTCGAGACCCAGGCGTTCGAGGGACTCGTGGCCGGACCTCACCGCGAGGTCGTAGTCGTGGTGGCGGCCGGGCAGCTTGGTCTGGACGGTGATCTCGTCGCGCGGGACGCCGCTCGAGGCGAGGAAGTCGCTGACGGCGCGGCCCGTGACGTCCTCGTTGTGGTAGTTCACGGCGGAGTCGACGAGGCGGTAGCCGTTGCCGAGCGCGCTCACGATCGCGGCGTGCCCGTCGTCGCCGCGCAGGGGCCAGGTCCCGAGGCCGATCGCGGGCATCGCGAAGCCGTCGTTGAGCGTGTGCGAGGGGATCGTCATGCTTTCAGCGTACGACGGGGCGGAGCGCGGTAATCTCGGCCATCTCGGTTGGCGTCAATTCGAAGCCGAACACGTCGAGGTACTCGCGCTGCTGCGCGACCATCGCGGACATCGGCAGGGGCACGCTTCCCGACTGGAGGTGCCACCGGAGCACGATCTGGGCGGGCGTCACGCCGCGCGCGGTCGCCGCCTCGGACACCGCGGGCTCCGAGAAGGCGGACGTCTCGCCGCCGAGCGGGCTCCACGATTCGCCGACGATGCCGAGCCGCGCGAACTCCGCGCGCGTCTCCGCGTGGGGGGAGTACGGATGCATGTCGATCTGGCCGATCGCGGGCACGACGCCGGAGTCGTCGATGAGGGTCGCGAGCTGCGGGGCCGCGACGTTGCTGACGCCGATGCTCCGGACGACCCCTCGGCCGCGAAGGTCCACGAGGGCCTTCCAGCACTCGCGGTACGCGTCGATCGTGGGGTTCGGGGAGTGCAGGAGCACGACGTCGATGCGTTCGAGGCCGAGCAGTTCGACCGAGTCCTGGCACGCCTGGATCGCGTCGGCGTAGGCATGCCGCGGGCCGGGGATCTTGGTTTGGACGACGATCTCGTCCCGCGAGGTTCCCGTCTCGGCGATGAACTCCCGGATCGCGCGCCCGACCTCCACCTCGTTCCGGTAGTTCACGGCGGAGTCGAGGAGCCGGAATCCCGTGGTCAGTGCGGCCTTGACCGCCGCGTGTCCGGCGTTGCCGCGCAGCGGGTACGTGCCGAACCCGATCCAGGGCAGCGTCTGGCCGTCGTTGAGCGTGAGGAGCGGTGCCGCCATGGATCTAGGCTACGGGGTACCTCGCGGGCGTGCCCGGCGGGGGCGATTCATCGGGATCCGCGCCTCCGGCGGGCATTCCGCGTCGGCCGCTCCTGTGAATCGGGCTGTTAGATTGGTGCCTGGTTCGCCGGGAAGTCTGGTCGGCATCGTTGAGTGACGTTCGAAAGGCCGACCCATGCACGCATCCGACCTGCAGGAACCGTTGCCGCTGGTACGACGGGGGACCACCGCGATCGAGGCGGCCGGGCTGATCGCCCGCGGGCGATTCGCGGGGCTCGTCGTCGCCGACGAAGAGGGGTTGCCCGGCGCGGTCGTGAACGCCTCCGACGTGCTCCGGCTGATGGTGCCGGGGTACATGCTCGCCGACCTGTCGCTCGCCGGCGTGCTCGACGAGGCGGGTTCCGACGAGATGTGGGCGGGGATCAACGAGCGGACGATCGGGGACATGATCGACGACGCCGATGTGACCGTGCGCGAGATCACGTGCGTGGACCCGGACGCGAACCTCGTCGCGCTGGCCGCGACGATGGTCGACGCGCATGTGGAGATCGCCGTGGTCGGCGAGCCGGCTCCCGACGCCCAGTTCGTGACGCTGCCCTCGGTGATGGACGCGATCGTGGCGGCCTTTCGCGCGGGTGAGAAGCGCCGATGACGGTGCAGATCGGCCTCGCGGTCGCGGTCTTCGTCGGGGCCTACATCCTGATCGCCACCGAGAAGGTGTCGCGCGTCACCGTCGCGCTCGTCGGCGCGGCGCTCATGATCGTCATCGGCGCCACGGACGGCGACGCCATCTTCTTCTCGCAAGAGGCCGGCATCGACTGGAACGTCATCTTCCTGCTGCTGGGAATGATGATGATCGTCGGCGTCCTCCAGCAGACCGGAGTGTTCGAATACCTGGCCATCTGGGCGGCGAAGCGCGCGAGGGGGCGGCCGTTCGTCATCATGGTGATGCTCGTCGTCATCACCGCCGTCCTTTCGGCCGCCCTCGACAACGTCACGACCGTCCTGCTGATCGCGCCGGTGACGCTGCTCATCTGCGACCGTCTCGCCGTCACGCCGGTGCCGTTCCTCATCGCCGAGGTGATGGCGAGCAACATCGGCGGGGCCGCGACCCTGATCGGCGACCCGCCGAACATCATCATCGCGAGCCGCTCCGGGCTGTCGTTCAACGACTTCCTGGTGAACATGGGGCCGATCGTGCTGATCCTCCTCGCGGTCTTCATCGGCCTGTGCTGGCTGATGTTCCGCAAGCAGCTCCACTACGACGAGTCGCGGGTCGAGCGCGTCATGGCGCTGAACGAGCGCGAGGCGATCCGCGATGTCGCGCTGCTGGTGACGTCGCTCATCGTTCTCGCGCTCGTGCTTGCCGGATTCGTGCTGCACTCGCTGATCCATATGGAGCCCGCCGTCGTCGCCCTGCTCGGGGCCGGGCTCCTGGTGCTCATCACGAAGCTGGAGACGCGGAAGGTTTTCGCGGACGTGGAGTGGGAGACGCTGCTGTTCTTCGTCGGGTTGTTCATCATGGTCGGTTCGCTCGTGAACCTCGGCCTGATCGAGAAGGTCGGCCACGCGGCGACGGAGGCCGTCGGCTCGCACTACCTCGGCGCCGCGGCGGTGTTGCTGGGCGGTAGCGCGGTGTTCTCCGGGGTGGTCGACAACATTCCGTACGTCACGACGATGGCGCCGCTGACGGCCGACCTGGTGCTCGAGGGCGGCGCGGTCGCGAAGCCGTTGTGGTGGGCGCTCGCGCTGGGCGCGGACCTCGGCGGCAACGCGACGGCGATCGGCGCGAGCGCCAACGTGGTGGTCCTGGGGATCGCGCGTCGCAACGGCCATCCCATCTCGTTCTGGCAGTTCACCAAGTACGGGATCGTCGTCACGGCCGTGACGGTCGCGATCAGCCTGCCGTACCTCTGGCTCCGCTACTTCGCGGGCTGAGAAACGGGCGTCCGAGAATCTCCCGGACTCCCGCGCCTTACGCGGCGAGGGCGAGGTCGTCGGAGTCCGCGGTGGGGGCGCTGACGCCGCCGCGGGTGAGCCCAGAGAAGCGCGCGCGTCCGCCTCGGACGGGCGCGCGTTCGCGATCGACGGTGACCGGGGGCACGAACCACACCTCGCCATCGCGCACGCGGATGTCCCAGCCGTCGCGATGTACGCGATGGTGGCAGGCCGTGCACAGCAGCACGCCGTTGTCGAGGTCCGTCGGCCCAGCGTCGCGTTCCCACCATCGGATGTGATGGGCCTCCGTCCAGCTGGGCGGAGCGTGGCAATGCGCGCACCCGCCGTCGCGTTCGACGAGCGCGAGGCGTTGCGCCCGCGTGAAGAGTCGCCGCGCCCGCCCGAGGTCGAGAATCTCGCTCTCGCCGCCCATGACCGCCGGGATGACCTCGGCGTCGGCGGCGAGGCGGCGGATCGCCCCTACCGAGACGGGCTCGTCGGTACCGTCGATCTCCCCGAGGCCCGTTCCGGCTCGTAGGTCATCGAGGTCGACGCGGACGACGACGGTCGTCGTGGGCAGGCCCCGGTCGGTCGCTTCGCAGCCGAGGGCGTGCCGGGCGAGGTCGGCGAGGGCATCGGCGCGCATCTGTGGCGCGGTGCGGTCGTCGGGTATCGGGGGCGCCGCGTCCCCGAGACCTCCGTCGTCACGCCCCACCCCGTCGCGGCGGCGACGAAGCGCCTCGGTCACGAGCCCGTCGAGCGCGGCGCGGACGGGGGCGGCAGTCTCGGGGTCGAGTCGCCCGTCGATCACGACGACGCCCGAG
This sequence comes from uncultured Actinomycetota bacterium, assembly GCA_963712245.1. Taxonomy (GTDB): domain Bacteria; phylum Actinomycetota; class Actinomycetes; order Actinomycetales; family Demequinaceae; genus JAFGBM01. Next base: position 250,034 of record CAVQHE010000008.1, on the reverse strand, counting down.
CGGTTCTCGAAGACGTTGAGGTAGCGCTCGTCGCGGCGCGCCTGCTCCCGCCGTAGGTGGGCGTCGCGGTCGAGTCGTGCCTCCACGTGTCGGACGACGACGGCGAGCCGGTCGAGCGGTAGCTCCCGTGCCCGGTCGACGAGGTGCCGCTCCGCTTCGGCGATCGCCTCGGGCTCGGCCGCGCCCGCGACCCGGCGGAGCGCGGCGGTGATCAGGTTCGCCGCGTCGACGCTCATCCGACCGCGGTTGACGGCCGCGGCGACGTGCGGGAATCGGGGCGGCTCGTCCGCCCGCCCGGTCGCTCCGTCGTCCGCCCGCCCGAGCGTTCCGCCGTCCGCCACCGCGCCCTCCGTCGTCGGCGAAAAAGCGCCGAGCGTCGCGGTCCCGACGGCGATGAGTCGCGCCGCCTCCGCCGTCGTGCCGCCGGTGCTGGCCGCGACCATCCGGACGGGCGTAGCGTAGCCCTCCCGTCGCGCGAGCGAGGCTGCGCCGTCGGACTCCTCGGAGCGTCGCGCAACCTCGGCCGAGGCGGCGGCGAGGGCCGCATCCACCCGGCGGCGCAGGATCGCGAGTTCGCGGTGGACGGCGACGAGCTCGGCCCGCGGCAGGGCGGCCCACCGCGCGGCGCCCCACGTCGCCGAACCCGGCCCGGCGCCCAGCGCGGCGTCGCGCGCGAGGTGCGCGGCGTCGGCGGGGGCCGTCGTTGTCATGCCTCTAGTCCATCACCGGGGTCTGACATGAACGGGGGTTCGAGCCGCGGCCGCGGCCGCCGCTACGACGACGCGTCGTCGACGCGCTGAATCGACACCACGCGCACGGTCAAGGGGGAGGCGGCTTGGACGATGTCGTCCGCGAGGCTCGCGGCCTCGTCCTTGGTGAAGTCGCCGGAGATCCGCATGGTCCCGTTCGCGATCACGCTCGCCACGGCGGGCGCGCTCATCACGACGCCGTCGACGACGATGGCGAGCGCGTTCGCGGGCGGTTCGAGCGACGCGAGTCGGCGGGTCAGCTCCAAGAAGGCGTCCGTGCCGGAGCCCGTGAGCGCGATGGTCACGGCGAATTGCCCCGGAATCGCATCGCCGGCGGAGTTCGTCAACTCGCCCGGCACGGCGCTCGCGACGTCCGCGGCGGAGATCTCGGTGGGCGCGAGTACGAATTTCGTCGTTCCGTCGGCGGAACACGCAACGATCGGCTCGTCGACGGGGCCGTGCGCGACCGGCGGAGGGGTCGCCTGGCAATCGAGCGCGGCCCACGCACCCTCAAGCTCCGCAGCAACGTCCGGGGCGGCGTCGGCGGGGTCGAGACGTGGCATCGCCGCCGTCGACGCGTCGCGCGCCCAGACGGGGCGGAACTCGAGTCCGAGCGGCGTCTCCAGCGCGGCGAGCACCTCGTCGCTCGGCTCCTCGACGAAGCCGCCCACGATGGCGTCGGGTCCCGTGCCTCGGACGAGCGTCGCGTCCGTGACGCCGAGCCGATCGAGGCGCGTGTCGAGAGTGACGATCACCTGGTCGCGTTTCTCCGCGGCGGATTCGGAGCCGGCCGCGTTGGACACGGTCATCGAGACGCGCCACGGGTGGTCCGGCGGGATCGTCGAGGGAATGGCGGTCGCGTTCGTGGCGCCCGCGCACGCAGTCCCCGCGAGCAGGAGCCCCGCGAGCGCGAGGACGGAGGCGATCCGGCGCGCTCTCATCGCGGGCCATCCATGACTTGTTCGTTCATGCGTGTTCCCCATCCGCGTCACGGTCATCCGTTCTCACACACGATAACCCCGCGGGCCCGAGGACGCGCGGCCTGCTCGCGGACCAGCATCCCGACCTCGCGACGGAGGCCTTAGGGGAGCGCTTCGAGGGATGGGACAACGTCACGATCCGCCTCGGCGCGGGCCGAGCCGTGCGCCTGCCCCGCGTCGCGACCGCCGCGCCGCTGATCGAGCGGGAGATCCGCTGGCTCCCGCGAATGTCGCGGGGGTGGGCCTTCGGGGCGCCGGTCCCCGAGAGCGTCGGCGAACCCGGCCGCGGGTACCCGTGGCGATGGACGGTGGTGCCGTGGTTCGAGGGCGCTGACGCCGCGGTCGAGGCGCTCGACGCCGACGGGGCGGAGGACCTCGGGCGCGCGCTCCGGCAGGTCCACACCCCGGCGCCCGACGACGCGCCCGACACGCCCTGGCGCACAAGGCCGCTGCGCGATCGCGCCGACACGACGGCCGAGAGGCTCGCGGGCCTGGCCCGGCTGTGCGCGGAGGGTGGACACGCGTGGGACGAGGCGGCGACGCGCGCGGCGCTCGCCGAGGCGGCCGATCTAGCGTGGCGCGGCGACGCCTGGGTCCACGCCGACGTCCACCTCAAGAACCTCATCGTCCGCGGCGGGAGGCTCGCGGCCATCGTCGACTGGGGCGAGGCCGCCGCCGGCGACCCGGCGCAGGACGTCGGTCAGCTCTGGCTCGTCCTCGACGGGAGACTGGTCGACCGCGCGTTCGACGCCTACGGCCCGATCGACGAGGCCTTCCTCGCGCGCGCCCGCGGAGAGGCGATCGCCACCGCCGTCCGCCTGCTCGGCACGGGGGACGCCGCGTTCATGGCGTCCGGGTGGAACGGCTTGCGGAACCTGGGGCTCGCCGACGAGGCGGGGCCGGGGGCGTAGCACGCGCGGCTGGTCCGCGCGACGCCTCAAGCGTCGCCGCCCCGCCGTTCGTTTTGACGAGTTATTCGGTGGTGTGGCGTGGACCTTCGGGCCGCTTATCGCGTATACCGAGTTCCTTCCGCGCGGCGGACGCGAAGGCCGCGCGCGCGTCACGGTAGGGATTGAGCGCCGCTTCGTATTCCTCGGACTTGTATTCGGCGCCGGTTCGGACCACTTCGCGAAAGCTCCGAAGCGACTCGGTGAGAGCGATCGCCGCGCCTCGGAGTCGGGCGCTCGAAACCAACTCAACGGCGCGCAAATTACGACGCGCCGAACTGTCGAGCCTCCAGTTGTCGTCGTCCGAAAGATCCGTTCCGCGTCCGTCGAGAGCCAGGACTCCAAGACGGTGTGCGGCGTCGTGCGTCGCCTGAACGAAGTCTCGGTAGGTGTCCGCACGCCACTGCCGCAGGGTGTCTTGACGCTGGCCGCGACGCGCGACCCAGTTCACCAAGAGTGCCGAGAGGGCGCCGACCAGCGCTGAAAGGGTGATGGTCCAGACGTTCGTTTCCACGCTCAACATCGTGGCACGAGCACGTCGATTCGCGTGTGCTGGACGGCCATCAGCAAGAGAGCACGGCCGGGTTGCTGATCAGTCCGGGCCGAGACCCCGCTCCTATGATGGATGGCGAGGGGTAAGGGGTAACCGATGACCGGCACGCGCGCATCTTCCGTCCTCGGAGCGATGGTCACGCTTCTGGCGGTGACCGCCTGCGCAACGTCGCCCGCGACCGACTCGCCCGGCGCGTCGGCGACACCCGGATCCGGCGAGGCCACCGTGAACTCGACGCTGCCCGTCGTCGTACCGGGAACCACGCTGGGGTGGCGCGGCTCGGGCATCTGGCTTCAGGAGGGCGACTCGTACACCGTCGCCGCCTCGGGCGAGGTCAACATCTGGCCCAGCTGCGAGGACGCCAAGGCCGAGGCGGGCCTTCCCGACATTGACTGCGCCGAGGTGCCCGCGGGGCCCGCGGGCACGGTCGCGTTCGACGCCGCCGACGACGGCGAGGGATTCCCGTATCCCGGCGGCCCGATCGCCGCGTTGGTGGTCCGGGTGGGCGACGGCCAGCCCGCGCTCGTCGGCACGGGCGGCACCTTCACGGCCGACGCCACGGGCTTCCTGGAGTTCGCCATCAACGACGTCTCGAGCCCGGGCGACAACGAAGGGGAGTTCTCCGTCGACGTCACCGTCCACGTCGCCGCGTCGCCGGAGATCACGAGGGGGGCGTGGTCGGACACCGGCGCGGTGCTCGCGGAGGGGGAGGAGTTCACGATCTCGGCGTCGGGCGCGATCAACATGTGGCCCAACTGCGAGGAGACCAAGGAGGAGCAGGGCTACCCGGGCTTCGACTGCTCCCTCACCTCCGCCGTCGGCCCGACGGGGACCGACGCGTTCGCCCCGGGGCAGGACGACTATCCCCTTCCCGGCGAGAACACGCTGGCGCTCGTCGCGCGCGTGGGTAACGGACCGGTGTTCCTCGTGGGGAACGGGGGGACGTTCGTCGCCGACGAGGACGGGCCCGCTCCTTGTCGCGACCAACGACACGGGCTACTGGAAGCAGGACGACCAGGGCACCTTCGTCATCGTGGTGGGTAGGAGCGGCATGGGGGACGGCGTCTACGTGCCCGGGACCTTCGACGGCTGGATCGACTCGGGGATCACGGCGGCGAGCGGAGATGAGGTGGCGATCGCGGCGAGCGGCGAAGTCAACGTGTGGCCGCTGTGCGAGATCGAGAAGGCGGGCGCGGGCGTGCCCGACCTCGACTGCAGCATCGTGACCACGGGCCCGGAGGGATTCGCCGGCGGCAATCCGCCGCCCGCGGACCACCCGCTTCCGCTACCCGACGCCCCGACGGCGGCGTTGCTCGGGCGATGGGACGACGGCGCGCCGTTCGTGATCGGCGAGGGCGGCGACTTCGTCGCGGAGGAGGGCGGCACGCTGTTCCTGCGGATCAATGACTCGTACGGGATCGGGGACAACCAGGGCGGCTATCTCGCGACCGTCACGGTCGGGAACTAGTCGCTTTTGGAGTCCTTCTTCGACTGCACGCTGGCCAAGCGCGCGCGCCTCCACTGACGACGACGGCGATGAATACTCCGATCCATAAGCTGGTGTCCATGAGCCTCTCCGAGCATTGACTATCGACACCATAACCCGACGTAAATAAACGTGCCAGGGGAGAGCATCCGTCGGAGGGGTTCGCCGCGTACCAACGGTGGGCCCCGTGGGGCTCGAACCCACGACCCGCGGATTAAAAGTCCGCTGCTCTACCAACTGAGCTAGAGGCCCGCGACGCAAGTCTAGGCGGGATCGCACCTCTCGCCGGTGCCCGGCAGGTCGAGCGTCGTCACCAGAAGGCTCAGCCGCGCCGCACCCGCCTCCGCGCACCAACGCGCGAGCGTCGCCCCGTCCTCGACGTACTCGATCGCGAGCACCGGCTTGCCCGCGTCCACGTACGCGGCCACCTCCCCGCACCACCCCTGCGTCAGGCACTCCTCGGTCACCGCGAAGTCCGCGAGCCCCACGAGCCGCCCCGCCAGGCTCGGCGCGTTCTTCTGCCCCACCGCCATGCCCCGCGCGTGCGCCGCGTCCGCGAGCCACGCGTACGCGGCCACGGCGTCGTCCGCCGTGAGGGGGAAACCCGAGTCGTTCTCGAATGCGTCGATGTTGTCCGGGTCGACCGCGTCGAAGCCTTTCGCGGCGCACGCGTCGAGCCGCGCCGCCCAGATCGGCCCCAGGACGTCGAGCGCGCGGAGATCCACGTACCGCTCGTCCGGCCAGTCCGGCAGCGGCGCCCCGAGCACCGACTCGGGGAAGTCGCCGACGTCGGGGCGGTACTCCTCCGACGTCCCGACCGAGAGGTAGCAGACGACGTAGGCGCCGGTCGCGTGGAGCGTCGCCACGGCGTCGGCGGGGACCTCGTTGTCGACGATGACGAGGGCGGCGCCCGGGTCGTCGGGCACCCCGCCGTCGAGCTGGATTTGGAACGGCGCGCCGGGCCCCGGCGGCGGGGCGTAGAAGGCGGGAGGTGTCGCGGACGGGGTGGCCGAGGCGTGGGTGGGCGTCGCGGGGGACGAGCCCGACGGCGAGGGCGCCGGCGCCGCGCACGCCGCGATCCCCACCGCGAACGCGGCGACGATCCCGATCGCCCGCCGTCCCATGCGCCGAGTCTTCCACGAGTCGCACGGTCCAGCCCGCGTCGCTCGCGTGCAGTCAAGGTGACTCGACGCGCCACCCCGCGACCCGTCGCGGCTCGCAAGCCAGCTCGGGCAGAGGGGACCGCTCCGGTTCGTCGTGCGCGGTGACCGCGGGCCCGATACGGTCATGTCCATGAACAAGTGGTGGTGGATCGGCGGTAGCGCGGTCGTCGTGGCGAGCGCGGCGGCGGGAGCCGCGCTCGCGTTGCGGGGCGCGGACGTTCAGGCGTCGCCGGAGCCGAGCGACGCGTCACCGACCGGACCCATTCCCGCGGTGACCGCGCCGTCACCCCTCGGCCCGACGCCGGAACCGCCCGTCGAGGGGGCCCTTCCCGTGCCCGCCTACCCGGCGTCGGCGATCCCGTGGGACGAGGTCGGGCCGGGCTGGTTCTTCCTCACCTACGACCCGGACACGACGGACAACGCGCTGGTCGACATGGGTGTGCAGGCGTACTACGGAGACGGCGAAAACTGGAAGCAACCGAAGGACGACGCGGGCATGACGCTGATCTCCCCTGGGGGAGACGCCTACTACGCGGGCTCGCTCGTGGAGCAGGGCACGGCGTATCCGCGGTTGTGGACCGGCCAGACGCTCTACCTCTTCCGGGAGACGAAGCAACACTACGAGGAGGACTACGACGGGGTCGTCACCGCGCTGGACCTCGCCTCCGGGATGAGCACCAAGGTGCGCTCGGGAACGGGCTACGGCCCCGACGAGTCGACGATCGGGGGCCGCCTCGTGGGCGACCACTCGGGCGACGGGGGTCTGTACGCGATGGCAACGTATCGGCCGGACGGCTCCGGGGCGCGTACGTTCGCCAAGTCGGGATATTGGTGTTCAGAGCTTGCGCCCGACGAACACACCATGGTGTGCCTCGAACATCGCGCCGACGACCGAACGGACGTGGTGAAGTACGACGTCGACACGGGAACGCGGAAGGCGATCGACGTATTCAAACGCAGCGTCTGGGAGTATCAGATCCGCGGTTGGTGGAGCCCGACGAGCGTGCTGTTTTCGCGATGGGACGAAGAATCCTCCGCACAGTTGTACTTCGCCTATAACATCACCACCAAGAAGGTGACCGAGCTTCACCCCGAGCTCCCCGACGGGTCGACGGCAGAAAACGTCCAGGGGCTGGGCACGTATCGCGTCGTGAGCATATGGAACGACCGCACCGACTACATCTACGACACGAAAGGCACGCTCCGCGCGACGCTCCCGTGCGGAGCCGCGGACGTGAGCGGGGACTACGCGCTGACGCTCTGCGGTCAGATCGGTACCCCGGACACGGTGACCGTCACGGTGGTCGACCTCCTCACGGGGGAGACGCGCGACGTGGGGACGTACGCGTCGGGTATCGCGGATCAGGTCCAGGTGTTCTCCTACCGCGGCCATTCGGACTTCTATTGGTCCGACGACATCATCTTCCCGTGAGGCAGCCATGAGACCGTCCGTGCGCGCCGTCGCCATCACCGTCACCGTCCTCTCGGTCGCCGCCGCCGGGGTCATCGTCGCCCTCGCCGTACGCGGCGGCGGCGAGCCCGTCGCCGCGGCGTCGACCCCCGGCGCCTCCGTGCCGACCGCCTCGCCGAACCCCGAGGTCACGGCGTCCGCCGTTCCCGTCGAACCCCAGCCATTGCCTCCGGTCGAGGGGGCGATTCCCGTTCCCGCGTTCCCCGCGTCCGACATCCCGTGGCTCGAGGTGGGTCCGGGCTGGTTCGTCGTCGTGTACGACACCGACGCGGACGACAACTCCGTGGAAAGCGAGGTGACGGCGGGATTCAAGGAGACCCTGCTATCGGGGGCCGTCATGCTCGTCTCCCCGTCGGGAGATCTGTACTACGTCGACCGGCTCGACGGTCGGGGACGCGGCGAACCGATCGCGTGGACGGCGGACGGCCTGGTGATCGCCGAGCAGCACGTCAGCGCCGTCGACAAGAAGTCGCACGCGTACATGTCGACGCTGTCGCTCACCACGGGCAAGCGTTCCACGAAGGTCGGCGTTCCCTTCTTGCCGCGCCTCATCCGCGCCTACCCCGACGGCTCGCTACTCGTCACCCCCGGATGGGGAAACCTCTACCTGCTCGACGCGTCCTTCACGGTCAAGCACCGCTTCGCCATGTCCGACGGACGCTACGCCTCGACCGGCTCCTGTACCGTCCCGTCCCCCAGCGGTGCGACCATAGCGTGCCTCGTCGAGAATGGCGACGGCAAGACCGATGTGTGGAAGTTCAACGTGGCATCCGGGAAGGGCTCGAAGATCGACGTGTTCCGCTTGAATCCCGACCACTACTACCTTCTCCACTGGTGGGACGAGCACTCCTTCGCCTTCACCCGATACGACGCGGACTGGACCAAGTCCACGACCTCGACGTACAACGTCTCCACGAAGAAGGTCAACGACGTGACCGTCCGACTCGGCGACGGGACGCCCGCGTCGCTCCAAGATGCCGACATCCAGGGCGCCCGGATCGTCGCCGCCAACAACGGAGTCGAGAACGGGATCGAGATCGACGATTACGCGGGCAAGCCGATTGCGACGTTGCCCTGCCTCAACGAGGTCGTCGACTCGTTCGGCTACGTGTTGTCCGAATGCTACGACGGTCGGGCGACGGTGTTTACCACCGTCGACCTCGCGAGCGGCGAGTCGGCGGTCGTCGCGCGCTACGCGGAAAACCCGTGGACGTACTTCCCGTATGGCGCGCACATCGTGATGCTGCCCTTCTCGGGGTAGCGCCACAGCCAGCCCGCTCGCGGGTGGCCGTCGATTACAGGCACCCGCCGGCGATGTTGTCCGACTGCGACACCGTCCAGTCCGGGTCCGTGCCGGCCTCGAGGATGCGGATGAACCGGACGGCGTCCGGCCCCGTCGTCCCGTCGGGCAGCGACGTGTCCGTCTCGAACACCACGTAGCCGTGCGCGTCCGAGATCCAGTACACGTTCACCGTTCCCCAGCCCGACGCTCCCATCGCGAGTCCCGGGTACGCGGCCTGAAGCTCCGCGAGCGTGCTCCCGATGTGGATGCCCTCCGCGGTGTGCAGCACAGGCGAGACGATGTCGATGCGGTGCACGATCCCGTCGTACTGGCCGTCGACCGTGAACGGCGGCCCCTGGTTCGGCACGACGGGGTAGGCGGCCACCCACCGGCCGAGGTCGTCGGGCCCGCTGATCTCCGCGTCGCAATACGCGGGGTCCCACGTGAGCATCGCCTCGCCGGCGTTGCCGACGATGGGGTCGGTGTGCGTGAGGGGCAGCAGGCCGCGCGTGGTGATGAGCATGTCGGCGAGCGGGGGGTGGGGATCGAAGGCCGGCGTCGGGGTGACGACGGGAGCCGGGCCGGTGGGGCTCGGCGACGCGATGGGGGTCGAGGGGCTCGGCGTGACGGTCGCCGTGACGACGGGTCCGGGTCCGCAGGCGGCGAGGCTGGCTGCCGCGAGAACGGCGAGGGGGGCGAGACGTGCGAGACGCATGGTTCCTCCTTGGTGAGTCGAGCCTAACCGCGTCGAGGCCTTCTTGCGCGGCGTCGGGCGCGATCGTTCGGTATGCGACCTCACCCGCGCCCCGATACGGTGAAGGAATGACGTTAGTTCGCATGGCGGCGGCGCGCGTCGTCGCGGTGGGCGCGATGCTCGGCGTGGTGGCGGGATGCGCGGGCGGCGGAGACGCGACCCATGTTCCCGGCGATACCCCCGGCGTGTCCCCCTCGGATTCCGCGAGTCCCGGTGACGCTTCCTCGCCGACTCCCGTCGGACCGCAACCTTCGCCCCCTGCCCCCGGAGCCTTTCCTGTCCCGGCATTGCCAGCGTCGGCGGTTCCGTGGAGCGATGTCGGCCCGGGCTGGTTCGTGGTCCTGTGGACGGATTCCACGACGTCTCACCAGTTGCCCGTGCTCGTCGATCCGGACGGGAATGTGTACTCGACGGTCGTGGATGTGGACGACCCCGGCTGGTCCATGGACTGGACGCACGACGGCCTCGCATATTTCCGCAGCACGGTTCCGGACGGGGAGGAGTACGGCGAATGGGCCTCGGGCGACGTCACGATCGTCGACCTGCGAACGGGGGCGGCGGAGAAGTACGCGTCCAACATCGACGACCCGGGTTGGAAGTGGGAGACGAAGGACGGGACGCATGTCGGACTGATGTACCCCGGCGACGGCACGCAGATTTCCGTCACCAAGGACGGTAAGAGCCTCGGCCGGTACTGCTGGGGATACGCTCGCACCGGACTGTCGCCCGACGGAAAGCACCTGGTCTGTCTTTGGGGTCGCAAGGACGGCGGGACCAACGTGACTCTTGCCGGCGTGACGGGCCCGGCGAGCGAGAAGGTCATCGACGTGTTCTCCCGAGGGGTCTTCGACTACTCCATCGCCGGATGGCTGGACTCCAAGAGGTTCCTTCTGCGCCGCCCCGTTGAGGGCACGTACGAAGACCACATCGTCTGGAAGGACGGAATGGGCTGGCCGAGGCTTCCCGCGGGCGACGGCGCGAAGTACTTCGCCTACGACGTGTCGGCCCGCAAGATTGCCGACTTCACGCTCCCGTTCCGTGGGGACTACGGCGAGGTCCAGTTCGATTGGCCGAGTGAGGTGTACTGGGCGACGCCGTGGGACGACCCCCGCGCCGACTTCTTTTCCGCTTCCGGAACCGCGATCGCCACAGTCGACTGCGACGAGATCGCGGAATCATCGGAGCCGCCGTCCGTCGTGATGTCGGGGAGGCGCGCGATCGTCACGTGCTGGAGCTCCTACCCCGACGGTCATAGCGTGCGACACGCTTCCGTCCTCGTCAATCTCGACGAAGGAACCACGACCGTGCTTGGGCCGACGCCGGGTGACCAGGCGTCGGGATCCGCGACGGTCTTCCCGTACCCGGAGTCGTACTAGCCGCTCGTTCGCGCGCGACGGCCAGCCCATCGGGAACAAACGCGCGCCTCGGAGCGTCGTACGTAACGCCCGCCACGGCGCGAGCCGCGCGGGCAACACCCTCCCCTAGGCTGGGAGGCGGCCAGGAAGGGAGAACCATGGCCAAGATCGCCAAGACCGAGGACGAGTGGCGCGCGGAACTCACCGACGAGCAGTACCGCGTGCTGCGCGAGCACGGCACCGAGCCCGCGTGGACCGGCGACCTCCTCGAGAACAAGCTTCCGGGCGTGTACCAGTGCGCCGCCTGCGGCGCCGAGCTGTTCCGTTCCGGCACCAAGTTCGACTCCGGCTCCGGCTGGCCGAGCTTCTACGAATCCGTCAACCGCGACGCGGTCACCCTGATCGAGGACCGCTCCTTCGGCATGTCGCGCACCGAGGTCCGCTGCGCCGCGTGCGACTCGCACCTGGGCCACGTCTTCCCCGACGGGCACGGCACGCCCACGGGCGAGCGGTACTGCATCAACAGCGTCTCCCTCGCGTTCCACGAGGGCGACGACCCGGACGCCGCGCCCGAGAAACTCTAACCGCGTGGGTAGAGAGGCGAGGTTCCGCCGTCCCGCCATGCTCGACATGGAGGAGGCCGACCAGATCGAGGGGGACATCGACCCCGCCGATCGCGCCCTCGTCGCCCACGAGACGGCCGCGGCGATCGTGCAGCAGGCCCGCGCGTCCCGCGAGCCCGAGCTCGTCGCCCGCCTGATCGCCCTCGTCGACGAGGAGGGCATCGACACCGTCGCGATGATGTGGTCGAAGGCCGAGGCCCTCACCCTCCCGGGCGCCCTGTGGCGCCTGTACATGCTGCGCGAGTGGGTCAAGTTCGACGCGGAGTCCGTGGCGCGCTCGTACGACCACGGCATCCACGCCGCGGGGGTGCGGCACGCGATCGCGGGCGTCGAGGTACCGCCCGGCCCCGCCGAGGTGAAGAAGCTCGCCGACGACGTGCTGAGCGGCGTGTTCTCTGGCGACCTGGCGGTCGCGCTCGAGCGGGCGGGCGCCTTCTGCCGCGTCACGGCGACGGGGGCGGCCTTCGAGGCGGAAAGCGACCACGGCCACGCGCACGACCGGGCCCACAAGACGACGCTCCGCGCCGCCCAGCTTCTCCGCACGGGTGAGGATCTGGAGCGCTGCGCCGCCATGTGGCGCGAGGACAAGCTCGACTGAGTTGTCTGGCGCGGGCGTCCCCGCCGCCCGCTCCGGCGTGCAACGCGCCTCGCGTACACGCCGCTCGCCGCGTTGTCTGGCGCGGGCCTCGCAGATTATGACGCGAAAGGTAACGATTCTCACGTTCTATATGCGCGGCGGCTCGCGTGGGGTTACTCTGAAGTAGACGTCGGACCGCGGTAGCCCCGGGCTCCAACTCAAGCCGCCAAGAGCGGCCTCAGCGCCGACTGGCGCTCCCGGTCCGATGTCTAATCTTTGCCCGACGCGAGCGTCGGCGCGCCCGGACATCCGCCCGGTCTACGCCAGCAGGTGCGTCTCGATCGCGGCGACCCGAGGGCCCGACTCCGTGTCCACCACGTGGGCGACGAGCACGCCCCCGGCCGGCAGGTACGGGTTTTTCTTCGGGAGCTTGCCGCGCGTCCATTTCCGAGTCGCTGCGCCGATCATCGTCAGCAGCGTCGGCATCGTCGGCCGGTGCACGCACACGAGCCGGTTGCCCGCCTTCGCGAGCACGGCCGTCAGCACGTCCGCGGCGGCCTTCGGGTTGCTCGCATGAGCCGCCTCCGTCAGCGCGTCGCGCGTCTTGATCTTCTTGCCGATCGCCGCGGAGTACGGGAGGACGGTGGACACGCATCGCGCGGCCGGCGAGGACTCGATGTACCGGATCCCGAACGCCGAGAACAGCCGGATCAACTGGTGCGCGCGCTTCGCTCCGCCGGCGGTGATCGGCCGGGCGAGGTCGTCGTGCTTCCAGGACGAGCGCTTCTTCGCGCGCGCGTGCCGGGCGATGATGAACGCCCGCGTCTCGAGCCTCCCTGCCTCGTAGGCGGCCACGAGGGAGTCGAGCGGTTTGAGGTCGGCGCGGTTGGTGATCTTCGCGCGGGCCTTCTCGACGGTGAACCAGCGGGTGTTGTCGATCTCCTTCTTCGGAGCGAGGCGGTACCGGGGGCGCGCGAGGAGCGACGGATGCGTCGTGTTCATCGTCTCGGCCGCCCAGTACCGGACGACCTTGGGGCGGCCGCTCGAGAGCGTGTACGCGAGCGTCGGGAGCGGCTGCCCGAGCTCGACCTGCTTGCCCGTCTCCTCGTACACCTCGCGCATCGCGCACTCGGGAAGCGTCTCTCCCCGGCGGATCTTGCCCTTGGGCCACGACCAGTCGTTGTAGCTCGGCCGGTGGACCGCGAGGACCTGGAGCTCCCCGTCACGGACGCGCCACACGAGCGCGCCGGCGGCGATGACCGTGCTGCGCCGAACCGCCATTACCGACCCGTCGCCCTCCGCTTGGGCTGGCGAGCGATATACGTCGCCTGGAGATCCTTGAGCGGCGCTCCCCGCGTGCCCTTGCCGCGCACCCACGAGCCGTCTGGGTGCAGCGTGAATGCGGACGTCTGCGGGCTCATCGCGAGGTCGATGTTCTCGATCAGGGCCGCCTTCTGGTCCTCGTCGTGGATTCGCACGAGCGTTTCGACGCGGCGGTCGAGGTTCCGGTGCATGAGGTCCGCGCTGCCGATCCACACCTCGGGATCGTCCCCGTTCGCGAACGCGAAGATGCGGGAGTGCTCGAGGAACCGGCCGAGCACGCATCGCACCTGGATGTTGTCCGACAGTCCCTCCACGCCGGGCCGGAGCGCCGACGTCCCGCGGCACATGATGTCGACCTTCACGCCCGTCTGCGACGCCCGGTAGAGGGCGTCGATCGTCTGCTCGTCGATGATCGCGTTGACCTTGAACTTCACCCAGGCGTCCTCGCCCGCCCGCGCCCGCGCCGCCTCCGCGTCAATGCGCTCGATCAGCCCCGACCGCACGCTGTTGGGCGCGACGAGCAGGCGCCGGAACTTCGCCTTCGGGGCGTATCCGGACAGCTGGTTGAAGAGCTTGGTGAGGTCGGCGCCGAGGTCGGGGTCGCGGGTGAGCAGCCCGTAGTCCTCGTACAGCCGGGCGGTGCGCGGGTGGTAGTTGCCGGTCCCGATGTGGCAGTACCGCTCGAGCCCCGACTCCTCCTGGCGGACCACGAGCGAGAGCTTGCAGTGCGTCTTGAGGCCCACGAGCCCGTACACCACGTGCACGCCCGCCTCCTCGAGCTTGCGCGCCCACGAGATGTTGCGCTTCTCGTCGAATCGCGCCTTGATCTCGACGATCGCGAGCACCTGCTTGCCGTTCTGCGCGGCCTCGATGAGCGAGTCGACGATGGGCGAATCGCCGGACGTCCGGTACAGCGTCTGCTTGATGGCGAGGACGCGGGGGTCGCGCGCGGCCTGCGACAGGAACGCCTGGACGGACGTGGAGAACGAGTCGTACGGGTGGTGGAGCAGGACGTCGCCGCGGGCGATCGCGGCGAAGACGTTCGCCTCCTGCGACGACTCGACGGGGGCGAGCTGGTGGTGGGTCGTCGGGCGGAACGCCGGGTAGCGGAGCTCGGGGCGGTCGAGCGACGCGATGACCTCGAGGCCGGTGAGGTCGAGCGGCGCGGGAAGGTGGAACACGTCCTCGTCGGTGATCTGGAGCTCGCGGACGAGGAGATCGCGGATCCGCGGCGGGAGGTCGTCGGCGACCTCGAGCCGGACCGCGGGGCCGAACCGGCGCCGCTGGAGCTCCTGCTCCATCGCCTTGAGGAGGTTCTCCGCGTCGTCCTCCTCGACCTCGACGTCCTCGTTGCGCGTGACCCGGAACGTGTAGTGCGCCTGCACCTCCATGCCCGGGAACAGGTAGTCCAGCTGCGCGGCGATGACGTCCTCGAGGGGGACGAAGCTCCGGGGGGCGTGGTCGAGCGCGGACGCGTCGGCGACCTGGGACGCCTTCCCCTTCGCGTCGACGACGAGGAACCGGGGGAGCGTCTCGGGCACCTTGACGCGGGCGAACCGCGTCTTGCCGGTGTCCGGGTCGCGCACCTCGACGGCGAGGTTGAGCGAGAGCCCGGAGATGTACGGGAACGGGTGCGCGGGGTCGACGGCGAGCGGCGTGAGCACGGGGAAGATGTCGCGCTTGAACAGGCTGCGCAGGCGCTCGTGCTCGCGGTCCTCGAGCTCGTCCCAGTGGACGATGCGTATGCCCTCCTTGGCGAGCCCGGGGAGCACGACCTCGGTGAAGACGTCCGCGTGCCGGTCCATGAGAGCGTGGGCGCGCGCGGTCAGCGCCTCGACGAGTCGGGTCGGGCTCATGCCGGTCGCGGACGGGACCGCGAATCCGGCGGCGATGCGGCGCTTCAGCCCGGCGACGCGCACCATGAAGAACTCGTCGAGGTTCGAGGCGAAGATCCCGAGGAAGAACACCCGCTCGAGCAGCGGCGTGTGCTTGTCCTCGGAGAGCTCGAGCACGCGCTCGTTGAACGCGAGCCAGCTGAGCTCGCGGTCGAGGTAACGGTCGTCGGGCAGGGGGTCGTGCTCCTGCTCCGCCGCCTTCACGACGGGCACGGCGAACGTCTCCTCGCCGTCCTCCACGAGGGACGAGCTCTTCGGTTTCGGGGAAGCCTGGGGCACGGTCCCTATCGTGACACGGCGCCGGGGGTGAGGCTACCCGGCGTCGCATCCCGGCGGGCCCGGACGTCCCTGCGGTACACGAGTGCACGTTCCGGGCCGGTGGCGCGCGTGGGAGGCTCCCTGCGGTACATGAGTGCCGGTTTCGGGTCCAGAACGCGCACTTTCGCACCGCAGGGGCGCTTCGGGGGACGGATACACGCGAAATCGTGCACCCATGTACCGCGGGGACGCCGCTAGTCGTCGAGGATGAACGTCACCGCGAGGTGAACGATGTACGCCGTGATCGTCCCGTTCTTCACTTCCACCTTCTGGTCCTTGACCCACGCGCCCGTCACGCCGCGAAGCGTCTTCGTGGCGCGCTCGACCCCGACGCTCACCGCGTCCTCGAAACTCACGTCGCTCGACGCGCTGATCTCGGTGATCCTCGCAACCGTGTTCGCCATGGCGACCTCCTTGTCGCTGCGGCCGCGCCTCGGCCGCCTCACCCCACGCTAGGGCGTGCGCGGCCGGTTGGCTACCGCGTCGTCCCCGGGATCGACACGCGGATCATCCCCGGGGAGGACGCCCCCCGCGCCCGCCCCGAATAGGCTGAAATGGTGTGCTCGCCGCCGCGGCGAGGAAAGGTAGGTGGGCGATGACCGCTCCCGTGATCGTGATCGAGAACCTGACGAAGAAGTACGGCGACTTCACCGCCGTCCGAGATCTCAGCCTCGAGATCCATCAAGGGGAGGTGTTCGGCTTCCTGGGGCCCAACGGCGCGGGCAAGACCACCACGATCCGCTCGATCCTCGACCTCATCCGCCCCACGGAGGGCGCGCGCGACCATCGCCGGGCTCGACTCGCACCGGGACGCCGTCGCGATCCGCGAGCGCGTGGGCTATCTTCCCGGCGACCTCGCGCTCTACCCGAGCCTCACCGGCAAGGAGACGCTCACGTACTTCGCGAACCTCCGCGGCGGCGTGGATTGGGACTGGGTCGACCGGCTCGCGGAGCGCTTCGAGGCCGACCTCGCCCGCAAGGTCGGCGACTACTCGTCCGGCAACCGGCAGAAGGTCGGCATCATCCAGGCGTTCATGTCGAAACCCGAGGTGCTGATCCTCGACGAGCCGTCGACGGGCCTCGACCCGCTCATGCAGCAGGAGTTCCAGGCGCTGCTCCGCGAGGTCACGAAGGACGGCTCGACCGTGTTCCTCTCGAGCCACACGCTGAGCGAGGTGGAGCGCGTCGCCGGGCGCGTGGGATTCATCCGCGAGGGCGTGCTCATCGCGACCGAGCAGATGGCGGACCTGCGCGAGCGGGCGCTCCGCCGCGTGACGATGCAGTTCGCGTCCCCCGTGAAGGCGTCGGCTTTCGAGAAGGTCGCCGGGGTGCGCGAGGTCGCCGCCGACGGCAACCACCTCACCGTCTCGTACGAGGGCTCGATGACGCCGCTCCTCAAGGCGGCCACCGCGAAGGAGGTCCTGTCGCTGTCGAGCTCGAGCGTCGACCTCGACGAGATCTTCCTCCAGTTCTACCGGGCCGCGAAGTGATGCTCGGCTCCGTCTTCGCGAAGGCGCTTCGCGACCGCTGGGTCGGCGTCGTCATCGCCGCCGCGTCCGTCGCGCTGACCGTCTGGATGGGGGTCGCCGCGTACGCGGGAATCGGCGACGTCGCCACCGAGGCGTTCAAGGCGTTCCCGAAGGCTTTCCTCGACGTCATGGGGATCAAACCGGACCTCGGCATCGTCGGGATGATGTTCGGGGAGATGGTGAACTCCATCGGCCCCTTCGTCGTCGGCGGGCTGATGATCGCGATGGGCGCCGACGCGGGGGCGGGCGAGGAGCGGTGGGGGACCATGGGCCTCCTGCTCGGCAACCCGCGCAGCCGCCGCCGCGTCCTCGCCGAGAAGGCGCTCGCCCTGGCCACGATGACGACGCTCGCGAGCGCGTTGGTCTGGGGCGGGTATTGGGCGTCGATCGGCATCGTCGGGGTCGACGCGACCGGGTACCACCTCGGCTCGACCGCCGTGCACCTCGCCGCGCTCGCGTTCTTCCTCGGCGCGCTCAGCATGGCGATCGGGGCGTGGACGGGCGACACGACCCGCGCCGCGGGCATCGGCACCGCGGTGATGGTCGTCTCGTTCCTCGGCGCCGGCCTCCTGCCGCTCACGTCGTGGGGCGGCCCGTGGGCGAAGATCTTCCCGTGGCACTACCTCAACGGCTCCGACCCGTTCCTCAACGGCGTGAACTGGTGGCACGTCGCGCTGCTCGTCGGTCTCGGCGTGGCGCTCGTCGTCGCCGCGATCGTCGCGGTCGAGAGGCGGGACCTCAAGGTCGGCGAGGCGCGTCGGACCATCCTCGACCGCCTCGCGCGCAACCGCCACGTCGCGAAGTACGCGGAGAAGCTCTCGGGTCGCGCGCAGGTCGCGTCGATCTCCGCCAAGGCTTCGTCCGACGCGCGCACGGCGCTCACGATCGCCGGGGGCGGCCTGTTCTACATGGCCGCGCTCGTCGGGCTGGTCTTCAAGGGCGTCGGCGACCAGTTCGGCAAGCTCACGGACGCGTTCCCGCCGCAGCTGATGGCGATGGTCGGCAACGCGAACTACGGCGTCCCGACCGGCTTCTACACGGGCGAGATCTTCTCCATCGTCGCCCCCGTGGCGATCGCCGTCGTGGCGATCAGCATGGCCGCGAAGGCGCTCGCGGGGGAGGAGCGCGACCGCACGATGGGCGTGCTGCTCGCCAACCCGATCCCGCGCGCGACCGTCGTGCTCCAGAAGGCGAGCGCGATGGCCAGCATGACCGTCGTCGTCGGACTGATGGCGTTCCTCGGCGTCGCCGCGGGCAACGCGATGGGGCGCCTGCACATGAGCTACATCAACATCGCGGCGGCGTGCGTGCAGTTGACGGTGTTCGGCCTGCTCATGGGCGCGGTGGCTCTGTTCGCGGGCGCGCTCACGGGCATCTCCCGCGTCGCGACGGCGACGGGAACCGGATTGACGACGCTCGCGTACGCGGCGGCGAGCTTCCTCCCGCTGAGCCCGAGCCTGCACTCGTGGGCCAAGGCCTCGCCGTTCTACTACTACTACGGCAACACCCCGCTCGAGAACGGGTTCGCGTGGGGGTACGTCGCCCTGCTCGCGGGCCTGTCTGCGTTGTTCGTGGCGCTGAGCGTCTGGGCGTTTGGGCGCCGCGACCTGCGCGGCTAGGAGGCGCGCGCGGCTCGGCGCGCGATCGCCCGGTAGACCACCTCGACCGCGACGGCGATGCGCGATCATCGCCGCGAGCACGAGCGTCTTGGGCGCCTCGGTCGCGATCGTCTGCCACACGAGCGCGACGAGGGCCGCGGCGCACGCCGCCACCCCGGCGACCGAGACGGCGGTCCCGGAGCGCGAGCGTTCGCGCCGCGCGTTCGCGACGTTGACCGCGGCGAAGATCACCAGGAACCCCGCGCTGCCGAGCGTCGCGATCGAGGACAGGTCGAAGGCATTGGCGACCACGAGCGTGAGCGCGGCGGTGATGAGCATGCCCCGGACGGGCTGGCCCCACACGGTCTTCTCGAGCGACGACGGCAGCTCGCCGTCCTCGGCGATCGACCGGCTGAGGCGCGCCGTCCCGTAGAGCGTCGCGTTGATCGCCGACGCGGTGGACAGCATCGCGGCGACGGCGATGAGGGCGAAGCCCGCCTGGCCGAGGAACGGACGGGCGACCTCGGCGAGCGCGTAGTCCTCGGCGGCGACGATCTGGTCGACGGGGAGGTTGCCGACGGTGACGATCGCGACGGCGACGTAGAGCGCGACGACGAATCCGACGGCCGTGTAGTACGCGCGCGGCAGGGTGCGCGCCGCGCTTCGCACGTCCTGCGCGGTGTTGGCGATGAGCTCGAAGCCCTCGTACGCGAGGAAGATGATCATCCCGCCCGCGACGAGCGGCAGCGCCGCCGACCACTCGGACGTCGCGAGCCGGGACGACTCGACCGTCGCGAACCCCGCGCCCACGAAGCCCACGAGGATGACGATCTTGAGCGCGACGATCCACTTCTCCGCCCGCCCGATCGCGGCGGCGCTCAGCAGGTTGAGCCCTGCGATCGCGACGATGACGACCGAGATGAGCCCGTGCTTGGCCGCGGTGTGCACGGAGTCGGGGAAGAAGGTCGCGCCGTAGCTGCCGAACGCGAACGCGTACAGGGAGAGCATCACCACGTAGCTGAGCCAGAGCAGGACGTTGAGGCTCCCGGTGGTGAGCCCCGCCCCGAACACGCGGTTGAGGAACGTCACGGTGCCGCCCCGGCTCGGGAAGGCGACGCTCAGGCGCGCGTACGAGTGGGTCGTGAGCAGCGCGATCGCGCCGGCGAGCGCGAAGGCGAGCGGGGTGCCGCCGTGCGCCAGCTGGACCGCGAGCCCGAGCACGGCGAAGATCCCGCCCCCGACCATGCCCCCCACGCCGATGGAGACGACCGCCCAGAAGCCGATCTTCCCGTCGCCGACGCCCAAGGCCATGGGGCCATCGTGGCACACGGCCGTGCCAGTGTGACGGCTGCGGCGACCCGAGGCTACGACACCGTGATCGTCACGTCCATCCCCTTGTCGCGGTGGCTGTCGATCGAGCACCACAGCTCGTAGGTTCCCGCCTCCAACTCCACGGTCACGCTCGCCGTCTGGCCGATCCCGAGGTTGTCGGTGGCGACGCCGTCGACCCCGGGGCCCGAGATGTGGAGGTTGTGGCTGAACGAGCCGTCGTCCGTGACCTGGAAGGTATAGACGCCCGGGGAGAACGTCGTCTGCGAGAGCGTGATCGAGAACTCGGTCTCGCTCACCGTGACGACGGTCCCGCTCGACGTCGGGCTCGGCGCGGCGGGAGCGCTCGAGCAGGCCCCCGCCCCGAGGACGATGGCGAGGGCGAGGCCCGCCGCGGCCACGCGTGGGTGCGTCACCGCTACGCCGCCTGCTCGTCCTCGTCGGCGCTCGTCGCGAGCCCCGCCGCGATGGCGTCCATGACCGACGAGTCGGCGAGCGTCGTGACGTCCCCGACGGGGCGATGCTCGGCGACGTCCCGCAGCAGCCGGCGCATGATCTTGCCGGAACGCGTCTTCGGGAGCTCGGAGACGACGAGGATCGTCCGGGGCCGCGCGATTCCGCCGATCTCCTTGGTCACGTGCTCGCGGAGCGCGACGGCCGCCTTGTGGCCGTCCTCCTCGAGGTTGACCGCGTCCTCGCGGATGATGACGAACGCGACGACGGCTTGGCCGGTGATGTCGTCCTTGGCCCCGACGACCGCCGACTCGGCGACCCACGGGTGGCTGACGAGCGCGTGCTCGATCTCCGTGGTGGTGAGCCGGTGCGCCGACACGTTGATGACGTCGTCCACCCGACCGAGGAGCCACAGGTTGCCGTCGAGGTCCTTCTTCGCCCCGTCGCCCGCAAAGTAGAGGCCGGGGAAGCGCGACCAGTACGTCCGCTCGTACCGCGCCCGGTCGCCCCAGATGCCGCGCAGCATCGACGGCCACGGCTCGGTGAGCACGAGGTACCCGGCCATGCCGTCGTCCACGGGCGCGCCGTGGTCGTCGACGACGTCGGCGGATATCCCGGGAAGCGCGTCCATGGCGCTGCCGGGCTTGGCCGCGGTGACCCCGGGAAGCGGGGAGATCATGATCGCCCCCGTCTCGGTCTGCCACCAGGTGTCGACCACCGGGCACCGGTCGCCGCCGATCACCCGGCGGTACCACATCCACGCCTCCGGGTTGATGGGCTCCCCGACGCTTCCGAGGAGTCGCAGCGAGCTGAGGTCGAACTGGTTCGGGATCGCCTCGCCCCACTTCATGAAGGTGCGGATCGCGGTGGGCGCGGTGTAGAGGATGGTGACCTTGTACTTCTCGATGAGCTCCCACCAGCGACCCTGGTGCGGGGTGGCGGGCGCGCCCTCGTACAGCAGCTGCGTCGCGCCGTTGGTGAGAGGCCCGTAGACGATGTACGAGTGGCCGGTGATCCAGCCGACGTCCGCCGTGCAGAAGAAGACGTCCTCCTCGGGCTTGAGGTCGAACACCATCCGGTGGGTCCACGACGTCTGCGTCAGGTAGCCGCCCGTCGAGTGGTACAACCCCTTGGGCTTTCCCGTCGTGCCGGACGTGTAGAGGATGAACAACGGGTGCTCCGCCTCCACCATGACCGGGGTGTGCTCCTCGCTCGCGGAGTCGACGACCTCGTGCCACCAGACGTCGCGGCCGCCATACCACTCCGTCTTCTGCCCGGTGCGGCGCACGGTGAGGACGTGCGTGACGCTCGCGCACTCCTCGGGGTGGTGGTCGCCCGCGGCGAGCGCCTTGTCGACGAGCGGCTTGAGGGCGAGGTGGTCGCCCCTCCGGTACCCGCCGTCGGCCGTGATGACGAGCTTCGCCTCCGCGTCGTCGATGCGCTGGCGCACGCTCTCCGCGCTGAAGCCGCCGAAGATGACCGAGTGGATCGCGCCGATGCGCGCGCAGGCGAGCATCGACACGACGGCCTCGGGGATCTGGGGGAGGTAGATCGCCACGCGATCGCCCTTCTCCACGCCGAGGGCGACCAGGGCGTTCGCGGCCTTCGACACGCGGCGCTTGAGGTCCGCGTACGTGATGATTTCGGCGTCCCCCGGCTCGCCCTCGAAGTAGAAGGCGACGCGGTCGCCGCGGCCCTCGCGCACGTGCCGGTCCACGGCGTTGTCGCACGCGTTGAGGGTGCCGTCGGCGAACCAGCGCGCGACGGGCGGATCGGACCAGTCGAGGATCTCGGTGAAGGGGGTGTCCCAGTGAAGGGCTCGGGCTTGCTCCGCCCAGAAGGCGAGGCGGTCGGCCTCGGCGTCGGCGTACAGCCGCTCCGTGGCGTTGGCGCGAGCCGCGAATTCCTTCGACGGGGCGAAGCGGCGGCTCTCGGTGTGCAGGTTTGCGAGGGTATGGGCTACGTCGACCATTAGGTAAGCCTAAGTCGCCGCGCCCCGATGTCCAAGGCGTGTGCCCGTTTCGTCCCGTCATGACACGATAGAGCCATGACGGCACCAGAGGGTTTCGAACACCGCGAGCGGAAGAACGGCGACGTCGCCGTCTTCCACCATGGCAAGCTCGTGAAACTGTTGCGCGGGGCGGACGCGAAGGCGCTGCTCGCCGCGATGAAGAAGGGCGACCCCCAGCAGGCGATGGCCGACGCGTCGGGAGGACCGGGCTCGTCGAAGCCCGGGCACGGGCGTCACCGGCGGGGGGCGGCAGCTCGGCGGGGACGGGCGCTCGCACGCCCACGGGGAGTTCCGCCGCAAATCCGGCTGATCCTCGCGTCGGGACCCCCCGAAAGGTTCGATAGTCTCGCGGCATGACGACCGCGACGGCACCCGCCGACGCCGCGCCGAGCCAGCGCGAACGGTCCCGCATCTCGGGGGCCGACGGGATTCGCGCCCTCGCCGCGCTCGGCGTGATCTTCCATCACATCTTCCAGAAGCTCGAGGCGTGGACGCAGAGCGCGTGGCTCCAGGACGTCCACGGGATGATCATCAAGGGTGCCTCGGGGGTGAGCGTCTTCTTCGTGCTCTCCGGCATGCTGCTGAGCTACCCCTTCTGGCGCGCGTACTTCGAGAAGCGCCCCTACCCGAGCATCCGCCACTACGTCGCGCGCCGGGCCGCCCGCATCCTCCCCGGGTTCTACGCCGCCCTCGCCGTCGGTTTCTGGGTCTCGGCCGTCGTCGCCCGCCACGACGGCGTCCCCGTCGTCCAGCCGCTCCGCCGCCTCATCGCGGGCGCGACCTTCACGTCGGAGTTCCACTGGGTGACGTTCTTCCCGACCGAGCAGGACGCCCCGCTGTGGTCGATCGGCTTCGAGGTGTTCTGCTACGTGCTGATGCCGCTGTTCATGCTCGCGCTCTTCGCCCTCAAGCGCCGGGGGCGCCGCATCGCGTGGGGCTACTGGGTCGGCGTCTTCGCGTTCATCCTGCTCGTCAACCAGTGGGTTACCCACACGTTCGTTCCGGGGCCCGACGGCCGCGGGTGGCAATACGGCCTCCTCGGCGGCGCGAAGGCTTGGATGCCGGACTACAACCCCGTCGGCTTCTTCGGGCACTTCGCGCTCGGGATATTCGCGGCGGGGTTCATCGCGATGTGGAAGGTGTTCCACGACGGGCGGCGACACTGGGGCTTCGACGTCGTCGCCGGCGTCGCGCTCGCGGGGATCGTCGCGCTGTACTGGTTCAAGCGATTCCCGGTGGAGATGGACAACACGCTGAGCCTCCAGCACCAGCCGTACTTCTTCCCGATCCTCGCCGGCCTCGTCGCGATCGCGCTCGCGGGACTCGCGTACAGCCGCGTGCTCGGCGCGATCGTCGACAACCCGTTCTTCCGCTACACCGCGAAGGTCTCGTTCGGCCTGTACATCTGGCACTACCTCGTCATCCTCTGGGTGGGCCGCGCCCTCGAGCCGGACTTCCTCCCGTACGGCGGGGTGACGGACCCCTGGCGCCTGCTCGAGATCGGGTCGTTCGTCCTGATCGTCAGCTACGGCGTCGCGACCCTGTCGTGGCACCTGATCGAGCGTCCGTTCCTCGAGGGGCGGCTGTCCGGGCGACGACGGGCCAAGGCGTGATCGCCTGGCTCCGGCGCCCCCGCGTCGCCGTCTCCGTCACGTTCCTCGTCAACGGCGTCATCATCGCGTCGTGGGCTCCCCACATTCCATACGTCCGTGAGCGACTTGACCTTAGCGAGGGCGTCCTGGGGCTCGCGCTGCTCTCGGGCGCGGTCGGCGCGGTCTCGGCGATGACGCTCGCCGCACCGCTCAGCGCGAGGATCGGACCCCACCGGCTCGCCATGATCGGCGGCGTCCTGCTCCTCGGCATCTCGCCGCTGCTCGTCGTCGCGCCGAACCTCCCGCTGCTCGTGCTCGCGCTCCTCGCGTGGGGGGCGTCGACGGGGGCGATGGATCTCGCGATGAACGCGGTGGCCGCGGACGTCGAGCACCGGGCGAGACGCCCGCTCATGTCGGGCTTCCACGGGATGTTCAGCCTCGGCGCGCTCGCGGGCTCGGTGATCGCCGCGGGCGCGATCCGCGCGGGGTTCACCCCGTTCGAGCACGTCGCGGCGGTCGCGGCGATCCTCCTCGTCGGGGCGTGGGTCAGCTTCCGCGCCCTTCCCCCCGCGAGCCGCGGCACCCAGGACGCGGAGCGGACCCGGCTGCGCCTTCCCGCGCGGGCGCTCGTCGTTATCGGGATACTCGCGCTGATCGTGCTCGGGGCGGAGGGCGCCGTCGAGGGCTGGAGCGCGCTGCTTCTCAAGGAGGGCATGGGGTCGACGGCGTCGTTCGCCGCGTTCGGCTACGGGGCCTTCTCGCTGACGATGGCGCTCTTTCGGTTCCTGGGCGACGGGATCAACACGCGGGTCGGGCCGGTGGCGCTCGTCGCGTCGGGTGCCGGGGTCGCGGGCGCGGGGCTCGCGTTCGGGTTGATCGCGAACGCCCCGTGGGCGATGGTGGTCGGCTTCGGGATCATGGGGGTGGGCCTGGCGAACACCGTTCCCGTGGTGTTCTCCGCCGCGGCCGCGCGCGGGCGCACGGCGGCCGAGGGGCTGAGCTCCGTCGCCGTGCTCGGCTACCTGGGATTCCTCGTCGGGCCCCCCGCGATCGGCTTCGCGGCTCAGGCGACGTCGCTGCGCGTCGCGCTCCTCGGCGTCGCCTGCGTCCTGGGCGTCGGGGCGCTCATGTCGCGCACGGTCGCGCCGGCGGGCGCGGGCGAGCACGCCTCGTAGGTTCGTCGATCGACGAGGTCGGTACGACCCCGAGGCCGCCGCGACCCGCAAGTACCCCCGCCGCCGCCCGCTAGGGGTTCTGCGCGTCGCCGACCCGGTACACGTCGTACTTGTATCCGCGCGCGAGCGCGTTCCGGTCGGTCCCGTCGTCGCGCGCGTCCGGGCAGGCATACACGACGTTGGTGGCGTACTTCCGGTACAGCGCCGTGTCCGGCCAGTACTCGCCTCCGGAGATCCGGTAGTCCGCCGAGGTCGGACCGCCGGTCCAGCCGACGACGACGCGATCCCTCGCGATCACGACCGCCGAGTATCGCGCGTCGTACTCGACGTACGTCCTCGCGTCGTCGGCCGACGGATCGCTCCACGACACAATGCCCGGCGATAGCACGGAGACGCTGTACCCGTCGAGCGTGGTGAAAAGCAGGTCGTGGTCCCCGGGTTCGAGTAGCGATTTCGGAACCGGATCTCCGCACTGGACGCTGAGAGGTGCCGGGGGGGCGATCGTGTCGCCGGGCGCGACGGGTGCGCCGAGGCGCGACAGCCCGAGCGGTAGCGTCACGGCGAGGCCCGCGGTGGCCAGCGCCCCGACGGTCGCCGCGCCGTACCGGGCGACGCGTCGGCGGGCTGCCCGCGGTCGGAGGGTGTCGACGAGCGAGGCCGGGACGTCGACGCCTCGGCGCTCCTCGTCGAAGATGGCGCGCAGTTCCTTGTCGATAGGTCGCATGTCAGGTCCTCCTTCGGGCGGGGCGGCGCGTCACCACGTCCGCCGTCTCCGCGGGTTCGGCAAGTTCCGTTCCCAGCTTCGCGAGGGCGTCGCTGAGGTAGCGCTTGACGCTCCCCTCCGCGATGCCGAGCGTCTCGGACACCTGTCGGGTCGTCAGGTCGTCGAAGTGGCGCAGCACGACGCAGGCCCTCTCGCGCGGGCTGAGCGCGGCGAGCGCCGCGCGGACGTCGCCGCCCGCCACGACCGCGTCCTCCGGCCCGGCCACCGCGTCGTCCGTCGCCACGAAGCCGCGCACCCGACGCCACGCCGAGCCGCGTCGGCTCCGATCGAGGTAGAGGGTGAGCATCGCGCGCCGGACGTACTGGTCGGCCGCGGCGACGTTGGGGATGCTTCTCAGGCGCGAGAACACCTTGACGAGGGCGTCCTGCACGAGGTCCTCGGCGTCCGGGCGGCTTGCGGTCAGGAGCACCCCGTACGCGACGAGCGACGGGTAGCGCGCGTCGACGACGTCGGCCGCCAGCGCCTTCCACCCGCTCATCCCGCCTCCGATTCCAGTGTGCCGCCTACGTCACTTGAACGGGCGGGTTGGGCGATCGGTTGGGGCTAGACGACCTCGGGGTTGCGGCGGCGGCGCGTCACGCCCCACCACACGAGAGCGGTGGTGATCGCGGCGCCCGCGACGGCGGCGCCGACCACGGCGCCCCGCTTGCGGTCGCTCGCGCGGAGAGCGACGGGTCGGCGGAAGTGGAGCACGCCCCACCCGTGCGCGGCGGCCGCGCGACGCATCGCCCGGTCGGGGTTGATCGCGAAGCCGTAGCCCACCGCGTCGAGCATGGGCGCGTCGGTGATCGAGTCCGAGTACGCGTAGCAGCGCTCGAGGTCGTAGCCGTGCTTCTTCGCCATCTCCCGGATCGCGTCGGCTTTGTAGGGGCCGAAGGCGTACAGGCTGATCTTGCCGGTGTACTTGCCGTCCTCGGTCTCCATCTGCGAGGCGATGTAGTGCTCGGTGCCGAGCAACTCGGCGATCGGGGCGACGACCTCGGTGCCGGACGCGCTGACGATGACGACGTCGCGCCCGTTCGCCTGGTGCCGGTGGATGAGCGCGAGGGCCTCCTCGTACACGAGCGGGTCGATGAGCTCCTTGACGGTTTCCTCGACGATGCGGCGGACCTTCGCGGCCTCCCAGCCCTTGATCATCTCGGCGAGCGCGTCGCGCAGGCGCGCGGTCTGGCGGGCGTCGGCGCTTCCGACGGAGAAGAGGAAGTGCGCGTAGGCCGTGCGGAGCGCGTCGCTGGTCTTGAGCAGGCCGCTCTCGCGGAAGTCGCGGGAGAACGCGGTGGCGGACGACCTCGCGATGATCGTCTTGTCGAGGTCGAAGAATGCCGCCGTCGCGCCGTGTTTCGTCATGGTCCTCCCTGCCATCAGTCTACGAGGGCTCCGGTCGCGGGGCGATGACCGAACGCGCGCCGTTCCGCGATTCTCCGGTGTCCCCAGGGCGTCGCGGCAGGCGATGCGGGCGCGGGGCGGCGGCGAGGCGTGCGACGGACCGGGCGCGGCGGCGAGGGTGGGCGCGTGACCACTTCGCCCACGGCGTTCGCCGGACCCCTGCGCCCCCTCCTCGAGGTTCCCGGCGTGACGGACATCCTCGTCAACGGGCCGGGCGACGTGTGGATCGACCGCGGCGTCGGACTCGAGCGCGCCGCCACGAGCCTCGGCACGGCCGCCGAGGTGCGGGAGCTCGCCGTCCGGTTCGCGGCACTCGGGGGCAGGCGCCTCGACGACGCGTGCCCGGTCGTCGACGCCCGACTGCCCGACGGGACGCGTCTGCACGCCGCCCTCCCGCCCGTCGTCGACGGGTGCGCGGCGATCTCGCTCCGCACGGTCCGCACTGGGGCCCTGACGCTCGGCGACCTCGAACTCGGCGGCGTGCTCGCGCCCGCCCTCACCCCGGTGCTCGTGGGACTGGTCGCCGCGCGCGCCTCGCTCCTCATCACGGGCGCCACGGGCAGCGGGAAGACGACGCTCCTCGCGAGCCTGCTGTCGCTCGTCGACCCGCGGGAACGCATCGTCGTGATCGAGGAGGCGGGCGAGGTCAGCCCCGACCACCCCCACGTTGTGCGCCTCGTCGAGCGACGCGCGAACGTCGACGGCGCGGGCGAGGTGAGGGTCGCGCGGCTCGTGCGCGAGGCGCTGCGCATGCGACCCGACCGGATCGTGCTCGGCGAGTGCCGCGGCGCCGAGGTTCGCGACGTGCTTACCGCGCTCAACACCGGGCACCGCGGCGGGATGGCGACGCTCCACGCCAACGCGCCCGCCGACGTACCCGCGCGCCTCGCCGCCCTCGGGGCGCTCGCGGGGATGGACGCGCGGGCCACCGACCTCCACGCGGCCGCCGCGTTCCAGGCGGTCGTCCATCTCGACAAGACCGCGGCGGGACGGCGCGTCACCGATGTCTCCGTTCCCCGCCTCGCGGACGGGCGGCGGGGCACGCGGCTCCGCATCGACGCGGCCCTCGCTCTCCGGGACGACGGGGGCGTCGCGAGGGGGCCCGGCTGGCCCGAGCTCGCCGCGCTCCTCGGCGAGCCCGAGGCCGTTCGCGGACCGTGGGGGATCGCCGCGTGACCCGCGACGAGGAGCCGTCGTGGCTCGCCGCGACGGACGCGATCGCGCTCCTGCGCTCCGGCGCGTCGCCCGCGGAGGCCTGGCGCCGCTCCTACGACGTCGGCGTGGGCGAGGACGGAGCCCCCGACGTCGCGGCGACGCTTCCCGAGGCGGCCGGCCTGCGCGCCGCGGGCCGGCTCGCGCACCGGACCGGGGCCCCGCTTGCCTCCATCCTCGCGACGGTCGTCGAATGCGAGAAGGCGCGCTCGCGCGCACTCCTCGCCCGCGATGTCGCCCTCGCGGGCCCGCGGGCGAGCGTCGTGGCGCTCCGATGGCTGCCGATCGCGGGGTGGGCGCTCGCCGGAGCCGTGGACATTCGCGCCCCCGAGATGCTGCTGACGACGGGCTTGGGGTGGGTGCTCCTCGCCGTCGGGGCGGCGCTCTGGTGGGGCGGGACGCGGTGGATCGGGCGGATGACGGCCCGCGCCGAGGGCGCGGGAACCGGGGAGCGGGCGGCGGTGCCGCTCGCCCTCGTCGAGGCGGCGCTCGCTTCGGGCCTCGACATCCCCTCCGCCCTCGACGCGGCCGGGGCGGCGCTCGCGGACGAGCGCGACGACGCGATGGCTCCCGCGATGCGACGCGCCGCGCGCGGCCTTCGGGCGGGGCAGGACTGGGATCGCTCGTGGGCGGGCGCGGACGAGCATTCGCGTCCGCTCTCCGAGGCGCTCCGATCGTCGTGGACGTCGGGCTCCGCCCCGACCCCGCGCCTCCGCGCGGCGCGGGAGGCCGCGATCGACCGCGGCCGGGCGGACGTCGAACGCGCGGCGGCCGAACTCGGCGTGCGCGTATCGCTGCCGCTCGCGCTCTGCCTGCTGCCGTCGTTCATCGTCGTCGGGATCGTGCCGCTCATCCTCGCGGTCGCGCGGGGAACGGGAATCGAGATGTCGCCGTAGGGCGACGGGAAGCGAGGATGCCATGCGGATGCCACGAGGCGACGAGGGGTCGGCGACCACCGAGTACGCGATTGTCACCGTAGCGGCGGCGGGTTTCGCGGCCGTCCTGGTCGCGTTGTTGAAGTCGCCGGAGGTCCGCGACCTCCTTCTCGGGCTCGTGAGGTCCGCGCTCGGGGCGGGTTCGTGAGGGGGCCTTCGGCGGGCGCGACCGTCGACCAAGGATCGGCGACGGTGGAGTTCGCCGTCGCGCTCCCGGCGGTCGCGGTCATCGTCGGTCTTGTGCTCGGCGTGGCGGCCTGGGGGGTCGACGCCGCGCGCGCGCAGCACGCGGCCAACGAGGCCGCGCGCGTCGCGATCGCGGACACCCCGAGCGCCGCGCGCGAGGCGGGCCGCACGATCGCGGGTCCCCGCGCCGTCGTCGCGATCGAACGCGATGGAGTGTGGTGGGTGGCGACGGTCGACGCGCCGTCGTCGTGGGGGCTAGCGGTTCACGGACGGGCGATCACGCGTGCGCAGGACTAGCGATCGCGGATCGATGACGCTCGTGATGGTCGCCGTCGTCGCGATGGCGGCGCTCCTCGCCGCGGCGGTGCTCGCCGCCGGTCAGGCCGCGCTCGCGTCCGGCCGGGCCCGTGGCGCCGCGGACGCGGCAGCGTTCGCCGCCGCGTACTCCCTGCGCGACGACAGAGCGCTGGGGCTATCGCCGACCCGGGTGGCGACGGACGCGTGCGGGCGCGCCGAGGAGGCGGCCCGGCGATGGCGGGCGACGGTCACCGCGTGCCGCACGTCGGGCGGTGCGGTCGTCGTCGAGGTCGCGACTCGCTCGATCATCGGAACGGTGCGAGCGACGTCCAGGGCCGGTACGCGCTGACCCACGACGCCGCGAGGACGGCGAAACGGGCGACTCGAGTGCTGGCGAGTCGCCCGTTCGCATCCCTTCCCCAGGGGTGCCCGGGCGCGGAGCGAGCTGAGGGTACCGCTCCGCGCCCGGGAGTCCTATGCCGTCGACGGGCTGGGGTCCGACGTCGGCGACGGCTCCGGGTCCGGCTCAGGCTCGGTGTACGTCCACGTCGACCCGGTCCACGACCATCCATCCGGCCATGACGACGGTTCGTTGATGTTGTAGTACTTCTCGCACTCGCTGAGCCACTTCTCGCTCGACGGGCTCACGAGGATCTTCCGAGCTCCGTTGTTCAGCGTCCACTTGTGGTTGCCGCCGTTGGCGCCGCTCCACTCGCCGTACTTGTTCCACAGCTCGTCTTCCCTGAGGCACGAGTAGCGGTGCGTCGCCCCCCACTTCGTCAGGGTCGAGCCCTTGCAGACGTTGTCGCTCCACGAACTGAGTTCGGAACCCATGTACCAGTAGTCGTCGACGGTGTAGGTGTACGTCTTGCCGACCTGGCACTTGATCCGCTTGTCCTCCCAGCCGCCGCCGTTCGAACCGCTCACGGGCTTGTTCGAAATCGCGCCCGCGAACGTCGCGCCGGTCGCGTAGTCCGTCCAGGTCTGGCACTTGTAGATCTCGCCGTTGCCGAACTCGAAGTAACTCGGCTCGAGCACCCACTTCTTGCTCGTGCAGGAGTAGTAGCCGATGCCGTCGTGCACGGCGGCCTTGTCGCCCTCGCACTTGACTTCCTTGTTCTGCCACGCGTCGTAGAAGTAGGTGCTGGTGTCGCGGTAGACCCACTTGCAGTTGGTCGCCTCGCTCTTGTACTTGTAGTCGAGGTCCACGGCCTCGCAGGTGGTCTTCGCGTCCTTCTCCTTGGCGGCCTTGGCCGCCGCGGCCGCCTTCTCCTCGGCGAGGTGCTTGGCCTCGATCGCGGCGGCGATGCCCAACTCCTCGTAGATCTTGTCGATCTCGTCGCGGTTGGTGTCGTCGCGGCCGTTGAAGCCGGAGCCGTACTGCTTGTCGAAGTCGAAGATCCCCGGGAGGTCGTTCTCGATCATGTTGCGGTCCTGGGTCGCGGCGTCGTTGCGATTCTGGATCGTGACGTACACCTGCGCGCCGAGCACGCCGAGGGCGATCGCGCTGACCGATCCAACCGCGGCTGCGGAACCCTGACGCACGGTGCGTGCGCGTCGCGTCCGGGAGAGTAGGTCGTCGATCGTGCCGTCCGACGGGGAATACCCGACGGAACCGATCTGGCCGAGCTGGTTCATCTGCTCGTTGATGTTCATGGCTATTGCGTCCTTTGCCGGGTTGCAGGGGCCTCGATGGTGCTGTAATCCACGCCGCCCGAGGTGTCCTCCTCGAGCGCTCCGAGCTGGCCGCGGAGCTTGACCGCGGCGTCGGAGAGGTAGCGACGGACCGTGCCCTCGGAAATCCCGAGTTCACGGCCGATGGCCGTCGCGGTGAGGTCATCGTAGAAACGCAGAACGGTGCATGCCCGTTCGCGCGGGGTGAGGTGACGGAGGGCTTCCTGGAGATCGGTCCGGAACTCGACCGACGACGTGCCGGACGTTCCGGTCGACTCCTCCTTGAGGAGGTGGAAGATCCGGCGCCACGCCTGGTTCTTGCGGCCGGCGTCCATGTGCGTCGAGAACATCGCCCGTCGGACGTAGGCCTCGGCCTCGCCCGTCGTCACGCTCGACTTTCCGCGCGAGAAGGTCTTCACGACGGCGTCGTGGAAGAGATCCTCGGCGTCACGGCTGTTTCCGGTGAGCAAGTATCCATATGCCACGAGCGCGTTCCCCGTTGGCGCACCAACTCCTCGAGGGTGTCGGCCCAACTCGGCATGGTCACCTCTCCGTGGGCCGTCCGTGTGACCGCCCTTACTTACCTATACGAGGTCGACGGCCAAACCCGTGGGGTGATGGTGGAACGTGTGACATATTCCACAGCCCCACGCCGCCAGCCCCTGCCCTCCCAGTATGGAAGGCAGGGGCCGGGCGCGGGAGGGGGTCAGTGCGTGGTGATGGTCACACTCCCGAGCGAGGTCCACACCTGGATTTCGAGCCAATCCTGCTCGTCCGGAGGAACCGGTGCGATGGCGGAGGCCCGGGACGCGGTCGCGCCGCCGGAACCCTCCGTCGTCCCCGAGACCCCTTGCGAGGAATCGGGCGCGACGCCGCTGTACACGACGGCCGCGTCGCGCATGGGCTCGGGAATCGGCACGCCGACGCTCGTCCCGTACGACTGGAGAGAGATGCTCTGCATCGCGAGCAGCGTGTAGGTGCCCGGACGGAGGCTCGTCTGCGTCCCGTCCTCGCCCGAGCACGTCGACACGTCGCGCCAGAGGTAGGTTCCGGAGACCCGCTCGCCCGGGGCGAGCGTGCCCCAGTAGCGATCGGGGTCGTCGGCGGGGGTGGAGGCGGCGACGCCGTCCGCGGCGTAGAGGCGCCCGCCGTTCGGGTCGACCGACACCGGGTACGCCTGGGCGACGACGCGGCCGTCCTTGACCAGGTAGAGCGACCGGTTCGGCTCGCCGTAGAAACCGGGGATCGAGTAGTCGGACGTGTTGGTCACTGAGAGCGTGACCTCGGGGTTGCCGTCGACGACCCATCCGTAACTGACCGAGATTCGATCGGGGATCGTCGCCGTCGTCGACACGAGCCCGAGGTCTGCGGACCTCGTCGGGAAGGTGAGGCCGGTGGTGCCGTCCCAACTGCATCCGTAATAGTTCTGCTCGGGGGCGAAGGTCTCGCGACCGCCCCCGCCGTTGGGAAGGATCCACCGCGACGTCCCGGGCGCCATGCTCCACGGGATGCTGGACGCGTGGGCGTCGAACAGGAGGCGCGCCTGCTCCGGCGTGAGGATGTCGTCGGGTTGCGCCGGCGGCGTCCACGGCTGCGGGAAGTAGTCGGCGAACGGGTTGTCGACGGGATCGCCGGCGACCGCGAAGCCGATCGGTTCCGACGTCACGCGGAAGTCCCAGCCGTACGGCTCGACGGGCATCGGGGCGATGTCCGGTTCGACGACCGGATCCGACCTCAGGTTGCCGGAGGTCGTGCGGTCGTCGGGAGCGGCGACCAGCGACGGGTCGACGGGAAGCGGGGTCTCCGGGAGGCGCGGGCTCGCGGCGGGGCTCGGCGACGCGCTGGACGACGGAGCGGGCTCCGTGCTCGGCAGCGGAGTCGGCTCGGCGACGTCGATGCGGTTCGCGAAGCCCTGGCTCACGACGATCTCGTACTTGCTCGGCGGCAGCGGGTCGCCCCGGAAGCAGTCGACGAGCGGAAGCGCGACGGTACCCCCCGAAACGTCGTTCGCGGCGTTCGTGACCGCTGTCGCGGCGTCCTCGCCGGATGCCCGCGCGACGACCATGCCATCCCAGAGCACGACCACGTCCGGGCCGTTCGTCGCGGCCTCGACGTCGTCGTCCGCCGTGATCGAGTAGCCCACGTCGACCGTCGACCCAGCCTCGGGCTCGGACGAGGCGTCGAAGGAGGCGGCCACGCTCGCCCGGTCCGTCGCGCCGTAACCGTAATCCTGGAGGGGGAAGGATCCGCACATCCCCCACTCCGCCGCCCGGTCCGTCGGGTTCGCCAGCAGCGCGCTGTCGTCGTTCGCCTTGACCGCGCCGCCGGCTTCCGGGGCCGCCGCGGGGCCGAACGAGTCCGACGAGTTGGCCGTCATCGCCGCGCCGGGAAGCACGAACGTGACGGCGAGCAACGCGGCGGCGCCGACGCCAACGGCGCCGTTACCCGCGGCGCGCATGCCGCGGTTGAGGCGCACGCGCCGCGATACGCGGTCGACGGCGACGGACGCGTCGCCCACCGGGGCGCGATCGGCCGCCCCACGGAGAAGATCGGAAAGCCTAGTCATGTCGATGTCCTTTCTGGACCGGCGTCACCGGAAGGTGTCGGAGACGGCGTGTTCTACGGAGGCGTCCTCGAGGGGGCCGAGGCTGCGCTCGAGGCGCGCGATCCCGTCGGCGAGGTACCGCTTGACGCTTCCCCCGGCGATCCCGAGCTGGCGCCCGATCTGGGGCACCGTCAGGTCGTCGAAGTAGCGCAAGACGACGCACGCCCGCTCTCGCGGCGGAAGAAGGTCGAGGGCGGCGCGGATGTCGGCGCTCATGTCGAGCTCCGGCATCTCGGCGTCCCGGCCGTCGTTCGGCCTGAAGAGGTGCTGGACCGCGAGCCACCGCTGGTGGCGGCGGTAGCGGTCCACGTAGAGCGTGGTGATGGCGCGGCGCACGTAGGCCTCCGCTCGGAGGGCCGTGAGGCCCGGGCGGGGGCGCGAGAACGTCTTGACGAGCGCGTCCTGCACGAGGTCCTGCGCCTCGGTCGCGTTGCCGCAGACCAGGTACGCGTATCCGAGCAGCGCGCGTTCGCGCTCGCGGACCAGGCCCTCCATCGCATCGTGCCAGTCGGTCATCGTGTCCTCCGTCGGGGCCGGATCGGCCCTCCTGCAGAAGGTGACGAACATCGAGGGGGAAACGTTGGGTGTCCCGTTCTTTCCCCCGCGCTCCATTGTTCCCTTAGACTCGCCCCTATCCACCGGACGCGGAGGCGTTTCCCCGCGTCCGCGTCGTCGAGGAGGACGCATGCACGACCTGGCCGGACCCACCGTGACGATCGGTCGCGCGAGCGTCGTCGTGCTCGTCGCTATCGGCGCCGTCGCGTGCGCCGCGCTTGTTGCCTCGTGGCTTCTGCGCCGCTGGGTGCTCGGCCGCCGCGACGGCTCGGAGAAGATGCGCGAGGTCGCCGCGGCCGTGCAGGAGGGCGCGCAGGCGTTCCTCACGCGCCAGATGAAGACCCTCGCCGTGTTCGCGGCGGTCGCCTTCGCGCTCCTCTTCCTTCTGCCGGGCGATGCCGGCGTGCGGTGGGGCCGGTCCCTGTTCTTCCTCGCGGGCGCGGGAGCGTCGGCGACGATCGGATATATGGGCATGTGGCTCGCCGTGCGGGCGAACGTCCGCGTGTCCGCCGCCGCGGGGTCGAGGACGGACGACGCGAGGGCGCCCGCATCGCGTTCCGCACCGGCGGTGCGGTCGGCATGGGGGTCGTGGGGCTCGGGCTCGGGGGCTCGGCGCTCGTCGTGCTGATCTTCCGTGACCAGGCTCCCTCGGTGCTCGAGGGCTTCGGCTTCGGGGCGGCTCTGCTCGCGATGTTCATGCGCGTGGGCGGAGGGATCTTCACGAAGGCCGCCGACGTCGGGGCGGACCTGGTCGGCAAGGTCGAGCAGCAGATCCCCGAGGACGATCCGCGCAACGCGGCGACGATCGCCGACAACGTCGGGGACAACGTCGGCGACTGCGCCGGCATGGCGGCCGACCTCTTCGAGTCGTACGCGGTCACGCTCGTGGCCGCGCTCATCCTCGGGCGCGCCGCATTCGGCGAGGAGGGGATGATCTTCCCGCTCATCGTCACCGGGATCGGCGCGATCGTCGCGACGCTCGGGATCTTCCTCACCCAGATCCGCGAAGGCGAGCCGGGGCTCCGCGCGATCAACCGGGGCTTCTACGTGGCCGCGCTCGTCGGCGCGGCGCTCTCCGCGGTCGCCGCGTTCGTCTACCTCCCGTCCTCGTTCAGCGGCCTCGCGGGCGAGGCGCTCCACGACGTAGACGGCGACCCCCGCGTCATCGCCATGGTCGCCGTGTTCGTCGGCATCGGGCTCGCCGGCCTCATCCTGTGGCTGACCGGTTACTTCA
The DNA here is from genome assembly GCA_963712245.1 of uncultured Actinomycetota bacterium. Taxonomy (GTDB): domain Bacteria; phylum Actinomycetota; class Actinomycetes; order Actinomycetales; family Demequinaceae; genus JAFGBM01. The sequence continues at coordinate 214,003 of CAVQHE010000008.1, read as the reverse complement.
CCGACACGCGCCATTCGCCGACGCAGCGCGTGGCCCGCACCTCGCAGACGGGCGCCGCGACCGTCGTGCTGTCCGGCATCGGCGTCGGCCTCGAGTCCGCCGTCTACACCGCGACGGTGATCGCGGGCGCCGCCGTCGTCCTCTTCTTCGTCGCCGGGGCGTGCTCACCCTCGCCCTCTTCCTCGTCGCCCTCGCCGGGTGCGGGCTGCTCACGACCGTCGGCGTGATCGTCGCGATGGACACGTTCGGCCCGGTGAGCGACAACGCGCAGGGCATCGCCGAGATGTCGGGCGAGATCAGCGAGGAGGGGGCGAAGATCCTCACCGACCTCGACGCCGTGGGCAACACGACCAAGGCGATCACCAAGGGGATCGCGATCGCGACGGCGGTGCTCGCGGCGACCGCGCTATTCGGCTCGTACGAGAACTCGGTATCGGAGGCGATGGCGAACGTCAGCGGGTACGCGGCGGGCACGGCCGACGCGATCGTCACGGCGATGTACAGCTACCAGATCATCTCGCCGCTGACGCTCGTCGGCGTCATCATGGGCGGCTCGGTCGTGTTCCTGTTCTCGGGCCTCGCGATCGACGCCGTGACGCGCGCGGCGGGCGCGATCGTGTTCGAGGTGCGCCGCCAGTTCCGCGAGATGCCCGGGATCATGAAGGGCGACGCAGCGCCCCGACTACGGCAGGGTCGTCGACATCTGCACGCGGGACTCGCTCAAAGAGCTCATCACGCCGGGCCTCCTCGCGGCGACGGCGCCGGTCATCGTGGGGTTCGGCCTCGGGGTCGGGCCGCTCGCGGGCTTCCTCGGAGGCGCGATCGGCACGGGCGTGCTGATGGCGGTGTTCCTGTCGAACTCCGGCGGGACGTGGGACAACGCCAAGAAGATCGTCGAGGACGGCCACTACGGCGGCAAGAACTCCGACGCGCACGAGGCGACCATCATCGGCGACACGATCGGCGACCCGTTCAAGGACACCGCCGGCCCGGCGATCAACCCGCTCATCAAGGTGATGAACCTCGTCGCGCTGCTGATCGCGCCGGCGGTCGTGACGCTCACCATCGGGGACGGGGCGAACGCGACCGTGCGCTACCTGATCGCGGGCGCCGCGGCGCTCGTCGGCGATCCTCGCGGTGGTGCGGGCGTCGCGGCTCACGCACAAGACGGAGCGCAACAGCGTCCCGCGGGCGCGGCGCACCCGAGCGGGGACGCCGCGCGCGAAGACGCCGCGGGAGCGGACCCCCGGGCGAAGTCGCCGCGCGCGAAGTCCCGACGGTAGACGAGGCCGCCTCGCGGTCGATTTCTGCCGCTTTCGCACGCGAATCGGCACTTATCAACCGCGGCGGCGCTCCGTGTCGGACCCCGGTCGTACCGTAGAGATGACGCCGGGCGCTCCCGGCGAATCGCCCGAATGCGGCACGCCGGGGCGAGACCGCCCGACCCGGGACCTTAGTCCCGATTGCGGGCCGATTCGGCCGAAATTACACTAGATATGGGTACGAATTCGCGGCGCGCCACTAGATGTAGTGGTCGCAGAGTCATAGCCTCAGTGGAGATTTCGTAGCACGCGAACTCATGAGTCAAGGGAGCCGACATGACCATCGCCGCCGTCGAACGCGCCAAGCCCGTCATCAACGTCGAGAAGTCCGTCCAGGAATACCTCGACCGGAGCGACTGGCGCGTCAACGCGAACGCGAACCAGGGATACTCGCTCGGCGGGCTGATCCTCAACACCGCGGGCAAGGTGATCGCCAACTACTGGCTGAGCCACGTGTACTCGCCCCAGGCGGGTGAGGCGCACCGCAGCGGCGACCTGCACATCCACGACCTCGACATGTTCTCCGGCTACTGCGCCGGCTGGTCGCTGCGCGCGCTGCTCGCCGAGGGCTTCAACGGCGTGCCCGGCAAGGTCGAGGCGAGCCCGGCCAAGCACTTCAGCTCGGCCGTCGGCCAGATCGTCAACTTCCTCGGCACGCTCCAGAACGAGTGGGCGGGCGCGCAGGCGTTCAGCTCGTTCGACACGTACATGGCGCCGTTCATCCGCTACGAGGGCCTCGACTACCAGCACGTGCGCCAGGGCATCCAGGAGCTCATCTACAACCTCAACGTCCCCTCGCGGTGGGGCACCCAGACGCCGTTCACCAACCTCACCTTCGACTGGACGTGCCCCGAGGATCTCGCCGGGCAGGTGCCGGTCATCGCGGGCAAGGAGATGGACTTCACCTACGGCGAACTCCAGTCCGAGATGGACATGATCAACCGGGCGTACATCGACGTGATGACGACGGGCGACGCCGCGGGCCGCGTGTTCACCTTCCCGATCCCGACGTACAACATCACCAAGGACTTCGACTGGGACAGCCCGAACGCGGACCTTCTCTTCGAGATGACGGCCAAGTACGGCCTCCCGTACTTCCAGAACTTCGTCAACTCCGACCTCGAGCCCCACATGGTCCGCTCGATGTGCTGCCGCCTGCAACTCGACCTGCGCGAACTGCTCAAGCGCGGCAACGGGCTCTTCGGCTCCGCCGAGCAGACGGGGTCGGTCGGCGTCGTCACCATCAACACCGCGCGGCTCGGATTCCGCTTCAAGGGCGACCACGACGCCCTGTACAAGGAGCTCGACCGCCTGCTCGAGCTCGCGCGCGGCACGCTCGAGGAGAAGCGCAAGGTGATCCAGGAGGCGATCGACGACGGCCTCTTCCCGTACACCAAGCGCTATCTCGGCACGCTGCGCAACCACTTCTCGACGATCGGCATCAACGGCGTGAACGAGATGATCCGCAACTTCACCGAGGACGCCTACGACATCACCAGCCCCGAGGGCGAGGAGATGGCGCGCGAGCTGCTCGACCACGTCCGCGAGGCCATGGTTCGCTTCCAGGAGGAGACGGGTCACCTGTACAACCTCGAGGCGACGCCGGCCGAGGGCACGACGTACCGCTTCGCGAAGGAGGACCGCCGCCGCTTCCCGGGCATCCTCCAGGCCGGCACCGACGAGCAGCCGTACTACACGAACTCGACGCAGCTGCCCGTGGGCTACACGGACGACCCGTTCGAGGCGATCGAGCGCCAGAGCGACCTGCAGACGCGCTACACCGGCGGCACCGTCCTGCACCTGTACATGCGCGAGCGCGTCTCGAGCGTCGAGGCGTGCAAGCAGCTCGTCAAGCGGGCGCTCAGCTCGGCCCGCCTCCCGTACATCACGGTGACGCCGACGTTCTCGATCTGCCCGTTCCACGGGTACCTCGAGGGCGAGCACACCACGTGCCCGCTGTGCCAGCTCGAGTTCCCGGACCGCGAGCCGCAGGCGTGCGAGGTCTGGACCCGCGTGATGGGGTACCACCGCCCGGTCGCGAGCTTCAACATCGGCAAGAAGGGCGAGCACGCCGAGCGGGTCCACTTCCAGGAGGAGTCGGCGATCCTGACATGAGCGCGAGAGACCTCGCCATCGCGGGGTTCGTGCCGTTCTCGTCGGTCGACTGGCCGACGAGGCTCGTCGCCACGCTGTTCCTCCAGGGATGCCCGTGGAAGTGCGGGTATTGCCAGAACCCCGGCCTGATCGACCCGCTCCTGCGCGGCGCCATCGCGTGGGACGAGGTGAAGGCGACGCTCGATCGGCGCATCGGGCTGCTCGACGGAGTCGTGTTCTCGGGGGGCGAGCCCCTCCGACAGGCGGCGATCGTCGAGGCGATCGCCGAGGTGAACGACATGGGATTCCTCTCGGCGGTCCACACGTCCGGTGCGTACCCCGCGCGCCTCGCCACCCTCCTGCCCGCGCTCGCGTGGGTGGGCCTCGACATCAAGGCCCCGCCCGGCAGGTACGCGGCGGTCACCGGCGTCGGCGCGAGCGGCGACAAGGCGTGGGAATCGCTCGACGCCGTCGTCGCCTCGGGCGTCGACTACGAGGTCCGGCTCACAGTCGACCCGACGGTGCTGCGTCTCGCGGACGTCGAGGAGGTCGTTCGCGAGCTCGAACGGCGCGGGGCGAAGCCGCCCGTCCTCCAGGAGGTTCGCGCCCAGGGCGCCCGACCGGAGTACGCGGCGCTGCTCGGCGAGACGCGCCTCGCGGACATCGTCCCCGAGGACGCGTTGCCGGGAATCGAGCGGCGCGTGTCGCTCTCTGCGTCGGAGTCCACGCCCGCGATTCGACAGGCGCTTTCGGCCCGCGACGGCGCCGACGAGTGGGAGGGGCGGTTGTCCGCCTAGACGCCGACGCCCGCGCGCTGTCCCCACGCGGGAGTTGCAGACCCTACAGTGGTGGCGGGTATCCTGCCCGCGTCGCGCCCCGCATGGGCGCATTGTCACGGAAGGCGCCTCACATGGCCGGCGGCCGCAAGCTCGTCATCGTCGAGTCCCCGACGAAGTCCCGCACGATCGGCGGGCTTCTCGGTGCCGACTACGACGTCGTGTCCTCAGTCGGGCACATTCGCGACCTTCCCCAGCCCTCCGAGATGCCCGCGAGCAAGCGCGAGGGGTCGCTCGGCAAGTTCGCCGTCGACGTCGAGAACGGGTTCGAGCCGTACTACGTGGTCTCGCCCGAGAAGAAGAAGGTCGTCTCCGAGATCAAGTCGCGCCTCAAGGACGCGTCCGAGGTCCTGCTCGCGACCGATGAGGACCGCGAGGGCGAGGCGATCGCGTGGCACCTCCTCGAGGTGCTCAAGCCCAAGGTCCCCGTCAAGCGGCTCGCCTTCCACGAGATCACCCCGGAGGGAATCGCCCGCGCGCTCGACAACCCCCGCGACGTCGACATGGAGCTCGTCGAGGCGCAGGAGGCCCGCCGCGTCCTCGACCGCCTCTACGGCTACGAGGTGTCCCCGGTCCTGTGGCGCAAGGTCGCGAGCGGCCTGAGCGCGGGGCGCGTCCAGTCGATCGCGCTTCGGCTCGTCGTCGACCGCGAGCGCGAGCGCATGGCGTTCCGCACCGCCGAGTTCTGGGACGTGCGCGCCACGTTCGAGGCGACGACGGGACCGGACGCGGGACGCTCCTTCGAGGCGCGGCTGACCGGCGTCGACGGCAAGCGGGTGGCGACGGGTCGCGATTTCGACGACCGGGGGGAGCTCAAGTCCGACGGCGTCGCCCACGTGACGGCGGCGATGGCCGGCTCGCTCGCGTCGGGGCTCGCGACGGCCGACTTCGCGGTGACGAGCGTCGAGTCCAAGCCCTACACCCGTCGTCCGGCCGCTCCGTTCATCACGTCGAGCCTCATCCAGGAGGCGAGCCGCAAGCTCCGCCTCGGCGCGCGCGAGGCCATGCGCGTCGCCCAGGGCCTGTACGAGCGCGGATTCATCACCTATATGCGCACCGACTCGCCGACGCTGTCCGGCGAGGCCGTCCGCGCGGCCCGCGCCCAGGCCGCCGAGCTGTACGGAGCGGAGTCCGTCGCGGACAAGCCCCGCGTCTACGCGACGACGGACTCGAACGCGCAGGAGGCGCACGAGGCGATCCGCCCGTCGGGCGACCGCTTCCGCACCCCGGCGAGCGTCCAGTCCGAGCTGCGCGGCGACGAGTTCCGCATGTACGAGCTGATCTGGAAGCGCACCGTCGCGAGCCAGATGAAGGACGCCAAGGGCACCACGTCGACGGTGAAGATCGGCGCGGAGTCCGCCGCCCACCACGCGGTCGAGTTCAGCGCGTCCGGGACGATCATCACGTTCCCCGGCTTCCTCGCCGCGTACGAGGAGTCGCGCGAACGTCGCGCGCTACGAGGACGAGGAGCAGCCCGTCGCGACGGACGGCGACGAGGCCCGGCTTCCCCGCCTCGAGGAGGGCGGCTCCGTCCGCGCCGCCGACCTCGATCCCACGAGCCACCACACGACCCCGCCCCCGCGATTCACCCAGGGCTCGATGATCAAGGAGCTGGAGGACCGCCGCTTCGGTCGCCCCTCGACCTACGCCGCGACGGTCGACCTCATCATCGCGCGCGGCTACGTCCGCGTCGACCGTCAGGCGCTCGTGCCCACGTGGATCGCGTTCTCGATCGTCGGCCTGCTCGAGAAGCACTTCGACTGGCTGATCGACTACGACTTCACGGCCGACATGGAGGCGGGGCTCGACCGGATCGCGGCGGGCGAGCTCGATCGCCGCGACTGGCTCGCGGAGTTCTACCTCGGCACCGGGACGGACCGCCACGGCCGGCAGGAGGGGCTCAAGCACCTCGTCGACGGCCTGGGGGCGATCGACGCCCGCGCCGTCAACACGTTCGATCTCGGCGACGGCGTCGCGGTCCGCGTCGGCAAGTTCGGCCCGTACGTCGAGCGCGAGGTCGACGGCGAGGTCCAGCGGGCGTCCGTGCCGGAGGACCTGGCGCCGGACGAGCTGACGCTGGACAAGGCGCTCGAGCTGTTCACCCAGCAGGGCGGAGAGGACCGGGTGCTCGGCGAACATCCGGAGACCGGGCACACGATCGTCGTGAAGTCGGGCCGCTTCGGCCCCTACGTCACGGAGATCCTTCCCGAGGGCGACGCGACCAAGCCGCGCACCGGCTCGCTCTTCAAGTCGATGGATCCGGACGCCATCACGCTCGAGGACGCCGTCACGCTCCTGTCCCTTCCGCGCGTCGTAGGCGTGGACCCGGCGACGGACGAGGAAATCACCGCGCAGAACGGGCGTTACGGCCCGTACCTCAAGAGGGGCACCGACTCGCGTTCCCTCGAGAGCGAGGACCAGCTGCTGACGATCACCCTCGAGGGCGCGCTCGCGATCTACGCCGAGCCGAAGCGCGGCCGCGGCCGCCCGTCGACGCCGCCGCTCAAGGAGCTCGGCGTCGACCCGACCAACGAGAAGCCCATCGTGATCAAGGAGGGCCGGTTCGGCGCGTACATCACCGACGGCGAGACGAACGTGACCGTGCCTCGCGGCGAGACGGTCGACGAGATCACGCACGAGCGCGCGGTCGCGCTGCTCGCCGACAAGCGCGCCAAGGGCCCGGCCCCCAAGAAGCGCCGCGCCCCCGCGAAGAAGCCCGCGGCGAAGAAGGGCCCGGCGAAGAAGAAGTAGGCGTTCGGCGCCCCCTGCCGCGCCGGAGCGCGCCGGGTTAGGGTGGCGATATGACCGTTCCCTCTCCTGTCGAAGCGCCCGATCCCTCCACCGCCCCCTCGATCCGTTGGGGCATCATCGGCGTCGGATGGATGGCCGACCAGTTCGCCAACGCCGTCAACGCGCACACCGCGTCGACGATCCGCGCCGTCGCGTCGCGCACGCCCGCGCGCGCCGCGGCCTTCGCCGCGGGCCACCAGGTCGAGAAGGCCTACGCCTCCGTCGCCGAGCTCGTCGCGGACCCCGCGATCGACGTCATCCACGTATCGAGCCCCCACACCGGGCACCTCGAGAACGCCCTCGAGGCCATCGCGGCGGGCAAGAACGTCCTGGTGGAGAAGCCCCTCTGCCGCAACTCCGGCGAGGCCCGCACGCTCATCGACGCCGCGCGCGCCGCGAACGTCTTCCTCATGGAGGCGATGTGGACGCGATTCCTCCCGCACATGGTCGAGCTCAAGGCCGTGATCGCGGACGGCGAGATCGGCGAGATCATCTCGCTCCAGGCCGACCACGGCCAGGCGTTCCCGTACGATCCGACGAACCGGTGGTGGAACCCGGACCTCGCGGGCGGCGCGCTGCTCGACCTCGGCATCTACCCCGTCGCCTTCGCGCACGACATCCTCGGCGTCCCGAGCCACGTCGCGGCGGCAGGGCAGATGACCGACACCAGGGTCGACGGCCAGGTGAGCATGATCCTCGGCTACGGCGCGACGACGCAGGCGGCGCTTCAGACGACGCTGTGGTCCCAGACGCCGACGGTCGCCTCGATCAGCGGCACGAAGGGGAGGATCGAGATCGCCGGCCCGTTTTACCGCGAGGCCGCCTTCCGCGTGTACACCGCGGCGGGTTCGCGCGACGTCCCCTACGTCGGCGCGGAGAACGGGTACGCGTACGAGGCCGCGGAAGTCGCGCGCCGCGTGACCGCGGGCGAGAAGCAGAGCCCCGCGATGACGCCGGAGATGACGCTCGAGGTCATGGCGACGCTCGACGAGGTGCGCCGCCAGATCGGACTGTGTACCCGGGCGAGTAAGCCCGCGCGCGGTAGCCTGGGCCGCATGGCCGATCACGTGAGTTCCGTGGCGGCCGCGAACGCGCGGCTCGCCCTGCTGATCGCGATCGGCGGCGCCGCCGGGGCCTCGCTGCGGTGGCTTGTCGGGCGCGAATGGCCCGTACGCGCGGGCGAGATCCCGTGGAGCACGCTCGCCGTCAACGTCGCCGGGTGCGTCGCGATCGGCGTGCTCATGATCCTCCTCGACGAGGTCCTCGGCGGGCCGCGTCAACGTGAGGCCGCTCGTGGGCGTCGGCCTGCTCGGCGGCTTCACCACCTTCTCGACCTTCGCGGTCGAGACCCACGCCCTCATCTCCGCCGACGCCGGCCTCGCGCTCGCGTACTTCGTCGCCACCCCGATCCTCGCCGTCGTCGGCGCGATCGCCGGGGCGTCCCTCGCGTCGTCCGCCCTCCGGGTCCGGATGTCGCTCGCCGCCAGAAGGAGCACCTCATGAACACCATCGAGAGTCCCGCCCTCCGCCTGTCCGTCGTCGTTCCGGAGAGCGCGGCGTGGCACCACCACCCCGTCTACACCGAGATCGTCCACCGCGCGCACGCGGCCGGCCTCGCCGGTGCGACGGTCATACGCGGCATCGAGGGGTTCGGCGCGTCGCGCCACATCCACACGATGCGCATCCTGTCGCTCGCCGAAGACATCCCGGTGCTCGTGCTGATCATCGACGAGGAGACGAAGATCCGCGCGTTCCTGCCCGAACTCGACGAACTCGTGTCGCGGGGCGTCGTCGTGCTCGACGGCGTCGAGGTCGTCCGGTACGTGGGGGAGCCGGGGGCGCCTGAGTGACCGTCCTTCTCGTCGCCGCCGGCGCGGCGATCGGGGCGCCCACGCGCTTCTTCACCGACCGGCTCATCCAGCAGCGGGTCGCGTCCGTGTTCCCGTGGGGGACGCTCGCCGTCAACGGGATCGCCTCGTTCGTGCTCGGGATCCTCGTCGGGGCCGGGGTGAGCGGGAACGCGGCCGCGCTCGTCGGCACGGGGTTCTGCGGCGCGCTGTCGACGTACTCGACGTTCAGCTACGAGACGCACCGGCTCATCCAGGACCGTTCGTACCTGGTCGCACTGCTCAACGTCGGCGCCTCGCTCGCCGTGACGCTCGCGGCGGCGAGCCTCGGGTATTGGATCGCGTGATGGCGCCCGCACGGGAGAACCGACCCGGGTGGAGCCCGTGGCGATTCGTCGTCTCGCTCGGCGTCGTCAGCATGCTCGCCGACGTCGTGTACGAGGGGGCGCGCTCCATCACCGGCCCGTACCTCGCGGCCGTCGGCGCGTCCGCCGTCGCCGTCGGCTTCATCACCGGGGCGGGCGAGGCGGTCGGCTTTGCCGGCAGGCTCGTCACCGGGCCGATCGCCGACCGCACGCGCGCCTACTGGCCGCTTCTGATCGCCGGGTACGCGATGACGGTGATCTCCGTGCCGCTGCTCGGCGCGACGTCCGTGCTCTGGATCGTCGCGGGTCTCATCCTGACCGAGCGCGCGGGTAAGGCCGTCCGGCGCCCGGCGAAGGACGTGATCCTCTCCCACGCGACGTCCGCGATCGGCCGCGGCCGCGGATTCGCCGTGCACGAGGCGCTCGACCAGTTCGGCGCGGTCATCGGCCCGGTCGCCGTCGCGGCCGCGTTCGCGATCACGGGGCGCTACGCGCCCACGTTCGCGATGCTCGCCCTCCCGGGCCTCGCCGTCATCGTCCTGCTCCTGTGGCTCCGGAGTCGGGTTCCGAACCCCGCCGCGTATGAGGATGGGGCGCACGACGGCGGAGAGAAGGCGGAGACGGCGCACGAGGGGAAAGAGCGACGCGAGGAACGCGGCCGCGCCGCGGGCCGGTACCGCCTCCCGACGACGTTCTGGTGGTACCTCGCGTTCGCGACGCTCACGACCGTCGGATACGCGACCTTCGGGATCATCGGGTACCACCTCGCGCGCGAGGGTCTGGTCGCGGCGTACGTCGTGCCGCTCATCTACGCCGGGGCGATGCTCGTGGACGCGGGCGCGGCGCTGGCGGTCGGCGCGCTGTACGACCGCGTCGGCAAGCGGGTGCTCCTCGCCGTCCCGCTGCTCGCCGCCGCGATCCCGCCCCTCGCGTTCGCGAGGAGCCTGCCGCTCGCGATCGCGGGCGTCGCGCTCTGGGGCGCGGTCATGGGGATCCAGGAGTCCGTGCTCCGGGCGGCCGTCGCGGGGCTCGTCCCCTCGGCGCGCCGAGGGACGGCGTACGGGATCTTCGCGGCGGCGCTCGGGGCCGCGGCGCTCGCGGGGGGCGTGCTCACGGGCTCGCTGTACGAGCGCTCCCTGCCCCTCCTCGTGGCCGTCGTCGCGGCGATCCAGGCGGCCTCCCTCGCGTTGTACGCCGTATGGGCGCGACGCCCCGGGGCGGAGGTAGCGTAGGGGAATGGCGTATCCCGGATTCTTCATCGTGTTCGAGGGCGGCGACGGCGTCGGCAAGACGACGCAGGCGTCGATGCTCGCGGACTGGCTCGCCGCGGCCGAGGGGAAGGCGCGCTACGTGACGACGACGCGCGAGCCCGGCGGCACGGGGCTTGGCTCCGAGCTTCGCCAGGTGCTCATGCACGGCGGCGACGTGTCGCCCCGCGCCGAGGCGCTCCTCTACGCCGCCGACCGCGCCCAGCACGTCGACGAGGTCGTGTACCCCGCTCTCGAGCAAGGCGACGTAGTCGTGCAGGACCGATTCGTCGACTCGTCGATCGCCTACCAGGCGGTCGCGCGCGGGCTGGGCGAGGAGATCGGACGTATCTCGGCATGGGCGGCCGACGGCCTGGTCGCCGACCTGACCATCGTCCTCGACATGGAGCCCGACCCGAGCCGACTCGGCGACGAGCAGGACCGCGTCGAGCGGGAGACGTTCGGCCACGCCGCCGACATCCGCCAGGCCTTCCTCGACCTCGCGGCGCTCGCCCCCGATCGCTACGCGGTGATCGACGCGTCCCGCCCCGTCGAGGTCGTCCACGCGGACGTCCGCGCCGCCGTCGAGGCCGTCCTGCCCGAGCAGAAGCGCGGCCTGCGCGTGCCCAAGCCCGTCCAGCGCGTCGGCGACTGGACGCAGTGGGACCTGTCGGAGTGAGCGCCTGGGACCAGGTCGTCGGGCAGGGCGACGCCCTCGATTCCCTCGTCGCCGCCGCCGCGGGCGACCGCGCGATGACCCACGCGTGGCTCATCACGGGCCCCCCGGGTTCCGGGCGTTCGATCGCCGCGCGCGCGTTCGCGGCCGCGCTCCAGTGCCCGAATGGCGGATGCGGCGAGTGCCACGCCTGCCGAACGGCCGTCGCCGGGACGCACGCCGACGTGACGATCGTCGCGACCGAGAAGGTCACGATCTCCGTGGACGAGGTTCGTTCGCTCGTGAGCCACGCGCAGAGCGCGCCCTCCGAGGGGCGGTGGCGCGTGATCATCATCGAGGACGCCGACCGCATGACCGAGCGCACCTCCAACGTCCTGCTCAAGGCCGTCGAGGAGCCGCCGCCGCGAACCGTCTGGATCCTGTGCGCGCCGAGCCTTCACGACGTCGCGACCACCATCCACTCGCGATGCCGCGTGGTCACGCTGCGCATCCCGGACGCCGAGGTGGTCGCGCGCCTGCTGATCGAACGCGACGGCGTGGAGCCGGCACTTGCGCGCGAGTGCGCGCTCGCGGCCCAGTGCCACATCGGCGTCGCGCGGCGCCTCGCGAGCGACCCCGAGGCGCGCGCCAGGCGGGAGCGCGTCCTGGCGCTCGCGTCCGACGTCCGAGGCGTCGGGGACGCGGTGCTTGCGGCCGGCGAACTCGTCGCCGTCGCGGACGACGACGCGAAGGCGGCCACGGGGGAGCGCGACGCCGCGGAGCTCGCGGAACTCTACGTCACGCTCGGGGTCGACCCCGGTGAGCGACTTCCGCCGGCGCTCCGCGCCCAGGTGCGCCAACTTGAGGAGGACCAGAAGCGGCGCGCCACCCGCGCCAAACGCGACGTCCTCGACCGGGCCCTGCTCGACCTGCTCTCGTTCTACCGGGACGTCGCCGTCGTCCAGACGGGCGCGGGCGTCGCGCTCGTCAACGAGGGCCACCGCGAGGGGATCGCCGGCATCGCCCAGAGGGAGCCGCTCACGCGAACGCTCGGGATGATGGACGCGATCGGCGTCGCGCGGGAACGCCTCGCGGGTAACGTCGCGCCCGTGCTTGCGCTCGAGGCGATGTTCCTCGAGTTGCGCCCGCTGGCGGCGTAGCCAAGTTATTCTGGCGCGATAAGCAGCCTTCGCGAGGTGGGTCGTGCGCCCGACGCGCGGGGTATACCTCGACGAGGGAGAGCGTGTGTCCGCGACCGCGGCGGCGTCAGCCGATGTGAGTTCCGACGTACTCGTCGTGTGCGAGAACGTCGTGCGCATCTACCAGCACGGGGCGATCGAGGTCCAGGCCCTCCAGGGCCTCGACCTCGTCGTCGAGCGCGGCGAGATGATCGCCGTCGTCGGCCCGTCCGGCTCGGGCAAGTCCACGCTCCTCTCGGTGCTCGCCGGCGCCGACCAGCCGACGGCCGGCCCGGCGCGCCGTGGACGGCTGGGACCTCACCGCGCTGTCCAGCGTCCCGGCGCCTCGAGTACCGCCGATCGCGTCGTCGGGTTCGTGCGCCAGCAGACCGCGCGCAACCTCGTCCCCTACCTCACCGCGCGCGGCAACGTGGTGCTGCCGCTCTCGCTCGCCGGCTTCCCCCGGCGTCGGCGCGAGGCCCGGGCCCGCCGACCTCCTGGACGCCGTGGGGTCGGCGCACTGCGCCCACCGCCAGCCCAGCGCAGATGTCCGGCGGCGAGCAGCAGCGCACGGCGATCGCCGTCGCGCTGGCCAACGAGCCGCGCCTCCTGCTCGCCGACGAGCCGACCGGGCGAGCTCGACTCCACGACCGCCCAGGAGGTGTTCGACACCCTGCGCGCTCGCCAACCGCGAGGCGGGCGTCACCGTCGTCGTCGTGACGCACGACCCGGCGGTCAGCGGCCAGGTGGAGCGGACGGTCGCGATCCGGGACGGCCGGACGAGCTCCGAGGTGCTGCGCCGTACCGAGGCCACCGAGGACGGGGGCTCGCACGTGATCGCCGAGGAATACGCCGTGATGGACCGCGCGGGGCGCGTCCAGGTGCCCCGCGAGTACCGCGAGGCGCTCGCGCTCACCCGGCGCGTTCGCCTCGCCCTCGAGGCCGACCACGTCGCGCTCTGGCCGGACGTGCACGCGATGACGGCGGCAGGACGTGCCTGGCGCGGCCGCGGCCCGATGGTCCGACGCTCCGCGGGCGTCCGCCGCACGTACGGGTCGGGGCGCACGGCCGTCCACGCGCTCTGCGGACGTCTCCTTCGACGTCGCGACCGGGCGAGCTCGTCGCCCTCGTCGGGCGGTCGGGTTCCGGGCAAGACCACGCTGCTCAACATCGTCGGCGGCCTCGACCGGCCCGACGGCGGGCAGGTCGTGGTCGCGGGCCGCAGACGTCACGGCGCTGGACGAGGACGAGCCTGGACGCGCTGCGCCGCGACGGTCGTCGCCTTCATCTTCCAGAACTTCGGCCTCGTCCCCGAGCTCACGGCCGCCGAGAACGTCGGGCTGCCGCTTCGGCTGCGCCGGCTTCCGGTCGCGGAGCGCGAGCAGCGCGTCGAGCGCTGCTCGACCTCGTGGGCCTCGGCGACCATGCGCAGCACCGGCCCGAGGAGATGTCCGGCGGTCAGATGCAGCGGGTCGCGATCGCCAGGGCGCTCGCCGGGTCGCCGCAGCTGCTGATCGCCGACGAGCCGACCGGCCAGCTCGACACTGACACCGGCCTCGCCGTGATGGCCCTCATCCGCGGTGTCGTCGAGGCGGAGCGCATGACCGCGATCGTCGCCACCCACGACCCGCGTGATGATCGCGCTCGCCGACCGGGCGGTGCGGATCGTCGACGGTCACCTCATCGATGCCTAGGCGTCCGGCCTCGCCGGGCGCGTCGTTGATGCGGCGCGCCGCGGACCAGTGGCTTCTGCTCGCGGCCGTCCTCGCGACGCTCGTCGCGTGCTCGTCGCTTGTCGGCGCGGGTGTCCTTCTCTCCGGCGACGGCCTCCATCGGGCGACGGGCGAGGCCGTCGCCCGCGCCGACGGGACCTCGGCGGAGGGGAGCGCCGACCTCGTCACGATCGGCGTGACGCTCGAGCAGCAGGAGGGCGGCGCGAGTGAGGACACGCGCGGCATCGTCGAGACGATCACCTCGTCCGCGAGCGAGGCGCTCGCACCGTACCCGTCGAGCATGTCCGTGTGGGCGTCGTCGCCCATGGGTTACCTGCCGGGGGAGTCCAGCAGGCTCGCGTACGTCCTCGACGCCGATTCGGCGACGGAGCACGCGCAGCTGACGGACGGGCGATGGCCTGAACCCGCCGGAGCCGGCGCTCCCGTCGAGGTGGCGCTTCCCCTCAACACGGCATCGATGCTCGGGCTCGTCGTGGGCGACGACGTACGGCTGACGGTCTCCCCCGTTCACGCGACTCTCCGCCGCCGGAAGGGACGGACTACACGGTTGTCGGCCTGTTCGTCCCCGACCGATCGGTGGTGTGGGAGCGCGACATCCTCGGCGGCGCGGGCTTCACCCCCGACTGGTACCGGTCCCCCGCGTACGGGCCGTTCCTCGTCGCGCCGGGAACCCTCGTCGATTCGAACGGCGCCGTCGAACGACTCAACGTCGTCGCCGATCCCGACCTCGAGGCGAACCCCGACCCCCTGGCATCCGTCGTCCGGGCGACCGACGGCCTCCGCCAGGAGATCAGCGTCGCGCTCGCCGAACGCGCGAGTTCGCTCCTCGTCCGCACGGGACTGTCGACGGTCTACTCCGAGACGCAGGACGAGACGACCCTCGCGCGAGGCGGCGTGTTCACCGTGGTGTTGCTCCTCATCGTGCTCGGCGGCGCGAGCGTGGGAATGGTGGGCGGCCTTCTCGTCCGACGCCGGCGGGGCGAGACGACGCTTCTGGTCGATCGCGGGGCAAGTCGCTGGCAGCTCGTCGGACGCGCGAGCGTCGAGGCGAGCATCCTCGCGCTCGCGGCCTCGGTGATCGCGCTGCCACTCGCGCACCTGACGTATCGCGCGATGATGTCGGTGACGGGGCTCGACAAGACGTGGGTCGCGACGACGGGGGCGGCGTCCGGTCAGACGCGCGAACTCGTCGTCGCCGTTCTCGTCGGGGCGTTCGTACCGACCCTCGTGGTGATCGCCGCCGCGATGGGAGGGCGACCCGTGCGGACGCGTCGTCGCGTGATCGGCACGCTCGCGCGCTCCCGGAGCCGACGTCGTCCTCGTCGCCGTGGCCGTGCTCGGTTACCTCCAGCTCCGGGCGCACGGATCGGGGGCCGGGTCCATCGATCCCGTCCTCGTGGCCACGCCCGTGCTGTGCGTCGTCGCAGGCGCCGTCCTCGCCCTCCGCGTCCTTCCGCTCGTCGCCAAGGTCGCGGAGTTGAGCGCCCGCAGTCGGCGCGGCATCGTCCAGCCGTTGGCGGCGTGGCAGATCGCGCGCGGGAATGCGACATCGGGTGCGTTCCTCGTGGTGCTCGCTGCGACCTCGACCACCTTCGCCGTCGTCTTCCTCGGCACCTGGCAGGCGTCACAGGAGGACCAGGCGGCCGTGGCCGTCGGAACGGATCTCGCGGTCGAGGCGCCCGGGGGAATCGACACGGGCTCCGCGATCGCGAAGGCGACGGGAGGCAACGTCGCGCCGGTCGTACACCGGACCGTCACCATCGGCTCGAAGGCGAGCGGGGCCGACTTCATCGCATTCGATACGACGAGGGCCGACGAGGTGGTCGGGGGCCGCTCGGCTCGGGCGACACGTGGGCGACGGCCACCGCCGACCTCGCGCCCGCCGCGCCCGTCTCGACGATTCCGATCGTCGCCGATGGGGCGACCCCCGCGCACCTCACGATGACGGCGGACGTGGCAGAGGCGCCGGTCGACGAGATCGACATCCCGACGCAGATGATCATCATCCCCACGGCCATCGTGGAGGACGAGTGGGGGAATCGCGCGGAGCTCGAAGGCGAGCGCCTGCCGGCGGACGGCTCGGCGCACGACGTGGCCTTCCCCGCACCGGGACACGATCCGCTCCCCGCGGGCGCATGGTCGATCATCGCGATCGACCTACGCATCAGCATCGACACGGACTTTCCGCTCCCCCTGGAGTACTACGTACGCCCCGACCTCCCCGACCTCGGGGATCTAGGGTTCTTGCCGATTGGGGGACGGTCGTACGCTCTGGATCTGTCGACGCGGATCCTGACGTTCGGCGATGATGGCGCGGCCGTCGACACGACTCGCGGCACGGTCGCGTTCCGTCTCGCGTGGAACGACATCCACGTCGCCACCCTCGGCTTCGAGCCGGTCGAGAGCGTGCCGGTGCTGATGACGAACACGCTCGCCTCCGACCTCTCCCTCGCGCCAGGCGACACGTTCGTTCTCAATGTCGGCACGGCCTCGATCGACGCGACGCTCGTCGGCACCATCCCGTACGCGCCGGGAGGGACGAGGAAGGATGCGATCCTCGCGGACTTCGACGCGATCTCACGAGCCCTGCTGTCCGGGGGAGGACGCGCGTTTATCACAGACGCGTGGTGGGTGGGCGATCCCGCGCCCGGATCCGCGGACGCGCTCGAGGCGGCGGGCCTCCGACCGGTCGAATCGCGCGAGACGTACGCGGAGACGCTCGGCAACGGGCCGCGGGCCGCCGTGCGCGCGTCGTGGTCCCTTCTCGTCTTCATCGCCGCGGTCGCTTTGGCGATTGCCGGAACGGCGGCCCAAGCGTTGGCCGCCGCTCGCGACCGGTCCCTCGTCGCCGCTCGGCTTCGCGGTATGGGCGTGCCCCGCCGATCCGTGCACGCGACGGCGATACTCGAGCACGTCGCGGTGACCGTTCTCGCGATCGCGTGCGGCGCGGCGCTCGGGGTGGCGCTCGCCTGGCTCGTGGCTCCCCATCTCGTGACGGGGTCCGCCGACTTCCCTTCACCACCCATCGCACGCCTCGTCTGGAACGCGCCGTCCCTCGCGGTCATTCTCGGCGCATTCGTGGTCGGCGGAACGGTCGTCGGACTTCCGGCGTCCCGCGCGCTCGCCCAGCGCGCGACGGCGCTCAGCCTCCGGCAGGGGGACGCGTCATGAGCCGCGCCCCCGCGGAGGAGCCGTGCCGTTTCGGATGACGATGCCGCAGGCCCGCGCGGACGCGGCACCGCTCGCCGTGACGATGATCGTTGTCGCGCTGGTGGCCTTCCTCACCGCGGTCGTTCCGAGGGAGATCGATCGCGTGTCGACCCACGAGATCCGAACCGCCGTCGCGAACCCGAACTCGCAATCCTCCTTGGTGGTGAACGTCCCCCTCGTCGGTGATTTCGGGTCGCCGGGCCCCGCGACAATTGGGACGCCCGGGGACTCCGTGTGGATCGGCGATTTCCTCACGCAGGGGCTTCCCCCCATATTCGACAAGCCGATCGTGCAGATCACCAGCGGGAACCTTCAGATCGGGAAGCTCGGCACGCTTCCCGCCACGATGCGGCTCGAGTACGTCTACGGCGAGGGCGAGTCGGGCGTGACCTGGGTCCAAGGGCGGGCACCGGGCGGAACGAAAGGGGCGTACGAGACGGACGCCGCCGACGGAACCTTCCCGATCGAGATCGGACTGTCCGAGGAGAGCGCCAAGACGCTCGGCGTCGAGGTGGGGACATGATCGACGCCACCGACTCGCTTCGCCTGGGGCACGTGCTCACCGTGACCGGGATCTTCCGTCCGGTCGACGCCTCGCACCCCGTATGGGCGCTCGCGCCGATCCTGGTGCAACCGAGCGTCGACGACGGCGCTGTCCGCCGTGCCGGACTTCGCGGCGCTGTTGACGGGCGAGTCCCTCCCGTCCGCGAGTCTCGCTTTACCCCAAGGCGCGCTCACCCGCAGTTACACGTTCACCGTCGATCCGAACGCCCTCGACGCGTCGAACGCTGCCGACGTGGCGCCGCGATCCGCAGGATCACGTCGGGGCGGGGGACCTCGGGGAAGGGTGGCTGTCGACGTCCGTCCGTACGCGCCTCGACGTCGTGCTCGGAGGGGCGAACGCGAGGATCGCGTCCGCCTCCGCCCAGGCGTCGCTGGTACTCGTCGGGGCGCTCGGCGCCGCGCTGCTCGTGCTCGTCCTCGCCGCCGCGCTCCTCGTTCGCCGCCGCCGCGCCGTGATCGTCCATCTGCGAACCCACGGGGCATCGCACCGTTCCATCGTCGGAGCATTCCTGGGCGAGTCCGTCGTCGCCACCGCGATCGCGGCGCCGCCGGCGTCGTGCTCGCGAATGCCGTCGTCTCGGGTCCGCTCCGCCTCGGCTGGGTGGTCCCGCCGCTCGTGATCGCCGCGCTCGCGAGCCCTGTCATCGGGGCCTGGGAGGCGTCCGCCGGATGGCCCCGCCCCGGGCAAGACGCCTCGACAGTCGATCGGCACCCGCTCCCGAGCCGTGCGCCGCCTCTCGCTCAGGGGGCCGCGCTCCTGCTCGCCGTGGGGTCGATCGCCGCTCTTCGTTCGCGCGGCGTCGGCGCGACGGTCGGCTCGACCGGCTTCGACTTCGTGATTCTCGCCGGCCCGTTTCTCGTCGCCGTTGCCGTCGCCCTCGCGCTCGTTCGGTCCTGCCCGCGCTCTGGCGCTGGTTGCGCCGCGCGGCCACGCGAACACGCGGCCCGATCGCCGTGCTCGCGCCGCCCGCGCGGGCGTGGCCGCCTTGCCGCTGACGGCCTTCGTCGTCGCCGCGAGCATGCTTGCCCTCACGCTTGCCATGGACGCGACCGTGAGGACGGGCGAGGTGGCCGGATCCTGGGAAAGCGTCGGCGGTGACGTCGCGGCGACGCGCGTCGGGGTCGGCGCGCTTCCGGAAGCCGCGAGGAGCATCGAATCGTTCGACGGGGTCGATGCGGCGGCGACGGCGTGGATTATGCCGACATCGCAGTTGCTCGGCGGGGGCGTCGACATGATCGCGCGGGTCGTCGCCGTCGACCCCGCGGAGTTCGAGGCGCTTCTCGCCGGGACGCCTTTCGACGACGCGCCGCAGCTCGCGCTGCTCGAAGGCGCTGCCGAAGGCGAGCCGATCCCTATCCTCACCCGCGACGTTCCGCCCGCGTCGGACGGCTTGACCGTCTTGTGGGAGGGCTCGTCCGTATCCGTCGTCCAGGTCGGCTCCGCCCCGCCCGTACCCGGCGACGTCGGGGTGCGCATGCCGACGGTGTTCATCGACGAGAACGCCCTCGCGGACGCGATCGGACGGCCCGTGTCTTCGCAGGACGCGCCTTCGGCAACCGGCTCGTCACGACGTCGCAGCGCATGGTCACCGCGTTCGAGTCGATGTGGGCGGTCGGCCCCGGCGCGGAGCGGGCCGCACGCGACAACGTAGCGGCGGAGGACGTGGCGATCACCTCGCGCGCGACGTGGCTCGCCGAGCGCCGCGCCGCGCCGGTCGTCGAGGCCATGACGGGTCTGCTAAGCGGCGCCGCCGTGTTCTTCGCGCTCCTCCTCGCCCTCGTCGTGGGTCTCGAGTCCACCGCGGCGCGAAGGGCCGCTCGACCGCGTCCGCAGGATTCCGCGTCCTGGGCTTCTCTCGCGCGTCCGCGAACCGGGTCACTCTCGCGGAGATCCTGGTCCCCGCGCTCCTTGCCGTCTCCGTCGGCACGGCCACCGGGCGATGCTCGGAACGGCCCTGACGGGCCCCTTCGACCTCGCCTCGCTTACCGGACAGAATTCCGCGCCCGCGTTCGTGCTCCCGTGGTGGACGTGGGGCGCGATCGCCTTCGTCGCGCTCGTCGTCGGCGCGGCGTGGACGTCGGAGACCGTCGCGCGCAGGCGGACGCGTCTGAGCGAGGTCATGCGCGCGGGTGGCCGCGCGGTCGCCTCGGCGCTCGTATACCGTGGTCGCATGACCGCTCGTCGCCGCGCCGCAGTCGCGGCCACCGCGCTCGTCGCGCTCGTCGCCGTCACCGCGTGCCTCCCCCCGCTCGAGCAGGTCGAGCCGACCGAATCCGGGGCCTGGCCGGGCGGCGACGGGGGCCTCACCTCGATCGCCCCCGACGGGAGAAGCGTCTACGACCAGACCGTGCGCTGGTCGTCGTGCGGCGACCTCGAGTGCGCGACGATTGTCGTGCCTCTCGACTGGACGAAGCCCGACGGCCCGCGCATCACCCTTTCCCTTAACCGGAGCGTCGCGCGCAAGCCCGACGAGCGGATCGGGTCTCTGCTGATCAACCCCGGCGGGCCGGGCGGGTCGGGGCTCGAGCTCACGGACTACTTCCTGAGCTTCGCGGGAAACTCGCTGCTCGACCGCTACGACATCGTCGGATTCGACCCGCGCGGCGTCGGCCAGTCCACGCCGATCAATTGCGGCACGACCGACGAGCTCAACGCGTACTTCACGTCCCAGGACGTCGCGGAGAAGGCGGCGGACGTCACGCGCCTCCAGAAGACGAACACCGACTTCGCCAACCGCTGCCTCGAGCTCTCGGGGAGGCTCGTCGAGAACGTCGATACGGCGAGCGCGGCCCGCGACATGGACGTGATCCGCGCCGTGCTCGGCGACTCGCAGCTGCACTACCTCGGGTTCTCGTACGGCTCGCAGCTCGGCGCGACGTACGCGACCCTTTTCCCCGACAAGGTCGGGCGCCTCGTGCTCGACGGGGCCGTCGACTTCCTCCTCAGCCCCGAGCAGATGTCGGAGGGCCAGGCCGCGGGATTCGAGCAGGCGCTCGACGCGTACATCGCCGACTGCATCTCCCAGGCGTCGTGCCCGCTCCCGCGCGACCCGGATCTCGCCAAGCGCGCGGTGCGCGACCTCATCACGGAGGCGCGCGACACGGGCATCCCGACGGGCGGCACCCCCCTCAACGGCACGATGATCGTGTACGGAATCGTCGTCACGATGTACGACGAACAGAATTGGCCGTACCTGACGACGGCGTTCGACGAGGCGCTCAACCTCGGCACCGGCCGCGCGTTCCTCGCGCTCGCGAACTTCTACCTCGATCGGGACGAGAACGGGAACTACCTCAGCAACTCCACCGAGGCGTTCACGGTGATCAGCTGCCTCGACGAGCCGCCGCAGGACCCGTGGACGATCGACCAGATACGCGACTTCCGCAAGGCGGCGGAGAAGGCGTCCCCGACGTTCGGGTGGTGGTTCGCGGCGGGCGTCGGCTGCGACGGGTGGCCGTTCAAGGCGCACCAGATCGTCCAGGACCTCTCACCCGCGGCCGACGCCGGGCCGATCATCATCGTGGGGACGACGGGCGACCCGGCAACCCCGCTCAAGTGGGCGCGATCGCTCGCCGACCGACTCCCCAACGCGTCGCTTCTCGTGTATGA
Organism: uncultured Actinomycetota bacterium; assembly: GCA_963712245.1. Classification (GTDB taxonomy): domain Bacteria; phylum Actinomycetota; class Actinomycetes; order Actinomycetales; family Demequinaceae; genus JAFGBM01. The sequence goes on along the minus strand of CAVQHE010000008.1, from coordinate 192,552 downwards.
CGGCGAGGGCCACACCGCGTACGGGCGCTCGAACTCGTGCATCCTCGACACGATCGACGCGTACTTCGTCGACGGCACCGTCCCAGATTCGGGAAAGACGTGCTGAGCCGCTAGAATCGTCGAGCCGTTTCGCCCTCGCGCGGACGCGCCGCCTTAGCTCAGTCGGCAGAGCGATTCACTCGTAATGAATAGGTCGTGGGTTCGATTCCCACAGGCGGCTCCACCCCGGTCGATCCGATCGATCGTCACTCCGACGAATCGGTCGCGACGGACAGGTCCGCCACCGCGCCGGCCAAGCGCTCCTCGAGATACGGCGTGAGCGTCGCGATGAACGTCGCGGTCATGTGCGTCGTATCCCGGTAGACGATGACGTTTCCGATGATCGCCGGGCACGAGGTCTCGTCGCAGTAGAAGTCGGTCAGATCGATCGCTCGGGCCAGGGGAACGCGTTGCGCGGCCTCGACGCTCCCATCGACATTGGCGAACGCCCAGTCCCGCGACACCGCGCAGCCGTCGGGCGATCGAAGTCCGAGGCTTTCGACGCAGCGGAGCGCGGCGCTCGAGGAGTGCGGGTTGTCGACGAGGGCGATCACGGGCGTGCCCTGATCGGTGAGCGGGGTCCACGCCTCGACGAGGCCGTTGATCGTCGCCTCGTCGACCGTCTCACCGGGCTCGGGGACCACGACGCCGTTCGCGCGCGAATGCGTCGTGATGATCGCGTCGAACGGGCCGGCGGTGGTGAGGTAGTCGACGAGCGCGGGCTTCCACGCCTCGCACGCCCGGGCGAGGGACGCCGTCTGGTGCTGCTCGCGCGTCGTCCAGTAGCACGTGCTCGCCCCGGCGACGTCGATCCGCCAGTTCCGGTTCTCCGCGATCGTGGCGTACGCGTCGATCAGGACGGAGTTGTGCGAATCGCCGACGGCGACCAGGTGGCGCACGTAGCCCGCCTCCGGACCGACGGTGCACACCCGCAGCACGCCGTCGTCGCTCCGGCAGTCCCGACGAATCGCCGAGTCCGTCGACGCGAGTTCGGGGGCGGGATCAGGACACCGTCGAGCCGCGGGTCCGGCGCGACGGGCGCCCCCGGGACGTGGCCCGCGGCGCCCAACCCCGAGGGGTTTTCCTCGAGGATCCGGTCGGCCAGCTCCACGTCCGCGTCGAGTCGCGCGGACGACCACGCCCCGGCCCAGTACGTCCCGGCGAGAACGGTCGCCATGCCGATGACGCTCCACAGCGCGACGATGCGCGGTCGGCGCTTCGCCAGCAGCCGGGGCGAATACCGCACGGGATCCTCGACGTACGTCGTCGAGAGCCACGCCAAGCCGAAGGAGGCCGCGGCGATGGCGACCTTGTCGGGGACGCGGAGGTCCGCTCCCGTCACGTAGGGCGTGATCACGATGAGCGGCCAGTGCCACAGATAGGTCGCGTAGGAGATGCGGCCGATCACCGCGACGGGGCGCCACGCGCCGACGCGTCGCAGGGGGCTCGCGGCGCCGAGGGCGACGAGCATCGCGGCGCCGACGCAGGGCAGCAGGGCGGCGAAGCCGGGAAAGGGCGTGAACGAGTCGAAGAGCACCACGGAGACGGCGAGCGCCGTCACGCCGACCGACGCGAACGCCACCCGGACGCGTGGGGATCTCACCGCCGGAGCGAGGGCGACGAGGCATCCGAGGACGAATTCCCACGCCCGTCCGAACGTCCCGTAGTACGCGGTCGTCCCGTGGGTGAACGTCGACCAGACGCCGTAGCCGAACGAGAGCGCCGCGCCCATCGCTAGGGCGACGCCGACGGTCGTCGAGACTTTCGCGCGCATGGCCCGGGCCACGAGCGTCGCCGCGATCATTCCGAGGGGAAGCATGAAGTAGAACTGCTCCTCCACGGAAAGCGTCCAGAAGTGCTGGACGGGCGACGGCGGCGCGAGTCGTCCGTAGTAGTCGGCCTGGTGGGCGCGGAGCACCCAGTTCTCGACGTAGAGCGACGAGCCCGCGATCTCGTTGAGGGTGGAACGCCACGCGGCGCGCGGGACGAGCGCGACCGTCGCGATCAGCGTGGCGCCGAGTGTGAGAAGGGCGGCCGGGAGGAGGCGCTTGGCGCGGCGGGCCCAGAACTCGCCCGGACGGATCCGGCCCGTCGTCCGCAACCGCTCGAGCAGGTGGCTCGCCATCAGGAATCCGCTGATCACGAAGAACACGTCGACCCCGACGTATCCGCCGCTGAGGCCTGAGGGAAAGAGGTGGAAGAGGAGCACGGCGCACACGGCGAACGCCCGAAGCCCTTGGATGTCGTGCCGGAAGGCCGCGCCGCGCACCCGAGAACGGGGACGGTCGCGAGTTGTCGCCGCGGGGGTCCCCATGGGCCGATCCTAGGACACCGGTCGGCGAAGCAGGCGATTCCGCCCGACGTCGCGCTTCACGCGACGATCGGGAGTATCTTCGAGGCTTCGGCACCCTGACGCGCACCGTGCTCGTCGACTCGTCCCAGCGAACCGAGAGGGCAGATCCGTGACGTTATACATCGTCGGCGGGGTGGTGGTCCTCGTCGGCTCGGGGGTCATGGCGATGGCGGGCCTCGGCGCGGCCTTCATCTTCGTGCCCCTCTTCTACTACCTCGGGATGCCCCTCGGCGAAGCGGCCTCGACGGCGCTCCTGCTGAACGCGGTCAGCCTTGGCTCGGCGGCGACCTCCTATGCCCGCGCGGGCCTCGTCCGCTGGCGCACCGGCATCCCCGTGCTCGTTTCGGCAGTCGCGCTCGCGCCCGTCGGCGCGGTGTTGAGCACGCACTCGCCCCACACGGTGCTCCTGGCGCTCTTCGCGGGATTCCTCGCGTTCGCCGGCGCCATGATGCTCCTGTACCGGCCCCGGATGGCGTCGGCGGAGCGGTCGACGTCGGCGGAGGCCGCGATCGGGGCCGGGGTCGGCGGGGCGGCCGGTTTCCTCGGCGGGCTGCTCGGCGTCGGCGGGGGGAACGTCGTTCTTCCGGGTCTGACGTGGATGGGGTTGGCCCCCAAGGTCGCCGTCGGCACGACGTCCCTCGTGGTCGTCTTCTCGTCGCTCTCCGGGTTCCTCGGCCACGTCGCCCTCGGCGAGCTGAACCCGTGGTTCGTCGGAACGATGGCGGCGCTCGCCGCCGTCGGGTCGTTCGCGGGGTCGCGCGTCATGCAGTCGCGGGTCTCGACCGATCACCTGAAGAAAGGCATCGGCGTGCTGCTGTGGGTGCTCGCGGCCGATCATGGTGGCGGACCTCGTCAGCTAGCCCGTGCCGACGAGGCGGCGTCGCGGGGCCCCGTACTCCGCCGGACGATGGTGCTACCGACGGGCACGCGCATGTCCTCCGCGATGACCGGGCACTTGGCCTGCAGAAGGCAGAACACGCGCGGCCCGGCCTCGCTCAGCGTCTCGTAGTTGGCCTGGCCCTTGGCGATGACGAGCGGAGCGGCGTCGAACGTGGCGCGGAACTCCGCCGAGCAGAGGTCGAGGACGGTGCCGGGCGCGCGGGAGCCGTTGTCGATGATGGTCGCGCACGTCTCCAGGCCCGCGGCGAGCGCGTCGTCGACGGTCGCGTCGTTGAGCACGGGGCCGCCCTTGACCGCGTAGAGCACGGGCGGCTCGAGCGCCTCGATGAGCACCCGGTCGAACACGGTCTCGCCCGCGTTGTCGCCGAGGTACAGCACGTGGTCGGCGCTATCGAGCGCGGAGCGGAGTTCGGGGAGATCGTCGATCGCGAGGGGGAGCCCTTTGACTCGCTCGACCGTCGCCCACAGGTCCGGCACGTCGTCGCTGAAGCCGAAATCGACAATGTTGCCGGCGATGCTGACCCGCACCGCCGCGTCCAGGGGATCCTCGCTCTCGGCGACGAGGGCCGTCAGTCGCGGGTACAGCTCCAGGGCTGCGCGCGTGCTCTCCTCCTTGACGGCCGAGTACGGGTCGCCGTCGCCCAGTCGCTCGCGCACGAGGCTATGCACCGCGAAGGCGATCTCTGGCGGCGTGGCGCCGGGAGGCAAAGACTCGAGGAGCGCCCGAGTCTCGGTCACGACGGCCTGCTGCGCGGCCTCGTCCGCGGTGACCATACGGGCGGCGCTTCGCGCCTGCCGGAGGAAGCAGGCATGGCAGTCGACGTAGGTCCGCACCCGATTGATGATCCTCCCGCCGAGGGCGGGCGGCGTGGTCGAAGGTCCCGGCAGGGGTCCACGAGGACGCATCGCGGCGCGGAATTGTGCGAAATCGGCCCCAAACGGGGTCGAACTATTGCACTTCCACGCAATCTCCCGTTCAGCGCGCGCCCGGGCCGCCGTATCGCTACGGTGGGGCCAGCGGGAGACGCCCGCACCTATATGAGGGGAAACGAACGTGAAGATCAGGAACGCGATAACCGTCGGCGCAATCACCGTCAGCGTGGGACTACTGGCGGGGTGCAGCCAGGCCGCCGTCACCGTCACCAGCTCGCCGCTCGCCGAACCGACGGAGACGCAGCCGGCGGTCGCGCAGACCTCCGCCGCGGCCCCCGCGAACGACGCGGACAGCGGTAGCGATGCGGTCGCCCCGGGCGACTACACCCCGCCCGGTTCCGTGCTCGCGATCGGAGACGACGCGATCGTCGACTATCGGATCGCGACGTTCCCCGACGGTCTCGCGGGAGATCCGGTGACGTCGCCGTCGGGCGACCTCGTGATGCGTGTGTCCGTCACGTCGATGACGCAGGCGTCGGTGGACGACCTGCCCGAGGACACGATCATCACGGGTGCGACGAAGGACGAGCTCGGCGTCGTCAAGGTCGTCTACGAGGTCCAGGCGATGGGCAACCCCGCCTTCTCGATGGAGCGCCGGGACGTCATCCTGGACTTCGATCCGGAGGGGTACAACGCCTTCATGTTCTTCGACTCCCAGGGCAAGATCAAGGGCTGCGTCAACCCGTCGTTCCTGGGTACGGAATTCGACGCCGGCAAGACCGTGCAAGGGTGTTTCCTCGTCGCGTACCTCAAGGCGTCGGGTGCTCCGAATATGACGTTCAAGCCTTCGGAGACCGACCTGTACACCAACCCCCTCGTGTGGAAAGCGAGCTAGTCCACGCGTGTGGCAACGGAGGTGCCCCGACGTCTCGATCGTCGGGGCACCTCCCTTTTCCGCGAAGCAGCGTAGGCCCTACGTCGCGCCAAGGCGCCCGTCCCGGTCTGACACAATGACGGCGTGACCATCGCGCCCCCCGCCGCCCTCGTCGGCGCGCTGCGCGAGGCGATGCGCGGCGAGGTCGACGACTCCGCCCGACGCCGCGCCGAGTACTCCTCCGACGCGTCGAACTACCGCGTCGTACCCCTGGTGGTGGCGTATCCGAAGGACGTCGAGGACATCCTCGCTGCGCTCGCCGTCGCCCGCGACGCCAGCGTCCCCCTGACGATGCGCGGGGGCGGGACGTCGGTCGCAGGCAACGCCGTCGGCACGGGCCTCGTGCTCGACACGTCGCGTCACATGAACCGCGTCCTGAGCGTCGACCGCGACGCACGGACGGCCCGCGTCGAGCCCGGCGCCATCCTCGCGACGCTTCAGCGCGCGGCCGCCCCGCACGGCCTCCGCTTCGGCCCCGACCCCTCGACGCTCACGCGCGCGACGCTCGGCGGCATGATCGGCAACAACGCCTGCGGCCCGCACGCGGTGGCGTTCGGCCGCACCTCCGACAACGTCCTCTCGCTCGACGCCGTCGACGGCACCGGGCGGCGCTTCACCGCCGCCGACGACCTCGACGCCGTCCCCGGATTGGCCGCCTGGACCGAGGCGAACCTCGCGATGATCCGCCCCGAGTTCGGGCGCTTCTCCCGCCAGGTGTCGGGCTACTCGCCTGAGCACCTGCTCCCGGAAAACGGCCACAGCCTCGCGCGCTTCCTCGTCGGAACCGAGGGCACGCTCGCGACGGTGCTCGAGGCGGAGGTGCGCCTGGTCGAGGTGCCGAAGGCGAGGCTGACGGGCGTCTTCGGCTACGACGACATGCCGAGCGCCGCCGACGCGGTTCCCGCCCTCCTGCCGCACGCCCCGCAGGCGGTCGAGGGGCTCGACGCCCACCTCGTCGAGCGCGTGCGGAGCGCGCCAGGGCGGCGCGGCATCCCCGAGCTTCCCGAGGCGCCGGCTGGCTCTTTGTCGAGGCGGGTGGGGAGACGCCGGCGGGCGCGCGCGGCGATGGACGCGCTCGCGGCGGACGCCGGCGCGATCTCCCACGCATCGTCGAGGACGAGAAGGAGGCCGCGTCCCTCTGGGCCATCCGCGCCGACGGCGCCGGCCTCGCGGGCCGCACCGAGGACAACATCGAGGCGTGGCCGGGCTGGGAGGACGCCGCCGTCCCCCCCGCGAACCTCGGCGCGTACCTCCGCGACTTCGACGCGCTCATGGACACACCACGGGGTCCACGGCCAGCCATACGGGCACTTCGGCGACGGATGCGTCCACGTCCGGCTCGACATCCCCCTCGGCAGGGACGGGGCGGACCTCCGGTCGTTCATGGACGACGCGGCCGCGCTCGTCGCGCGGCACGGCGGCTCGCTGAGCGGCGAGCACGGCGACGGCCGCGCCCGCTCCGAGCTCCTCCGCGCCATGTACTCGCCGGAGGCCCTCCGGGCGTTCGGCGAGGTCAAGCACCTCTTCGACCCCGAAACACGCTCAACCCCGGCATCGTCGTCGACCCGCGCCCGATCGACGCCGACCTCCGCCGACCCGCCGCGCCGCCGGTCAAGCGCAGGACGGGCTTCGCGTTCGAGCACGACCACGGCGACCTGAGCGAGGCGGTCCACCGCTGCACGGGGGTCGGCAAATGCCGGGGCGACGCGATCGAGCAGGGCACGGGCTTCATGTGCCCGAGCTACGCCGCGACCCAGGACGAGAAGGACGTGACGCGCGGCCGCGCCCGCGTGCTTCAGGACGCGATCAACGGCTCGCTCGTCGGCTCGCTCACCGCGCCCGAGGTGATCGAGTCGCTCGACCTGTGCCTCGCGTGCAAGGCGTGCTCGTCGGACTGCCCCTCGGGCGTCGACATGGCGGCCTACAAATCGGAGATCCTCCACCGCCGCTACAAGCGACGCCCCCGGCCGATGATGCACTACGTGCTCGGATGGCTTCCGCGCTGGCTACGCTCATCACGCGGACGCCCCGCCTCGTCAACGCGCTTCTGGCGCCCCGGTGGATCGAGAGGCTCGTGCTCGTCGTCGCGGGGCTCGACACGCGTCGACGCATGCCGCGTTTCGCGCGCGTGCCGTTCCGGCGGTCCGCCGCGTCGCGGACGCGCCGCGTGAGCGCGCCCCCCGCGGGCGAGCGGCCGCGTGCTCCTGTGGGCGGACTCGTTCACCAATGGCATGCACCCGGCGATCCCGAGGCGATCATCGCCGTTCTCGAGGACGCCGGGATCGAGGTCGTCGTCGCCGCCGACGAGGCGTGCTGCGGCGTTACGTGGATCACGACGGGCCAGCTGGACGGGGCGCGCAAGCGGCTCGCGAAGCTGCTCACCGTCCTCGGCCCGTTCGCCGTCAACGGCGTCCCGATCGTCGGCGTCGAGCCGTCGTGCATCGGGACGCTCCGCGGCGACCTCACCGAGCTCCTGCCCGACGACCCGCGCGCCCGCGCCGTCGCCGCCGGCACCTTCACGCTCGCCGAGGTCCTCACGGGCCGCGCTCCGGTCAAGCCGCGCGACGGCTGGGAGCCGCCGAGCCTCGCGGGCGTCACCGCCGTCGTCCAGCCGCACTGCCACCACTACTCCGTCATGGGCTACGGCCCCGACCGCGAGCTTCTCGCGGCGACCGGCGCGTCGGTGGTCGAGGCGTCCGGGTGCTGCGGCATGGCGGGCATGTGGGGGACGACGCCGGACCACTACGAGACGTCGGTGGCGGTGGCGAACACCTCCCTGCTGCCCGCGCTCGCCGACGCGCCAACCGGCTCGGTGTACCTGGCCGACGGATACTCGTGCCGCACCCAGGCCGACGATCTCGCGGGGGTCCAGGGGCGCCACCTGGCGCAACTGCTCGCGGAGCGGATCGCGGCGCGCGACGCGACGGGCTAGTCGAGCTCCTCGAGGAACGCCGCCATGTGGGCGTTCAGCTGGTCGGACTCGACCAGGAAACCGTCGTGGCCGACGTCGGAGTGCACCATCTTCACGCCGTTCGAGCCGCGGAGGTGGGCGTCGAGCAGCTCGGAGTTCTTGACGGGGTAGAGGCGGTCGGAGTCGACGGCGACGACGAGCGCGGGGATGTCCACCGCGGCGAGCGCCTTCTCGATCCCCCCGCGCCCGCGTCCGACGTCGTGCGACTGGATCGCGCGCACGAGCGCCACGTAGGTGCCCGCGTCGAAACGGAGCGCGAGTTTGCGGGCGTGGTGCTCGAGGTACGACTGGACCGCGAAGCGTCCGCCGCGCCCGATCGGGTCCGAGTCGCCCTGGTACGAGCGGCCGAAGCGCGACGCGAGCTCGCCCTCGGAGCGGTACGTCGTGTGGGCGATCATGCGCGCGACACCCATCCCCGCATGCGGCCCGTCGCCGTCGGCGGCCGCGTAGTAGTCGCCGCCGCGGAACTTCGGGTCCGCGAGGATCGCCGCGACCTGCGACGTCGACCACGCGATCTGATCGGCAGTGGTCGCCGCGGTCGCGCCGACCGGGGCGATGGCGCGGACGCGCCCGGGCGCCATGATCGCCCATTCGATCGCCCGCATGCCCCCCATCGACGGCCCGGCGATCAGCTTCCACGACTCGATCCCCAGCGCGTTGGTCAGCCGGATCTCCGCGCGCACCATGTCGCGGAGCGTGAGGTAGGGAAAGCGCGACCCCCACGGCTTCCCGTCGACGGGATGGGGCGACGACGGGCCGGTCGAGCCCTGGCAGCCGCCGACCACGTTCGCGCAGACGACGAAGAACCGGTCCGTGTCGATCGGGCGCCCCGGCCCGACCATCGAGTTCCACCAGCCGCCGGTGTGATGTCCATCCTCGGCCGGGCCCGTCACGTGGGAATCGCCCGTGAGGGCGTGGGCGACATAGATCGCGTTGTCGCGGGCGGCGTTGAGCCGGCCCCACGTCTCGTAGGCGAGCGTCGCGGCGGGGAGGACGCCGGACGGGTCGGCGTCGAGCGGAAGGTCCCCGACGGTCGAGAACCGGCGATGGCCCGGCGGGTCGCCCGGCCGCCACGCCGCGGACGCGGGGGGCGGCACGTCGGCGCGCGGGCCCTCGTCCGAGGCCCACGTGTCGAACTCGATGATGTCGTCATCCATGCCGATCCCACCCTAGGGGAAACGGGGCGGGACGTCCGACGCGAAACTGGGGCTCCGTGGGGCGAACCGACCGCGGCGGACAAGGGTGACGAATCTCACATCTGAGCGGCCAATCGCTTGCCTACCATCGAAGAAAGGGACGCGAGCGCTGGGGGGAAGTGTCCGAAAAGTCCTCCGGGGCAAACCCGGAGGCGGAGACGAGACGGACGGGACGATGCGGGAACAGCCCCGGCGGCGTGGCGGCCGTCGCCGCGCGCGTCGCGCCGCGGGTCATCTGGGCCTGCACGGCGATTCTGCTCGCCCTCGGCATGCTCGTCATCACCAGCGCGCGAGCGGACGCGGCCGACTACCCGGGTTACGCCCAGGTGCAGGCCGCCAAGGCGGCCGTTCGCAAGGCGAACGCCACCGTGGCGCAGCTCGACGCCGCCGTCGCCCAGCTCAACGACGCCGTCCACGAGGCGGACGTCGCGGTCCGCGCCGCGGACGACGCCTACGCCGAGGCGCAGCAGAAGAACGAGGAATCGCAGCTCGCGCTGTTCATGGCGAACGCGCGGGCCGACGAGGCGACTCGCGCGCTCGAGAAGGCGCGCGCGGACCTCGCGTCGCTCGCCCGCGCCGAGTACCGGTCGGGCGGCGAGTTCGGGGCGATCGAGGCCGTCGCGTCGTCGTCGGGTTTCGAGGACGTCATCATCCGCTCGGAGGCGCTCGACCGCGCCAACCAAACCGCCCAGATCGCGATCGACAACGTGCGAGCGGCGGAACTCGTCGAAAAGACGCTACGCGACTTCGCCGACGACGCCGCGGCCAACGCCGTCGAGGCGGAGAACGCGGCGAACGACGCGCTCGCGCACGCGGTAGAGGTGTCCGCGCAGGCCGATCAGGCGCTCGCGGAGGCCGAGGTCGCCCGGGATCAGGCGATCATCCGGCTCGCGGAGCTCAAGCGCTCGTCGGCGTCCCTGGAGTGGCAGCGACAGGTGGGTCTCGCCGCGGCTCGCCAGGCGGCCGCGGAACGCGCGGCCCATTCGCGCTCCTCGTCCTCGAAGCCGCCCGTCGGCGGTTACTCGAAGGGGACTCAGGACAAGGGCGAGCGGGCCGTCAACTACGCCCTCGCCCAGGTCGGCGACATGTACCTCTACGGCGCGACAGGTCCGAATCGATGGGACTGCTCGGGACTGACGATGGTGGCGTGGAAGAAGCAGGGCGTCTACCTGCCGCGCTCGTCGAAGGCCCAGTACGCGTACGTCAAGAAGATCCCGTATTCGGAGCTGCGGGCCGGCGACCTGATCTTCTGGGGCTCCGGCGGGCGCGCGAGCAGGGTCTATCACGTGTCGATGTACGTCCGGAACCACATCATCGTCGAGGCGACGAAGACCGGGTACCCGGTCAAGACACGGGACTACCGCAACTGGGCGGCGGGCGACCGCATGCCCTACGCGGGCCGACCCTAACCCCGTCCGTTACTCGGATTCGCCCACCTTGTGCGCGTAGTGCGTGCCCTTGGCGCGCTCGTACGACGCCGTGATCTCCGCCTCCGCGTCCGCGCGCCCCACCCAGCGGGCGCCCTCCACCGACTTTCCGGGCTCGAGGTCCTTGTACACCTCGAAGAAGTGCTGGACCTCGAGGCGGTGGAAGTCGCTCACGTCGCCGATCTCGCGGCGCCACGCGGCCCGCTGGTCGGCGACGGGGACGCACAGGACCTTGTCGTCCGGTCCTGCCTCGTCGCGCATGCGGAACATCCCGAGCGCGCGGCAGCGGATGATGCATCCGGGGAACGTCGGCTCCTCGAGGAGGACCAGGGCATCGAGCGGGTCGCCGTCCTGCCCCAGCGTGCCCTCGATGAACCCGTAGTCGTCGGGATACCGCGTCGAGGTGAACAGCATCCGGTCGAGGTGGATGCGCCCCGTGGCGTGGTCCACCTCGTACTTGTTCCGACTCCCCTTGGGAATCTCGATGATGACGTCGAACTCCATGTACCTTCCAACCGTGAGTGCTCTCTGGTCACTAGTGTGACGCATAGAGGAGGTCTCGGTGAGAGGGAAGACGTGGGCCGCCGTCGTCGTGCCCGTGATCGTCGTCGGCGGAGTCGCCGGCTACGGCTTGGCCGACGCGGCCGATGTCGCCCCGGGCTGGCTCACCTGGGCGGACCCGTACGTCACGCCCGAACCGTTCCCGAGCGCGCTCGACCCGTCGGCGGACGCGATCGATCCCGAGCCGTCGCCGCTGCTCGAGGACCAACCCGCGCCGTCCGCGGCGAAGGTCCAGGCGCTCGTCGACCGCTTCCTCACCGACTCGCGGCTCGGGACCTCCACCGGGGTATCGGTCGTCGACCTCGCGACCGGGAAGACGCTCGCGTCGTCGAGCGCCGACGTCCCGCGCATCCCGGCGTCGAATGTCAAGCTCCTCACGGCCACCGCGGCGCTCGAGGTCCTCGGCCCGGACGCCCGCCTGAAGACGACGGTGGTCTGGGACGGCGAGGCCGGCCTGACGCTCGTCGCGGGGGGAGACATGATGCTCGCGTCCTGCTACGGCCACTACGGCGACAGGCCGTGGGCGAACGGGTGGGCGGGTACGTGCGAGCTGGCCGACCAGGTCGCCGAGAGCCTCTCGGCCGACGGCGTGACCTCGGTGACGCTCGCGTACGACGACTCGGACTTCGGCGAGCCCCGGGTCAACCCGAACTGGCCCGTCAACTCGGTCAAGCGCGGCTACTCCGCCCCGATCACCGGACTCGCCGTCGACGTCGGATGGACGGGCAACGACGATTACAAGCGGTACGACGACCCCAGCCTCCGCGCCGCCAAGATCTTCGCGAAGCGGCTCGAGTACCGGGGGATCGAGGTGACGAGCGTCAAGTCCGGCCGCGCCCCCGCCGACGCCGTCGAGGTCGGCTCGGTCGAGGGCGCTCCGATCTTCGACGTCGTGGGCTACATGCTCACGTACTCGGAGAACACGCTCGCCGAGGATCTTGCGCGCGTCGTGGCGCTCAAGCAGGGACGCGCCGGAACGACGGCGCAGGGGACGAAGGCCGTGCTCGCCGCCCTCGCGGACTACGGCCTCGACACCTCGACCATCGTGATGGCCGACGGCTCGGGTCTCGATCGTCACTCGCGCATCTCGGCGAAGACGCTCACGTCGCTCCTCGTTCTGCTCGCCGAGGACCCCGACACGGGCGACATCCTCCGCGATCTTCCCGTCGCAAGCCTGTCGGGGACGCTGGCCGGACGGTTCAAGGGCACGGACAGCGCGGGCTTCGTGCGAGCGAAAACCGGGACCCTCAATGGCGCCAGCGCGCTCTCGGGAACGATCGTCACGGCCGACGGCTCGTGGCTCGGTTTCTCGATCATGCTCAACGGGATTCCGATCTACGCGACCCCCGCGCTGAAGGCCATGGACAAGTTCGTGGCATCGCTCGGCGCGTGCGGGTGCTGATAATGGAGGCATGAGCCGGAGCCAGCCGTGACGGGGCCGCATCCCGCGGTCGCCTCGACGCGGACGGCCGTGCGCGAGGCTCTCGAGGGCCTCGAGTCGGGCACGCGCGTGTGGGTCGCGTGCTCGGGGGGTCCGGACTCCCTCGCGCTCACCGCGGCGACGGCGTTCGTCGCGCGCAAGGAGGGGTACGTCGCCGGCGCGATCGTCGTCGACCACGGCCTCCGGGCGGACAGCGGCCGCGTGGCGCTGCACGCGCTCGACCAGTGCCGCCTCGCCGGGATGGCGGTCGTCCACATCGAGAAGGTCAACGTCGGGCGCGACGGCGGCCTCGAGGCGGCGGCTCGGACGGCGCGATACGAGGCGATCGTCCGGCGCATGGAGGCCGAGGGCGGAATCAACCCCCAACTCCTCACCGGGCACACGATGGACGATCAGGCGGAGACGGTGCTCCTGGGTCTCGCGCGCGGGTCGGGCGCGCGGACGCTCGCGGGGATGCCGCCGCGGCGCGGAAACCTCGTGCGCCCCTTCCTCGGCCTCCGGCGTTCGGAGACGACGGCCGCGTGCGAGGCGCTCGGCCTCAAGCCGTGGCACGACCCGTCGAACGAGCCGGACGGGGGTCCGCGCCGTAGCGCGCTTCGCGGCACCGTGATGCCCGCTCTCGCGGAGGTGCTCGGTCCCGGAGTCGTGCCGGGCCTCGCGCGCTCCGCGGCCCTGCTCCAGGCCGACGCGGACGAGTTGGAACGCCAGGCGCGAACGGTACTCGGCGCCGGGGGCGGCGCCGACGCCTGGTCGGTCGACGTGCTCGTGTCGCTCCCCGACGCGATTCGCGGACGGATGCTGAAGATGCTCGCGGAGGGCCGCGGCGCGGGTCCCATCACCGCGTCGCACGTGAAGGCGATGGACAACCTCGTGACGAATTTCCGCGGCCAGGGGCCGGTGTCGCTCCCCGGGGGCTTCGAGGCGCGGCGCGAGTATGGCAGGCTGATCGTCACGATCGTCGAGCACGACGGGAGCGAGCGAGAGGGAGAGGCGGGCGCGTGACCGAGAACGACTCAAGCGAGTTCGCGAGGATCGTCGCGACCGAGGAGGACATCCGCTCCGCGCTCGAACGGATGGCGGCGGCGATCACGGCGGACTACGAGGGCCGCGACCTCCTGCTCGTCGGCGTGCTCAAGGGTGCGGTCATGACGATGGCCGACTTGTCGCGGCGCCTCCCCCCGACCGTCCCGATGGACTGGATGGCCGTGTCGTCGTACGGCGCCGGGACCAAGTCGTCGGGCGTCGTCCGCATCCTCAAGGACCTCGACACGGACGTCACGGGACGCAACGTGCTCATCGTCGAGGACATCGTCGACTCGGGGCGCACGCTCGCGTGGCTCGTGGCCAACCTTCGCTCGCGCGGGGCGGCGTCGGTCGAGGTCGCCGCGATGTTCCGCAAGCCGGACGCGGCCGTCGTCAAGACGGACGTGAAGTACGTCGGAATCGAGATCCCGAACGACTTCGTCGTGGGCTTCGGCCTCGACTACGCGGAGAGCTATCGCGGGCTGCCGTTCGTCGCGGCTCTCGCGCCGCACGTGTACGGCGGCGAGTCGGCGTAGTTTCGCCCAGCGCGCACCCGTCGTCCGGGCGAATCCCCACAGGTTAGAGTCGGAGGCACCATGAACGTCCGTCGCATCCTCCGCTCCCTCCTGCCGTGGCTCCTCGTCGGGATCGTCCTGACGTGGATCGTCGTCTCGCTGTCGACCCCGCAGGTCTCGCACGTCGACACCTCCGTGGGAATTTCGATGATCGAGTCGGGCAACGTCGAGCAGGCGAAGATCGTCGACGGCGACCAGCGCGTCGAGATGACGCTGAAGAAGGCCGACCCCGACTACGGCTTGCGCGTGCAGTTCTTCTACATCCAGCCGCAGGGCGAGGCGATCATCGAGGCGATCCAGCGGGCGGACCCGCCCGGCGGGTACAACGCCGAGGTCCCCCAGGGGAGCATCTGGACGTCGATCCTCTTCACGTTCCTCCCGATCCTGCTCCTCGTCGGGCTGTTCTGGCTCCTGATGTCGAACATGCAGGGCGGCGGCGGGCGCATCATGAGCTTCGGCCGCTCGCGCGCGACCCTCGTCACCCCGGACACTCCGACGGTGACCTTCGACGACGTCGCGGGCGTCGACGAGGCGGTCGAGGAGCTCCAGGAGATCAAGGAGTTCCTCGAGACTCCGGCGAAGTTCCAGGCGGTCGGCGCGAAGATCCCGAAGGGCGTCCTGCTCTACGGCGCGCCCGGAACCGGCAAGACGCTCCTGGCGCGTGCCGTCGCGGGCGAGGCGGGCGTGCCCTTCTTCTCCATCTCGGGCTCGGACTTCGTGGAGATGTTCGTCGGCGTCGGCGCGAGCCGCGTCCGCGACCTCTTCGAGCAGGCCAAGAAGAACTCGCCCGCGATCATCTTCGTCGACGAGATCGACGCGGTCGGGCGCCACCGCGGCGCGGGTCTCGGTGGCGGCCACGACGAACGCGAGCAGACGCTCAACCAGATGCTCGTCGAGATGGACGGGTTCGACATCCACACGAACGTCATTCTCATCGCGGCGACGAACCGCCCCGACATCCTCGACCCCGCCCTGCTGCGCCCGGGGCGGTTCGACCGCCAGGTCCCGGTCGACGCGCCCGACCTCAAGGGCCGTCTGCACATCCTCGAGGTGCACGCGAAGGGCAAGCCGATCTCGCCCGACGTCAACCTCGAGGCCATCGCGCGTCGGACCCCCGGGTTCACGGGCGCCGACCTCGCGAACGTCCTCAACGAGGCCGCCCTTCTCACCGCGCGCCGCGACCGCAAGCTCCTCGACTCGTCGGCGCTCGACGAGGCGATCGACCGCGTCATCGCGGGCCCCCAGAAGCGCACGCGCGTGATGAACGACCACGACAAGCGCGTGACCGCGTACCACGAGGCCGGCCATGCGCTCGTGGCCGCGTCGATGCGCCACACCGACCCCGTGACCAAGGTGACGATCCTGCCCCGGGGCCGCGCGCTCGGCTACACGATGGTGATGCCCGTCGAGGACCGCTACTCGAAGAGCCGCAACCAACTACTCGACTCGCTCGCCTACGCGATGGGCGGCCGAACGGCGGAGGAGCTGATCTTCGGCGACCCGTCGACGGGCGCGTCGAACGACATCTCCCAGGCGACGGAGACGGCGCGCCAGATGGTCACCGAGTTCGGAATGAGCGCGCGCGTGGGCGTCGTGCGCCTGTCGAGCGGATCGGGCGAGGTCTTCCTCGGCCGCGACGTGGGGCACAACCGCGACTACTCCGAGGAGGTCGCGGCCGTGATCGACGCGGAGGTCCGCGCGCTCATGGACAACGCCTCCCGCGAGGCGCAGAAGGCCCTCCGGTCGAACAAGAAGGTCCTCGACGCCCTCGCCTTGGAGCTGCTCGAGAAGGAGACCCTTCTCCAGGACGAGCTCGAGGTGCTCTTCAAGGCCGTGAAGAAACTGCCCGAGCGCGCCGGGTGGGAGCCCGGCACCACCGCACCGAAACGGGCGAAACGGGCCTAGGCTGATGTCCGTGGACGACGGCGAGCGCACCGGGGTGGACCGGCCTCGGATCGAGGCCGCGGTCCGCGAGATACTCGTCGCCATCGGCGAGGATCCCGACCGCGACGGGCTTCGCGACACCCCCGCGCGCGTCGCCCGCTCGTACGACGAGCTGTTCGCGGGCCTGTCCCAGGACCCCGCGGAGACCGTCGCCGCGGTCTTCGACCTCGGCCACCACGAGATGATCCTCGTGAAGGACATCGAGGTTTACTCGGTCTGCGAGCACCACCTGCTCCCGTTCCACGGCGTCGCCCACGTCGCGTACATCCCGGGGGAGCACGGTCGCATCACGGGACTGAGCAAGGTCGCCCGCCTCGTCGACGTGTACGCCCGCCGCCCGCAGGTTCAGGAGCGGCTCGCGAGCCAGATCGCCGACGCGCTCGTCGAGCACGTCGGGGCGCGCGGCGTCATCGTCGTCGTCGAGTGCGAGCACCTGTGCATGTCGATGCGTGGAGTCCGCAAGCCCGGGGCGCGCACGGTGACCTCGGCGGTCCGCGGCGTGATGCGCGACGCCGCGACCCGCGCCGAGGCGATGAGCCTGATCGTCGAGCGCTAGGGGGAGCCGTGGCCGAGACGTGCCTCGTCATGGGCATCCTCAACGTCACGCCCGATTCGTTCTCCGACGGAGGGCGCTTCGACGCCGTCGACGACGCGATCGCCTGGGGGGTCCAGTTGCGCGACGACGGGGCGGACATCGTCGACGTCGGGGGCGAGTCCACGCGGCCGGGCGCCGAGCGAGTCGACCCGGCCGTCGAGCGGCAGCGGATCCGGCCCGTGGTCGCGGCGCTCGCCGCCGAGGGCATCGCCATCAGCGTCGACACGACGCGCGCGGAGACCGCGGCGGCCGCGCTCGAGGTCGGGGCTTCGATCGTCAACGACGTATCCGGAGGGCTGGCCGATCCCGCGATGGCGCCGCTCGTCGCCGAGGCGGGCGTCGACTACGTGGCCATGCACTGGCGCGCGCACGCGAAGAAGATGGACGCGCTCGACCGCTACGACGACGTCGTCGCGGAGGTTCGCGACGAGCTCCGCGCCCGCGTCGATTCCCTCGTGGCCGCGGGCGTCGAATCCGAGCGCATCATCCTCGACCCGGGCCTCGGATTCGCGAAGGTCGGGGCGAGCAACTGGCCCCTGCTCGCGAATCTCGACGAGCTCCTCGCGCTCGGTCACCGCGTCCTCGTCGGCGCCTCCCGCAAGCGGTTCCTCGGCGAGGTCGTCGCGCGCGATGAGGGCCCCGCGTCTCGGGAAAACGCGACCGACGCGGTCACCGCGCTCGCCGCGAACGCCGGTGCGTGGGCCGTTCGCGTCCACGACGCGCGCGCGGCACGTGACGTACTTGGCGTGGTGTCGGCTTGGCATGGCGCGCGGAGCGGGAGAGGATGAGGGCATGACCATCACCGTCTCGCCGTACTTCCGTAATGGCGTCCAACTCGACACCGTCGTCGTCGAAGGGATCACCGCCGCCGGTCGTCACGGGGTCGCTCCCGAGGAGCGGGAGAAGGATCAGCCGTTCGTCGCGGACGTGATCGCCCATCTCGACACGCGCCTCGCGGGCCGCGAAGACGAACTGAGCAAGACGGTCGACTACGCGGCGATGGCGGCGCTCGCCGAGAAGCACCTCACGGGCGAATCGACCAGCCTGATCGAGGCGCTCGCGGAGCGCATCGCGCTGGCGATTCTCGAGGACGAGGCCGTCTACGCCGTCGACGTCGTCGTCCACAAGCCCCAGGCCCCCCTCGGCGTCCCGCGGCCGACACGTACGTGGCGATCCGCCGCGACGTGCGTAGCGGCGACCTGTGGGCCGACAAGCGCATCGGATCGTCGGCCGGCCTGAGCGACGACCCTCAGGCCCCCGAGGCGATCCCCGAACCCGACGACGAGCTCGACGAGCGACCCAGCGGCGCCGTGTCGGCGTGGCTCGCCCTCGGGGGCAACCTCGGCGACGTCGAGTACAACCTCGCGCGCGCCGTCGAGGACATCGACCGGATCGAGGGCATCCGCGTTGCCGCCGTGTCCCCGCTCGTGGCGACCAAGCCCGTCGGCGGACCCGAGCAGCCGGACTTCCTCAACGCGGTCGTGCGCGTCGAGACGACGCTGTCGCCGCGGGCGCTGTTGCACGTCCTCCAGGGCGTGGAGATGGTCCACGGCCGGGAGCGGTCGGTCGCGAACGGACCGAGGACGCTCGACGTCGACGTCATCGCGTTCGACGACGTCGTCGCGGCCGCGGAGGACCTGGTCATTCCCCACCCGCGCGCACACCAGCGCGCGTTCGTCCTCAGCCCTTGGGGGGCGATGGAGCCCGATGCGGTGCTTCTCGCCGGTCCCGGCCGGAACCCCACCCCGGGGGGTCGCGTCGCCGACCTCGCGGCCGCGGCGCCCGACGCGGCGGGTCTTTCCGTCGTCGCCAACCCGTGGGATCCCGCGGCCACGCCGCGCCGCGCGGGCGACGCGCCGACCCCGGCGCCCGCGAACGACGCCCGCCGCGGTCGATCCCGCGCCGCCGGTGACCGCCTCCGCCCGCCGCGGGATAAGCCGTGTCGCGCCTGACGTGGTGGCGCGTCCTCGTCGTCGCCGGAGTATTTACGGGGGTCGGCTGGATCGTCGGGATGCTTCTCGATCGCTCGGGAGTCCCCCGTGGCCATTCCGTGGACGGTGCCGCCCGTACTGCTCGCCGTCGGAGCGATGGTCCTCGCGCTCGGCCGCCGCGTTCGCCAGTATCGCGCCGGCAAGAAACCCGACCTCGACCCGATTCAGGCGGCGCGCACGGCGATGCTCGCGCAGGCGGCGGCGTACTCGGGGGCGATGCTGGCGGGCGGGTACCTGGGATACGGGCTCGCGTTCGTGGAGTACTGGTCCCACGAGCCGCGACGCGAGCTGATCTCGGTGCGCTCATCGCCGCGGCGGCCGCCGCGGCTCTGTGCGCGGCGGGGTGGATCGCCGAGCGTTGGTGCGACGCGTCGGGCGACGGCGACGATCCGCCCGGCTCCTCTGCGTCCGCCGCCTAGCGCGCGGCGACCTGGCAGACTACACGCATGACCTGGTACTCGCCGTCCGACGCCGAATGGACGTACGCCTCGCGGCGCCTCATCCCCACCCGACTCCTCACCGGCGTCATCCCCGCCGTGCTCGTCGGGGCGCCCGCAGTCGCGCTCGCCTCGCAGGCGGGCGTGCCGGTGTTCGTCGCTCTCGGGGTCGTTCTCGCGCTCGCGGCGTGGGGCGCGTGGGTCCTCGTCCGGCAGGTGACCGCGCACGCGTGGGTGGAGCGTCAGGACGAACTCGTCGTCAAGCGCGGCCGCATCTTCCGCCGCGTCACCGTCGTGCCCTACGGGCGCATGCAGTACGTCGAGGTCGCGGCCGGACCGCTCGCGCGAGCCTTCGGGCTCGCGCGCGTCCAGCTCCACACCGCCTCGCCGGGCACGGACGCCCACCTGTCGGGCGTTCCCGCGTCGGAGGCGGCGCGCCTTCGCGACCGCCTGACCGAGCGCGGCGAGGCGCGTCTGGCGGGCCTGTGAGCGCGCCGGCCGCCCCGGTCGACGAGGGCTGGACCCGGCTCCATCCCGTCACGCCGGTGCTCCATGCGGGCCGGGCGATCGGAGTCATCGCGCTCGCGGCGTTCACCCAGTTCGGGGCCGTCGATCGCGAATCCTTCGGGGGGCTCGGCGCGGTGTGGCCGCTGCTCCTGTTCGTCGCCGGCTCGGTGATCGCGATCGTCATGACCGGGCTCTCCTGGCGCGTCAACCAGTTCCGCGTCGACGACGACGCCGTGCACCAACGCAAGGGGCTGCTGTTCCGGCAGCACCGCCAGGCGCGGCTCGACCGCCTCCAGGCGGTCGACGTCGTCCAGCCGCTCGTCGCCCGCGTCTTCGGGTTCGCGGAGCTCAAGGTCGAGGTGGCGGGGGGACGCGCGTCGGGCGTGAGCCTGCAATACCTCAAGGTCGAAGACGCGGAGGCGCTCCGCAACGAGATCGTCGCGCTCGCCGCGGGCGTCGGTCGGGGCGACGCCGCCACGCCGGCGACGGCCGCGTCCCCGGACGAGGCGACTCCCGGCGCGGCGACCCCGCCGTCGGCCGCGCGCGCCCCGTCCGCGCCCGTCGCGGCCGCGCCCCAACGCGAGGTGTACCGCGTCCCCGTCGGCCGACTCGTCGGGTCGATCGCCGCCTCGTGGTGGACCCTCACGATCGTGATCCTCTTCCTCGCGATCGTCGTCGTCATCGTGATCGTCGGCGTCGTCCGGGTGGAGTCGATCGCGGGCGAGGCGGTGGATACCGGAGGCGGGCTCCGCGGCTTCCTCAACAGTGGCGCCTACAGCGCGCTCCCGGGTCTCTTCGCCATCTTCGCCGTGGGTTGGGCCCGGTTCTCCGCCGGATTCGGCTTCAACGCGGGTATCGCCGCGGACGGCATCCGCCTCGAGCACGGGCTGCTCGACACCCGGCGCCAGACCGTCCCGCCGGGGCGGGTGCAGGCGCGTGCGACTCCGCCAACCGCTGCCGTGGCGGCGCTTCGACTGGTGGCACATCACCGTCAACGTCGCGGGGTATCAGGACGATCAGCAGGCGGTCTCGACGCTGCTGCCCGTCGGCCCCCGCTCCGACGCGCTCTACGCGATGTGGCTGGTCCTGCCCGACCTCGGCGACCCCGACCCCGCGGGAACCGTGTCGCGCGCGATGTCCGGGGCCGGCGGCGAGGGCGGATTCACCGCCTCCCCGCGGCGCGCGTGGGTCGTCGACCCGCTCCAGTGGCGCCGCCGCGGCGTCGTCGCGACCGGTCGGGCGCTGTTCATCCGGCAGGGGCTCCTCGCGCGCGAGCTCGTCGTCGTGCCCCACGAGAAGACCCAGTCGATCTCCATCACGCAGGGTCCCCTCCAGCGGCCGCTCTCGCTCGCGACGATCGAGATCCACTCGACCAACGGGTCGGTTCACCCGGTCGCGAAGCACCTCGCGCTCGAGGACGCGATCGCCCTGCTCGACGCGCAGTCGCGAGCGGGCGCGGGATGCCCGCCGCACGCCAGACGCCCGAGCAGTGGATGGCGAAGGTCCAGGGGTGAAGCCCGGGCGGCCTCGACGTCGGCGTCGTCGGGCGCCGGCCGGGTCGGCGCGGTCCTCGGCGCCGCGCTCCGCATCGCGGAGCACCGCGTCGTCGCCGCGTCCGGGGTGTCCGAACAGAGCCGGAGCCGCATCGAGACCCTCCTTCCCGGGACCCCGCAGCGCGACGCCGAGGCCGTCGTGCGCGCCGCCGACCTCGTCCTCCTCACCGCGCCGGACGACGCCCTCGCGCCGCTCGTCGCCGGCCTCGCCGCCGTCGGGGCGTGGCGGCCCGGTCAGATCGCCGTGCACGCCTCGGGCCGGCTCGGCCTCGCGCCGCTGCGGCCGGCGATGGACGCCGGGGTGACGCGCATCGCCGCTCACCCCGCGATGACCTTCACCGGGACGTCCGTCGACCTCGCCCGTCTCCGGGAGGCCGTGTTCGCCGTCACCGCCCCCGCCCCCGTGTCTGCCGATCGCCCAGGCGCTCGTCGTCGAGATGGGGGGCGAGCCCGTCGTCGTCGAGGACGCGGATCGGGCGCTGTACCACGCCGGCGTCGTCCACGGGGCGAACCACGTCGTCGCCCTCGTCGCGCAGGCGATGGGGCTCCTGCGGGACGGCGGGGATCGAGGATCCCGCGGCGCTGCTCGGCCCCCTCGTGCGCGCCTCGATCGACGGCGCGCTGTCCGAGGCGCCGCGGCGCCGCGGCGACGCTCACCGGCCCCGTCGTCCGGGCCGACGTCGGGCACGATCGCCGCCCACGTCGACGCGCTCGCGGCGCATCCGGAGGCGCTGGCGACGTACCGGGCGCTCGCCCGTGCGACCGCGACCTCGCCCGCGACTCCGGGAGGATTGACGACGCGCAATACGCTGGTGTGATGGACGTACTGGAGGAGCGGTCGTGAGGGTCGTGCGCACCGCGGAGGAGCTGTCGCACGCTCGCCGCCCGGGGACGCGCGCGGTCGTCATGACCATGGGCGCGCTGCACGAGGGCCACCTCGCGCTGGTGCGGCGCGCGCGCGAGCTCGCCGACCAGGTGCTTGTCACGATCTTCGTCAACCCGCTCCAGTTCGACGACCCGGTGGACCTCGAGCGCTACCCGCGCTACGCTCGAGGACGACTGCGCGCTGCTCGCCGACGAGGGCGTCGAGCTCGTCTACGCACCGGACGTCAACGACCTCTACCCCGACGGCGAGCCCGTCGTCACCGTCGACGCGGGACGGATCGGCGAGGTGCTCGAGGGCGCCCACCGCCCCGGCCACTTCGACGGCGTCCTCACTGTCGTGCTCAAGCTCCTCATCATCGCCGACGCCGACGTCGCGCTGTTCGGCCAGAAGGACGCCCAGCAGCTCATCGCGATCCGGCGGATGTGCCGCGACTTCGGCATCCCCATCGCCATCGAGGGCGTACCCACCGCGCGCGACGCGGACGGGCTGGCCCTGTCGAGCCGGAACCGGCACCTGAGCGCGAAGGAGCGGGAACGGGCGCTCTCGCTGAGCACCGCCCTCATGGCGTGCGTCGAACGCGCCCGCGCGGGGGAGACCGTCGACGGGATGCTCGCGGCGGGTTACGACGTCCTGGCCCGCGCCGACGGCGTCGTGCTCGACTACCTCGCGGTCGTCGACCCGGAGTCCTGCGAGTCCGTCGGAACCGACTACCGTGGAGACGTGGTGATCGCGGTGGCGGCGCGCGTCGGCGCCACCCGACTCATCGACAACATGACCGCGACGATTACGGAGGCGCGCGATGACGCACCCGTCCCTGCAGCGCCCGATGATTCTCCGAAGATTCATCGCGCGACGGTGACGCAGGCGGACCTGCACTACGTCGGCTCGATCACGGTCGACGCGGCGCTGATGGAGGCCGCGGACCTCCTTCCCGGCCAGCAGGTCGACGTCGTCGACGTCACGAACGGGGCGCGGCTTACGACCTACGCGATCCCCGGCAAGCCGGGATCGGGCCAGTTGTGCATCAACGGCGCGGCGGCCCACCTCGTCCACCCCGGCGACATCGTCATCCTCATGGCGTACGGGCTGCTATCCGACGCCGAGGCGCGTACCTACTCCCCGTCGGTGGTCTTCGTCGACGAGAACAACGCGATCGTCTCCGTCAACGGCGAGCCGGGCGAGGTGCCCGAGGGCGGCGGCCTCGAGGAGTCGGGCCTCCGCATGGCCGGCTTCCGGATCTCGGGCTGGGACGCGTACCGCGAATGAGCTTCGCGCGGCGCCTCGTCGCGCCTGAGCCCGGGTGGTTCGCCGAGGCAGACGTCGTCGTCATCGGATCGGGCGTGGCGGGGCTCAGCGCCGCGCTCGAGCTGCGCACCAAGGTCGACCGCGTGCTCGTCGTCACCAAGGGCGTGCTCGCGTCGGGCTCGACGGTGTGGGCCCAGGGCGGCATCGCCGCGGCCCTCGACCCCGCGGACACGGCGGACGCGCACCTGCGCGACACGCTCGTCGCCGGGGCGGGGCTGTGCAGCGTGCCGGCGGTCGAGGTGCTCGTCACCGAGGGTCCCGGGCGCGTGCGGGAGCTGATGGAGTTCGGGGCGAAGTTCGACGTCGGCACGGACGGCGGCGATCATCGCTCACCCGCGAGGGGGGCACCACGCCGACCGCATCGTCCACGCGGGCGGCGACGCGACGGGGGCCGAGGTCTCCCGGGCGCTCGTCGCGCAGCTCGAGGCCGTGCGCAACGACCCCGGCATCGAGGTGATCGAGCAGGCGCTCGTCGTCGACCTCCTGACGTCGGCTCCGGACGCCGACGGGCGACCCGGCCCCGTGTGCGGCGCGACGCTCCACGTCATCGGCGAGGGAAGCCGCGACGGCATCGGCGCCGTCCTCGCGAAGGCCGTGATCCTCGCGACCGGCGGCATCGGCCAAGTGTTCCTCTCCTCGACCAACCCGCCCGTCGGCCACGGGCGACGGCATCGCGATGTCGCTGCGCGCGGGCGCGGCGGTCGCGCGACCTGGAGTTCGTCCAGTTCCACCCGACGGTGCTGTGGCTCGGCGTCGGGCGCCCGCGGCCAGCTGCCGCTGATCTCCGAGGCGGTGCGGGGCGAGGGGGCGCTGCTGCTCAACGCGGACGGGTCGCCGCTTCATGCCGGACGTGCACCCGATGGCGGAGCTCGCGCCGCGCGACGTCGTCTCGCACGCGATCGTCAACCAGATCGCCGAGACCGGGCGTCGACCACGTCTACCTCGACGCGCGGCACCTCGACGCGTCCTTCGTCGACGCCCGCTTCCCGACGATCCAGGAGGCGCTCGGACAGCACCACCTGAGCCTCGCCCACGACCTCATCCCCGTCGCGCCCGCCCAGCACTTCCACTCGGGAGGCGTGCTGACCGACCTCGTCGGCCGCTCGTCGCTCGAGGGCCTCTACGCCGCGGGGGAGGCGGCGTGCACGGGCGTGCACGGGGCGAACCGGCTCGCGTCGAACTCCCTCCTCGAGGGCCTGGTGTACGCGCACCGGGCGGCGCGGGACGCGGCGGCGCGGGTGCGCGACGGCGACCTGGTGCAGCGCGACCCCGTGCAGCGCGCGGGCACGGCTGGCCTGCTGCCGGCGATCGCAGCGGCCGCGATCCAGCGGCTCGCGCACGCGGGGGCCGGCCCCGTGCGCGACGCCGACGGCCTGCGGGACGCGTGGGAGGAGCTCCGCGACATCCGCCGTCCGGGCCGGTTCGCCGACCCGGGCGTCGACGTCTCTCCGCAGATCGCCGAGTGGGAGACGACCAACGTCGCCCAGACCGCGGGCGCGATCCTCGCTGACCGCGCTCGAGCGCGAGGAGAGCCGCGGCGGGCACTTCCGCCGCGACTTCCCGGACACGGACGACGAGAGTGGCGCCGTGCGTCTGTCCGTCACGTACGGCGCCGCGACGACCGGCTCGCGCTCGAACGCGTGACGCTCGAGCCGCTCCGTGACGGGGCGGCCTACGCCGAGACGAGGCGGAGGTCCGCGCTCGGAGGCGGCGAGCGTGAGCATGCCCCCGGAGAGGTTGGCGGAGTCGAAGCCCGGCCTGGTCGAGGACGCGGTGCGCGAGGTAGGAGCGGAATCCGCTGCGCAGTGGACGCGGATCGGGCGGCCCGCCGCGAGCGTCGCGGATCTCGTCCAGGCGGTCGCGCACCTCCGTGTGCGGGACGTTCACCGCCTCGGGCAGGTGGCCGCGCGCGTACTCGGCCCGGGAGCGCACGTCGAGGATGAGCGCGTGCTGGCGCGCCCAGTCGAGGTCGCTCGCGTGCCACGTGCGGAGCGTGCCGTCGAGGATGTTCTGCATCATGAACCCGAGCATGTTCACCGGGTCCTTGGCCGAGCCGAACGGCGGGGCGTACGCGAGCTCGAGCTCGGCGAGGTCGTCGGCCGTCATCCCCGCGCGCAGCGCGGTCGCGAGCACGTCGATGCGCTTGTCCACACCGTCGCGCCCGACCGCCTGGGCGCCGAGCAGGCGCCCGTCGGGGGAGAACGACGCCATCAGGTGGATCGCCTGCGCGCCGGGGTAGTAGCCGGCGTGGCTGCCGGGGTGCAGGTGGATCACCTCGTGCGCGATCCCCGCGCGCTCGAGCTGCGCCGGGCTCGCGCCCGTCATCGCCGCGGTCAGCCCGAAGACGCGAACGATCGCGGTTCCGAGCACGGGTTTGGCGTCGCGGACGGTGCCGAGGATCGCGTCCGCCGCGCGTCGGCCCTGACGGTTGGCGGGACCCGCGAGTGGGATCGGGCCGGTCTCGCCGGTGACGCCGTGGCGCACGGCGGTCGCGTCCCCGACGGCCCAGATCGCCGCGTCGCTCGTGCGCTGGTGGGCGTCGACCACAATCGCGCCGCGGTCGTCGACCTCGAGGCCGGCGGCGGTCGCGAGCGAGGACTCGGGCCGCACGCCGATCGCTGCGACGACGATGTCGGCGGGTAGGGACGCGCCGTCGGACAGCGCGACCTCCACGCCGGAGCCGGTCGCCGCGTCGCGGATCGCCTCGGCGGCGACGCCCGTGCGGACGGCGACGCCGTGGGTCGCGAGCTCGGTTTCGACCAGGTGGGAGAGCTCGCCGCTCAGCGGCGGCATGACGCGCGGCGCGAGCTCGACGACGGTGACGTCGAGGCCACGGGTGCGGAGCGCCTCGGCGGCCTCGAGGCCGATGAAGCCGGCGCCGAGCACGACCGCCCTGCGCGCGGTGGAGGCGCGTTCGGCGAGCGCGACGGCCTCGTCGACCGTCCGGAGGTAGGTGACGGCCGGGTGGTCGATGCCGGGGATCGGCGGCGCGAAGGCGCGCGCCCCGGGGGACAGCACGAGCGCGTCGTACGTCAGGGTGTCGACGCCGTCGGGCGTCAGGACGGTGACGGTGCGGGTCGCCGGGTCGACGGCGGTGACCTCGTGGTCGACGCGGACGTCGAGGTCGAGCGTCGCGCGCAGGGTCTCGGGGGTGTGGAGCAGGAGGTCGGAGGGCCGGGTGATCTCGCCGGCCACGTGGTAGGGGAGTCCGCAGTTGGCGAACGAGACGTAGGGGCCCTTCTCGAGGACGATGATCTCTGCCGACTCGTCGAGCCGACGGGCGCGCGCCGCGGCGCTCATGCCGCCTGCCACGCCGCCCACAACGATGATGCGCATGCTGCCTCCTTGGGTGACGTCCGGAAGCGTAGCAGATACCCTAGGGGGTATATGGGTCCATGGTCCCCCTCGGGGGGATCGTTCGCGCGAAGCGAACCCGCTCAGGCGAGCGAGAGGAACATCTTCTCGAGCCGCGCGCGGGCGGCCGTCGCGTCCTCGTCCCCCGCGATGCACTGCTCGAGGCCGGCGCTGATCAGCGCGAATCCGGCGCGATCGATCGCCTTCGACGCGGCGGCGAGCTGCGTGACGATGTCGCCGCAGTCGCGCCCCTCCTCCAACATCCGGAGCACTCCGTCGATCTGGCCGCGGGCGCGCTTGAGGCGATTGGCGACGGGTTCGATGTCGTCCCGTTCGAGATGAAGCTGATTCATGCGGCGCTGCCCTTTCGAAATCCGCGCGGATACTGCGATGCAAGGATACCCCCCAAGGTACGAACTGGCACCCCTGTCGACTTGCGCCACGGCCCGGACACGCCACAATGGCGGGGTGACGATGCCCGAGTCGCTTCCCCAGGATGACCCCCTCGACGACGAGTGGATTCTCGACGTGGTGCGCCGCGCCCTCACCGAGGACCTGGGCGGGGATCCGGGCCGGGACGTGACGACCCAGGCGACCATCGCCGCCGACGCGTACGTGACGGGCGAGCTCGTCGCCCGCGAAAGCGGCGTCGTCGCGGGCCTCGCCGTCGTCGGGGCGACGCTGGGCGAGGTCGCCCGGCGCTGGAATCTCGAGGAGCCGTCGGTCGTGTTGCGCTGCGCCGACGGCGATCGCGTGGCACCCCATGACGTGATCGCGGAGCTCGCCGGGCCGGGTCACGTGATCCTGACGGCCGAGCGCACCCTCCTCAACCTCGTCAGCCACGCGTCCGGAATCGCGACCCACACGCGGCGCTGGGCGGACGCGCTCGAGGGCACGCCCGCGCGCGTCCTCGACACGCGCAAGACGACGCCGCTGCTGCGCGAGCTCGACAAGTACGCCGTCCGGTGCGGGGGCGGCGTCAACAAGCGCATGGGGCTGTACGACTTCGCGATGATCAAGGACAACCACGTGATCGCGGCGGGCGGGATCGCCCAGGCGATCGAGGCGGTGCGCGGGCGCTTCCCGGACGTCGCCATCCAGGTCGAGGTCGAGCGGCTCGCGCAGGCGCACGAGGCCCTCGACGCGGGGGCGCGCTTCCTCATGCTCGACAACATGCCGAACGAGGCGATGACCGAGGTGGTGCGCGGAGATTCGCGCGCGCGAGGGGGAGGTCGGCCGCGTCGAGTTCGAGGCGACGGGCGGGCTCACGCTCGAGCGCGCGGCGTCGGTCGCGTCGACCGGCGTCGACTACATGTCCGTCGGCGCGCTCACGCACTCGTCCCCGACCCTCGACCTCGCGCTCGACCTGCACTGACGGCGCCTGGCAGGCCGCTCCGCGCGCGCCTGCGGTGGATGAGTGCCGCGAACGGGCCGTTTACCGCACTCAAGCACCGCAGGGACGCTATCGCGCGGCCGTCCGATCCACCCCGCCGCGCCGGTAGCCTAGGGGCGTGACCGACGAGCCCGACCTCCCCGAGCAGATCCGCGTGCGCCGCGACAAGCGCGACCGGATGCTCGCCTCCGGCGGCGACGCCTACCCCGTCGGGGTCGCGCGCACCCACGCGATCGCCGAGGTCAAGGCGGCGTACGACGGTCTCGAGGCGGGGCAGGAGACGGAAGACGTCGTCGGCGTCGCCGGCCGCGTGGTCTTCCTCCGCAACACCGGCAAGCTCGTCTTCGCCGCGGTCCAGGACGGCGAGGGCGAACGCCTCCAGGTCATGCTGAGCGCGGCCGAGGTCGGTCAGGAGTCGCTCGCCGCGTTCAAGGCGGACGTCGACCTCGGCGACCACCTCTTCGCGAAAGGCCGCGCGATCAAGTCCAAGCGCGGCGAGGTGTCCGTCTTCGTCCAGGAGTGGGCGATCGCCGCGAAGGCGCTCCGGCCGCTCCCGGTGCTGCACAAGGAGCTGAGCGAGGAGTCGCGCGTGCGTCAGCGCTACGTCGACCTCATCGCCCGACCCCTCGCCCGCGACACCGTCCGCCGCCGCGCCGGCGTCGTCCGCTCGCTCCGCGAGTCGCTGCACCAGCGCGGATTCGTCGAGATCGAGACGCCCATGCTCCAGACGCAGCCGGGCGGGGCGACGGCACGGCCCTTCGTCACGCACATGAATGCCTTCGACATCGACCTGTACCTGCGCATCGCCCCGGAACTGTTCCTCAAGCGCGCGGTCGTCGGCGGCATCGAGAAGGTCTTCGAGATCAACCGGAACTTCCGCAACGAGGGGTCGGACTCCTCCCACTCGCCGGAGTTCGCGATGCTCGAGGCCTACGAGGCCTACGGCGACTACGACACGATGGCGACGCTCACCCGCGAGCTCGTCCAGGGCGCCGCCCAGGACGTGTTCGGGTCCACGGCGGTCGAGCTCGCGGACGGATCGGAGTACGACCTCGGCGGCGACTGGGCCGAGCTCACGCTCTACGGCTCGCTGTCCGAGGCGCTCGGCACGGAGGTCACGCCGGACACGGATCTCGCGCGGCTCGAACGGTGGTGCGACGCCGCCGAGATCTCCGTCGACCCCAAGCGCGCCACGCACGGCAAGCTCGTCGAGGAGCTGTGGGAACACCACGTCGGCGCCACCCTCACCGCGCCGACGTTCGTCCGCGACTTCCCCGTCGATACCTCGCCCCTGACGCGCGCGCACCGCACGACGCCCGGCGTCGTCGAGAAGTGGGACCTGTACGTGCGCGGCTTCGAGCTCGCCACCGCGTACTCGGAGCTCGTGGACCCCGTGATCCAGCGCGAGCGCTTCGAGGCGCAGGCGCGGCTCGCCGCCGCGGGAGACGACGAGGCGATGCGGGTCGACGACGACTTCCTCACGGCGATGGAGTACGCGATGCCGCCGTCCGGCGGGTTGGGCATGGGGCTCGACCGGCTCCTCATGGCGCTCACGGGGCTCGGCATCCGCGAGACCATCCTCTTCCCGCTCGTGAAACCCTCCGACGAGGGGGCGTCGTGAGCGGCGGGTGGGCGGTCGTGGCGGGCGTTCTCCCGTCCGTCGGCCTCGGGCTTCTGTTCTGGTACGCGATGCGCGCGATCGTGCGAGCCGACCGGAACGAGCGGGCCGCCGAGGCGGCGCTCGACGCGGCCGACGACGCCGCGGAAGCGGGCGGCTAGCCGCCCTCCGACGGGGTGGTTCCCGGGCTTTGACGCCCCCATCGCCCCATGCCATGCTGAACACGAACGAAAGGGCACGCCATGGCGCAGAAAGTCCAGGTCATCCTCATCGACGACGTCGACGGCTCGACCGCCGACGAGACGGTGACCTTCTCCCTCGACGGCACGAACTACGAGATCGACCTGACGAGCCGACGCGCCGACGAGCTCCGCGACGCGCTCGCGCCGTGGATCGCCCGCGCCCGGCGCACGAACGCCCGCAAGTCGCGCGGCTCCCGGTCGGGCGGCGAGGTCGCCGCGATTCGCGCGTGGGCCAAGGCTCACGGACACCCCGTCAACGAGCGCGGCCGCATTTCCGCCGAGGTGCGCGCGGCCTACGAGGCCGCTAACCGCTAGAGCCGGTTCGCGCGCGGCACCGGACGACGCCGGTGAGGGGAGACATGTCCGAGACCTGGTGGTGGGGAACGTTCCCCGAGGCGGGGATGGACACGCCTACCGGTCTGGGCGAGGGCCTCTGGGCCATGAAACCCGGCGGCGAGGCGTCGCTCGCGATCGAGCTTCCGGCGCCGAACTTCGTCGCCTCGCACCCGGATCTTCCGCTGCTCTACGCGGTGACGGGCGAGCCCGCGTCGCGCGTCGCGTGCATCGACGTGGCCGATCCCTCGACCCCCGCGATCCTCGACCGCGTGACGCTCGGAGGATCCGACGCGTGCCACGTGCGCGTCGCCCGCGACGCCCTGGCGCTCTACGTCTGCAACTACGGTACGGGCGAGGTCGCCGTCGTCCCGCTCGGGGCGGACGGCCGCATCGCGGGCGACGGTCCCTTCGACGCGTTTCCCGGCGCGGGGTCGGGCCCGGTTCCGCGCCGTCAGGCCGGGCCCGCACGCGCACTTCGCGGACTACGCGCCCGACCCGACCGTGCTCCTCGCGTGCGACCTCGGCACGGACGAGCTGCGTCGATTCGCGGCGCTCGCCGACGGCTCGCTCCGAGCGGACGGCGTCGCCGCGCGGCTTCCGGCGGGATCGGGCCCGCGGCACTTCGCGACACGCGGCGACATGATCTACGTCGCCTGCGAGCTCGACCACACGGTCAAGGCGCTTCGCTGGGACGCGGCGACGCGGACCGCGGAGCTCCTCCACACGACCCCTTCGACGACCGCCCCCCTGCGCTTCGGCGACACGGTCTACGAGGCCCACATCGCGGTCGTGTCGGACGCGCTCCTCGTCTCCGTCCGCGGGTGCGACGTCATCGCCGTCCATGACCTCTCGCCCGAGGGCGTTCCCACGTATCGCGCGTCGTTCGACTCCGGCGGGCACTTCCCGCGGCACTTCGCGGTCGCGGGGGAGCGGCTCCTCGTCGCGAACGAGATGTCGCACGAGGCGTCGGTGTTCGACCTCGCCGAGGTCCTCGCCCTCCCGTCGGAGGACGAGCCCGGGACGATCGCCGAGCTCGCGCACACGTCGACGCGCGTCGCGAGCCCCGTCTGCGTCGTCGTCGCCTGAGCGCCCCGGTCGCCGCTGGGACCTTCGGCGCCCGCCCGCGCCGCGTGCGTCTTCTACGATGGCCGTATGACCTACACACTCGTGCTGCTCCGCCACGGCGAGAGCGAATGGAATGCCAAGAACCTCTTCTGCGGCTGGGTCGACGTGCCGCTGAGCGACAAGGGCACCGCCGAGGCGATCCACGCCGGCGAACTCCTCAAGGAGAAGGGCCTGCTGCCCGACGTCCTTCACACCTCCGTGCTGCGACGCGCGATCACGACCGCGAACCTCGCGCTCGACGTCGCCGACCGTCACTGGATCCCCGTCAAGCGCTAGTGGCGCCTCAACGAGCGCCACTACGGCGACCTCCAGGGCAAGAACAAGGCCGAGACGCTCGAGCAGTTCGGCGAGGAGCAGTTCATGCTCTGGCGCCGCTCCTACGACGTCCCGCCGCCGCCCATCGCGGACGACAACCCGTACTCGTCAGCCGGCGACCCCCGCTACGCGGGCGAGCCCGTGCCGAAGAACGAGTGCCTCAAGGACGTGCTCGCGCGCGCCCTCCCGTACTGGGAGAGCGACGTGGTCCCGGACCTCAAGGCGGGCAAGATCGTCCTGATCGCGGCGCACGGCAACTCGCTGCGCTCGCTCGTGAAGTACCTCGACGACATCGACGACAAGACGATCGTCGGCCTCAACGTCCCCACGGGCATCCCGCTCGTCTACGAACTCGACGAGAACCTCAAGCCGACCGTCAAGGGCGGCGAGTACCTGGACCCCGAGGCCGCGGCGGCTGGCGCGGCGGCGGTGGCGGCGCAGGGTAAGAAGTAACGCCGCGAAAGTAGTAGCCGGCACGCAACGGCGAAAGCGAAGGCGGGCTCCCTCGGGACGCCCGCCTTCTGCCGTTCCGCCGGGGGTGGACGCGGCTAGATCGCCGAGCGGTCGCGCTCGGTGTCGCCCGTGACGAGGTACACGATGCGGCGCGAGACGTTGACGGCGTGGTCCCCGAAGCGCTCGAGGAACCGCGCGAGGAGCGCGACGTCGAGCGTCTCCTGCGTGCCGCCCTTGTACCCCTTCGCGAGAAGCTTGGAGTACGCCTTCTCGTGCAGGTCGTCGAGCGCGTCGTCGTCGTCGACGATCTGGGCGGCGACGTTGAGGTCGCGCGTCTTGAGCAACTCGACGACGAGGTCGGCGGTGTGGCACGCGGCCGTCGACATCTCGGCGAAGATCTCGCGGTGCGACGACGGGACGGGCGAGTCGGGGTAGGCGCGGCGGGCGGCCTCGGCGATGTGCTGCGCGAGGTCGCCCATGCGCTCGAGCCCGGCGGAGATGCGCAGCGAGGTGACGAGGGTGCGCAGGTCGAGGCCGACCGGCTGCTGCTGGGCGATGAGGAGCACGCATCGCTCGTCCACGCGGTTCTCGAGCGCGTCGAGCTTCGCGTCGTCGGCGATGACGGACTGCGCGAGCTCCAGGTCTTTGTCGGCGAGCGCTTCGGTCGCGCGGTGGATGGCGGTCTTGACGTGCTCGCTCATCTCGACGAGGTCGTCCGCCAGAAGCGAGATCTCGGCGGTAAAGATCGTACGCATGGGACTCCTCGAACGTTCGGTGCGTCTGTGCCTAGTGTGGCATTACTTCCGGCGCCCGCGAAGGCGTCGGGCGTCGCCCGCCGTGAACATTCGGTAAACGCTCCGCGTCGCCGATACTGTGGGCGCATGAGCCAGGACGTCCTGCTCGCGGCGGTCCTCGGCGCGCTCGCCGGGGGCCTCGTCGTCGTCGCGGTGGACCGCGCGAGACGCCGCCGCGACACCGTGTCCCTCACCCTCGTTCCCCATCGCACGCGCCAGGTCCTCGGGCTGCTCCAGGCGGGCGCGATCGTCGTCACCCGGGCTCGCCGCTCGGCGGCGAGCAACGCCCTCGCGACGGCGATGGGCCTCGCGCGGCCCGACGGCGCCCTCCTCGGGGACGTCGCCGACCTCGCGGAGAGGGCGTGGTCGAGGGGCGAGCCGGTCGAGGACGAGGTGACGGTTCGTCGCGGCGTCCTCGGGACGACGACGACCGTGCATGCCCGCGCGACCCCGATCGACGACGACCTCGCGCTCGTGATCGCGAACGATCACACCGAGCAGCGCGCGGCGGAGCCCTCGAGGCGCGAGTTCGCGGTGAACGTCTCGCACGAGCTCAAGACCCCTGTCGGCGCCCTCGTCCTCCTCGCCGAGACGATCGAGGCCGCCGCCGACGAGCCGGACACCGTCCGGGAATTCGCGGGCAAGATCGGCAAGGAGTCTCGGCGCCTGTCGAAGCTCATCCAGGAGATCATCGAGATCTCCCGCCTGCAGGGCACGGAGACCGTCGTCGAGCGACGCGGAGTCGACCTCGCCGACGCGGCGAGGGAGGCCGTGGACGCCGCGCAGGTCGCCGCCGAGGCCCGGCGCATCGCGCTC
Organism: uncultured Actinomycetota bacterium; assembly: GCA_963712245.1. GTDB lineage: Bacteria > Actinomycetota > Actinomycetes > Actinomycetales > Demequinaceae > JAFGBM01. Next base: position 158,595 of record CAVQHE010000008.1, on the reverse strand, counting down.
TCCGTCGCGTCGGCCGAGCCAGCGCTCGTCCTCGGCGACCGCGACCTGCTCGTCATGGCGATCCGCAACCTCGTCGACAACGCGATCTCGTATTCCGACGAGGGACGGCGCGTCACCGTGTCCGTCGGACGGGACGACGGGGCGGCCGCCGCGTCGGTGATCGACCAGGGAATCGGGATCGCCCCGGCCGATCAGGAGCGCATCTTCGAGCGCTTCTACCGCACGGATCCCGCGCGATCCCGGGATACGGGCGGCACGGGCCTCGGGCTCAGCATCGTCAAGCACGTCGCCGCGCAGCACGGGGGAGACGTGCGCGTGTGGTCGAAGCCCGACGTCGGCTCGACCTTCACGTTGCGGATCCCGCTTCAGGAGGAGGAGACGCCGTGACCACCCACGAAGGACCCCGCATCCTCGTGATCGAGGACGAGGAGTCGTACCGCGACTCGCTCCGCTTCCTGCTCGGGCGGGAGGGTTTCCGCGTGACCCTCGCCGCGACCGGGCCGGAGGGGGTCGCGCCTTCGAGCGATCGGGCGCGGACGTCGTCCTTCTCGACCTCATGCTCCCCGGGCTGAGCGGGGCCGAGGTGTTCCGGGCCATCCGCGAACGCTCCGACGTCCCCGTGATCATGGTGACCGCGAAGGACGAGCAGATCGACAAGATCATCGGCCTCGAGCTCGGCGCCGACGACTACGTGACCAAGCCGTACTCCGGCCGCGAGCTCGTCGCGCGCGTTCGCGCCGTGCTGCGTCGGACGACCGCGCTCCCCGCCGAGCCCGCCGAGGAGCCCGAGCGCCTCACGGTGTCCGGGCTCACGCTCGATCCCGAGCGGCTCACGCTCACGCGCGACGGTCGCACGGAATCGTTGCCGCCCAAGGAGTTCGCGCTCCTGTACCTGCTCGCGTCGAACGCGGGCCGCGTCCTGACCCGCCCGACGATCATCGAGCGCGTGTGGGGCGCCGACTACTTCGGGGACACCAAGACGCTCGACGTGCACGTCAAGCGCCTGCGCAACCGCATCGAGGAGAACCCGTCGGAACCCTCGCTCCTCACCACCGTCCGCGGCGTCGGGTACACGCTCGACCGCGTCGAGTAGCCCCCGGCGCCGTTCACCCAACGTTCACCCAACGTTCACGCCGGGCCGGGGGAGCGGTTACCTTCCGCGCGTACGTTCGAGGTGTCCGGCAACGGCCGGCCATCGACGACAGAGAAGGAATGACGACGTGAAGATTGCATCTCGCACCGGTGCCGTCGCCTCCGCGGCGGCGCTGAGCCTGATCCTCGCAGCGTGCAGCTCGAGCACCGGCACCCCGGACGACAACGCGAACGGCGACGCGATGGGCTCGCTCTCGGGCGAACTCAACGGCGCGGGCTCGTCCGCGCAGCAGAGCGCCGAGGACGCCTGGCGCGCCAGGTTCCAGAGCGCCAACCCCGACGTGACGGTCAACTACGACCCGGTCGGGTCCGGCGGCGGTCGCACCCAGTTCCTCAACGGCGACGTGTCCTTCGCGGGCTCGGACGCCGTCATGAGCGCCGACGAGTACGCGTCCGCCGTGACGCGCTGCGACGGTGACGGCGGCGCGATCCACCTGCCCGTCTACGTCTCGCCCATCGCGGTGGTCTTCAACCTCGAGGGCATCAACTCGCTCAACATGAGCGCCGACGTGATCGCCAAGATCTTCGACGGCAAGATCACGAAGTGGAACGACCCGGCCATCGCCGACGCGAACCCGGGCGTGGACCTTCCGAACCTCGCGATCACCATCGTGCACCGCGCGGACGAGTCGGGCACCACGAGCAACTTCACCGACTACCTGGAGAAGGCCTCGACCTCGTGGCCCTACCCGCACGGCGGCGACTGGCCGAACGACCTCGGCGAGGCCGGTCCGCAGACCTCCGGTCTGATCCAGATCATCCAGGACAACAACGGCACGATCGGCTACGCTGACGCGTCGCAGGCCGGCACGCTCGGCACCGTCGCGATCAGCGTCGGCGACAGCTACGTCCCAATCTCGGCGGAGGGTGCGGCCAACGCGGTCGCGACCTCGCCGCTGCAGCAGGGTGCCAACGGTCCGAAGGACCTCGCGTACGATCTCGACCGCACGACGACCGCCCCCAGCGCCTACCCGCTCGTGCTCGTCTCGTACCTGATCCTGTGCCAGCAGTACGACGACCCGACCGAGCGTGCGCTCGTCACCTCGTACATCCGCTACGTCGTGTCCGCCGAGGGCCAGCAGGCCGCGGCCGACGCCGCCGGATCGGCCCCGATCGAACCCGGACCTCGCCACCAAGGTCGACGCGATCCTCGACCAGATCGCGGCAGGCTAGCGCCCGAAGCCGACTGGACGGTGGTGGACTCGTCCGCAAGGATGGGTCCACCACCGTCCTCTTTCCAGTCCTCGAGTCAACAGGGAGAGTGTGCGTGACCACAGCGACGGAGACCGCTCCGGGGACGTCTCCCTCCACCGCCCTCACCGCCAAGACATCGTCGATCGCCAACACCGGCTTCTTCTGGCTCTCGCGCGGCGCCGCCGTCCTCATCCTCATCACCCTCGCCGCGGTCGCGACGTTCCTCCTCACCGAGGCCTGGCCCGCGATGACGTCGAGCGCCGCCGACCTCGCGAGTCACGTGGACTGGCTCGGCACGGCGTCCAACGAGACGCTGATCGCGACGATCGGGTACCTCGTCTTCGGAACCGTGCTCATCTCCGTCCTCGCCCTCCTCATCGCAACGCCCCTCGCCTTCGGGATCGCGCTCTTCATCTCGCACTACGCGCCGCGGCGACTCGCCGCCGGCCTGGGCTACCTCGTCGACCTCCTGGCCGCGATCCCGTCGGTCGTCTACGGCCTGTGGGGCGCGATCGTCCTCCTCCCCGTGATCCAGCCGGCCTTCGCGTGGCTCGGCGACCACTTCGGATGGATCCCCCTCTTCGCTCCCGATCCGTCGACGGGCACCGTCTCGGCGACCGGTCGCGTGGCGTTGTCCGCCGCGATCGTCCTCGCGATCATGATCGTGCCGATCATCAGCGCCGTGACGCGCGAGGTCTTCCTCCAGACTCCCCGGCTTCACGAGGAGGCCGCCCTCGCGATGGGCGCGACCCGGTGGGAGATGGTCCGCATGGCCGTCATCCCGTTCGGGCGTTCGGGGATGGTCGGCGCGACGATGCTCGGACTGGGCCGCGCGCTCGGCGAGACGATGGCCGTCTACATGATCCTGTCGCCCGGGCTTTCGTACTCGTTCGCGATTCTCCAGGCGGGCAAGCACAACACGATCGCGGCGAACATCGCCCTGAAGTTCCCCGAGGCGAACGAGCAGGGCGTGTCGGCGCTGATCGCCATGGGCCTCGCGCTTTTCGTCATCACCCTCGCCGTCAACATGATCGCGCGGTGGGTCGTCTCGCGCCGCGCGGACTTCTCGGGGAGCAACTGATGGCCGCCGACACGACCGTCTCGCCGCTCGGATCGTTGTCCGCCCGGCGCCGATTCGCCGACCGCGGGATGCGGGTGCTCGTCTACGGAGCGTTCGGGCTCGTGCTCGTGCCCCTCGGCTGGCTCTCGGTGACCGTCGTCCTCCGCGGCATGCGGCGCTTCGTCATCGATGCGCAGGGCGAGCACCTCTTCACTCTCGACTTCCTCACCCAGTCGATGCGGAACGTGTTCGGCGGCGCGCCGGCGGGCGGCATCCAGCACGCGATCATCGGAACCCTGCTCATCACCCTCGGCGCGGCGGTGATCTCGGTGCCGATCGGGCTGCTGACGGCGATCTACCTCGTCGAGTACGGCCAGGGATGGCTCAAGCGCCTCATCACCTTCTTCGTCGACGTCATGACGGGCATTCCGTCGATCGTCGCCGGCCTCTTCGCCTACGCGCTCTTCGCGCTGCTCGCGGGGCCGGGGACGACGATCGGAATCGTGGGTTCCGTCGCCCTGTCGGTGCTGATGATTCCGGTCGTCGTGCGGGCGAGCGAGGAGATGCTGCGGCTCGTGCCGAACGAACTCCGCGAGGCCTCCTACGCGCTCGGTGTGCCGAAATGGTTGACCGTCCTCAAGGTCGTCGTCCGCACGGCGATCGCGGGCATCACGACGGGCGTGACCCTCGCCGTCGCGCGCGTGATCGGAGAGACGGCGCCGCTGCTCGTCGCGGTCGGGGTCGCGGACTCCGCGAACTACAACCTGTTCGACGGGCGCATGATGACGCTGCCCGTCTACATCGTGTCGGAGTGGCACAAGGGCGCGCAGGCCTGCAACAACCCGCGCGTGCCGTGCGTGCCAGACATCACCGAGATGCGCGCCTGGGCGGCCGCGCTCGTCCTCATCCTCATCGTCATGCCGCTCAACCTCATCGCGCGCCTCGTCGCCCGATACCTCTCCCCCAAGACCGGCCGATAAGCAACGGAGAGATCGTGGCCAAGCGCATCGACGTCAACAACCTCAACGTCTACTACGGCGACTTCCTCGCCGTCGAGGACGTCTCCCTCGCGATCGAACCGCAGTCGGTCACGGCGCTCATCGGACCGTCGGGATGCGGCAAGTCGACGTTCATCCGGACGATCAACCGCATGCACGAGGTGATCCCGGGCGCGCGGGTCGAGGGCGAGGTCCTCATGGACGGCGTCGACCTGTACGCGACGGGGATCGACCCCGTGGCCGTGCGGCGCCACGTCGGCATGGTGTTCCAGCGCCCGAACCCCTTCCCGACGATGTCCATCGCCGAGAACGTGATCGCCGGCGTGAAGCTCAACAACCGGCGCATGCGCAAGGAGGACGCCGAGGAGCTCGTCGAGTCGTCGCTCCGCAGCGCGAACCTGTGGGAGGAGGTCAAGGACCGCCTCGACCAGCCGGGCTCCTCACTGAGCGGCGGCCAGCAGCAGCGGCTGTGCATCGCCCGCGCGATCGCGATCAAGCCGGACGTGCTGCTCATGGACGAGCCGTGCTCCGCGCTCGACCCGATCTCCACGCTCGCGATCGAGGACCTCATCGCGGAGCTCAAGAGCGACTACACGATCGTCATCGTCACGCACAACATGCAGCAGGCGGCGCGCGTGTCCGACCGGACGGCGTTCTTCAACATCGCGGGCACGGGCAAGCCCGGCAAGCTCATCGAGATGAACGACACGCCGACGATCTTCTCGAGCCCCGCGGAGAAGGCCACCGAGGACTACATCTCCGGGCGCTTCGGCTGACGGCTCAGGGGCGCTAGGCGGCGTCCGACGCGGACGGAGACGGGGACGGCGACGGCTCGGTCGCCTCGCGCTGTGCCGCCACGTACGCGTCGAGCGCGTCGATCACCGGCGCGTACTCGGGAAGCGTGCCGTCGAGCACGGGGACCGGGGCCGTCGCGACGTTCGATCCCACCGTCACGTGAAGCGTCGCGAGCAGACCGGGCGCCGCAGGGGCGGCGTCGAGGACGAAGGGCATGCCGTCCTTGCCGAGCGAGAGCTTGACGCTCTCCCCGGCGGGGATCGCGATGGTCGTGCTCGCGCCCCCGATCGCGACGGTCGCCGTCGCGTCGGTCTCGCCGGTGTTGTCGAACGTCCCGGCGAGCACGGCGGGCTCGCCCGCGCCTCGGGTCATGAGGAGCAGGTTGACGCCGCGGATGTCGCCGGACGTCACCTGGAGGCCGTCGGACGCGGCATAGGGCTTGAGGGCGGTGAGCGGGGATTGGCCGGTGCAAGCGGCGAGCGACGCGGTCGCGGCGAGGACGACGACGGCGAGGCGGATGCGCTTCAGCCTCATGGCGAGACCTTTCTGGGGCGGTGCGAGGGTCGACGCCAGGATACCTTTCGCGGCGCCCGATGCGCCCGCAGGTGGGGCCGCGGGAGCGGCAAGAGCCCCTGTTGGGGCCGCCTTCGCGGTGGTAGAATAGGCTTCCGGAACGAAGGGGAACCGAGAACAGATGAACTTCGCAGTGGGAGAGACCGTCGTCTACCCGCACCACGGGGCGGCGCAGATCCAGGACATCAAGAAGCGCACCGTCAGGGGCGAGGAGAAGACGTACCTCAAGCTCAAGGTCGCGCAGGGCGACCTCACCATCGAGGTCCCTGCCGAGAACATCGACCTCGTGGGCGTCCGCGACGTCGTCGACGCCGAGGGGTTGAAGCACGTGTTCACCGTGCTCGCGGAGCCCTACGTCGAGGAGCCGACCAACTGGTCGCGCCGCTACAAGGCCAACGTCGAGAAGCTCGCCTCCGGCGACGTCATCCGCGTGGCCGAGGTCGTGCGCGACCTGTCGCGTCGCGACACCGACAAGGGCCTGAGCGCCGGCGAGAAGCGCATGCTCTCCAAGGCGCGCCAGATCCTCGTGTCGGAGCTCGCGCTCGCGGAGAAGTGCACGGAGGAGGCCGCCGAGGCTCGCCTCGACGGGGTCCTCGCGTCGTGACCGTCGCGGCGGTCGTGACCGCCGCCGGACTCGGGACGCGTCTCGGGACGGACCTTCCCAAGGCCTCGTGCAGGTCGCCGGCACGCCCGCTCGTCGGTGGGCGGTGACGCGCGTCGCCGAGGTCGCACCCGCATCGTCGTCACCGTCCCCCCGGCCGCCTCGCCGCGTTCGACGAGGTACTCGCCGACGCCCGGGCGTCGTCCGGCGCCGAGATCGTCACGTCGAGGGCGGCGCGACGCGCCAGGAGTCCGTCGCGCGCTGGCGTCGAGGCGCTCATGGCACGCGACGCGCCCGCGTCGATCCTGCTCATCCACGACGCCGCGCGCGCCTTCATGCCCGCGGCCCGATGCGCTTCGCGATCGGCGCCATCGAGGCGGGCGCCGACGGCGCCGTGCCGATCGTCCCGCTGGTCGACACGATCGTCGCGCTGCCCGACGACGGACGGGACGCTCGGGTTGAGCGTCGACCGCGAGATGCTGCGCGCCGCGCAGACCCCCCAGGCCTTCCGCGCCGCGCGCGCTCGCGCGACGCCCACGCCGCGCGCGCGGCCGACGACGGCGAGGCGACCGATGACGCCGGGCTCGTGCGTCGGTACGGTTATCGCGTGGTCGCGACCGAGGGGCATCCGTGGGGATTCAAGGTGACGTTCCGGGCGACCTCGTGCTCGCCGAGCACGTCGCGGCCGGGCGACGGCGGCGTCGTGACCGGGCCGCGCACGGGCATCGGCGTCGACGTGCACGCGTACGGCGACGGCTTCGGGCCTCGCGCTCGCGGGACTGATCGTGGCACGACGAGCGCGCGCTCGTCGGGCCACTCGGACGGCGACGTCGGCGGCGCACGCGGCGTGCGACGCGCTCCTGAGCGCCGCGGGCCTCGGCGACCTCGGCTCGAACTTTGGCACGGACCGCCCCGAGTGGGCGGGGGCGAGCGGGAGCCGCGCTGCTCGCCGAGACGGCGCGCCTCGTGCGCGAGGCAGGCTTCGAGATCGGCAACGTCGCCGTTCAGGTCATCGGCAACCGCCCGAGAATCTCGTCGCGGCGCGCGCAGGCCGAAGCCGCGCTGTCGGCCGCCATCGGCGCGCCGGTGTCGGTCGCGGGGACCACGACCGACGGGCTCGGGCTCACGGGCCGCGGCGAGGGCGTCGCGGCGATCGCCACGGCGTTGATCGCGCCGGTAGCCTAAGGCCCGTGACCCTCCGCCTGTTCGACACCGCCACCCGCGAGGAGCGCGACTTCGTGCCGCTCGTGCCGGGCCGCGTCGGCATCTACCTCTGCGGAGCCGACCGTGCAGGCCGCCCCGCACGTGGGTCACCTGCGCAGCGCCGTCGCGTTCGACGTGCTGCAGCGGTGGCTCGAGCGTCGGGGGCTACGCGGTCACCTTGGTGCGCAACGTCACCGACATCGACGACAAGACACTCGCGAAGGCGGCCGAGGCCGGCGTCGACGTGGTGGGAGTGGGCGCTGCGTCAACGAGCGGCGAATTCCACGCCGCGTACGACGCGCGTCGGCGTCACGCGCCGCCGCGTACGAGCCGCGCGCGACGGGACACATCCCGGAGATCGTCGCGCTCATCGCGGCGTTTGGTCGAGTCGGGCCACGCGTACGAGAGGGACGGCTCCGTCTACTTCGACGTGCGCTCGTTCGACGCATACGGCGCGCTGACCAACCAGGCGCTCGAGGACCTCACCCCGCGCCGATGACTCGCCGGAGGAGTCCAAGCGCGACCCCCGCGACTTCGCGCTGTGGAAGGCGCGCAAGACGGACGAGCCCGACGACGCGCCTCGTGGGACAGTCCGTGGGGCCGCGGCCGGCCCGGCTGGCACATCGAGTGCTCCGCGATGGCGCGACGCTACCTCGGCCCGACCTTCGACATCCACGGCGGCGGACTCGACCTGCGCTTCCCGCACCACGAGAACGAGCAGGCGCAGTCGCGCGCGGCGGGCTACGGCTTCGCGCAGCTCTGGATGCACTCCGCGTGGGTGACCCAGTGCGGCGCCAAGATGTCCAAGTCGCTCGGCAACGCCCTGCTCGTCGACGCCGTGCTCGCCGAGCATCCGGCGGCCGCGCTGCGTCTCGCGCTCGCGTCCGTGCACTACCGCTCGATGCTCGAGTACACCGACGCGACGATCGAGGACGCGACGACGACGTGGGAACGGCTCGCGGGATTCGTCACGCGCGCGGGCGAACGGGTCGGCCAACCCGACGGCCGAGACGGTCGCGGCCGCCACCCTGCCGGACGCCTTCGTCGAGGCGATGGACGACGACCTCGCGGTCCCGCGCGCGCTCGTCACCCTGCACGAGACGGTCGCCGCCGGAAACGCGGCGCTCTCGGCCGGCGACGAGCCGGGCGTCTCGACCGCACTGCTTTCCGTCCGCGCGATGCTCGACGTGCTCGGGCTCGACCCCGAGGCCGAGCCGTGGCGCGGCGCGGCCGACGAGGGCGCCGCCCATGCGGCGCTCGACGCCCTCGTCGCCGCCGAGATCGATGCGCGCTCCGCGGCCCGCGACGCCAAGGACTGGGCCGCCGCAGACGCGATCCGCGACCGGCTCGCCGCCGCGGGCGTCGTGCTCGAGGACGGCGCCGACGGCGTGCGCTGGACCGTCAAGGGCGAGCGCTAGCCGTGGCGGGCAACTCCAAGCGCCAGGGCGCGACGCGCAAGCCCGGGTCGAAGAAGGGCCCGACGGCCGGTTCCGGGGGCAAGGGACGCCGCGCCCTCGAGGGCAAGGGGCCGACGCCGAAGGCCGAGGACCGCGTCTACCATCCCGCGCATCGGCGCAAGAAGGAGGGCGAACGCGCGCCGCGGCACGCCGCGCCCGCCCGCTCCCGCGTCCCGGGCGGTCCCGAGGTCGTCGCGGGCCGCAACCCCGTCCTCGAGGCCCTCCGGACGGGTGTTCGGGCGCGGAGCCTCTCCGTGTTCTCCCGCATCGAGGCGGACGACCGGGTGCGCGAAATCCTGCACCTCGCGCTCGAGGCGGACGTCGAGGTCCACGAGGTGTCGAAGCCGCGCCTCGACTCCGTCACCGGCGGCGCGGCCCACCAGGGCGTGGCGCTCGAGATCGAGCCCTTCGCCTACCTCGACCCCGCCGAGCTCCTCGACGCGCCGGGGGTGCCGCTCATCGTCGTCCTCGACGGCATCCAGGACCCCCGCAACCTCGGGGCGATCCTCCGCTCCGCTGCGGCATTCGGCGCGACCGGCGTGCTTCTCCCCGAGCGCCGGGCGGCCGGCGTCACCGTCGCCGCGTGGAAGACGTCCGCGGGCGCCGCGGCCCGGCTCCCGATCGCCCGCGCGACGAACCTCACCCGCGCGATCGAGGAGCTCAAAGCCCGGCGCGTCTTCGTCGTCGGGCTCGCGGCGGACGGCGACGTCGCGATCGCCGATTCGACGCTGCTCGCCGAGCCCCTCGCCGTTGTCGTGGGATCGGAGGGCAAGGGGCTGTCGCGACTCGTCCGCGAGACGTGCGACCAGATCGCGGGGATCCCGATCACGGACGGCACCGAATCGCTCAACGCGTCCGTCGCGGCGGCCGTCGCCCTCTACGAGGTCGCGAAGGCCCGGTAGGGCCCTACGAGGTCTTGCGGGGCTTCGGGACGTCCCTCTTGGGCGCCGGGCGCTTCGTCGACTTCCGCTCGACCGGGATGGGTGGGACGTCGTCCGGGTCGAGCCCCCATCCGCCCGTGTTGTCGCCCTCGAACTGGGGAATCTCGCGGGTGGCGACCTCCTCGGCGAGCTGCGGCAGCTCGGCCGTCATCTCCTCCGCCGTCATCTCGTGGGCGCTCGTGCCGAGCACGGCCTTCTCGTCGGGCCGCTTGGGCAGGATGTTCTTGACGTAGGACGCCGCGGCGAGGGGCATAGGGACGTCGTGGCCCGCCGCCTCGGCGAGGAACCACCGGTGGTCGAGGATCTCGTGGAAGACCTGGGCGGGTTCGAGCTTCTTGGTGAACTTCGATGGGACGGAGCGCACCGTCGGCTCGAAGACGGTCGTGAGCCACTGGTGCGCGGCGTAGCCCTCGTCCTCGCCGGGCGGAGCGACGACGGCACGGTACTCGTCGAGGTCGTTGAGCAGGCGGCGCGCCTGGTTCTCCTGGACGTCGAGGCCCGTGAGCCGCATCAGGCGCCGCGCGTGGTGCCCCGCGTCAACGACCTTGGGGCGGATGACGATCGCCTTGCCGTCCTCGGCCTCGCGCATGTCCAGCTCGCCGATATCGAAGCCGAGCTCGTTGAGCGCCGTGACGCGATCGGCGATGTGCAGCGGGATGTTCGACGTGAACGTCTCGGTTTCCGTCAGCGCCTCCCAGAGCTCCGCGTAACGCGTCTCGAGACGATCCGCGACCGCGACGGGCTCGACGCTCGAGTGAAGCCGTTCCTGCGCCTCGAGGTCGAACATCTCGCCCATGATGTTGGTCCGGGCGAGGTCGAGGTCGGTCGAGCGCTGGCCCGGCGAGAGGGACGCGTGGAGCTCCCCCGTCTCCGCGTCGACGAGGTACGCCGTGAACTCGGCGGCGTCGCGCCGGAATAACGCGTTCGACAGCGACACGTCGCCCCAGTAGAAGCCGAGCAGGTGCAACCGCACGAGGAGGACGGCGAGGGCGTCGACGAACCTCACGACCGTCTCGGAGCGCAGCGAGTGCGAGAAGAGGGCGCGGTACGGCAGGGAGAACTGCAGGTGGGCCGTGACGAGCGCCGCCTCGAGCGGGTTTCCCTCGGCGTCCTCGCGGCCCTTGACCACGGCGAGCGGGACGACGCACGGCGCGCCCAAGCGCTGGAGGTCGCGAAGCATACGGAACTCGCGGTCGGCGATGGCCGGATTCGTCTCCTTGACCGCGAGCACCTTGTCCTCGAGGCGGACGAAGCGGACGATGTGGCGGGACACGCCGCGGGGGAGCGCGGCGATCGTGTCCTCGGGCCAGTGCTGGAGCGGGACGTCCCACGGAAGCGCGATGAGCCCCGCCTCGGCCGCGCCGTTGATCGTCAGCGCCATGACTCCCGTCCTCCCCGGCCCGTCGGGCCGCCGCGATCATCGTAGTCGCGGGAAAGGACGACGGGGACGCCGCGGCCGAAGCCGGGCGTCCCCGTCGGTCAGGCAGGTACCGCTAGGACTTCTTCCCCGGGGCTTCGAGACGTTGCCCGGTCTTCGCGGAGAAGGTGTGCGCCTCACCGCTGCGGATCTTGACCCACAGGGCGTCGCCCTTCTTCGGGACGTCGCGCGGGTCGATGCGAGCGATGATCTGCGCCTCGCCCGCGTCGAAGTGGATCCCGCCGTCGCTGGTACCGCCGGCGATCGTCCCGTACGCGAACGCGTCCGAGCCGAGCTCCTCGACCGCTGCGACGTCGATCGCGAACGCGCCGGCCGACTTCGGAGCCGCGCGGTCCAGCGACTCGGGGCGGAACCCGACCGTGACCTCCTTGGCACCCTCGTCCTTGAGCGCCGCGACGGTTCCCTTGGACATCGGGACCTTCGAGCCGCCGATGACGGCGGAGTCGTCGACGAGCTTGTACGTGCCGATGTTCATCGCGGGCGAGCCGATGAAGCCGGCCACGAAGACGTTCACGGGCGAGTCGTACAGGTCGCGCGGCGGGCCGATCTGCTGGAGGACGCCGTCCTTGAGCACCGCGATGCGGTCGCCCATCGTGAGCGCCTCCGTCTGGTCGTGCGTGACGTAGACCGTGGTGGTGCCCAGGCGGCGCTGGAGTGCGGCGATCTGGGTGCGGGTCTGGACGCGGAGCTTGGCGTCGAGGTTCGACAGCGGCTCGTCCATGAGGAACACGTGGGGCTGGCGCACGATCGCGCGGCCCATGGCCACGCGCTGACGCTGGCCACCCGACAGGGCGCGGGGGCGCCGGTCGAGGTACTCGACCAGGTCGAGAATCTTCGCCGCGTCCTCGACGCGCTCACGAATCTCGGGCTTCGGGACGCCCGCGATCTTCAGGGCGAATCCCATGTTGTCCGCGACGGACATGTGCGGGTAGAGGGCGTAGGACTGGAACACCATCGCGATGTCGCGGTCCTTGGGCTGGACGTTGGTGACGTCTCGGTCTCCGACCCAGATGCTGCCCTCGTCGATTTCCTCGAGTCCCGCGAGCATGCGGAGAGAGGTGGACTTTCCGCATCCGGAGGGGCCGACGAGGACGAGGAATTCGCCGTCCTCGATGCGAATGTCGAGTTTGTCGACGGCCGGGAAGTCGGTCCCCGGATAGATGCGCGTCGCCTTGTCGTATGTAACCGTGGCCATGCTGATCCCTTCACCGGCAGGTACGTGCCGGACGATCCGTAGTGAAGAGCATCAATGCTGTGTCGGCATTGACACGACCGCCGAGGGTGCGGCGGCCCCATCATTTTGCCACATCCGGGCCGCCTCGCGAATCGGCGTCGCGATAGGTTGAGCCCATGGGAATGCGGCTACGTGAGCCCGGAACGGACATAGGCGGCTATTCGGTCGTCGCCGCGATCGGGCGTGGAGGATCGGGCGACGTCTATCGCGTCACCGACCACCACGGCGACACGGTCGCGCTCAAGCTCGTCGACGCGCAGTCCGACGACGTGGCCCGGCATCGACTCGTGCGCGAGGTCGACGCGCTCAAGGCTCTCCGCCACGACGCGATCCCGCGCATCCTCGACGCCGAGCTCGACGGACCCGAGCCCTTCCTCGTATTCGAGTACATCGACGGCGTGAGCCTCGCGCAGTTCGTCGCCGAGCACGGCCCCCTTCGCGGCGAAGCCCTCGCCGATCTCGCCGAGACCATCGCCTCGGCGCTCGCCGAGGCCCACCGCAACGGCGTCATCCACCGCGACGTGACGCCCGCGAACGTCATGATGGGCTCGCGGGGACCCGCGCTGATCGACTTCGGCCTGTCGCACCGGACGGAGGACCCGCGCCTCACGCGCGAGGGGATGGTGAGCGGAACGGCCGGATACGTCGCCCCCGAGGTGATCGACGGCGCGGAGCCCGGCGCGACGGCGGACCTCTGGGCGTGGGCGGCGACGATCGCCTTCGCGATGCTCGGAGAGGCGCCCTTCGGCGCGGGACGCGGCGCGCTGAGCAAGACGCTCCAGGGCAAGGTGCGGCTTCCGAACGTCGAGGGGGCCGAGGCGATCGCCCAGGCGCTCTCGCTTGACATCGCCGCGCGCCCGTCGCCATCGTCCGTCGTGGCCGCGCTACGCGGCGCGACGGAACGGCTCGGCACCGCGGATCAGCCGGTCGCGGGCTCCGCGACGCGCGAGTTCGACCTCGGCGAAGAGGGCGAGGGGGGCCTCGACGCCGACCCGTGGGCGCTTCCCGCGATCTCCGCCCGGAGGCCCGGCGTCATCGCCGCGATCGTCGTCGCGTTGGTGGCGCTCGCGGCGCTCGCCCCCATCGTCGCGACGCTCCTGCTCATCCTTCTCGCCGTCCTCGGCCGAACGGAGCATCGCCGGATCCTCAGTCTGACGAGGCTCCGGGCGCGACGGGGGAGGCGCCGGGGGGACGCGGCCCTTGTCGCCGTCGGCATCCCGTGGCACCTGTTGCGCGCGTTCGCCGAGGTTCTCCCGACCGCGTCCATCGCGGTGCTCATCGGTGGAGGCTGGTCCGCCCTCGTGTGGAAGTTCGCGGACGACGGTCGTCTCGCGGCGCTGTCCGGGGAGAACGGCCTCGCGTGGGGCCACGCGATCGCCGTGTCGACGGGACTCGTCTTCGTCGCGGCCATCGTCTGGCGCGGCCCGTGGTCCGCCGCGACGCGCGACGGTGTCCGCCGGGCCGCCGCGCGCATCGCCCCCTCGTCCCGCGCCGCGCGCGCGTGGGCCCTGCTCGTCGTGATCGTCGTCGGCATCGTGGTGTTCGCGCTGCTCTGGGCGACGCCCGTGTGGTGGTGGCCGCTTCCCCCGTTGCCCTCCGCCTAGCAATCCGGGAACCGAGACGACGGTCCCGGCGTTGTGAGACGGGAGGCACTAGGGTGGGCTCGGGCCGCGAAGCCCGGCCCGCGACTACCGTCCAGGAGGACCGATGACGGCCCGGGAACGCTTCTTCTCCGTCCAACCGTGGATCACCCTCGTCGTGCGCGTCGCCGCCGGCGTGATCATGATCTGGGCGGGGATCGCCAAGATGATCGACATTCCCGCGGCGATCCGCGCGGTCCGCGCCTACCGCCTGCTGCCCGAGGCCGTCGTCCCTTTCACCGGGACGGTGCTCCCGTTCATCGAGATCGCGCTCGGCGTGTTCCTGGTCGCGGGGCTCCTGACCCGGTGGTCCGCATACGTGTACCTGGTGATGCTCGCGGCCTACGTCGCGGGCACGGTCTGGGCGTGGGCCCACGGTCTCGAGATCGATTGCGGGTGCTTCGGCGGGGACGGGACCCTCGCGGAGGGGACGACGACCGACTACGCCGCGCACTTCATCGAACGCGCGGAGTTCATCGCGCTCGGGGCGTGGGTCGCGGTCTTCCCGCGCAGCCGCCTCTCGCTCGATGACTGGCTGCGTCCGGCAGTCTAAACTGACCACCACGGGATTCGACGGATTGGGGTAGGACAATGGCGACTTCGAAGAACAGCAAGGCGGCCGCCGAGGCGCGCGCCCGAGCGGCGCAGCTCCAGGCGCGCGAGCGTCGCGCGCAGCAGCGCAACACCCTGATCGCGGTCGGGGCGATCGTCGCCGTCGCCGTCGTCCTCATCTTCGTCGTCAAGACGATCATCGGCTCCGCCAGCGCCGATCTCTACGACTCGGGCGATCTCAAGCAACTGAGCGTCGCGGACTCGTCGGGCGGAATCCTCATCAACCAGGACGGCTCGCTCGGAGGCACGCCACCGGACGGCGCCGTGCGCGTCGACGTCTACCTCGACCTGATGTGCCCGATCTGCCACCAGTTCGAGCAGTTGAACGGCGACGACCTGACGACCCTCCGCGAGAACGGGACGATCGCGCTGTATTACCACCCCGTGGCGATTCTCAACCGGTACTCGCAGGGGACGATGTACTCGACCCGTGCGGCCGCGGCGCTCGCAACGGTGGCCGAGTACGACCCGTCGCACTTCCACGACTTCCTCATGGCGCTGTTCCAGAACCAACCCGCCGAGAACTCGCGGGGCCTGACCAACCTCGAGATCGAGGACGTCGCCCGCGGGATCGGGGTGCCGGACGACGTCGTCGCCCGGTTCGCGGACGGCGAGTTCACGCGCTGGGTGACGGCGGCGACGGACCAGTCGTCCAAGGACGGTCTCCAGGGCACGCCGTGGATCCGCGCCGACGAGCAGGCGGACATCAACGGGGGGATTTGGGGCACCCCCGGTTCCCTCACCGCGGCGCTGCAGTACATCCACACGAACGGTGTTCAGGCGTTCCTCGACGCCGTCGCGGCCGCGCAGGCGGGCGCGACACCGACGCCGTAGCGGGCGTAGGCTCTGGGCCTGCGTCGGCGGCGCCGCGCGTCGGCGACGTATCACGCTGGCATGGCGCAACTGGTAGCGCACCCGACTTGTAATCGGGCGGTTGCGGGTTCAAGTCCCGCTGCCAGCTCCACCGAGAACGTTTTCCGCCCGCGGGCGTCCTTCGTGGGCAGAATCCGCCCAATGTGAGAAAAGTCGCGTCATAGATGAGGCGTTGATCACTCTCATACATCGACGGCATACCGCCGATAGAAATGGTAGCCGCGTACGCCTTCCACCCAAAGGCGCGACGACGGGGACCACCGTACCTCCGGGTACGTCAAATGAATGAGGGGATTACCCATGGCTAGCAGGAAGAACCGTTCGCGGAAGTCGCTCGCGGTCGCTCTGGCGATCGTCGGCGTTGCGGGACTGAGCATGGCTTCGGCCGCCCAGCTCACCGTGAGCAGTGACGAGATCGTTGCCGGCGTCGACACCTTCACGGGTTGCGACAACGCCGTCAGCGTGTCCTACAACACCTCGTTCAGCGGTGGCGCGTTCAATGTCGACGACGTGGTCGTCGACGGCGTGGACGCCGCGTGCGCGGGGCTGACCATCACCGTCGAGGTTCTCGACAACTCCAACGCGTCGATCGAGTCGCTGTCCGCGACTGCGGTTTCGGGCACGAACACGATTAGCGCGGCGGGCACGACCGACGCCGCCGACGTGTACGGCGTCGCCGTCGAGATCGGCTAGTAGTACCTACGTCGAGGAACGGATCCGATTGTGATTCGTCATACGACAGGAGCCGGTGCACACACCCGTGTGCGTCGGCTCCTGTCGTTCCTCGGCAATCTGGCGTTGTGGGTCGTCATCGCCTTCAACGCGTACTTCCTGTGGCCCGCGACGCTCGGCGGTGCGACGACCTTCGTCATCGTCAGCGGGCATTCGATGGAACCGACGTACCACACCGGTGACCTGGTCGTAGCGCGCAAGGGCGAGCCCTCCGTCGGCGACATCATCGTGTACTCGCCTGCGGGCTACGGCAATGCCAAGGTCGTCCACCAGGTCATCGGCGGCGACGCCGAGACCGGATGGGTCGTCAAGGGCGTCAACAACTCGTGGATCGATCCGTGGACGCCCAAGGACGACGAGGTCGTCGGCATCGTCAGCGTCGCGCTCCCGAGCTTCGGGCGCTTCGCGGGCTTCCTTATCAGCCCCGTCCTCTGGGGCGGCATCCTCTTCATCGCGCTCGCGCTGCTCCTGTGGCCGAGCCCGCACGACTCCGAGGACGAGCCGTCCCGCGACGGCTCCGGGACGCAGTACCGCGCGGTCGAGGTCCGGCGGTGAGCCGCAGGGCCATTGCCCTCGTCTCCGCGCTCGCCCTCCTCGGCATCGCGGGGGGCGTCGTCGCGAGCGCGGCGTCGCTCTCGGTCAATACCTCGGGCACGCACGTGGCCGGCGCCAACCGTTGTACTGACGGACCCCTCGCGACGACGACGGGAACGGATCGCAGAGGAGCGAACTACCGCGCCGTGAATGTGTCTGGCGTCCCGGCAGAGTGTGCGGGCCTTCCGATAGACGTCGTCGTCTACCGCAGTAACGGCACCTCGTACGCGACGGGAAGCGGTACGGCATCGGCCGGGAGTTTCGACGTTGCCACCTCGAACTATCACGTCAACAACGTCGCGGGAGTGGCGCTCACGATCGGGGGTTGGGCGATTCCCGCAACCTGGGGCGAAGCGCCTATCCTTCCGGCGGCCTCGTGCATCGTCCTCACGTCGTGGACGGGCGGATGGCCGCCGCCGGACACCTACGGCACTCCCACGGGAGACACCTGCACGGTGACTTTCTCCAACTACTCCGAGTGGGGGTCGCCCACTGATCACTTCAACTTCACGTTCACGGTATCGGGAGCGGACAACTGGCGGGTGACGTTCAACTTCGCCAACACCGACGAGTTCCCCGGGTTCACGCCGACGAACGTCGGCGGGACGCTCAACCCGAGGCTCGCGCCTGGGGCCGACTGCTCGCAACTCCCGGTCATCGAGGTGCAAAAGTACCTGCCGTACACGTCCGACGTGGGTTATATCGAGGCGAACGCCACGTCCTCGAATACTCAGAACCAACTGTGCCCGTAGTCGTCGTTCGCTAGCCTCCACCCCAGTGGATCGGTACGGATCCTTGGGCCTCGAGCGCGGCGTTGGTTCGGGAGAACGGGCGCGACCCGAAGAATCCGGACGAGGCGCTCAGGGGGCTCGGGTGGGGGCTCTCGATCGCCGGAACGTCGCCGAGCAGCGGCCGGAGGTTGCGCGCGTCGCGCCCCCAGAGGATCGCAACGAGGGGTCCGCCGCGCGCCGCGAGCGCGCGAATCGCGTGCTCGGTGATCTGTTCCCACCCTTTGCCGCGGTGGGATCCCGGCGCGCCCGGCCGCACCGTGAGGACTCTGTTGAGGAGCATCACTCCCTGGTCCTGCCAGGATGTCAGATCGCCCGTGGCGAGTGTCTCCCCCGTGTCGTCTCCGAGCTCCCGGGCGATGTTGGCGAGCGACCGTGGCATCGGGTGGCCGGGCGGGACGGAGAAGCTCAGTCCGATGGGGTCGCCCGGCGTCGGGTACGGGTCCTGCCCGACGATGAGCACGCGGACGTCGGCGAGCGGCGTGCGGAACGCGCGGAGGATCGCGTCGCTCGCGGGCAGGTACCGGTGGCCTGCCGCGATCTCGGAGCGGAGGAACTCCCCGACGGCCGCGAGGGTCGGCGCGACCTCGTCGAGCACCGGAATCCAGTCGGGAGCCACCTGGGCGCGCCATGCGTTGGACATGGCGACAGGGTATCGAGCCGGTCGGGGTGGACGAATGACATGGATGTGATTCCGGCGGTACAGTGGCGGGGACGGAGCGGGATTTCCCCGACTCGAGGAGGCGAGATGAGCGAGCAGGCCCACGCGGCATGGAACGATGCGGCGTCCGACCTGACCGAGCGCGACGCCGCGATCCTCGCCTTCGAGCGCGCGTGGTGGCGTTACGGGGGCGCGAAGGAGTCGGCCATTCGCGCCGAGTTCTCCATGAGCGCGACCGAGTACTACCAGGTGCTCAACGCCCTCCTCGACAACGAGGCCGCCCTCGCGCGCGATCCCGATGCTCGTCAAGCGCCTGCGGAGGATGAGGGCCACGCGGCAACGCCGTCGCGGCACTCGTCGCCTCGGCTCGCCCGCGACAAGGTAAAGTCGTCCCGTGTCACGCAAATCCCGACGAACGCGCCCCTGTCGCCCCCCACCGGCTCTCGCCGCGCGGGTGGACACGCGTCTTCACGTTCCTCTTCGTCTTCGTCGCCGGCGGCGGCATCGCCTACGGCGCCATCTGGTACCTCGACCAGAACAGCGACGGCAACTTCTGGGACTTCATCCCGTTCCTCGCCTCCGACCCGAGCCGTCGGTCGCGCCCTCGTTCACGGCGGCCGAGCCCACGGTCACGCCGTCCGCGAGCCGTCGGCCACCGTCTAACCGGAATACGACTACTCGGTGAAGGTGACGATCTATTAAGCTCCAGCGACTCGGCGCTCGGGAAGGACATCGCCGCCTATCTTGGCGACATCAGCGACTTCTCCAAGATCAGTTCGAAGAATGGGGCGGCGCGCGCCCCCCGGCCAACGTCGTGCGCTTCGAGGACCCCGCGCTCGCGGAGACGGCGGCCCATGTCGCCGAACTCCTAGGCATCCAGACCGTCGCCTCCGGGCCGACGTCGAGGCCCGGACATCGCGGTCGTCCTCATGAGGATCCGCGGCCGCAGCCCAAGACGACGCCAGCCCCAGCGCGAGCGCGTCTCCGTAGCGCCGACGCGGGACGACCACCCAGCCGCGGGTGAGCGCGCCCGCACGCGGGTTTGCACTCGGGGGGGGAGAGTGCCAAAATCGCATTAGCACTCTCGCCATGAGAGTGCTAACAACCGCGGCGCCACGCCGAGGCGCGTCCGGTGCCGTGACGTGAACGGCACGGGGCTCGTCGTCCGTCGCGGGCAGCGAGGGCCCAGCACTGATCGAGAGAGGAACACTCCCCATGGCAAAGATCATTGCCTTCGATGAGGAGGCCCGTCGCGGCATGGAACGGGGCATGAATGCCCTCGCCGATGCCGTCAAGGTCACCCTCGGCCCCAAGGGCCGCAACGTGGTGCTCGACAAGAAGTGGGGAGCCCCCACCATCACCAACGATGGCGTGTCGATCGCCAAGGAGATCGAGCTCGACGAGCCCTTCGAGAAGATCGGTGCCGAGCTCGTCAAGGAGGTCGCCAAGAAGACCGACGACGTCGCGGGCGACGGCACCACCACCGCCACCGTGCTCGCCCAGGCCCTCGTCACGCAGGGTCTGCGCAACGTCGCCGCAGGCGCCAACCCGATCGCCCTCAAGAAGGGCATCGAGAAGGCCGTCGAGGCCGTCACCGCGAGCTCCTCAAGCTCGGCCAAGGAGGTCGAGACCAAGGAACAGATCGCCGCGACCGCGGGCATCTCCGCCGGCGACCCCGCCATCGGCGAGCTCATCGCCGAGGCCATGGACAAGGTCGGCAAGGAAGGCGTCATCACCGTCGAGGAGTCCTCGGCCTCGGCCTCGAGCTCGAACTCACCGAGGGCATGCGCTTCGACAAGGGCTTCCTGTCCGCGTACTTCGTCACCGACCCCGAGCGCCAGGAGGCCGTCCTCGAGGACGCGCTACGTGCTGCTGATCGAGTCGAAGATCTCGAACATCAAGGACCTGCTGCCGCTGCTCGAGAAGGTCATGCAGACCGGCAAGCCGCTCGCGATCATCGCCGAGGACGTCGAGTCCGAGGCCCTCGCCACGCTCGTGGTCAACAAGATCCGCGGCACGTTCAAGGCCGTCGCCGTCAAGGCGCCCGGCTTTGGCGACCGTCGCAAGGCGATGCTCCAGGACATGGCGATCCTCACGGGTGGCCAGGTCATCTCCGAGTCCGTCGGCCTCTCGCTCGAGAACGCCACGCTCGACCTGCTGGGCACGGCCCGCAAGGTTGTCGTGACGAAGGACGAGACGACGATCGTCGAGGGCGGCGGAGCGGCGGAGCAGATCGAGGGTCGGGTCAAGCAGATCCGCACCGAGATCGAGAACTCCGACTCCGACTACGACAGCGAGAAGCTCCAGGAGCGCCTCGCCAAGCTCGCGGGCGGCGTGGCAGTCATCAAGGCCGGCGCGGCGACCGAGGTCGAGCTCAAGGAGCGCAAGCACCGCATCGAGGACGCCGTTCGCAACGCGAAGGCCGCCGTCGAAGAGGGCATCGTCGCCGGTGGCGGCGTCGCCCTCATCCAGGCGGGCAAGAAGGCGCTCAAGGCCCTCGAGCTCGAGGGTGACGAGGCGACCGGCGCTCGCATCGTCGAGATCGCGCTCCCGGCCCCGCTTCGCCAGATCGCGATCAACGCCGGCCTCGAGGGCGGCGTCGTGGTCGAGAAGGTCCGCGGCCTCGAGCCGGGTCACGGCCTCAACGCCGCGACGGGCGTCTACGAGGACCTGCTCGCCGCCGGCGTCAACGACCCGGTCAAGGTGACGCGCTCCGCCCTGCAGAACGCGGCCTCCATCGCGGCGCTGTTCCTCACGACCGAGGCGGTCGTGGCGGACAAGCCCGAGAAGGAGCAGCCGATGCCCGAGGGCGGCGGCGACATGGGAGGTATGGGCTTCTAGCTCAACTCACGCGAAGGGCCGGGGGCGTCAGCCTCCGGCCCTTCGTCGTGTCCCGCCCCGAGGGCGGGGTCACGGAATGTCGTTGAGCGTCTTCTCGACGGACTTCAGTCGCCCGTCGATGTCGTCGAGCCGCTGGAGCAACTTCGCGTTGACTTCAGCCGACTGTTGGAGGGCCGACGCGAGCTTGGTGTCGGCCTCGGCGCGGTCGGGGTGGCGCAGTCGAATGCGCTCGGTCCACATACTGGCGCCGACGCCGAGCACGGTCACCGCAATGAGGGTGATCATGATCGCGACGGGCCACGAGATGTCGTTCATTGCGGTCGCTTTCCTCTCTGTTCTTCGGCGACCACCTCGGCGATCACCTGGGGGCTAAGGCTGAGGGCGAAGGGTTCGACCGAGTAGATTCGCACGGCCTTCCCGTCGTCACCCAGTTCCAGGCGACCGACTACGTAGCCGGCCGCCTCGAGCTTTCTCAGGTGCATGTAGAGAAGGGCCCGCGACATTTCCACGCGTCGGGCGAGCTCACTCACGTGCTGCTCGCCCGCGACGAGTTCGGCAAGAATGCGAAGTCGTTGCGGGCTCGCAATCGCGGCGAGACGTTCGGCGAACGCCTCCGCCGCCGTGGGCTCGATCGACTCCTGCGTCACGTGCGTTGCCTCTCCATTGCATCTGTTAGAGAAATATTACATATGGTGGTCGATGCTGTCAATGGGAGGCGAGTCGAACGAGAGTTCAGCGGCCGTGGCGCTCGGCGGACGTCACGCGGAGCCCGGACGCGCGAAGTCTCCGGACGAGGTCGCGCGTGCCGATCTCGACGACCCCGAGCCCGCGTAGCGTCGGGTACAACTCGGCGGGCACGTCGTAGTGGTCGAGGTCGAATCCGCGCTCGGGAATGCCCGCCGCCCGGGCGACATCGTGGAGTTCCTCGAGCGACGAGTCGCTCACGAGGTGACCCCAGATTCGCCCGTGGCGAGGCCACAGCGGGGGATCGACGTACACGACCATCCCCCGACCCTACGTCGGGGTGTCAGCGGGCGAAGAGGCGAGCGGCCGACTGCTCGGCCGCGTCGTACTGGCTCGCGGCCTGGGCGAGGCCGGTCCCCATCCCGTCGAGCGCGACCTCGAGCTGGGCCTGCGCCGCGCGCCATTGCGCGAGCATGCCCGCGAAGGCGTGGGCGGCGCCTCCTTGCCACGAGCCCTGCAGGCTCTCCAACTGCGCGATGAGGCCCGCGACCTCGCCCCGGATCGTCTCGGCGGACGCGGCGGCCCGACTGGCGGCGGCGGATACCTCCGCCGCGTCGACGTGATACAACATGGCTCCTCCTTCGGGTGGACGTCCCGACGGTAGGAGCCGCGCGGCGCGCGAAGGCGCGGGAGGCGTATTCGGTGGAGGCGTACGCGACCGGCGTCGCGGCGGGACATCAGTCGGCGGAAGACTCGAGCCCCGCGAGTTCGGAGTCGATGCGCTGAAGCTCGGCGGCGACGTTCTGGCGCGCGCGCGGCTCCCAGGGCGCCGCGAGCGGGCTGACGTACAAGCGTTCCCGCGAGATCAGCTTCTTGAGGATCGAGCGGCGCGTCTCGAGGTAGTCGCGGACGGGGATGTGGACGTACTCCGCCCGGATGTCGTCCGCGTACGCGCGGTACCGCTGCGGCTCCGCCGCGAGGATCGCGAGATCCGCGTCGCACAGGACGCCGCAGTCCGCCTTTCGCCCGTTCGGCGCGTGGCGCGCGAGTGCGGACACCATCTCGGCGACCTCGTCGATCGCGTCGTCCGGAACCCCGAGCGCGCCGAGATGCTCGCGCGCGTATTCCGCGCTCGCCGCCTCGTCCTCGCCCCCGCGTCTGGCGTACGCGGCGGGAGCCTCGGCGTCGAAGATCGCGCCGTGGTACCACGCGGCGAGTCTCATCGCGTGCGGACTGTGCGTCTCCTGCTGGAGCTCGTCGATTCGCTCGAGGAGATCCACCAGGTGGCGGACGTTGTGGTAGCGGCGCGACGGCTCCATCCAGCGCTCGAGCAACTCCTTGCCCTCCCGCGCGATCGCGGGCGCGGGGGCGTCGGCGCCCACGCCGAGCGCCGCGCGGCTGAACGCGGACGGCAGCCACGACGGGGGCGTGAAGGGCAGCGTGCGAGGGCGACTGGCCGAGGTGGAAGGCATAGCCCCACCAGTGTGCCGCCGTTTGCCTTCAGCACCAAACCCGCGCGCCCTAGGCGCGTGCGCCCTCGGCGAGCGGCAGGCGGATCACGATCGCGGCCCCGCCCCCGCGCGGTGCGGTCGCCGCCACGGTGCCGCCGTGGGCCGCGACGATCGTGGCGACGATCGCGAGCCCGAGACCGCTTCCCCCGTCTCGCGTGCCCTCGATTCATCGGGGCGATAGAACCGCTCGAACACGCGTTCCCGATCGGCGGCGGGAATGCCCGGCCCGTGGTCCCGGATGGTGAGGACGACGCGGTCGCCGTCGATCCCCAGCGAGAGTTCGACGGGCGTGCCGTCCGGCGTGTGCTCGAGCGCGTTCGCGCACACGTTCGCCACGACCTGGCGCAGATGGCGGGCGCTCCCGTGCACCACGGCGGTGTCCGCGGCGACGACGGTCACGGCGCGGTCGGGAGCCTGGGCGCGCGCGTCCGCCGCGGCGTCCTCGAGGATGTCCGCGAGGTCGACGAGGTCGCGACCCGCGGTGTCCGCGGCGGCGCTGTCGAAGCGCGCGAGCGTGAGCAGGTCCTCGACGAGCGCTCCCATACGCACGGCGTTCGCCTCGATGCGCGCGGCCGTCTCCCTCGCGTCGACGGCGCCCTCGAGCTGCTGGAGTTCGGCGTATCCCCGGATCGACGCGAGCGGCGTGCGTAGCTCGTGGCTCGCGTCGGCGAGGAACTCACGCAGCCGCGCCTCGATGGCTCGCTGCCCCGCGAAGGACGCGTGGAGTTGGTCGAGCATCGCGTTGAGGGATCGGGCGAGCGAGCCTGCCTCCGTCCCGGGCGCGGCCTCGGGCACGCGCCGGGTCCAGTCTCCCGCCGCGATCGCGGCCGCCGTCTCCTCGGCGTCGCGCAGCGGCCGGAGCGCCCGATGCGTCGCGCGCCATGCGACGAGCGCCCCGAGCGCCCCCGTAGCGACGAACACGAGGACCAGGGTGCGGCGGAGCCCGGTGGTCGCCGCGGTCACCTCGGCGAGCGGCAGCGCGACCGTGACTGTTCCGCGGCCGTTCGGGGTCGGACGCGTGACGAGTCGCCAGCGGGCGAGTCCCCCACCTCATGCGTCGTGTACGGTCCCGTCGCCGTCGCGTCGATGACGAGGTTCGGGGCGCCCGCCGACCCGGAGATCGCGCTCGAGACGCGGCTCAGGAACGTTCCCGCCGCGTCGTGGTAGAGCACGACGTAGTCGGAGGGGAGCTCCGCGAGGCGGGTCCGCTGCTCGGCGGTGAGGGCGGCGGCCGGACGCGCGGCGACCGCCCGAGACGCGCTCTCGAGGCGGGTATCGACCTGCTGGACCAGGCTCCGCTGCACGAGCGCGAGCGCGGCGACCCCGATGACGAGCTGAGCGAGCAGCAGAAGACCGAGCGCGATGGCCGGGATCCTCGCGCGTAGCGGCCAGCGGCTCACGGCGCCGCCTTGAGGATGTACCCGACGCCCCGCTTGGTGTGCAGGAGCGGGGAGCCGAACGGGGCGTCGACCTTCTTGCGCAGGTACGAGACGTACGTCTCGACGATGGCACCGTCGCCGTCGAAGCCGTAGTTCCACACGTGGTCGAGGATCTGCGCCTTCGACACGACGCGCCCCTCGTTCGCCGCGAGGTACCGCAGGAGCGCGTACTCCGTCGGGGAGAGGTCGAGCGCCACCCCCGCTCGGCGTGACCTCGTGGGCGTCCTCGTCGATCGACGAGGTCCCCGACCTCCATCACCGACGACTCTCCCTCGGCGGGCGCCGAGCGGCGGAGCACGGCGTGAATGCGCGCCACCAGCTCGGCCAGCGAGAACGGCTTGGTCACGTAGTCGTCGCCCCCGACCGTCAAGCCGGCCACCGCGTCGTCCGGCTGATCGCGGGCGGTGAGGAAGACGACGGGCATGCGATCGCCGCGGGCGCGAAGCTTGCGGGTGACGGTGAACCCGTCCATGTCCGGCATCATCACGTCGAGGACGATGAGGTCGGGCGGAGTCGTCGCGACCGCCTCGAGCGCCCCGCGCCCGGACGACGCGGTGGAGACGTCGAATCCCGCGAAGCGCAGGGACGTCGCGAGGAGGTCGCGGAGGTCGGCCTCGTCGTCGACGACGAGGACGCGTCGGGCATCCATGCGACCAGTGTGGGGGACGAACCTGGGAGTTTCCTGAAAGGCGCGGCGGGCGCGGGCACTCCCAGGTGTCCGAGCGCCGGTCGACCGATAGACTGGACGGACCGACGCGGCCTGCGGGGCCGCGACACGACCATGCGAGGGTGACGTGCCGACCGGCAAAGTGAAGTGGTTCGACGTCGAGAAGGGCTTCGGCTTCATCGCGGCGGACGATGGAGGCGAGGCGTTCCTCCACGCCTCGGCGCTGCCCGCCGACACCCCGGCGCCCAAGCCGGGCACCCGCGTCGAGTACTCCGTCGCGGACGGCCGCGAGGCCCCTCGGCGATGGCCGTGACGATCCTCGAGCCCGCCCCGTCGATCGCGCAGGCGCAGCGCAAGCCCGCCGACGACATGACGGTGATCGTCGAGGACCTCATCAAGATGCTCGACGGCGTCTCGAACGGACTCCGCCGCGGCCGCTACCCCGAGCCCGCCCGCGCGAAGCAGGTCTCGGCCGTGCTGCGCGCCGTCGCCGACCAGTTGGAGCAGTAGTGGCCGACACGATCCTCGTCGACACGGTCGACGCCGCGCGGGACGCGGCGGTCGACGCCGCGGACGACTCGTCGGACGTCGGCGCCCACCTCGGCGTCGTCGAGACCGACGACCGCGTCGCCACCCACACGTTCGCGTGCGAGCTTCCCGGGTACCGGGGTTGGGTGTGGGAGGTGGCCGTCGTCCGGGCGCCCCGCGCCACGGCCGCGACGGTGTGCGAGGCGCACCTCGTGCCCGCCGACGACGCCCTGCTCGCCCCGCCCTGGGTTCCCTACGCGGAGCGGATCCGCCCGGGCGACCTCGAGCCCGGCATGGTCATCCCGTTCATGGCCGAGGACGCACGCATCGTCCCCGGGTACACGGTGACGGACGACGACGACGCGGACGCGGTCGCGATCTGGGAGTTCGGGCTCGGCCGGGAGCGCGTGCTCGGGCCCGACGGCCGCGACGACGCGTCCGAGCGGTGGTACGGCGGCTCCCACGGTCCGACGGCCCCGTCGGCGCTCCAGGCGACGGCGACGTGCGCGACGTGCGCGTTCCTCGTCCCCCTCGCGGGTTCGATGCGCGGCATGTTCGGCGCGTGCGCCAACGAGTGGTCCCCGTCGGACGGCCAGGTCGTGAGTCTCGATCACGGGTGCGGGGCGCACTCCGAGACGGACGTGGAGAAGCAGGGGGCGCGGTGGCCGGCGGACGATCCCGTCATCGACACGATGGACGTCGATTCCGTGACGCTCACCGAGCCCGAGGAGTCCCAGGAGTCCGACGCGCCCGAGAAGTCCGACGCGCCCGAGAAGTCCGACGCGCCCGACGAGCCCGAAGAATCCGCGACGTAGCGCGGTGACGGGGGAGGACGCCCCGCGGAGGACGGTGGCCCGCGCGCTCGCGGCGGCAGTGTATGCGCCCACGTTCTTCTTCGAACTGGGGATCGGCGCGATCTACCCGATTCTCGCGCTGTCCGCGGTGCGCATGGGCGCGTCTGCGGCGGTCGCCTCTGCGGCGGTGGGGGCGTACGCGCTCGGTCGCATTGTCGGGAGCTCGGTGGGCGGCGTGCTCGCGGTGCGCTGGGGGTCGCCGCGCGGGGCGTTGGCGGGGATCGCCGCCACGGCGGTCGCCGCGGCGGGGTGTGCCGCCAGCACCCACCTCGCGATCTTCATGGTCGCGGCGCTCCTCGTGGGCTTCGGGCACGCGTTCATGCACGTGTCGCGGCAGTCGCAGGTCGTCGAGGTCGTGCCGTACGAGTTCCGCGCCCGGGGTCTGACGACGCTTGCCGGGATCTGGCGCATCGCCAACTTCCTCGGCCCGCTCGGCGGCGCGGTCGTCATCCACCACCTCGGGCTCCGTGCGGCGTACGCGTGCGCCGCGACCGCGATGGCGGTGGGAGGCCTCGTGCTGCTCGCGTCCGGCGCGTGGCGCGAGAGGGTTCACGTCCCGGACGTCAGGCGGATCACTCCGCTGAGCGTCGCGCGGGAGAACGCCCGCGTGATGTCGACGCTCGGGGTCGCCGTGGCGCTCACCGGCGCGGTGCGTCAGGCGCGGCTGGTCGCGCTTCCGCTATGGGCCGAGCACATCGGGCTCGCGGACAGCACGGCCTCGGCGATCTTCGCCGTCTCGGCGGCCGTCGACATGGTGCTCTTCCTCCCCGCCGGTTTCGTGATGGACCAGCGCGGCCGGCGGTGGACGGCGATACCGTCGACCCTCGTGCTCAGCCTCGGCCTTCTCCTCCTGCCCCTCACCGCCGGCATCGCGACGATCACCGTCGCCGCCATCCTGCTGGGCCTCGGCAACGGCTGGGGATCGGGGCTCCTCATGACGCTCGGAAGCGACGTCGCCCCCGCCGAGGGGCGGCAGATATTCATGGGGCTATGGATGGTGTTCCAGGACGTCGGGGGTCTCACGGGCCCGACCATCGTCTCGCTCGGGGCGATCGCGTCGCTTCCCGTCGGCATCGTCGCCGTCGGGACGATCGGGGTCGGAGCGACGGCGCTATTGCGACGATGGATCCCGCCGTGGCGGCTCAAATCGGGGAGCGGCCCTTAGCGGCCTACCAGTTGGAGTAGTTCTCGACGAGGTACCAGCCCTTGGACCCGTGGGCGATGCCGACCCCGACGTGATGGAACGTCGAGCGAAGGATGTTGGCCTTGTGCCCGGAGGAGGCCATGAAGGCCGTTGTGGGCGCGACTCGGGATGAGGGCCGCTGCCCGATCCGCCGCTGATCCAGTAGACGTTCTCGCCGTTGGTCCACAGGACGCTGTGCCCGATCTCCGAGCCTGAGCAGTTGTTGTCGGCGAGGTACTTCGCCCAGGCTCGCGCCGTGTTCGCGAGACTCGAGCTCCAGCCGAGGCTTGGACACCACGGTCGAGCGCGCGCTCATCGTTGATGTAGCCCGAAATCCGCCTTCCCTGTGCGCTGTACGGGGCGCTCGACACCGACTTGGTCGTGATGCCGTAGGCGGAGCAGCGCCCGCCGCTGACGACGTGACCCGAACGATGGCCGGTCGGCTTCGGCGGCGGAAGGATCTTGACGGGAGGTCCGGTGAAGATCTCCTCGGCAGCCGCGCTCGGCGAGGGCGAGGCGGTGACCGCGGGCGTCGCCTTCACCGGCGTGGCCGTGGGCTGGTCGACCGTTTCGGGGAGGGACTCCGCCACCTGGTCGGCGCTCACCGTCGAGAAGGGACTCGCCGAGGAGAACGGAGCGAGGGCGACCAGCGCGAGCGCCGCGAGGGCGGGCAACAGGGGGACGAGTACGAGGAAGCGGGCGCGTGAGTGCCTACGCGCCGGGACTACCTCCACGCTCGTGCTCATCGCTGTTCGCCACCACCCAATCGATACATGTGGCGAGCGCCCTGACATCCTCCGGATCGACCGCCGGGTACACCCCGACTCGAATCTGATTCCGCCCGAGTTTCCGGTACGGATCGATGTCCACGATCCCGTTCTGCTTCAAGATCGCTCGCAGTTCTGTCGAATCAATCTGCCCTGTGAGGTCCAACGTAGTTACGACCGTTGAGCGGTGGGAGGGGTTTGTGACAAATGCCTCAAGGTAGGGCGATTTGTCCGCCCAGGCGTACAGGTACCCCGAGGATTCGCGGGTGCGAGCGTCCGTCCAGGCCATCCCCCCGCGCTCGAGCATCCACTCCAGCTGAGCCCGTATGAGCACGAGAGTCGCGACGGCGGGGGTGTTCGCCGTCTGGTTCTGACGGGAGTTCGCGATGGCGTCCGCGAGCGAGAGCGACGCCGGGATATAGCGCCCCGACGCCGCGATCCGCTCGATGCGCTCGATCGCCGCCGGGGACACCGCGGCGAGCCACAGCCCCCCGTCCGAGGCGAGGTTCTTCTGGGGCGCGAAGTAGTACACGTCCGTCTGGGAGACGTCGACGGCGGCGCCTCCGGCCGCCGACGTTCCGTCGATAGCGACGAGCGCGTCGCCGATGCCGGCGGGGCGGACGACGGGGGCCATCGCGCCGGTCGAGGTCTCGTTGTGCGGCCACGCGTACGTGTCGACGCCGTCCTCCGCGACCGGAGTGGCGATCGAGCCGGCCTCGGCCTCGACGATGCTCGACGCCTCGAGGTGAGGCGCGGCCGTCGTCGCGGCGGCGAATTTCGAGCCGAACTCCCCGAAGACGCCGTGCTGCGCGCGGCGCTCGACCAGCCCGAACGCCGCGGCGTCCCAGAAGAACGTCGTGCCCCCGTTCGCGAGGATGATCTCGTAGCCGTCGGGAAGCGCGAAGTACTCCGCGAGCATGGATCGGACGTCGCCGACGAGGTCCTTGACCGGCGCCTGGCGGTGGGACGTGCCGAGCACACCCGGCTGAGCCGCGCGAAGCGCCTCGAGCTGGTCGTCGCGAATCTTGGACGGGCCGGAGCCGAAGCGCCCGTCGCGGGGCAGGAGCTCGGCGGGAATGGCGGGCATGGACATGGCATCAGCGTAGTGGTCCCGCGGCGCTGGCATGATGGGGGCCATGTACACCGTGCGCCCGGCGCTGCAGCCGTACGCCTGGGGCACGCGCGACGACATTCCCGCGCTTCTCGGGATCGATCCGACGGGCGGCCCCGTCGCGGAGGCGTGGTGGGGAACCCACGTCGACGGGCCCGCCATATGCGTCGTCGACGGCGTCGAGGCTCCCCTGTCCGAGGTGGTCGCCGCCGACGCGGCCGCCGCCCTGGGGCCCGACACGGCCGCCGCGTTCGGCGGGGCCCTTCCCTACCTGCTCAAGGTGCTCGCCGTCGGCGGGCCGCTGTCCCTCCAGGTGCATCCGAGCGCCGCGATGGCGGCGGACGGCTTCGCGCGCGAGGAGGCGGCCGGCGTTCCCCTCGGCCACCCCGACCGGATCTACCGCGACCGCAGCCACAAGCCGGAGATGGTCGTCGCGCTCACGCCGATGGTCGTGCTCGCGGGGTTTCGCCGCGCGGCGGACGTCCGCCGCGACGTCGCGGCGCTCGATCACCCCGAGGCCGCCGAACTCGCTCGCCTTCTCGACGACCCCGACGAATCGGCGGCGATCGCGGCGTTCATGGGTCGCTGCCTGCGCGGCATCGACGCGACGGGTCTGAACGCCGCCCTCGCGCGGCTCGCGGCGGAGCCCGACGCGAACGCCAACGTCCGCGCGGCGTCGGAGGCGGCGTCGCGCTTCCCCACCGACGGCGGCGTGCTGGTCGCGCTCGCGATGAATCGCGTCGACCTCGCCCCGGGGGACGCGTGTTTCACACCCGACCGGATGGTCCACAGCTACCAGTCCGGCGTGGGCGTCGAGATCATGGCGAACTCGGACAACGTCATCCGGGCGGGGCTTACCCCCAAGCACATCGACATCGACGAGTTGCTCGCCGTCGCCTCGACGGAGCCTCAGGAGCCGCCGCGCCCGCGGGTCGCAACCGACGGCGCGGTGACGACGTTCCGGCCTGCGGCGGAGGAATTCGCGCTGGCGGTCGTCCGAGGGGGCGCGATGGAAGCGCCTCCCGCACCCCGCGTCGTCCTGGTGCTCGAGGGCGCGTGCGAGGTGCGAGTCGACGGCGAGACCCGTGAGCTTGGCGCCGGCGACGCGGTGTTCGTCCCGTACGCCGACGGGCGGCTCGCGATCGACGCGGACGGCGTCGCCGCAGTCGCGTTTCCCGGCGCCCCGGGCGCGTGACCGGGAGCGGATCGGTTCCGGCCGGTAGGGCTACGGTCCGGGTCGGACGCGGGGCCGTTCCGTTACGCTGAGCGCATGAATCGTATCGCCGTGTTTGGCACGGGCTACCTGGGCGCGACGCACGCGGCAGGCATGGCCGAGTTGGGCCACGAGGTCGTCGGAGTCGACGTGGACGCGTCGAAGATCGAGCGCCTCGCGCGCGGAGAGGTCCCGTTCTACGAGCCGGGACTGCCCGAGATACTCGAGCGCAACGTGAAATCGGGACAGGTGCGGTTCACCACCGACGCCGCCGCGGCGATGGAGTTCGCCGACGTCGTGTTCATCGGCGTGGGAACGCCGCAGAAGCCGGGCGAGAAGGCCGCCGATCTTCGCTACGTCGAGGCGGTCGTCGAGACGATCGGCCCGCTGATCACCAAGCCCACCGTCGTGTTCGGCAAGTCGACCGTGCCCGTCGGGACGACGGAGCGCCTGGCCCGGCGCCTGCGCGAGCTCGCCCCGGTGCCGGAGCACGCGGAGTTCGGGTTCAATCCCGAGTTCCTGCGCGAGGGATTCGCGGTCAAGGACACCCTCACGCCCGACCGGATCGTGCTCGGGGTCGACCCCGAGCACCCGGGTCGGATCGAGGAGGTCGCGCGCAGCGTGTACCGATCCATCATCGACATCCCGACGCCGTTCCTCGTGACGGACGTCGCGACCGCCGAGCTGGTCAAGGTCGCGGCGAACGCGTTCCTCGCGACCAAGATCTCCTTCATCAACGCCATGGCCGAGGTGTGCGACGCCACCGGTGCCGACGTCGCCGACCTGGCGGACGCCATCGGTCTCGACGAGCGCATCGGTCGCAAGTTCCTCAACGCGGGCCTCGGCTTCGGCGGCGGATGCCTCCCCAAGGACATCCGGGCGTTCCGCGCCCGGGCGGACGAGCTCGGCCTCGAGAAGGCGTTCGGATTCCTCCGCGAGGTCGACGACATCAACTCGCGCCGCCGCGACCTCGTGGTGGACCTGGCCCGCGAGGCGTTCGGCGGCTCGCTCGAGGGCGCCGCGATCGCGGTGCTCGGGGCCGCCTTCAAGCCGGAGTCCGACGACATCCGCGACTCGCCCGCAGTCGCGGTCTCGCGGGCGCTCCACGCCGCGGGCGCGAAGGTCACGGTGTACGACCCGCAGGCGAACGAGACCGCCGCCGCGGTGCTTCCCGAGGTCGCCTACGCGGCGAGCCCCACCGAGGCGGTCACGGGTGCGTCGCTGGTGATCGTCGCGACGGAGTGGCGGGAATTCCGCGAGGCGGATCCGGTCGCGCTCGCGGCCGTCGCGACCCGGCCCCACGTGATCGACGCCCGCAACTGCCTCGACGTGGACGCGTGGCGTTCGGCAGGATGGACGTATCGAGGCCTGGGAAGGCACGCGACATGAGCGATCTGATCGACACCACAGAGATGTACCTGCGGACCGTCTACGAGCTGATCGAGGACGGGGTCGTGCCGATGCGCGCGCGGATCGCCGAACAGCTGGGACACTCCGGACCGACCGTCTCCCAGACCGTCGCCCGCATGGAGAGAGACGGCTTGATCGTCGTTTCCGAGGGCGACCACCACCTCGAGCTCACCGACGCCGGTCGCTCCGTGGCGACGCGGGTGATGCGCAAGCACCGCCTCGCCGAACGCCTGCTCGCGGACGTCATCGGGCTCAACCTCGCGCACGTGCACGAGGAGGCGTGCCGGTGGGAGCACGTGATGAGCGACCTCGTCGAAGAGCGCCTGCTCGCGCTGCTCGACGATCCACTCGAGTCCCCCTACGGCAACCCCATCCCGGGGCTCGCCGAACTCGGCATCGCCGCGACCGCGACGGAGCCGGACGGCACCACCTCGCTCGATCGGGTCGCGAACGGGACGGCTCGCGTCCGCGTGATACGGCTGGGCGAGGCGGCGCAGACGGAGCCGGGCTTGCTCGATGCGGCGATCGCCGCGGGCATCCAGCCGGGCGCGGAGCTGACGGTCGAGGCCGGGGACGACGAGTACACGCTTCGCGGTCCGAACGGCGCCATCATCGTCGGGGCGTCCGCCGCGCGCCACGTCTTCGTCGTGTCGGTCTAGCGCCGCCGGATTCCCGGGTTATCCTGGGTCCCGCACGCGGTCCCCTCGGACCGCCTCTCCCCCCCGGGAACGCCGCGCCACTTCCGCGCGTTGGGCGGGTGAACCGGCCCCCCGGGGCTCGAAGGAATCGGCGCCACGTGGGCGCAGTGAGGATGCTCGTGAGAATGACGTGGCGCGCCTCGGCGCGGATCCTGGGTGTGAACGCGGCGACCCTGACGGCTGTCCTGTCGGTGAGCGCGGCGGGGCTTCCCGCCCCCGAGGTGCCGTCGCAGGAGGCGATCGAGGCGCACGGCACGTCGCTCGGCAACGCGTACGCGATCGAGGCGTCGCGCATCGCGACCCCGACAGAGGCGGACTGGAACTACTCGTCCCCGCCCGTCGGCGTCGTCGCCCACGTCCTCCCCGCCTACTTGCGTCGTCCCGTGACCGCGAACCCCATCCCGCCGTCGATCGAGGGAAACGCCGTGCTCGAGGAGGCGGCGAAGTTCGTCGGCGTCCCGTACGTCACGGGCGGCACGACGCCAGCCGGGTTCGACTGCTCGGGGTTCGTGCAGTACGTGTACGGGAGGCTCGGGGTATCGCTGCCCCGCTCCTCGGATGCGTACTGGTCCATCGGCAAGCGCGTGAAGAGGTCCGACGCCCGCCCGGGCGACATCCTCGTGTCCGACGGCCACGTCGCGATCTACGCCGGCGGCTCGCTCGAAATCGACGCGCCGAGGCCCGGCAAGACGATCCAGTTCCGCGAGATTTGGCAGCATTCCTACATCGTCGTTCGCGTCACGTAGCGGGCGAATCGGCCACACCCGACGACGCAAAAGCCGCGTACTCCACCGCCGCTGGGCGTTTCGGCGCCCGGTGCAATATCGTCGAAGGATGATCGCGACGGTACCGAATCGACTCGGTCGTAGCGTGTCCGGCATCGGCCTGGGGTGTTGGCAGCTCGGCGCCGACTGGGGCGAGGTCGACGACGGCACGGCCCAGGAGATTCTCACCGCGGCGGCCGACGCCGGCGTCACCTTCTTCGACACCGCCGACGTCTACGGCGACGGGCGTTCCGAGAAGGCCGTGGGTGCGTTCCTCGCCTCGCGGAAGGACGCGGAGCGCTTCGTCGTGGCCACCAAGATGGGGCGGCGCGCCAACCCGCACGTCGCCGAGGCGTACACCCTCGACAACTTCCGCGCCTGGACGGATCGATCGCGGGAGAACCTCGGCGTCGACCGGCTCGACCTCGTCCAGCTCCACTGCCCGCCGACCGCGGTGTTCTCCGATCCGGGGACGTACGAGAACCTCGCGACGCTCGTGTCCGAGGGGCGCGTCGAGAACGTCGGGGTGTCCGTCGAGACCGTGAACGAGGCGCTCATCGCGATCGGCGAGCCCGGGATCACCAGCATCCAGATCATCATCAACGTCTTCCGCCGCAAGCCGCTCGAGCGTGTCCTCGCGGAGGCGCATGCCGCCGGGATCATGGTGATCGCCAGGGTTCCCCTCGCGTCGGGACTCCTCAGCGGCCGATACGACGAATCGACGACGTTCCCCGAGGACGACCACCGC
The DNA here is from genome assembly GCA_963712245.1 of uncultured Actinomycetota bacterium. Taxonomy (GTDB): domain Bacteria; phylum Actinomycetota; class Actinomycetes; order Actinomycetales; family Demequinaceae; genus JAFGBM01. The sequence continues at coordinate 123,631 of CAVQHE010000008.1, read as the reverse complement.
CACTACAACCGGGACGGCGCGGCCTTCGACGTCGGCGAGACGTTTTCGGGGGTGCCGTTCGACGTCGGCGTGAAGGCGGCGCGCGAGGTCGCGGAGCTCACCCCCGAGGGGTGGACGACCGCGCAGCTCGCGCTCCGGTGGATCCTCGACCAGCGCGTCGACACCGTCATCCCGGGGGCGAGGACGCCGGAGCAGGCTCGCACGAACGCCGCGGTCGGCGACATGCCGTCGCTCAGCGACGCGACGCACGCGGCCCTCGCGGAGATCTACAACCGCGACATCCGCGAGCACGTCCACGGCCGCTGGTAGGCGGGTGTCGCGCCCACTCCGGGTAGGCTTCTGGGGCAATGCGCCTGTAGCTCAGGGGATAGAGCACCGCCCTCCTAAGGCGGGTGTCGCGCGTTCGAATCGCGCCAGGCGCACCACGCCGCGACGGTGATTGACTTAGCCCCGCGCCGCGAGAACAATCACTCCAACGGTGCGCGTCGCCTGCCCCCCTGTGCGGCGCGCACTGTCGCATTCTCCCGGGGAGGCGCGCGGCGGGGTGCGGCGTGGCAATCGGGGCCACACGGCGGCGCATCCCTACGCTGGGGGAGTGGCGGACTATATCTCGCGCGCGCTCGTCGCGGACGCGCTCATGGAGTGGCGCGAGCAGCTCCGCGCGCTCGCGACGGCGTCGCCGCTCCGGGACGTCGGGGGGGCGGACGCGCCGATCATCGACCTCACCGGCGCCCACCCGAGCGGCCTCGCCCAACTGTTCGCCGGCCGCCCCACTCTCGTCACCGCGATGATCCGCGACCAGGACGCCCAACCGCTCGCGCTCCAGCGGGCCCGCGCCGCGTGCGACGACGCCGAGGCCGTCCGGCTCAACACCGGGGTGGCGACGGGGGCCCTCGTCGTCGGCACCGCCGCCTGGACGGACGAGGGTTTCCCGCGCGAGGTCCCGATCCTCCTGCGGCACGTCACCTTCGAACCTGCCCGGGGGGCCGACACGCAGGTGACGCTCCACGACCGCGTCACGCTCAACCCGATCCTCGCGACGGAGCTGCGCGCCCGCGTCCCCGACTCTCCGATCGATTCGCTCCTCGACGCCCTCCGGACCGCGCCGGACTTCGACCCGCGACCGATCTGGAACGAGGTGCGGGCTCGGGCCGACGAGTTCGGCCCGGACCTCGAGGTGCGGGAGAGCCTGCTGCTCGGTTCGTTCGACGACCCCGAGCAGCGCCTCGTCGACGACGTGGACGAGTGCGACCACCTCATCGGGTCGTCGTTGCTGCTCGCCTCGGTCGCCGGCGATCACACCGCCCGGGAGGAACTCACGGGTCCGCTTCCCGCCGTTCCGATGGGCGACCGCGATCCCTTCGCCGAGCGCGGCCTCGGCGATCTCGACGACCGGCAGTTCTCCGCCCTCGACCTCGTCGCGACCGGGCGGAGCCTCTTCGTGCAGGTCCCGCCCGGGGCCGACGCCCTCTCGACGGCCGTCGCGATGGCCGCGGATGGCGCCGCGTCGCGTCGCGCCGTCGCGATCGTCGCCGGTTCGGGGCCGGGGGCGGCGGCCGTCACTTCCGCGCTCGACGCCGCGGGCGTCGGTGACCTGTACGTCAGCGCCGTCGGCGACGCGTGGAACGCCGAGGCCCGCCGCCGGCTCCTCGAGTCGATGACGATGTCGAGCCCCAAGTTCGACGAGCTCGCGTTGCGGCTCGAGGGCGAGGACCTCCTGGTCGCGCGATCGGAGTTGCGGGCGCGCTACGAGGACCTGCACCGCGTGTGGGCCCCCTGGCAGACGAGCGCGTACGACGCCGTCCAGGCGATCGTCCGCCTGACGTCCCGCGAACGGCCCCCGGCGACGCGCGTGCGCCTCGGGGCGAAGGCCGTCGACTACATCGCGGAACGCGGGGTCGAGGTCGTCGCGGCGGCGGTGGCGCGGGCGCACGCCGCCCAGATGGCCGACGCCGAGGGGACCGGGGCGCTCGAGCCGGTGCCCGTGGCGGACGAACACCTCGCCCCGCGCGAACGCCGGTGGTGGGAGGGCGTGGTCCTCGACGAGACCAAGGGCGTCGTCGTCGAGCAGGCGCTCACGTCGTTCCTCACGCGCCACCTGCCGCGGCTACGCGAGGAGGCTGCGGAGGCGGCGGGCGAGGTCGGCGTCGATCCCGCCCCGTCGTTCGCCGAGTGGGCCGACCAGCTGGAGGTGTTCGCGGAGCTGCGCGACACGCTCGACACGTTCTCGCCGTCGATCTTCCAGGGCGCGATCCCGGACCTCGTGGCCGCGACCGCGCCCGAGGGTTCCCCGTCGAACGCCCACCTCACCAAGCGCGAGCGCAAGGCGCGGATCCGGCGCGCCGAGGAGCTGATGCGCCCCGCGAGGGAGGCGTCGCAGCTCCACGAGCACCTCGTGCTCGCGCAGCACCGCCTCGCCCGGTGGCGGTCCCACTGCTCGGAGGGCGGATGGCCCCGCGTTCCCGACCGCACGGACGGCTACCGGGAGCGATTCGCCGAGGCGTCGACGGCGTGGGGCACGGTCGCGCCGGTCCTCGAGGTGGTGCTCGGCCGGGGCGGCCTCGAGTACGCGCCGTGGGACGACCTGGAGCGGCTGCTGCTCGCCGTCACCGGGGCCGAGCCCCCCGCCCCGGAGGCGGCCCACGTGCGCGAGGCCCAGACCCACCTGGACGGCGCCGACCTCGACGCCCTGCTCGCCGACCTCAAGGAGCGCGCGGTCCCCGAGGAGGACGCCGCCGCCGAGATGGAGTTCTCGTGGTGGGCGTCGGCGTTCGACGCGATCATCGCGGCGCAGCCGAGCCTCGCGGAGTTCGGAGCCATCGGGGCGGCGGTCGACGCCTTCCTCGAGCGCGACCGGGCGTTCGCGTCCCGGAGAGTCCGGCCGCTCATGCGGGCGGTGGCGGAACGCCGACGCGCCGCGATCGCGCGGTACCAGGACGACGCGCGCGACGTCTTCGCCGGTCTCGTCGAGGGCGGCGACGGCCCGGTGTCGGAGCTCTGGGCCAGCCACCCCGCGCTGGTGTCCGCGCTCCGTCCCGTCGCGGTGTTCGCCGCCGAGCAGACGTCGCAGATCGTCCCGGCGGACCGCGTGCTCGACGCCGTCATCCTCGTGGGGATCGAGTCGCTCTCGTTCGCGCAGATCGTCCCGGCGCTCGCGCGCGCGACCCAGGTGATCGTCATCGCCGACGAGCACGCCGCGACCGGCTCCGCCGTCGCGCAGCTGCGGGAGAACCTCCCCGCCGTCCGCCTGCGCGCCCGCCCGCGGCCGCTCGACGCCCGGGTCGTGGCCGTGCTCTCCGATCACGGCTACGGCGGCGAGGTGGAGATGCTGCCCGCACCCGGTGGGGGCGGATCGCTCCGGCTCGTCCGTGTCGACGCCCGGGGCGCGCGCGGGCCGACCGCGACGACGCGGGCGGAGGTCGCGGCGGTCGTCGCCGAGGTCGCGGGTATGGCCGGGTCCGACGGCCTCGCGATCGTGTGCGGCTCGCCCGGGCACGCCGAGGCGGTCGGGACCGCGCTCGCCGCGGACCCGCGCACCCGGAATCGCGACGCGCGCGTCGTGGCGTTGGGCGAGGCCGCGGGAATCGAGTCCGACCTCGTCCTCGTCTCGCTCGGCTTCGCCCCAGGACCGGACGGGACGCCACCCGCGTCCCTCGGCGTGCTCTCCGGGCCGGTCGGAGCGAGCGCCGTGCGCCAGGCCGTGGTGTCCGCGAGGCGCGACGTCGTCGTGGTGTCGGCCCTCGACGTCGGCGAGATCGGCGCGGCCGCGGACGCGGCCCCCGCGGGCCACGGGCTCGACATGCTCGCCGACCTAGTGGCCGTCGCGGGCGCCGAGCCTCTCGTGCCGTCCGAGCACGGCGCGACGGACTGGCTCATGGCCGACGTCGCCGAGAGGTTGCGCTCGGAGGGCCTCGACGTGCGGGTGAGGTACGGAATCGGAGGCGACGCTATTCCGCTTGTGGCGGGCGCGCCGGGGGCGCTGTCGATCGCGGTGGTGACGGACGACGCGCTGCCGGCGCAGGGCACGAGCCTTCGGGATCAGGTCCGATGGCAGCGCGCGCGGCTCGAGGCGCTCGGGTGGGCGGTCGTCCCGCTGTGGACCCTCGACGCGTTCATCGATCCGGCCGCGGCGTCCGCGGAGATCCTCCGGGCCCTCGGCCGGACCGAACCGGAGCCGGAGCCGGAGCCGGAACCGGAACCCGAGCCCGAGCCGGACCCCGAGCCCGAGCCGGACCCCGACCCCGAACCCGAGCCCCCGGCGTCGTTCGACCACCCCGACATGGAACCTCTCATCCCCCGTCGGGCGGTCGACGACAGCGACGTGGGGTGGGGAGAGAGCGGCGGGGGCACCAGCAGGGACGACGAGTTGCGGAGGGACGTCCCCCCGCACTGGTGAGTCAGTCGCCCGACGAGGAGGCGGCGGAGGGCGCGGGCGCCGTCGTCGCGGGAGGCGAGGCGGGCGCCGACGCGGTGCGCGGCGAGGCCGCCGAGTCCGTGCGGTAGAAGCCCGAGCCCTTGAACGTCACGCCCACCGCTCCGATGACGCGACGGAGCGGGCCGCCGCACGCGGGGCACGTGTCGAGCGGCTCGGCCGTGATCGGCTGCACCGCGTCGAATCGGTGATCGCACGCGCGGCAGGCGTAGTCGTAGGTGGGCACGCGGGACATCCTACGTCCGCGCGGGGCGGTCGAGGTATCTCAGCGGTCGAAGAACGTCACGCCGTCCGGGGTGACGACGCCGTGGACGGGCACGTCGTGCGGCTCCCGCGGAACGGGGTCGTCGTCGCCGTGGACCTCTTCCGGGAAGCAGTACGCGAGCACGAGCGCGTCCTCGCGCGCGTCGAGCAGGCATCGGTCGTACCAGCCTCCGCCCTGGCCGAGGCGCGTTCCCGTGGGGTCGACGGCGAGCGCGGGCGCGATGACGACGTCGGCGTCGGCGATGGCGGCCTGGGGGAGGAACGGGCTGGACGGCTCCGGCGGTCGCCCCGGGGCGCGCGACGTCAGGTCGTCCGCCCCGCGGAACTCGCCCCACCCGCGTTGCAGGCCGTCGCCCAGGAGCGGGATGAGCACGCGGATGTCGCGCTCGGCGAGGGCGATCATCAGCGGCAGCGTCCCCGGCTCGGTCGACCGGGACGCGTAGATCGAGACGCAATCGGCGGCGAGTATCTCCGGAAGCGCGAGCGTGTGGAGCGCGAGGGCCTCGGTCGCCTCCGCCTGGAGTCGCTCGCTCCGCGTCAGCCGGGATTCGCGGGATCGCGCGCGCATCGCGACCTTCACTTCCTCGACGTCAACGACGTTCGCAGGCGGCGGTGAGGAGGCCATACAGCCATTGAATCAACCAAGACGGCGCCGCGCCAGGGGGTCGCAGGACGGGTTCGTCACCATTAGGCTCGTGCCATGGCATCGGTCGCGAAGGCGGTGATCCCCGCGGCTGGGCGCGGGACGCGATCGCTGCCGGCGAGCAAGGTGGTCCCGAAGGAACTCCTCCCGGTGATCGACAAACCCACCATTCAGTACGTCGTCGAGGAGGCCGTCGCCGCCGGACTCGACGACGTCGCGATCGTCGTCTCGCCGGGAAAATCGTCGATCACCGCGCACTTCGACCCGGACGTCGCGCTCGAGACGCACCTCGAGTCCAAGGGCGCGGGCGCGCTGCTCGACACCGTTCGGGCGACCTCGACGCTCGCGACGCTCACCGAGGTGGTTCAGGACGAGCCCCGCGGCCTCGGCCACGCCGTGGCGTGCGCGGAGGGATTCGTCGCGGGGGAGCCTTTCGCGGTGATGCTCGCGGACGACTTCCTCGACGAGCGCGATCGCGCCCTGGACGCGATGATCGCCATTCACGAGCGCACCGGCGGCTCGGTCATCCTCCTGCTCGAGGTGGGCCCAGACCGCATCGGCTCGTACGGCTCGGTGGACCCCGTCGCCGTCGAACCCGGTCTTCTCGACGGCGTGGACGCCCTCGCCCCCGACGCGGAGGTCTACCGCATCGCGCGGCTCATCGAGAAGCCCGCCGCGGGCGAGGAGTACTCCAACTTCGCGGTCGTCGGGCGCTACGTCTTCACGCCGGCGGTCTTCGACGCGCTCCGCGCGACGAAGCCGGGTCGCGGCGGAGAGATCCAGCTGACCGACGCCATCGCGGCGCTCGCCGACACTCCCGCGGACGACGGCGGCGGCGTGTACGGCCTCGTGTTCCGCGGACGCCGGTACGACACGGGGGATACCCTCGACTACCTCAAGGCCACCGTGCAGATCGCCTCGGCGCGCCCGGACCTCGGTCCGGAGTTCACGTCGTGGCTCCGGTACTTCGTCGCGGAGGGGGGACAGACGTGAAGCGACTGACGCTCGCCGAGTACCAGGACGCGCTGCTCAAGGGCGTGACGCAGATCGGCGCCATGGAGGTGCTGATCACGGACGCCGCGGGATCGATCCTCGCGGAGGACCTCGCGTCGGACACCGCCCTGCCGCCGGTGGCCGTCGCCACGTGCGACGGCTACGCGCTCGTCGCCACGGACGTCGCGAAGGCGACCGACGCAAGCCCGGTCACGCTCGCCGTGTCCCACGACGTCGGGTGGGACAGCCGCGGCCCGCGGCGCCACGTCGCGACGACGGCCGCGCGCATCGTCTCCGGCGCGCCCGTGCCGCTCGGGGCCGACGCCGTCGTCCCCGTCGGGGCGACGGACGGCGGCGTCGCGAAGGTCGAGGTCCGCGCCGCGACGCGACCCGGGTCGAACGTGCGCCCCGCGGGATCGGAGGCCGCCGCGGGCAAGGTGCTCGTCAAGGCGGGAACGCGCCTCGGGGCGCGTCAGCTCGGCCTCGCGGCGGGGCTCGGTCGGCGGCGGCTGAGCGTGCACCCGACGCCGCGCGTCGTCATCATCCCCGTCGGCCGCGAGCTCGACGACGCGAGCAGGCGCGGCCAATCCGGCATCATCCCGGAGTCGAACTCCCACATGCTCGCCGTCATGGCCGCCGAGGCCGGCGCGAACGCGTACCGGGTCGGCGCCGTCGCGGACGACCGGATCACCCTGCGGACGACGCTCGAGGACCAGTTGGTCCGGGCCGACCTCGTCATCACGACGGGCGGGCTCAGCGAGGCGCGGGACGAGACCCTCCCGGACGTGCTCCGCGACCTCGGGGACTTCGAGGTCCACCCGGTCGCGCTCATGCCGGGTCGGCGCCACGGGCACGGCCGCGTCGCCGTGGGCCCGGGGGAGGCGGGGACGCCGGTGTTCGCGCTCCCCGGCCATCCGGCCGCCGCGGTCGTCGCGTTCGAGATGTACGTGCGCCCCGTGCTGCGCACGATGTCGGGCTACGCGGAGAAGCACCGGCCGCGCGTCGACGCGAGGAGCGCCTCGGCGTTCACCTCACCCGAGGGCGTGGTGCAATGCGTGCCCGTGGTGTTCGACGACGCCCACGCCCCCCGCCCCGCCGCGACGGCCGTCGGGGACCCCTGGCTCCCGTCGCTCGCCGACCTCGCGACGGCGACGGGGCTCGCCGTCGTCCCGGAGGGCGTGACGGCGGTCCGCGAGGGCGACCCCCTCTCGTGCATCGTGTGGGACGACTGACGTCGTGACCGGCCTGCCCCGCCGCCGCTCGACCCGCCTCGTCTGCGACTCCGTCGTCGTCCGGCCGTTGCGCCGCTCCGACGAGACGGCCTGGCTCGCGCTGCGCGCGCGCAACCGCGCGTGGTTGCGGCCGTGGGAGGCGACCCTTCCGGGATCCCGGCCGGTTCCGTCGATGACGTTCCCCGCGTTCGTGCGGCTCGACAGGCGGCTGTGGCGCCGGGGCAGCGCCGTGAACATGGCCATCGACTTCGACGGCGCCCTCGTGGGGCGCGTCGCGATCACGGGGATCGAGTGGGGCTCCGCGTGCAACGGTTCGCTCGGGTACTGGATCGACGAGGGCCACGCCGGGCGGGGAATCGTCCCGCGGGCGGTCGCGCTGCTGACGACGTTCGCGTTCCGCCACGGGATCCACCGCGTGGAGATCGCCGCCCGCCCGGAGAACGTCTCGAGCCTCCGCGTCGCGAAGAAGCTGGGCTTCCGGGACGAGGGCATGCGGCGAAAGTACCTGTACATCGACGGCGATTGGCGCGATCACCGGGTGTTCGCGCTGACGTCGGGGGAGCGTCTGCTCGGCGATCTCTGGGACTGCGACGGCTGACACGCCGCTCACGATGCGGGCCGAGGGCCCGGCGCGGCCGTAGCGTTCGTATATGCCCCCGGTCGGACTGCTCGCCATCGCAGCGCTGGGGCTCGTGCTCGTGTACGCGCTCCCGCAGCGGATGCGCGAGCGGGCGGACTACGCGATGGTGCGCACCGAAGACCGCTTCAGCTCCGACATGCGCGTGATCCGCGCGTCCGTCGCCCGCATGGAGTCGCGCGCCTCGCACCAGGCGACCGCCGCTCACAGCGGCGCGCCCTCGGCCAAGGCCACCAAGAAGATCCGTTCCCTCGGAGAGGGCGTCATGACTCGACCCGCCGCGCCGCTCGACCGCGCCGCCACCCGTGCCCGACGCGAGATGGTCGCGATGCGCCGCGACCGCGCCAAGGTCCTCGCCCGCCGCCGCGCCCGCGCCCGCCGGCGCGGCGCGATCGCCGCGCTCGCCCTGCTGGGGTCCGCCGGCCTCTGGGGTTCCGTCGCGCTGGGCTCGGCCCCCGCGTGGGGGGCCTGGGCGGCGGTCGGCACCACGACGCTGTTCGGGTCGACGGTGGTCGCGGGTCGCCGCGCCGCCCGCGCCTACGAGGCCGCCGACGCGCGTCTCATCCCCGTCGCGACGGAGGTCGTCCTCGCGGCGACGGCCGCCGGGGCGGTCCAGCGCGTCTCGACCGAGCGGGCCGTGGGACACCGCGCCGCGCCATCCGAGACGGAGACGCAGGCGATCCGTACGCTGCTCGCCGAGGACCTCGCGCCCGCGTCCGCGCCGTCGCCCCTGCCGTCGCCGGAGCTGCCGGGCGTCGCGCCCGCCGAGGGCGACCCCGGCTGGACGCCGAACACCATGCCCGTCCCGTCGTACACCCTCAAGCCCTCGGCGAAGCCGGGGACGCCGCGCCCGATCTCCGAGGAGGACCTGGAGGCGGGCAAGCGCGCGGCCGAGGTCGCGGTGGACCGGAAGGCGGCCGCGCGCGCCGCGTCGGAGGGCGCTGAGGGCCCCGCGACGCGAGCGGCGGAGCCCCAGCCGTCCACCGCGACGCTCGACCAGATCCTGGCGCGCAGGAAGCGGCAGAGCGCGTAGTCGCGGGTCGTTTTCCGGGCGCCCGCGGGGGCGCGATGCGTGGAATCCGCCGACGCCCGGGTGGTAACCTGTAGGTCGCTTCTGGGGCTGTGGCGCAGTTGGTAGCGCGTCTCGTTCGCAATGAGAAGGTCAGGGGTTCGAATCCCCTCAGCTCCACCATAGGTGTCGTACTCAATGTGCAAACGTCGGCGTTTTTCATAGTGCCGTGGGTGCCGTCCGAAGACAGCTCCTCCATTCCGGTTGCGCGGTAGACACGGGGCGCTTATGTTCGCCTTGATTGCACGGTGCCACTTCGCGTCGATCCGGGGGAGGTCGGTGAACATGTCGGTTTCGGGCTCGGAAGGTCGCACGGATCGGTGGGACTCGCGGTCCTTTCCTCACGCCGTCGGCGTGGGCACGGCCGCGCTGGCCGCGGTGGGTGCCGCGTCGATCGTGTGGTGCACGACGTCGCCGACTAGCGCGACCAAGATGCTGACAATCGCGGTACTCGGCGTCGGCCAGGCGCTGGTGTTCGGACTCGCGAACAACCCGCCGATCGGCTACCGGGTCGCGTCGTCCGTCGCGCTTTTGAGCATCTTCCTGTGCGCCTTCGTCCCTAGCGCTCTTCAGGCGTCTCCCGTCAGCTGGGCCGCGGCGTTGGCATTGGCAGCGACCGGGTCTCTGCCCATGCTGGGCCGTCGCGGCCTGGCGTTTCACACTGTCCTGACGTGCTCGGTCGCGCGGGATCGGCTCGCGCCCCGTAGGGCCCCTGGCCGTGACGCCCCGACATGCCACGCTGGGAGGCGTCGAGCGGCGCCAACGGGGGCTCCGCATCGCACCACGATCGGGGGATCGCATGTCCAAAGACAAAGACGCAGAGCGGCGGATCAACAAAGGCGGAGGGTTCGCCTACTTCCTGGGGATCATCGGAGCGTCGGTGTTCTACTTCCGCGCCGCGTCCGACTTCTGGAGCTACACGTTCGCCCTGCCGAAGGCGCTCGTCTGGCCGGCGTACCTGGTCTACGACCTGCTCTCCTACGTACACGGCTGACCCGAACCCACCTCGGGCCTACCGCTCCGCTTTCCGCGCCTTCTTCTCGGCCCTCCGGTCGGGCATGTCCTTGCCGAGATGCCGGTGATACCACGCCGAGATCCACCCGACGATCACCGGAACGAGGATCAGGTAGACCACCCCGCCCGCACCCGTGAGGATGAGTGCCGCGCCGCCGATGAGTTCCAGCATGAATGCGGCGACGTAGAGCACGGTGACGAGAACGGCGCGTCCCAGCGGTCGCGGGAACTTCACGCGCCAATACAGGAGCGCCACGAATCCGATGATCGAGATGGCGGCGACGACGATCAGCGCGGCGACGTCGTCGCTCGGAGCGCACACGCGGAGCGTATCCCCCGAGTAGTCGTCGAAGTGGTTCCAGCAGTTCTGGGTCAGCCGCGGGATGATCCACGAGAACACGTAGGTGATCCCGCCCGTGATCGGCAGGAACAGGGCGGCCAGGGCGACCCACCAGCGGCGGTGGCGCAACTCGATGGCCTTGGCCTCCTTGTTGATCCGCTGGGCGAGGAGCGACGAGGTCGAGATCGTCGCCGCCAGGCAGCAGCAGCAGCAACAACACGACGAACAGGTGGGCGTCGCGACGGTCGCCCCGAAAGGGTTCCGCTCGAACTGCGTGGTCAGTGTCTTCATGTGTTTCCCGTCCCCTTGTCCCTCATTCCCACAAGGTATCCGATAGCGATCCTCGCGTCCGTGCCTGTCAGCCCGAGCGCCCGAATCCAGTAGTCGTCGAGGAGCCCCCCGGCGACCACGCCCGCCATGCGCCGCGACTCCGCGACGGCGAGTGACAGTTGTTGCATCGCGGCGCCCGCCTCGAGCAGGGCGAACCGTCCGCCCCGCTCCCCGTACTTGCCCGTCAGGCGCTCGGGAAAGACGACCACGACGACGAGCAGCGCCGGCTCGCCCTGGGTCGAGACGTTGACGGCATCGCGCGCCTCCGCCCAGGTCGGGAGACCCTCGGCGACGGTGACGAGCCCGTGCGCGTCGGCGTCGTAGTACGCCGCCTGCCCGGCGATCGGCGACCGGGGCGCGGGGTCGCCGGCGAAGCCGACGCAGAACACCTCGACGGCGTAGGACGCCCCGGCCGACGGGAAGGCCCGGTGCTCGAGCCCGTTCCACGCGCGAAGCGACTGGAGCAGGGCGCCGAGATCGCGCGCACCGAGCGGTCGTTCGGAGAACGCGCGATCGGACCCGCGCCGGCGCGCGATCCGGCCCAGCCGCGTACGCGGGGCGGGCAGCGGCGTCGGCGCCCCGGGGTACTCGAGGAGCAGCTCCTTGTCGTCGGAGTCGAAGGAGCTCAGCCTCCGCCCGAACTCGCCGATGGTGTATCGGCCGAGGCTCGAGGCCTCCCAGAAGTCGTCGAAGAACGCCCGCGCGTCGTCCGTCGTCATGTCACGCCTCCCCGGGCCCTCGCGTCGTTCGCGTCATGTCGCCTCATCCCAACGGGTGGGGCATCGGGTTGGGGAACGGGAGGTCGGCGGGCGCCCACGGGAAGCGGCTGGCGAGCAGGCCGTCGACTCCGCCGATGAGCGGCCATTCCTGGTGGGAGAAGATCGGCGCCAGGTCCGGCGACGTCGCGCGGACGACGCGCACGCCGAGCTGGTCGGCGTCGATCGTCGTGAGGTCGCGGTAGAACAGGCGGATGCCGCCATCGGCGAAGGCGGCGCGGAGGGCGGCGAGGGCCTCGGCCGCGGGCATCGCACGCCCGCGCCGCGACACCTCGTGGAACTCGTCGCGCCGCGCGAACAGCGGGAGGGCGCCCCAACGCTCGGGATGGAGGGTGTAGTACATCGCGTGCTCGTCGAACGTCCGGACCGTCGCGGGGTCGTCGATGCCCGAGGTGTCCGCGTGCCTGCCGTAGATCCCGGCGAAGAGCACGCCCTGGTTCCACTCGAGATACGCCTTCTCGAGCGCCTCGTCCCACGTCTCCCGGCACGCGACCCCGAGCGAGTACCGCGGGCGTCCACGCTGGGGGATGCCGCCGGCGACCGCCGCCACCGGGAACGGACTGTATGCCGGCGTGAGGTCGAAGGCGCGGGCATCCCCGTGGAGGCCGGCTACCTCGTCCTCGAGCGCCGTCGGGAGCTCGACCGCGCGCCCCGGAACGCTGTGGAGCCACGTGACCATGAGGGCGTCGCGTTCGATCAACTCCTGAATCGCGCGGAGGAGGGCGTGCAGCGCGGTGGGCCCCGCGGCGACGCCCGACGACGTGGGGATGCCGGTGCGGTAGTCGTCCCGGAGTGGCACGAACGGCTGGGGGATCCACACCTCGCGGTTGTCCTGGAGATCGAAGGCGTTCGTGACGGGACAGTCCTCGGCGTAGATGCCCGCGAAGGGGAAGTCGGGATCGCGGCGTTGCGCCTCGGCGAAGAGGTGCCACTCCTCCGGGTCGATCCGCCGATCCTCGGGGACGGAGTCCCTCTGCCCGGACCGGGACCGGCGCCATGACGGCGCAGTACCGCTCGACCGCCTCGCCGATCGCCGCGAGCGTCGCGACCTCGTCCGTGCGGCCCACGCCGCCCGAGGCGCTCTCCCAGGGGGCGTCGACGGAGCTCGGCACGCCGATGTGGACCACCGTGCGGAGATCGCTCATCGACAGTCGCGCCCGCTGCGGCGCGAGGGCGAGCCCGTGCCGGTTGTGGGGAGCCTCCCGGAGGAGCAGGTCGCTGAGCGGCGGCGCGCCGGGGGCGTTCATCGCGCATCCCACGGCAGGTTGAGGGAGCCGTCGCGCGTCGCGGCGCCGCGCGCGCAGACGGGGCACACCGGAACCTTGAGCAGCCGGTCCTGCGCGACCGACCGGGCCAGGAGGTCCCAGGACACGGTCCGATTCGCCAGGCTCGTGTCGCCGTCGGCGATCCTCGCGAGCTCCGTCGCCGTCAGCTCCGCCACGAAACCCGCGTGCTCCGCGGCGACGCGCGGCTCCGGGGGCGGGGCGTCGTCCCCCCACCGCGTCGTCAGCCGGCCCTGGAGGCACGCCACGCACGCCGTCTCCCGGGGAAGACGAGGGGTCCGATGGAGACGGTGTGGTGGAAGGCGACGTCGACGAATAGGTGGGGCGTCGCGACGTCGCCGTAGTCCACCCGCGCGAGAAGATCGGCGTACGTGGCGGTGGCGCGCACGAGGACGGCGAGGTCGTGGGGCCTTCCGGTCGGGACCACGCGATACCCGGGCCGCGAGTCGAGGGTGAACGGGGCGTCGTCGCCGAACACGGCGACCCTCAGCGTGGTCGCCTTCCGGAGCACGGGGACGACGATCGAGGCCGTCAGCAACTGCTCGAGGACGCGCTGATCGGGCGCGCTCAACGCGTCGCGCGTGAACTCGCGATCCGGCGTCAGGTCGCCGAAGAACGACGGATCCGGTCCCTCGATATCGATCGCGTAGCGCGCGTCCGCGCCGCCGTGCACGAGGAGTGCTCTGTCGCTTTCGGCGATCGACCATGCGGGGTGGAGGCGGAATGCCTGGTCGTGACCCACGCTTCCCCTCTCGGAACGGCGCCCTTCGCTGGGCGGCGGCTCCGGCAAGCCATCGCAACGTCACCCCCACGATAACCGCTCGTCGTGCCGGTGTCGCGGCGGTTCGCGCCCGACGGCGCGGGGGTGGCGCACCGCGGCCCGTCCGAACATTCGGTTTCCGTAGGCGTTTACCCGATTCGTCGGTCGCGTCGCGCGGCGTCGCTTAGGGTAGAAGGACCGCGACGAGCGTGCGCCTGCCCGCCCGCGCGCCAGCGAGGGAGTGGGACGTGAGGAAGACGAAGACCTGGTTCGCCGCGACGGCCGTCGTCGCTGCCGCAGCGATGGGGCTCGCGGGTTGCGGCGCGAGTTCCGCGTCGCCGACGGCGTCGCCCGCCACGACATCGACGGCATCCGCGGGATCGGCCTCCGACGCGGAGACCCTTGCCTCCATTGGATGGACGATGGACGACTCGGGCGTCCCCCAGCTCGACTTCACCGCCCCGCTCACCGTGAGCGGTGCGACCACGCGCCTCGTCTCCGAGGGTGACGGTCAGGAGATGGCGATCGGCGACGCCGTCACGTTCGAGTACACGGTGACGAGCGGCGACGACCAGTCGAGCGTCTACTCCTCGTACGACGACCCGACGGGCGCCTCGACCCTCACGCTCGACGACGCGTCCTTCGACCCGAACTTCCTCGCCGGATTCATCGGCCACAAGGTCGGCGAGCACTTCATCTACGCCGCCGTGAGCCAGGACGTCTCCCCGACGACCGGGGGCCCGGTCACCTACGTCTTCGCGATCATCGTCACCGGCGCGACCACGCCGCTGGCCCGCGCCGAGGGAACGGCCGTCGCGCCCGTCGACGGGCTCCCCGTCGTCACGCTCGCCGACGACGGCGCGCCGAGCATCGAGATTCCGGCCGGCGACCCGCCGACCGAACTCGTCGCGCAGACCCTCATCGAGGGCACGGGGCCCGCGGTCACCGAGGGCCAGACGATCGTCGCCCACTACACCGGATGGCTGTGGGACGGGACGCAATTCGACTCCTCGTGGGAGAACGGCGCGCCCGCGACGTTCCCGCTCGCGTCGGGCCAGCTCATCGACGGCTGGGTCCAGGGACTTCCCGGCGAGACCGTCGGGAGCCAGGTGCTCCTCGTCATCCCGCCCGACCTGGGATACGGCGCGGACGGCTCCGGGACCATCCCGGGCGACGCGACCCTCGTGTTCGTGGTCGACATCCTCGCCGCGGTCTAGATCCAGAACTTCCCGAGCCACATGTGGGCGTGCCAGAAGTAGTACGGGATCCACTGGCCCGTCCATAGCGGAACGAAGTAGCCGGCGACGATAAGCGCCAACGCCGTGAACCCGCCCGCGACGAACCCGCCGATGCGCGACCACCCGCCCTCGAGGTCGGGTGGTTGCGCGAGTTGTCGGAGCCCCCAGACGAGCGTGAGGACCACGTACGGCACGAACGCGACCGTGTAGAACGTGAAGATGATGCGTTCGGAGAAGAACAGCCACGGCACCCACCCCGCGAGGGTTCCGGCGACGACCGTGAGCGCGAGCATGTCCACGTGCACGATGACGCGGTACAGCGCGTAGAACAGCACGATCGTGGCCGCCCACCAGATCACGGGATTGCCGAGGGCGGTGATCGCCGAGGCGCAGTTCTTCGCCCCGCAGACGTCCTGCGCGCTCGGGCTCTTGTCGCTCACGTAGTAGAACGCGGTGGGGCGCCACTGGAACAGCCAGAGGAACGGGTTCGAGGAGTACCCGTGCGAGTACCCGTTCGCGGGCGTGACGTTCACGTGGAAGTGGTACATCCACTCGTGGTAGTGCAGGAGCGAGCGCAGCGGGGCGGGCAGCCAGGTCACGCCCTCGCCGGGGTTCTGTTCCGCCCAATGGCGGTCGTACGACGACGAGGAGACGAACCACGACCAGTACGTCGCGAGGTAGGTGAGCGGGACGACGACGACGGTCGTGACGGCCGCGGGAACGGTCGCGCGAAGCGCCGATCCGGGCAGCCAGTGGCGGTATCCCGCGGCCCGCCGGTCGGCGGCGTCCCACAGCGCGCTGAGCAGGACGAACCCCGCGCCGAAGTACAGCCCCGACCACTTCACGCCGGTCGCGAGTCCGATCGCGACGAGCGCGGCGAGGCGCCACCACCGGATGCCCGAGGCCGGGGCCGAGCCCCGGGATGCGCTCGCCCGGCGCGAGGCCGTACCGCGCGCGGTCCGCCGAGGCCTTCCGTTCCAGGGTCCTCGTGGCCCGTCTTCGGTCCAGCAGGAACAGGCCGAAGGCGACGAGAGCCCAGAAGCTCAGGAAGATGTCGAGGATCGACGTGCGCGAAAGCACGATGTGCTGGCCGTCGATCGCGAGGAACAGGCCCGCGAGCGCGCCCCACGTCAGCGACCGGAACAGGTGGCGCGCGATGAGGATCAGCAGGATCACGGAGGCCGTGCCCGTGACGGCGCCCGCGAACCGCCACCCGAACGGCGTCGGGCCGAAGATCCACTCGCCCGCGGCGATCATGTACTTGCCGACCATCGGGTGGACGACGCCGTCGGGAGTATTCGTCAGGCCGCTGAGGTCGCCGTGCGCGAAGGCCTGGTTCTCGCCCTTCCACTTGCCGCCGTACCCGAGTTCGAGGAGCGAGTACGACTCCCGCGCGTAGTACAGCTCGTCGAAGACGAGGGCCTTGGGGTATCCGAGGCCGACGAACCGGAGCACGCCCGCGAGTGCGCCGATGAGGGTAAGGGTGAGGGCCAGGCGCCATCGGTACAGGCGTTCAAGGAGCACGGACGCCAGCCTATCCCGAGCCCCGCGCCGACAAGCGCGCTAGATCCAGTGGTGTCCGAGCCACGCGTGGAAGTTGCTGAAGGTGCGGGGCATCCATTGGCCGTCCCACCACGGGCAGGAAGAAGCCGGAGACCGACGAGCGCGGCCGCCGTGAAACCCGCCACGACGATGACGCCGCGCCGGGACCACCCGCCGTGAAGGCGCGGTGGTTGCGCGAATCTTCGGAGCAGCCACACGGCCGTGAGGACCATCCACGGGGAGAACGCGACCGTGTACCACGTGTAGACGAGGCGGTCGCCGTAGATGAACCACGGGAGCCAGCCCGCGAGGATCCCGACGGTGACGGTCGCGGCGAGCATGTCGGACTTCGCGATCATGCGGTAGAGGGCGTAGACGAGCGCCGCCGTGCCGAGCCACCAGATGAGCGGGTTGCCGAGCGCCGTGATCGTCGAGTCGCAGTTGGCGGCGCCGCAGATGTCCTGGCCGTTGCCGTTCGCCTGCGATCGCCAGAACAGGGTCGGGCGGAACTGGACGAGCCACCCGATCGGGTCGGAGGCGTAGGGGTGCGTGAAACCGTTGCTCTTGGTCAGACGCGTGTGGAACTCGAGCAGCTGGAACTGGTACTGCGCGAGCGAACGCAGCGGTGCGGGCAGCCAGAGGATCCCCTCGCCCGGATGCTGCTCGGCCCAATGGCGCGCGTAGCCGTCGTTCGATGCGAACCACGTCGCCCAGGTGAGCAGGTAGCTCGCGGGGACGACGATGAACGACAGGAACGCGGCCGGGACCATCGAACGCACGACGCCGCCGAGCAGGCCGCGCCGGTAGCCGATGTCCCGCCGGTCGACGAGGTCCCACAGCGCGCTCAGGCCGAGGAAGAACGCGGCGAAGTACAGGCCCGACCACTTGACGCCCGTCGCGAACCCCAGGGACACCATGGCGGCGATGCGCCACCATCGGATGCCGAGACCCGGCCCGATTCCGGGAATGATCGCGCCGGGTTCGAGGCCCAGCCTCTCGCGCGCCTCCGCCGCCTTGCGGATCAGGGCGGCCTTGGCTCGTCGTCGGTCGAGTAAGAGGAATCCGAACGCCACGACGATCCAGAACGTCAGGAAGATGTCGAGCAGGCCCGTGCGCGAGGACGTGATGTGTTGTCCGTCGATCGCGAGGAACAGGCCGGCGAGGCCTCCCCAGAGCAGCGAGCGGAACAGGTGGCGCGCGATGAGGACGACGAGGATCACCGTGATCGTCCCGACGAGCGCGGCCGTGAACCGCCAGCCGAACGGGTGCGGGCCGAACAGGTACATGCCGCCGGAGATCATCCACTTGCCGACGAGCGGATGCGCCACCTCGTCGGGATCGAGCGAGAGCCCGGTGAAGTCGCCGTGGACGAACGCGTCGGGCTCGCCCGTCCATCGCCCCTCGTACCCGAGGTGCATGAGCGAGTACGCCTGGCGCACGTAGTACGCCTCGTCGAAGGATAGGGCGTCGGGCTTCGACAGGTTGACGAAGCGGAGAAACGCAGCGAGGCCTCCCGTGAATGCAAGGGTCAGGGAAAGGCGCCACCGCCAGAGGCGTTCGAGGACCACACGCGACACCCTACCCGTGCGCGAGCGTCTCGCGACGTCGCCGGGTACCGTATCGTGATTTCCGTGCCTCGGCCCGCCCTCCTCGCCCGCGCGACGATCGCCCTCGGCGTCGCCGCCGTCCTCGCGGCGTGCTCGTCGCCTCCCACCTCCCCGACGGCCTCCGCCACTCCCGTACCGTCCGTGACCGCGTCGCCGACGCCCACGCCCAGCCCCACGCCGAGCCCCACCGAGACGTTCGACATGCTCGCGCACCCCCTCGACGACGCGACGTCGATCTGGGTGATCGTCAACAAGATGTTCCCGCTCAACCCGAAGAGCTGGGTGCCGAAGGACCTCAAGACGCTGTCCGCGATACCGGAGGGCAGCGACCAGAAGATGCGCGCCGAGGCGGCGTCCGCCCTCACCAAGCTCTACAAGGCCGCGAAGGCCGACGGCGCGGATTTCCGGATCTCCACGGCGTACCGGAGCTACTCGTTCCAGAAGGCCCTGTACGACCCGCGGGCGGCCCAGCGCGGCGTCTCCGTGGCCGACCGGACGACGGCGCGTCCGGGATTCTCCGAGCACCAGACGGGGCTCGCCGTCGACATCTACCACCTGACCGAGTGCCGCCTCCAGCAGTGCTTCGGCAAGAGCGCCGCCGGCAAATTCGTCGCGGCGCACGCGTGGGAGTACGGGTTCGTGGTGCGGTACCCGAAGGACAAGGAAGACGTGACGGGTTACGTGTGGGAGCCGTGGCATCTGCGCTACGTCGGCACGGAGCTCTCGACGGCGATGCACGACTCGGGCGTCGTCACGCTCGAGGAGTTCTTCGGCCTGCCGCCCGCCCCGAACTACGCCGACACCCCCTAGCCCCCGCCGCGCTGTGACACGCTAGGCGCATGCCCGGACGCATCGTTCTCGCCGCGACGCCCATCGGCAACGCCGGAGACGCGTCCGCCCGCCTTCTGGAGTCCCTCGCCTCGGCCGACGTGATCGCCGCCGAGGACACGCGGCGCCTGCGCGACCTCGCTCGGCGGCTCGGCGTCGAGGTGCGCGGCGAGATCGTCTCGCTCAACGACCACAACGAGCGCGACCGCGCCGCGGGCCTCGTCGAACGGGCCGCGGCGGGCGCGACCGTGCTCGTGGTCTCGGACGCCGGGATGCCGACGGTGTCCGACCCGGGCTATCGGGTAGTCGTGGCGGCGGCCGACGCCGGGGTCGAGGTGACGTCGCTTCCCGGGCCGAGCGCGGCGCTCGCCGCCGTCGCGGTTTCCGGCCTCGCCACGGATCGCTTCTGCTTCGAGGGGTTCCTGCCGCGCAAGGCCGCCGAGCGGGCGGCGGCGCTCGCGGGCTTGGCCGCCGAGCCGCGCACCCTGGTGTTCTTCGAGGCGCCGCATCGCGTGGCGGAGACGCTGGGCGCCCTCGCCGACGCGTTCGGCGGAACCCGCCGCGCGGCCGTGTGCCGCGAGCTGACGAAGACCCACGAGGAGGTGCGGCGGGGGGACCTCTCGGCGCTCGCCGCCTGGGCCTCCGCGTCGGACGTGAAGGGCGAGATCGTCCTCGTCGTCGCCGGCGCGCCCGCGTCGTCGACGCCGTTCGAGGCGCTCGTACGCGAGGTGGTCGAGCGCGCCGCGGGCGGGGAGAGGCTCAAGGACGCCGCGCGCGACGTCGCCGCCGTCGCCGGCGTCTCGTCGCGGGACCTCTACGCCGCGGCGATCGAGGCGAAGGCCGCGCCGTGACCTACGCCCCGGACGCGCCCGTCGTCGTCACTAGGATGTGAGGCATGTCCCGCATCCTCTCGGCCGTCGCATGGCCGTACGCCAACGGTCCCCGTCACATCGGTCACGTCGCAGGATTCGGGGTGCCCTCGGACGTCTTCAGCCGCTACATGCGCATGGCGGGCAACGACGTGCTGATGATTAGCGGCACGGACGAGCACGGGACGCCGATCCTCGTCCAGGCGGAACAGGAGGGCGTCAGCCCTCAGGAACTCGCCGACCGGTACAACCGCGTGATCGTCGAGGACCTCACGGCGCTCGGGCTGAGCTACGACCTCTTCACGCGGACGACGACGGGCAACCACTTCGCGGTCGCGCAGGCGATGTTCAAGGCGGTCTACGCGAACGGGTACATGATCGAGCAGACGACGCGCGGGGCGATCAGCCCGTCGACGGGCCGGACGCTCCCGGACCGGTACATCGAGGGCACGTGCCCCATCTGCGGCTACGACGGCGCGCGCGGCGACCAGTGCGACAGCTGCGGCAACCAGCTCGACGCCATCGACCTCATCAACCCCGTCAGCCGGATCAACGGCGAGAAGCCCGAGTTCGTCGAGACCGAGCACTTCTTCCTCGACCTGCCCGCGCTCGCGGAGGAGATCGGCGCGTGGCTCGGCTCCCGCAAGGGGTGGCGCCCGAACGTCCTCAACTTCTCGCTCAACATCCTCGACGAGGTACGCCCGCGCGCGATGACGCGCGACATCGACTGGGGCATCCCCGTGCCGCTTCCCGGCTGGGAGGACAACCCGAACAAGCGGCTCTACGTGTGGTTCGACGCCGTCATCGGGTATCTGTCGAGCTCGATCGAGTGGGCGCGCCGCACCGGCGACCCGGAGGCCTGGCGCCAGTGGTGGAACGACCCGGCCGCGCTCTCGTACTACTTCATGGGCAAGGACAACATCACGTTCCACTCCCAGATCTGGCCGGGCGAGTTGCTCGCCGCCAACGGGCGCGGGGCGAAGGGCGGCACGCAGAGCGAGTTCGGGGAGCTCCAGCTGCCGACCGAGGTGGTCTCGAGCGAGTACCTCACGATGGAGTCGAGCAAGTTTTCGTCCTCGCGCGGCCACGTGATCCTCGTGCGCGACATGCTCGCTCGGTACCAGCCGGACGCCCTCCGGTACTTCATCGCCGTCGCCGGGCCGGAGAGTTCCGACTCGGACTTCACGTGGGCGGAGTTCAAGCGACGCACCAACGACGAGCTCGTCGCGACGTGGGGCAACCTCGTCAACCGCACCGCCTCGCTCGTGCACCGCAACATCGGGACGATCCCCCCGATGGCGAACCTCAAGGAGCCCGACATCGCGGCCCTCGCGCGCTCCGAGGCGGGTTTCGCGGGCGTGGGATCCCTGCTCGAACAGCACCGGCAGCGCCAGGCGATCTCGGAGGCGATGCACGTGGTGCAGGACGCCAACCGCTACCTCGCGGAGATGGAGCCGTGGAAGATCAAGGCGAGTGACCCGGAGCGCATGGCGACCGTCCTCGGCGTCGCGACCCAACTCGTCTCCGACGCGAACACCCTGCTCGCGCCGTTCCTGCCCCACTCGTCGCAGGCGGTGCACGAGGCGTTCGGCGGGACCGGGACGTTCGCCCCCATGCCCGTGATCGAGGAGGTCGAGGACCTCGACATCGCCGGCCGTTCCTACCCGATCATCACGGGCGACTACACGGCCGTGCGCGACACGTGGCGACGCAACCCGGTGGAGCCGGGGACGGAGGTGCCCGCGCCGACGCCGGTCTTCACCAAGCTCGACGACTCGATCGTCGAGGAGGAACTCGCCCGCATGCGAGGGGAGTAGGCGATCGCGCGCCCGGGGCCCTGGCCCCCCAGCCCCGAACCGCTTCCCGTCCCGGTCGCGGACAATCACGCCCACCTGGAGTGGCCGGCCGGAGACGTGCCGAAGTCCGTCGAGGAGCGGCTCGACGACGCCGCCGCCGTCGGCGTCGACCGGGTGGTGCAGATCGGGTGCGAGGTCGCGAGCGCCCGGTGGACCGCGCTCGCCGTGGTCGAACACCCCCGCCTCCTCGGGGGCGTCGCGGTCCACCCGAACGAGGTCCCGCTCCACGTCGCGGGCACGCACGAGACCGGGATGTCGTACGACGACGCCTTCGCGCTCATCGCCGAGATCGCCCGCGGGGCACGGATGCGTGTCATCGGAGAGACGGGGCTCGACTACTTCCGCACCGGGCCCGAGGGGCGCGGCGCGCAGGTGCAGGGCTTCCGGGATCACATCGCGCTCGCGAAGGAGCTGGGCCTCGTCCTCCAGATCCACGACCGCGACGCGCACGCCGATGTGCTCGACGTGCTCGAGCGCGACGGCGCCCCGGCGCGGACCGTCATGCACTGCTTCTCGGGCGACGCGGCGCTCGCACGCGTGTGCGTCGACCGCGGCTACTACCTGAGCTTCGCCGGCACCGCGACCTTCCGGAACGCCGCCGAGCTCCGCGGGGCCGTCGCCGTCACCCCGCTGGAGCGGATCCTCGTCGAGACGGACGCGCCCTTCCTCGCGCCGCACCCTCACCGCGGCGCCCCCAACGCGCCGTACCTCGTCCCGCTCACGCTGCGGGAGGTCGCCCGCGTCAAGGAGACGGCGATCGAGGAGGCCTGCGCCGTCGTCTCCGCGACGTCGGACGCGCTCTACGGCCCCTGGTAGGGCGGGAGTCAGCTCGGGCTCCCCGTCGTGTCGCGTACGCGCAACGACGGGGTGATGACGATGTTGTGAGCCGGCCGGTTGGGATCGCGGATCCGTTCGGCGACGAGGTTCATGGCCGCGCGACCGAGGGACGCGCGCGGGGGCCGGACCGCGGTGAGGGGTGGGGTGAAGAGCTCGGCGAGCTCGTCGTCGTAGGCCACGACGGAGAGATCGCCCGGAACGCTCAGTCCTCGCACCTCGCACCTCTGCGTGATCAACGCGGCGGCCTGGTCCGCGTGGACCAGGAGGGCGGTCGTGCCGATCTCGAAGCACTTGTCGAGAATGCGGTCGACGGTCTCGCCCCACAACGACTCCCGAGAGTTGGGGATCGTCTCGTCGACGACCGTGAGGTGGTCGATCCCGAGCTCCTGCCGGGCGGTCATCCAACCGTGGCGGAGGTGTGGCGCGGTCGGGCTGTCGCCGCTGATGACGAGTCCGATGCGGCTGTGCCCCAGCGACGCGAGGTGGCGCATCGCGATCGCCGCGCCCTGGGCGTGGTCGGAGACGACCGACTCGACGTTGGTGTGAAAGGGGCCGACGGTAGCCGTCCGCTCGACGAGGACGATCGGAACCTCGGTGGCCGCGAGCGTTTCGAGAGCCTCGGCGGAGTGCGCCGCCCGCATATTGGGAGCGAGGATCAGACCCGCCGCATGGGCACGTTGAAGGAGGTAGTCGACGTGGGAAACGGTGTCGTCCGCCTCGTATGACGATCCGCGGAGGACGACGGCGAGCCCGTGTTTGGCGGCCTCCTGCTGCGCGCCTTCGATGACTTCGGGCCAGTAGTAGTCGAGGGAGGGGACGAGCATTCCGATCTGGCGGGATCGGGCCGGGATCGCCTCGGAGTCCTCCTCGCGATCGGCGTCGCGGTCCTGAACGAGTACGGCGCCGCCGTGGACCCGGCGGACGATCCCCTCCTTCTCGAGTTGCGCAATATCGCGTCGTATCGTCACCGAGGTGACGCCCGTGGCGGCGGTGAGGTCGGAGACGCGGACTGCACCGTCTCGCCGTAGCACCTCGAGGATGGACTCGCGCCGCGTTTCTCCCAACGGCGACGACCTCGTGATCTCGGTCATCGCGGCCTTTCCGATCGGTTGTGTGCTACCGGCCCCCATACTATTCGCCGGTCGAACGTAATCGGTCACGTCCGCACGTTCCTCGTCATCTCGCCCCCACCGTCCGATGCTCGATAATGATCGATTAGTATCTAACATAACACAATGGTTACGATCATTGACATATACGATCACGTTCGGTTCAATACCGTAGAGAACGGTACTCAATCCGGCGCGACACTCTTCACCGGGAAACGGCCGACGTCAGATGCGGAGCAACGAAGCTTTGACTTCCCCGATACGTGAGATGCGGCACCGCAAACGTCCCCAGGGGGCGGCCACTGCGTCGTCCTCGCCCGTCGCCGCCACCTCCGGGGACGACGGAGCGGGACGGTGATCGCCATCACGCCCCCCCCGCTCGTCACGCGAGACCAGCTCGCCGAGCGTGCCGAGTCCATCCTCCGCGCCGCGATGGCGCACGGGAGCGCCGGTCACGCCCGCATCGACTTCGACGGTCCCGAGGGCGGTTACGGGCGCGACATCGACGGCCTGGAGGGCTTCGCACGAACACTCCTCCTCGCGGGCTTCCTCCTCAAGGGTTCCGACGGGGCGCTCGGCCGCGACGCGGCCGAATGGTATGCGCAGGGCATCGCGACCGGCGTCGATCCCGACTCCTCCGAGCGTTGGGTCCGGCTCGACGAGCACCCGCAGGCCAAGGTCGAGGCGGCGTCGATCGCCCTCATCCTCGACATGACGCGACCGTGGATCTGGGAACAGTTGTCCGACGCGACCCGACAGCGCGTCGTCGACTACCTCGCACCCGCCGTCGGCGACCACTCGTACCCGCGGATCAACTGGGTCTGGTTCCGCCTCGTCGTTCAGACGTTCCTCAAGTCGGTCGGCGGCCCCTTCTCCGCGGCGGACATGGAGGCGGATCTCGCGACCCACGACTCCTTCGTCCGCGAGAATGGCTGGCTCGCCGACGGCGAGGAGCGCGCCTATGACCACTACACGGGATGGGCGCTTCACCTCTACCCGACGCTCTGGTCGCGCATGGCCGGGGCGGCGGAACTCGCGGAGGCGCGCGGGACCGTCGATCGCGATCGTCTCGACCGATTCCTCACGGACGCCCTCGCGCTGGTCGGGGCGGACGGGTCGCCGCTCCTCCAAGGACGTAGCCTGACGTACCGATTCGCGGCCGCCGCCCCGTTCTGGGTAGGAGCGATGGCGGGGTACCGAGCCACCGCCCGGGCGAGCTTCGTCACGCGGCGCTCGCGATCATCGACCACTTCTCGCGACACGGCGCCCCGGACCACGGCACCCTCAGCATCGGGTGGCACCGGCCGTGGCCCGCCCTCGCCCAGGCGTACTCGGGTCCAGGATCGCCGTACTGGGCGAGCAAGGGCATGCTTGGACTCGCGCTCGGCCGCCACCATCCGGTCTGGACCGACGACGACGGCGCCCTACCCGTCGAACAAGACGACGTCCTACGGTCCATCGCGGCACCGGGATGGATCGTCTCGGGCACGCGTTCGGACGGCATCGTCCGCGTGATCAACCACGGGACCGACCACGCCCGCGAGGGCGACCAACGGGCCGACTCGCCGCTGTACGCGCGGCTCGGCTACTCGACCGCGACCGCGCCGCTGCTCGACGACAAGAGCTGGGTCCGACCGCTCGACCAGTGCGTTTGCCTCGTCGACGACGAGGGCAACGCCACGCACCGCTCCGGGATGCGTACCACGGAGTTGCGGGTCGACGGCACGGGCAGCGGCGCGGTCGCGGTCGCGGCGTCGACGTCTCGCGTCCGGTGGATCGAGGCCGACGCGGTGCAGGAGCGTCACGGCTCCGGCTACACGGGTCGCGCCGTCGAGGCGGGGTCGATTACCGTCGCGTCGCTCGTTCGCGGCGCGTACGAGATCCGTCTCGCCGCCGTTCACGATCTCACCGAGACCGGCCGCTCCCGCTCGCGCGGCCTCCGCATCGGCGGATGGCCCGTCGCGGCGGACGAGCCGATCGTCGTCTCCGTCGACGTGGCGGGCGCACCCGTCGCGTCCGTCCGTTCCGACCGCGTCATCTCTCGCGTCTACGCGTCCACGTCGGACGCGACTGCGTCGACCACCTCGAATATCGACGCGAGTCCGCTCGGGCGCACCGCCATCGTTCCCTGGATTCTCGTGCCGGTTCAGGAAGGGAGGTGGACGGCCTGCATGGTCGAGCTCTCGGGCGCGAGCCGCGGGGCGTCTCCCGCCCCGATCCGACCGCCGGTCGCGTCGTTCGACGCGGAGACGCGAGGGAACGAGGTGATCGTGACGTGGCCCGACGGAGCGCGCACGACCACACAGATCACGCAAGTTTTCCCGCTCCCGAAGCAACCGGGTGCGGGGGAAGAAGCGGCCCGACGCGTCGGGCCACCTAGGTACTAGGAGAGGCAATGAAGCACTCACTGAAGTGGGGGGCGGGCCTTATCGCGGCCGCGTCCCTGTCGCTGGCCGGCTGCTCCAGCAGTACGACCAGTCCGACCGCGACTGAGACGATGAAACCGGAGCCCGTCACCTTGACGATGGCTGCCTGGCTCCTCGACTCGACACCCGAGTTCAAGACATTGGCCGACGCTTTCCACGCGCAGAACCCCAACGTCACGTTGAGCTCAAGGAGTACGTGGCCGGCAACGACTACGACACGCAGATGATCGCGGACCTCGCCGCAGGCTCGGCTCCCGATCTCTACATCATCAAGAACCTGAAGAACTTCTTCACCTATCAGGACGGCGGACAGCTCATGGACGTGTCCGACGTCGCCTCGGGTTTCGACGGGAACACCAAGGGTCTGTCCAACTACATGGTTGATGGGAAGACCTGGGCCATCCCGTATCGGCAGGACTCGTGGTACCTGTACTACGACAAGGACATGTTCGACCAGGCGGGCGTCGACTACCCGGACGGCTCGTGGACGTGGGACGACTACGCCGCGGCCGCCGACGCGCTGTCCACGGCGCTTCCGGGCGACGACGTCTACGGTGCGTACATGCACCGGTGGCAGTCGTGCGTCCAGGGATTCGCGAACGCGCAGTCACCTGGTGCGGACATCCTCAGCGGCAACTTCGGCTACATGAAGCCGTTCTACGACCGGGTCGTGCCATGCAGGACAAGGGCGACCAGGTCGACTTCAACACGTCGAGCACGAACTCGCTCACCTACCAGAGCCAGTTCGGCAGCAGAAGGCCGCGATGCTCATCATGGGCAGCTGGTACGTTGCCGCCTACCTCACGCAGGTGGGCACCGGCGACGCGACCAGTTCAACTGGGGTATCGCACCGGTGCCGCAGATGTCCTCGTCGACCGTCAGCAACCCGGTGACCTTCGGTGACCCGACGGCGATCGGCATCAACCCGGCGATCGACCCGGCGAAGGTCGACGCGGCGAAGGAGTTCCTCTCGTTCGTTGCGAGTGAGAGCGGCGCCACCGCACTGGCGAGATCGGCATCACGCCGGCCTACTTCAACGACGCGGTGACCGCGGCGTACTTCGCGTGGACGGCATTCCGACCGACGACCTGTCGAAGTTCACCTTCTGCACCCACGACACCAAGCCGGAGAACCCGGTTTCGGCGAACACCTCCGCCATCCAGTACATCCTGGGTGACATGCACTCGGCGATCATGTCCGAGAGCCCGAAGGTCGACGCCGCCATCAAGGAGGCCGAAGACCGCGCGAAGAACGAGGTCCTCAACCAGTAAGGAACATCGGAGGGTCGTCGTACCCTCTCGGAAAGGGCCCGGTGCGCGGCGCGAGCGTCGCGCACCGGGCCACCACCTAGCGTCTCTGGAGAAAACGAGATGGCGGTCGCCGTCGTACCCAAGAAGGACAAGCGCCCCGAGCCCGGGGGCCGGATGACGGGCCGCAAGAGAAAGACGCGGAACGCGCTGGTCGGCTGGACCTTCATCCTGCCGAACTTCATCGGCTTCTCGACGCTCACGCTGTGCCCGTCCTCGTCCTCTTCTACATGGCGTTCACGGACTGGAATATCTTCGGCGGACCGACTGGATCGGCCTCGACAACTTCCGGCGGCTCTTCGCGACAAGAGCTTCCACAAAGCGCTGCGGAACACCCTCTACTACACGGCTCTTCACATTCCCGCTGACGCTGCTCATCTCGCTCGGGCTCGCGATGCTGCTCAACACGGAAGCTCCGCGGCGTCGCCTTCTTCCGCACCGCGGCGTTCTTCCCCTACATCACCTCGATCGTCGCCATCGCCGTCGTGTGGAACATGCTCTTCAGCCCCGACAAGGGCCGATCAACCAGTTGCTGATGTTCATCGGGATCGACAACCCGCCGGGCTGGACCACGTCGACGACTGGTCGATGCCCGCGGTCATCATCGTCAGCACGTGGCGCGAGGCACGGGTACTACATGCTTCTCTTCCTCGCCGGCCTGCAGACCATCCCGCGCGAACTGCACGAGGCCGCGTACACGGACGGCGCGAACGCGTGGCAGCGGTTCTGGAACGTCACGCTCCCCTGCCTGCGCCCGACCACCTTCTTCATCACCGTGATCCTGACGATCAGAGCTTCAAGGTCTTCGACCTCATCCTGGTGATGACCAACGGCGGACCCGGTCAGTCGACCCTGGTGCTGTCGCAGTTCATCTACCAGAAGGGCTTCGTCGAGAACCACTTCGGCTACGCGTTCGACCGCCGCGATCGTCCTCTTCCTGATCTGCATCTCGTCACCGTCGTCCAGTTCCTCGTTCAACCGACAGGAGGAACGCCTGATGGCCGCGTCGCCTGGCCCACCCTCAGCGTCCGGCGCCACGCGGAGAGCCGCATCCCGACCGCGCCCGGGAGCCCGGTCTGTCCGCGCGCTCGGCTACCTCGCGCTGCATCGCGGCCGCCGCCGCGCTGCTCTGCCGTTCTTCTGGATGGTCATGCTCGTCGCTGAACGAACCAACGACGTCTTCACGGTCCCGATCCAGTGGCTGCCGCACCCCGTCGAGTGGAACAACTACGTCGACATCTGGGCCGAAGTCCGACATGGTCACGTGGCTCAGCAACACCCTGGTGCTCTCCGTCGCCGTGACCTCCTCCAGGTGCTCACCGGGAGCTTCGCGCGCCTACGGGTTCTCCAAGGTGCGTTTCCCGGGACGCGACGTGCTGTTCCTCGCGTATGTGGCGACCATCGCCGTGCCGTGGCAGGCGTACATGATCCCGCAGTTCATCCTCATGTCGAAGCTCCACCTGTCGAACACCCTGTGGGCGATCGTCGCGCTCCAGGCGTTCGGCGCATTCGGCGTGTTCCTCATGAAGCAGTACTTCGAGACCATCCCCGAGGAGCTGTCGAGGCGGCGCGGGTCGACGGGCTGAGCGAGTACGGCATCTACCGGCGGATCATGCTGCCGCTGTCGATGCCCGCGCTGGCGAGCCTGACGCTGCTGACGTTCGTGTTCGACTGGAACGACTACCTCGGACCCGCTGATCTACCTGCGCGACCCGAGCTCTGGACCATCCAGCTCGGCCTGAAGCACGTTCATCAGCCAGTACAACGCCGAGTACGCGCTGATCATGACGGGCTCGGTCCTCTCCGTGCTGCCGATCGCGCTCATCTTCATGCTCGGTCAGCGCTACTTCGTCGAGGGCATCGCGACCACGGGGCTGAAGGGCTGAGATCGTGCGCGGATACTACGTCACCTTCGTGAACATCACAGGCATGCTCTACACGGCTCTGATGACGAATCTCCTCCTGCTCGTCGCGAACCTTCCGCTCGTGTTTCTTGTCGTCTTCACCGACGTGAGCGGCACCTGGCTCCTCGCGCTCATCTCGCTACCGTTCCTCGCGCCCGCCCTCAAGGCGGCGTTCTCCGTATTTCGCGGTACACGCGTCGGACGGGCGCACGACCGTGGTCCGGACCTTCGCGCGGAGCTGGGCGGACGGTTACGCCGCGAACCCTTGGTGTTGGCGCGCTCGCGACTGCGGGGCTCGGCGTTCTCGCGTCGATGTCGCCGTCGTCTGGGGCAGGACGGTCGGCGCCCTCACGATCCCGATCTTCGGGATGTTCGCCGCGCTCCTCGTGGCGACGACGCTCGCCGTGCTCGTCGCGATCGACCTCGACGCCGACGTGCGGGGTCGCGAACTGTGGAAAGCGTGCCCCTTCCTCGTCGTTCGGCGGTGGTACCTCAGCGCCTTCACGCTCTTCGCTCTCGGCGTGTACTCGACGTTCCTCGTCACGATGCCGGTGTGGGCGATCGGTCTCGCCGCGAGTCCGACTGCTCTATATCGGATGGGCGAACGGCACGGTACACGCTCCAGCCGCGTCCAGGTCGAACGCCCCGAGGCGGTGGCCGTATGAGGCGCATCGCATCGGATCGCGGGCGCGCGGGCGACGCGGGCCGGGCCGACGACAGAACGACGGGGCTTCGTGGAGGACACGGCCGCCGAGGCGGTGTCCAACGCGTTGCGGACGATCGACGCGAATATCGAGCGCTTCCGGCGACGCGTTCCCCGACGACACGACGGTCGACGGCACGTATCGCCGCCGCGTCATGAGCGGACTTCCGGACGGAGCGAACGTCGGCTGGACGACGAGCTTCTGGCCGGGGATGCTGTGGCTCGCCTTCGAGGCTGACCGGCACGAGCGCTACCGGGACGCCGCTGGCCGATTCGTGGCCAGCTTCGCCGAGCGCTCGTCGGACGCCGTCGACCTCGACACGCACGACCTCGGCTTCCTCTACACGCTCGTCCTGCGTCGTCCCCTGGCGCTGACGCGGGGACGCGCGGCCGAGAGACGCGGCGCTCGCCGCGGCGGACCACCTCATGAGCCGCGTCCTCGAGCCGGCCGGCATCATCCAGGCCTGGGGCGACCTGAGCGACCCCGCGCAGCGCGGCCGGACCATCATCGACAGCCTGATGAACATGCCGCTGCTCTACTGGGCGAGCCGAGGACGACCGGGAACGGCCGGTACCGCGACGCCGCGACGCGGCACGCGCGCCAGCTGCGCGACCACATCCTGCGGCCCGACGACACGACGTTCCACACGTTCTACTGGGATCCGGAGACGGGTCGAGCCGCTGCGCGGCGCCACCGAGCAGGGCCACGCGGACGACTCGTGCTGGGCGCGCGGGCAGGCGTGGGGCATCTACGGCTTCGCGCTCAACTACCGGCACACGGGCGACGCCTCGCTTCTCGACGCGGCGCGACGCTGCGCCGACTACTTCCTCGACCACCTCCCGCGGGCCGCGTCCCGTACTGGGACCTGGCGCTCTGGCACGGCGCCGGCCAGCCGCGGGACAGTTCCGCGGCGCGCGATCGCGGCGTCCGGACTGGATGAGCTCGCGTCGGCAGCTCGGCGACGATCGCGACGCGGATCGCTACCGCACGGCGGCCGGGATCGGTCCTCGCGTCGCTCACGACGCACTACGCGCACGGACGGCGCGACGCGCGGCAACGCGCTCATCGAGCGCGGCGTCTACGACGCCCCGAAGAACGTCGGCGTCGACGAGGGGACGCTGTGGGGCGACTACTTCTACCTCGAGGCGCTGCTGCGGGTCGCACGTCCGGATTGGGAGTCCGTACTGGTGAGCGCGCTCGGGCGATGGCGGACGGGAGCGGGCGTGCGGCTCGTGACCTTCGACGACCGGACCGGCGCCCGGGCCGGCGCGCTCTCGACGGCGGGACGCGCGCGTCGCTCGACCTCGCCGCGGCCGGCACCGCGGGGACTCCCGCGACGACGTCGGCATCCTCGCCGCGGAGGCGAGGCGCCATGTCCGCGCGGCCGCGGCGCCGGGCCGGCCGGACCCGACGCCGCTGATCGACTGGACGGCGTGCGGCTCTCGGCGCCCGGTGCCCGGCCCCGGGGAGATGCGTCTGCATCGGCTACAACTACCGGGGGCACGGGGCGGACGACCGCTCGGAGATACCCGACTTACCCCGACGTCTTCGCGAAGACCGCCGAACACCGTGTCGGCCCCGACGACGCGATCGCGCTCCCGCCGGGGAGCGGCTCAGGTCGACTACGAGGGCGAGCTCGGGGTGGTCGATCGGTCGCGCCGCGCACGCGGGTCGCCGAGCGGACGCGCTCGGGCTACGTCGCCGGCTACACCGTGGTCAACGACGTCAGCGAACGCGACTGTGCAGAGCCGCGGCAGCCAGTGGGTGCTCGGGCAAGTCCTTCGACACGTTCGCGCCGATCGGCCCGGCGCTCGTCACGCCGGACGAGGTCCCTGACCCGCAGTCGCTCGCGTCGAGCTGCGGTCAACGACCGGTGACGGTTCGCGCGACGACGGCGGACATGGTCTTCGGTGTCGCCTTCCTGGTGTCGTACCTGAGCTCGGTCATCACGCTGCGCGCCGGGCGACGTCATCGCCACCGGAACGCCCGCCAAGATCGACGAGATCGGAAAGCTCGGCCGCTTCATGCAGGCAGGCGACTCCGTCTCCATCACGTACGGGAACGTCGGCACACTCGTCAACCGCGTCGTCGGACCTGATGAATGACGACCGCACGACCACGACAGAGAGGACGATCATGAAGAACCACCTGTATCTCGGCGCCGACGAGGGCGTCAACGAGCTCCCCTTCAATCCGTGCGAGCTGCTCGACTTCCAGACCGTGCACCTCGCCGCAGGGAAGAAGCACTCCGGCAACTCCGGCGACCGCGAGATCCTCGCCGTCGTTCTCGGCGGCGTCGCGGACGTGACGGTGGGCAAGGAGTCGTTCGAGAAGGTCGGCGGTCGCCCCAACGTGTTCGCCGGGAAGCCCCACTCCGTGTACATCCCCGCCGGCCACGACTACACGATCACCGCGCGAACGACGCTCGAGGTGGCGATGCCCTCCGCGCCGTCGGACCTCGAGACCGCGCCGTACGTCATCCGACCCGATCAGGTGGCCGCCGGACGTTGGGGCGCCGGTAACTTCTCGCGGAACTTCCACCAGATCCTCACGGAGATCGCGCAGCCGGACTTGCCCGCACGCCGACTCATCGTCGGTGAGACCTACACGCCGTCGGGCAACTGGTCGACGTACCCGCCGCACCGCCACGCCTTCGACAACCTCCCCACCGAGGCGAAGCACGAGGAGATGTACTACTTCCGCGTCAACCCCGGCGACGGCTTCGGCATCTGCCGCATGTACACGGACGACGGGTTCGAGGAGAACTTCACCGTTCGCGAGCACGGGATGCACATGATGCCGTCCGGCTACCACACGGTCGTGAGCGCCCCGGGGTACACGACGTACTATCTGTGGTTCCTCGCGGGCGAGCAGCGGACGCAGGGGGCGATCGACGACGCGAACGTCGGCTGGGTCGTCCCGCACGGTCTCGATGCTCCGGGACCTCGGGCACTAGGAACCGCGAACGGAACGCCGAACATGACTGGAGGTCGGAACCCATGATTCTCGATTCATTCAAGCTCGACGGCAAGGTCGCCCTGGTGACCGGAGCCGGTCGCGGTATCGGCCGGGCGTACGCGCTCGCGCTCGCCGAGGCGGGCGCCGACGTCGCCGTCCTCGACGTCGCCGGGGCGGCGGGCACGGCGGCGGAGATCGACGCTCTCGGGCGCACGTCGCTCGCGCTCGACGTCGACCTGCTGAACGCGACCGCCGAGGACCTCGACGCCGTGGTTCAGAAGGTCGTCGACGAGTTCGGCTCGATCGGCGTCCTCGTGAACAACGCCGGTATCATCCGGCGCGCCCCGGCGGCGGAGCACCCGGCGGAGGACTGGGCGGCCGTCATCCAGATCAACCTCACGGCGCTCTTCCAGCTCAGCCAGGCCGCCGGCCGTCGCATGATCGAGGCCGGAAGCGGCTCGATCATCAGCGTCGCGTCGATGCTCTCGTTCCAGGGCGGCATCAACGTCCCCGGGTACACGGCGAGCAAGCACGGCGTCGCCGGCATCACGAAGGCGCTCGCCAACGAGTGGGCGAACCGGGGAGTCACCGTGAACGCGATCGCGCCCGGATACATCGCGACGGACAACACCGCCGCTCTCCGTGCCGACGCCAAGCGGTCGGCGGAGATCCTCGGCCGCATCCCGGCCGGGAGATGGGGCGAGCCGCAGGATCTGATGGGCGTGGTCGTGTTCCTCGCCTCGGACGCGGCGCGCTACGTCAACGGCGCCGTCATCCCCGTGGACGGGGGCTGGCTTGCCCGCTGACGAGGCTGTGTTCGCGACGCTCGAGCGCGTACGGCTCGTGCCCGTCGTCGTCCTCGACGACGCGGCCGACGCGGAGCCGCTCGCCCAGGCTCTCGTCGACGGGGGCCTCGGCGTCGCGGAGGTGACGTTCCGCACGGACGCCGCCCGCGACGCGATCGCGGCGATCGCGTCCCGGGGCGACGTGCTCGTCGGCGCGGGAACCGTGCTGACGGCGGCGCAGGTGGACCTTGCGGTCGACGCGGGCGCGTCGTTCGTCGTCTCGCCCGGGCTCAGCCGCGCCGTGGTCGAGCGATGCCAGGAGCGGGGCGTCCCCGCGTCCCAGGAGCCGTCACCGCGACGGAGATCCAGGCCGCGCTCGAGCTGGGCCTGACGACGCTCAAGTTCTTCCCCGCGCGCGCGTCCGGAGGCGTGGCGACCATCTCCGCGCTCGCGGCCCCGTTCCCAGGCGTGCGATTCGTCCCGACCGGGGGGATCGGCGCCGACGACTGCGCCGACTACCTCGCCCTTCCGAGCGTCGTGGCCGTCGGGGGATCATGGATGGTGCCCAAGACCGCGATCCGCGCAGGCGAGTTCGACACGATCCGCGAGCTCGCGGCCGCGGCCGTCGCCGCGGTCGCGACGGCGTAGCCCGAGAGGAGACGACGATGACAGCGCTCGAGGTCAAGCCCGCCGGATCGTGCCGCTACGACGCGGTCGCGCTCGGTGAGGTCATGCTCCGCCTCGACCCGGGGGAGGGGCGCATCACCACCACCCGGAACTTCCGGGTGTGGGAGGGCGGCGGCGAGTACAACGTCGTCCGCGGGCTGCGCCGCGCCTTCGGGTCTCGCACGGCCGTCGTCACCTCCCTCGTCGACAACGCCGTCGGGCGGCTCGTCGAGGACTGCATCCTCACGGGCGGCGTCGACACCGACCTCATCCGCTGGGAGCCGTTCGACGGCATCGGGCGCGCCGCCCGCAACGGGCTGAACTTCACCGAGCGCGGCTTCGGCGTGCGCGGCGCCCTCGGGGTCTCGGACCGCGGGCACACCGCGGCGTCGCACATGGCGCCCGGCGACGTCGACTGGGACCACGTGTTCGGCGAGCTCGGGGTGCGGTGGTTCCACACGGGCGGCATCTTCGCCGCGCTATCCGACACGACGTCGCGTACGGTCATCGAGGCGGTCACCGCGGCGAAGAGGCACGGCACGGTGGTCTCGTACGACCTCAACTACCGTCCGAGCCTCTGGAAGGACCAGGGCGGACAGGAACGCGCCCAGGAGGTCAACCGCGAGATCGCGCCCCACGTCGACGTGATGATCGGCAACGAGGAGGACTTCACGGCGTGCCTGGGCTTCGCGGTGCCCGGGGGCGACCCCGGCCTCGACGCGAGCTCGAGGTCGACGCGTTCGCCGCGATGATCGACGAGGTCGCGGCCGCGTACCCGAACTTCGCGGTCATCGCGACGACCCTTCGAGCGTCCGCACGGCTACCGTCAACGACTGGAGCGCCATCGCGTGGTCGCCGGGCACCGGTCTCGTGCGGTCGACGGAGCGCCCGGGCCTCGAGATCCTCGACCGGGTCGGCGGCGGCGACTCCTTCGCGTCCGGACTTCATCTGCGGCCTGCTCGACGGTGAGGACCTCGCCACCGCGCTCGAGTACGGCGCCGCGCACGGCGCCCTCGCGATGACGACGCCGGGGGACACGACGATGGCCACGCGCGCCGAGGTGATGAAGCTCGTCGGCGGCGGAGGGGCACGCGTCGACCGCTAGGCTCCGCGCTGCGAGTCCGGGTGCGACTCAAGCCCCCCGGGCGTTGTACCGATGTATAGGGAATCGGGATGGAGCGCGCCCGCGCGCCCGCGCGGAAGGAGGGTGGCGATGAGCGACGATAACGCCAGCACCGCCGCGCCCCGCCGGGAGATGAGGGTCTTCGGGTACGAGATCAGCGACCGGAACAAGAGGCGCGCGGCGTGGGCCGTCGCGATCGCCGGCGCCTCGGGACTCGTCGTCGGGGCGGTGTCGACGTCCGCCCAAGCCGCGACGTTCGTCTCGCTCCAGGCGACCGTGCAGCCCGCGGTCGATCGCGCCGACGATCCCGCCGATCACCGCCCCCGGCGGGACGACCCACGTCACGGTCGAGACCGTCGAGACGACGCTCGAGCCGGAGTCGATCGAGCAACTCGACAAGTTCGTCCCCGAGGGAACGCGGAAGGTCGTGAGCACGGGCGAACCCGGACTCCAGCTCTCGACGTACACGGTGACGACGGTCGACGGTATCGAGGTCGACCGCCGCCTCCTCGCGAGCGTCGTCGAGAAGGAGCCCACGCACGACGTCGTCTCCATCGGAACGCTCCCCGTGCCGTCGCGCCCGGCGATCACCCCCGGCTCGAATCGCGACATCGGCAAGCAGCTCGCCGCCGCGCGCGGGTGGACGGGCATCGAGTGGCAGTGCCTCGACAACCTCTTCGAGCGCGAGTCGAACTGGCGGCACCTCGTCGCGAACCCGTCGTCCGGCGCCTACGGCATCCCGCAGGCGCTCCCGGGAAGCAAGATGGCCTCCGCGGGCGCCGACTGGAAGACCAACCCCGCCACCCAGATCACGTGGGGGCTCGCGCTACATCAAGGGCCGGTACGGCACGCCGTGCGGGGCGTGGGCGGCGTGGACCTACCGCTCGCCCCACTGGTACTGATGGCCCGCCTGCTCGGACCGAGCGACGTCCGCGACCTCGCCGACGGGCTCGACCTGCGCCCCGGCAAGAGGTGGGGTCAGAACTTCGTCGTCGACGCCGGTACCGTGCGCCGCATCGCTTCGGCGGCCGGCGTGGGGCCCGGCGAACACGTCGTCGAGGTCGGTCCCGGCCTCGGCTCGCTGACGCTCGCGCTGCTCGAGACGGGCGCGTCCGTGACCGCGATCGAGATCGACCCGCGGCTTGCCAGCGCGCTCGGCGGAATCGTCGCGAAGAGGGCGCCGGACGACGCGGCCCGGCTCGCGGTCGTCCACGCCGACGCCCTACGGATCACGGTCGGGGACGTCGCGGACGCGCGGGCTGCCGCAGACGGCGACGGGTCGACGGCGCCCACGTCGCTCGTCGCCAACCTCCCGTACAACGTCGCCGTCCCCGTGGTGCTGCACGCCCTCGAGACCTTCCCGACGCTGCGGCGCCTCCTCGTGATGGTGCAGGCGGAGGTCGCCGACCGGATCGTCGCGCCGCCGGGATCGCGGACCTACGGCATCCCCTCGGCGAAGGTCGCCTGGTACGGATCCGCGCGACGCGCGGGCGACGTCGGGCGCGCCGTGTTCTGGCCCGTGCCCCGCGTCGACAGCGCCCTCGTGTTGATCGAGCGGCGCGAACCGCCGGCGACCACCGTCCCCCGCGCCGAGGTGTTCGCCGTGATCGACGCCGCCTTCGCGCACCGCAGGAAGGTCCTCCGGGGCGCCGTGCGGGCCCTCGCGGGATCGGCCGAGGCGGGCGACGCGGCGCTCGAACGGGCCGGCATCGACCCGGTCGCGCGCGGCGAGACGCTCGGCATCGACGACTTCGCGCGGCTCGCCGAGGCGATCGGCGACTTTCGCGCGGGGGAGGTATCTGGCACGGTTGGGGCATGACCGCGCCGGAGCTTCCGCGTATGGTCGCCGCCCGGGCGCCAGCGAAGGTCAATCTTCGCCTCGCGGTAGGCGCGCGCTCCGCCGACGGATTCCATCCGCTCGCGACCGTCTTCCAGGCCGTGGCGCTGTGGGAGACCGTCGTCGCGACGCGCCGGGACGACGACGAGATCACGGTCACGATGGACGTCCAGCCGACGATCCACGTTCCCGAGGGCGCCGTTCCCCTCGACGGCGAGAATCTCGCGGTACGGGCGGCGAAGGCCGTGGTCGAGCGCTACGACGCCGTGGGAGGCGTCGACCTCCGTATCGTCAAGGGCGTGCCGGTCGCCGGGGGGATGGCGGGCGGGAGCGCGGACGCGGCGGCCGCGCTCGTCGCGGCCTCCGAGGTGTGGGGCACGGGCGCGACACGCTCGGAGCTCGCGGAGATCGCCGCGACGCTCGGCTCCGACGTCCCCTTCGCCCTCCACGGACACACCGCGATCGGGCGAGGCCGGGGCGACGAGCTGGCGCCGGCGCTGGCCCGCGGGGAGTTCCACTGGGTGTTCGCGACGCGGGCCGAGGGCCTGTCGACGGCCGCGGTCTACGCGGAGTTCGACCGCGCGGTCGAGGCGGGGGAGAGGCTCGTCGTGACGCCGGTTCTCGACGACGACCTGATGATGGGCCTGCGCGCCGGCGACGCCTCGATGGTGGGGGCGAGCCTGGCGAACGACCTCCAGGATGCGGCGCTCGCGCTCGCGCCGGAGCTCGCGGAGACGCTCGACGTCGCCCGGGAGGCGGGTGCGCTCGGCGCGATGGTCTCGGGATCCGGGCCCACGGTGGCGGCGCTCGGGCGATCGCGCCAGCACGCGC
Organism: uncultured Actinomycetota bacterium; assembly: GCA_963712245.1. GTDB lineage: Bacteria > Actinomycetota > Actinomycetes > Actinomycetales > Demequinaceae > JAFGBM01. Next base: position 85,431 of record CAVQHE010000008.1, on the reverse strand, counting down.
TCGCGATCGCGGCGGCGATCAGCGCGGCGGACGTCGCGGACGCTGTACTCGTCGCGTCCGGGCCGGCGGGCGGCGCGGCCGTCGTGGCGGTCGAGGAGCCCTAGTTGGCGGACGCCGAGTCGTCGAGCACGGGTTTGCGCTCGAGCGTCGAGAGGCCGTTCCACGCGAGGTTGACCAGATGCGCGGCGACGACCTGCTTCCCTGGTTCCCTCACGTCGGCCCAGTGCTGACCCGTCAGCGCGACCATCCCGACGAGCATCTGCGAGTAGATCGGCGCGACCGACGGATCGAGCCCGCGCTTCTTGAACTGCGCGGCCAGGAGGCCCTCGACCTGGGTGGCGACGTCGCCGATCAGGCTCGAGAACGTCCCCGTCGCCTGCGCGACCGGGGAGTCGCGCACGAGGATGCGGAATCCGTCGGGCGACTCCTCGATGTAGCCGAGGAGCGCGAGGGCGGCGCGCTGGACCAGCTGCTTGGGGTGCCCGCGCTTGGACAACGCGCCGGTCAGCGCGCCGAGAAGCGCCTGGACCTCGCGGTCGACGATGACGGCGTAGATCCCCTCCTTGCCGCCGAAATGCTCGTACACGACGGGCTTGGACACGTCCGCGCGCGCGGCGATCTCCTCGACCGACGTGCCGTCGAATCCGCGCTCGGCGAAGAGTGTGCGGCCGACGACGAGCAGCTGCTCGCGCCGCTCGCGGGCGGTCATTCGGGAGCGCGGGGGGCGCTTCGGCTGGGCGGACACGCTCTAAGTGTGCCCCGAATCCTGGCAGACTGCTGTCCACGGCCCCCGCGCCGACGATCCGCCCTGGTGTAATGGCAGCACGCAGGCCTTTGGAGCCTTGCAGTTCAGGTTCGAATCCTGAGGGCGGAGCCCACGATCGCCGCTCGCAACGCCCGGTAGAGTGGTGCCCGACGACATTGGCGCCGATTCGGGCATGAGCAAGGGGGCCCCTTGAGCGACGAGCGACCTGCCGCGGTGATCGTCCTCGCGGCGGGAGCGGGTACGCGAATGAAGTCCGCGCTACCCAAGGTGCTTCACACGATCGCCGGACGGTCCCTCCTCCACCACGTCCTCGTCGCGGCGGGCGCCGCGAACCCCGAGCGCACCGTCGTCGTCGTCCGACACGAGGCGGAGTTGGTCACGGCCCACGTCCACGACGTCGCCCCCGGCGCGCTGATCGCCGACCAGGACGACATCCCCGGAACGGGCCGCGCGGTCTGGAGCGGCTTGACGGCGCTCGACGCCGCGGCGGGCGCCGCACTCGCGGCGGCGGGGTCGCGCAGCAACGCCGAGGTGTCGGCCGCGAAGATCGAGGGGACGCTCATCGTCATGTCGGGCGACGTTCCGCTCATGGACGGCGAGACCCTCGCGGCCCTCGCGTCGTCGCACGCGGCCGACGGGAACGCCGTGACCGTGCTCTCCGCGATCGTCGACGACCCGACGGGCTACGGGCGCATCGTGCGCGACCAGGAGACGGGCGACGTGGCGCGGATCGTCGAGGAGGCCGACGCCACCGACGCCGAGCGCGAGATCGCCGAGATCAACACCGGAACGTACGCATTCGACGCCGCGGCCCTGCGCGAGGCCCTCGTGGGGCTCGGGCGGGAGAACGCCTCGGGCGAGATGTACCTGACGGACGTCGTCGCCGCCGTGCGCGGCGCCGGAGGCGCCGCGCGCGCCATCATCCTCGAGGACGCGGCGTCCGCCGAGGGCGTCAACGACCGCGCCCAGCTCGCCCGCGCCGGCGCGGAGATCAACGCCCGCATCCTCGAGCGGTGGATGCTCGACGGCGTGACGATCGTCGACCCGGCGACGACGTGGGTCGACGCGAGCGTCACCCTGTCGCCGGACGTGACGATCCTCCCCGGGACGCAACTGCTCGGGACGACCACGGTCGCGACGGAGTGCACCGTCGGGCCCGACACGACGCTGACGAACGTGATCCTCGCCGAGGGGGCGACGGTGATCCGCACCCACGGCACGGGCGCCATCATCGGCCCGGGCGCCACCGTCGGCCCCTTCTCCTATCTCCGGCCGGGCACCAACCTCGGGCGCGACGGCAAGATCGGCGCGTTCGTCGAGACCAAGAACGCCCAGATCGGCCGCGGCTCGAAGGTGCCGCACCTGTCGTACGTCGGCGACGCGACGGTCGGCGAGGAGTCCAACGTCGGCGCCGCCACCATCTTCGTGAACTACGACGGCGTCACCAAGCACCACACGACCGTCGGCGACCACGTGCGCATCGGCTCCGACAACACGCTCATCGCGCCGGTGACGATCGGCGACGGCGCGTACACCGGCGCGGGCGCGATCATCCGCCACGACGTGCCCGCGGGCGCGCTCGGCATGAACTCCGCCCCCCAGCAGACGATCGAGGGGTGGGTGGAGCGCCGCCGGCCCGGCACGCCGTCGGCGAAGGCGGCCGCGGCGGCGAAGGACGCGTCGTCGACCCCCGAGGCGCTCTCGCCGGGGGCGCAGAAGGAGAGGGCCGCGGCCAAGCGGTCCGAGACCAAGGGGGAGTCATGAGCGCGGGGATCTCGAACGCGAACGAGCGGCGCCTGGTGTTGGTGTCCGGGCGGGCGCACCCGGAGCTGGCCGACCAGGTCGCGGAGGCGCTCGGCACGGAGATCCTCCCCACCGACGCGTACTCGTTCGCCAACGGCGAGTTGTACGTGCGCTTCGGCGAGAGCGTCCGCGGGACGGACGCGTTCGTGCTGCAGTCGCACGCCACCCCGATCAACAAGTCGATCATGGAGCAGCTGATCATGGTGGACGCGCTCAAGCGCGCGTCGGCCGCGCGCATCACCGTGGTCGCCCCCTGCTACGGCTACGCGCGCCAGGACAAGAAGCACCGCGGGCGCGAGCCGATCTCGGCGCGCCTGATGGCCGACCTTTTCAAGACGGCGGGCGCCCACCGCATCATGGCCGTCGACCTCCACACGGCGCAGATCCAGGGGTTCTTCGACGGCCCCGTCGACCACCTGTGGGCGATGCCGCTGCTCGCGCAGTACGTGCGGACGCGCGTGGCGCCCGACAACCTCACCGTCGTCTCTCCGGACGCGGGGCGCGTGCGGCTCGCCGACCAGTGGTCCGACTTCCTCGGCGCCCCCCTCGCGATCATCCACAAGCGCCGCGACCCGTCGGTGCCCAACCAGGTGCGGGTCCACGAGCTCGTCGGCGAGGTCGAGGGCCGCACCTGCGTGCTCGTCGACGACATGATCGACACCGGCGGCACGATCGTCCAGGCCGCCGAGGCGTTGTTCGAGAACGACGCCAAGGAGGTCATCGTCGCGTCGACCCACGGCCTGCTGTCCGGACCGGCGGTCGAGCGACTGCGCGACTCGCGTATCACCGAGGTGATCGTCACCGACACGCTGCCGATCGCGGACGAGAAGCGATTCGACAGCCTCACCGTGCTTTCGATCGCACCCCTGATCGCGCGCGCGGTGCGCGAGGTCTTCGACGACGGCTCGGTCACGAGCCTGTTCGCCGGGAACTCCTAGGGCCTACGAGCACTCGTACACGGAGTACATCGCCTCGCCCCGGACGACGAGCGCCCACGAACCGTCCGGCCGCTGGTAGGCGAGAAGGGCGTTGTCGGCGAGGAACGCGTCGTACGTCGCGTAGCGGTACGGCGGCACCTCCTCGGTCTTCACGCCCGACGACGACCAGAAGCGGTGGACGCTCGACCACGGGCCGATCATGTCCCAGCCCGATTCCGACGACTTGTCGCTCATGCGGGTGTAGACGCGTAGGGCGACGTCGTTCCCGCCGTCGACGGGCACGTACACCGTGACTCCCGTGGACGACGTTCCCGCCGGCGTCCAGTCCGCGGCGACGTGGTGCGTTTCGCGGCTGTAGGCCGTGGAATCCCAGCACGTGTCGCCCGCCGCGGGGGAGAGGCTCAACCACGAGTTCTTCGTCGGGCTGGTCGGCTCGTGCCCCGCGTCCCAGACGATGTCGCCGAACTTCCCGAGCGGAGGGTCATAGACGAAGGCGGGGATGAGGGTGTCGAACGGCGTCCGAACGTCGTACATCCCGTTGACGAGTCCGGTCACCTCCGACGGCCATTCGCGGCGTACGAGGTCCACCGGTTCGTGGCCCGCGACGGCGCTCACCTGCGAGTCGATCGTGGCGCCGACGTCCGAGTCCCCGAAGGTTCGTTCCCACAGGAGAGGTTCGCCGGGGTAGGAATTCCAGCAACTGGAGTCTCCCGTCCATTCGAGCCAGTAACGGAGGGAGAGGGTCGCGTGCGGCCCGATGGCGATGGACGCCGGGTAGTCGAGGGTGTCGTAGAACACCGCGGGATCGGTCGGGATGGCCGGGAGGTTCTGGTAGTTGTCGCCGAAGACGTCCGAGCAATCGCCCGAGTCCTCCTGCGGGTGCGAGATGAGGACGGGGGTGCCGTCACGCATCTCGAAGACCCCTTGCCATAGCGAGAGGGTGGGCGTGACGCCGGTCGAGTCGAACCCGTAGTAGTCGGTATCGACACTGGCGACGACGATGTCGTACCCGTCTCGCTCCCCGATGCTGAAGAAGCGATCCAGGTTCCCGAGGTCGGGGTACCACGCGGCGCCGTCGGCCACGTACGGGGCGAAGGCCTCCACGTAGCCGGGGCGCTCAACCGGCCGGTGCCACGTCTCGCCGGTGCGGGGATTCGCCATGCGGTCGAGGGCCGTCGCCGCATCGACGGACGACGCCCGCGGTACATCGAAGTTCCCGTCGGGGATGGTGGGGGTCGGGCTCGGCGACGGGGTGCCGCTCGTCGTCGGCGAAGGCGACGGAGAGGCAGGGGTCGCCGCCGACGGCGACGTTGGCGCGCCGATCGTTACTCCGGCGGCGCTTCCCCCCGACACGAGGCTGCGGATGAACAGGATGCCCAGGGCGAGGATCGCGGCTCCGCCGATCACGATCGCGAGGACGGCCCAGGGTATCCGTCGGGTCGGGTTCACGGTCCCACCCTAAAGCGGATCGCCCGACGACGCGCGGCGAGCTGCTAGCACCAGGCGCGGCCGGAGTACGCCCCGTTGAGGTAGACGATCCACTGGCCGGTGTCCGGCGTGACGTAACCGACGAACGCCGGGGCGGCAAGGAACGTCCCGATCGAATCGTGGGATTGCCCGTTCGCGTCCCGGCTCGCCACGTACGCGTCGTACAGAGGCTCGGCGAGCGGGTTCGACGCCTTCGGCACGTACACGTTCACGCCGAGCGGCGTCGTACCGCCGACGGTCCACTCCGTCGCGGGGATCCCCGTCACGATCGTGTTGTGGTCCTTCTCCCAGACGCCGCACGAGATGTCGTTGAGGTCCGAGATGTAGGCGTACTGGTCGACGGTGAAGGTTGTCGCGACGCTCCACGTGATGTCCCCGAGGCCGGTGAACGGCGTGTAGAACAGCGGGATGTACATGCCGTACGGGGTGCGCAGCATGTAATACAGGTCGTGGTACGTGACGCCCTCGGGGGCGGGAACGTCGTAGTAGTCCGACCACACGAAGCTCACCGGCGTCGTGTACCGGAGGATCGTGTACCCCCCAAGGGTGTCGACGGGGGTCCCGGCAGGCTGGTCCTTCACGGTGTAGCCGGGGCTCGCGATCCCGCCCCGGTCGTTGACGTTCACGTCGAGCGCTTCGCCCGTCGGGAGCGTGAAGCGATGGGGCAGGGTCATCGAGTCGTAGTAGACGTGTTCGTTGAGGGGGACGTCCGGGAAACCGAACGTCACGCCGACGCCGCCGGTCACGGGTTCGCTCGCCGACGGCGCCCCGATCCACTGCCACGATCCGTCCGGGCCGCGCTCGAAGATCTCCTGGATGTTCTCGTCGGTGTAGCAGACGATGGTGTTCCCGTCTCGGATCCCCAACTCGTACCAGTGGACCGACCGGTCGCCGAGGTAGGAGTCGCTCGCGGCCCACGTCGGCGCGGCGATCAACTTGGGGGTGTCGAACCATGACTCGCCCGTCGAGGGATTGGCGATGCGCGCGAGAGCCTCCGCGTCGGACATCGCGGGGTTGCGCCCGGGGAACGCGGTGTCGGACGGTCCGGGCGTCGCGGTGGTCGACGCGGTCGCGGTCGGCGACGCGGAGATCGACGGCGACGGGCTCGGGCTCGCGCTCGGGCTGGGCGCCGACGAGCACGCGGACGCGGCGACGAGCGTGACGGCGACGAGCGCGGACGCCCCGACGCGAAACGGTGCCCCCATGGCGGTTCCTCTCCCGTCCTCAGTGTAGTGATTCGCGCGGCGCATCGCCGACCGGTAGACTGCGGGTCGTTCCACGGCGAGGGAGCGCTACGGCCTCCGTGATCGACGCGGCAGGCGCTCGGCGCGCTTCCCCGCCCGGACCGCGACCTGACCGCTACCGAGGAGACCACTCATGTCCGACGCCCTCACCCTCGACGCCGATCTGCGCACGGAGTTCGGCAAGGGCGCCTCGCGCCGTGCCCGCGCCGCCGGCCACATCCCGGCCGTGCTCTACGGCCACGGAGCCGACCCGGTGCACGTGTTGCTCCCCGGCCACAAGACCATGCTGGCGCTCAAGCACGCGAACGCGCTCCTCACCATCGTGGTCGACAAGGACGAGAAGCTCGCGATCGCCAAGGACGTCCAACGCGACCCGGTACGCCAGATCATCGAGCACGTCGACCTGCTCGTCGTCCGCAAGGGCGAGAAGCTCACCGTCGACGTCCCGATCCACCTCACAGGCGAGCCGATCTCCGGCACGATCGCGATGCTCGAGCACAACACGCTGTCGATCCTCGCCGAGGCGACCCACCTTCCCGAGCGCGTCGAGATCTCGGTCGAGGGGCTCGAGGACGGCGCCCGCATCCTCGCGCGGGACGTCGCGCTTCCCGACGGCTCGGAGCTCATCACCGATCCCGAGGCGACCGTCGTCGCGATCACGATCCCGCGTCAGGCCGCCATCGAGGAGGAGGTCCCCGAGGAGGTCGAGGGCGAAGAGGGCGAAGCCGAGGCAGGTGCCGAGGGCGAGGGCGAGGGCGAGGACACCGAGTCGGAAGCTCCCGCCGCGGAGTAGCAGGGAGGAGACGCCATGCCGACGCTCGTCGTTGGCCTGGGCAACCCCGGCCCCGAATACACCGGAACCCGGCACAACTTCGGGCACATGGTGGTATCCGAGCTCGCGCGACGCGCGGGGGCGACGCTCTCCGCCCACAAGGGTCACGCGCGCGTGGCGTCGATCCGACTCCCGGGCGACGGCGGCGCTCCGGGATCCGCCGCGGTTCTCGCCATTCCGATGTCGTACATGAACCTCAGCGGCGGCCCGGTGTCGGCGCTCGCGAAGTACTTCGACGTCGATCCGCGAGACGTGATCGTCGTCCACGACGACATCGATCTCCCGTTCGGGGCCGTGAAGCTCAAGCGCGGCGGCGGCGAGGGCGGCCATAACGGTCTCAAGGACATCACGAAGGCGCTCGGCACGAAGGACTACGTCCGGGTGCGCGGCGGCGTCGACCGGCCCCCGGGTCGCCAGGATGCCGCCTCTCACGTGCTCCGGAAATTCTCCGCGGTCGAGCGCAAGGAGCTCCCGTGGTTCGTCGACGTCGCGGCCGACGCCGTCGAGGCGATCGTCGCGACGGGGCTCGAGGCCGCGCAGCAGCGCTTCCACTCCACGGACTAGCCGCGAGGCGGGCTACCGCCGGTCGACGCCCGCGGCCCTAGGATGGTGGCGCCGAGCACGAAAGTGCGGACGAATCGCGAGGACGAGTGTGACGACGACGGGCGATGGCCGGCCGAGCATGCGCCAGGTGGCGACACTGGCGGGTGTGTCGCACCAGACCGTCTCGCGCGTGATCAACGGCCACCCGAACATCAGCGACGAGACGCGCCGTCGCGTCCTCGAGGTGATCGAGACCCTCAACTACCGGCCGAACAGCGCGGCCCGGGCGCTCGCGTCGCGCCGCTCCAATCGCATCGGCGTGCTCGTGGACAGCGCCTCGCAGTACGGCCCGAACAGCACGCTGCGCGCGGTCGAGGACGTCGCGCGCCGGACGGGATTCAGCGTCAGCTCGATCACCGTGTCCGAGGATCGCGCGATCAGCCCCCACGAGGCCGTGGAGCACCTGATGGCGCAGGGGATCGACGCGCTGTGCGTGATCGCGCCGCGCTCCTCGTCCGTCGACCTCCTGCGGGAGGTCTCCGACGGCCTGCCCACCCTCGTAGTCAAGGCCGAGCCCGACGACACGTTCCTGACCGTGAGCGTCGACCAGCACCTCGGCGCCAAGCTCGCCGTCGCCCACCTGGTCGAGCTCGGGCACCGCGACATCCTCCACGTCGCCGGCCCCCTCGACTGGCTCGACGCGCGCGGGCGCGAGTACGGCTGGCGCGAGCAGATGCTCGAGGCGAACCTTCCGACGCGCGAGCCGGTGCTCGGCGACTGGACCGCGGACTTCGGGTACTCGTTCGCGCGCTCCTGCGGCGCGGCGCCGGACTTCACGGCCGTGTTCGCCGCGAACGACCAGATGGCGCTCGGGATCCTCCACGGATTCGCGGCGGCCGGCGTGCGCGTTCCCGAGGACGTCAGCGTCGTCGGATTCGACGACCTGCCCGAATCCCGGCACTTCCTCCCGCCGCTCACGACGATCCGGCAGGATTTCCAGGCGGTCGGTCGGCGGAGCATCGAGAACCTCCTCGCGACGGTGCAGGGGGGCGAGGCCCCGCGGTGGTCGCTCATCCCCCCGGAGCTCGTCGTGCGCGAGTCGACGGGCCCAGTCCGTTCCTCCCGGTAGTCGCGGAGTCCGCGAAGGGCTTGCACGCCGCGGAGTGTGAACGGTAACATTCCGGCAGACGGGGCCTCGCCCGCAGACGTCCGACGACGGGCCGACGGCGCGGCGAGATCCGGGCCGCGAGGCCGCAGGGACGTCGACAGCAGGCAAGGAGGCCACGCCGTGAGTTCATCCCCGAAGGACGCGCCGGATCAGTACGTGATCGGCATCGACTACGGCACCCTGTCGGGCCGCGCCCTCGTCGTGCGCGTGAGCGACGGAGCCGAGGTCGGCACGGCCGTCCACGAGTACGAGCACGCGGTCATGGACACGACGCTCGCCGCGACGGGGGAGGAGCTGCCCCCCGAATGGGCGCTCCAGGACCCGAACGACTACCGCGAGGTCCTCCGCACCGCCGTCCCCGCGGCGATCAAGGACGCGGGAATCGACCCCGCGCAGGTCATCGGCGTCGCCACCGACTTCACCGCGTCGAGCCCCCTGCCGGTCCTCGCCGACGGCACCCCCCTCTGCGAGGTCGACGGATTCCGCGACCACCCGCACGCGTACGTCAAGCTCTGGAAGCACCACGCCGGACAGGCGCAGGCCGACCGCATCAACGCCATCGCCCGCGAGCTCGGCGAGTCGTGGCTCCCGCGCTACGGGGGCTTCATCTCCTCGGAGTGGGAGTACGCCAAGGCACTGCAGGTCCTCGAGGAGGACCCCGAGGTCTTCGCGACGATGGACCACTGGATCGAGGCTGCGGACTGGATCATCTGGCAGCTCGGCGGATCGTACGTACGCAACGCCTGCACGGCGGGCTACAAGGGCATCCTCCAGGACGACGACTACCCCGGCGAGGACTTCGAGGCCGCGCTCAACCCCGCGTTCAAGGGCTTCGCCGCCAAGAAGTTGGCGCACCCGATCGGCCAGCTCGGCGACCGCGCCGGTTCGCTGACGGCCGACGCCGCGGCCTGGACCGGACTTCCCGAGGGCATCGCGGTCGCCGTCGGCAACGTCGACGCGCACGTCACCGCCCCCGCCGCCAAGGCGGTCCAGCCCGGGCAGATGCTCGCGATCATGGGCACGTCGACGTGCCACGTCATGAACGGCACGTCCCTCGCGGAGGTGCCGGGCATGTGCGGCGTCGTCGACGGCGGCATCATGGCCGGCCTCTACGGGTACGAGGCGGGCCAATCGGGCGTCGGCGATATCTTCGCCTGGTACGTCAAGAACCAGGTGCCAGGCCGGTACTTCGAGGAGGCCGAGAAGGCGGGGAAGTCCATCCACCAGTACCTGACCGACCTCGCGTTCGAGGAGCCGGTCGGGGCGCACGGGCTCGTCGCCCTCGACTGGCACAACGGCAACCGGTCCGTCCTCGTCGACACGAACCTCTCCGGCGTCATCGTCGGCCAGACGCTCGCGACGCGCGCCGAGCAGGGATACCGCGCGCTGCTCGAGTCCACGGCGTTCGGCACCCGCACCATCGTCGAGACGTTCAAGGCGTCGGGGGTCCCCGTCACCGAATTCGTCGTCGCGGGGGGCCTGCTCAAGAACGAGCCCCTCATGCAGATGTACGCGGACGTGCTGCGCCTGCCGCTGTCGACGATCGACTCCGAGCAGGGCCCCGCGCTCGGCAGCGCCATCCACGCGGCCGTCGCCGCGGGAGCGTACGCGAGCGTCGCCGAGGCCGGGGAGGCGATGGGACGCGTCGTGCGCGGCGCCTACCAGCCGAACCCCGAGGCCGCCGACGCCTACGACCGGCTCTTCGCCGAGTACGCGCTGCTCCACGACTACTTCGGTCGCGGGGCCAACGACGTGATGAAGCGCCTTAAGGCGCTGAGAAATGAGGTGCGTTCCTAATGGACGTCGCGGCCGTGGAGAAGGCGATCGCCGGTCTCCGTCAGCAGGTGAGTGACCTGCACGCGGAGCTGACGCGATACCGACTGGTGGTGTGGACGAGCGGGAACGTCTCCGGACGGGTCCCCGGGCACGACCTGTTCGTCATCAAGCCTTCCGGCGTGAGCTACGACGAGCTTGCGCCCGAGAACATGGTGCTGTGCGACCTCGACGGCAACGTCGTCCAGGGCAGCATCGGCGCGGAGCGCTCGCCCAGTTCCGACACGGCCGCGCATGCGTATGTGTACCGGAACATGCCCGAGGTGGGCGGCGTGGTCCACACCCACTCCGACTACGCGACGGCGTGGGCGGCGCGCGGCGAGCCCATCCCGTGCGTCATCACCGCGATGGCGGACGAGTTCGGCGGCGAGATCCCCGTCGGCCCCTTCGCCATCATCGGCGACGACTCGATCGGCCGCGGAATCGTCGCGACGCTGAGCGGCCACCGCTCGCGCGCCGTCCTGATGCAGAACCACGGCGTCTTCACCATCGGGGACGACGCCAAGGACGCGGTCAAGGCGGCCGTCATGTGCGAGGACGTCGCCCGCACCGTCCACCACGCGCGCCAGTTGGGCGAGCCGATCCCGATCCCGCAGGACAAGATCGACGCGCTTTTCGACCGTTATCAGAATGTCTACGGACAGGCCCCGAAGGAGTAGCTGATGTCCAACCGAAGCGCATTGCCCAACCTCGACGAGTTCGAGGTCTGGTTCGCCACGGGCAGCCAGGACCTGTACGGCCCGGAGACGCTCGCCCAGGTGGCGGAGCAGTCCAAGGAGGTCGTCGAGCTCCTGAACCAGGCGTCCGACATTCCGGTGAAGATCGTGTGGAAGCCGGTGCTCAAGAGCTCCGACGCCATCCGCCGCTTCTTCCTCGAGTCCAACTCCGCGGACAACGTGCTGGGCGTCATCGCGTGGATGCACACGTTCAGCCCGTCGAAGATGTGGATCGCTGGCCTCGACGTCAACGACAAGCCGATGCTCCACCTGCACACGCAGGCGAACGTCGCGCTTCCGTGGGACGCGATCGACATGGACTTCATGAACCTCAACCAGGCCGCGCACGGCGACCGGGAGCACGCGTACATCGAGTCGCGCATGGGCCTTCCCCGGACGACGGTCGTGGGCCACGCGTCCGACGCCGAGGTCCAGAAGGGCGTGGGCACGTGGGTTCGGGCGGCGCTCGGCCGCTGGGCCACCCGCACGATGAAGGTGGCGCGCTTCGGCGACAACATGCGCTACGTCGCGGTCACCGAGGGCGACAAGACCGAGGCGGAGATCCGGCTCGGCGTCCAGGTCAACACCTGGGGCGTCAACGAGCTCGCCGACGCGGTCCACGCGGTCGGTGACGCCGAGGCCGCTGAGTTGGTGAAGGAATACGTCGAGCTGTACGACGTGGCGGACGAACTGAAGCCGGGCGGCGCCCGCGCCGACTCGCTCCTCTACGGAGCGAAGACCGAGATCGGGCTCCGGAACTTCCTCGAGGCGGGCGGCTTCACCGCGTTCACCGATACGTTCGAGGACCTCGGCGAGCTCGAGCAGCTCCCCGGCCTCGCGGTCCAGCGCCTGATGGCCGACGGCTACGGCTTCGGCGCGGAGGGCGACTGGAAGACGGCCGTGCTCGTCCGCGCGGCGGCGGTCATGGGCACGGGGCTGCCCGGGGGCGCGAGTCTCATGGAGGACTACACGTACAACCTCGAGCCGGGCAAGGAGGTCATCCTCGGCGCCCACATGCTCGAGGTCAGCCCGTCGCTGTCGTCGAAGAAGGCGAAGCTCGTGATCGCCCCGCTCGGCATCGGCGGCAAGGAGGACCCGGTGCGCCTGGTCTTCACGGCCGACGCCGGGCCGGCGATCGTCGTGGCGCTGAGCGACCAGCGCGAGCGCTTCCGCCTCGTCGCGAACGTCGTCGACAACGTCGCCCTGCCGAAGCCGATGCCGAACCTCCCGGTCGGCCACGCCGTCTGGAAGCCGCGCCCCGACTTCCGCACGTCCGCGACGTGCTGGCTCATGGCGGGCGCCGCGCACCACACGGTGATGTCGAACCAGGTCGGCCTCGACGTCATCCGCGAGTTCGCCCGCCTCAGCCGCATTGAGCTGCTCTCCATCGACGAATCGACCTCGGTCGGCGCGTTCGAGAACGAGCTGCGCGCAAACGCGGCCTATTACCGACTTTCGCAGCCGCTCTAGCTGCCGGGCGTTCTGCCTGACCCCCCGGGGGGCCGCCGCCGTCGTGCGGCCCCCTGGGGCCCTTCTCTTTCCCGGCGTTGACCGTCGTCCGCTCGGGCTAGCCTGGGGGGTGCCGGCACGCGCCGGACCCGTCGTCGCGCCCGCGCGCGGGAGGAAGGGAGGCGCCCGTGCCCGATCCCCGGCCGCTCGCCGCCCTCGCCGAATCGCTCGGCTCCGTCGACGCCGTACGCGCCAGCCTCGGCGCCGACCACGTCGTCGCCCCGCGATGCGCCGTGCCCGTTCTCGCCGCGCTCTCCGCCGCCGCCGACGGCGCCCGCCCCGTCGTCGTCGTGACGGCCACGAGCCACGAGGCGGAGCGACTCGCCGACGCGATCGGCGCATTCGTCGACCCCGCCGCCATCGCGCTGTTCCCGTCGTGGGAGACGCTTCCCCACGAGCGGCTCTCGCCGCGCCCGGACACGGTCGCGCGCCGGCTGACCACCCTGCGTCGCCTCGCCCGCCCCGCGCTCGCGGCGTCCGTCGGCGACGCCCCGCTCCGCGTCGTCGTCGCCTCGTTGCGCGCCGTCATCCAGCCGATGGCGGCCGGGCTCGCGGACATCGCGCCGGTCGTGATTCGCGCGGGCGAGTCCCGCGACCTCGCCGCGCTCGCGCAGGAACTGTCCGCCGCCGCGTACGAGCGCGTCGACATGGTTGAGCGACGGGGCGAGTTCGCCGTGCGCGGCGGGATCGTCGACGTCTTCGCGCCGACCGACCCGCACCCGGTCCGCGTCGAGTTCTTCGGCGACGAGGTCGAGTCGATCCGCCCGTTCTCCGTCGCGGACCAGCGCAGCCTCGACGTCGGTGGAGATCGCTCGTCGCGCCGGCGTGTCGCGAGACTCGTGCTGACCGACGCGGTGCGCGCTCGGGCGCGCTCCCTTCTCGGCTCGGTCGCGGGCGCCGACGACCTGCTCGGCGCGGGTCGCGGAGGGGGTTCCGACCGAGGGCATGGAGAGCCTCCTGCCGGTCCTCGTCGAACGGCTGGTCACGATCGTCGACGAGGCTGCCGGCGCGGGACACGCCTGCGTGGTCCTCGAGCCCGAGCGGCTCGCGCGCCGAGCCGAGGACCTCGCCGCCACGGCCGACGAGTTCCGGCACGCGGCGTGGTCGGCGTCCGCGGCCGGAGGCGACGCGCCCGTCGATCTCGGCGCCGGGGCCTTCCGCGACCTCGGGGACGTTCGCGACGCGGCGCGCGCGCGGGGCCTCGCGTGGTCGACGATCGGCCCCTTCGGCGGCGAGGGGTCCGCGGAGGCGGGCATCGCCGAGGTCGACGACGTCGCGGGGACGCCCGCGGCGACGCTCGCGGTCATGCGCGCACGCCTCGCGCAGGGGTGGGGCGTCGTCGTCGCGGCCGCGGGGCAGGGCTCGGCCGAGCCGCATCGTCGAGCAGCTGCGCGATCGGAGGACGTGCCCGCGCGCGTCGAGCGGATCTGGGCGCCGTCGGAGTCCGTCGTCGCCGTCGTCCCCCACGTCGTGAGCGACGGCCTGAGCGTTGGAGACGCCCGCGTCGTCGTCTTCTCGGAGGCGCACCTCACCGGCCGCGCCGGGGTCGCCGAGAACCGGGCGAGGACTCCGTCGCGGCGCCGCGGCTCGGTCGACCCCCTCCAGCTGCGCCCCGGCGACTTCGTCGTCCACGAGCGCCACGGCATCGGCCGCTTCGTCGAGCTCACGACGCGGACGGTCCGCGGAATCGAGCGCGAGTACATCGTCATCGAGTACGCGCCGTCGCGCCGCGGGATGCCCGGCGACCGGCTGTCCGTGCCGACGGATCAGCTGGACCGCGTCACCAAGTACGTCGGCGGCGAGACGCCGTCGCTCAACAAGATGGGCGGCGCCGACTGGGCGAAGACCAAGGGCAAGGCCCGCGCGGCGGTCAAGGAGATCGCCGCGGAGCTCATCCGCCTGTACAGCGCGCGCATGGCCACCAAGGGCCGCGAGTTCGGACCGGACACGCCGTGGCAGCGCGAGCTCGAGGAGGCGTTCCCGTACGTCGAGACGCCCGACCAGCTCGTGACGATCGACGAGGTCAAGGCGGACATGGAGCGCCAGGTCCCCATGGACCGGCTCGTGTGCGGCGACGTCGGGTTCGGCAAGACCGAGATCGCGGTGCGGGCGGCGTTCAAGGCGATCCAGGACGGCACGCAGGTCGCGTCCTCGTCCCGACGACGCTCCTGGTGAGTCAGCACGTCGAGACGTTCACGGAGCGCTTCGCGCCGTTCCCGGTCAGGGTCGCGGCGCTTTCGCGCTTCCAGACGGACAAGGAGGCGCGCGAGGTGGTCGACGGCCTCGCCGACGGCACGGTCGACCTCGTCATCGGCACGCACCGCCTCATCACGGGGTACGTGCGCTTCAAGAACCTCGGCCTCGTCATCATCGACGAGGAGCAGCGCTTCGGCGTCGAGCACAAGGAGACGCTCAAGGCGATGCGGACGTCGGTCGACGTGCTCGCGATGTCCGCGACGCCGATCCCGCGCACGCTGGAGATCGCCGTGACCGGCATCCGCGACATCTCGACGCTCGCGACGCCGCCCGAGGAGCGCCTGCCGATCCTCACGTACGTCGGCCCGCAGGAGAACGCCCAGATCGTCGCCGCCGTGCGGCGCGAGCTCCTGCGCGACGGCCAGGTGTTCTACATCCACAACGCCGTGAAGACGATCGACCGCGCCGCGGCGAGGCTGTCCGAGCTCGTGCCGGAGGCGCGGGTCGCGATCGCCCACGGGCAGATGAGCGAGCACCAGCTCGAGAGCGTCATCGTCGACTACTACGAGAAGCGCTACGACGTGCTGGTGTGCACCACGATCGTCGAGACCGGCCTCGACATCCCCAACGCGAACACCCTCATCGTCGAGCGCGCCGACGCGTTCGGGCTGAGCCAGCTCCACCAGTTGCGCGGACGCGTCGGGCGCGGCCGGGAGCGCGCGTACGCGTACTTCCTGTATCCCGCCGACCGGACGCTCACCGAGACCGCGCACGACCGCCTCCAGACGATCGCCGCCCACACGGACCTTGGGTCCGGTATCGCCGTCGCGATGAAGGACCTCGAGATCCGCGGCGCGGGCAACCTGCTCGGCGCGGCCGCAGTCCGGGCATATCGAGGGCGTCGGATTCGACCTGTACATGCGGATGGTCGGCGAGGCCGTGGCGGGGTTCAAGGGCGAGGCGTCCGCCGACGAGCGAGGAGGTCATCGATCGACCTGCCGATCGACGCGCACCTGCCGACCGAGTACATCCCGCACGAGAGGCTGCGTCTCGAGGCCTACCGCAAGCTCGCCGACGCCGCGGACGAGGACGCCCTCGCCGCGCGTCGCCGCCGAGCTCTCCGACCGCTACGGCCCGCTTCCCGAGCCCGCGTCCAACCTCGTCGCCGTCGCGCGCCTGCGCGTCGAGGTCGTCCGCCGGGGGGTTCGCACCGTCGCGGCGCAGGGCAAGTACGTGAAGTTCGCGCCGCTCGAACCCGCGGACAGCGCCGCGCTCCGGCTGCGCCGTGTCTACCCCGGGACGATCCTCAAGCCCGCGGTGCGCCAGGTACTCGTCCCCGCGCCCGTCGTGCCCGGTCCGCCCTCCACCCCCGTCGCGGGGCTCCCCGTCCTCGACTGGGTCCGCACCGTTCTGGAGGCTGCCGCGGGCCCGGTTAGGATGGCGCCATGACCCTCGTGAGCCGGCGCCTGCTCGCCGCCGTCGCCGTACTTGCCACCCTCGCCGCCGCGGGGTGCGCCGTCCCCGGCCAGGGATCGCCGGGAACCGCCGCGACCTACGGCGGCCGCGAGGTCACCGACCAGCAGGTCATCGACTTCAGCCGCGGTTTTCTTGACCTGGGGACGGCCGCGGCCGATCCCGGCACGTCCCTCACGCTTCTGCTGTTGGGGCCGGAGATCGTCGACAACGCCGCGAAGCTGGGGTTCGTCGCGACGGACGACGACGTCACGGCCACGGCCGAGGCGTGGATCGCGTTCGATGGCAACGGCGGCGAGGCCACGCCCGCGGCTCTCGAGATCACCCGCGACGCGATGGCGCTCGATTTCCTCGTTCGCCTCGACGCCGGTGCCCAGGCGGTGCATCAGTTGGGGTACGACGCGGAGTCCGCGATCACCGCGAACCCGCGATACGGCGCGTTCACCGGGGACAGGTTCTGGGCGAGCGTCAACGACGTGGTCAACAAGGGCGTCGCGGCCTCCACCGGCAGCGACACGTGGTTCTTCACGGTCTTCGGTCAGGTGAGCGGCTTCACGCGGGCGACTCCGGACTGGGTCTCCTCGGGTGGCTGACCCGCTCGCGCGACTCATTGAGGTGATGGACCGCCTGCGTTCGCCCGGCGGGTGTCCGTGGGACGCGGAGCAGACGCACGCGTCGCTCGCCCGCCACGCCATCGAGGAGGCCTACGAGCTCGCCGAGGCGATCGAGGACGGCACGCGCGACGACCTTCGCGAGGAGCTGGGCGACGTCCTCCTCCAGGTGGTCTTCCACGCGCGAATCGCCCAGGAGCATCCCACCGACCCCTTCGGCATCGACGACGTCGCGGCCGACCTTGTCGACAAGCTCGTGGAGCGCCACCCTCACGTCTTCGCCGACACGGCCGTCGACGGGCCCGAGGAGGTCCACGCCAACTGGGAGCGCATCAAATCCGAGACGAAGGGCCGCGATTCTGTGCTCGACGGCATTCCCACGGCGCTTCCCGCCCTCCAGCGCGCCCAGAAGGTCCTCTCCCGCGCCCAGCGTTCCGGACTGCCGTTCCGCGCGGAGGCCGGCGTCGGCGTCGGCCACTCCCTCCTCGATGCGGTGGCCCGGGCGCAGGCCGAGGGCGTCGACGCCGAGGGCGCGCTGCGCGAGGCGACGCGCGAACTCGAGCGCGCGGTCCGCGACGCCGAGCGTTCCCCCTAGGACTTCTGTCTGCCAACCGGCGAGTCGCGACCATTAGACTCGGGCCCGGACAATCCCAACAATTCAAGGAGCATCATGGCCAGCATTGAGGCCGTTGGAGCCCGCGAGATCCTCGACTCGCGCGGTAACCCCACCGTTGAGGTCGAGGTAGCCCTGGAGGACGGCACGTTCGCGCGCGCCGGCATCCCCTCGGGCGCGTCGACGGGCGCGTTCGAAGCGGTCGAGCGTCGCGATGGCGACGCGAAGCGCTACCTCGGCAAGGGCGTCCTCGGTGCCGTGAAGTCGGTGAACGAGGACATCGCCCCGGCCGTCGTCGGGCTCGAGGCCACCGACCAGCGCCTCGTCGACCAGACGATGATCGACCTGGACGGCACCCCGAACAAGGAGAAGTTCGGCGCGAACGCCATCCTCGGCGTCTCGCTCGCCGTGGCCAAGGCCGCGGCCGCGAGCAGCGACCTCCCGCTGTACAAGTACATCGGCGGCGCGAACGCGCACATCCTGCCCGTTCCGATGATGAACATCCTCAACGGCGGGTCCCACGCGGACTCGAACGTCGACATCCAGGAGTTCATGATCGCCCCGATCGGCGCTCCGACCATCCGCGAGGCGATTCGCTGGAACGCGGAGGTCTACCACAACCTCAAGTCCGTGCTGAAGTCCAAGGGCCTCGCGACCGGCCTCGGCGACGAGGGCGGCTTCGCCCCCAACCTCGGCTCGAACAGCGAGGCGCTCGACCTGATCGTCTCCGCGATCGAGAAGGCCGGCTACACGCCGGGCAAGGACGTCTCGCTCGCGCTCGACGTCGCGGCGACGGAGTTCTTCAAGGACGGCGCCTACCAGTGGGAGGGCGGCAAGAAGTCAGCCGAGGAGATGATCGCGTTCTACAAGCAGGCGGTCAACGACTACCCGCTGATCTCGATCGAGGACCCGCTCGACGAGGACGACTGGGCCGGATGGACCGCGATGACGGCCGCGATGGGCGAGAAGACCCAGATCGTCGGCGACGACCTGTTCGTCACCAACCCCGTCCGCCTCGCGCGTGGCATCAAGGAGAAGTCGGCCAACTCGCTCCTCGTGAAGCTCAACCAGATCGGTACGGTCACCGAGACCAACGACGCGGTCACCATGGCCGCCCGCGCCGGTTTCACGGCGATGGTGTCGCACCGCTCCGGCGAGACCGAGGACACGTCGATCGCGGACCTTTCGGTCGCGTACGGCCTGGGCCAGCTCAAGACGGGCGCCCCGGCGCGCGGCGAGCGCATCTCGAAGTACAACCAGCTCATGCGCATCGAGGAGGAGCTCGAGGGCGCCGCGGTCTACGCGGGCCGCTCGGCGTTCCCGAAGCTCGACGCGTAACGACCCTCGACTCGCGGCGCACGCGGCGAGTCATCGGCGCGGCGCGCCGGGGTGGTGGGCGTTACGTCCGCCTTGCCCCGGTGCGCCGCGCTTGTTTTCCCGTTCCGTTTGACAGGCCGGGTTTCCCCCGCCACGCTGAGCGCGGGAGATCGGTGCTTGCGAGCTGGGGGAAAGTTCGATGAAGAAGTGGGCGACCGTTCCGGTCAGCCTCGCGCTGGTGGCGTTTCTCGCGCAACCGGCGCAGGCGGCCATGTCACTGGACACTAGTTCCCGCGCGACCGCGGCGCGCGTGGCGGCAGATGTTCCGCCCGCCGCCCCCGGCGCCTCGGGGGCGATCATCCGCGACGAATCGTGCTTCGAGAACCAGCTCTGGGACGGTAGCGGCGCGCTCGGACCCGTCGATCCCGTGAAAATCGACTTGCCCTTCACGATCTACGGGAGTGGCAAGTACTGGGACGACATCTGGGTCTCACCCGAGGGCGCGCTTTCGCACGACGAGGGGGGCAACTACGCGTCGGGAATGGACGTCATCGACGAGGACATGCTTCGCTCGAACGAGGTCTACATGCCGATGTTCGGCGGATATTCGATGTGGAGCGGCGGCGTCGACGACGGATACGAGCCGTCACGCGCGTACTACGGGTACACCATTTTCGATAAGCATCAGGCGTTGTGCGTCACCTGGCTCGACATCACCCCGATGATTCCCCAGGGACCGCCGGAATGGGTGGTCACCGATCCATATTCCGGTATGGGTTATTGGAGAAACCCGGGGACGATGAACGACCCCACCCGGCCCAACTCATATCAGGCCCTCATCGTCGATCGGTCGGACCTCGGTTACGGCATCTTCGAGATCGTCTTCAATTACGACTCCATCACGTGGCAGTACGAATTCAACGGCATCGACTTTTACACGGGACAGCCCGTCTACTCGTACTCCGAGGCGGGCTGGTCGCGCGGAATCCCGGGCGAGCGGTATGAATTCGTGTGGAGGGGAATGGCCGATGGGCGTCTCGACGACGACGGCGAGCCATCGGTGCTCCCCGAGTACGCGTTGCCGTATCCCCAGGACCATTGGTTCCCGCAGCACGACGAATCCGGCGGCCACGAAAACCTGCTCGACAGTTCGCCCGACGGCCTCGCGAATACCAGTACCGGCTCGAGCCAGCTTGGGCGTCACCGATTCACGATGGCCGGACCGCGCTGGCACCTCGCCCTCGTCCTCGACGGCCGCTCATCGTTGACCCCGGAGGAGTACGCGGCCGAGATCGACGCGATTGTGGCCGGGCTCGACGACGAGGACGCCTTCCCCCGGGAAGAGCAGTTCGGGATCTCCGTCACGGTCGTCGGCCGATATCGGGATCCGGATACGTACGCCTGGGGCGACGCGCTGACGTTGATTCCGGAATGGACCATCTTCTCCGACGCCACCGTGGAACTCCTGCAGAGCAAGCTCCGGGCGCTCCCCCAGGCGACGAGCGACGGCGGCACCGACCGCGTCGGATTGGGCGTCGCCGTGACCCACACCGAGTCGTTCCTCGGCGACAACGCGCTTCGCTCGGTGTGTCAGGTGACTTTCGACCAGCCTTCGACGGGACTCGCGACCGACCTGGACGACTTCGGGTCAACCGGTGCCGTCGACCGTGTCGACCTCATTGGGGTGGGCGGACATCCGGGCGGCAACACGGGATCGTCGGCGGCGGAGCACGATATCGACGCGCACCTTTTCGGGGGGAACCACTACCGGTACGTCGCCTCGTCGGCCGAACTGGCCGACGAGTGGGCGGGGCACTGCTCCAAACGTCTCCCGCTCATCAGGGGGATCGAGGTGAATCAGGCGATCCAGAACCTCCACAACGACGTTCCCCTGGTCGCGAACCGGGATACGGCAGTTCGCGTCTACGTGGAGAAGACATTCTCGACCGACCCTGACCCATACCTGACCGGGGCACTCACGGCTCGCAATGCCGTCGCTCCTTGGGATCCGCTCAATCCCCCCTATCAGGATCCGATCCGCTTCCCAACCATCGCCCTCACGACGGACGTATTCGATTCGAACGTTCGATCGAATCCCGATGGCGACATGGTGCTCGACTTCAAGTTACCGATCGAGTGGACCACCGGCGACATACTCCTATCGCTCGAAATGAACCAACCGCCGTACGACGATCCACTGGGCGGCGTGACCTGCATGTGGCCCCACGAGTACCCGGCCGGCCCGTGCGAGATCAGGGCGACCTATACGGAATCCCCTCCACTCGCGATCGACCTCTACGTCCTAAGTATGGGAGGCCAGGCGCCGACGGACGCGGAGGTAGCGGAACAACTCGATCGAGTCACGCGGCAGTTCCCCATCGCCACCAAGACGGGTCTCGATGTTCAAATGTACCGGGGGCCATATCGGGATCCGTCGCCCCTCAGTATCGAAGTCTTGTGGTCTCTGCAGGGGAGGCGAGATCTCGCCCAATCGAGATCGAACGGGGCGAAGCCCTACCTCTATGCACTCACCAACCCGAAGGACTACGACTTGCAGGGCATGGGCTCGTTCGGTGTCGGCGTGAGTGACATCAGCAGTTGGCAGAACGAGGGGGTCGCCGAAGGCACCGGGCAATGGCGGAACGTGATGCCACACGAACTCGGCCACGCGCTAGGGCTCGACCACAACCTGGGATCGCCTTCGGGGGCGGGCTGGCCCCCCGGGTTGCAAATGGACCTTTGTCGAGCGATTTCCCTTCCGTGGCTGCACTACCCCGGCTGGACCGGTGAGGCGGTGTTCCTCGCGGACGACGGCGGCGGAAGACCCCCGCGGGTCGTGCTTCCGACGATCTCCAGTTTCAGTTCGTCAGCCGGGTTCGCCTGGCGAGACTACGAAGGTCAACGCGTACGTGGTACGAGCGGTACCCCCGTCTCAGTCTTCGAGGAGTACTGGGGAGTCGACACACGCTACATCGAAAGTGACAATGCGAGATTGGCGTATTCCGATCCGCGCGAGACCGGGGAATTGATGAGCTACGTGAATGGGCCATCGCGATGCACGATCGACCTATCCGCGAAGAAGGGGCAAGGCTACTGGGTCTCCCCGGAGAGTTACGCGTACCTTCGCGACCACCTCGTTCCGCAGACAGGCGCCCGCACTGAGGCCCCGGGCGACCACGTTGCGGGGGCGATGTCGGTGGATGCCGGAGGAACCCAGGTCGACCTGGGACCGATGATTGACGTCCCTTACATCAACACGTCGCGCTCCAACACATTCGGATACGTGCTGAACCTCTATAGCGACGCGGGGGAAATGATCGGCTCCGTCACGCCGGACGTCGACTTCGCCCTGAGCGAAGGCGAGGGCGAGGACTCCACGTTGTACGGGTTCTTCGTCGCGGATTTCCCGCGGCAGGACGTGGCGCGGATGGACCTCGTGCAGGACGGCGTCGTGCTCGGTACGAACGTGGCCAGCGCCGCGACCCCGGTGGTCGAGATCACCAGCCCCGTCGCGGGCGCGAATGTCGTTGGCGACACCGTGCAGCTCGCATGGACCGCGAGCGACGCGGACGGAGATGCTCTGGAGTTCGATGTCCTGTACTCGCCCGATGGCCTCGACTGGGACACGCTGGAGGTCGGTCTGACCGGCACCAGCGTCGCGATCGACCGATCCCAGATCGCGGGCTCCGACTCTGGTCAGTTCCTCGTGATCGCGAACGACGGCTTCAACAGTTCGACGGACTCGGTGGGCGGTCTCGAGGTCGCGGGAAACGCCCCATGGCTCCTGATCGGCGACCCGATCGACGGTAGCAGCTTCGCCGGCGACGCCAGGATTCCGTTCAGTGCCTGGGTGTCCGACCGTGAAGACGGGGCCATACCTTTCGACAGCATCTCCTGGGCATCGAGCCTCGACGGCCCAATCGATACGTCGGCCGCCGGGGGAGTTGTCGCGAGCGACCTCGCGTTGGGTGTCCACCGGATCACCGCGACCGTTACGGATTCGGATGGCAACGTGACGACGGCGTCGACCACCATCACGATCACCGACGACGAGGCAACGAACACGGGTAACCCTGTAGGAGGCTCGTCCGGCGGCGCGACCCCGGAGCCGAGTGTGAGCCCGAGCAGCACCGTTGCTCCGACGCCCTCGCCCGCGTCCACGCCCGCGTCGACCGTCGCGACGACGCCGACCCCGCAGCCCAGCCCGACCACCGTCGCAGTCGGATCGGGCGGCGAGGGTTCAGCGTTGTGGCTCTGGGTGATCGGCATCGTGTTGCTCCTACTGATCATCGCGGTGCTAGCGAGCGCCTGGCTTCGAGATCGACCGTCCCGCTAGACGCGGAACTCGACTCGCGGTTCGCGCAACGAGGTACCGGCGCGCCGCGCCGGGACAATGGTGGGCGTGAAGTCTCCCCAGCGTCCTGGCGCGCCGCGCTCGTCCTCCCGCGGCGCGGGACGGCCGTCTGCGCGCCCGACGCCGCGCGCTGGCGTGCCGCGCGCCGCCGAACCGACCGCGCCCGCGCCGCGCGTCGAACGTCCTTCAGCCGCGTCGTCGATGTCGTGGCGGGCCGTCGTCCTCACCGCCGTCCTCGCGCTCGCGCTCGCGGTGATGGTGCCGTCCGTGCGCGCGTACCTCAAGCAGCAGGAGACCCTCGCCGACCTACGCGGCCAGGTCGCCGACGCGCACGCCGAGGTGGACGACCTCCAGGCCGAGGTGGCCCGGTGGGACGACCCCGCGTACGTGATCGCGAAGGCCCGCGACCGCCTCGTGTACGTGCTGCCCGGCGAGACCGCCTACCGCGTCGTCGATCCGGAGTTCGTCGACGACCCGTCGGCTGGGACGGCGGACGCGGGGGCGCAACCCGGCGGGACGACCGCGCCGGTCAAGCCGTGGTACTCGACGCTGTGGGGGTCGATCACGGCGGCCGGTACCGCCCCGTGACGGGCCCGCGCGACCCGCGCAAAGCGGTCGACCCGCGCGACCTCGACGCCCTGCGCGGCCAGCTCGGGCGCGAGCCGCGCGGCGTGGTGGCCATCGCCGCGCGGTGCGTGTGCGGCAACCCGGTCGTGGTCATGACCGCGCCGCGCCTCGACGATGGCTCGCCCTTCCCGACGACGTATTACCTCACGCACCCCGGCGCCGTCGCGGCGGCGTCGACGCTCGAGGCGGAGGGCGCGATGCGGGCGATGAACGAGCGCCTCGCGAGCGACGAGGACCTCGCCGCGCGGTACCGGGCAGCCCACGAGTCGTACCTCGCCGACCGCGCGGAGCTCGAGGACGTCGAGGAGATCGCCGGGGTGAGCGCGGGCGGGATGCCCGACCGCGTCAAGTGCCTGCACGCCCTCGCGGCCCACGCGCTCGCCAAGGGGCCCGGCGTCAATCCCATCGGGGACGACGCGCTCGCCGCGATGCGCGACCGGTGGAGCCCGGATCGTTGCACGTGCGACGCGCCCCGCACGTCGTAGCACCCGTCCGCCGCCCGTTACGCTGGCGCCATGCGAGTCGCGGCCATCGATTGCGGAACCAACTCCCTCCGGCTCCTGGTGGCCGACGTCGACGCCGACGGGGCGCTCACGGACTTCACGCGCGAGATGGTGGTCGTCCGCCTCGGCGAGGGGGTCGACACGACGGGCGTCCTCGACCCGGCGGCCCTCGAGCGCACCTTCGTGGCGGTCGAGGACTACGCCGCCACGTGTGATCGCCTCGGCGCGGAGGCGGTGCGGTTCGTGGCGACGTCGGCGACGCGCGACGCGTCGAATCGCGAGCTGCTCGTCGAGGGGGTCCGCGAGCGTCTCGGCGTCCCGGCCGACGTGATCACGGGGGACGAGGAGGCGCGTCTGTCATTCCGCGGCGCCACGGGCGCGCTCGACCCGAGACTCGAGGCCCCGTACCTCGTCGTCGACCTCGGCGGCGGTTCGACCGAGCTCGTCCTTGGCGATCGCGCGCCGGAGCACGCGCACTCGATGGACGTGGGCTGCATCCGCCTGACGGAGCGCCACCTCGCGGGCGAGCCCGCCTCGACCGAAGACGTCGACGCCGCCGTCGCGGACGTGCGCGCGGCGCTCGACGACGCGGCGCGGGACGTGCCGTTCGCGCGCACCCGTACCCTCGTCGGGCTCGCGGGGTCGGTCACGACGATCACCGCGCACGCGCTCGGCCTCGACGCCTACCGCCCGGAACGCATCGACGGCGCGGCCGTGCCGATCGACACCCTCGTCGACGCCGCGAACGCCCTGCTCGCGATGCCGCGCGCCGAGCGTGCCGCCCTGCCGTACATGCACCCCGGGCGCGTCGACTCGATCGGGGCGGGGGCGCTCGTGTGGCGCGAGGTGATGACGCGCGTGCGGTCGGACGTCGCGGCTGCGGGCGGACGGCTCGACGTCGCGGTGGCGAGCGAGCACGACATCCTCGACGGCGTCGCGCTCGCGCTCGCCGAGTCCCGCTCCTAGCCGAGCCGGGGCCGGGCCGAACCTGCGACAATCGAACCGGGCCCCCGTAGCCCAACTGGTAGAGGCAGCCGACTTAAAATCGGCCGAGTGCAGGTTCGAGCCCTGCCGGGGGCACCCCGACGGGATGGACCGCCGATCGGACGACGCGTAAGGAGCCGCGATGCCGCACTTCGACCTCCCCCTGGACCAGTTGCGCGAGTATCGGCCCGAGATTCCCGAGCCCGCCGACCTCGACGCGTTTTGGGCGGACACGCTGGCCGAGGCGCGCGCCGCGGGCGGCGCTCCCGAGCTCGCGGCCGTCGAACCCGCGATGCCCCACGTCGACGTGTGGGACGTGACGTTCCCGGGGTTCGCCGGCGATCCGGTCAAGGCGTGGTACTCGCGCCCCGCCGGGGTCGACGGCGACCTCCCCGTCGTCGTCCAGTACCAGGGGTACAACGGTGGGCGCGGGCTCGCGTTCGAGCACACCTTCTGGCCGTCGGCCGGCTACGCCCACCTGATGATGGACACGCGAGGGCAGGGATCCGGCTGGGGCGGCGGCGGCGACACCGCCGGACCCGGAGGGCTCGACCCCGTCGCATCCCGGGTACATGACCCGCGGCATCCTCGACCCGTCAGGGTACTTCTACCGCCGCGTCTTCACCGACGCGGCCCGCGCCGTCGACGCGGCCCGTGCCCTCCCCGGGGTCGACGCGAGCCGCACCGTCGTCGCGGGAATATCGCAGGGCGGCGGGGCGGCGATCGCGGCGGCATCTCTCGTGACCGACGTGGTGGCGGCCCTGGTCGACGTCCCGTTCCTGTGCCACTACGAGCGGGCGGTCGCACTCGTGGACACGGATCCGTACGGGGAGATCACCCGTTACCTGTCCGTCCACCGCGACCACACCGAACGCGCGTTTGAGACGCTCTCCTACTTCGACGGCGCGACGCTCGCCAAGCGCGCCACGGCGCCCGCGATGTTCTCGGTGGCGCTCATGGACGACACCTGCCCGCCATCGACGGTCTTCGCCGCGTACCACGCGTGGGCGGGCGACCCCAAGGAGATCGTCGTCTACCCGTTCAACAGGCACGAGGGCGGCGGACCCCACCAGATCCGTCGCCAGTGGGAGTTCCTCACCCGCCTGCTCGGCTAGTAGGCCACCTGGCAGAAACCGTGGTTGCAGTACCCGCGCGGGTTCTTGTGCAGGTAGCCCTGGTGGTAGTCCTCGGCGTAATAGAACCGGCCGTCGCCGGCGTCGTCGATCCGGTCGATCTGCGTGGAGATCATCCCGAAGCCCTTGTCGGAGAGCTTGCGCTGGTAGTGCGAGCGCGACATCACGGCCTCGGTGTACTGCTCCTCGGTGGTCGCGAACACGGCGCTGCGGTACTGCGTGCCCACGTCGCCGCCCTGACGGTTCGCGGTCGTCGGGTCGTGGTTCTCCCAGAACTGCGCGAGGAGCGTCTCGACGGCGACCTTTGCCGGGTCGTACACGACCTGGACGGTCTCGGTGTGGCCCGTGCGCGACGTGCACGTCTCCTCGTAGGTGGGGTTCCTCGTCCAGCCGCCCATGTAGCCGACCGCCGTCACGTACACGCCCTCGGTTTGCCAGAAGATGCGCTCGGCGCCCCAGAAGCAACCCATCGCGAAGTAGATCACCTCGAGCCCGTCGGGCCACGGGCCCTTGAGCGGCGTCCCGAGGACGACGTGCAGCGGCGAGATCGCCATCTCCTCGTCGCGCCCCGCGAGTGCGGTATCCGGTCCGACCATCTGTGTCTTGTCGAGTAGCATCAGCGGCCTCCCTGGCGTCGCGTCCACCCCTACAACGTGGTCTCACATCGTTGTGTTCCGCGCGGGGCTCGCTCCCGGCGCCACCTCTATCATCGCGCTACGCTCGCGGTATGGCTACTCGAAGCGAACCCTTCGTCGAGGACGATCCGCCCGACATCCTCAAGGACGTCCCGGTCCCGCTACGCGTCGCCGGCGCGTGGTCGTGGCGGCTGATCGTGGTCGGCATCGTCGTCCTGGCGCTGTTCAGCGTCGTCGCGAAGCTCTCCGCCCTCGTCGTGCCGGTCGCGGTCGCCCTCCTGATCGCCGCGCCGCTCGAGAAGTTCGTCGGCTGGCTCGCGAGGCACCACATCAGCCGCACCTGGGGCTCGCTCCTCACCGTGCTCGCCTTGATCTTCTCCGTCGTCGGCCTGATCACCGTCGCGAGCACGACGGTGATCAGCGGCATCGACGAGCTCAAACAGCAGGCGTCCGACGGCCTGCACACCTTGGTCGACTGGCTGTCGTCGGGGCCGCTCAATCTCAGCGCCGATCAGATCCAGTCCTTCCTCGATCAGGCCGGCCAGACTCTCCAGGACAACAAGTCGGGCATCATCTCCGGTGCGGTATCCGTGACGTCGACGGTCGGGCTCGTCACGGCGGGCGCGATCCTCGCGCTGTTCTGCCTCTTCTTCTTCCTCAAGGACGGCCGCAGTCTGTGGCTCGGCGTCGTCCACCTCTTCCCGCGCCGCGCGCGCGTGCAGCTTGACTATGCGGGAACCGCGG
Organism: uncultured Actinomycetota bacterium; assembly: GCA_963712245.1. Lineage (GTDB taxonomy): Bacteria > Actinomycetota > Actinomycetes > Actinomycetales > Demequinaceae > JAFGBM01. The sequence continues at coordinate 57,401 of CAVQHE010000008.1, read as the reverse complement.
CGTGGGAGACGCTGGCCCGCTATACCAAGACGTCGGTCTTCGTCGCGCTCGTCGACGCGACGGGGATCGGGCTCGGAGCCCTCCTCCTCGGCCTCAAGCTCTGGGTGCCGATCTTCATCGTCGTCTTCCTCACCTCGTTCATCCCGCTCATCGGGGCGACGCTCTCCGGCTTCGTCGCGGTGCTTGTCGCGGTGGTCGAGGGCGGGTGGATCAGGGCGTTGATCATGGTGGCCGTGGTCCTCGGGGTCCAGCAGCTCGAGGGGAACCTCCTCTACCCGTGGCTGTTCGGGCGCGCGGCGTCCGTGCACCCGATCATGATCTTGTTAACAGTCGGCGTAGGCGGCATCGTCGGGGGACTCGTGGGCGCGCTGCTCGCCGTGCCGATCATGTCCTTCGCGAAGACCTTCGTCGAGGGGCTGCGCAAGACGGGACTCGGCCCGACGACGGAGATACCGATCTCGAGGGCGGGGGCCGGCTAGCCGGCGAACGGCTCGGCCGAGATCACCCGGACGGGGATCTCGTTGCCGTTGGGCGCCACGTAACTCGTGGTGTCGCCCGGGTGCTTGCCCAGGAGGGCGGCGCCGAGGGGCGACTGCGCCGAGAACACGTCGATGTCCGTCCCGCCGGCGGCCTCGCGGGATCCCACCAGGAAGCGCATCTCGCGGCCCGCGACCTCCGCGGTCACGACCATGCCCGAGGCGATCTCGCCGTCGCCGACGGGGGCCTCGCCCACCTTCGCGGTGTCGAGGAGGCGGCGCAGCTGCGCGATGCGGGCTTCCTGCTTCGCCTGCTCCTCGCGGGCGGCGTGGTACCCGCCGTTCTCGCTGAGGTCGCCCTCGCGTCGGCGCTCGTCGATCTCCTTGGCGATCGCGGTGCGGCCGTCGCCGGTCAGGTACGCGTACTCCTCCCGGAGGCGGTCGTACGCCTCCTGGGTGAGCCAAGCCTGCGTCTCTGTCACGGGATTCTCCTTCGGGGCAAGGTCAGACAGGATATCAGGGCGCGTGTTCGGCGCGACAGGCCGGGCGGCCTCAGAGCGCCTCGCAATACGCGACGACGGCGGTCACCGCCGGCTCGACCGTGACGATCGTCGCGTCGATCCGCTGCTGACGCCCGTCGGCGAGGGACACCGGGACGTCCGCGTACCCCACCTCGGCGAAACGCTCGTTGAGCGCGCGCACCCGGCACTGGGCGTCGCCGTCGTCGTAGAGGTAGACGTCGAAGGTCGCGACCGCCTCGGTCGGCGAGACGATGCGGTAGCCGACGGCGCTCCACCGGACGGGCTCGTGGGAGGCGTCGAGCGCGAACCACACGACGCCGGCCGTCATGACGAGCGCGGCCGCCGCGGTCGCCCATGCCGCGCGTCGGTCGACGCGCCGCGGTGCGATCTCGTCGGCGTCGACGGTGGGGGTCTCGTGAATGGCCATCATGAGGCACGATAGTCCCTGGAGGTGCGTATGAGCCCGATCGATCAGAGTTTGGGGCCCGGATTCCTGGGGTTCATCGTCACGTTCGCGCTGACCGTCGCGTGCATCCTGCTGTTTCGGTCGATGGCCCGGCACCTGAGGAAGGTGCGCCACCAGGCCGCGTCAGGCGCGGTAGATGGCGAGGCTGACGGCGATGTAGTGGCACACGAACGCGGTGATCGTTAGCGCGTGGAAGATCTCGTGGAACCCGAAATAGCGCGGTGACGGGTTCGGCCGCTTGAGGGCGTAGACCCCCGCACCGACGGTGTAGGCGAGTCCGCCGGCCAGGACGAGGCTGACGACGGCGGGGCCGCCGGTGTCGCCCATCGGTCGGATGAACCAGATCGCCACCCAGCCGAGCGCGATGTACAGGGGAACCCAGAACCACCGGGGGGCGTGGTGCCACAGCAGGCGGGCGAGTAGACCCGCGAGCGCGCCGCCCCACACGATCGACAGGACGAGGGTCGCCGTCGAGCGGGGAAGCAGGAGCACGCTGAGGGGCGTGTACGTTCCCGCGATGATGAGGAAGATGTTCGCGTGGTCGACGCGTTGCAGCATGGCGCGCAGCCGCTCCGCCCAGTTGCCGCGGTGGTAGATGGCCGAGGTGCTGAACAGCTGGACGGCGGTGAGCGTGTACACCGCGGCGCTGACGCGTCCCGCGAGCGTGGGCCCGAACGTGATGAGGACGATGCCGGCGATGAGAACGAGGGGAATAGCCCCCATGTGGAACCATCCGCGCAGGAGCGGCTTGGCGGGCAGGGGGCGTTCGGTCGCCTCCGCGGCTTCGGCAGCGGTCATAAACCTACGATACCGTAGGTTATACGGCGGCGGTACGGTGGTTATCGCCCCCTCCCTCCCGATTCGCAAAGGACGCCGATGCGCCTCCTGACGCCGCTCTACGGCACGTACGAACGGCGGCTCCTCCGACGGCTCCGACGCGCGGGACGGGTCCCCCGCCACATCGGGGTCATCCTCGACGGCAACCGCCGGTGGGCGCGCCAGTTCGGCGGGTCCGAGGCCGACGGGCATCGCGCCGGGGCGGGGAAGATCACCGAGGTGCTCGAGTGGTCGGACGAGATCGGCGTCGACGTCGTGACCCTCTGGATGCTCTCGACGGACAACCTCGAGCGCGATCCCGACGAGGTGGCCTCGCTCCTCGATATCATCGGCGACACGGTCGAGGCGCTCGCGGCCGACGGCCGGTGGAAGCTGCAGATCGTCGGCGCGCTCGACCTGCTTCCGGAGGCTGCGGCCAAGCGGCTTCGGGCGGCGGTGCGCCCCGTGAGGAACCGCGGCGGCCTCCACGTCAACATCGCCGTCGGATACGGCGGGCGCCACGAGATCGCGGACGCGGTCCGGGCGTTCCTCCAGGAGGGCGTCGACAAGGGACTATCGCTCGCGGCGGTCGCCGAGGATTTCTCGGTCGAGCACATCGCGCAGCACCTGTACACGAAGGGCCAGCCGGATCCGGATCTCGTGATCCGCACCTCGGGCGAGCAGCGGCTGAGCGGCTTCCTCATGTGGCAGAGCGCGCATAGCGAGTTCTATTTCTGCGAGGCGTACTGGCCCGATTTCCGGCACGTCGACTTCCTGCGGGGGCTTCGCGCGTACTCCCAGCGCGAGCGTCGTCGGGGACGGTAGCGGCGCGGCGCGTCCCGGCGTGTTGCCGGGTCACGCGCTCGGGCGCGCGTACCGTCGAAACATGGTGGGCAACGACTTCGCACCATGACTCCTCCGCCGCGGGGGGAGTGCCCTGCGGCCCGATCGGCAGCTAGGGAGATCGCGTGACCGTCACCGAGAACTCGTCCCCCGCGGAAGCAGCGGGCGCCCAGGCGACGGGCGTTCGCACGTTCGTCCTCGACACGTCCGTCCTGCTATCCGACCCACGCGCGACGCTCCGGTTCGCCGAGCACGCCGTCGTGCTGCCCGTCGTCGTCGTGACGGAGCTTGAGGCCAAGCGCCACCACCCCGAGCTCGGCTACTTCGCGCGCTCCGCCCTGCGCCTGCTCGACGATCTGCGCGTCCGGCACGGCCACCTCGACGAGCCGGTCCCCATTAACGACGCCGGGGGGACGCTGCGGGTCGAGCTCAACCACACGGAGCCCGAGGTGCTGCCGAGCGGGTTCCGGCTCGGCGACAACGACACGCGTATCCTCGCGGTCGCCGCGAACCTCCGGGCGGAGGGTCACGCGGTCACGCTTGTGTCGAAGGACCTCCCGATGCGGGTGAAGGCCTCGGCACTCGGCATGGACGCCGAGGAGTACCGGGCCGAGCTCGCGGTCGACTCCGGCTGGACGGGGATGCGGGAGATCCGCCTCACGGATGCGCAGATGGCGGGACTGTACGACGCGGAGCGCGTCGAGGCTCCGGGCGCGGCCGACGCGGGAGAGGATATCGCGGCGTTGCCGGTTCACACGGGGCTCGTGATCCACTCGCCGGGCGGCTCGGCGCTCGGAAGGGTCACGGAGGACGGGGCGATCCGCCTCGTGCGCGGCGACCTCGAGATCTTCGGCGTCCACGGCCGCAGCGCGGAGCAGCGCGTCGCGATCGACCTCCTGCTCGACGAGAGCGTCGGGATCGTGTCGATGGGGGGTCGCGCGGGAACGGGCAAGAGCGCCCTCGCTCTGTGCGCGGGACTCGAGGCGGTGCTCGAGCGTCGGCAGCACAAGAAGATCATGGTGTTCCGGCCGCTCTTCGCGGTCGGGGGCCAGGACCTCGGCTACCTGCCGGGCAGCGAGTCGGAGAAGATGAACCCCTGGGCCCAGGCGGTGTTCGACACGCTCGGCGCGATGGTGTCCAAGGAGGTCCTCGACGAGGTCATGGCGCGCAACCTGATCGAGGTGCTGCCGCTCACGCACATCCGAGGGCGCTCGCTGCACGACGCCTTCGTGATCGTCGACGAGGCGCAGTCGCTCGAGCGGAACGTGCTCCTCACGACGCTCAGCAGGATCGGACAGGGCTCGCGGGTGGTCCTCACGCACGACGTCGGACAGCGCGACAACCTGCGCGTGGGACGCCATGATGGAGTGGCGGCCGTCATCGAGGCGCTCAAGGGGCACCCGCTCTTCGCGCACGTGACCCTGGAGCGATCCGAGAGATCGGCCGTCGCGGCGCTCGTGACCGACATCCTGGAGCGACTGGACCTGTAGCGCCGCGCGCCGCTCCGTCGACTCTTCAGGGGGGATCATGCCGCAGAGCCAATCCGTCACCAACGTCCTATCCGCCGTGCTGCGGATCATCTTCGCGCTACTCGGGCTTTTCGTCGTCATCGCGCTCGTCGTCGGAGGGGGGTTCAAGGAATTCGCCACGTTCACTCTCCAGTCGAACCTGATGATGGCGGTCTCGTTCGGATGGACGGCGGTGACGCTGCTCGGAAGGTGGAGGACGCCACCCGAGTGGCTCGCGGGGAGCGCGGTGTTCTACATCGCGATCACGGGCCTGGTATACCGCCTCGTGCTGCGGCCGGACGACTTCCCGCTCGCGGGGTCGTTCTTCGGGTGGTTCGCCAACCTCAACAACATCGAGCACATCCTGACGCCGATCGGCGCGTTCGTGATCTGGTTCGTGTTCGCCGAGCACCGGCGGGTCGCGTGGAAGTACGTCTGGGGCTGGCTCATCTACCTGGTCGTGTACGTCGCGGTGATCTTGACGCTTGTGGCGGTGATCCCCGGCGCGGACGCGCCCTACCCGTTCCTGTCGACGGAGATCAACGGCGTCGGGGGCGTCGCGTGGCGGGTCGTGGTGTTCTTCGTCGGATTCACCGGGCTCGCCGCCGGCCTGATCCTTCTCGATCACGTGCTGCCGGCGCGGACGCGTTTCAGCGAATTCGATCCGCGCGACCCCGCGAACCAGCGGAAGTAGGCGCGCGTCCACGATCGACGATTCCCGCGTCGGCAGTTGCTCTTGCTGATTAAGTACTGTATCTGATACAGTACCGGACATGGTTAAGAACAGGACCGACTCCTCCTCGGAGGCGTTCGCGGCCGACCTGCTCCGCGGGCACACCGAGACGATCGTTCTCGGCGTGCTCCTCCGCGGGGATCGCTACGGCTTCGAGATCTACAAGACGATCCGCGACGCATCCGAGGGGGAGTACGAAATCAAGGAGGCGACGCTCTACGCGAGCTTCCGCCGCCTGGTCGCCGACGGCCTCGTCGACGCGTACTGGGGCGACGAGAGCCAGGGCGGTCGCCGCAAGTACTACTCCATCACCGACGCGGGACGCGCCGTCTACGCGCGCAGCGTCAACGACTGGGTCGCCACCCAGCGCATCGTCAACACTCTGCTAGGCCTGAAAGGCACGGAATCATGAGCAAGAAGAACCCCGCAAACATCCACCGGCACCTTGACGCGATATTCGCCGACGTTCCGCTCACGCCCGAGGCCCAGGACCTCAAGGAGGAGATTCGCGGGAACCTGTCCGCGCGGGTCGCCGAACTTGAGGCCGACGGGGTCGCGCCGGCCACGGCGGCCGACAAGGCCGTCGCCGAGCTGGGCGACATCGATGAGCTTCTCGGCTCGGTCCGCGAGAGCGCCGACAAGCCGCAGACCACGGCCGAGATGTATCGCGCCCACCGGGTGCGTCCGCGTCCCGCGTTCGTCCTCAGGACGATCGCGCTCGGGGTCGTCATCCTCGGGGTCGCGCTCGTCGTCACCTTTGCGGCGACGAACATTCTCCACTGGAACATCGGCGTACAGACGGCCCTGGCGGTCGGGGGCATCGCCCTTCCCGTCGGGCTGATCGTTGCCGACTCGCTCCGCCAGGAGACGGCGGCGTCGTACCCGCTGCCGCGGGGCCGTGCCGCGTGGTACGGCGCGTCGACGGCGCTCGGCGTCGCGGGGCTCGCGATGGGCCTCGTGATCGCCGACACGCCCGCGAAGCTCTGGCCGCTCGCGGTCGGAGTCCCGCTCCTGGTCGCTTCGGGCCTGATGTTCACCTACCTCGGCGTCACCCAGTCGAACCGCCGCAAGGCGTGGGTGAAGAAGCTGGAGGACCGCCACCTCGCCGCAGACCGGTTCCAGAACGACCCGGCCGCCGCTTCGAGGTTCGGGCTCTACGCGGGCGTGATCTGGATGATCGCGATCCTCGTGTTCCTCGTCATGGTGCTGACGGTCGGCTCGGTGCAGGCCCTGCTCGCGATCTTCGTCGGCGTGATCGCGACGATGATCCTGCTCGCCCGGATGCAGTTCGGTCCGAACAAGAAGAACTAGGGGGTGAACGGGTGCGGTCAGGCGCCCGATTCGCCCGTCATCCGCGTGACGTCGAGCAGCTCGTCGAGCTGCTCGACGCTCACGTCTCCCCGCTCGACGAATCCGAGGTCGATCACCGCCTCCCGGACCGTCATCCCCGTCGCGACCGCGTGCTTCGCGACCTTCGCGGCGTTCTCGTAGCCGATCACGCGGTTGAGCGGGGTCACGATGCTCGGGCTCGCCTCGGCGTTGCGCCGCGCCCGGTCCTCGTTGGCCTCGATGCCGGACACCGCCTTGTCGGCGAGCACCCGCGACGCCGCGCTCAGCAAGCGGAGCGACTCGAGGGTTCCGAGCGCCATCACGGGGATCTGGACGTTGAGCTCGAACGCCCCCGACGCCCCGGCCCACGCCACCGTCGCGTCGTTGCCGACGACGCGGGCGCACACCATCAGCACCGCCTCCGGAATCACCGGGTTGACCTTGCCCGGCATGATCGACGACCCGGGCTGAAGGTCGGGGAGACGAATCTCGCCGAGCCCGGTGTTCGGGCCCGAACCCATCCACCGGAGGTCGTTGCAGACCTTCGTGAGGCTCACCGCGATGGTGCGGAGCGCGCCGCTGAGCTCCACGAGGCCGTCTCGCGCCGACTGCGCCTCGAAGTGGTCGCGCGCCTCGGTGAGCGGAAGCCGCGTCTCCTCCGCGAGGAGCGCGATCACGCGGGCGGAGAAACCGGGGGGCGTGTTGATGCCCGTGCCGACCGCCGTTCCGCCGAGTGGGACCTCGGCCACGCGCGGCAGCGCCGCCTCGAGCCGCTCGATCCCGTGACGAACCGCCGCCGCGTAGCCGCCGAACTCCTGCCCGAGCGTCACGGGGGTCGCGTCCATGAGGTGCGTGCGCCCGGCCTTGACGACGGAAGCGAACTCCGCGGACTTCGCCTCAAGCGATTGGGCCAGGTGGTCGAGGGCGGGAATCAGGTCGCCGACGACGGCGTCCGACGCCGCGACGTGCACCGACGTCGGGAAGACGTCGTTCGACGACTGCGAGGCGTTGACGTGGTCGTTCGGGTGGACGTCGCGCCCCAGGCGTGCGGTCGCGAGGCTCGCGATCACCTCGTTCGCGTTCATGTTCGACGACGTGCCCGAACCCGTCTGGAACACGTCGACGGGGAAGTGGTCGTCGTGCGCGCCGGACGCGACCTCGTCCGCGGCGGTGGCGATCGCGTCCGCGACCTCGGCGTCGAGGACACCGAGTTCCTTGTTCGCGAGGGCGGCCGCCTTCTTGACGAGTGCCAAGGCCTTGATGTGGGCGCGTTCGAGACGCGTGCCCGAGATGGGGAAGTTGTCCAGGGCTCGTTGCGTCTGCGCGCGCCACAAGGCGTCGCGCGGCACGCGAACCTCGCCCATCGTGTCGTGCTCGACCCGGAAATCGCTCTCGTGTGCCATCCCGCTATTGTGGCAGGTGGAGACGATACGGCGATGGTCGCGTCATGATCGGGCGGTCGGTCCCTCTCATCTTGTAGCAGCCACAATGGCGGGGCGCTTGGTCCCGCCGGCGTCCCTCTTTGATGATCAAAGGAGACGCAGGCTCATGGCCATCCTGGGAAAGCCCACCACCGATTCCCCCGAGTATCGAGCGCTCGACGGCAGCCTGTCGGGCGACGACTACGTGTCGATCGTCGTGTCGAAGGACGCCTCCGCCCGCGAGGCGGCCGCGCGGAGCGAGAACGCGCCGGTCGCGGCCCTCGTGTCGTTCGCCCAGGACTCCAAGAGTTCGGTGCGTCTCGCCGTGGCGTCCAACCCCGCCATCGGTCGCGCGACGAGCGCGGCCGCGATCCTCGCCGACGACCGGAGCGCGGACGTCGTGCGCGCTCTCGTCGACAACCCCGCGACCCCGGACATGGTGGTGTCGATGATCGCCGACCGGCGGACCGCGTTCCGTACGCGCGGCTGCGCAGGAACGGCTCGCCGACTAGAGGAGCGCAGGCCCGGTCTCTCCGGCGTCTCCCTCGCCGAGTTCGGCCCTCGTCGGGGGGTCGGCGCCCTCGCGCGAAATCGTCACCGCCGCGATGCCGACGCATCGCGTCAGGACGTAGTTGACCACGTCGGTCGAGATCTCCACGAGGTCGTCGCGCGTCGACGCGCCGACGTAGCCCTGCGACCACAGCCCGTCGATCAGACCCGCCATGAACGCGTCGCCCGCGCCAACCGTGTCGACCGGCGTCATCGTCGGGGCGCTCACGTCGATGCGGCGCCCGTCCTTGAGGTATCCCGTCGCGCCCCGTTCGCCCTTCGTCACCACGACGATCGACGGACCGGTCGCGAGCCATCTCGTCGCGTGGTCGTGCACCGATTCGTCCGGGTTCAGCCACGTCATGTCCTCGTCGCTCGCCTTGACGATGTCCGCGAGCGCGACCACGGCGTCCACCTGCGCGGCGACGGTGACCGGGTTGCCCATCAGCGCGGGCCGGACGTTGGGGTCGTACGTGACGATCGCGCACGAGCGAAGGCGCTCGAGCAACGCGCGAACCTCCGCTCCCCCCGGCGGGAAGACGGCGCCGAGCGACCCCGTGTGGACGACGACGGGCTTGCGGGTCGGGGCGGCGTTGGGGCTCACGGCCCACGCGAAGTCGAAGCTGTAGTCGGCGTCGCCGCGATCGTCGATCACGGCCGTGGCGACGGGGGTGTGGATGGCCGATTCCGATCCGCGGACGAGCTCGACGCCGGAGTCCTCCAGGTGTTCGCGAACCGTCCGCCCGTGGTCGTCGAGTCCGATCCACGCGAGCAGTTCCGTGGTGCGACCCAGCCGCGCGAGGCCGACGGCCACGTTCGCGGGCGAGCCGCCGGGCCTTTCGCTCGTCGAACCGTCGGGACGCACGACGACGTCGATCAGCGCCTCGCCGATGACGAGACAGTGCTCGGTCACGCGAGCTCTCCGTCGCCCGGGACTCCCTCGCTCGACTCGGCGGCGTCGGGTCCCTCGTCGCCCGAATCGGCGTCGTGCCGGGCGACGCGTTCCCGTGCGCCCTCGAGGACGTGCTGGCAGCGCGTCGCGAGCGCCTCGCCTCGCTCCCAGAGCGCGAGGGACTCCTCGAGCGTCACGTCGCCGGCCTCGAGTTTCGCCACGATGAGCACGAGTTCGTCCCGCGCCTGCTCGTACGTCATCTCGTCGATGTCCGGCTTGGATTCCACGCCCCCAACGTTACCGGTCACCTTCGCGCGCGGGGTCGAACGCTCCGGCCAGCCTCGTGCGGGCTCGGAACATTCGCGACTATTTTCGCGTCATGACGACCCCTCTCGACGCTCTCATCAGGTGAAGGACTCAACCGGTTCACAATGAGGTGAAGCGAAATGTTTAGCGAAGGCTATGAAAGCGATAAGACCGCTCTCGGTCGCGTCAACCAGGTGATGCGGGACGACCTGACCGACGGCGAACTCGCCGTCCTCGGGCGTTCGGAGGAGGCGAAGATCCGCGCGGCGGTGGCCGAGCGGCCGCTGACGCCCCTGCTCACGCTGCTGAAGCTCTCGTCCGACGAAGCGGCCGTGGTGCGCGCTGGCGTTGCGCGCAACCCTCGATCCGATATCCCCATCGAAGTGCGCGAGGCGCTCGCGAAGGACAAGGACATCTCCGTCCTCCTCGCGCTTATCCGCTGCCCTGCCGTTCCCGAGCCCATCCTCCGTAAATTGGGGCGTTCGTGGAACAAGGAGGTCGCAGCGGCGGCCAAGAAGCGTATTGCCAACCCGGTGTATCAACTCCGGCTCACCTAGGCGTGGGTTCGCCTCCCGCTGAGGGGGAGGCGAACGCCATGGACATACCATCCATTCGAAAACAGTCCAGACAGCGGCCGCCGAGCTCCGGCGGCCGTTGTCGTGTCCCGGGCCGCGCCGACAAGACTTGGCCCCCTACTCGTCCGCGCCCTCGCCGACGACCGCGTCGATCGATCCCCGCGCGAGGCGTATCGCGAGGCGCGAACCGGGTGGCGCATCCTCCGCGTCGCGCAGGACGCCGCCACCGTGTCTCCGAACGACCGCGTAGCCACGGTCGAGCGTCGACTGGGGTGACAGCGCCCGGAGTGTCGCCTCGAGCCCGCCCACCCGCGCGGCGAGGTCCGTGAGGCGCGACCGCATGGCCCCGCGCGCGGAGCCTCGGTGACGGGCGACCTCGTCGGCGAGCGGTTCGATCAGCCGGTCGGGGTGCACGAGCACGGGTCGCGTGAGGTACGAGATAAGCGATGCCGCCTCGCGGTCGAGACGCGATTCGACGGCGGCGCGCATCGCCGCGGAAGCGCGCGCGACGCCCCGCGACTCCTCTGCGGCGTCGGGGACGATGCGCTTTCCCGCGTCGGTGGGGGTGGAGGCCCGAAGGTCGGCGACCAGATCGAGCAGCGGCGCGTCCTTCTCGTGGCCGATCGCGCTGACGAGCGGGGTCGCGCACGCCGCCGCGGCGCGCACCATCGCCTCGGAGCTGAACGGAAGGAGGTCCTCGAGCGCGCCCCCGCCGCGGGCGACGACGATGACGTCGACGTCGGTACGGGCGTCGAGCTCGGCGATCGCCGCCGTCGTCTCCGGCACGCAACGCGCCCCCTGGACCGTCACGCGTCGGATCTCGAACCGCACGGCCGGCCAGCGCTCGCGGGCGTTCACCACCACGTCGTGCTCCGCGTCCCCCTGGTTCGCGCAGATCAAGCCGACCAGGGACGGAACGAAGGGGAGCGGCACCTTGCGGTCGTCGTCGAACAGGCCCTCCGTCGCCAGCGCCTCGCGCAACGCCTCGATGCGCGCGAGGAGTTCGCCGAGCCCGACCGTGCGAATCTCCCGCGCGTCGAGTTGAAGCGAGCCGCTCTTCACCCACCACGTCGGCTTCGCGTGGACGATGACGCGGGCGCCGTCGGCGAGCGGCTCGGGCAGCGCTTCGACCTCGGAGGCAGGGAGCGTCGCCGACATCGACTGGTCGGCCTCGGCGTCGCGCAGCGTGAGGAACACCAGGTGCTTCCACCGCTTGAGACCGAGCACCTGCCCCTCGACCCACACGGGCGGCATCTTCTCGACGTACTCCCGGACCTTCTGACTGAGGTGGCGGACGGGCCACGGCCGGTCCGGAGTCGTCTCGGCCGCGGTCTCGGGGAGGGGATCGCTCGCCGCCCGGGGTTGATTCACAGACTCAGGGTGCCACGTACCATGGAGGCATGCCCAGCACCGATATCAAGCGGGTGCTCCTCGCCGCCCCGCGCGGGTACTGCGCGGGCGTCGACCGCGCCGTCATCGCCGTCGAGAAGGCCCTCGAACTCCACGGGGCGCCGATCTACGTGCGCAAGGAGATCGTCCACAACAAGTATGTGGTCGAGACCCTGAGCGAGCGGGGGGCGGTCTTCGTCGGCGAGACCGACGAGGTGCCCGAGGGGGCGCGGGTCGTGTTCTCCGCCCACGGCGTCTCGCCTGCCGTGCGCGAGGGTGCGGCGTCGAGGAACCTCGTGACGATCGACGCGACGTGCCCGCTCGTGACGAAGGTGCACAAGGAGGCGGTGCGGTTCGCCGCCGCGGACCAGACCATCCTGCTGATCGGCCACGTGGGTCACGAGGAGGTCGAGGGCACGGCGGGCGAAGCCCCGGCGAACACCATCGTGGTGAACTCGCCCGAGGAGGCCGACGCCGTCGAGGTTCCCGATCCCGACAACGTCGTGTGGCTCTCGCAGACGACGCTCAGCGTCGACGAGACGATGGAGACCGTGCGCCGGCTCCGGGAACGCTTCCCGAGCCTCCAGGATCCGCCGAGCGACGACATCTGCTACGCGACGCAGAACCGGCAGGTCGCCGTGAAGAAGATCGCGCCCGAGTCCGACCTCGTCATCGTCGTCGGATCGGCGAACTCCTCGAATTCCGTGCGCCTCGTGGAGGTGGCCCTCCAGTCCGGAGCCGGCGCGGCGTATCGGATCGACCGGGCGGCGGAACTGGACGACGGTTGGTTCGCGGGCGTCACGACGATCGGCCTCACGTCCGGCGCGTCCGTGCCGGAGATTCTCGTGCGGGACGTGCTCGACGCCCTCGCGGAGCGGGGATACGGCGCGGTCGAGGAGGTCCGCACGGCCACGGAGGACCTGATGTTCTCGCTGCCCCACGAGATCCGCGCGGATCTCAAGGCCAAGGAAGCCGCGGCGAGCGCCTAGTCCTCGGCGCTCAGTTCCGGAGCGGCGATCTGCCGGATCTCGGTTTCGGTCGACGCCGTCGCAATCTCGCCGTCGATCTGCTGAAGTTGCCCCATCTTCCGGGCCGACGGCAGTACACGCCGCTCGAGGGCGCCGATCGTGTCGTTGTACGCCTTCCCCGCGCCATCGATCGCCTTCCCGAGACGCGCGAGGTGATCGCCCATCTTCGCGAGGCGCTCGTAGAGCTCCTTGCCCGTCTTGAGCACCTCTTGCGCGTTGTGGGCGAGGGCGTCCTGCTTCCACGCGTGGCCGACGGTGCGGAGCAGCGCGACGAGGATCGTCGGCGTCGCGATGACGACTCCCTGCTCGTACGCCCATTCCTGGAGCTTCGGGTCCTGCTCGAGCGCCGCCTGGAGGAACGACTCCGCCGGAAGGAAGAGGACCACGAACTCGACGGAGAAGTCGAACTGGGCGGCGTACTGCTTGCCACGCAGCTCCTGGACGCGTTTGCGGACGTTCGCCGCGTGCTTGGCGAGGAACGCGTCGCGCTCGCGTTCGTCCTCGGTCTCCGCCGCGTCGAGGAGCGCGTCGACCGTGGTCTTCGCGTCGACGACGATGCGCTTGTCGTCGGTGAGCTTGACGATCATGTCGGGTCGGAGCCGGGCGCCCTCGTCGTCGGCCCCGGTCTCCTGCTCGACGAAGTCGACCTGGCTGACGAGGCCCGCGACCTCGACGACGCGCCGGAGGTGGAGCTCGCCCCAGCGCCCGCGCACCTCGGGCCGCCGAAGGGCGGACTTGAGGCCGGCGGTCTCCCGACCGAGCCGTTCCGACGACGCGAGGAGGTTGCGCACCTGCTCGGCGATCTCGGCCTGGGTCCGCGCCCGGTCCTTGTCGGCGTTCTCCGTCTTCTGCTTGACCTCGTCGAGGGCCTTCGCCATCGGCTCGACGAGCTTCTTGACCGCCTCCTCGCGCTTGGCGAGTTCGGCGTCGTGCTCGACGACGGTGCGCTTGAGGCGCTCGTCCGCCATGGCGAGAAACTGCTTCGAGTTGGCCGCGAGCACGTCGGCGCTCAGCGCCTTGAACTGCGTGTCCATCTGCGTGAACTGGTCCTTGAACTGTTCCTTGAGGTCGGCGATCCGCCGCTCGGCCTCCTCGCGCACGCGCGCCTCCCGCTCGTCGGCGCGCTTGTTCGCGGCGTCCTCCGTTCGGGCGGCGGTGCGGGAGACGGCGAAGAAATAGGCGATCAGTGCGCCGACGAGGAATCCGCCGACGGCGGCGAGAAACGGGACCATGCCACCACTGTGCCACGGCGCGGGGACACGATCCTCGTCGAGCCTCCCGAGTTCTCGAACGACCGACGTGTCGGCGCCGCCGTCGAGCCGTCGAAGCATCGAAAATCGACGAAAACCTCGTCGAAAGGGCCCCGAATCCCGCCGTATCGAAACGATTTACCAGATTGTGATGCGCGCGTGACATCGATCCGCATACGATTTATCCAACTGCGGAACCTCGTGGTCCGTAGAAGGACGCTTGCGCCCCTTGGAATGCTCACAAGGCACGAATAGGGGGCGGGGCGACAACGCGAAAGGAGTCGAGTATGAGACTCGGCGCAATTGGAAAGTCGCTTGCCGTGGCAGCGACAGCGAGCCTGTTCCTGGCTGGATGCAGTTCCAGCACGGACACGTCGGCCACGCCGACGGGCACGACGGGTGCAATGAGCGGCGGCGGGATTATCCTCGCGAACGGCACTGAGCCGGAAAACCCGCTGATCCCGACGAACACCAACGAGGTCGGTGGCGGACGAGTCGTCGACTCAATCTTCGCGGGTCTCGTGTACTACGACGCCTCAGGCGCCGTACACAACGAGGTCGCCAAGTCGATCACCGCAATTGACCCGATGAACTACGAGGTCAAGCTCAACGACGGCTGGACGTTCACCAACGGCGAGCCTGTTACCGCGAAGTCGTTCGTCGACGCGTGGCAGTACGGCGCGCTCGCGAGCAACGCACAGCTCAACAGCTACTTCTTCGAGGACATCGAGGGCTTCAGCTACGACGGAAGACTCGCCTTTGACGGGCCTCAACGTCGTGGATGACCTTACGTTCACGATCAAGCTGAACAAGGCAGCCTCGGACTTCCCGCAGCGCCTTGGCTACTCGGCGTTCGTGCCGCTGCCGTCCGTCGCCTACGACGACATGGCCGCCTTTGGCGAGAACCCGATCGGCGACGGCCCCTACATGATGGCGGGACCTGGCGCGTGGCAGCACGGCGTCCAGATCGACCTCGTGAAGAACCCTGACTACAAGGGTGGTCGTACGGCTCAGAACGCGGGTCTGACGTTCAAGATCTACACGTCTAACGACGCCGCGTATGCCGACCTCCTGGCGAACAACCTTGACGTCCTGGACGACATTCCGGACTCGGCGCTCAAGACGTTCGAGGCGGACCTTGGCGACCGTGCGGTGAATCAGCCGGCAGCCATCTTCCAGTCCTTCACGATCCCGGAGCGCCTTGCGCACTTCTCGGGTGAAGAGGGCAGGTTGCGTCGTCAGGCTCTGTCGATGTCGATCAACCGCGATGAGATCACGAAGGTGATCTTCGAGGGCACCCGCACGCCGGCGAGCGACTTCACGTCGCCGGTCATTTCGGGCTGGAGTGACAGCCTCGCTGGTGCCGACGTTCTCGCATACAACCCCGACGAGGCCAAGAAGCTGTGGGCCGAGGCGGATGCGATCAATCCGTGGACCGGAACGTTCGCGATCGCGTACAACGCCGACAGCAGCCACCAGGCGTGGGTCGACGCGGTATGCAACTCGATCAAGAACACGCTCGGTATCGAGGCTCAGGGTGCGACCGTTCGCAACCTTCAAGGAGCTCCGTACCGCTGTGAACGATCGTTCCATCGACACGGCGTTCCGTACCGGTTGGCAGGCCGACTACCCGGGTCTGTACAACTTCCTCGGACCGCTCTATGCGACCGACGCTGGTGCGAACGACGGCGACTACTCGAGCGCTGAGTTCGACAAGTTCCTGGGAGAAGGCATCACCGCGACCGACCCGGCCACGGCGAACGCCGACTTCCAGAAGGCCCAGGAGGTTCTGCTGAAGGACCTTCCGGCCATCCCGCTCTGGTACGCGAACGTCACTGGCGGTTCCGCCACGACGGTCAGCAACGTCCAGTTCGGGTGGAACTCGGTTCCGCTCTACTACGAGATCACGAAGAACTAGCGCAGTTCAGTGGCCCGCCCCGCCTCACGGTGGGGCGGGCCACCGTCTGTCAGCGTGAGATACGTCGCATTCGCCCATGCGCCGAGGTTCGGGGCGTCGGGGGCGGTGTATCGCGGCATTAGGATGGTTGCGCACATGACCGAGAAGAGCCCGGCAGGAGGAGGACCTCTATGCGTGAGGTACGTCCTTCGCCGACTCCTTCAGGCGATCCCCGTCTTCTTCGGGACCACCTTCCTCATCTACTTCATGGTCTTCGCTATGCCGGGCGACCCCATCCTCGCCCTTTTCGGAGAGCAGCACGCCAAACCCGGCGGTCGCCGAGCAGTTGCGCGAGCAGTACCACCTGGACCAGCCCTTCCTCTCGCAGTACTTCCTGTACATGAAGGACTTGCTCACCGGGAATCTCGGTGTGACGTTCTCGGGCCGAAACGTGAATTAGATGCTTGCCCGAGCCTTCCCTGTCACACTTCAGTCTCGTTCTCATGGCCGTTGTCGATCGAGTTCCTGCTTTCGGTCGTGATCGGCTCTCATCGCTGGCCTTCGTCAGGGCAAGTTCTTCGACCACTCGAGTCTGCTCTTCGCTCTGGTCCTCAACTCGTTCCGGTATTTGTCGCGATGTTCCTCGGGCAATACTTCATCGGATCAAGCTCGGCTGGGCTCCGCCGACGGTCGGGGCGAACGTCACGTACAGGTCGCGATGTTCCTACCCGCGCTCGTCATCGCTCTCACGATCTACGTCACCGGTATGCGACTCATGCGCGGCTCGGTGATCGAGTCGCGCGGAGCCGACTACGTGCGCACGGCATACGCGAAGGGCCTCACGACGCGACGCATCATCCCCGTGCACATCGCGCGCAACTCGCTCATCCCGGTCATCACGAACACGGCGGCAAGTTTCGGGGATCTGACTCGCGGGCACCACCGTGACGGAAGTACATCTTCAATATCCCGGGCGTCGGCAACATGCTCTTCAAGGCGATCCAGACGAGCGAGGGACCCACGGTTGTCTCGTTCGTGACGATCCTGACCGTGCTGTATGTGATCGTGAACATTCTCGTCGACCTGCTCTACGCCGTCCTCGACCCGAGGATTCGCTATGTCTAAGCGCAATCTCGACCCCGATCACTACGTCGCCCCGTTCGACGAGTCGCAGACGTCGAGGTCGACACGGTCCGCCTCGGCGATCACCGGACCAACCTCTGGATCGACGCGTGGCGCGATCTGCGTCGACGGCCGCTGTTCTACGTGGCCTGCCATCGTCATCGTCGTCATCGTGATGGCGCTGTTCCCGTCGCTGTTCACCCACGTCGCGCCCGACAACGACTGCTAGCTCGCGAATCGCAACGGCGGGCCAGAGGCCGGGCACCCGCTCGGGTTCACCTGTCAGGGTTGCGATGTCTACTCCCGCGTGGCGTGGGGCGCGCGAACCTCGCTCTCGGTGGGTCTCCTGCGTGGCTATCACCGCGCGTCATCGGCATTCCGATGGGCGCCCTCGCGGCTTCTACGGTGGCTGGGTCGACTCGGTCCTCTCCCGCATCGGCGACATCTTCTTCTCCATCCCCTACTTCCTCGCGGCGATCGTGGTGATGTCGGTTCTCCGAGACACCGCAACGTGCTCACTCTCGCCTTCGCGATCGGCGGGTTCGCGTGGGCCTCGCTCGCGCGCATCCTGAGAGCCGAGGTGCTGCAGGTGAAGAACCACGACTTACGTCATGGCCTCGGCCGCGGTCGGACGATCGAGGTTCTCGACGCTCGTGCGGCACGTGCTGCCCAACTCGCTCACGCCCGTCATCGTGTCGCTCACGATCAGCTCTGGGCGCAGCGATCGTCGCCGAGGCGACGCTGTGCTTCCTCGGAATCGGACTTGCCCCCTGAAGTCATGTCGTGGGGCAGCGACATCTCCCAGGCACAGACGACCATCCGTACGCTCGCCGATGGCGCTGTTCTGGCCGTCGCTCGCGCTGACCGATCACCGTGCTCGCGTTCATCATGCTCGGCGAACTCGTCCGCGACGCGCTCGACCCGAAGGCGAGGGCCGCCGATGACGCGAACACGGCGAGCCGGGCGGATCGCGAAGAAGGCAACGACGCAGAGGTGACCGACGAGCCGCTCGTGTCGGTTCGCGACCTCGAGGTCACGTTCCACGCTCACGACGGTGACATCCAGGCCGTGCGCGGCATCTCGTTCGACATCTTCCCCGGCGAGACCGTCGCGATCGTCGGCGAGTCCGGTTCGGGCAAGTCGACCACGGCCACCGCGCTGATCAACCTGCTTCCAGGCAACGGGCACATCACCGGCGGGCAAGCGTCCTGGTCGAGGGCCGCGACATCACGGATGGTCGCAGAACCAGATGGCCGCGATTCGCGGCAGGGTCATCGGCTACGTTCCGCAGGACCCGATGTCCAACCTCAACCCCGTGTGGTCGGTCGGCTTCCAGGTGCGCGAGGCCATCCGCGCCAACGGCGTGGCGACGGGACGCGCAAGGAGATCCAACGCCGCGCCGTCGAGGTGCTGCAGCAGGCCGGGCTCGGCGACGCCGAACGTCGCATGAAGCAGTTCCCGCACCAGTTCTCGGGCGGCATGCGCCAGCGCGTGCTCATCGGCATCGGGCTGGGAGCGGACCCGAGGCTCCTGATCGCCGACGAGCCGACGTCGGCGCTCGACGTGACGGTGCAGAAGACGATCCTCGACCACCTCGAGTCGCTCACCCGCGACAAGCAACATCGCCCTGCTCCTCATCACGCACGACCTCGGCCTCGCGGCCGAGCGCGCGTCGCGCTCATCGTGATGCACCGCGGCAAGATCGTCGAGGCGGGCTCGAGCGTCGAGATCCTCCAGAACCCGCAGCACCCCTACACGAAGCGCCTCATCGCGGCGGCGCCGTCGCTCGCGTCGCGCCGCATCGAGTGCGTCGGCGAGCGCCGGAACTGCCACCGATGACGACGGTGGCGCTCGACATGGCGCAGGCTCGCGCGCGCCGTCACGAGGACGACGAGGCGGCGCGCCAACGCCGCGCGCGCCGGTCGTCGAGGTGCGCGATCTGACCAAGGTGTATCTCGATCCGCCGCGGGGCTCTTCCGCTCGGAGCCCGCTCCACCGCGGTCGACGGCATCTCGTTCGACATCAACCGAGGGACGACGCTCGCGCTCGTGGGCGAGTCGGGTTCCGGCAAGACCACCGCGGCGCAGATGATCCTCGGCCTTGAGACGCCGACGTCGGGCGAGATCTCGATCAAGCGGCACGCGCTGACGGGAATGTCGCGCAAGGACCTGTTCAACCTCCGCAGCCGGATGCAGCCGGTGTTCCAGGACCCGTACGCGTCGCTCGATCCCGCAGCGCTCGATCGGCGCGATCATTGCGGAGCCCCTGCGGGTGCACAGGTGGGCGACGAGCGTAGCCGCGATCGCGCGGGTCGGGGAGCTTCTCGACCAGGTGGCCCTTCCCGCCGCGCTCGCCACCGCTACCCGAACGAGCTTCTCGGGCGGCCAGCGTCAGCGCGTCGCCATCGCCCGCGCGCTCGCTCTCAAGCCCGACGTCGTCGTGCTCGACGAGGCGGTCTCCGCGCTCGACGTGCTCGTGCAGGCGCAGATCCTCCAGCTGCTCGCCGACCTGCAGGAGGAGCTGGGCCTGACCTACCTGTTCATCACCCACGACCTTGCGGTCGTGCGGGTGGTGGCGGACGAGGTCGCGGTGATGGAGAACGGCAAGATCGTCGAGACGGGCCTCGTAGACGACATCTTCCGACCACGCGGAGGCCTACACCCAGCGCCTGCTCGACGCGATCCCCGGCGGGAACGTCGTCGGGGGCTAGCACCGGTCGTCGCCGGATCCGCACCCCGCTAGACTTGCTCCCCGTGGCTCTTACTATCGGCATCGTCGGACTGCCAAACGTCGGCAAATCAACTCTTTTCAATGCGCTCACGCGCGCGCCAGGTTCTCGCGGCGAACTATCCGTTCGCCACGATCGAGCCGAACGTGGGCGTCGTTCCGCTGCCTGACCCGCGCCTCAACGTGCTCGCGGACATCTTCGGCTCCGAGCGCATCCTGCCCGCCACCGTGTCGTTCGTGGACATCGCGGCATCGTCAAGGGCGCGTCGGAGGGCGAGGGGCTCGGCAACGCGTTCCTGGCGAACATCCGCGAGGCCGACGCGATTTGCCAGGTGACGCGCGTGTTCGACGACCCCGACGTGGTCCACGTCGACGGCAAGGTCGACGCCGCGAGCGACATCGAGACCATCAACACCGAGCTGATCCTTGCGGACCTGCAGACCATCGAGAAGGTCATCCCGCGTCTCGAGAAGGAGGTGCGGATCAAGAAGGCCTCGCCCGGATTCCTCGCCGCGTGCGAGACCGCGAAGGAGATCCTCGACGCGGGCGAGACGCTGTCAGCCGGGCGCGAAGGCCGCCGGACTCGACCTCGCCGCGATTCGCGAGCTCAACCTGCTGACCGCCAAGCCGTTCATCTACGTGTTCAACACGGACGATGCCGGTCTCGTCGACGAGGCGCGCAGGCCGCGCTTGCCGCGTCAGGTCGCGCCGGCGGACGCGATCTTCCTCGACGCGAAGTTCGAGGCGGAGCTCGTGGACCTCACGCCAGGACGAGGCCGCGCGAGATGCTCGAGGAACCGGCCAAGAGGAGTCGGGCCTCGACCAGCTGGCGCGCGTCGGCTTCGACACGCTCGGCCTGCAGACCTACCTCACGGCCGGCCCCAAGGAGTCGCGCGCGTGGACCATCCGCCAGGGCGCGACCGCCCCGGAGGCCGCGGGCGTGATCCACACCGACTTCCAGAAGGGCTTCATCAAGGCCGAGGTGGTCGAACACGACGACCTGGTCGAGGCCGGGTCGATGGCCGCGGCGCGCGGCGCGCGGCAAGGTCCGCATCGAGGGCAAGGACTACGTGATGCACGACGGCGACGTGGTGGAGTTCCGCTTCAACGTCTAGCGGGCGGCGAACCCGACCGCGTTCCGCGCTCGTCCTCCGAGCCGGAGATGGCGCCTCCGGCGCGCGATCCGGGTCGAATTCGCGGGTTCTCGGGCGACAAAAAGGACGAATCCGCACATCGACGTTGCGTTCGCCGTAAGGACACCCTAATGTGATGTACGTCACAGAGGGATGTGACGGAAGTCACAGACGCGACGCTACGCCGGCTTGAGGGAGTCGACGGAAGGCCCGTGCTTGCGGCGGGTCGCCACAAGGAGACAACACTATGAACGCCACGCACAAGTATCAGGGCAAGACCCTGCTCATCCTCGCTGCGGTCGCCGCGCTAATGGCCGCGATCCTGGCTGCGTCCGCCACTCCGGCGCGCGCGACGAACTCGAACTACACGGTCGTCTTCTGGGCGATTCCGTCCGGCGGTGGGCACACGCAGAGCACCGCGTTCAACGGTGGCCCGCAGACCTTCTACACCTTCGGAAGCTGGAACCACGGTCACCCGATCCCGGACAGCGCGCTTCAGTGCGGCGTCTGGTACCAGGTGGACAAGTACCGGACCGACACGACGGCGCGACGGGATCGTTTGGACTCGATCCTCTCGGACAACAAGCTGTACGCGAAGGAGGACTGGAACACCAGCGACTCGTCGACCAACCTCTTCTACTACTCGAGTCATCGACGCGAGTGGGTCTACGTCTCCGGCGGCACGTGCACGACTACGTCGACGACGACCACGACCGACGGGACGACGACCACGACGGGGACGACGACCACGACGGGCACGACGACCACGACGGGGACGACGACCACGACGGGGACGACGACCACCACGGGGACGACGACCACCACGGGGACGACGACCACCACGGGGACGACGACCACCACGGGGACGACGACCACGACCGGGACGACGACCACGACCGGGACGACGACCACGACGGGTACGACGACCACGACGGGTACGACGACCACGCGGCACGACGACCACGGCACGACGACAACCGGCACGACCACGACGGGCACGACGACCACCACGGGCACGCAGACGACGGGCACGACGACGTCGGGCACCCTCACCGAGGTCGTCCTCGCCGCCACGGGCGCGAACGGGACGTCGGGCGAGATCGGACTCGCGATATCACTGCTCGTCGGAGGCATCGGGCTCACCCTGCTGCGCCGTCGGAGCAACGCCGAGCAGTAGGACACAGCTCCCCGGCGACCGAGGGAAGGCGTGTGTGCGTCGCTCTGCCCTCGAAGGCCGGGGTCGGTGAAAGCCGGAAGGGTCCCGTCCGCAGGTACCGCGGGCGGGACCCGCTCGGCTTGACGCCCCGAATGTCCGGTTTGAGAGTCCCTAGCGAAGAAATTCCTTCGCAATTGGGACTAAGGTCCCCCCACGGGTTGCATCTAGGTATGCGTAGCCGTACCTTTGTGACGTAGATCACACGCACATGTGATCACGGTCACACCTCGTGACGCACACAAAGGGCGCGGGGCCTCGTCGAGACCCCGGCCACTCAAGGGAGACCAGCATGAATGCCACGACCGCACGAGTTCAGTGGGGGAAGGTCCTCCTGCTGCTCGCGGCCATCGCAGCCGTGATGAGCATGATGATCATCGCAGCGACGCCAGCCCACGCCGTGAGTTACGTCTCGAGCGTGTACGGCCCCGTCACCATCGACAACGGCGACAACAAGTGCCGCGATCACACGGGGACCTACGACAACTACGACTTCTACAGCAACTCCGGGTCGACGTACTTCTCCGACGGCTTCACGCTGAATTACACGGCGCCGTCCGGGAAGCTCATCACCGAGGTGTGTATCAAGGCCGCGAAAGAGTTCGTCGTACTCACGATCAGCCCGCCGCAGTCCTCGATCTCGATCTCCCAGATCTGGATCAAGAACGGCAACGGCGAACTCCAACAGATCAGCCACTTCGGCGTGATGTTGACCGATGACGAGACGACCTCGACGACGACCACGACCGACGGGACGACGACCACGACCGGGACGACGACCACCACCGGGACGACGACCACGACCGGGACGACGACCACGACGGGCACGACGACCACGACCGGGACGACGACCACGACGGGCACGACGACCACGACCGGGACGACGACCACGACGGGCACGACGACCACGACGGGGCACGACGACCACGACGGGCACGACGACCACGACGGGCACGACGACCACGACGGGCACGACGACGACCACCGGGACGACGACCACCACCGGGACGACGACCACGACGGGCACGAAGACGACCGGTACGACGACCACCACGGGTACCCAGACGACGGGCACGACGACGTCGGGCACCCTGACCGAGGTCGTCCTCGCCGCCACGGGCGCGAACGGGACGTCGGGCGAGATCGGACTCGCGATATCGCTCTCATCGGTGGAACCGGCCTGATGCTCCTCCGCAAGCGTGGCGTCGCGACCGGCCCCGACGAGAACCACTAGGAACGGCACACCGATCATGAGGCTTGGCAGCAGGCAGGATGACACTCGACGCGAGGATCGTGTGGGGCGCCGTTCTCGGCCTGACCGTCGTGGGTACCGTCATGGTGATGGCGGTGCCCGCGACGGCCAAGCCCGACGAGTCTGCTCCGCTCCCCGGACTCGCGGGTCCCGCCTAGGCGAGTCCGGCGGACGTGCTGCCGGGAGAGTCCACGACGCTCTCCCTCACGCTGACGAATACCGGCAGCACGACGCTTCCCGCGCTCACGCTCACCGAGGACCTTCCCGCCGCAGTCTCGTACGCCCCGTCGTCCGTCGTCGCGGTGGTCACGACGCGGGACGGCGACACGACCACGTACACGGGCTCCGGCGCGACGGGGGCGGTTCCCGCTCGCGCAACTCACTCCGGGGGAGATCATCTCCCCGTGGGACGGCATCGAGCTCGCGCCCGGCGACAGGGTCCAGGTCTCTTTGGTGCTGACCGTCAACCCCGCCCTCGCGCCTTCGGTGGACGCCTTGTCGATCACGACCGTCGCCTCCGCCGGCGACGCGGCGGCGACGACCGAGACCCTCGGCCTCGGCGTGCTTCGCCAGGCCCTCGCCTTCGCGACCGACGGCGGTACGGCCTAGGCCGATTCGGCGGCACCGCCCTCGTGGCGCGTACGCCTGCCCCCGTGCACGTATCGTTGACGGTATGACGCGCTCGACCCTCGCCTACGCCGCGCTGACGTTCGTCGGCCTCATCACGGGAATCGTCGGGGTGGGGGCCCATCGGTTCCACCCGTACTGGGGGTCGCTCCTCGTTATCCTCATGGTCCTCGCGTCCGCGACGTTCGCACGGGCGACGCGGGCGTGGCTCGGGCTGTCGGCTCTACGCCGCCTCGTGGTATCTCGTCGTGTTCTACCTCTTCGCGATCCGCGGCCCCGGCAACTCCGTCGTCATCCTCGATGACGCGCCTCGGGCGCACCTCTTCATCGGGGGTGCAGCGGCGATTATCGCGGTCGCCTTTCTCCCGTCGGCGTGGATGCGGGAGCCCGGCGACGGCTGCGAGGCAGCCCGTGCGAACGTCGCGGCACCCGCGGAGATATGATGGAGCCCCACTCAACGCGCCGCCGGAGGAGCCCTCGTGACCTACGTCATCGCCTTGCCCTGTGTCGACGTCAAGGACAAGGCCTGCATCGACGAGTGTCCCGTGGACTGCATCTACGAGGGCGAGCGGATGCTCTACATCCACCCCGACGAGTGCGTCGACTGCGGCGCGTGCGAGCCCGTGTGCCCCGTCGAGGCGATCTACTACGAGGACGACGTCCCCGACAAGTGGTCCGACTACTACGCGGCCAACGTCGAGTTCTTCTCGGAGATCGGCTCGCCCGGCGGCGCCGCGAAGATGGGCCTGATCGCGCACGACCACGACCTCATCAAGTCGCTGCCTCCGCAGAACGCGCGAATAGGCGATGGCCGGCGCGCGTCGCGAGGCGCCATGGGCCTGAACCCGTCGGCCCTTCCCGACTTTCCCGTGGGACTCGCTCGACCCCTATCGCGAGCGCGCGCGCCGCCCATCCCGACGGCATCGTCGACCTGTCCGTCGGCACGCCCGTCGACCCGACGCCGGCGTCGTTCGCGACGCGCTCGCGGCCGCGGCCGACGCGCCGGGCTACCCCACGACGCACGGCACGCTCGCGCTTCGCGAGGCCGTCGCGTCGTGGTTCGCCCGTCGCCGCGGCGTGGCACGGGCTCGGCGCCGACGCCGTGTTCCCGACGATCGGCTCGAAGGAGTTCGTGGCGCTCCTTCCCGCCCTCCTGGGCATCGGACGACGGGCGACGTCGTGGTCATCCCGCGCGTCGCGTATCCGACGTACGACGTCGGGGCGCGGCTGGCGGTGCGTCGACGATCGCGACAGACGACGTCGGCGGACTGGGCGGGGAACGCCGACGTCGCGCCTCGTCTGGGTGAACTCTCCGTCCAACCCCACGGGCGCGGTGTTCGGCGGCGGACCGGCTCGCGGCGGTCGGTCGCGCAGGCCCGCACGCATCGGCGCGGTCGTCGCCTCCGACGAGTGCTACGCGGAGCTGGCGTGGACGGAGCCGTGGACGGAGCGGCGGCGTACCGTCGCCTGCTCTCGACCCGACGTGTGCGGCGGCTCGCACGAGGGCCTCCTCGTCGCGTACTCGCTGTCGAAGCAGTCGAGCCTCGCCGGCTACCGCGCCGCGTTTGCCGCCGGGACCCCTCGCTCATCGCCCGCCTACTCGAGGTGCGCAAGCACCTCGGATTCATGATGCCGGCGCCGGTCCAGGCGGCGATGGTGGCGGCGCTCGGCGACGACGCGCACGTGGCAGCGACAACGCGAGGTGTACGGCGCGCGACGATGCATCCTGCTTCCCGCGTTCGAGGGCGCGGGATTCCGGTCGACGGCTCCGAGGCGGGCCTGTACCTGTGGGTGACGCGCGGCGAGGAGTGCTGGGAGACGATTGCCTGGCTCGCCGACCGCGGCATCCTGGCCGCTCCGGGGGCGTTCTACGGCGACGGCGGCGGGCGGCACGTCCGGGTGGCGCTCACGGCTGCGGACGAGCGCATCCAGGAGGCGGTGCGCCGCCTCGCCGTTCCCCGCTAGAATGCCAAGACGCGGTCTAACGCCATTAAAGAAATTCCGGAGGACGCATGGGAAACGCGAAAGACGCCAAGCTCGTCGTCGATGGCACCACCCACGACCTCCCGATCGAGCGCGCGTCCGTCGGAAACGACGGGCTGACCGTCGCGACGCTTCTGCGCGACACGGGACTCGTCACGGTCGACCCGGGATTCATGAACACGGCGTCGTGCTCCTCGGCAATCACGTACATCGACGGCGACAACGGGATCCTCCGCTATCGCGGCTACCCGATCGACCAGCTCGCGTCCCAGTCGACGTTCCTCGAGGTCGCGTACCTGCTCATCCACGGCGAACTGCCGAGCGCCGACCTCCTCAACGCGCTGGAGAATCGCGTCGCGCGCCACATGCAGGTCCACGAAGGCATCAAGGCGTTCCTCGAGTCGTTCCCGCGCGACGCGCACCCGATGGCCGTGCTATCCGGCGCCCTGTCGGCGCTTTCGCGCGTTCTATCCCGACAGCGTCGGACGCGACGACTACCAGGTCGAGCTCGCGACGGTGCTGCTGCTCGCCAAGGCGGCGACGGTCATCGCGTACCTGCAGCGCCGCTCCTCGGGCAGCGACCTGATCGAGCCGAAGAAGGGCGGCAGCGACTACGTCGACGAGTTCCTGCGCCTGACCTTCGCGCCGTCCGACGCGCAATACGACATCGATCCGACGATCCGCGAGCGCCATGGACCTGCTCCTGATCCTCCACGCGGACCACGAGCAGAACTGCTCGACGTCGACCGTGCGCATCGTCGGCTCGACCCAGGCGAACATCTACGCCTCGGTCTCGGCCGGCGTCGGCGCCCTGTCCGGCCCGCTCCACGGCGGGGCGAACGAGGCGGCGCTCCGGATGCTCGACGAGATCAAGGAGTCGGGCGACACGATCGAGCAGTTCGTCGCCAAGGTCAAGGATCGCGCCGAGGGTGCACGGCTCATGGGCTTCGGGCACCGCGTGTACAAGAGCTACGACCCGCGAGGCGCGGTCGTCAAGAACGTCGCCGACAAGGTCCTCGAGGATCTCGGCGGCAACAGCGAGCTGTTCGACATGGCCAAGCGCCTCGAGGAGATCGCGCTGAGCGACGACTACTTCATCGAACGCAAGCTGTACCCGAACGTCGACTTCTACACGGGCCTGATCTACAAGGCGATGGGCTTCCCGACGACGATGTTCACGCCGCTTTTCGCCCTCGGGCGCATGCCCGGGCTGGATCGCCCACTGGCGCGAGATGATCAAGGACCCGCAGACGAAGATCGGGCGCCCGCGCCAGATCTACACGGGCGAGGTCGAGCGACAGTACGTGCCGGTCGCCCAGCGTCCGTAACCCGCCGCGCCCCACGGCGGGGACGCGACGCCGCTGTGACGCATCTCTCAGCGATAGCCCTCGCGCGCGAATACGCGCTCGGCCTAGCCTGGCGGGCAGGGGGTATGACGTTCATGTCAGTCGACTTTCGGCGGGAACACCAGATCGCGTGGTCGCGGGACGAGGCGACGCGCCTCCGCGTGGCGTTCGGCGACGCGATCGTGGTCCAGGAGCACGCGAGCGATCGCGAACTCGCCCGCGGGGAGCGGCTCATGACGATCCTCGATCCCGGCGGACGCGGTGTCGAGGGCGCGGTCTGCGTCACGCAGCACTCCGAGGAGGGCAGTTTCTGGCGCATCGAGTTGCGACCGGTCGTCGATCCGAAGGACGACGTCCCGTCCACGCGCGCGATCCAGCAGCTCTCGCTCGAGATGCGCTACAACATGTGCGTCCACGCGACCTGGGATCAGACGCTCGGGCCGCGTAGCGGCGAGGACGGCTGGCCGGATCTCGCGGATGGCGTGTCGAAACTCATCCAGGGGGAGCTTCGCGTCCACCGACGCGGCTCCTTCGGCGCGGCGCGCCCCGAACGCTACGCCGCGTACACGCCGGCCTGATCAGGCGGTCCGCAGGCCGACGAGCACCGTGTCGCACGGCGTCTGCTCGCCGTCCGTCGGGTTCCAGACGTCGCCGTCGCGGTCCCACCGCGCCTCGCACGTCGAGACGTCCGCCACCGACCACCGCGACGCCACGGCGATCGACCACGCCGCGACCGCGCGGGCCGTCTGCTCGTCGGCGACCGTGACGCGCACGAGCGACGGATCCGCGCCCGGCGCCTCGACGGACGCCGTCACCCCGGACCCGAAATCCTTGACGAGGCGATCGGCGAAACTCGAATCCGCGCGTGAGTCCGGGGCGTTCCCGGGAATAGCGCAGGTGAGGGACGTGGGGGAGACCTCCCCCGTCAACACGCGCGCCCACGCCCGCGCGTCGGCCTCGTGGTCGGCGTACGCGAGGGGGTGTCCCGAGTGCTGGACCGCCTGCGCGGCGTCCGTGACGCTCATGGACTCCCAGCCGTCGACGAGCACCAGGTGGTCGTAGAACTGCCCGGCGGCGTAGTACGGGTCGAGGATCTGTTCGGCCGTGCCCCATCCCTGCGACGGTCGCTGCTGGAAGAGCCCGAGCGAGTCGCGGTCGCCGTAGTCGAGGTTGCGGAGGTCCGACTCCTGGAAGGCGGCGGCGATCGCGACGGTCACCGCGTGGGCGGGCAGGCCCTTGTGGATCGCGGCGGCGGCGATGAGCGCGGCGTTGTCCGCCTGCTCCGCCGTGAGTGTCGATGTCGCGCCGTCGACGCTCACCGTGCAGTGCGACGTGGAGAAGAGGCGGTCGCCGTATCGGTGGAGCAGGTCCGGTCCGTAGACGACGCCAGCGCCGATCACGGCCGCGACGACCAGGAACGCGAACACGCGCGCGCCGCGACCGCGGCGGCGACGGGCCATCAGTTGCTGTGGAGGGCGGAGTTGAGCGTCACGCCCGTGCCCTCTCGTCGAACCGCCTCGATCGCCCCGGTCAGCGAATTCCGACGGAAGAGAAGTCCGTCGCGGCCGGCAAGATCGCGGGCCTTCACGACGGACGGTTCGCCGTCGTCGCCCGTTTCTCCGACCAGGACGACCTTGGCCCCCGCCGTGACGTACAGGCCCGCCTCGACGACGCAGTCGTCCCCGAGCGGGATGCCGAGCCCCGAGTTCGCGCCGAGGAGCGAACGTTCGCCGAGCGAGACGACCTCCTTTCCGCCGCCGGAGAGGGTGCCCATGATCGACGCGCCCCCGCCGACGTCGGAACCGTCGCCGATCACGACGCCCGCGGACACGCGCCCCTCGATCATGCTCGTGCCGAGCGTTCCCGCGTTGTAGTTCACGAAGCCCTCGTGCATGACCGTCGTGCCCTCGGCGAGATGGGCGCCGAGTCGGACGCGATCGCCGTTGGCGATGCGCACGCCCGACGGAACGACGTAGTCGACCATGCGGGGGAACTTGTCGACGGAGTCGACGGCGAGGTGCAGGCCCACGGCCTTGAATCGGGCGCGGGCCTCGTTGATAGTGCCGATCGCGCACGGGCCCGTGCGACGTCCACGCGACGTTCGGCAGCACGTCGAACAGACCCGTCAGGTTGACGGCGTGAGGGCGGACGAGGCGATGTGAGAGCAGGTGCAGCCGCAGATAGGCGTCGGGGACGGTCGCGGGCGCCGCGTCGAGGTCGATGCGGGTCAGAAGGGCGCCGACGGCGACGCCCCGTAGCGGGTCGGTCCGCTCGGCCGCGGCGAGGTCTGCGGGGATGTCCGCGCCGGACGGGGACTCCCCGAGGGCCGGATCGGGGTACCACGTGTCGAGGACGATGCCGTCTGGCGTCGTCGTCGCGAGTCCGAAGCCGTATGCGGTACGCGTCATGCCCCTAGCCTACGGTCGCGACTTGCAGACGTGGGCAATCCCCGGCGTAGCCTGGCCCTATGCCTGATGACTACACCGTCCCCGGAGAGGCTCCGATCGGCGACGCGGAGCCCGTCGACGGGCCGTCGAACCCGGACCCGGAAGTCGTCGCGGATCGATACGCGATGCCCGACGAGGAGGAGGTCGCCGACGTCTACGTGCGCCACGAGGCTCCGTGGGTCGGCTTCGGGGGAGGGGGCGGCGCGCCCGGATCCGACGGCGGAGGCGCGACGTTGGATCCCGACGTCCTCCGGGAGCCCGCGCCGGGAGAAACCCCGTCCAGCGAGCCGGAGTTCACCATCCTCGTGCGCCCGCGCCGGCGGGGTCGCGAGGCCGTCGCGGCGATCGTGAGCGCGGTGATCCTCCTCCTGGCGGTCTGGTACCTTCCCGGCCTCCTCTCTCCCGCCACGGAGAAGGGGAGGGTCGCGGCTTACGTGATTCTCGCGATCGGCGGGATCACGGTCGTGCTCGTCGAGCGACGCATGTGGCGATGGGCGCTCGGCCGCGAGTAGGGCCGACGATGGAGGACCGGTCGGACGCGGAGTGGGGCGATCCGTTCGACGACGCCGAACTGCCCCGCCGCGACGACATCCCCTCCCCGGGGTTCACCCCGCCGAGCGTCGCGAATGCGGACGCGGAGATCACCGCGTTCGTTCCGGCGTTTCGACGGCGTCGGATGAGGCAGTGGTACGTCACGGCCGCGACGGCGGTCGTCGTCTACATCGCCGCGGGCGCGGGGCTCGTTCTCTGGGCGGTGAACATGGGCGGCGACGAGACGCGCAAGTACGGAATCATCCCGTTCTTCTGGTGGATCGCCATCGGCGTCGCGGGCTTCTTCGCGTTGCGTCGGCTCGCTCGATGGGCGATGGCGCCCGACGTCGCGGACACTCGCGTCGGCAAGTGGACGGCGTCGCGGGCCGCGCCCCGTGGTTACGCTGGGTCCATGGGCGTCGATCTTGCGTTACCCGTCGAGGAGCTTGCGCGCTCCCTTATCGACATCGAATCGGTGAGCGGCGGCGAGACCCGTATCGCCGACGTCGTCGAATCCGCGCTCCGCGAGCTGCGGCACCTCGAGGTCGTACGCGATGGCGACGCCGTCGTCGCCCGAACCATCATCGGGCGATCCGAACGCGTCGCGCTCGTCGGGCACCTCGACACCGTTCCCGTGCGTGGCAACATCCCGGGTCGCATCGACGACGGCGTCCTGTGGGGGCGCGGCGCGGTCGACATGAAGGCTGGCGTCGCCGTCCTCCTTTCGCTGGCGGCGGAGCTCGATGCCCCGTCACGCGACGTCACGTGGATCTTCTACGACCACGAGGAGGTCGACGCGATCTACAACGGCCTCGGTCGCCTCGCCCGCAACCGCCCCGACCTGCTCGAGGTGGACTTCGCGGTGCTCGGCGAGCCGACGTCGGCGCGATATCGAGGGCGGCTGCAACGGGACGCTGCGCGTCGAGGCGACGATCCCCGGCGTCGCCGCGCACTCCGCGCGGGCGTGGAAGGGCGTCAACGCGATCCATCGTCGCCGCGCCGCTGCTCGCGCGGCTCGCGGAGTACGAGCCGGCAACCGTGTCGGTCGACGGGCTCGACTACCGCGAGGGACTCAACGCCGTGCGCATCGCCGGCGGCATCGCGAACAACGTGATCCCCGCCGAATGCGTCGTGACGATCAACTACCGATACGCCCCGGACAAGGGCTACGACGACGCCCTGGAGATCGTGCGGGGCGTGTGCGACTCGGCGGGTATCGACGGCCTCGACCTCACCGTCACGGATCACGGCGACGCCTGCCGCCCGGGGCTCGACGCGCCCATCGCGCGGGCGTTCGTCGACGCCGTCGCCGCCACCGGGGCGTCGGAGCCTCGCGCCAAGCTGGGCTGGACGGACGTCGCCCGCTTCGGCGCGCTCGGCATCCCCGCCGTCAACTACGGCCCGGGCGATGCCGAACTCGCCCACGCCGACGACGAGCGCGTCGACGTCGGGCAGATCACTCAGGTACGAGAGGGGCTTCGATCATGGCTGCGCGGGTGAACAAGCGGGGCAAGGGCGGCTACCGGCGCGGCCAGGTGCTGATGCGCGGTATGCAGGTTCCGCCGGCGAGCACGTCGGCGGAGTTCCTCCGCGACGACGTCGGAACCGACTGGCTCGACAAGGACCCGTGGCGCGTGCTGCGGATCCAGAGCGAGTTCGTCGAGGGTTTCGGCGCGCTCGCGAGGCTCGGGCCGGCGATCTGCGTATTCGGATCGGCGCGGTCCAAGCCGGGGAGCGACGAGTACGCGCACGGCGGAGACCATCGGCGGCCTCCTCGCGCGACGCGGGGTACGCCGCGATCACCGGGGGAGGCCCGGGCACGATGGAGGCCGTCAACAAAGGCGCGCAGCGCCGCGGGCGGCGTGTCGGTCGGACTCGGTATCGAACTTCCCCACGAGCAGGGGCTCAACGACTACGTCGACCTCGGCATCAACTTCCGGTACTTCTTCGTGCGGAAGACGATGTTCCTCAAGTACGCGCAGGGCTTCATCGTCCTTCCCGGGGGATTCGGGACCCTGGACGAGCTCTTCGAATCCCTGACCCTCGTCCAGACCGACACCGTTCGGGATTTCCCCATCGTCCTGATCGGTCGCGACTACTGGGGACCGCTGCTCGACTGGCTGCGCGACCACGTCGCGGCGAGCGGGAAGATCTCGCCTCCCGACCTCGACCTCATCTCCCTTACGGACGACCCGAAGGAGGCCGTGGCGCTCGCCTCGGCGTACAGCCCGGCGGAGCGCTAGGCGGCGGTCCTCGCATTCTCGCGCCGGGAGTTCTCCGGCTAGAATGGGGGTAGCGCCGCGCGTCGCGGCCCGCGATCCCGAGGAGAAGAGCACCACATGGCTGCAATGAAGCCCCGCACCGGCGACGGCCCCATGGAGGTCGTCAAGGAGGGACGCGGCTACATCTTGCGCCTGCCGCTCGAGGGTGGCGGCCGGCTGGTCGTGGAGATGAACGCGGACGAGGTCAAGGAATTGGGCGACACGCTCCAGGGCGCGCTCTCCTAGCCACCTAACGCCGAATGGCGACGAGGAGACCGTCGCCCGAGGGCACGAGAACCGACACGACGTCGTCGTTCGCGCGCACGGCCTTCAGCGTCTCGCGGATCGCGGTCGTGTTGTGATCCCTCTGCGCGGGATCCGCGACCTTCGAGTGCCACAGCGCAGTTGTCGATCGCGATCACCCCGCCGGGACGGACCATCCGAAGCGCGTGCTCGAGATACGCGGGGTACTCGGACTTCACGGCGTCGATGAACACGAGGTCGTACCCGCCGTCCGTCAACCGCGGGAGCACGTCGAGCGCGGCCCCGGAGATCATGCGGACGCGCTCCGGTTCGAAGCCGGCCGCCTTGACCGTCTCCCGCGCGACCCTCTGGTGCTCCGGCTCGACATCGATGCTCGTCAGCGTCCCGTCCGGGCTGCATCCCCCGGAGAAGGTACACCGCGGAGACTCCCGCCCCCGTGCCGATCTCGCACGCGGTGCGCGCCCGGATCGCGAGTGCCACGAACCGTAGGAGCGCGCCGGCGCCGGGAAGGATCGGGACGCACCCGAGTTCGCTCTCCCGACTGTCGCGCGCGGCGCAGCACCTCGTCCTCGGGGACGAAGTCCTCGCTGTACGCCCAGTTCGCCAACGCTTCGCGTGTCATGGTCCTCCTCGGATGTCATCGTATCGGCGCGGGCATGGGAACATGGAGGGCAGTGGAGTCGTTACCCCCACATGGAGGTGCTGCGGTGACCAACCTGCCCCTTTCGTCGCGCCCCGTCGCCGAGGACTCCGTGCTCCCCGGCGAGACGGCCGCGCAGGCTGCGCCGGACCTCACCTGGGAGGGCATCGTCCGCGACCACTCCGCTCGCGTGTACCGTCTCGCACTCCACCTCACGGGCAACCCCCACGACGCCGAGGACCTCACCCAGGACGTGTTCGTGCGCGTGTTCAACTCGCTGTCCCAGTACAAGCCCGGAACGTTCGAGGGCTGGCTCCACCGCATCACGACCAACCTCTTCCTCGACCGTGTGCGGCGCCGCAAGCGCATCCGCTTCGACTGGATGGGCGACGACGACGCGGCGGTCGCGACGGCCGACAGTTTCGACCGGCACGAGCGCAGCGGCCAGCCCGAGGACGCGTTCGACATGGGGCACCTCGAGCCCGACATACTCGACGCCCTCGCGAGCCTTCCCCCGGAGTACCGCGCCGCCGTCGTCCTGAGCGACATCGAGGGTCTGTCCTACGAGGAGATCGCCGCGACGCTCGGCATCAAGATGGGGACCGTGCGCTCGCGCCTGTCCCGCGCGCGGGCACGCCTGCGCGAGACGCTCGCGCATCGCGCTCCGGAGGAGGCGCAGGCGTGACGACGCGCCACCTCGGCAAGCGTCTCTTCGCGCTCGTCGACGGAAGGCTGAGCCGCGACGAGGCCTACGTCGCCATGGCCCACGTCGGGCGAATGCGCCGAGTGCGCCGAGAAGTGGCAGGCGCTCCGCCGCGACCGCGTCGCGCTCCAGACCTCGGGAACCGGGATCGACCTGTCCCACGCGCAGGGCCTCCTCGATCGAGACCGCATCGCGGAGATCGCTCGCGACGAACCTCGGCGCCACGTCAAGGCGGCCCGGGGGCGCGGCGTCAACATCGCCGTCGTCTCCGTGACGATAGCCGTGGCGGGCGCCCTGGTCGTCGGAATCCTGTGGCGCCTCGGGGCGCCGCCGGAGGTGGGACTCGAGATCGCCGAGGCTCCCGACACGGCGTCGGCCTCGAGCGTGCAGCTCATGGGGGCGCCGGGCATGCGTTCCGAGGGATCGCTCGTGGCTTGGGTGCATCCCGCGTGGGAGGCGTCGAACGTGATCCCCGTCGACGCCGCCGTCATCCAGAGCGCGAATGGCCCGACCGTGCTCGTCGCCCGCGTGCTCGCGGAGGGCGAGTCGGTGACCGTGACCGAGCAGAAAGGAAGGCTTCCCGCGGGTTTTAGCAGCGAATTCCCGATGGGTGGCGCAACGGGGCACGAGGTGTTCGTCGTGTCCGAGGAGGAGCCCGCGCAGGTCGTGTGGGATGCCGGCGGAGTCGTCGTCGGCCTCGCGTGCGACTGCACGGTCGACGTCCTCGAGTCCGTTGCGAGTGAATTCCCCAACGGAAACGAACCGGGCGTCCTCGAACGTCTGGGGGATGGCCTACGGGCCGTCGCTGATGCAGTAACGGGAGGTTAACCATGAAGGAAGAAGAAGGGCTGTTCGCGGATCCGAGCGGCCCAGAAACGAGCACCCCTCGCAAGGCGGCCACCGCCGTCACCGACAAGGACTCGACCGCCAAGACCGCGCCGTCGGACGGGCTCCGCGAGCCCGTCGACGCTCCGACGCTCGCGACGGACGGGCGGGGGAACCCCCCTGCGCCCGCGCGAACCGGCCTCGGACCCGCGTGGGTCGCCCTCGTCACGGTCCTCGCGCTCGTATTCGGTGCGGCCGGGGGCATCGGCGGATACGCGATCGCGTCCCACAACGACTCGACTCCGACGCAGGCGACCCTGCCCGCCGCCAACACCGACACCATGCCGGTCGCCGCGCAGCCCGGCACCGTATCCGCCGTCGTGGCGTCCGTCCTGCCCTCGGTCGTACGCGTCGAGGCTTCGTCGGGCGGCCAGGTCATCGACACCGGCTCGGGATTCGTCATCCGGAAAGACGGCTACATCCTGACGAACAACCACGTCGTGGCGCCGAGCGACGGCACCCTCGCGGTGCGTTTCTCCGACGGAACCAAGATGGATGCGACCCTCGTCGGGACGACGAGCGATTACGACCTCGCCGTCCTCAAGGTGGACAAGACGGGGCTGACCCCGCTCGTGCTCGCCGACTCCGACGCCGTCAAGGTCGGGGACGAGGCGATCGCGATCGGCTCGCCGCTCGGACTCGATTCGACGGTCACGCTCGGCATCGTGAGTGCGTTGCACCGTCCCGTCACCGCGGGAGGCGACACCGGCTCGGCCGCGTTCATCGACGCGATCCAGACGGACGCCGCCATCAACCCCGGGAACTCGGGAGGCCCGCTCCTGAACGCGAAGGGCGAGGTCATTGGCGTCAACTCGGCGGCGGCGGCTCTTCCCGGCGCGTCGCAGCTCACCGGTGCCGGAACCGTCGGCCTCGGCTTCGCCATCCCGGCGAACCAGGCGCGGCGCACGGCCGAGGAGATCATCCAGACCGGCAAGGCGACGTTCCCGGTGATCGGCGTGCTGCTCGACAACACCTACACGGGCGAGGGCGTCAAGATCGTCGACGACGACCCGGCGAACAACGTCGTCGGCGTCGCCCCGGGATCGCCCGCAGCGCTCGCGGGGATCAAGGCGGGAGACATCATCCTGTCGGTCGACGGCCGTCCCGTGACCCAGCCGGACGAGCTCGTCGTACAGACACGGGCCATGGCTCCCGGCGACACCATCACCCTCGCGATCAAGTCGGGGGACTCCACCTCGACCGTCAAGGTCAAGCTGACCACGAACGACAGCATCACGTGGCAGAAGGGCGACTCCCAGTAGTAGGTAGGCTGACGACGTGTTCGACATCAATGGGGCGGAGTTCCTCATCCTGCTCCTCGTCGCCGTCGTCGTCATCGGCCCCGAGAAGCTCCCGCGCTATGCGCGGGAGTTTCGCGGGGGCGTCGCCCGGTTGCGGGATCTCCTCACCGACGCGCGCGCCACGGTGCGTGACGAGATGGGGGACACGGTCGATTTCGCCGCGCTCGACCCCCGCCAATACGACCCGCGCCACATCGTCAAGGACGTGATGTCCGAGCCCGCGCGCACGCCCGACGCGCCCGCGACGACGGGGGACGCGCGGCCCGGCGGCGATCGGCCCGCGTGAAGCCGGGAACGACGCCCCCGTTCGACGCCGACGCGACGTAGACCCGCGCGACCCGTCCGCGCGGCGAAACCTGGAACAATAGGCGACATGTCCCCACGCGTCTTCTCCGGCATGCAGCCCACCGCCGATTCCCTGCACCTCGGGAACTACCTCGGTGCGCTCGTCCAGTGGGTGGCGCTCCAGGACGACTACGACGCGGTGTACGCCGTCGTCGACCTCCACGCGCTCAACGCGCACCCCGAGCCCGAGGCGCTTACGAGACGCACGCGCGCCACCGTCGCGCAGTTCCTCGCCGCCGGCGTCGACCCGGCGCGGTCGATCCTCTTCGTCCAGTCCCACGTGCCCGAGCACGCGGAACTCGCGTGGATCCTCGGAGGTTTCACCGGATTCGGCGAGGCGAGCCGCATGACGCAGTTCAAGGACAAGGCGTCGAAGCGGGGAGAGTCCGGAACGAACGTCGGGCTCTTCACGTACCCGATCCTCATGGCCGCCGACATCCTCCTCTACGACGCCGCGGCCGTCCCCGTCGGCGAGGATCAGCGTCAGCATCTCGAACTCACGCGCGACCTCGCCCAGCGCTTCAACGGCCAGTACGGCGAGACGTTCGTCGTACCCGAGCCCCACATCGTCAAGTCGACGGCCAAGATCAACGACCTCCAGGACCCGTCGTCCAAGATGTCGAAGTCGGGCGGCCCGAACGGCATTATCGAGATCCTCGACGACCCGAAGGTCATCGCCAAGCGCATCCGCTCGGCCGTCACGGACGCGGAGACGGAGGTGCGGTTCGACGAGCGATTGAAACCCGGGCTGTCCAACCTCCTGACGATCTACTCGGCGCTGACGGGCACGGCCGTCACCGACGTCGAGGACGACTTCGCGGGCAAGGGATACGGCGACTTCAAGGGCGCGCTCGCCGAAGTCGTCGTGGAGTACCTGACGCCCATTCGCGAGGCGACGCTCGGATGGCTCGAGTCGCCGGAACGGCTCGACGAGGTGCTGGCCGACGGCGCGGAGCGCGCGCGGGCCATCGCCGGCGCGACGCTCGAACGCGTGCGCGACAAGCTCGGCATGCTCCCCCTCTCCCGGTAGGCGCCCGTGCCCGAGCCGCGCCGACTCGCCGACCGGATCCGTCGCGTCGTCGACGCCTTCCGGGCGACCCGGGCGGGCGCGGCGGTCGGCCGTTACTCCGAGCTCCGCGGCAACGTCCTCGCCGGAGGGGTCGCGTACCACGCGCTGCTGTCGATCGGAGCGGCCGTCGTGGTGGGTTCCACGTTCGCGGCCCTCGTCGTCGGCCGGGCCCCGTCCGCGCGCGACGCGATGCTGCGCTTCCTCGACCGGGCGATCCCCGGCATCGTGAACTCCGGATCGGGCGGTTCGGGGCTGATCGACGCGTCGTCGCTCAGCGCGAGCCCCGTCACCGGCGTCGTGAGCGCCGTGGCGCTGATCGTAGGGCTCAACACGGCCTCCCGCTACGTGGGCGCGCTCCGGAGCGCGACGCAGGCGATGCTCGGCATCGAGAAAGGGTCGCCCCTGCACGCGAAGGCGCGCGACGCCGCCGCGCTCGGCGTCCTCGCTCTCATGGCGCTCCTGGCCGCGGCTGTGCAGGTCGCAGCGGCGAGCGTCGCGACGTGGATCGGGGTGGAGAACGATGGGCGGACCTGGATGGTCCGCGCCGTCGCCATCGTCGTGACCTTCGCGGTCGACGGCGCGTTCGTGTTCGTCGCGCTCACGCTGCTCGGTCGCGCCGGGCGCCCCTACCGGCGTCTGCTTCCCGCCACGGCGGCGGCCGCGACGGCGATCGCCCTGCTGCGATCCGCGTCGACGCTCGTGCTCGGGGCGGCGATCTCCAACCCCGTCCTCGCGCCGTTCGCCGCGGTGATCGCCGTGCTCGTATGGGTGGACCTGGTGACGCGGATCGTCCTGGTCGCGGCGGCGTGGATCGGCGCGGATCGTCCGGTTCGAGCTGCTTAGGTATTCTGCGAGGGTGGAACGCGTGCGCACACGACGTCGGCGGGTCGCGCGGTCGTGCGCCGCGGTGGCGATCGCGGCGGTCGCGCTGGGCGCGTGCTCGTTCTCCAAGGGCGACCCGTACCGCGACCTTCCCCCGGCCCCGCCCTCCGAGGCGATCCTCGAGAACATCAACCTCGCCCAGTTCGGGCTCGAGTCCTATCCCTGCGACCTGTTCGACGCCGCCACCGCCCGGTGCTTCCGGCCGGCGAAGTGGCTCTCCATCCGCGAGGGGCGCGAGACGCTGGCTCACGTCCACCGCGAACTGATCGCGGCGGGCGCGCGCTTCTGGGGTGGCTCGGGCGCGGAGACGAAGGTTCCCGCGCCGGTCGTCGCGGGCATGGACATCGGCTGCTACTACGACTACGCCGCGCTCGACGGCGACCTGCGCGTCGCTATCATCGGGCCGACGGGCGAGGCCGCCCCGTGCGTTAGCGATCTCCCGGGCGACGGGGTGAGCCAGGTGTGGATCATCGGCGCGGACTTCGACCCGGCGGACGTGTACGCCTCGACCGATATGCCCGCGTCGTTCAC
The DNA here is from genome assembly GCA_963712245.1 of uncultured Actinomycetota bacterium. Taxonomy (GTDB): domain Bacteria; phylum Actinomycetota; class Actinomycetes; order Actinomycetales; family Demequinaceae; genus JAFGBM01. The sequence goes on along the minus strand of CAVQHE010000008.1, from coordinate 18,140 downwards.
GTCGCTTCTCCTGGCGGTCGCCGGGCCGCCAGCGGTATCGGGCGACGTCTTCGGGGGCCCCGACGGGACGGTCGACGGGTACTACGGGCCCCAGCTTCCCGCGCGGACGGAGGGCGCGGGCGTGACGATCCTCGCCGACACCGTCGCGGTCACGGGCGACACGATCCGCGGGCTCGTCCAGTACCGCGGAGCCGCGCCGATCCCCGTCCCGCCCACGGAGACCGATCCGTCGCCGTCGCCGACGACGCCGGAGACGACGGGCGCCGCGGGAATCGTGGTCGCGGTCGGCACCTCGCGCTACGCGATACCGATCGTCGTCCGCACCGGCGAGAGCGCGCCGTTCGAGCTGCCCCTGCCCGACGGATTCACCGCGGACGACCTCAAGGTCGTCCCGGGGTGGATCACCGTGAACGACCCCTGGCGCGGCGCGCAGCTCCTCTCCGGCCCGGCGACGGACAAGGCGTGCGCGGACGGGCTGAGGATCGACGGCGAACCGATCAAGGACCTCGATCCAGGCAAGAGACAGGCGTGCTACACGGCGTTCGCCCAGGGGACCATGCCCCCGGGCACGCAGATCTTCGCGGACGCGCTCGTCGCGGTCTTCGCGGAGGACGGGACCGTGCTCGACGTGATCGACCCGTACCTCATCCGCGGCGACCGGAGTTTCGCCGCCGAGGGCCGGCTCATGACGGACACGAACGACCTGCGCCTCGCGTGGGTCGACGCCGCGAAGCGCGACGGCGAGGTCGGCCTGTGGGTGCGCTACATCCGGGCGAAGGACTTCGTCCTCGGGGGAGAGGCGGATCCGGCGGCGCTCGCGGCGGCGGAGCGGGAGCGCCAGGCGCAGGCGGCTCTCGCGGAGGATGCCGCCTAGATCGATCGCCGGTGTTGAGCGCCCTCTTGACCTCGGAGATCGCCTTGGTGACCTCGATGCCGCGCGGGCACGCCTCGGTGCAGTTGAAGGTGGTGCGGCACTTCCACACGCCGGCCTTGTCGTTGAGGATCTCCAGGCGATCCCACTGGCCCTCGTCGCGGCTGTCGAAGATGAAGCGGTGCGCGCCGACGATGGCCTGCGGGCCAAAGTACTGGCCGTCGGTCCAGAACACGGGGCACGACGTGGTGCACGCCGCGCACATGATGCACTTGGTGGTGTCCTCGAAGCGCTCGCGCTCGCTCGGGGGACTGCAGGCGCTCGCGTTCCGGCGTGGGGCCGGACGGCATGAGGAACGGCATGATCTCGCGGTAGGAGGCGAAGAACGGCTCCATGTCGACGATCAGGTCCTTCTCGACGGGCAGGCCCGCGATCGGCTCGACCAGGATCGGCTTGGCGGGGTTGAGGTCCTTGAGCAGCGTCTTGCACGCGAGGCGGTTGCGGGCGTTGATGCGCATCGCGTCCGAGCCGCACACGCCGTGGGCGCAAGAGCGCCTGAACGCGAGCGTGCCGTCCTGCTCCCACTTGATCTTGTGGAGCGCGTCGAGCACGCGATCGGTCGCGTGGGCCTCGACCTTGAACTCCTCCCAGTAGTCCTCGCCCGGGCGCGTGGTCGCCCGCACCCTCCGGGTTCATGCGCCGGATGCGAGCGTGACGGTCAAGGTGGGGATTTCGTCGACGGCGATGGGGGCGTCCTTCGTCGCGGTTGCATGCATCAGTACTTCCGTTCCATGGGCTGGTACTTGGTGATGACGACGGGCTTGTAGTCCAGCCTGACGCCCTCGGCCGTCGCGTAGGCCATCGTGTGCTTCATGTACTTCTTGTCGTCGCGAGTGGGGAAGTCCTCGCGATAGTGGCCGCCGCGGCTCTCCTCGCGCGCCAGGGCGCCGGCGACGACCACCTCGGCGAGGTCGATGAGGAAGCCGAGTTCGATCGCCTCGAGCAGGTCGGTGTTGTACTTCGGCCCCGGTCGTGGATCGCGCCGTCTGCGTACCGCTCCTTGAGTCGGCATGCATCGACCTGGTCGCCTCCGCGAGGGACTCCGCCGTGCGGAACACCTGGACGTTGCGGTCCATCGTCTCCTGGAGTTCGCGGCGCAAGTCGCCCGGACGCTCTCCGCGCCGCCGCCGGTGCGACGCTCGAGGAAGTCGTCGACCAGGCCGCACGCGCGCGGCCGCGTCGGCGGGCATCTCGGGCGCCGACGCGGTGGCCGCGTACTCGGCGGCGGCGATTCCTGCCCGTCGGCCGAAGACGTTGATGTCGAGCAGCGAGTTGGTGCCGAGGCGGTTGGCGCCGTGGACGGACACGCACGCGCACTCGCCCGCCGCGTACAGGCCGTTCGACCGTGTCGGTGTTGTTGCGCAGCACCTCGCCGGTGACGTTGGTGGGGATGCCGCCCATCGCGTAGTGGGCCGTGGGGAACACGGGGATGGCCTCGGTGTACGGCTCGACGCCCAGGTAGGTGCGCGCGAACTCCGTGATGTCGGGAAGCTTCGCATCGATGTGCTGCGGGCTCCAGGTGCGTGAGGTCGAGCAGCACGTAGTCCTTGTGCGGGCCGCAGCCGCGCCCCTCGCGAACCTCGCGCGACATCGCGCGCGACACCATGTCGCGCGGCGCGAGGTCCTTGATCGTGGGCGCGTAGCGCTCCATGAAGCGCTCGCCCTCGAGTTGCGCAGGATCCCGCCCTCGCCGCGCGCGGCCTCGGACAGCAGGATGCCGAGGCCGGCGAGGCCCGTCGGGTGGAACTGGAAGAACTCCATGTCCTCGAGCGGGAGGCCCGCGCGCAGCGCGATGCCCATGCCGTCGCCCGTGAGCGTGTGGGCGTTCGACGTGGTCTTGAAGACCTTGCCCGCGCCGCCCGTCGCGAAGATGACGGACTTGGCGCGGAACGTGTGGATCTCGCCCGTGGCGAGCTCGTAGGCGACGACGCCGGCGACCGCGACCTCGGCGCCCGTCTTGGCCTTCTGCGGGTCCCCGCTCAGGAGCAGGTCGAGGACGTAGAACTCGTTGTAGAACTCCACGTCCTGCTTGACGCACTGTTGGTACAGCGTCTGCAGAATCATGTGGCCGGTGCGGTCGGCGGCGATAGCACGCGCGGCGGACGGCGGCCTCGCCGTGGTTGCGGGTGTGGCCGCCGAAGCGGCGCTGGTCGATGTGGCCGTCCTCGGTGCGGTTGAACGGCAGGCCCATCTTCTCCAGGTCGAGCACCGCATCGATCGCCTCGTGGCACAGGATCTCCGCGGCGTCCTGGTCGACCAGGTAGTCGCCGCCCTTGATCGTGTCGAAGATGTGCCACTCGGCGTTGTCGTCCTCGACGTTCGACAGCGCCGCGGCCATGCCGCCCTGCGCGGCGCCCGTGTGGGAGCGCGTGGGGTAGAGCTTGGTGAGGACCGCCGTGCGGGCGCGCTGCGAGACTTTCGAGGGCCGCGCGCATGCCTGCGCCGCCGGCGCCCACGATCACGACGTCGTATTCGTGCTGGATCATGAGCTTTCCGAGCTCCTGACAGAGGGACGCGCACACCCGCTTGAGGTCTGCGGATCTCGCGCCGGCCGGGCACGGGTCGAACGTGAAGATCACGAGGCTGCCGAGCACGATGATCACGGCCGTCGCGGCGCCGAGGGCGACTTGCAGGACTCCGCAGCCACGCTTGGGCGCGCGTAGTCGTTGATGAGCAAGCCATGCCGTTCATGCCGTGGAGCATCGCGAGCACGAGCATCGTGAAGTCCCACCACTGCCACAGCGGGATTGGCCCACTTGCCTGCCACGAAGCCGAAGTCGATCTGGCTGACACCGTCGCCCAGGCATCAGGTTGTAGAACAGGTGGGTGAAGATCAGGGCGATGAGCACGACGCCGGAGACGCGCTGGAAGATCCACCACCACTTCTCGAGCGCGGGAGCGGCGCTTGCGCGTGCGGCGGCAGCGGGCTGGGTGAGTTCGGGGGCGGCCATCACTCACCGCCAAACACGTGGCCGAGGTGGCGCGGCAGGAATCCGGCCATGAGAGATCACGAAGATCCCCCACACGATCCACACGAGCAGCTTCTGGTGGCGCATTCGCCCACGTCCACTCGGTCGACGGCGATGATGCGCAGGCCGTTGAAGGCGTGGAACATGATCGCGGCGACGAGCCCGGCCTCGACCAGGCCCTAGAGCGGGGTCTTGTAGCTGCCGATGACCTGGTTGTAGGCGTCGGGCGAGATGCGCACCAGCGCCGTGTCGAGCACATGGACCAGGAGGAAGAAAAAGATCGCCACTCCGGTGGCGCGGTGGACGATCCACATCCACATGCCTCGTGGCCGCGATACAGCGTCGGCGCCTGACGACACGGCTTGCTCCTTCGCTGGGACGTCGAGGTGATGCTTCCCATCCTAGTCTTGCCCGTGAGCGCAACGCCGTCACGATTGCCGCTCCTGCAGATCCGTCCCTGGCTTCGCCGCAGTCATCCCCGCGGGAGGCGTCGGGCACGCGCCTGTGGCCGCTGTCGCGCGCCCGACCGCCCCAAGTTCCTGCTCGACCTCCTCGGGCGAGGGCCGAGCCTGCTGCAGGCCACCGTCGACCGGCTCGCGCCCGCTCGCCGAGAACGACCTTGGTCGTGACCGGGGCGCGGCACGCGGCGGCGGTGCGCGGCGCAGCTTCCCGCCCTCGGCGAGGCGAGCATCGTCGCCGAGCCGAGCCCCCGCGACTCGATGGCGGCGATCGCGCTCGCGGCGGCGATCCTCGAGCACCGCCACGGCCCGATCGTCATGGGTTCCTTCGCCGCCGACCACGTGATTCGCAAGCCCGACGGCGCTTCGACGCCGCGGTCGCGAGGCCGCCGAGGTGGCCGCAGCGGGAAAGGTCGTCACCATCGGGATCGCGCCGACGTCGCCGCCACGAGGCGTTCGGGTACATCGAGCGCGGCGACGGCGCTCGCGGGGGTCGATGCGGCGCCTTTGACGTCGACCGCCTTCACGCGAGAAGCCCGACGCCGCCACCGCCGCGGCGTTCCTCGACGACCGGTCGCCACTTCTGGAACGCGGGCATGTTCGTCGTGCGCACCGACGTGCTCCTTGGGCACCTCGATCGGCTGCAGCCCGGCGATGCGCGAGCGGCGTCCGAGCGATCGCTGCGGCGTGGGACGGCGCCGGGCGCGCGGATGCGCTCGCGACGCATCTGGCCGCACGCTCACGCAGATCGCGATCGATCACGCGATCGCGGAGCCCGTGGCCGCCGAGGGCGGCGTCGCCGTGGTGCCCGCGGATCTTCGACTGGATACGACATCGGCGACTTCGCGGTGCTCGCCTCGATGCTCGAGCCCGGAGCCGACGGCGTGATACGCGTCGACCGGACGGCCCCCGTCGGCACGTCGACGCGCCGGGGCGATGGTCGTCGGGGGCGACAAGCCCGTCGTCGTCGTCGGCGCGGACGACCTGACCATCGTCGACACCCCCGAGGCCCTCCTCGTCCTCGGCCGCGAGTCGGCGCAGCGCGTGAAGGACGCCGCCGCCTCCCTCGAACCCCCGGAGGCGTAGGTGGCCTGGCAGCTCACCACCGCGCTCGCGCGCACCGCGCGCGCCCTCGGCCTTCGGCGCCGGTGGGCGAGCGCGCGGGCCGTCGACCGGGCAGCGGCGCTCGCGTCGCGCGCCGAGCGACCCGGCGGCGACACCGTCTTCGCGCGCGCGGCCGCCCGCGCGACGGCACGCCTGCCGGAGGCGGAGAGGTTCGCCCTCGCCAAGGCGGTGGTCGACCTGGACGAGGCCGGGCGCGCGGTGATCGACCGCGCCCTCGCCTCGGGCGCACCGATGCGCGCGACGCTCGCCCTCGCGCGCCAGTGGCCCGCCCTCACGGACGTGGAGCGACGGCTCGCGTCGAGCCCCCTTCCCGACGGACCCGAGGGCCCCGTCGTCCTCGCGGGCACCCCGGCGCGCCAGGTCGACCAGACCACCTGTGGGGCGGCCAGCATGGCCATGATGCTGATGATCGGCGACCCGTTCGTCGGCGTATGGGTCGCGAGCGGGCGGCGCTTCGGGGGGTACCTGCCGCCCGAGGCCGAGCGCATCGCCACGCTCGCCCGTCTCGACACCGTCGAGCGCCGGTGGCACTCGCTCCAGCGCACGATCCACGCGGCGACCGTCCGGCGGGGCCTGCTCGCCCTGCTCCCGTGGCCCACCGCCCTGGGGACGCCCCCGTGGCGGGTGAACAACTCCACGCGGTTCGCGGGCATCGCGTTCCGGGGGGCGGTCGTCGACGACACGGACGACGCGGACGTCGACGCCCTGATCCACCACGCCTCCGCGGCGCTGCGCGACGGCATCCCGGTGCCGCTGTACGCGTCGGGGGATTCGTCGCGCGGACTCGACTCCGTCATCCCGCGCCACGTCGTGCTGCTGGTGCGCCGCCTCGAGGGCGGATTCGCGGCGTACGAGCCGGGCGGGGCGCGGCTTCACGCGATCACGGACGCGCAGATTCGCGACGGCGGGAAGGGTCTCGCGGCGCTGGGGAACTGGTCTCACGTATCGTGGATGATCCTGCCCCGCGCGAGGAGGAAGCCGTGAGCATGAGCGAGGACGCCGCGAAGGCGCTGCCCAAGGTCGTCCTGCACGACCACCTCGACGGCGGTCTGCGCCCGCACACGATCCTCGAGCTCGGAGAGGCGGTGGGCCACGAGCTTCCCGAGACGGACGCCGCGGCCCTCGGCGCGTGGTTCCTCCAGGCCGCCTCCGCCGGGTCGCTTCCCCGCTTCCTCCAGACCTTCGAGCACACGGTGGCGGTCATGCAGACGCGCGAGGCACTCGAGCGCGTCGCGCGCGAGGCCGTCCTCGACCACGTCGCCGACGGCGCGGTGTACGCGGAGCTGCGGTACGCGCCGGAGCAGCATCTCGCCGGCGGGCTCGAGCTCCAGCAGGTCGTCGACGCCGTGCAGGCGGGCGTCGAGGATGGGATCGCCGAGGCGCGCGAGGCCGGGTCGCCGATCCGCGTCGGCGTCCTCCTGACGGCGATCCGCCAGGAGAGCCGCTCGCTCGAGATCGCCCGGCTCGCGATCGCGAACCGCGCGCGCGGATGCGTGGGATTCGACATCGCCGGGGCGGAGCACGGATTCCCGCCGTCGCGCCACGCCGAGGCTTTCGCCCTGCTCCGCGGCGCCCTCATGCCCACGACGATTCACGCGGGGGAGGCCGACGGGCCGTCGAGCGTCGCCGAGGCCGTCGGGCTCGGATCCGCGCGCCGCATCGGCCACGGGATCCGCATCCTCGAGGACGTGCAGAATCCCGCGTCCGACGAGCCGCGGTTCGGAACGACCGCGGCGTTCGTGCGCGACAACCGCATCCCGCTCGAGGTGTGCCCGACGTCGAACGTCCAGACGGGCGCGGCCCGCTCCATCGCGGAGCACCCGATCACGCGGCTCCGAGAGCTAGGGTTCTCCGTCACCGTCAACCCCGACAACCGGCTGATGTGCGGGACGACCACCTCGCTCGAGATGTCGCGACTCGTGAACCAGGCGGGCTGGACCGTCGACGACCTCGCGCTCGCGACGCTCGACGCGGCGTGGTCGGCGTTCCAGCCGTACGACGTGCGCGAGGGGCTCGCGGAGGCGGTCGTCACGGGCTTCGCGGCGGCGGGTCGGCGGGCTGGAAGGCTGGACGCGTGACCCTCACACGCGCCGACGTCGCCCTCTACATCGACCACACCCTCCTCGACGTCGACGCGACCGCCGACGACGTCGCGGCGGCCGTCGCCGAGGCGAGGGCGCTCGGCGTGTTCGCGGTGTGCGTCCCGCCGTCGTTCCTTCCGCTCGCGGATCCGGGCCCCCTTCGCGTCGTCACCGTGTGCGCCTTTCCCGACGGAGGCCAGTCGAGCGAGGGGAAGGCGAACGACGCGGCGAGCGCCTTCTGGGCGGGCGCGCACGAGGTGGACATGGTCATCGACGTCGCGGCGGCGCAACGCGACGACTTCGACGCCGTCAAGGCGGACGTCGCGGCCGTGCGCGCGGAGGTGCCGGACGGGCGGCTGCTCAAGGTCATCCTCGAGACGGCGGCACTCAGCGACGAGCAGATCGCGGGCGCGGCGACGGCAGCGGAGTGGGCGGGCGCGGATTACGTGAAGACGTCGACGGGTCGGCACCCGGCCGGGGGTGCGACCGTCCACGCGGTCGAGATCCTCAAGGAGACGGTGGGCGGGCGGATCGGCATCAAGGCGTCCGGCGGCATCCGCACGGCCGAGGATGCGCTCGCGCTCATTGCGGCCGGAGCGACGCGTCTGGGAACCTCGCGCACCCGGGACATCCTCGAGGCGCTTCCGGACTGAGGCGCGCTAGCTTTCGCCGGGTGCGCTGCGCCCGATGGCCGTCCGAACCGCCGCCTCGACGTCGTCCGCGACGCGGGCGGCCAGCGCGGACGCCTCGCGCCGCACGGAGGCGACGTCCCCTCCCGGATCGCGCCTGACGTCGACGTAGACCTTGGTCTTCGCCTCCGTCCCCGACGGGCGGATCACCACGCGCGTCCCCGACTCCGTCAGGAGCCGCAGCCCGGGCGTCGGGGGCAGCCCGTCGAGGCCGTCACCGAGGGACTCGACCGACGCGACGCGCTCCCCGCCGAGCGTCGACGGCGGGTGGGACGCGAGCCACGCGAGCACGCGGTTGGGATGCGGGACGCGGCACGCGTGCGGGTGGCTCACGTGCACCCCGTAGGTGGTGTCGAGCCAGTCGAGCGCGTCCGCGACGGATCGGCCCTCGGACGCCAGTTCCGCGACGGCGTCGGCCACGGCGAGCGCCGCGGAGATGCCGTCCTTGTCCCGCACCACGTCCGGCGCGACGCAGTACCCGAGCGCCTCCTCGTAGCCGAAAGCCAGGTCCGGGACGCGGGCGATCCACTTGAAACCCGTGAGCGTCGACGCGTGCCCGAGCCCGTGGGCCGCCGCGATCGCGGCGAGCATCCGCGACGAGACGATCGACGACGCGAGGACGCGCGCCCCGTCCGGGACGCCGGGGACGCTCTCGCCGGCCTCGAGGCGCCGCGCGACGCGCTCGGCCAGCAGGCACGCCGACCGCGTCGCCGCCGAGGCGCCTCCAGGTGCCGTCGACCGGAACGCCGACGGCGCAGCGGTCGGCGTCGGGGTCGAGCGCGAGCGCGACGTCGGCGCGCGACCGCTCCGCGAGGGCGAGGGCGCGGTCCATCACCCCGGGCTCCTCGGGGTTGGGCAGCGGGGCGGTGGGGAAGAGCGGGTCGGGGTCGGCCTGCTCGGGGACGAGGGAGACGTCGGCGAAGCCCGCCGCGCGGAGCGCCGCGACCGCCGTCGCGCCGCCGACGCCGTGCACGGGGGTGAGGACGATCCGCACCCGGGACCGACGTTCGCGCGCGTCGGTGGAGTCGTCGAGGGTCGCCGCGACGGCGCGGACGTACGCCTCCTCGACGTCGTCGCCGAGCAGCGCCACCTCGACCCCGCGCCCCGTCGGGACGTCCTCCGCCGCCGCGATGCGCGACTGGATCTCCGCGTCCGTGGGCGGGGCGATCTGGGCGCCGCGCCCGTCGTCGTCCGTCAGGCGCCCCCCGAGGTAGACCTTGTAGCCGTTGTCCGTCGCCGGGTTGTGGCTCGCGGTGATCATGACGCCGGCGTCGGCGCCGAGGTGGCGGACGGCGAACGCGAGCACCGGGGTCGGGAGCGCGCGGGGGAGCAGGAGCGTCTCGAGCCCGGTCGCGGTCAGCACGCCGACGGCGTCGAGGGCGAACGCGTCGGATCGCGTCCGCGCGTCGTAACCGACGACGACGCGCGCGGGCGCCTCGCCGGCGGGCAGGCGGTCGGCGAGGTACTCGGCGAGCCCGGCGGTCACGCGGCGCACGGTCGCGGAGTTCATCCGGTCGGGGCCGGGTCCGAGGGGCCCGCGGATGCCCGCCGTGCCGAACACGAGTGCCATGGGGGCCTACAGGCGCGCCGCGATGCCGGCGAGCAGCGAGGCGAGGCGGGGGGCGGCGATGGCGCCGGCCTCGAGGACCTCGTCGTGTGAGAGGGGCTGAGGCGAGATTCCCGCGGCGAGGTTCGTCACGAGCGAGAGGCCGAGCGCCTCCATGCCCTCGGCCCGCGCGGCGATCACCTCGAGGGCGGTGGACATCCCCACGAGGTCGGCGCCCATCGCCCGGGCCATGCGCACCTCCGCCGGGGTCTCGTACTGGGGTCCGGGGAACTGGGCGTACACGCCCCCGGGGAGATCGGGATCCGCGTCGCGCGCGAGCGAGCGCAGGCGGGGCGAGTAGGCGTCCGTCATGTCGACGAAACGCGCCCCGTCGAGCGGCGTCGCGCCGGTGAGGTTGACGTGGTCGTCGATGAGGACGACGGTTCCGGGTGTCCACTCGGCGCGGATCGACCCGGCGGCGTTGGTGACGACGAGGACGGCGCATCCGGCGGCGGCGGCGGTTCGCACGCCGTGGGCGACGGCGGTCGCGTCGCGCCCCTCGTAGTAGTGGCGCCGTGCCCCGAGCACGAGGATGCGGCGGCCGGCCGGCGTCTCGATGGAGCGAAGCGTGCCCGCGTGCCCCGCGACGCCCGCGGCGGCGAACCCCGGGACGTCGGCGGCGTCGACGGACGCGACCTCCCGACCGAGACCCGCGACGGCGTCGGTCCACCCCGACCCCGCGACCACCGCGACGTCGTGCGATTCGACCCCGAGGCGCTCGGCGATCGCTCGCGCGGCGTCCTCGGCGGTGCTCATGGATCGAGCGTAGCGCCCGACTACTGAGGCGCGACGGTGAGGTCGAGGTCGAGGTGGTCGGAGCGTCCGGAGTCGCCGATCGAGAAGTCCGAGCCGCGGACGCCGAGCAGGAACTGGTAGTCGATCCGCGCGACGAAGTCGGAGCCGACGTACGTGTCCGCCTCCCCGAGCAGGGCGTCCTGCGCGCTCGTGTATCCGGCGTCGAGCATGAGCGCGACGGACTCGGCGTCGGGGCGCGCGTTGAAGTCGCCCGCGATCATCCGGGCCGGCACGGGCTCGAGCGCGTCGAGGAGGGCCGTGGCCTCGGCGACGCGGGTCGCCTCGTCGTCCTTGTGCTGGAGGTGGACCGAGACGAACTGGATGGGCCCGTCGGACGTCGCGACGGTGCCGAGGATGGCGCTGCGTCCCTGGGGGCCCGCGCCGTACGGGAGGTGGACGACGTCGGGGTCCTCGATGGGGTAGCGCGACAGGATCGCGTTGCCGAACTGGCGGTCGTGCGCCCCCGCGTAGACGTAGTTCATGTCGAGGCCGTCGGCGAGGTACTGGAGCAGGTCCGTCCCGCCGGCGAGGATCCACCCCCGCTCCACCTCCTGGAGCAGCAGGACGTCCGGGTCCTTGTCGCGGAGGTACGCGACGGTCTCGTCGAGTTCGACGCCGGGTCCGCCCGTCAGGCCCGGCGTGACGCCGTAGTGAAGGTTCCAGGAAACGACCTTCAGCTGGGCAGGCGGCGTCGCGGCCGATCCGGCCCCGGTGTTGAAGGTGACGAGGAGGAGCGCGCCGAGCCCGAGCGACACGAGCACGCCGAGCGCCGCGCGCCGCCGGAACCCGATCGTCGCGTGGGAGAGCGTCTGCCCGGGGATGGGGGCGCGCGAGCGCGCGATCGCGGCGAAAGCGACGCCGCCGGCGGCGATCACGATCACGAGCAGGTGCGGGATCCCGATCGGAATGTCGTAGTCGAGCTGGACGAGCATGAACGGGGCGAGCGTCGCGAGGCCGAACGCGGCCGACGCGCCGAGGAGCCTCAGGCCGACGCCGCGCGAGGCGGGGCTCGGGGCGGGGTGGACGGCGCGGCTCGCGAGGTAGGTGATGGTCGCGCTCGCGACGGGGATCATCACGAGGAGCACCGGCCCGGAGAACGCCACCATCGTCCACGTCGCAAGGAGCGCGACGGCGGCGATGACGGCGACGGCGGCGATGGGCAGCGTGGGGCGCCGCGACGCGGAGAAGACGCCGGCCGCGAGCCCGACGGCGCCGAGCACGAGGGCGATGCCGAGGTGATACCCGGACTGCGACGAGAGGAACGCGGCGTTGGCGAGGGCGAACGCGGTGATCGAGAGCCAGAGCCCCAGCGCCCACAGTCCTCGCGTGGCGCGGGCGGGCGCCTCGCGACGGGCGCGCACGACCGCGAAGAGCAGGGCGGCGCAGAGGACGACGGTCGCGATCCAGCTGACGAGACCGTCGCGCCACAGGGCGTCCCACGTGTGGAGGATCGCCTGCTCGGCGAGCGCGATCATGGCCCCCATGCCCGCGGCGGCGACCACTCCCGCGCCGCCCGCCACGTCCGTCGTCCCCGTCACGGCGAGGAGGAGGAGCGCGAGCGCGAGCGCGAGCGCGATGAGCCCGTACACGATGAGGGCGTCACCTTCGAGGAACGGCAGGAGCGCCCGAAGGACGACGAGGGCCAGCACGAGCCAGAGGAGGACGCGCCCGTGCCCGATCTGGCGAGCGACGAGCGTGCCGATCCAGGCGAGGGCGCTTCCGCCGACGTAGGCGGCGACGGCGGCGGCGGCCGCGACGGACACGCCGATGTCGAACAGCTGGCTGACGAGGGGTCCGGCGAAGCGGATGAGGTCGAGTACGAGCCAGGTGGCCACCATCACGAGGCTGGTGGCTCGTCGTTGAGGTCCAGTCATGCGCTCACCTTAACCGGTGAGCCGTCCTCCCGGAACGCCCCGTCGCGCCGGACGCGGGGTCAGTCGTCCGAGCCCCCGACCGTGACGGTCTCGCGGGCGTCGGCGCGCGTCCGGGCGACGTCGCGGGGCGCCGAGCCGCGGGCGAACGCCGTGCGGACGAATAGGAGGAGCGTCGGGATCGCGTAGGCGACCCAGGCGATGGCCTGGAGGACGGTGGTCTCCGGGGAGAACGCGACCGTTCCCTTGAGCAGCGTGCCGTACCACGACTCGGGTGGGATCTGCGCGGACACGTCGAACGCGAGGACCTCCGCGCCGGGGAAGACTCCGGCCTCCTGGAGGTCGTGGACCCCGTAGGCGAGCACGCCCGCGGCGACGACGATGAGGAACAGGCCCGTCCAGCGGAAGAAGTCGCGCAGGTTGATCCGGAGCGCGCCGCGGTAGATCGCCCAGCCGAAGGCGACGGCGCACGCGAGGCCGAGAACCGCGCCGAGGAGGGGGGAGGTGGAGGCACCTGCGGTGTTGACGCCGGCCCAGAGGAAGAGCGCGGTCTCGAGGCCCTCGCGCCCGACGGCGAGAAGGGCCATCGTCGCGACGGCGAACGATCCGAGGTCGATCGCGGCGTCGAGGGACGACTCGAGGTTGCGGCGCAGGTGATGCGCGGTGCGCGCCATCCAGAAGATCATCCAGGTGACCAGCGCGACGGCGAGCACGCTGAGCGTGCCGGCGATGCCCTCGGTTACCTCGTCGGAGAGTCCGCGCGGCCCGAACGTCAAGGCGGCGCCGAACGCGAGCGAGACGGCGATAGCGGCGCCGACGCCGGTCCACACCTGGGGGAGGCGGTCGCGGCGGCCGCTCTTCACGAGGTACGCGACGAGGATTCCCACGATGAGCGCGGCCTCGAGGCCCTCGCGTAGTCCGATCAGAAAGTTCGAAAGCATTCCGCCATCCCTCCGGGTCGACAGGTTAGGTATACCTAACCGATGAGCCCAGGGTAGGGCGAAGGATCGCGAGTTGTCAAAAATACGCAACGAACATGTTGCGTAATTCGAGACCGGCTACTCGGCGGGCTCGATGTCGCAGATCGTCGCTCCGGCGGTCACGCCGGCCCCGACCTCCACCGCGAGCCCCGCGATCGTTCCCGCGCGGTGCGCGACGAGGGGCTGCTCCATCTTCATCGCCTCGAGCACGACGATCAGGTCGCCCTCCTCGACCGTCGCACCGTCCTTGACGGCGACCTTCACGACCGTTCCCTGCATCGGGGACGCGAGCGTCTTCCCGGACGAGACCTTGACCGAGTCGTTGCGGCGGGCGCCGCGGCGCGCCGGTCCTCCCGAGCGCGCGTTGGCGCGGCCGGCGGCGACGAGCGCGGCGGGCAGCACGACCTCGAGGCGTTTGCCCCCGACCTCGACCACGACGCGGGACATCGCCTCGCCGCCCGCGTCGTCGCCCGCGCCCGGTGCGCCGCCGCCGAGGGTGCCCAGGACCGATGCGAAATCCGTCTCGATCCATGTGGTGAAGACGCCAAAGCGACCGTCGGGCGCCGCGAACTCCGGCGCCTCGAGCACGGCGCGGTGAAAGGGCAGGACGGTGGGCACGCCGGTGACGTCGGTCTCGGCGAGAGCGCGGCGGGCGCGCTCGACCGCCTCCGCGCGCGTCGCTCCTGTGACGATGATCTTCGCGATCATGGAGTCGAACGCGCCGGAGATCGTGTCCCCCTGACGGACGCCCGTGTCGACGCGGACGCCCGGCCCGCTCGGGTACGTCAGCCGCGTGATGCGGCCGGGGGAGGGCATGAAACCGGCGGCGGGATCCTCGCCGTTGATCCGGAACTCGATCGAGTGGCCCCGCGTCGCGGGCGCGAGGTTCGAGATGGGCTCGCCCGCGGCGATCCGGAATTGCTCGCGGACGAGGTCGAGGCCCGTGACCTCCTCGCTGACCGGGTGCTCCACCTGGAGTCGGGTGTTGACCTCGAGGAAGGAGATCGTGCCGTCGGTGCCGACGAGGAACTCGCACGTGCCCGCGCCCTCGTACTTCGCCTCGCGGAGGATGGCCTCGGACGCCCGGACGAGCTCCGCGTTCTGCTCGTCGGTCAGGAAGGGGGCGGGCGCCTCCTCGACGAGTTTCTGGTGTCGGCGCTGGAGCGAGCAGTCGCGGGTGGACACGACGACGACGTTGCCGTGCGTGTCGGCGAGGCACTGGGTCTCGACGTGACGGGGTTTGTCGAGGAAGCGCTCGACGAAGCACTCTCCGCGCCCGAACGCGGCGGTCGCCTCGCGCACGGCGGACTCGTACAGCTCGACGATGTCCTCGCTGGCCCGGGCGACCTTGAGGCCGCGCCCGCCGCCGCCGAACGCCGCCTTGATGGCGATGGGAAGCCCGTGCTCCTTCGAGAAGGCGAGGACCTCGTCGGCGCTTCCCACGGGGTCCGGCGTTCCCGGGACGAGCGGGGCGCCCGCCTTCTGCGCGATGTGTCGCGCGGAGACCTTGTCTCCGAGGGCGTCGATCGCCGCGGGGGGCGGGCCGATCCACACGAGCCCGGCGTCGATGACGGCCTGGGCGAATCCCGCGTTCTCGGAGAGGAAGCCGTACCCGGGGTGGATGGCCTGCGCGCCCGAGCGTGCGGCGATATCGAGGATCTTCGGGACGCTGAGGTACGTGTCGGCGGCGATCGCGCCGCCGAGGGCGTACGCCTCGTCCGCGAGCGACACGAAGAGGGCGTCGCGGTCGGACTCGGCGTAGACGGCGATCGAGCGCAGCCCGGCGTCCTTGCAGGCGCGGATGACCCGAACCGCGATTTCGCCCCTGTTGGCGATCAGAACGGAATCGAAGGACGGCACCCCGCCACCGTAGCGCGCCCGCGGGTCCGCCGCCCCGTCCGGGGGATGCGCGAGACAAGTTTGGGCCGGGGCCAAGTGGCACCGTGCGCGTTTGTCGATGTCATACAAGGAATAGGCGCGCGGAGTTGGTTACGGCGGCGTAGGTTGTCGTGACCCCACAAATTAGGGGCGCGACCAGAGGTCCGTGATGCGACGCCGAGGCGGCGCGGTCAGATGGCGGAGTAGGGGCAGGCTGAGGCCGACGACGGTGTGGTGGTCGCCGGAGATCGACTCGACGAACGGCCCGCCGAGGCCGTCGATCGTGAAGCCCCCGGCGACGCCGAGCGGCTCGCCGGTCGCGACGTACGCGTCGATCTCGTCGTCGGTCACGTCGGCGAAGCGCACCACCGTTGACGCGGTTTCGCCGGTGGCGGGCCGTGGGTCGGTTCCGGGGTTGCGCGCGTCGACGAGCCAGTGGCCCGTGTGAAGAACCCCCTCCCGACCCCGGATCTCGCGCCAGCGCGCCCGCGCGGCGTCGGCGGTGCCGGGCTTCCGAACGCCCGCCGTCCATCTCGAGGATCGAGTCGCACCCGAGCACGAGCGCGACGCCGCCGGGGGATCGCCGCCGGCGACGGCCTCGGCCTTGGCTCGCGCGAGAACGAGCGCCGCGTCGCACGGACGGGGCGCCGCCGAGCGTCGCGAGGATCGCGTCCTCGTCGACCTCGGAGACGACCACCGTGGGATCGATTCCGGCCGCGCGGAGCGTGGAGAGCCGGGCGGGGGAGGCGGACGCGAGGACGAGCGGGACGGGCATGGCGTCAGCCTATCCGCGCCTACTGGTACGCCTTCGCCTGCATGCCGTAGAGCTCGGCGTAGAGGCCGCCGAGGGCGACGAGCTCGTCGTGCGTCCCCGATTCCTGGATGCGCCCGTCGTTCACGACGAGGATGAGGTCGGCCATGCGGACGGTCGAGAATCGGTGGGAGACGAGCACGGTGATCGCGCCGGTCGTCCGGCCGATGCGCTTGGCCGACGCCGCGTACTCCTCGAACAGGTCGTGCTCGGCCTGTGCGTCGAGGGCGCTCGTGGGCTCGTCGAGGATGAGCAGCAGCGGGGTTTCGCGCATCATGGCGCGTCCGAGCGCCAGCTTCTGCCACTGCCCTCCGCGAGAGTTCCGTACCCTCGGTGTAGGACTTACCAAGAGGGGTTTCGAGCCCCTCCGGACAGGCGCGTCAGGAGATCCGTTCCCCGGGCGCGGTCGAGCGCCTTCGCCACCGCGTCGCCGTCGTCGATCTGCGGCAGGTCGCCCACGCCGATCGTCTCGCGCGCGAGGAACTCGAACCGCGCGAAGTCCTGGAACCCCGCGGCGATCCGCTCGCGCCACGCGTCCAGCTCGTACCGGCGCATGTCCACGCCGTCCATCTCGATGGTGCCGTCGGTCTGCTCGTAGAAGCGGCACAGGAGCTTGACGAGGGTGGTCTTGCCCGCGCCGTTCTCTCCGACGATGGCGACCGTGTGCCCGGCGGGCAGCTGGAGGTTGACGCCGCCGATACCACCCGTTCCGTGCCGGGGTACGCGAAGGAGACGTCGCGGAGCTCGATGCCGCGCGTGATGGTGCGGGGCAGGTCGAGGTCGGGAACGGGAAGATCCTTCTCGACGAGCTCCCGGATCCACGCGAGGTTGGTCAGCGTTCGGGAGATGCGCTGCAGCCCCACGAGGAGAAACACGGACTGCGTGACCTGCTGGTTGACTTGGCTCGCGAGAGAGATCACCAGCACGACGTCCCCGACCGACCCTTGGTGGGTCACCACGTCGCGAATCACCAGAAGCGTCGCACCGATGTACGCGATGGCGAAGAAGACCTGGCCCGCGACCTGAAGGATCGCGGAGCGATCCTCGCCGCGCACGAGCACGCGCGTCGCGTCGTTCCACGAATCGCGTTGGCGTCGGTACATCTCGTCGCCGAGCCCGCACGCCCGAAGTTCCTTCGCGGGGCCGGCGTCGGTCGCGAGGCGGAAGACGTGACGCACGCGTCGCGTGAAGGGCGCGGCATCCTCGCGCGCCGTACCCATGACGACCTCGCCGCGACGGCCAAGGACGAGCGACGGGATCGCGAACACCGGAAGGAGCAGGAGCCACGGATTGAGCATCCCGAGGAGCACGGCGGTGATCACGCCGCCCACGCCGAGGCCAATGGCGCTGAAGAGCGTGCCCATGACGCTCCAGCCCGCCCAGTCGACCTCCTGGGTCACGACGCGGAGCTTGTCGGCGTAGTCCGGCCGCTCGTGGTGCTCAAGCCCGGCGGATCCGTTACTCAGATCGATGAGGTCGCGTTCGAGCGCGAGCTGAACCCTCTCCCCGAGCTCGAAGTAGAAGACGTGCCCGAAGTGCCCGGCGACGAGCCCCGCCATCGCCAACGCGGCGACGGCGATCGCGGCACCCGTGACGCCGGAGGCATCGTGAGCGATGGCGGCGTTCGTGAGCGCGGCGAGCGCGGGGGCCGCGAGGGGCATGGCGGTGAACTGGAGGAGCATGAGGAGGAACGACAGGAGGAAGCGGCCCTTGCTCGCCTTCCACGCGATTCGCGCGAGCATGAGCGTGCCGCGTAGCGTCTCGATCACGGCGCAGACACCTCCCCGAGGTCGACGAGGGCATCGGGATCGGGAGTCGCGTCGACGAGGTCTCCCTCGGCGGACAGGCCCTTCGCGAAGCGCTCGGCCTGGAGGGAGAAGAGCCGAGCGTAGTGGCCGCCGGCCGCCATCAACTCGGCGTGGGATCCCTGCTCGCTCACCTTCCCC
>CAVQHE010000007.1:0-200959 GCA_963712245.1 uncultured Actinomycetota bacterium | reverse complement strand
CGCGGGCCGAAGCCGACGTCGAGGCCGGGCGAGCACTCGCGGGAACTTCCGGGAAGGTAGCCCCCGGGTCGGATCGCGCGGACGCGCCCCCCGCTGACCGTCGAGCCGTCGAGCGCGCCGTCCTCGCCGTAGAAGCCGACGACGTCGAGGCTGACGCGGTACGCGTCCTCGACGTTCACGGGGATCGCCTCCACGTTGACTGGCCGCCCGTCCGACGGGTCGCCGCGGGTGTCCATCCAGAACAGGCAGAGCGTGTAGTCCGTCCCCTCCTCGAGGGTGAAGTCGCTTGTCAGCGAGAGGTTCTGGTCGGGCAGGTACGGGTAATCGGGAGCGTGCACGACCGAATCGGGGAGCGTCTCCTGGGTGAGCGGCACGCCCACGATGTCGCCGGCCGCGAGAACGTGCGAGGGGTCCAGGAGGGACGCGTCGCACGTGCCGCCCTCGCCGGGGTTGTCGCCCCCGGCGGGAACCGCGACCATCGCGATGTACTGGTCGCTCGGCGCCAGGGCGTTGACGACGACCCGGTCGACGCCGACGGGCAACACGATCGTGGGGCGCCGGGTGTGGCCGGGCACGGAGCCCGACGCGTCCTCGACGCGCGCGGTGAGCGGGGCGTCGGACGGGTAGGTGAACTGCTGCGCGGAGTCCGAGGCGTCGGTGAACGTCGCCTGGACGCGGTACTCGCCCGGATCGAGGCCCCGGATCACGTGGCAGACGTCGATCCACTGCTCGGGATCGGTGGGGGTCGCGGCGTCGCTCGCCGCCCACGCGTTCCACGCGTCCTCCGCCGGGCCGCTCGTGACGAGCGTGACCTCGTGGGGCTCCCACCCGTCGGCCGTGGCGCGCGACCACGTGAGCCGGATGCTCGCCGGACGGTTGACCGTCATCCCGACCGCGAGGTCGCCGGGCGCGAGGTCGCTCGGCTCGCATTCGGGGAAGTAGGGGAAGGGGGCCGAGCCGGGCGTCGCCGGGTGGAGCGTGACCATCCCGTCCATCGGGGGGAGGGCGTCGAGCGCGAGTTCGACGGTGCCGCCGACGCCGTCGGGCAGTAGTCGGGAGGGGAGTCGCCCGCGCAGAGGTCGACGACACCGCCGTCTCCGGGGATACCGCCCGACGGGCTGTCGGGGAGCGCCGCGCCTCCCGTCCCTTCCGCACCGCCGGACGCCCCGGGCGTCGGCGTGGCGCCGGACGACGCGGGGGTCGACGGCGCGGGGGACGGCGGACGGGACTCGGGGGCATACGCGACGTACTCGGCGTCGGTCCCGTCCGCGGCGGCGGGGTGCGCGTCGACCCAGCGTTGCGCGGCCGCGTCCGCGTCGCCCGAGTACGGGAAGGGGGCGACGACGCCGACGGGCGCCGCGGATTCCGTCGGCGTAGGGCTGGGGCCGGTCTGGGCGGCCGCGACCGCTCCGTACGTGGCCGCCGCGGCGAGGGTGAAGGCCGCCGCCGGGACGATGATCCGCGAGGCGCGCATCAGTACAGACACCCCCCTCCGTCGCTCGTGACTGTCACGTGGACGGTCGTGTTCTTCGCGGTGTTCCCCGCGGGGTCCTTCGCCTTGATCGTGACCGTGACGACCGTCGTCTCGTGGGGCCCGAGCGTGTCGGCGGCGATCGGACCGAAGGTCGCCGTGTACGTGCCACCGCCGGACGGGGACATCGCCTTCGAGGTCGGTGTGCCCTTGAGCGTCCACGACGCGGTCACGGACGCGACGCTCGTGTTGTCGGTGACGTGCGCGACGAGCGTCGCCTGTTGGGGCGGCGTGCAGAAGCCGGGGTCGTACACGGTTCCCGGCGTCGCGGCGGCGTTGTCGATCGCGGGCTTGGTCGTGTCGCCGGCCGGGGTCGTGTGCTTCGGTTTGCTCGGCTTCGACGTGTGGGTCGGGGTCGGCGTGGGGCTCGGCGTGGGGCTCGGGGTGGCGACGGCGAGGTCGCCGACGGTCTCGCAGCCGAGCTCCGGCAAAGCCGAGGTGTCGGCATCCGGGCTCACGTAGCGCGACGCGACGAACACCGTACCGCCGTCGCCGCGGACGTTGCGGACGGCGTACGAGCCGGGGGCGCGGCCGACGATGTACACGCGATCGCCCTCGTCGAGCGTCCCCACCTGTCCCGCGTCGGGGCAGGAGAAGATCGGGACGTGGGCGAGCACGGCGCCCTCGGCGGAGGCGCCGTGGGCGAGGGCGACGCCGCCGCCCGCGAGGACTCCGGCCACGCCGGCGAGCACCGCGGGAAGGGCGGCGAACAACCCCGAGGGGCCTCCGCTCCTCGGGGTGCGCGGGCCGCCGCCGCTGCCCGGGTCGCGAGGTCCGTCGTCGGGGCCGGGTCCCGTGCGCCAGCGCTTCATGATGCGTGCCGTGACGCGCGGAGCGTCGACGGGGGGTTCGGGGATCGCGCGGGACAGCGCGGCGCGGATCTGGTCGTCGATGGTCATGACGCACCTCCGACGTGCTCGGCGAGCGCGGCTCGGCCGCGATGCAGTTGGGTCTTGACCGTACCTGGCGCGACTCCGAGCGCGGACGCGATATCCGCGACGGAGGAGTCGAGGTAGTAGTGCATCAGGACGATCTGGCGTTGGCGTTCCGGAAGGGCGTCCACGGCCTCCCGGAGCGCGGTGTGCTCGGCGAGGCCCGCCGTCGGGTCGCTCGGCGCGGGCGCGTCGAGACGACCGATCGCGCGGCGCTCGGCGCTCGCCCGCCGCTGGAGGTCGCGTCGGCGGTTGACGGCGACGACGGTGACCCACGCGCGCAGGTTCTCCGGCAGCGGGTCGGCGTCGAGCGCCTTGATCAGCGCGTCCTGGACCGCGTCCTCGGCGCCGTCGTCCGAGCGCGTGGCGGCCGCGACGGCCGCGACGACGCGCGAGTAGTCCGACGCCACGAAGGCGCGGACGATCTCCTCCACCTCGGGTTCACTACGCATCCCCCGTGATGATATGTACGGATCGCGCTTGGTTTCCACTCCCATGTCGAAATAACGAGGGGGCGGTGCCGTTCGGTTGACACGCGTCTCCCGAACGGCGGGGCGGGCACGCTAGCGACCGCCGCGACCCCCCGACGCCGAACGCGAGAAGTCGGCGGCGCTGCGCGTTCGACCGCCGCCCTGGCGGGCGCGGTGCGCGGCCGGGGCGCCATGGCGTGCACCGCGGCTGTTGCCGCCGGGGGCGCGTCGGGGCTTTCCGCCGCCGGACGGGCGAACCGCCGGCGCGACGTAGGGCACGTGCGCGGCGCGCTCGCCGATCAGCGCGCCGACCTCGGGGGAGCGGGCGTTCACGCGCTGCGGGGTCGCGGTGATCGCGGCCTTGCGCAGCAGGGTGGTCGTCTCGCGACGCTGCTCGGGAAGCACGACGGTGACGACGTCGCCCGCGGAGCCCGCGCGCGCCGTGCGGCCGGAGCGGTGCAGGTACGCCTTGTGCTCGGTCGGGCGGGTCGACGTGGACCACGAGTTCGACGTTGTCGACGTGGACGCCGCGCGCGGCGACGTCGGTCGCGACGAGCACGCGGACCGCGCCCGAGCCGAACGCCGCGAGGTTGCGGTCGCGCTGCGCCCTGCGAGAGGTTGCCGTGCAGGTCGACCGCCGGGATGCCGCGCTGGTTGAGCTGCTTGGCAAGCTTCTTGGCCTGGTGCTTGGTGCGCATGAACAGGATGCGGCGGCCCGTGCCGGAGGCGAGGGCCTGGACCATCTCGCGCTTGGCGTCGGCGCCGTTCACGTGGAAGACGTGGTGAGTCATCGCGTCGACGTGGCTGTCTTCGCCTCGTCGACCGAGTGTGTGAGCGGGTTGCTGAGGAAGCGCCGCACCGATTGTCCACGCCGTTGTCCAGCGTCGCGGAGAACAGCATGCGCTGGCCGCGCTCGGGGGTGGCCGCCATGATGCGGGTGACGCCGGGCAGGAAGCCGAGGTCGGCCATGTGGTCGGCCTCGTCCAGCACGGTGATCTCGACGGCGTCGAGGTGCACGTGACGCTGCTTCATGAGGTCCTCGAGGCGGCCGGGGCACGCGACGACGATGTCGACGCCGCCGCGCAGCGCGGAGCTCCTGGCGCTGCTGGCTGACGCCGCCGAAGATCGTGGCGGTCGTCAGGCCGTACGCCTTGGCGAGCGGCGCGATGACGGCGTCGATCTGGGTGGCGAGCTCGCGCGTCGGCGCCAGGACGAGGCCGCGGGGGTGGCCGGCGGCTCGACCGGGCCGCGCGCGGCGAGGCGCGCGACCATCGGCAATCGAGAAGGCGAGCGTCTTGCCGGAGCCGGTCTTGCCGCGGCCGAGGACGTCGCGGCCGCGAGAGCGTGTCGCGGAAGCGTGTCCTCCTGAATGGGGAACGCCTTGGTCTTGCCTTCGCGCTCGAGCACGTCGGTGAGTAGAGTGTGGGCACGCCGAGTTCGGCGAAAGTGCTCAGTCAAGAGGGTGGTGCCTTTCGGGCATGGTGCCGGGCGCGGTGCGCAAACCGTGACTGTCACGGCACCGGCAGTGGTGGCGAATCGCGGAGGTGTCCGCGCTCGTTCGCCGAAGAGAAGTTCTACGAGCCGCGCGGCCTACGCGGCCGGGCGAGAAGTAGAAGCAATCTGCGACGCGGTGCCTCCCGGGGGAGTCACCACGGGCAACCGTAGCACGAGGACTCGTCGTGCCTCGGCACGAACAGTGGATCCCCGCTAACCTGAGCCGGTGCGCACGCTCTTCCGTGGTCTTCCCCGCGTCGTGTGGGTCGTCACCCTGTTCTTCGAACTCTCGATCGTTCTCTGGTCGGTCGTGCTCCCGATCTACCGTTCGGCGGACGAGGCTGCCCACGTCGGCGCCGGCCTATTCTGGGCGGACTTCCACGAATGGCCGTCGCCCGAACGCATCCTCACGATGGACGCGACCACGGACTCGATCGACGCGTCGACCTTGCGCACGACGACCGAGCCGGTCATCGTGCGCCCCCCGATTCTTGCCGAGGACGCGCGCACCCGGCCGACGCAACCGTCGTTCGATACCTTCGGCGACGGGCTGCACAGCCCGGTGAACCTCGCGGGTCAGCATCCCCCGGCCTACAGTGTCGCGCTCGGTACCCTGCACGAGGCGTCCGGGAGCCTGCCGTGGGACCGGGAGGTGTGGGTTTTCCGCCTCTTCTCCGTGCTGCTCCTGATGCTCTCGCCGTTGCCCGCGATCGCGGCGAGCGTAGCCCGTGAGATGGGGGCCGAGCGCCGCGTGATTGTCGCCTCCGCCCTGGTGGTCGCGGGCGTCCCTCAGCTTGCGGCGCTGAGCGGCGCCGTGAACAACGACAACATGCTGAACGCGGCCGCCGCGTGGATGACCCTCGGCTTCGTGCGCATCGCGATGGGCGACGTGCGATACCGCACCGCGATATGGGTCGGACTCGTCTCCGCGCTCGCGCTCCTTACCAAGGCGTGGGCGATTCCGCTCGCAGCCACCGTGATCCTCGCATACGCCGTGGCGGGGCGACGCGCGCGAAACCTCCGCTCGATCCTCCGCCCGGCGGGCGTATTCCTCCTGGTATCGATGGCCGGAGGATGGTGGTGGGTTCGCAACCTCATCCTCCGGGGGAACGTGCAATCCGCCGGGCACCACAGGCCGCTCGACACGCCACTCGAGCCCGTCGTCGCGGCCCGTCGGACGTTGCACCAGTTCGTGAGCGTCTTCCCCGAACGCTTGTGGGCCCAGCTCAGCATCAAGTACGGCGAACATGCGTTCGCGTGGTGGTGGGTGGGCCTGTTGACCGTCGTCCTTGTCGCCCTCATCGGCATTGCGCTCGTCGCCCGGTCCGCTCCGGTGGCGAAGTCCAACGTGTGGCTCATCGCTACGCCGCTCGCCCTATCGTCGGGCATTCTCCTGGCCGCCGTGACGTTCCTGACCCGCAGGACGGGTATCGCGGCCGGAGTGCAAGGGCGCTACCTGTACCCGTGCATCGTGTCGATCGCGGTCCTCGCAGCGATCGGACTCGGCCGCCTCGTCCGTCGATCGCGCGCGATGGTCATCCCCCTCGCCGTCTTCGCGTCGGGCTTCGCCATCGTGTCGTACCTGCGGGCGATCTCGTACCACTACGGCGCGGATCGGTGGTCGAATCCCCTGGATTCCGTTCGCGACATGGTCGCGTGGTCACCGATGCCTTCTGCGGCGACGTGGGGCCTCATGGTCGTGGTCGGGGCAGCGGCCGTGTGGGTCGTCGTCGAGTCCGTGCGCGAGAGGACGGTTACGGTGGCCGACGAGGCGATACCACCGCTAACCTGAGCCGGTGCGCAGCCATTTCCGTGGTCTTCCCCGCGTCGTCTGGATGGCGACGATCGTGTTCGACCTCGCGCTCGTGCTGTGGAGCATCGTGCTCCCGATCTACCGTTCGGCCGACGAGTTCAACCACGTGGGCGCCGCGCTCTACTGGGCCGAGTACGAGGACTGGCCGGACTACAACCAGCTCTTCCGGATGAACGCGGTCGAGGTATCGATCGGTCACTCCACCCTGCAGACGGACGACACTCCGCCCCTCAAGCGCCCATCCCTGACGAAGGCGGCGGCGGAGGATCGGCCGACGCAGTTACCGTTCGACGACCTCGCTCGGGGCGTGGGGGGTCCCGGTACCGAGAACATGGCCAGCCAGCATCCGCCCGGGTACTACATCGCGCTCGGCACGGTGCACGACGTGGCGCACGAGCTGCCGTGGGACCGCGAGGTGTGGCTCTTCCGGTTCCTCTCGCTTCTCCTCCTGCTCCCGCTCCCGCTCGTCGCGGCGGCGGCCGCGCGCGCCCTCGGCGCCTCGCGGCACGCGGTCATCGCGGCGGCGCTCGTCGTCCCCGCGATCCCGCAGGTTGCCGCGATCGGCGGGGCCGTCAACAACGACAACCTCCTGAACGCCGCCTCGGCTTGGCTCTGCCTGGGGCTGGTCATGGTGCTCAAGGGCGACCTGCGCGTGAAGACGGCGGCGTGGCTCGGGATCGCGTCCGCCGTGGCGCTCTTCACCAAGGGGTGGGCGGTGCCCGTGTCGGGCGTGCTCTTCCTCGCCTACGTCGTCGCCGCCCGCCGAGCCCCGACTCGGACACCCGCCGTCAAGGCGACCGTCGTCTTCGCCGGCCTGTCGATGCTCGGCGGGTGGTGGTGGATCCGGAACCTGATCCTCTATCACGTGCCGCAGCCCGCCGGGCATATCGCCCTGCGCGACACGCCCCTCAGCCTGGGCGCGACGATCTCTCGCGTGGGCCGGCACTTCGTCGAGGTGTTCCCCGAGCGATTCTGGGCGATGCTGTCGATCAAGTACGGTTACACCGCCTTCCCGGCGTGGTTGCCGCTGCTACTGTCGATCGCCCTCGTCGCGCTGCTGGTGATCGGCGCGGTCGCCGCCCCGCGACTGCAGGTATCTCGCCGCCACGTCTTCTACCTGCTCGCGCCGGTCGTCCTCACGTTCTGCGCGTTGATCGCGGGCGTCCTGTTCCTCGCGCGGCGCACGGGCGTGGCTGCGGGTCTCCAGGGGCGGTACCTCTACGCGACCCTGGTGCTCATCGCGGTGGTCGCGGCCCTCGGCATGGTGGCACTGGCCCGGCAGCAGCGACGAATCGTCATCCCTCTCGCCGGGTTCGTCGTCGTCGCCATGGCGACCGCCTTCGGTCGGGCGATTTCGTACCACTACGGAGAAGCCCGGTGGTCGAATCCGCTCGCGGCGTTACCCGACGTCGTCGCGTGGTCCCCGCTCCCGCCCGCGCTGACGTGGGCGCTCCTCGTCGCGATGGTCGGGGCGTGGGCCTGGCTGATCGTGGAGGCGGTTCGCGAGACGCGGCGAGCGGCGGCGTCCGCGGCGACGTGAGCGCGAGCCGCGTGCACATCTTCCCGCGATTCCGCTACCCTGTTTCCATGCGTGCACTCTCGCTGCTCCTTCTCTGCCGCGACGAGGCCTACTAGGCCGAATCCTCGTCGCGGAGGTTGGTGTGCCGGCCACCAGGCCCCACCCGAGACGAAGGATTCGCGATGAAACACGACGAACAAGTCCGAGCGGCGCAGAAGCCCTCGGCGATGCCCATTCATAAGTACCGCCCCTTCACGCCCATCGACCTGCCCGACCGTACGTGGCCGAGCACGCGGATCGAGAAGGCGCCGCGCTGGCTGTCGACCGACCTGCGTGACGGGAACCAGGCCCTCATCGAGCCGATGAACCCCGCGCGCAAGCGCCGGATGTTCGACCTGCTCGTGAGCATGGGCTACAAGGAGATCGAGGTCGGCTTCCCCGCCGCGTCGCAGACGGACTTCGACTTCGTCCGCAGCATCGTCGAGGACGGCGCGATCCCCGACGACGTGACGATCTCCGTCCTGACCCAGGCGCGAACCGACCTCATCGAGCGCACGGTCCAGAGCGTCGTCGGCGCCCCGCGCGCGACCATCCACATGTACAACGCAACGTCGCCGCTCTTCCGCGAGGTCGTCTTCCGCAACGACAAGGCCGCCACGAAGGAGCTCGCGACGGCCGGGACGCTCGACGTCATGTCGTTCACCGAGAAGATCCTCCCGGACGAGACGATCGTCGGCTACGAGTACTCGCCCGAGATCTTCATCGACACGGAGCTGGAGTTCGCGCTCGAGGTCTGCGAGGCCGTCGGCGGGCTGTGGCAGCCCGAGGCGGGCCGGGAGATCATCTACAACCTGCCCGCGACGATCGAGCGCGCGACCCCGAACGTCTACGCCGACCAGATCGAGTGGATGAGCCGCCACGTCAGCAGCCGCGAGCACGTGTGCATCTCGCTCCACCCGCACAACGACCGCGGCTGCGCCGTGGCCGCCGCGGAGCTGGGCGTCATGGCCGGGGCGGACCGCGTCGAGGGCTGCCTGTTCGGCCAGGGCGAGCGGACCGGCAACGTCGACCTGGTGACGCTCGGGCTCAACCTGTTCAGCCAGGGCATCGACCCGATGATCGACTTCTCCGACATCGACGAGGTGCGTCGCACCGTCGAGTACTGCACCCAGATGGACGTGCACCCGCGCCACCCGTACGGGGGCGACCTGGTGTACACCTCGTTCTCGGGTTCGCACCAGGACGCGATCAAGAAGGGCTTCGAGGCGCAGGAGAAGAAGGCGGCCGCCGCCGGGATGACGGTCGACGACATCCTGTGGGAGATGCCCTACCTGCCCGTCGACCCGAAGGACGTGGGGCGCACGTACGAGGCGGTCATCCGCGTGAACTCGCAGTCCGGCAAGGGCGGGATCGCGTACCTGCTGAAGACGGACCGGCACCTGGACCTGCCGCGGCGGCTCCAGATCGAGTTCGCGCGCGTCGTGCAGGGCGTGACCGACGAGGGCGGCACCGAGATCTCGTCCGACGAGCTCTGGGAGATCTTCCACGACGAGTACCTCCCGGCCACGGACGACGCCAAGCGCTGGGGCCGTTTCCGGCTCGCCGGGACGCGGACCTCGTCGAGCGACGAGGGCCCCGACACGCTGGAGGCGGACCTTGTCGACGGAGGCGAGGAGGTGACGGTCGACGGCGTGGGCAACGGGCCGGTGGACGCGTTCGTCCACGCGCTTCGCTCGCGCGGCGTGGAGCTCGAGGTCCTGGACTACGCGGAGCACGCGATGAGCGAGGGCGGCGACGCCCAGGCCGCCGCGTACGTGGAGTGTCAGATCGGCGACGAGATCCTGTGGGGCGTCGGCATCGACCCGTCGATCACGACGGCGACGCTGCGGGCGGTCGTCTCGGCGGTGAACCGCGCCGGGAGTTAGCGGCGGGCGCCCTGGCGGGTGTCAAGTGCCGGTACGTGCACGAATCCGGCACCCGACACCCGCCAGCGTGCGCCCGGGGTCTCGCCCGTAGACTGGGGTCGTGGTCGACAAGACGACGACGGTTCGCGCCTTCGCCGACGGCGATCGCGAGGCCGTCGTCGCGCTGTGGCGCGAGGCGTTCCCGAATGACCCGCCGCGTAACGAGCCGAACGCGATCCTCGACCGAAAGGTGCCGCTCGGCGACGGGCTTGTGTTCGTCGCGGAGCGGGACGGCGCGGTCGTCGGCGCGGTCGTCGCCGGGTACGACGGGTATCGCGGCTGGATCTACCACCTCGCGGTGGATCCCGCGCGCCGAGGCGAGGGCATCGGGTCGGAGCTGATGCGGGCGGCGGAGGTCGAGCTCGCCGCGCGCGGGTGCCCGAAGGTCAACCTCCAGGTGCGCACGAGCAACCCCGAGGCGGTCGCGTTCTACGAGTCGCTCGGCTACTCGACGGACGCGACCGTGAGCATGGGGCGAGTGCTCGACTAGCGTCCCCGGAGCGACCTCGATCCTCCTGGCGGTGGATGGGCGCCGAATTCGGATGGTGATCGACACTTTCGCACCGCCAGGAGGATCGGGGTCAACGCCGCGCGCGGCGGGGCACCGGCCACTGTGTGCGGCGCGCGCGACAATGGACCGTGCCCACGTACCGCGACGAGGCGATCGTCCTCCGCACCCACAAGCTGGGGGAGGCCGACCGCATCATCACCATGCTCACGCGCGAGCACGGCAAGGTGCGTGCCGTCGCCAAGGGGGTGCGCCGCACGTCGAGCCGGATCGGCTCGCGGCTCGAGCCGTTCATGGTCGCGGACGTCAAGCTCTACGAGGGGCGCAACCTCGACGTCGTCAACGAGGTGGAGACCATCCAGCCGTTCGCGAAGCGCATCGCCGAGGACTACGGGCTCTACACCGCGGCGACCGCGATGGTCGAGACGGCGGACAAGCTCGTCGACCACGAGAAGGAGCCGGCGCTCCAGCAGTACCGGCTCCTGCGCGGAGGGCTCAACGCGCTCGCGGCCCGTGAGCACGCGTCCGGGCTGATCCTCGACGCCTACCTGCTGCGATCGCTCGCGGTCGCCGGGTGGGCGCCGAGCTTCGGCGACTGCGCGAGTTGCGGCAAGCCCGGCCCGCATCGGGCGTTTAACGCCGCCGGGGGCGGAGCCGTGTGCGAGGACTGCCGCCCGTCGGGCGCCGCCGCCCCCGCACCCGAGACGTTCGCGCTGCTCGCCTCCCTGGTGGAGGGCGACTGGGAGGTGCCCGACGCGTCGGACGCCCGGCATCGGCGCGAGGCCGCCGGGCTCGTCGCCGCGTACGCGCAGTTCCACCTGGAGCGGAAGGTCAGGAGCCTGGGAATGGTGGATCGAACCGACGACGCGCCACGCGAGGAGAGGCCAGCGGGCCCTCCGGCGTGACGCGTCGCGGGTTCGGTTCTATGCGGCCTCGGGCGCAGGGGCCGCGACGGCGGCGAGGGAGCGGGATGCGCGGAGCAACAGCCAGCCCGCGAACCACATCTCGCCGATCATCGACGGCAACGCCACCACGACGAGCATGATGTCGGCCACGGCCGCGTAGTCGCGGCGGGACGATGCGCGCGAACGTGTCGGCGATGTACGCCGCGCCCGCGAGGGCGAGGACGGCCCCGAGTGCGCGGGGCGCGACGCGCGCGGGGATGACGATCGACGCGACCACGATCAGGTGAAGCCCGAACACCGCCAGGGCGAGGTGCCAGATCGCGTCGAATCCATCCATCGAGAGCCCCACGAGAGCCTCGCGCCCGCCCGCGTCGAGCCCCGCGAACCGCTCGGGATCCGTGGCGAGAACGAGCGCGAGGTACATGAACCCGACCGCGACCGCGAAGATCGCGGCGTAGGCGAGGCGGAACCACGCGGCGAGGAGCGACCGGTTCGGGTTCAGGTCGCGCAGGAGCACGTGGAGCGCCCACGCGATCACGATGTCGAGTACCGCGATGACGGCGAAGGCCGCCATCCCCAGCCGGAACGCGGATTCGTGCGCCACGATGTTCGCGACGGTCGCCGCGGGATCGTCAGCCACGACGATTTGACCGAGGGCGCCGAAGTTGGCTCCGATCGCGAGGACGAACATCACGGCGTAGGCGACGCCCGCGATGAGGGCGGCGCGGCGGCGCGCGGCGGACGACGAGGGCGCGACTCGTACGCGACTGATCGTGGCGGTCATCGGCCCGCTCCCGTCGTGACGACGGCCTTGCCCGAGATCCGGCCGGCGACGAGGTCGACGACCGCGTCTGCGGCCCGGTCCAGCGGGTACGTGGCCGTGACGGCGGGACGGATCTCGCCGCGCGCGATTCGCGCGGAGAGCTCCTCGAGCGCGGGCGCCTTCGTGACCGACATGAAGAACATTAGCTTCTGCCGCGTGAAGAGCGACGCGACGGTCGCGCGCAGCTGGCGACCGATGCCGCCGGCGACGCTGCCCCCGCCCTCGCCGCCGACGATGACGAGCCTGCCCGCGGGCGAGAGGACGCGTCGGAGCCTGCGCACGGGAGTGAGGCCTCCGATGTCGATGATGAGGTCGAACTGCTCGTCGAGGGACGTGACGTCCGTCGTGGCATAGTCGATGGTTCGAGTCGCGCCGAGCGTCATCACGAACCCCGCCTTGGCGCCGGAGCACACTCCCGTGACCTCGGCTCCCGCGTGCGCGGCGAGCTGGACGGCGAACGAGCCGACACCGCCCGACGCGCCGAGCACGAGGACGCGCTGCCCGGCCTCGACCGCGCCGAGTCGCATGACCGCGGTCTGGGCGGTGATCCCGGAGACGGCGACGGCGGCAGCCTCCGTGAGGGGGAGCCCCTCGGGAACGCGCGCGAGCGCGCCCTCCTTGGCCACGGCCTGCTCCGCGAAGGAACCGTTGGCCGAACCCATGACGGCGTCGCCGACCTTGAAGCGGGTCACCTCGGAGCCGACGGCGGCGACGACGCCTGCGACGTCGGTGCCCTGGATCGGTTGGCTGGGTCGGCGGAGGCCGAACCCCATTCCGCGCATGATGAACGGCCGGCCGGTGGCGAGGTGCCACACGCCGCGGTCGACGCCGGCGGCGCGGACGTCCAGCAGGACTTCGTTCGCGGCGGGGGTGGGGCGGTCGACGCTCTCGATCGAGATGTGATCGACCGACGTGTAGGCGCGCTGAACGGCCGCGCGCATGGTGCGAGTCGTGGACGCGGTACGCGTCGATGCGGGTGTGGTGGTCATCGGATTCCCTCCCAGGAATTGGATTCGTACTAAGTACTACCAGTGACAGGGAGACTATGCGTACTTAGTACGCTTGTCAAGGGGTGTTCGGCGGGCTCGACGGGGCATGAGGGGTTGACAGCCGTACTAAGTACGCTTACCGTGGCTTCCGTCCGTCGTACGTAGTACGAGACAGAGCACAACAACCGCACCACATGGGAGAACCGCAATGCCGAACAACAAGACCAACTCGGTCAAGGATCAGCCGTTCTGGGCCGTGCCCACCGTCCTCGCCATCCTCATGCTGAGCTCGGGAGGCTTCGTGCTCATGCTGGCGAAGGCGATCGAGATCTTCTCCTCGATCAACTACTAGGAGCGTTCGCGCGTAGTACTGCCGCCCGGGGAGCACATGCTTCCCGGGCGGCGTGCGTAGCGGGCACGACACGCGACACGGGTGTATTTTCGCCACAACGACGAGGAGTGACCGGATGACCACCACGCCCGAGCCGAGGGAGCGCCTTTCTCGCGCACGCGTCATCCGGGCGGCGATGGATATCGCGGACCGCGGCGGCATCGAGGCGCTTACGATCCGGGCGCTGGCCAACGAGCTCGGCACGAAGCCGATGTCGCTGTACCACCACGTCGACGGGAAGGACGCGGTCCTGGCCGCCATGGTCGAGGACGTATTCGGGCAGATCGCTCTCCCCGACGTGGGCATGGAGTGGAAGCAGGCGATGCGCGAGCGGTGCGTCTCGGCGCGCGACGTGTTGAATCGTCACCCGTGGGCGGTCCCGCTGCTGGAGTCGGGGACGACGCCCGGCCCGAACTCGCTGGGGCACCATGAGGCCGTGCTCGCCGCGCTCGCGCGCGGAGGGCTTCCGCTGCCGCTCATGGCGCACGCCTACGCGATCCTCGATGCGTTCATCTACGGATACGTCGTGCAGGAGGCGAGCTTGCCGGTGCAGGGCGGGGAGGGGACGGCGGAACTCGCCGCCGAGATCTCGCAGGCATTCGACCCCGGTCAGTACCCGCACCTGGTGCGCCTGACGGTCGAACACATCATGAAACCCGGCTACGCCTTCGGGGACTCCTTCGAGTACGGTCTCGACCTGCTCCTCGACGGCATCGAGGCCGCCATCCCTCAGGAGTAGCGAGGATCGACACCGGCTAGTCTGGCGGCATGCCCATCGCGCCGCCGCCCCACCCGTCGGGGGCGACGCCACCGATCATCCCGGCCGACCTCGTCCCACGCCACGTCGCCGTCATCATGGACGGCAACGGGAGGTGGGCGAAGGAGCGCGGGCTGCCGCGAACCGAGGGCCATACGCGTGGTGAGGCGGCGCTTCTGGACGTGGTCGCCGGCGCGATCGAGATCGGCGTCACGCATGTGAGCGCCTACGCGTTCAGCACGGAGAACTGGAAGCGCAGCCCCGACGAGGTGCGCTTCCTCATGGGCTTCAACCGCGACGTCATCCGCCGCCGCCGCGACCAGATGCACGAGTGGGGCGTGCGCGTCCGCTGGGCGGGGCGCAGGCCCAGGCTCTGGAAGTCCGTGATCGACGAGCTCGAGACCGCCGAGCGCCTCACCGCGAAGAACACGGTCATGACGCTGACGATGTGCGTCAACTACGGCGGCCGGGCGGAGATCGCCGACGCCGCGCGCGCCATCGCGGTCGAGGCAGCGGCCGGGCGGATCGACCCGACGCGCGTGACGGAGAAGACGGTCGCGGCGCACCTGGACGAGCCGGACATGCCGGATGTCGACATGCTGTGGCGGAGCAGCGGCGAGATGCGGACGAGCAACTTCCTGCCGTGGCAGGCCGCGTACGCGGAGATGGTGTTCAGCGACGTGCTCTGGCCCGACGTCGACCGGCGCGACCTGTGGCGCGCGATCGAGGAGTATGCCCGGCGGAACCGCCGCTTCGGCGGGGCGTAATCGATACGGTGGCGTACGACGCACAATCCGAAGGAGCGCGATTTCCATGACGGACCGGGACGAGATCGAGCGGGCGGTGCTGAACTACGTCGAGGGCTGGTACAGCTCCGACGCCGAGCGCATGGGGAAGGCCCTGCATCCGAGCCTGGCCAAGCGACGCGTCACCCCGGAGGGCTTGGTCTGGGACGTCACCCGCGACTGGATGATCGACGCCACGGGCAACGGCCAGGGCGCGATCGACGAGCCGGAGAGCGGCGCGAAGGACGTGCGCATCCTTGACATGACGCCGACGATGGCGAGCGTGAAGCTCGTCTCCGAGGAGTTCGACGACTATCTCCACCTGGCGAAGTCGCAGGGGGAGTGGAGGATCGTCAACGCCCTGTGGGATTACCGGCAGGGCTAGTCGCGGCCGCGGCGACGCCGGATCGCGAGGACGACGCCGACGACGAGCGCGAGAAGTAGCGCCCCGACGAACCACCACGTGAACGTGCGGAACAGCGTCGTCGCCGCTGCCCCGACGGCCGTGTAGATGCCCGCCCACGCGAGGCAGCCGGGGATCATCGCGGCCGTGTAGCGGGGGAAACCCATGCGCGTGAAACCGGCGGCCGCCTGCACGGCGGAGCGCAGCCCGATCGTCAGGAACGACAGCGGCACCGCCACGATGCCCCATCGCTCAATGAACCGGTGGGCTCGCTCCATCGACGGCCCCTCGAATCGTCGGTGCCATCGGGACTTGAGACCGCCCGCGACCGCGGCGCGCCCCACCCAGTAGGTCGCCTGCGCCTCGAACACGACCACGCAGAGGAGGAACAGGTAGACGGCCCACCAGCCGAGGTCGAGGATCCCCTGGGGCACGTATCCGACGCTTTCGGCCGCGTGCGCGATGTTCACCTAATCTCCCTTCGCGGCACGGTCGGCGGCGCAGGCGCCGCAGATGCCCGTCAGCTCGACGGTGTGCTCGATGGAAGAGTACCCGTGCCGGGCGGCGATCTCGTCCGCCCACGCCTCGACGCCCGGCCCCTCGATCTCCTCCGCCGCGCCGCACACGCGGCACCGCAGATGGTGGTGGTGCGCGTCCGGGCTGCCGCACCGGCGGTAGAGCGTCTCGCCGTCGTCGGCCCGGACCGCGTCGACCTCGCCGGACTCGGCGAGCGACTGGAGCGTCCTATAGACGGTCGCGAGGCCGATACCCGCCCCGGCGTCGTCGCCGCCCAAGTGGCGAAGGTGGTCGTGCCAGCCCTGGGCGCTCCGGAAGTCGTCCGACGCCTCGAGGGCCTCGAGGATGGCGGCGCGCTGGCGCGTCCGGCGGGGGGCGGGCGGGCTCACTCCGTTTCACCCGTTCCCGCCGGAGCGGCCGGGCGCGAAGAACGCGCCTGGATCACCGCGCGCGTCCCCGCCGCGAGGGCGTACGCCGCGACGCCGAGGACGACGATGAGAGCGCCCGGCTGGAGGTCGTGGTAGTAGGTGATCGTCAGGCCCGTCACGCAGAGCACCGCGCCGACGCCCATCGCCGTCGCCATCGTCCGCGCGAACGAACGCGAGGTCTGCTGCGCGATCGCGACGGGCAGGATCATCAGCCCGGACACGAGCAGCACCCCCACGACCCGCATCGACACGGTGATCGTCACGGCGGCGAGGACGGCGACGGCGAGGTTGAGGAACCGCACGGGGATGCCCGACGCGATGGCGAAGTCTTGGTCGTGGGTCACGGAGAACAGGGCGTGCCGGAGTCCGAGGCCGACGACGAGGATGACCCCGGACAGCGCGACGGTCATCCATACGTCCGTCCACGTGACCGTCGAGATCGAGCCGAAGAGGTACCCGAGGAGGTTCGATCCCGTGCCCCCGGCGAGGCCGATGAGCAGCACGCCGCCCGCGATGCCCCCGTAGAACAGGATCGCCATCGCGACGTCCGCGGGGGACGTGCCGCGCTCGCGAAGGCGCTCGATCAGTACGGCCGCGATGATGGCGAACGTGATGGCGCCGGGCACGGCGAGGGCGTCGCGTTGCGCGAGCCCGGCAGCGGATCCCGCGAGCCATCCCGCGGCGATGCCGGCGAGGGCGACGTGTCCGATGCCGTCGCCGAGTAGCGCCATTCGGCGCTGAACGAGGTAGGTGCCGATCACCGGCGCGGAGAGGCCGACGAGGAGCGCGACGACGAGCGCGCGCTGCATGAGCGGATCGGCCAGGAGGTCCATGGTCAGATCGCCTCCATCACGAGACCGTGATCTCGAAGGTCGGCTGGTCCGGGCCCTTGCGGTCGGGGTCGTCGTCGTGTGGGTGAACGTGGTCGTGACCCGGGAGCGCGTGGTCGCCGTGCGCGTGCGGCGGCGTTCCCACGTGGACGACCCGTCCTTGCGCGAGCACCACCGCGCGGTCGATGAGGTCGGCGAGCATCCCCACCTCGTGGAGGACGATGACGATGGTCGCCCCCTCGTCCTTGAGGCGCGTCAGCGCGGCGGCGAAGACCTCCTGGCTCGGCAGGTCGACCCCCGCGACGGGCTCGTCGAGAAGGAGGAACGCCGGCTTGCGCACCATCGCGCGCGCAATGAGAACGCGCTGCTGCTGCCCGCCGCTCATCGCGTTGACATCGCGTCCCGCGAGATCCGCGAGCCCGACGGCGTCGAGCGCCTCGAGCGCCCGGGCGCCCGCGCGGATCGGGGGCGCGAGCCTGCGGCCGTGGAGCAGCCCAGAGGTGACGATCTCGATGGCCGTCGCGCTCACGCCGGCGGCG
Source organism: uncultured Actinomycetota bacterium (assembly GCA_963712245.1). GTDB lineage: Bacteria > Actinomycetota > Actinomycetes > Actinomycetales > Demequinaceae > JAFGBM01. The sequence goes on along the minus strand of CAVQHE010000007.1, from coordinate 183,362 downwards.
GCGCTCACGCGTTGGGGGACGTAGCCCAGGTGCTCGCGCGCGTCGGGCGACGTCGGCCGCCCGTCGATCTCGATCGTTCCGCCGGTCAGGGGGATGGCGCCGACGGCGGCGCGGACGAACGTCGTCTTCCCCGAACCATTGCCCCCCATGACCGCGACGGTCTCGCCCCGGGCGACATCGAACGTCACGTCGTGGAGAACGGGGACGCCTCCGAGCGCGACGTCGACGCCGCGAGCGGAGAGCGCGGGGGTGGCTTTACGAGCAGCCAAGGCCGTCCTCCAGCGCGGCGAGATTGCGATCCATGATGGTCAGGTAATCGTCGGGGGGCTCGGCGTTCTCGATGGGGTCGAGCGTGGCGACGGCGAGTCCGGCGTCGGAGGCGAAGGCTTCGACCACGCTTGGATCGACGAGGGTTTCGACGAAAACGGTCGTGGCACCGGTCCGCTGCGCGATGTCGCGGACCTCGCGGATGCGCGCGGGGCTGGGCTCCGCCTCGGGGTCGAGTCCGGAGAGGCCCACCTGCGTGAGGCCGTAACGATTCGCGAGATATCCGAACGCCTCGTGGCTGACCAAAATGGTGTGCCGCTCGCAGGAGGCGAGGCCGTCGGCGTAGCGCCGGTCGAGCGCTTCGAGTTCGCTCATGAGGACGTCCGCTCGCTCCCGGTACGCCGGGGTCCCGTGTCCGTGGAGGCGGTCGTCCGCCTCGGTGAGCACGTCCGCGAGGATGTCGGCGGCGTGGAACATGCGGTCGGGATCGAGCCAGAAGTGCGGGTCTCGGAGGGTGGTCGCACGGGCATCGAGGGGTTGGCCGTGGCCATCGAGAGCGCCGGAGGAGAACACGGCGTCGGCGATGTCGAAGGATTCGACGCCCGTGGACGCGATCGCGTCGTCGATCGCGGGCTGGAAGCCCGAGAGGTAGATCACGAGGTCGGCCTCGCCGAGGCGTCGAATCGTCGCCGGAGAAAGCTCGACATCGTGCGGTTCCGCTCCGGGGGAGACGAGCGGGATCGCGGTGACGTCGTCACCGCCGACCTGTTCGACGACGTATTGGAGGGGATAGAACGCGACCGCCACGGTCAGCGTATCCGCCTTGGCCGAGTTGGGGGCGCAGGCGCCGAGCGCCGACGCGACGACGACGGCGGCGACGACGACGGCGGCGAGCGCGGAGATTCGCGCGGGTTTTCTTGTCACGAGTCCCATCTTGACGGTAATGATAATCATTGTCAAATAAGGGTAGGCGTCGTCGGCGGCCAGTCGCGGAACGCGCGGCTAGACTGGCCGCCAGCACCCAACCAAGGAGTCCTCGTGGCCGCATCCAGCCGTCTCGACAACGTCATCGCGCTCGCCAAGCGGCGGGGCTTCGTCTTCCCCTCGGGGGAGATCTACGGCGGAACGCGCTCCGCGTGGGACTACGGACCCCTCGGCGTGGAGCTCAAGGAGAACATCAAGCGCCAATGGTGGCGCGCGATGGTCACGAGCCGCGACGACATCGTCGGCCTCGACTCCTCGATCATCCTGCCCCCCGAGGTGTGGAACGCGTCGGGCCACCTCAAGGCCTTCGTCGACCCGCTCGTCGAGTGCAAGAAGTGCCACAAGCGCTACCGCGAGGACACGCTGCTCGAGGAGTTCGAGGAGAAGAAGGGGCGCGCCCCCAAGGGCGGCCTCGACGAGGTCGTGTGCGAGGCGTGCGGCACGCGCGGGCAGTTCACCGAGCCGCGGATGTTCAACGGGCTCCTCAAGACCTACCTCGGGGCAACCGAGGACGAATCCGGGCTGCACTACCTGCGCCCCGAGACCGCCCAGGGCATCTTCGTGAACTTCGCCAACGTCATGTCCGCCGCGCGCAAGAAGCCGCCGTTCGGCATCGGCCAGATCGGCAAGAGCTTCCGCAACGAGATCACGCCCGGCAACTTCATCTTCCGCACCCGCGAGTTCGAGCAGATGGAGATGGAGTTCTTCGTCGTGCCCGGCACCGACGAGGAATGGCACCAGTACTGGATCGACACGCGCACCGACTGGTACGTGGACCTCGGGCTCAGCCGCGACAATCTGCGCCACTACGAGCACCCCAAGGAGAAGCTCAGCCACTACTCCAAGCGGACGGTCGACATCGAGTACCGCTTCGAGTTCGCGGGCAGCGAGTGGGGCGAGCTCGAGGGCATCGCCAACCGCACCGACTTCGACCTCACGACGCACTCCGAGCACTCGGGCAAGGACCTCAGCTACTTCGACCAGGACAAGAACGAACGCTGGGTGCCGTACGTCATCGAGCCCGCCGCCGGGCTCACGCGCTCGCTCATGGCGTTCCTCATCGAGTCGTACACCGAGGACGAGGCCCCCAACACCAAGGGCGGCGTCGACACGCGAACCGTGCTGCGCCTCGACCACCGACTCGCGCCCGTCAAGGCCGCGGTCCTGCCGCTTTCGCGCTCCGAGGAGCTCAGCCCCAAGGCGCGCGACCTCGCCGCCGAGCTCCGTAAGTACTGGAACGTCGACTTCGACGACGCTGGCGCGATCGGCCGCCGCTACCGCCGCCAGGACGAGATCGGCACGCCGTACTGCATCACCGTGGACTTCGACACGCTCGAGGACCAGGCGGTGACGATCCGCAACCGCGACACGATGTCGCAGGACCGGATCGCGATCAACCAGGTGCGGTCGTTCCTCGCCGAGCGGCTCGTCGGGGCGTAGGTCGGCGCGACAAACGGCGCATTCGCGCCCGTACGGCCCGTATCGCCCCCTATCTTTTGCCGGGCTTCCCGAACGCCGCTACCGTTCCGGACAAGGGGCGTCGCCGCCGACGCTCCCGTGGCTGAGGGGATCGGCGTATGCGCGCTCGTGGATTCGTTGTCGGGGTGTCGCTTGCCGCCTTGCTCGCGGCGACGCCGGGGCTGACGCCCGTCGCGTACGCGTCGACCGTCGACACCAAGAAGCCCGCCGCCGACCCGACGCCCACCGCCGACCCGTCGCCGAGCCCGAGTCCCGTCGGGGGCGACGACGCGCCCGTCCGGGCGTCGTGCGCCCTCTACCCGATCGCCCTCCCGGCCGACGTCCTCGCCGGCACCGAGGCGGGCACCACCGTCGACGCACTCCCGCTCGGCACGGGGCCGGGCAACTTCTCGTGGCTCAGTTGGACGGGCGCCTCGAACGCGCCCGCGCTCGCCGCAAGCCTCATCCCACCGGGGAACAAGGAGGCGTACGTCGACCCGGACGGCGTCGACGACGGCCGCCCGGACGTCGGCGACTGGATCCCGGCCGTCCCCGGGGTGAAGAACAGCAAGGCGATTCGCAACGCGATGGACGCGCTCGAGGGCTCGGCCATCGTGGTGCCCACGTGGTCGGAGGCCCGCGGGACCGGGGCGAACCTTGAGTACGAGGTCGCCGGTTTCGCGCAGGTGCGCCTCGTCGACTATCGGCTGAACGGGCACGGCTGGTTAACGTTCGACTACCTCGGCCCGGCCTCCTGCTACAACAGTCCGCCGTCCGCGACGGGACAGTCGGTCTCCACGGACAACGCCACGCCCGTCGTCGTGGCGCTCGACGCCACCGATCCCGACGGCGATCCGATCACGTTCGAGATTACGACGGGGCCCGTTCACGGCGCGGTGTCGCTCGACGGGGCATCCGCGACGTATACGCCCGAGCCGGGCTACGTCGGCCCGGACTCGTTCGCGTTCGTCGCGAGCGACGGCCTCGCGGTGTCGGAACCCGCCGTCGTGTCGATCGACGTGACGCGGGTCAACCACCCGCCGGCCTTCACGACCTCGCCGCCTTCGACGGTCGCGGAAGGGGATCCGTACGCCTACCCGGCCGCCGCGTCCGACGAGGACGGCGACGCCCTGACGTACAGCCTCGTGTCCGGCCCCGCCGGCCTCGCGATCGACTCGACCACCGGCGCGGTTACCGGAAACGTCGACGGCGCCGCCGCGACCGAGAGCCTCGCGGGCGAGAACGCGCTGTGCCGCGCGTTCACGTTCGACTCATCCACCCTCGACCCGGCGCTCCTGTGGCACTGGCAGTCGTCCACCCCCGGCCTCAGCTCCAACCTCACGGGTCCCGCGATGGTCGCGCGGATCGTCGACGTCAACGGCGACGGCGTGGTCGACGAGAAGGATCCGCCGACGGTCGTCTTCGGGGCGGCGCTCGAGGGGAACCCCAACGCGGGCTACCTCGTCGCGCTCAACGGCGCGACGGGCGAGGAGCTGTGGGTCTCAACGGACATCCGGATCTCCTGGACCGGCAGCGTCGCCGTCGGCGACATCACCGGGGACGGACGCCCGGAGATCGTCGCGGTCGCGGCCGACCACCGGCAGACCATCGTCGCGTTCGACTCCGAGGGGCACCCGATCTGGCAGGCCGCGACCGGGTATCTGGTTCGCGGCAGCGCCGACCCGCGCGACTCCGTCTCCATCGCCGACCTCGACGGCGACGGGTCGCCCGAGGTCATCCACGGCAACCGCGTCTTCTCGGGGGAGGGGGAGCGTCTCTGGTCGGGGAACTCCGAGGCGGGGGGCTACACCGACTACGGCATCTCCTCCATCGTCGCCGACCTGGACGGCGACGGGCACCAGGAGGTGCTCGCGGGGCGCGCCGTGTACAACTGGGACGGCACGGTCCGAGCCCGGAACAGGTTGCTCCCTGCCGAGGGCTTCGACGCGGTCGCCGACTTCGACGGCGACGGAAGCCCGGAGATCGTCATGGTGGGCGGCGGGCGCGTCTACCTCCTCAACGCCGACATGGACATCATCTGGGGTCCGGTGAAGATCCCCGGCGGCGGTCACGGGGGGCCGCCGACGATCGGCGACATGACCGGCGACGGGGTCCCGGAGATCGGCATCGCGGGCTACGACCACTACGTCGCGATCGACGCGGACGGGACCATCCTGTGGTCGAGCGTCACCCACGACTACACGTCGAGCCGGACGGGTTCGTCGATCTTCGACTTCCAGGGCAACGGCCGCTCCTCGGTGCTGTACGCGGACGAGCGCAACGTCTACATCTTCGACGGGCCGACGGGCGCGGTCCAGTGGACGACCCCGAACAACTCGGGCACGACCTACGAGTACCCCGTGGTCGCCGACGTCACGGGCGACGGGAGGGCGAACGTCCTCGTCTCGACGGATGGCTACCAGGGCCCGCTGACGGGGCTCCGCGTGTTCGCGTCCGGCACCGTCCCGTGGATGCCCACGCGGTCGATCTGGAACCAGCACGCGTACTCCATCACCAACGTCAACGACGACGGGTCGATCCCCGCACACCCCGTGCCGAGCTGGATCGCGAGCAACACGTACCGCGTCAACGAGCTGACCGACCGCCTGGCCTTCGCGGCGCCGGACCTCGCAGTCCGCGGGCTGCGCTACGTCGACGGCTACCCCTACCCGACCATCGAGGCGACCGTGGAGAACCGGGGCCTGGCGGACTACGCCGGCACCACGACGGCGCGGTTCTACTCGGTGGACGCGTCCGGCGCGAAGACGCCGCTGGACTCCGTGACCGTGCCACCGCTCGCGGCGGGCGAGAGCACGACCGTCTCGCTCGACGGCGTCGTCCCGACGCGACTGGGCGAGCGCGTGCGTGCCGAGATCGTCGGCGACGGCGAGGAGTTGCAGTGCAACACCGCGAACGACTGGGCCGAGGCGTTCGTCGTCGGGATCCGGGTCGAGGACCCGTTCGGCGGATCGGACGAGCAGTACGGCCTGGTCGACGTGACGTCGGACACCCCGTCCGCGCCCGTCATCGTCTCGACGCCTCCGTCGACCGGCGTCGTGGGCGAGGTCTACGACGCCACGGTCGAGGTGCTCGACGCGAACCGCGGCGACCAGCACCGCTTCTCCCTCGACGGGGCGCCTCCGGGGATGTGGATCGACGGCGTCACCGGGCGAATCCTGTGGAACCTCGGCGCCGGCACCGAGGGCACGTACACCGTGACCGCGCGTGTCGAGGACCTCGTCGGGGCTTGCCGCGAGCGAGGACTTCACGCTGACGATCGCGCCTCGCGACGACGGCCTCGAGCCGCTCGCCATCGTCACCGATCCCGTGACGCTGGCGGCGATCGGCGGCGAGTACCGGTACCGGGCGGCCGTCCAGGAGGGGCGGACGGGCGTGACGTTCTCCCTGGTCGCCGGCCCGTCGGGGATGGCGGTCGGCGGCGACACCGGCCTGGTGACCTGGACGCCGACGCCGGTTCAGGCGGGCGACCACTACGTCGCGGTGCGCGCGGAGGACGGCGACGGCCTGGTCACGGTCCAGGAGTTCGTCGTGCGCGTCCCGGCGGAGGCGAGCAACCACCCGCCGAGGTTCGTCTCCAGCCCCGGGACGCTCGTGGCGCCGGGAGAGACGTTCTCCTACGCCGCGCTCGCCGTCGACCCGGACGGCGAGAGCGTCGCCTACTCGCTCTGGGAGGGCCCGGCAGGCCTGACCGTCGACGCGACGACCGGCGTGGTCTCGTGGCAGACCACCGCGGCTGACCTCGGGCCGCACACGATCGAGATCCACGCCTCCGACCCTCGCGGCGGCGTCGGCTCCCAGGTGTTCGTCCTCAACGTGGCCGAGGCCGCCGACCACCCGCCGACGATCGTCAGCGTGCCTCCGGCGAGCGTCCTCGTCGGCGACACGTACGCGTACGCGGTCGTCGGTGACGACCCGGACGGCGACGCGCTCGCGTACCGCCTGACGCAGGCGCCCGCGGGGATGACGATCGACGCCGCGTCCGGCGAGATCGCGTGGCCGACCGACGGCGTCTTCCCCGGCGACTTCCTCGTCTCCGTCGTCGCGGACGACGGGCGCGGCGGCACGTCGACCCAGACCTTCACCGTCCGCGTCGACGGCGCGTACCAGAACGGCGCCCCGGTGATCTCCAGCCGGCCGGCGCTGTCGCTGCTCGTCGGCCGCGACTGGCGCTACGCCGTCGTCGCCGACGACCCCGACGGCGACCCGCTCACCTACGCCGTCGTCGAGGGGCCGGACGCGCTGACGCTGGACGGGAACGTCCTCTCCTGGACGCCCACCGCGGAGGACGCGGGCTCGCACCGGGTGGTGGTCGTCGTGAGCGACGGTCGCGGCGGGTCGAGCAGGCAGAGCTTCCTCGTCACGGTCGCGCCCGACAGCGTCGGCGTCGATCTCACCCCGCCGACGCTGACGGTCTCCACCGTCGCCGCGGAGCCGAACGGCTTCACGACCGTCCTGATCTCCGCCTCCGACGCGTCGGGGCCGTCGCTCGTCACGCTCACCGTCGCGGGGGTCCCGTACGAGGTCGCGGGCGCCGACCACGTCACGATCCCGACGGGCGACCCCGGCTCGTATCCCGTCGTCGCGACGGCGACGGACGACGCGGGCAACACGACGACCGTGCGCACGTGGATCGACGTCCGCGATGCCTCGGACGGCGTGGCGCCGACGGCCGCGATCGCCTCGCCAGCGGCGGGCGCCGAGCTATCGGTCGCCACGGACATCGTCGGAACGGCCGACGACGCGAACCTCTCGCGCTGGGCTCTCACGGCGACCCCGGCCTCGCCGGCCGGTTCGGAGCCGATCATCCTCGCGGAGGGCACCGACCCCGTCGTCGACGGGCTCCTGGGAACCGTCGACCCGTCGGTCCTCGCGGGCGGCGAGTGGGCGATTCGGCTCGAGGTGACGGACACGGGAGGATCCGTGTCGGGCACGGGCTTCGTCGTCACCTCGGTGAACGAGGCGAAGTACGGCCTGTTCTCGCTGACGTTCACCGACGCCGTGCTCCCGGTCGCGGGCATGCCGATCGCCGTGCAGCGCACGTACGATTCGGGCGCGCGCTCGCGCCTGGGCGACTTCGGTTTCGGCTGGGACCTCGGCATCCAGAGCCTCCGGCTCGAGACGGACAACGCCCCGGGCGACGGCTGGATCCGCGAGAACCACGGCACGTTCCTGCCGAACTGGGTGCTCGTTCCCACGCAGCCGCACACGGTCACGGTCGTCGACGGCGCGAACCGGAGCATCGTCTTCGACTTCACCCCGACGTTCATCGACCCGATCGCGGACGGGCGCTTCGCGACGGCCGCCTGGACCGAGCGCACCCACACCGGTGCCACGCTCGAGCCCGTCGACACCGTCGACCTGGTCCAGTCCGACGGGACGCTGCTCTCGCTCGACACCGTCGAGGAGTACGCGCCGCCGTCGTACGTCCTCACGATGCCGGACGGCCGCCAGTTCACGTTCTCGCTCGAGGACGGGATGACGAAGGCCCGCGACGCCAACGGCAACACCCTCACGATCTCCGCGTCGGGCATCACCTCCTCGACCGGCGCGTCGGTGGCCTTCGACCGCGACGACGAGGGCCGGATCGCCGCGGTGACGACGCCGTCGGGCCTGGTCACGCGGTACGCCTACGACGCCGACGGCAACCTCTCTGCGGTCGACGGATCCCGAGGGCAACGTCACGACGTTCGCGTACGCGTCGGGCCACTACCTGACCGGCATCGTCGACCCGCTCGGGCGGATACCGGACCGCAACGAGTACGACGCGGACGGCCGCCTGGTCGCGGTCGTGGACGCGGCGGGTAACCGGATCGAGATCGCCTCCGACCCGGACGCGAGGACGGAGTCGGTGACGGACCGCCTGGGGCACACGACGGTGCGGACGTACGACGAGCGCGGCCGCGTGATCGGCCAGACGTTCCCGGACGGGACGAGCGAGAGCTACGCGAACGACGCGGACGGGAACCGCACGTCGCGCACGGACGGGGCCGGGAACACGTGGACGGCGACGTACGACGACCGCCATCACCGCACGTCGATCACGGACCCGCTCGGCAACACCCGGACGTTCGCGTACGACGACGCCGGGCACCTGGTGCGGGCGGAGGACGCCCTGGGGCGGGTCACGACCGTCGAGTACGACTCCTCGGGCAACGCGACGCGCGTGACGTACCCGGACGGCGCGACGCGCACCTTCGCCTACGACGCGCGGGGTCTGCTGCTCACGGAGACCGACGAGCTCGGGTGGGCGACGTCGCGCACGTACGACGCGCAGGGGCGGCTGCTGACCGCGACCACGCCGGGCGGCGAGACGACGCGGTACGCGTACGACGACGACGGGCGGTTGACGTCGACGACGGACCCCGAGGGCGGGGTGCGCGGCAGCGCCTACAACGGGGTGGGGCAGGTGACGGCGTCGACGGATCCGCTCGGCGCGGAGTGGTCGAACGCGTTCGACGCGGTGGGGCAGCTGACGGCGTCGACGGATCCGCTCGGCGGCGAGCGGACGATGACGTACGACGACCTGGGGCGCCTCGTCACGCGCACGGACCCGGAGGGCGGCACGTGGCGCTACGGGTACGACGCGGAGGGCCGGGTCGTGGAGACCACGAGCCCGGACGGCGTGGTGTCGGGCACGGTGTACGACGCCCGCGGGCGCGTCGTGTCCACGTCGACCGCGGGGATCACGACGTCGACCCGGGCCTACGACGCGGCGGGGCGCGTCTCGTCCACGACCAACGCGCTCGGCGAGACGACGACCTACGGCTACGACGCCGCGGGGAGGGCCACGTCGGTGACCGGTCCCGACGGGGCCACGACCACGTACGGGTACGACGCCGCGGGCCAGCTGCTGTCGTCGACCGGCCCGCGCGGCACCACCGCCTACGCGTACGACGCGCGCGGTCGGACCACGTCGGTGACGGGACCGGACGGCGCGCTCACCCGGTACGAGTACGACGCCGCGGGTCATGCGACGCGTCAGGTGGCGCCGGATGGTGCGGTGACGGTGTTCGCGTATGACCCGGATGGGCGGTTGGTGTCGGCGTCGGATGCGGGCGGGCACACGGCGACGGTGACGTATGACGGGAACGGTCGGCGGGTGTCGGTGGTGGACCCGGAGGGTCGGTCGCGGGTGTGGGAGTACGACGCCGCGGGGCGCCTGCTGGGGTACTCGGTGGCGGGGGTGGTGCAGCGGACGCAGGCGTTCGACGCGGCGGGGCGGCTGACGTCGTCGGCGGCCGGGGATGGCGTGGCGACGGGGTATGAGTACGACGCGGCGGGGCGTCTGACGCGGATCGTGTATCCGGATGGCACGGATGCGGTGATCGCGTATACGTCGGCGGGGCGGCGGGCGTCGGTGGTGGATGCCCGCGGCACGACCAGCTACGGCTATGACGCGCGGGGGCGGTTGGCGAGCGTGACGGCGCCCGAGGGGAGCCTCGGGTATTCCTATGACGATGCGGGGCGTGTGGCGTCGGTGACGACCCCCGCGGGGACGACCGTCCTATACCGCGTGACGCGGCGGGCAGGGTCGTCGGCGTGACGGATCCCGAGGGCGGGCACTATGCGGTGGCTCGGGACGACGCGGGGCGCATCACGTCGGTGACCTATCCGAACGGTGTGGTGGAGTCCTTCGCCTATGACACCGCGGGCAGGCCCGTCTCGGCCACCGTGACGGATGCGGTCGGGCACGGTCCTCGCGTCCTTCGCGGGGGTGCGGGATGTGGCCGGGCGTCTCACCGAGGTGTCGGAGGCCTGGGATGGTGTGGCGGATCGGTCGCAGGTGTTCGCGTATGACGCGGCGGGGCGGCTCACCTCGGTGGCGACCACGACCGGTGGGGCGTCCACCACGACGGCGTTCACCCTCGACGGGCTCGGCAACCGCACGAGCGTGGATGCGGACGGGACGGTCACCGCGCAGACGGTGAACGACCTCGACCAGCTGACCGTCCTCCGGTGGCAGCGCGTTCGCCTACGACGACGCCGGTCGCCTCACCGCCGCTGCCGGTCCCGCGGGCACGACGCACCTATGGGTGGGGTGCGGACGGGCGCTTGGCGTCGGTCACCGACCCTCCGGCTCGTCGGTGTCCTACGTGTATGACGTCGACGGCAACGTCGCGACCCGCACCGACGCGCCGGCACCGTCTCCTACCTGTCCGACACGCACGAGCGGCCTGGCCCACCCGGTGTGGTCCTCGGACGGCACCTGGTGGGTCTACCTCGGCTCGATGCCGCTGGCGCAACACACCCCCACCGGGACCGTGTACTTGTCCTCGGACCTGCACCGGGACGTGCGCCTCGCGACCGACGCGACCGGCACCGTGGCGGACCGGTTCGACTGGACCGTCGACGGGCGTCCTCCATCCCGCACGGGCACCGACCCGGTCACCGTCGGCTACCGGGGCGAAACCGTCGACCCCGCCACCGGGCTGATCTGGCTCCGGGCGAGGTGGTATGACCCGACCACGGCCCGGTTCCTGTCCGCGGACCCGTGGATGGGCAACCCCGCCACCCCCGCCTCCCTCAACCGCTACGCCTACGCCAACGCCGACCCCGTCAACGGGAGTGACTCCACGGGGTGGTTCACGGAGTCGGAGCAGGCACCGACGATGTCGATCCAGGGCAGGCTTCTGACAATCCAGGAACCCGAGTTCACGGCGTTGCTCGACGGGGTGATTGCTGAGGCGGAGGCTCTGACGGCGGACGCCGCAGCCGCGCTCGCCGCGGCGGAGGCGGCCGTGGGGGCTGGCCTCACCGTCGAGCAGATCCTCCTTCTCAGCGGGCTAACCGGCCTATTCGCCACGGGAGTCACCGTGGTCGTCGCCACGAATGGCTCCGACGACGACGGCGGCGGCCCCATCGACGACCCGCTGCCACCGCTCGTCCCCACCCAGACCGACGACAACACCCCAGAACTCCAACCCGTTGCTGATGGGAGCAGCGGGCGGAAGCCTCCAATCTGTCGGCCGGGAGCGGGATCGCAGGGCTTCGATCTCTCTCGCGCTACCGAATGGGCAACCGGGAACTACCCTCTCGACGGACGAGTCCCGAACGAGGTGCTGTTCAAGGTTGATAGCGGTCCTATGACCGGCGTTCCGGGTACTGTGAAGAGTTATGCGGTATACGACTCCAGTGGGCGAATTGTGAAACGCATCGACCTGGTCGGCAGGAGTCACGGAGGAGTCCCAACTCCGCACGTGCAGTCCTACACGTGGGATATGGATCCCTCAGGCGTGCTCCATCCACGGGAAGTGAAGACGGCCTGGCCCGCGGCGGATACGGACCTTCCATGCTAGGGCGTCTGAAATATGTGGGCGTGCCTGGCCTACCGGAATGGATCGGCGCGGACGGCGGGCATGACCCGCAAACGATCGTGATCAATGAGGTACCCGCCCTCCATCTCGGCGCCGTTCTCGATTTCTTGTGGGAGGACTTCGTGGAGGTCGATGGGGCGATCCTCCGTCGCAGATTCGTCGAAGACGGGTCCGTAGATGCGTGGGAGTCGAAGGTTCGAACGGTCCGCGACCTCGAATCGGTTGCCAACCACTTGCACTTGTGGGACATCCCGAAGTACACGGAGACGAATGTTCCCGTGGCCTTCCTTGAAGGAGTTGCCGAGATCATCGCGGACATGTGGTTGGCGAAAGCGCAAACCCGATTTCCGGATCGTCGGTTCCTCGCCGAAGCCACGAAGGCGGAGGAGGACTATGGGCCGACGGTGTATTTGGAGCAGGACGATTCGGATGGCCCGGTGCCTTTCCGGCCGTGGGTAACCAAGGATGTCCCGTAGCGCTTCCCCAGCCCAGCACAACTTCGTACGGAACGGCCAAGAGGTATTGACCGGGGGATACGTTCCGGCGAGCGCGATGGTATGGAGTTTTCCGATCGGCGCGGAGAGCACTCGCCACCGAGACTGGTGGCGCGGGGACCGTGTTTCGGGCGGGTGAGGCCGAAGCCGAATGGATATGGTGGGCGCCGTGACCAACGGGGCAAGTGTGAATGACGTACGGGCAGTTGCCGCCAGGCAATTCCGCCGGTATTTAGGGGGGAGCCGTGGAAGAAGAAGCCGTTTCATGGGAGCGCCACGCTCGAGAGCATGAAGCGCCTGTGTCGGGCGTGGTCGTGCGGGTCGCAGCGAAGGTCGGCGCTTCGGTGCGTGAAGTCTTCACGTGGATGCGTTGGTTTCCAAAGGATCCGGCGAAGTTCGCTGCGAACTTCGGAACTGCCGCGCGCATCGTCGGCTCGTTTTCGGTGGCCGAGTCCAGCGGGTGGGGCCCGATGGTGATATTCAAGCGCGATGTGTCCCGGGACTTTGAAGACGACTCGTCGGTACAACGATTCTTCGCGGGTAATCGCGCGCTCGAACATCTGTCGCTCGACGTGAACTTGGCGCAGGTCGAGCCTCTGGATGAGGGGCAAACCTGGTCCCTGTTGGCGACATCCCGTGAGGCGGGGGGCGATCGTGAGCATGCGATGCGAGCCCTCCTGAAGGCGCTCCCGCCAGAGCAGGTTGAACGATTCTGTGCCCGTATCGAGGCGTGGGCTTTCCAACTCGATACTGAAACGTCCCTCGCGAGCGCTGGTAGCGACTTCGTGCGCGGCTCCGACGGCTTCCGAGCGTGGAGGTTCGGTGTGATCGCTGAGGGTCGCGAGCGGTTCGAGGCGGCGCGTGACGGCAAGGTCCTCGCCTTGACGCCGGAGTCGGAGGAGTTTGGGTTCGCGCTGTCAACGTTGGGTGAGCGCGTGATGGAAGACCTGACCGACGCCACCCCCATCTTCTCCTTCGATCCAACAGCGCCCAGGATCGAGCGGAAGAAGAAGCGGCGAAACAAACTCGAGGAACAAATCCGACAGCGGGATGGCGATGGCACCGTCGATCTGCACCCGGGTCCACGCGATGTTCGGTCGATGCACGCCAGAGGGCTGTACCCAAAGACGGTTGTCTCTCGTTGCCTCATCCAAGTACACGCGGGCACTATCGAGTGCTTGCTCGCACAGCACATCGACGTGTACCGCGAGGACGTTGCGCGTCACGTTCGAGCTGCTGCCGTCGTCATCGCCGAGGAGCTCGGAGGCGTCATCCGTTCGCCTCTCGAGTGGTACGACACGACGAAGGGCACGATCCAGGAGCCGTTGACGGTGTTTGAGATTAAACGGTCGTGGAAGGGCAGCCTTGACGAATACCTCGTGCAATACTGCCTGAACTAATCGCGCCCTCAGCGATACGGACTCAGAATGAAGGGCATCCGGCGGGAAGTGACTTTCCGTGTCCCATGTGAGGATGGAGTCGTGGAAGAACTGGACGGTCGCCAAGAAGGACCGTATGGCCCGATTCCGCGATACACCGTCGCAATCGGGTTGCCGCTCGAGGGCCGCACGGTCCGTTACCGGTCACGGACGAGCCAGGGCGCTCACAGCGCCGCGGCCGCAGCCGTGGAGTGGTTTCACCGCAAAGAGCCGGGCGCGGTAATCGGCTCGGTCGAGATCGAGCAGGTTGAGGAGCGGTACCACGCCGAACTTGAGGATCTCGTCGACTACTGGGACGTGGCCTGATGTCTGGCAGCGGGAAGTACTTCGTCGAGGTTGTAGACCGGGAGAGCCGAGAAACCCTCTCGCGGGTCGTGGAGACTCCCTTCGGGGAGTACAAGGCCGCCGCGGTCGCACTCCTCGGCGTTCGCAGCGTGTATCCGGACCTCCGCTACGGGAGGATCTCCGTCCGGCACTGGGAACCTGGCGACATCGACGATCCGGGCCGAACGTTGGTTGACCCGTGGCGGGACGCCTGGACCGACGGCGAAACCACGCCGTCCGCCGAGGCCTAGTTGTAGTTCCCCGGGACGTTGTGAGCGTTTGAGGTAGAGAAGACCTCCGGCACGATGTGGGTTACCAAGCTCGCATCGAACACCGGAGGTCTTCGTGGTCCACGCTAACGCGCCTTTGACTCCTGAGGGCAGGTTCCGTCTCGCTCGTCTCGTCGTTGATGGGGGGTGGTCGTGTCGCCGCGCGGCCGAGCGGTTCCAGTGTTCCCCAGCGACGGCCTCGAAATGGGCGGCCCGGTTGCGTGCCGGCGAGGCGTTGACGGACCTTTCGTCGCGCCCTCGTCACTCGCCCCGGCGATGCCCCCGGAGGCTGGAGCGACGCATCGTGGCGCTGCGGTTCACGCGCCGGTGGGGTCCGCACCGCATCAGCTACCACCTGGGTGTTCCCCGCTCCACGGTCGGCCGGGTACTCAAACGGTATGCGATGCCCGCGTTGCATCACCTTGACCAGGCCACCGGTCTCCCGGTGAGGCGAGCCCGCCCGATCCGCTACGAGAAGACCCGCCCCGGCGAACTCGTGCACGTGGACGTCAAGAAACAGGGGCGTATCCCCGATGGTGGAGGCCACCGCATGCCCTGGGCCGACAAGGGGAAGTAAGAACAACAACGGCCACGGCAAACCCGGACGCGGCTACGCGTTCCTCCACCACGCCGTCGACGACCACTCCCGGCTCGCCTATTCGGAGATCCTCGCCGACGAGAAGAAGGAAACCGCTGCCGCGTTCTGGGCCAGAGCCCACCAGTTCTTCACCGACGTCGGCATCACCGTCACCGCCGTCATGACCGACAACGGAGCCTGCTACCGCTCCCGGGACTTCGCCCAAGCCCTCGGGGACGTCCGACACGTTTGGACGCGTCCCTACCGGCCCCAAACCAACGGCAAGGTCGAACGCTTCAACCGCACCCTCGCCACCGAATGGGCCTATGCCGCCACCTACCTCAACGACGAAGCCCGCGCCGCCACCTACCCCGCCTGGCTCCATCACTACAATCATCACCGACCCCACACCGGCATCGGCGGCCAAACCCCCGCCTCACGCGTTCACAACCTCATAGGGAACTACACCTAGTACGTAGCTAGGCCGGGCGTCGTCTTCGCGGAATCAACACGGGGCGTCCGGTTGGGGTGGAAGCCACGTCGGATGGCTTGACCCGCGTGTTCGCCTACGACGCGTAGGAATGGCCGCTGACCGCGACCTCGCCGGGCGGGGCATAACGCGCTACGCGTATGACGCGG
This sequence comes from uncultured Actinomycetota bacterium, assembly GCA_963712245.1. Lineage (GTDB taxonomy): Bacteria > Actinomycetota > Actinomycetes > Actinomycetales > Demequinaceae > JAFGBM01. The sequence goes on along the minus strand of CAVQHE010000007.1, from coordinate 167,576 downwards.
CGGGGCGGCTCACCTCGGTCGCGACCACCACCGATGCGGCGTCCACCACGACGGCGTTCACCCTCGACGGGTTGGGGAACCGGACGAGCGTGGATGCGGACGGCACGGTCACCGCGCAGACGGTGAACGACCTCGACCAGCTCACCTCCTCCGGCACGACCGCGTTCGCCTACGACGACGCCGGTCGCCTCACAACCGCGTCGGGCCCCGCAGGCACCACCACCTATAGGTGGGGTGCGGACGGGCGTTTGGCGTCGGTCACCACCCCTCCGGCTCGACCGTGTCCTACGTGTACGACGTCGACGGCAACGTCGCGACCCGCACCGACGCGACCGGCACCGCCTCCTACCTGTCCGACGCGTCGGCCGGCCTGGCCCACCCGGTGTGGTCCTCGGACGGCACCTGGTGGGTCTACCTCGGCTCGATGCCGCTGGCGCAACACACCCCGACCGGGACCGTGTACTTGTCCTCGGACCTGCACCGGGACGTGCGCCTCGCGACCGACGCGACCGGCACCGTGGCGGACCGCTTCGACTGGACCGTCGACGGCGTCCTCCAATCCCGCACGGGCACCGACCCGGTCACCGTCGGCTACCGGGGCGAAACCACCGACCCCGCCACCGGGCTCGTCTGGCTCAGGGCGCGGTGGTATGACCCGGCCACGGCCCGGTTCCTGTCCGCGGACCCGTGGATGGGCAACCCCGCCACCCCCGCAGTCCCTCAACCGCTACGCCTACGCCAACGCCGACCCCGTCAACGGGAGTGACTCCACGGGGTGGTTCACGGAGTCGGAGCAGGCACCGACGATGTCGATCCAGGGCAGGCTTCTGACAATCCAGGAACCCCAGTTCACGGCGTTGCTCGACGGGGTGATTGCTGAGGCGGAGGCTCTGACGGCGGACGCCGCAGCCGCGCTCGCCGCGGCGGAGGCGGCCGTGGGGGCTGGCCTCACCGTCGAGCAGATCCTCCTTCTCAGCGGGCTAACCGGCCTGTTCGCCACGGGAGTCACCGTGGTCGTCGCCACGAATGGCTCCGACGACGGCGGCGGCGGCCCCATCGACGACCCGCTGCCACCGCTCGTCCCCACCCAGACCGACGAGAACCCGCTTGCGCCGATGCCCGCTGCCGATGGGGCGGGGGGTCGCGACGGAAATTGGAACTGTCGAATAGGCGGCGCGACGAATCGAGCGGCTTTCGAGGACTACACAGATAGTCTGCGCGCCGCGATGGAGCGCCCATATGTTCGGGATCAGGAATTGTCGCGTCTTCTGGACTACCTGTATCGCCCGGGTGCGACGGTTGGTAGCGGTTCGACTGCAGCAGCCGTACGCGCAGAACTCGCGAACCCCGGTACGCTCGTCGGTGGCCGTTCACACATTCAGAAGGCGGAGGACGCCATTCGGTCCCTAAGCCGTTGGCTCCGCGTTCATCCTGAGGCTGTTTTAGGAGATAGAGCCGCCGCGGAGAACGTCATTCGGGATTTGACCAATGCGCTGGGAGGGTGTTGATGACGATCGACGATGTCGTTGGCGCGATACTGAGGGTCGTTCCCGGGATAACGAGCGATCTGGATGAGTTGCGGACGACGTGGGAGGAGCCGCCGCCCATCACGCTCGTAATGTCCACCTTGGGATATGCGTACGTACGTGAAGCCGCGCAACTTGACGATACGGTGAAGTGGGCGTTCTTCAGGGTCGTGGAAGACGCGTTCGATGACCCTGAGGATTCCGTCAGGGATGCGGTCGCGACCGGACTTCTCGAAGCTATCGTGTCTGGAGCCGAGCGTCGGGGCGTGCCCCCTTGGTCAGTTGTCGATCCCTACGCTGGGGCCAGGACGCGGGACTACCTTCGAGCATGGGACGATTTCACAATGCAATGAAGTCGTTGCGTTGCACTATTTCGCTTCGGCGGTAGATGCGCACCCGGGGACCGGCGAGACGCTCGACGTTCGTCGGAAGGGCGCGGTACAGCATCGTGTGGGAACTGATCGATCGCGCCAGCCGTGTTCACGTCGCCCGTTCCCAATACGTCTGCGTTCGTTTCGACGTCGCGCGTCTGTCGGCATCGGAAGACTGTTCGATCGGCGCCATCGACGGCGCGGACTTCCCTAGACGTGGCGCACTCCGTCTGAGGTGGAATGGGAGGCGTCTACACGCCGCGTCGTCCGTTGGAAAGCGCGTCAAACGAGATGACAAGACACGTAGATAGACCGATCGAAATCCGGAGTTGGCATCCTCGACCTGGCCCGACCGGACGGCTCGGTGACGGGCTTCGGATACGACGCCGCGGGTCATGCGACGCGTCGGGTGGCGCCGGATGGTGCGGTGACGGTGTTCGCGTATCCGAGTAATAAGGATGCGGTGATCGCGTATCCGCCTGCGGCTACGCCTCGTCCGTGACGACCTCGAGGTACGCGGGGTCGACCACGTCCCCGTGCGCGTCGACGAGGCCGAAGTCCATCTGCTTGTACGACCAGATGGACCGGCCGACGCCGTTGTCGCGGAGGATCCCCATGAAGTCGGCGAGCCAAGCGCGCCGACTCGCGGGGTCGATCCAGTCCGCCACGCCGAACTCGCCGCAGTAGAGGTCGCGGCCGGTGCGACGCGCGAAGTCGAGCGCTGGCTGGACGATCTCCTCGAGGAGCGACCGATCCATCGGCCGACCGAGGCAGATCGCGTGCTCCGCGGCGCGGGCGGGGTGGTCGCGTAGGTGCTCGGCGAGGCCCTCGAGCTCCCCGGGGTACGTATGCGTCGCCTCCCACTCGCGCATCGTCGAGTCCCACGGGGCGTTCTGGTGCGTGAAGAACAGCGGGTCGTAGAAGTGGAACGTGTAGACGACGTTCGAGTCGTCGAGCTCGACCAGGTCCGTCAGCCCGCCGACGGAGTTGTTGTGGGTCCCGCCGAACATGATCCGGCAGTCCGGCGCGATCGCGCGGAGCGCGGGGATCGTGCGGCGTATGAGGTCGTTCCACGGCCCGTTCTCGGGGATGGTCACCTCGTTGAGCAGCTCGAAGATGATCGGCACCGGCGCGGTCGCGTAGCGCCGCACGATCTCCTCCCACAGCGCCACGAACCGATCCTGCAGCGGGCCCGCCTCGAAGAGGGTGTTGCGGTCCTTCGTGTCCTCCTCCAGGTCGTTGCGGAACGTGAAGCCGGGGGCCTCGTGGAGGTCGAGGACGACCCCGAGGCCGTGCTTCGCGCACCAGGTGAGGCAGTCGTCGATGTACGCGTACCCCTGCTCGAGCGGGACGCCGGGGGCGTCCTCGGCCTCGATGACCGGGTAGTCGACGGGGAGCCGCACGTGGTCGAGGCCCCAGGAGGCGATGCGCTCGATGTCCGCCTCGGTGATGAACGTCCGGAAGTGCTCGTGGTCGTAGGCGGCGTACTGCGAGAGCCACCCGCCCAGGTTGACTCCGTTGATGAACCCCTTCATTGCTGTCCACTCCTCCAGGCTCGGCGACGACGGCGACCCGCGTCCCTAGCCTAGGCGTCCCGCACCAGCCGCACCTCATTGAGGACCCGGATCGCGTCGCCCTGGGGCCCGTGGCCCGTCGGGTAGTCCGCGGCGCTTCCCGTCTTCGGGTCGCTGCGCTGGGCCCCCGCGCCGTGCACGTCGATCCACCGGCCGTTCATGAAGCCCATAGCGCGGCCGAACGCCACGTACACCGCCGCCGAACCCTCGTGCCCCGCGCGCGTGTTGGCGTGGGTCGTGGACGTCCAGTACATCGCGTAGTCGGTCCGGCCCGCCTCGTCGGTGATCGCCGTCGCGCCGAAGACCGGGTCGATCGCGGCCGAGTTGGTGGTGCCGGGCGAGCGCGTGTAGTCGACGATCGACTCGAGCTCCTTGGCGTTCGGCAGGCGCCAGTCCGTGTAGCCGAGGTAGGCCTCGTCGTTCGCCTGCTGAGCCCACGCGAGCGCGTCCTCCCACGACATCGTCGTCCCGGCGTCGTCCTGCGCCCACATCAGCCCGGTCGCGTCGTCCGAAACCGTCCCGTCGCCATTGTCGACGAACGCGTTGACGCCGTAGCCGGGGTTGCCCCGCACGTAGAAGACGTAGAAGGTCTTCTCGCCGCCGCCCGGGTTGCCGGCGCCGCCGCCGGGGAGGGCGTCGATCGGGTAGCCCTTGATGCGGCCGTCCGCGAAGTTGACGCCGAACATCAGCTGCGGGCCGCTCGTGTCCGTGTACAGCGTGGACGTCGCCCACTGGGCGTCGATCTGGCGCTCGCCCGCGGACTCGTCCCCGTAGCCGAAGCCGAAGACCGACGTGTCGATGAACGGGGTCGGCGCGGCGCCGCCCGGCGCGCTCGGGTCGCTGCCCGAGAACTCGATGAGCGAGTACAGCTCCTTGATGGTCGGCAGGCGCCAGTCCGTGTAGCCGCCGACGTCGACGGACGACGCGCTCGCGGCCGCCTCGCGGTACGTGAGCTTGTCGTCGACGTCGATAGTGCCGTCGCCGTTGAGGTCCGCCGTCTGGGTCCACATGAGGCCGGTGACGTCGTCCGTGACCGTCCCGTCGCCGTTCACGGTGTAGCTCGGCTGGTTGCCGTCGATCTGCGCGTCCTGGCCGTAGAAGGCCGCTCCCTCCGCGGGCGCCGCGATCGCGGTCTGGTTCCCGTACGTGACGGTCTGGTTCGTGTCGACGACGGGGTAGGCGCCAGCCGACGACGGGTCGGTCGTCTCCGTGGCGACGGCCGGGGTGGGGCCGCCGCCGGTCGCGGTGACGGTCGCGGTAACCGCGGTGGTGGAGCAGCCGGCGAGGGTCGCGGCGAGCGCGACGCCGAGCGCCGTGCGGGTGAGTCGGGTGCGGTTCATGGTCATCCTCCTTCGATCCTGCCCCCATCCGAGCGGTTCCGCGTCGAGCCCCCCTGGGCGCGACCTGGGAGGTTCCTGAGAACCGGTGCCGGCGGGTTCGACGGCGACGGGTAGCACCCGAGTAGCAATACGGGTAGGATGGTGGTATGAAACTCTCCGTCAGCCTGCCCGACGAGGACGTCGCCTTCCTCGACCAGGTGGCATCCGACCGGTCGCTCGACTCCCGTTCGGCCGCGGTCCAGGCGGCGGTGAGGGCGCTGCGGGAGCAGTCGATGGTGGAGGACTATCTCGAGGCCTACCTCGAGCATCGCGACGAGTCGCGCGCGTGGGACGCCGTCGTGGGCGACGGGCTGACCGAGTGAGGCGCGGTCAGGTCTGGCTCGTCGACCTCGACCCGGCGCGGGCGGGAGAGGCGAACAAGGCGCGCCCGTGCGTCATCGTGTCGAACGACGGAAGCAACGCCGCGGTCGCGCGTTCCGGCGAGGGCGTCGTCACCGTCGCGCCGATCACGGCCAACACGGCGCGCGTGTGGCCGTTCCAGGTCTTCCTTCCGGCCGACGCGTCGCCGCTCGATCGGGACTCCAAGGTGCAGGCCGAGCAGGTGCGCGCGGTCGCCGGCGCTCGCTTCGTCCGCGTCCTCGGGGCGCTGAGTGAGCCGCTCATGGCGAAGGTCGACGACGCCCTCAGGCTCCACCTGTCCCTCCGCTGACGCGCGTCGGCGACAATGGACGGATGACCGCCGCCCCGTCGTCCCCCCGACTGCTGCCGCCGCTGCGCATCGGCCGCATGACCGTGGACACCCCCGTGGTCCTCGCGCCGATGGCGGGCATCACGAACGCGGCGTTCCGGCGCCTGTGCCGCGAGCACGGCGGCGGGCTGTACGTCGCGGAGATGGTCACGTCCCGCGCCCTGGTGGAGCGCACCCCGGAGAGCCTCCGCATCATCCGCCACGACCCCGACGAGACCCCGCGCTCGGTCCAGGTGTACGGCGTCGACCCCGCGACCGTCGGCGCGGCCGTGCGCATCCTCGTCGAGGAGGACCGCGCCGACCACATCGACATGAACTTCGGCTGCCCCGTCCCCAAGGTGACGCGCAAGGGCGGGGGCGCGGTGCTGCCGTGGAAGCGGGACCTGTTCCGGCAGATCGTGCGCGCGGCCGTCCGGGAGGCCGCCCCCGCGGGCGTGCCCGTGACGGTCAAGATGCGCAAGGGCGTCGACGACGAGCACCTCACCTACCTCGAGGCGGGAAAGATGGCGGAGGACGAGGGCGTGGCGGCGGTCGCCCTCCACGCCCGAACCGCCGCCGACTACTACTCGGGGCACGCCGACTGGGCGGCGATCCGCGCGCTCAAGGAGGCGGTGACGTCGATCCCGGTGCTCGGCAACGGCGACATCTGGGCCGCGGAGGACGCGGTCGCGATGGTCGCGGAGACCGGGTGCGACGGCGTGGTCGTGGGGCGCGGGTGCATGGGGCGGCCGTGGCTGTTCGCCGACCTGCAGGCCGCGTTCGAGGGTCGGCCGGACCGGGTGCGCCCGGGGACGCGGGTCGTCGCCGACACCGTGTACCGGCACGGGGAGCTGATGGTCGCGCACTTCGGCGACGACGAGCACAAGGCGATGCAGGAGATCCGCAAGCATATGTCCTGGTACTTCAAGGGATACGAGGTCGGGGGCGAGACGCGGCGGCGGCTCGGGCTGGTGTCCTCGCTCGCGGAGCTCCGCGCGATCCTCGACGGGCTCGACCTCGACGCGCCGTACCCCGGCGAGCCGGCCGAGGGGCCGCGGGGGCGCCAGGGGACGCCCAAGCGGCCGTCCGTGCCCGAGGGGTGGCTCGACTCGCGCGAGCTGAGCGACGAGTGGCGGGCGCGGCTCGCCGAGGCGGAGCTCAGCGTCTCCGGGGGCTAGGGGGCTAGGCGGCTAGCGCCCGCCCGTCCGCCCCGTCCGCCCCCGTCCGCCCCCGTCGCGCGCCTGCGGGTCTACAGTGCCGGTTCCTCGCTGAATCCGGCACCGAACACCCGCCACGACGCGTCATCGCGCCCGGGCGAGGATCGCCCTCGCGCAACGCCGCTACGCCGCGGTCCGAATGTCAACCGCCCGTCGCAGTTGACGTCGGCACCACTGCGGTCGACCCATCACGTCGTCGTAGGTGAATCGGATGACTGTCAGACCCTGGGCGGCAAGCAGCGCGTCGCGCTCGATGTCGCGGCGACGCGCGGCGTCGTCGCCGTGGTACGCGCGACCGTCGAACTCGAGGGCGACCCCGGACGCGCGATGGAGGGCGTCGACGACGAACCGACGGTTTCCCGCGCGTACCGGCGCCTGCCAGACGAGGGACGCGAACTCGTATCCGACGAACACGCGGGTACGAGCGCGGTGTTCGAGGAAACTCGTGACGCCGTCGGCGGCGACGGCCAGAAGCGCATCGAGGCCCCGGCGACCTCGGACTCGCGGGTACTCGTCGAGTCGGCGCCGAATCGCGATCGGATCGAGCTCGAGCTTCCGAATCGCGTCGAGCACGGTCCCTACTCGTCGGGCGCGTTGGAGTTCCGGCCACGCCTGGATGACGGCGTCCTCAGGTTCGACCACGTTGGCGCGATTCGCTTCGACCGTGGACCACGCGATGCTCAGCCGTCGAATCGCGACCCCGGGCGGGGGATCTCGCCGGTTGTCGCGGGTCGCGACGACGGTGATCGTGCTCGACCCGAGCTCGACGACCCCGTACGCCGCGAGCGCGGCGCGTCCTCCGATCGCGCATCGCGGGCCGGCCCAGAGCGATGCCGCCTCGAGCCGCGCTGACGGTTCGTCGCGGTTCCCGGCGCCGACGTACACCCCCGGCGCGAGTCGGACGATCTCGCCGCGGGCGAGGGCGGCATCGAGAGAGTGGCGGCTGAAGGCACGGACGAGCTCCGCGCGACGGAACGCCCGGGGTTCGCGATCGAGCATCGCGGTCAGCACCCTCGAGGCGGTCACGGTGGCGAGGTTAGCGATAGGTCGACGTCGGTCTCGTCGACCTCGGACAGGTTGGGGAGAATCGCTTGCGCGAGGGAGGCCGGGGGCGCCCGTCGTGCGCGGCCCGCGCTCTGGCGGGTGATCGGTGTCGGTTCGCGTACGGAATCGGCACTCAACACCCGCGAGGGCAACTGCGGCCCGTCGCGCCCTGGCGGTGGAATTCTGCCGAGATCGCGCTCAGACCGGCACGGATCCACCGCCAGCAGGCAGGGGGAGGGCGAACACGGCGCAGCGCGCCGCGCCGGTAGCATCGATGGGTGAGCATCCCCCCGCCCGGCTACGCCGACGCCGACGTCGAGCGCTGGGTCGACGGAGCCCCCCAAGAGCGCGTCGCGCACGCCGTTCGAGCGCGACCGCGCGCGCATCGTCCACAGCGCCGCGCTGCGGCGGCTCGGCGCGAAGACGCAGGTGCTCGCCTCCGGCACGGGCGACTTCGTCCGCACGCGCCTCACGCACACGCTCGAGGTCGCGCAGATCGGGCGCGAGCTCGGCAAGCTGCTCGGGTGCGACCCCGACGTCGTCGACGCCGCGTGCCTCGCGCACGACCTCGGACACCCCCCGTTCGGCCACAACGGCGAGCGGGCGCTCGACGAGGTCGCGGCCGGACATCGGCGGATTCGAGGGCAACGCCCAGACCCTGCGCGTCCTCACCCGGCTCGAGCCCAAGTCCGTCGCACCCGCGCACCGGGCGCGCCCGTCGGCCTCAACCTCACGCGCGCCAGCCTCGACGCCGCGTCCAAGTACCCGTGGCGCGACGCCGACGCCCCCGAGCGCACGAGCGGGCAGCCCCACCCGCAAGTTCGGCGTGTACGAGGACGACCTCGCGGTGTTCCGGTGGCTGCGCGAGCGGCGCGCCGGGGCGCGACGGTCTCGCTTCGAGGCGCAGGTGATGGACCTCGCGGACGACATCAGCTACTCGGTTCACGACGTCGAGGATTCGGTGGTCTACAACCACATCTCGCTCGAGGTGCTGCGCGACGAGGGCCAGGCGCGCGACGTCGTCGCCCACGTGCGCGAGTGGTACGGCCGCGGAGAGGAGGCGGAGCTGCTCGAGGCGGTCGAGCGCCTGCGCGCCCTTCCGACGTGGTGGATCGGACTACGACGGCTCGCACCGCGCGCTCGCGAGCCTCAAGGACATGACGAGCCAGCTGATCGGCCGCTTCTGCGGCGCCGTCACCGCTCGCGACGCGCGCGGCGTACGGCGACGGCCCGCTCACGCGCTTCGCCGCGAGCCTCGTCATCCCGCCCGAGACGGCGGCCGAGATCCTGGTGCTCAAGGGTGTCGCCGTGCACTTCCTCATGGCGCCGAAGGAGCGGAAGAAGCGCCACGCGGCCCAACGGGAGCGGCTCGCGGAGCTCGTGCTCGCCATCGCGGAGCGCGGGGAGTCCGCGCTCGACCCGCACTTCGCGGCCGCGTGGCGCGAGGCGTCGGACGACGGAGCGCGGCTACGCGTCGCCGTGGACCAGGTGGCGTCGCTCACGGACAAGTCCGCCTACGACCTTCACCACAAGCTCGTCTCGTCGAAGGCCTGACGCGCGAGCCGGGGCCTACTCCTCGGGCTTGTCGTCGTCGTCGTGGTCCCCGGAGAGCTTCGCCTTCGCGTCCGTGACCTCGGCCTCGCCCTCGGCCATCATCATCTCGTCGCCGGTCATCTTCCCCATGACCTCCCGCGTCACGCCGCCAATCTCCTCGGCAACGGCCTTGGCCTTGTCCACCGCACTCATGGCTGCTCCTTCGTGCCTTCGGGTCCCGTCTCGTTCGAGTCTATTCGCCCGGGCGTCGCGCCCGCAGCAGCGCCCACAGCGCGAGCAGCGGAAGGACGAGCGGCACCCACCCGTACCCGGAGCCGTACCCCGACCAGACCGTCTCGTCCGGCCACACTGCCCGATTCGACGATGCCCCACGTGCCCACCGTCAGCACGCCCGCGAGCTCGACGATCGTCCCGACCAGAGCGACGTCGCGCCACCGCGCCGTCCCGCGCCACAGCGCGAAGGCGATGACCCCGTAGACGACGGCGGCGACGGCGGACAGCGAGTAGGGCACCGGCGCCTCGGACGCCTTGGTCCCGAGTTGCACGGACGACCGGCCGGCGGCGGCGAAAAACAGGACGGCGTACGTGACGAGCAGCGCGACGCGGGGGAGAGGTTTCACGCCGCGACCCCCTCGAGCAGGATCGCGTGCAGCCGCCACGCGACGACGGCGATCGCCGCCGCGACGATCATCGCGACGACGGCGTCGACCTGGACGGACTGGCGGGCCGAGAGGACGGGTCGGTCGGGATCGCGCGGCGCTCCGGGCTCCGGGGCGGCCGCGATGCGGCTGATGCCGAGCAGCCACACCAGCGCGATCGCGGACACCAGGTACCCGACGAGCGTGAAGAGCGACGGGCGGGTCCAGCCCGCGACGACGATCACGACGATCGCGAGCACCTGGACGACGGTCGCGGTGCGGGCGATCCACGTCGCGCCGCGGAGGGCGGCACCGGCGCGGGAGGCGGCGAAGGCGGCGGCCCCGCCGAGCAGCAGGAGCGCCGCGGCGCCGAGCACGGCGGGGTAGACGATCGACGTGTAGACGCTCATCGCGCGCTAGGCCCGCTGCTGCTGGACGCGCATCGGCAGGCGCGTCGCCTCCTCGCCGTCGACGCTCAGCACCCACGAGAACATTCCGGGGCCGTCGAAGCGCATCCCGTCGATGGTGAAAGCGAAGCACGCGATCTGGTCGTCGCCGTCGACGAGCTGCGGCGGGCGCCCGAGCGTGAACTCGCCGCCCATCGCCGTGACGGGCGTGGGGTTTGCCCTCCTCGTCCGGCCGCATCCCGATCTGGTATTCCTCGCCGTCCTCGGTGATCGAGGCGCACCTCGAACTTGTGGGGAACGTTCGTCGCGGTGAACGGAACGTGGAGGGTCGCGGCGACGTTGAGTCGCCGGTGGATCACCGGAAACGTCCGCACGAAGATGGTGTTCCAGCCCGCGCCCAGCGCGTAGATCTTGTTGTTGATGACCTCGGCGGAGTCCGCCAGAAACGCGTCGACCCTCACGGGGCCCCCTTTCGTCGTCCCCCAGCCTACTGGCGCGGCATAGGGTGTGACTGAGTTAGCCCCTGCCGGGGCCCAAGGAGAGACATGGCGGGAACGATCAACCGGGACGACATCGCCGCGGTGCGCGAGCGCGCGCCGCTCGAGGAGATCGTCCGGGAGCGCGTCGCGCTCAAGTCGGGCGGCGTCGGCGCGCTCAAGGGGCTGTGCCCGTTCCACGACGAGAAGACGCCGTCGTTCCAGGTCCGTCCCGCCGCAGGGGCACTGGCACTGCTTCGGATGCGGCGAGGGCGGCGACGTCATCGCCTTCATCATGAAGGCCGACGGCCTGCCGTTCGCGGAGGCCGTCGAGTACCTCGCGGGTCGGGCCGGGGTGACGCTGCGGTACGAGTCCGGGGGCACGCGCGGGCCGTCCGACGGGGGGAGCGGTCGCCGGCGCCTGCTCGAGGCGCATCGCGTCGCCGAGGAGTTCTTCGCCGCGCAGCTGGTTACGCCCGAGGCGAAGACCGGGCGCGACTTCCTGACGGGCCGCGGCTTCGGCAAGGAGGCGGCGGAGCGCTTCGGCGTGGGGTACGCGCCGAAGGGGTGGTCCGCGCTGCTCGAGCACCTGCGCGGCAAGGGGTTCACCGAGCCGGAGATCGAGGCGTCGGGGCTCGCGTCGCGCGGCGCGCGCGGCCTGTACGACCGGTTCCGCGGGCGGCTGGTGTGGCCCATCCGCGACGTCACCGGCGAGGTCATCGGCTTCGGCGCCCGCAAGCTCTACGAGGACGACGACGGCCCCAAGTACCTCAACACCCCCGAGACGCCGATCTACAAGAAGTCGAAGGTGCTCTACGGGCTCGACCTCGCCAAGAAGGACATCGCGGCGACGCGTACGCGCGGTCGTCGTCGAGGGATACACCGACGTCATGGCGTGCCACCTGGCCGGCGTGACGACGGCGGTGGCGACGTGCGGGACGGCGTTCGGCGAGGAGCACGCGAAGGTGCTCCGGCGCCTCCTCGGGGGCGACGCCGGGGCGCCGACGAAGGTGGGGGGCTCGCGCGGCGAGGTCGTCTTCACGTTCGACGGCGGACGACGCCGGCCAGAACGCCGCGCTCAAGTCCTTCCAGCTGGATTCGACGTTCCTGCGCAGACGTTCGTCGCGATCGAGCCCGACGGGCTCGACCCCTGCGACCTGCGCCTGCGCGACGGCGATGCCGCCGTGGCCGCGCTCGTCGACGCACGCGTTCCGCTGTTCGAGTTCGTCATCAAGACCGCGCTCGCGGGCAACGACCTCGAGACCCCCGAGGGGCGCGTCTCCGCGCTCCGGACCGCCGCCCCCGTCGTCGCCGGGATCCGCGACTCGGCGATCGGGCCGGAGTACGCGCGCCTGCTCGCGGGCTGGCTCGGCATGGAGCCGGACGAGGTGATGCGCGCCGTCACGTCCGCCGCCCGCGCCCGCCGCGGCGCGGTCTCGCACGACCCGGGCGAGCCCCCTCCCGACGACGGCGCCCCGATGCCCGCCGTCGGCCCGGACCCCCGCGACCCCGTCGTCCGCGCGGAGCGGCTCGCGCTCGAGGTGATGCTGCAGGTCCCCGAGCACGTGGACCCGTCGTGGGCGGCGCGCCTGGGGCCGGAGGCCTTCACCGTGCCGCAGTACCGGGCGGTGCTCGACGGCATCGCCGCGGCCGGGGGAGTGGGGTCCGCGGGGAAGGATTGGGCGAACCGCGTGGTCGACGAGGTGGGGCCGACGCTCGCGTCGGTCGTGTCCGAGCTGATCGTCGCGACGATCCCGCAGGACAAGCCGTCGGAGATGGCGCGGTACGCGCGGAGCGTGCTCGGCCGGGTGCAGGACCTCAGCCTGACGCGGCGGATCGGCGAGGTGCGCGGGCGGATGCAGCGCATCGGCGAGGGGAACGAGGGCTATCAGGAGGCGTTCGCCGAGCTCGTCGCGCTCGAGGGCGAGCGCCGCGGGCTGCGGGAGGAGTAGAGCCTGCGCGCCCGCGGGGGATAAGTGCCGGTTTCGCATGGGAATCGGCACTCATCACCCGCGGCGGCGCGTCGACCGCGGAGGCTGCGTTGCGGAGTGAGTCGCGCCCGCGCGGGTAGACTGTCGGCGCCGATCCGGCACGGTCGGCGATCCCCCTCCAACGAAGCGAGCCCGCTATGCCCCTGCGCACCGACCGGCGAAACGTCGCCATCGTGGCCCACGTCGACCACGGCAAGACGACGCTCGTCGACGCCATGCTCTGGCAGGGCGGCGCGTTCGGCGAGCACGCGCACGTCAACGAGCGCGCGATGGATTCGGGCGACCTCGAGCGGGAGAAGGGGATCACGATCCTCGCGAAGAACACCGCGATCCGCTACACCGGCGAGGCGGCGGGCGGCGCCCCCGTCACGATCAACGTGATCGACACCCCGGGGCACGCGGACTTCGGCGGCGAGGTGGAGCGCGGGCTCAGCATGGTCGACGGCGTCGTCCTGCTCGTCGACGCGTCCGAGGGGCCGTTGCCCCAGACCCGCTTCGTCCTGCGCAAAGCGCTCGCCGCGCACCTGCCCGTCATCATCGTCGTCAACAAGGTCGACCGACCGGACGCCCGCATCGCCGCCGTCGTCGAGGAGACGCACGACCTGCTCCTCGGCCTCGCCTCCGACCTCCACGACGAGGTCCCGGACCTCGACGTCGACACGCTGCTCGCCGTGCCCGTCGTCTACGCATCGGCGAAGGCGGGGCGCGCGTCGATCAACCCGCCCGCCGACGGCGAGATGCCCGACCACCCCAACCTCGAGCCGCTCTTCCGTGTGATCCTCGAACGCGTCCCCGCGCCTAGCTACGACGAGGGCGCCCCGCTCCAGGCGCACGTCACGAACCTCGACGCCTCGCCGTTCCTCGGCCGCCTCGCGCTCCTGCGCGTGTACAACGGCGAGATCCGCAAGGGGGCGGCGGTCGCGTGGGCGAGGCGCGACGGGAGCGTCAAGACGGTCAAGGTGACCGAGCTGCTCGAGACGAAGGGGTTGGAGCGCGTCCCGGCCGAGAGTGCCGGCCCGGGCGACATCGTCGCGGTGGCGGGCATCGAGGACATCACGATCGGTGAGACGCTCACCGACGTCGACGACCCGCGGCCGCTTCCGCTCATCCAGGTGGACGACCCGGCGATCTCCATGACGATCGGCATCAACACGTCCCCGCTCGCGGGCCGCACCAAGGGCGGCAAGCTCACCGCCCGCCAGGTGAAGGACCGGCTCGACCGGGAGCTCGTCGGCAACGTGTCCATCCGCGTCCTGCCGACGGAAAGGCCCGACGCGTGGGAGGTCCAGGGGCGGGGCGAGCTCGCCCTCGCGATCCTCGTCGAGCAGATGCGCCGCGAGGGATTCGAGCTCACCGTGGGCAAGCCGCAGGTCGTCACGCGCGAGGTCGACGGAGCGGTCCACGAGCCGATGGAGCACCTGATCATCGACGTGCCGGAGGAGTACCTCGGCACCGTCACGCAGCTCCTCGCGAGCCGCAAGGGTCGCATGACGACGATGTCGAATCACGGCACCGGCTGGGTGCGCATGGAGTTCCGCGTGCCCGCGCGCGGCCTCATCGGCTTCCGCAGCGTGTTCCTCACCGACACGCGCGGCACGGGCATCGCGTCGTCGATCGCCGACGGGTACGAGGCGTGGGCGGGTCCGATCGAATACCGCAGCTCGGGTTCGCTCGTCGCGGACCGCGCGGGCGTCGTCACGCCGAACGCCCTGCTCGCCCTCGAGGACCGCGGCACTTTCTTCGTCCAGCCGACCCAGGAGGTCTACGAGGGCATGATCGTCGGCGAGAACGCGCGCGGCGAGGACATGGACGTCAACATCACCAAGGAGAAGCAGCTGACGAACATCCGGTCGTCGACGGCGGACACCTTCGTGAGTCTGACGCCGCCGCGCCGCCTCACCCTCGAGGAGTGCCTCGACTTCGCTCGCGAGGACGAATGCGTCGAGGTGACGCCCGAGTTCGTGCGCCTGCGCAAGGTGGTTCTCGACAAGACGGTGCGGGGCCGCGCCGCCTCGCGCGCGAAGAAGGCCGGGGCGTAGGCCCCGGCCGAAGCTCCCCCGACTGGACTCGAACCAGTAACCTGCCGATTAACAGTCGGCTGCTCTGCCAATTGAGCTACGGAGGATCGCGAGGCACCACTTTACCGGATCGGAAACGGCGCGACGGTCACGGTTACGCCCCGAATCCGCGTCCGGCGACGGCCCAGAGTTAACGCCCTCGAAACATTCCGGAAACGCGCCATCTATACCCTCGGGATCACCGCGCGACCGCGCGCCGGGCAGAGTGGTCCGGGCGTCGGTGCGCGAGGAAGGAAGCACACCGTGCCCCTCGAGACCGTGGCCTTCGACAGCGGCGACACCGCCTGGCTCATCACCTCGACCGCCCTCGTCCTGCTCATGCTCCCCGGGCTCGCGGTCTTCTACGCCGGCATGGTCCGCGCGAAGAACGCGCTGTCGATGCTCATGTACAACTTCGGGGCGCTCGCCGTCGTCTCGGTGACCTGGACGTTCGTCGGCTTCACTCTCGCCTTCGGGCCCGACGCTGGCTTCGGCCTCATCGGCAAGCTCGATTTCTTCGGGCTCGCCGGCATCAACGACTCGTCCGTGCTCCACTACTCGGTCCCGCCCGCCGCGTTCGTGATGTTCCAGATGATGTTCGCGGTCATTACGGGGGCCCTCATCACCGGCGCCGCCGCCGACCGCACGCGGTTCGGCGCCCTCCTCGTCTTCCTCGGCCTATGGTCCGTCGCCGTCTACCCAGTGATCGCGCACTGGGCGTGGGGCAACGGGGGATGGATGGCGAAGTGGGGCGTGCTCGACTTCGCGGGCGGTACCGTCGTCGAGATTTGCTCCGGCGCGTCCGCGCTCGCCTTCGCGATCATCGTGGGGCGCCGCCGCGGCTGGCCGGGCGACCTCGATGCTGCCCCACAACCTCCCGCTCACGATCCTCGGCGCGGGCTTGCTGTGGTTCGGCTGGATCGGATTCAACGCGGGCTCGGCGCTCACGGCCGGGGCCGACGCCGCGTCGGCCGCTCTCGCGACGCACCTGTCCGGCGTCGGCGGCATGGTCGGCTGGCTCCTGCTCGAGCGGAAGCTCGTCGGCAAGCCGACGGCTCTCGGGTCCGCATCGGGCGCCGTGGCGGGCCTCGTCGCGATCACTCCCGCCGCGGGCTTCCTCGACCCGCTGCCCGCCCTGCTGCTCGGTCTCGTCGCCGGCATGGTCTGCATGCTCGCCGTCCGCCTCAAGTTCCGCTTCCGGTACGACGACTCGCTCGACGTGCTCGCCGTCCACTACGTCGGCGGCCTCGTCGGGATGCTGTTCCTCGGCTTGTTCGCCCGCGCGCTTATCGCCGACGGCGGGGCCGGGCTCGGCGTCTTCGCGGGCGGCGGGTTCGCCCAGTTGGGCAAGCAGGCGGTCGCGGCGCTCGCGGCGAGCGCATTCGCGTTCCTCGCGAGCCTGCTGATCGCGTGGGTCGTCCGCGCCGTCATCGGGCTGCGCGTCACCGACAAGGAGGAGACGGCCGGCCTCGACTACAGCCGGCACGGCGAGAGCGCGTACGAGATACGCAACTAGCCGGTCGCGCCGCCGACCGCCGCGCTCGGGCCGGTACGCTGGGCCCGTGTCGGGCCAGTAGCTCAGCCGGTTAGAGCAGCGGACTCATAATCCGTCGGTCGCGGGTTCGAGCCCCGCCTGGCCCACCCGCGACGTGAGGGAGGCGGCGTGGCGCGCAGGAATCCTCGGGACGACGTCGTCGCGCGGTTGCGCGCCGCCGGGTGCGTGTTCGCCGAGGACGAGGCCCGGATCCTCGAGGACGCGGCGACGGGGACCGCGGAGCGCGAAGCGATGCTCGCGCGCCGCGTCGCGGGGGAGCCGCTCGAGCAGATCGTCGGCTGGGCGGAGTTCTGCGGGGCGCGCGTCGCCGTCGAAGCCGGCGTGTTCGTGCCCCGCCGACGCTCCGAGGCGCTCGTGCGCGAAGCGGTCGCGCGCGCCGGAGAGGGGGACGTCGTGGTGGATATGTGCTGCGGATCGGGCGCGGTCGGCGGTGCCGTCGCCGCGCGGGTGCCGGGGATCGCGCTCTACGCCTCCGACAGCGACCCCGTCGCCGTCGACTGCGCCCGACGCAACCTCGACGGCGTCGGCGAGGCGTTCGTCGGCGACCTGTACGCGGCCCTGCCGCACGACCTCAAGGGGCGTGTGGCGGTCGTCGTCGCGAACGCGCCGTACGTTCCGAGCGAGGAGGTCGCGCTCATGCCGCGGGAGGCGCGATTGCACGAGCCGCGCGCGACGCTCGACGGGGGAGTGGACGGCGTCGACGTGCACCGCCGCATCGCCGCGGAGGCGCCTCTCTGGCTCGCGCCCGGCGGAATCGTCCTGATCGAGACGAGCGAAGCTCAGGCTGCTGCGACCGAACGCGCCATGGCGGACGCGGGCCTCGCGACGACGATCGCCCGCCACGACGACGTCGACGGCACGGTCGTCGTCGGCGCGGCGGAGGTGGGGACGGCGTCCTAGAGCGCCGCGGCGATCGCTTCGCCGAGCGCCGCCGCGGTGCGCTCGAGCGCCTCCGCGACGTCCAGCGCGGCGATCGGGCCTCCGCCTGACGCGATCTCCGCCGCCCTCCCGTGAATGGCCGCCGCCATCGCTCCCGCCTCGTCCGCAGAAAGGCCAGTGGCGAGTAGCGCGCCCGCGATCCCCGCGAGCACGTCGCCCGCCCCGGCCGTCGCGAGCCACGGTGGGGCGTCCGCCACGCTCCACGGGCCGCCCTCGGGGGGCACGACGACGGTGACCGCGCCCTTGAGCAGGACGGTCGCGCGCGCGGCGACCGCGAGCGTACGCGCGTGCTCGACCGGGTGGCGCTCGATGTCCTCCCTCGAGGCGTCGACGCCAACGATCACCAGCGCCCGGCGCAGTTCGCCCGCGTGCGGGGTGAGGAGGATGCGTCCGGGATCGTCGTCGGGCGTTGGCTTCCGCCGTGCGCCGACGACGGCCTCGATCGCGCCCGCATCGACCACGCACGGGGCCCCCGAGGCGAGGGCCGCGACCACGGCGGCGTCCTGGACGGGGTCGTCCGCGACGCCGGGGCCGAGCACCCACGCGTCGACGCGCGGCAGCTCGCCGCCGGGCTCGGCGGCGACGACCTCGGGTCGGGCGCCGAGCACGAGGTCCTGCACCCGCCGGGGGCCGAGATACCGGACGAGGCCGGCCCCGGCGCGGATCGCGGCGGTGGTCGCGAGGATCGCCGCCCCGGGGTACGGGTCCGAGCCCGCGACGACGCCGACGGCGCCCCGCGAGTACTTGTCGTCTCCGGGGCGCGCGACCGGCCACCGCGCGGCGAGGCCCGACGCCGTCAGGCGCCGCGCGGCGCCCGGGGCCGGGTCGGGCGCGGGGATGCCGACGTCGACGACGGTGACGCGCCCGGCCGAACGGGCCGCGGGCGGAAGGAGGACGCACGCTGTGGGCGTCGTGAACGAGACCGTCGCGGCGGCCACCACGTGCGGCGCGTCGTCGGCCGCACCGTCCGCGTCGAGCCCGCTCGGGAGGTCGACGGCGAGCACCGGGGTCCGATCGGGGATCGCGGCGACGAGCGACGCGGCCGGCTCGCGAAGCCCCGGGGAAGCGCCGAGGCCGACGATCCCGTCGATGACGAGGTCGGCGCGCTCAATAACGCCGGCTCGGCCCTCGACGTCGGACTCCGCGACGATCGTCCCTCCGGCCGCGCCGAGCAGCTCGCCTCCGCGCGCGTGGGCGGACGAGCTGAGGAGCAGGGCGGTGACGGTCGCGCCGTCCCGCGCGAGGACCGCTCCCGCGATGAGCGCGTCGCCCCCGTTGTTGCCCCGCCCGACGAGGATCGCGATCGACGAGTCGGCGAGCGACGCCCCGCGGTCGGCGAGGAGCTCGCGCGCGCGTCGCGCGACGGCCGCGGCCGCGCGATCCATGAGGGCGGCCTCGCCCTCGCGTTCCAGGGGTTCCCGCTCGGCCTCGCGTATCGCGGCGGCGCTCGCCGCCCACACCACGTCCCGTTCGCGCATATCCCTAGGCTGGCACACGCGGCGCGGAACGCAGCACGGTCTCGTACACCCGCGAGTCGACCCACTCGCCGCGCACCTCGCGGTCGCGGGTGATGGTCTCGACGTAGCGCATCCCGAGCTTCTCCATCACGCGGGCGGAGGCGGCGTTCTCGGGGCGGCACCGCGCGAAGATCACCTCGACGTCGTCCTGGGAGGCGAGGTAGTCGAACACCGCGCCCGCGGCCTCCGTCATCAGGCCCTGACCCCAGAGGTCGCGGCGCAGAACCCAGCCCATCTCCCACTTGCCCTCGACGACGGGGTGCGCGTGCACGGCCCCGACGACCTCGTCCGCGTCCCGGAGCGTGACGCCGAGTTCGATCGTCGGCGGCGTCGGCTTCGTCGCGGTCTGGAGATAGCCCAACGTGTCGTCCCAGGTGTTCGGCCCGAAGTCTGTGTACAGGGTGACGACGGGGTCCGAACCGTACACGTGAACGGCCGGCGCGTCGGACACGCGGAACGGCCGGAGGACGAGACGGGGGGTCTCGAGGATCACGGAACCATGCTAGGGGCGTGGAAGAATACGCGCATGGCCACAAGAGAGATCCGGGTGACCGGCGATCCCGTCCTGCGCACGCCGTGCGAGCCGATCAACGAGATCGACGATGCCGTCCGCTCGCTCGTGGACGACCTCCTCGAGACCGTCGACGCCGAGGGCCGTGCGGGCCTCGCGGCGAACCAGATCGGCGTCAGCCTCCGGGCGTTCTCGTGGAACATCGACGGCGAGGTCGGGTACATCCTCAACCCGGTCGTCACCGAGACGAGCGAGGAGAGCCAGGAACTCGGGGAGGAGGGGTGCCTCAGTGTGCCCGGGTTGTGGTTCGAGTGCGACCGCCCGGCCTTCGCCCGATGCGAGGGAATCGACCTCGATGGCAACCCCGTCGTCGTCGAGGGCGAGGGGATTTGGGCGCGCCTGATCCACCACGAAACGGATCACCTGATCGGCAAGCTGTTCATCGACCGGCTTTCCAAGGATGTCCGGAAGAAGGCCCTCAAGCAGATTCGCGAGCTCTTCGAGCACGCCTCGTAGACGCGCCGGTGCGGATGACACTGGCGTAATTCGCCCGGCTGAGGCACCATAGGAGTGCACGCACCGTTATCGGCGCCGCCGATCCTGTCTAGGTCGTTGGGGAAGACGAACCTCGACAGGAAGGAAGGGCGATGGCGGCTATCACCCGCGGCGTGCTTTTCGTGCACTCCGCCACGCGTGCCATGTGCCCGCATATCGAGTGGGCGGCCACGAACGTGCTGGGCTCCCGCGCATCCTTCGACTGGACGGATCAGCCCGCGGGCGTCGGCCTGCTCCGCTGCGAGGTGTCGTGGCAGGGCACCCAGGGCACGGGCGCCCGTCTCGCCTCCGCGCTGCGCGGATGGGAACACGTCCGCTACGAGGTGACGGAGGAGCCGTCCTACGGCTGCGACGGCGGGCGTTGGAGCCACACGCCCAGCCTCGGCATCTTCCACGCGGTGACCGACGTCGCCGGCAACATCGTCGTGCCCGAGGATCGCATCCGGGCCGCGATCGAGGCGGGCGGGACGGCGGGCGACCTCAAGCGGGCCATGGACCTCGCCCTCGGTTCGGCGTGGGACGAGGAGCTCGAACCCTTCCGGTACGCCGGCCACGGCGCACCCGTGCGCTGGCTCCACAGGGTGGGCTGACGACGTGCTGCCGGAGATCGAGGCGGGGCTCGCGACGCCGGTCGCGGGCACGCGTTGGCTCACCGAGGTGGAGTTCGACGAGCCCTTCACGGGCCCGATACCCGTGCTCGAGGAGACCGGCCCCATCCCCGTGGTCGAGGCCGAACCGCTCGCGCGCGAGGAGGCATCGCCTGGGCCCGTCGGCTCGATATGGGACGCGCTCGACGAGACGCTAGGCCTTCCGATCCTCAGCCGCGCCGGCCTGTGGCGACGCGACGCGGTGGAGCGCCGAACGAGACGGGGCGGGGAGTCAGAAGCTCTTTCGGCGTAGGCCGGCGAGCCTCAACGCCCCCGCGCGCCGCGGTGGTCGCCGTGGCGACTGGGCGGCCGCGAGGGGCGGGCGCCCCTGAGGCAGACTCGGGACAATGGGGGACGTCCCCGATGGCGAGTCCCGGCTCGCCGCGCCTACTCTCGCCCCATGACGAGACCGCCATCGCGCCGTTCGATTCTTGCGCTTGCCGCATGCGCCGTCGTCTCCCTTGGCGCGTGCACGTCGTCACCCGCAGGGGACCCGTCCCCGTGGTTGACCCTGGGCGATACGCCGGGGGAGCAATCGACCGCCCTGCTGAACACCGTGCTCGACCCGGAGCTTCCGGGTTGTTCGGCAGCAGTGGCCCGCGACGGTTCGGTCGTCTGGGCCGACGCGGTCGGTAGCGGCGATCTCCAGTCGGGCACTCGTCTCACGACGTCGACGAGGTTCGATCTCGCGTCGATCACCAAGCACATCACGGGAATGGCGATCCTTCTCCTTGTACACGACGGGGACGTCGCCCTCGACGCGCCCGTGGCGACGTACCTTCCGCAGGCGGGGCCCTGGACCGCGACCACGACGGTCGAGCAACTCCTCCACCACACGTCCGGACTACCCGAGTACGTCACCATCCTCGACCAGAGGGGCATCGCCATCGCCGATCCCGTTTCCCAAGCGCAGGCGATGGCCACGGTCGCCGACGCGTCCACCCCCGCCGCGCCGGAGCCCTGGGCATACTCCAACACCAATTACACGGCGCTGGCGGGCATTGTCGAGGCGGTCTCGGGCGAGTCGTTCGCGGAATTCGTTCAGCGGCGCCTCTTCTCCCCGGAGGGTTCCACCCTCGCGATCGACCCGCTGGCCGTGTACCCGGAGATCGCCGCGCGATACCACGCCCGAGACGCCGACTCGCGGGCCCTGACCGTGGGGTGGAACACGGTCGGCGATGGCGGTGCCATCGGCACGCCGACGGACCTCGTGGAGTGGTTCGACGTGATGCGAACGGGGCTACCCGACGACCCGACGATCGCGGACGCGATGCTCGCCGGCGCTGTCGATGTTCCGGACTCCCCGGGGACGACCTACGGGGCCGGGCTCTTCGTTGCTCCCGACGGGTTCGTCTGGCACACGGGGGGCATGGAGGGACACGTCTCGTACCTGGGCATGAGCGCCGACCGGTCGACAAGCGTCGCGTTCGCGTGCAATTTCTACCCGGCCGATGCCGAGTACCCCGCCATCCTCCAGGGGTTGACCGCGATCTGGTTCGGGTCCCCGGAGTAGGCGGCCCGGGACGGTAGTCCCGCTCTCGGAGTGGTTCGGGGTCGCTACGCGCTGGCGAAGGCGAGCGCGACGTTGTGCCCGCCGAACCCGAACGAGTTGTTGATCGCGACGACGTCGCCCGACGGGAGCGCCCGGGGCACGTCGCGCACCAGGTCGACCTCAAGCTCGGGGTCCGGCTGCGTCACGTTGATCGTAGGCGGGGCCTGGAGTTCGTGCACGGCTTTGATGGTGAAGATCGACTCGACCGCCCCCGCGCCGCCGAGCAGGTGCCCGGTCATCGACTTCGTGGCGCTCAGGAGCGTCTGGTCGGCGTGTGACCCGAGCAGCGCCCGAATCGCGCGGGCCTCGATCATGTCGCCGACGACCGTCGACGTCGCGTGGGCGTTGACGTGAGCGACGTCCGTCAGCGAAGCGCCGGCGTCCTCGACCGCGAAACGCATCGCGCGCGTCTGACCCTCGCCGTTCGGTTCGGGGGCGGCGATGTGGTGAGCGTCGGACGTAAGGCCGACCCCCGCGAGGTACGCGTAGACGCGGGCTCCCCGCGCCTTCGCGTGCTCCTCGGACTCGAGGACGATGATCCCCGACCCCTCGCCCATGACGAATCCGTCGCGGGTGACGTCGTACGGGCGCGACGCGCCTGCGGGGTCGTCGTTGCGGCGGGAGAGCGCCTGCATCGCGTCGAAGGACGCGAGGCACACGGGGTGGGTGGCGGCCTCGGTTCCGCCGGCGACCACGACGTCGGCGCGTCCGTCGATGATCATCCGGTACGCAGTCGCGATCGCTTCGGCTCCGGAGGCGCAGGCCGACACCGGGGCGTGCGCCCCGGCCTTGGCGCCGATCTCGAGCTCCACGTACGCGGACGGCGAGTTCGGCATGAGCATGGGAACCGTCAAGGGAAGGACGCGCGAGGCGCCCTTCTCCTTGATCGTGTCCCACGCGTTGAGCAGCGTCCACACCCCGCCGATGCCCGACGACACCGCCGCGCCGAGGCGAAGCGGGTCGACGTCCGGAGAACCGGCGTCGGCCCACGCCTCGCGCGTCGCGACGATCGCCATCTGCGCGGACGGGTCCATGCGCTTGGTTTCCGGACGCGACAGGACCTCGTCCGGGCGCACCGTGACCTGGCCGGAGAATCCGACCCCGAGGCCGTACTTCTCGACCCAGTCGTTGTCGAGAGTCCGGACCCCCGAACGGCCCGCGAGCGCGGCCTCCCAGGTGGACGGAACGTCCCCGCCGAGCGGCGTGGTCATCCCCAATCCGGTGACAACAACTTTCGTCATGGCTCCTCCGAGCGGTGGTGGTGGACGGCCGCCGAGCGGCGGCCGAGACGTGCCTAGGACTGCGCGCCGGTGATGTACTTGACGGCGTCGTTCACGGTGACGAGGTTCTTCACGTCCTCGTCGGGGATCTGGACGTCGAACTTGTCCTCCGCAAGCGTGACGATCGTCATCATCGACAGCGAGTCGATGTCGAGGTCGTCGGTGAAGGACTTGTCGCCCGCCACCTCGGCGGCGTCGAGACCGGTCTCCTCGGCGACGATCTCAGCGAGGCCCGCGAGGACCTCCTTGTCGGACAATGCCATGGGTTTCTCCTTCTGTTGGATCGATGCGTGCGCATCCGTTCGCGTGCGAACACTCATAGGTTACGGAAGAACGACCACCTGGGCGGCGAAGACGAGGCCGGCGCCGAATCCGATCTGAAGGGCGATGTCGCCCGACTTCGCCGCGCCGTCGCGCATGAGGCGCTCCGTCGCGAGCGGGATCGACGCGGCGGAGGTGTTTCCCGAGTCCGCGATGTCCCGCCCGACGACGACGTCGTCCTTGAGCCCGACGCTCTTGATCATCTGGTCGATGATCCGCATGTTGGCCTGGTGGGGGATGAACACGTCGATGTCCTCGGGCTTCAGCCCGGCGGCCTCGATCGCCTGGGCGGCGACCTTCGGCATCTCGAACGACGCCCACTTGAAGACGCTCCCGCCCTCCTGGCGCAGCGTCGGGAACGGGACGTCCTTGTCGCGGAAGTCGAGCCACGACGCCGTCATGTCGATCAGCGACGCTCCCTCGGCCTTCGAACCCCACACCGTCGGCCCGATCGCCGGCTCCGTCGAGGGGCCGATGACGATGGCGCCAGCGGCGTCGCCGAGAAGGAACGAGATCGAGCGATCGGTGGGGTCGACGAAGTCGCTCATCTTCTCCGCGCCGACGACCAGGACGTACTCGCTCTGACCCGTGCGGACGAGCGCGTCGGCCTGGGCGATCGCGTAGCAGTAGCCCGCGCACGCGGCCGAGATGTCGAACGCCGCGGCGGTTCCGCATCCGAGGCGATCGGCGAGGACCGGCGCGGCGCCGGGCGTCATCGTCGGATAGGTGAAGGTCGAGAAGATGATGGTGGTGATCTGCGCGGCGTCGATCCCGGAGGCGGCGATCGCGTCGCGGGACGCGCGCTCCGCGAGGTCGACCACGGACGTCTCCGGGTTCGCCCGGACGCGGGTGACGATCCCGGTGCGCTGGCGGATCCACTCGTCGGACGAGTCGATCGGTCCGGCGAGCTCGTCGTTCGTCACCAGGTTCTCGCCCCGCGCGGCCCCGAGGCCCAGGATGCGGGAGAACTCGGGTCCGTGCTTGATCGAAATGCGTGTCACGAGTGCGTCTCCAATAGTTCGCGGGCGGCGTCGAGATCCGCCGGGGTCTTGAGGGCAACGCGCGCGACGTCCGGCATGCCGCGCTTCGCGAGGCCGGCGAGAACGCCGCCCGGGGCCGCCTCGATCATCGCCGTCACCCCGCGGTCGGTCATCTCGTTTTGGCAGAGGTCCCAGCGTACGGGGTTCGCCACTTGCGCGACCATGCGGGAGAGCGCTTCGCCCCCGGACGCGACGGCCGTGCCGTCCGCGTTCGTCAGCAGCACCGAGGCGGGATCGGACGCGGTGACGCCGTTCGCGGCCTCCGCGAGGACGTCGACCGCGGGTCGCATGTACGACGTGTGAAACGCGCCGGCGACCTGGAGCTCGATGACCCGCGTCTTCGCGGGCGGCTCCGCGACGAGGGCGTCGATCGCGGCCTTTGCTCCGGCGGCGACCACCTGACCGCCGCCGTTGACGTTGGCGGGCGTGAGGTCGAGCGCGGCGAGTCGGGCGAGGACCTCGTCGGGGTCGCCGCCGAGGACGGCGGCCATCGAGGTCGGCTCGGACGCGGCAGCCGCGGCGGCCATCGCGTTCGCGCGCACGGCCACGAGGCGCATCGCGTCCTCGTCGGAGATCACGCCGGCGAGCGCCGCCGCCGCGAATTCGCCGACGGAGTGGCCGGCGGCGACGGCGGGGGGAGTGTCACCGAGGATCTCGCGCGCGGTGGCCAGCGCCGAGGCGACCAGGAGCGGTTGGGCGACGGCCGTGTCGCGGATCGTGTCCGCGTCGGAGGTCGTGCCGTGGGCGACGAGATCGAGCCCGGCGGCGTCGGAGTAGCGCGCGAGGCGATCGGCGACGGCCGGGATGTCGAGCCACGGGACGAGCATCCCGGGGGTCTGGGCTCCCTGGCCCGGGCATACGACGGCTAGCACGCTCTAAGGGTGCCTGATCCGCGGCCCCGACGCCCATCCGGCGGCCTCCAACGTCGACCGCGCGTCTTGTACCTTTCCTACAACGGCGCGTGGGTGGAGTCCCGCAGGCGACCGAGCGCGAAGGCGGTGTCGAGCACGTGGGCGTCCCGCGTGTTGAGCGCGTCCCACCCGGCGAGGTCGGTCACCTTCTTCAGGCGATACCGCACGGTGTTCGCGTGCACGAACATCGTGCGGGACGCGAGTTCGAGCGAGCGCCCGCACGCGAGGAACGTCGACACGGTCTCGGCGAGCGCGCCGCCCGCCGCCACGATGGGGTCGTACGCGACGGCGACGAGGCGCTCGCGCGCCGCGGCGTCTCCGACGAGCACCCGCTCGGGGAGAAGGTCGTCGGCCGCGACGGGACGGGGCGCGAGCGACCATGCGGGGGCGGCGATCACGCCCGCGACGGCGGCGCGGGTCGACCTCGCGACCTCGAGGAGGCTGACCGCGCGCGGGCCGATGACGACCGGTCCGGGGCCGAAATTGGGAAGGAGCGCCTCGCTCAGGACGGCCGGATCCTCGTCCGTTCGGGCGATGACGATGAGATCCTCGCCGTGGATGCCGACGAGGGCCCCCCGCGCCGCCCGGCGGATCGTGCGGCGGAGTTCGGCGCTTTCCACCTCCCCGAGGGTCCCGTCGGTCAGGCCGACCATGACGAGCGTCGGGCCGGCCTTCCACCCGAGCGCGGCCGCCCGTGACGGGAGCTCGTCGTCCATCTGGCCGCGTACGAGCGCGTCGACGACGAGCGCCTCGAGACGCGCGTCCCACGCCCCGCGCGACTCCGCGGCCCGCGCGTAGACCTCGGCCGCGCTGAACGCGATCTCCCGGGAGTACCGGAGAATCGCCTCGCGCAGCTCGGCCTCGGTGCCCGGGGGCGCGAGCTCGTCGCAGTGGTCCTCGACGACCTTGACGACGGTGCGGACGATGCTGAGCGTGTGCTGGAGGGACACGGACCGCGTGAGCTCGGGCGGCGCGGCCGCGAACACCTCGGCGGCGCCGCGCCCCGTGGAGTGGGGATTCGCGTACCAGGCGACGAACGCGCTGATCCCCGCCTGTGCGACGGTGCCGACCCATGACCTTTCGCGTGCGGGAAGCTCCCGAAACCAGGGATACTCTGCATCGAGGCTCGTGATGGCGGCGGTCGACAGGACGCCGGTGGCCGATCGGAGTCTGCGGAGCGTCTCCGCTCGCGTGTCTCGGGGGGCCATACCCGCCAGCATAGAGCGCGATTGTGGGAAGTCGACAAATGCGGCGCGGTCGCGACACCGTCCGAGGCGCGCCGATAGGTTGGGATCGAAACGAGGAGGAGTTCATGCCGCGACCGGTGGGCAAGCCGATTCTCGGCGCGGCGATCGGTGCCGCGTCCGGCGCGATCGCCGTGTTGATCCTTCAGCAGGGCGGTATCGTGCCGCCCACCCGCCTCGTGCTCTTCGGCATCCTCGGCG
The DNA here is from genome assembly GCA_963712245.1 of uncultured Actinomycetota bacterium. GTDB lineage: Bacteria > Actinomycetota > Actinomycetes > Actinomycetales > Demequinaceae > JAFGBM01. The sequence goes on along the minus strand of CAVQHE010000007.1, from coordinate 140,381 downwards.
TCGCGGCCAGCGCGGGCTCGCTGCTCCTCACCGTCACGTTCCGACGCCCGGCCCCGATAGTCGTCCAGGGCGCATGCGTCGCGGCCGTCGCCTTCGCGCTCACCGGGATCCCCGCGATGAGCCACCACGGGAACCTCAGCGAGCCGTGCGAGGCGACCGCCACGTCGTCCCTGCCCGACACGGCGAGCCCCGCCGACACGTCCGTCAGCGACCCGTTCGACCTCGATTCCGAGGGGACGCTCGACTACCGGGTGACGGTGCCCGGCGGGCTGTCGGACTGGAGTTATTCCGCCTCGCTCGACGTCGGAGGCTTCCCCCTCGTCATCTGGGCCGACCACTTCCCGGACGAGACGTTCGGACCGGTGTACGAGGGCACGCAGGACATCGGCGAGGACGTCCAGACGATCGAGGACATCACGGGGTTGAGGATCACTGGGGTGTACCACGTGACCGGCTGGGTGGCGGGAGACGAGGGGCGCTGCGACGTCGACGCGTACGTGCGCCTCAAGCCGCCGAACCTCTTCTCGGGGGCGATCCTCGTCGGGCTGTGGGCGGCGGCCGCCTTCGCGGCGCTCATCGCGGGCGTGTACGGCGCGCAGATGGCCCAGCTTCGGCGCGGGGCGCGCGCCGCGGATCGAGCGGGCTAGGCGTCGCCCCCCGCGTTGCCGGATGTGCCGGCGCGCGGGTCGAGCAACTGGTACTTGTTGATCGCCGTCGCGACCGACCCCTCCGGGACCTCGCCGCGACGCTCGAGCTGCTGGAGCACGCGCGTGGCCGTCGAGGGTCCGTCGATGTGGAAGTACCGCCGCGCCGCGGGGCGCGTATCGGAGAAGCCGAAGCCGTCCGCGCCGAGCGTCGCGTAGTCTCCGGGAACCCACGCCCGGATCTGGTCGGCCACGAGGTGGTCGTAGTCCGTCGTCGCGACGAAGGGCCCGGGCTCGTCGTGGAGGACCCGCGTCAGGTACGGAACCCGGGGCGACGCGCCCGGGTCGAGGAAGGCGTCCTCCTCGCATTCGAGCGCCTCGCGTCGGAGTTCGCTCCACGAGGTGACCGACCAGACGTCGGCGCGCACGCCCCAGTCGTCCGCGAGAAGCTGCTGCGCCTCGATCGCCCACGGCACCGCGACGCCCGAGGCGAGGATCTGCGCCCTCGGCCCCTCGCCGTCGGCGCGGCTGACGCGGTGGATGCCCTTGAGGATGCCCTCGACGTCGACGTCGGCGGGCTCCTCGGGTTGGGTGATCGGCTCGTTGTAGACGGTGAGGTAGTAGAAGACGTTCGGGTCGCGGTCGGACGGGTTGCCGTACATCCGCTCGATGCCGTCGCGGACGATGTGGCGGATCTCGTACGCGTAGGCCGGGTCGTAGGCGACGACGGCGCGGTTGGTGCCGGCGAGGAGCGGCGAGTGGCCGTCGGCGTGCTGCAACCCCTCGCCGGTGAGCGTGGTGCGGCCCGCGGTGGCTCCGATGAGGAATCCGCGCGTCATCTGGTCGCCCGCGGCCCAGAACTGGTCGCCCGTGCGCTGGAAGCCGAACATCGAGTAGAAGATGTACACCGGCACGAGCGGGACGCCGTGGGTGGCGTAGGACGTCCCGACGGCCTGGAACGCCGCGGCGGAACCCGCCTCGTTGATGCCCGTGTGCATGATCTGACCGGACTCGGACTCCTTGTACGAGAGCATGAGCTCGCGGTCGACCGGGAGGTAGTTCTGACCCCGCGTGTTGAAGATCTTCGCCGAGGGGAAGATCGCGTCGAGCCCGAACGTACGGGCCTCGTCGGGGATGATCGGGACGATCCGGTGCCCGAAGTCCTTGTCGCGGATGAGGTCCTTGAGCAGGCGCACGAACGCCATCGTCGTCGCGACGTGCTGCTTGCCCGAGCCCTTCTTCAGCTCCTCGTATACAGCGGGGTCCGGCATCGCGATCGCGGGCTTGTGGTCGCGCCGCTCGGGTACGAAGCCCCCGAGCGCGCGGCGCCGCGCGAGCATGTACTGGATCTCCGTGCGGTCCATGCCGGGGTGGTAGTACGGCGGGCGGTACGGATCGGCCTCGAGCTGCTCGTCCGTGAACGGGATGTCGAACGTGTCGCGCAGCACCTTGAGGTCGTTCATCGCGAGCTTCTTCATCTGGTGCGTCGCGTTGCGGGCGGCGAAGTTCGTCCCGAGCCCGTAACCCTTGATCGTCTTCGCGAGGATGACGGTCGGCTTACCGTTGCGCTCGTTGGCGGCCCGGTTGTACGCGGCGTAGAGCTTGCGGTAATCGTGCCCGCCGCGCTTGAGCGCCCAGATCTGCTCGTCGGTCATGTCGCGGACCAGCTCCTTGGCGCGCGGATCGCCGCCGAAGAAGTTGTCGCGGATGAACGCGCCGGATTCGGCGCGGTACGTCTGGAAGTCGCCGTCGGGGACGGTGTTCATCAGGTTGAGCAGAGCGCCGTCCTTGTCGGCGGCGAGCAGCGGGTCCCAGTTGCGCCCCCAGATCACCTTGATGACGTTCCATCCCGCGCCGCGGAAGTACGCCTCGAGCTCCTGGATGATCTTGCCGTTGCCGCGCACGGGGCCGTCGAGGCGCTGGAGGTTGCAGTTGACGACGAACGTGAGGTTGTCGAGGCGCTGATTCGCCGCGAGCTGGAGCATGCCGCGGCTTTCGGGCTCGTCCATCTCGCCGTCGCCGAGGAACGCCCACGTGTGCTGCTCCGACGTGTCCTTGATGCCGCGCAGGTGCAGGTAGCGGTCCGTCCACGCCTGGTAGATCGCGGACGCGGGGCCCAGGCCCATCGAGACGGTCGGGAACTCCCAGAGGTCCGGCATGAGGCGGGGGTGCGGGTAGCTCGACAGCCCGCGCCCCGGGCCGGACTTCTCCTGGCGGAACGAGTCGAGGTCGTCCTCGGTGAACCGCCCCTCGACGTAGCCGCGGGCGTAGACGCCGGGCGCCGCGTGGCCCTGGAAGTAGACGTGGTCGCCGCCCCCGGGGTGGTCCTTCCCGCGGAAGAAGTGGTTGAGGCCGACCTCGTACAGCGTCGCGACGGATGCGTACGACGAGATGTGGCCGCCGACGCCCTTGTTGTCCGACTGGGCGCGCGTCACCATGACGGCGGCGTTCCAGCGGATCCAACCCCGGAACCGGCGCTCGACCTCCTCGTCGCCGGGAAATTCCGGCTCGTCGTCGTACGAGATCGTGTTGACGTAGGGGGTGTTGAGGCTGAGCGGAAGGCTCAGCTGCTCGTTCGCGGCGTGTTCCACCATCTGGCGGAGGATGAACTCGGCCCGCGTGGGTCCGTCGGCTTCGATCATCCCGTTCAGGGAGTCGATCCACTCCGCGGTCTCTTCCGGGTCCTTGTCGATCTCGTCTGCCGTCGTCACGAGTGCTGTCCTCCCGGGACGCGCGGGGTAGGCGTCCTCGATCGCGGGCGGGGGTGTCCCGCCGACCGCCCCTATTGTCGTCAGTTCGCGCGCGAATGTCACGTTGGCCACTTCGCCCCCCGGATCGTTGCGGGTCCCGACGGCGTGCCCGTAGGGTGGTCTCGAACGGGCGAGGTGCGTCCGGTAGACGTGGGAAGGGGATTGTTCCGCCGTGGCGCGAGAGTCGGCAGCGAAGGCCGTGGACCCCGCGATTGTCGCGCGGTTCGGATTAAAGAAGGGGATGGTCGTCCAGGAGTTCTTCCGGGACGACGACGCCGAGGAGGCCCTCCGGGTCGCCCTGGCGGAGGCGACGGGGCAGGACCTCGTCGACGAGGACTATGGCGACGTCACCGACGCCGCGCTGGTGTGGTTCCGGGAGGGCGACGACGACCTCGCGGACCTCCTGATGGATGTGCAGACGCTCCTGGACGACAAGGGCGTCGTGTGGCTCCTCACCCCGAAGGCCGGCCTGCCGAGGCACGTCGAGCCCCGGGACGTCGAGGAGGGCGCATCCCTCGCGGGGCTCCATGCGACGTCGACGTTCGTCGCGGCTTCCGGATGGACCGCGACCCAACTCGTCGAGAAGGGTCGCCAGCGGTGAGCGACCTCGTCGGCAAGCCCGCCCCGGACTTCACGCTCGTCAATCAGCACGGGGGGCCGATCACGCTCTCGGAGCTTCGCGGCGATCCCGTCCTCGTGGTGTTCATCCCGTTCGCGTTCTCGCCCCTGTGCACGAGCGAGATCATCGACCTCCGGGACGCAGGCGAGATCGGCGAGGACGAATCGGTGAAGGTCCTCACGATCTCGTGCGACTCGGTGTTCGCCAACCGCGCGTGGACGGACGCGACGCTGTACGAGCGCGACGTGCTCTCGGACTTCTGGCCCCACGGCGAGACCTGCCGCGCGTACGGGGTCTTCGAGGAGGACAAGGGCCGCGCCGTTCGCGCGAGTTTCCTCGTCGACGCCGAGGGGATCGTGCGCTGGGCGGTCGTCAACGACGCGGAACACGTGCGCGACGTGCGCGACTACGTCGGCGCCATCGCGTCGCTCTAACCCGCCCCGATTACGCAGGGCGTGACGCCGCCCGCAGGATGGCGAGCGCCTCGTCGGCCGACATCGCCGGCTCGATGCCCGGCGTGTACAGCATCGCGATCACGGCCTCGTCGAGCGCCGAGTACGCGGAGGTCGACGTCCAGCCCTGGTAGAAGACGCTGTCCTCGTGCGCGTACGAGTCGTTCATGAGCCCGAGCATCTGCGTGACCTCTTCGCGTATCAGGTGGCTCCGCTCCGCCTGTGTGACGCCCGTGGTCGAGATGAGCACCCGCGCCGACGATATGTCCCCCGGGTTGTCCCACCACGTCCAGAAGAAGCCCATGTTGACGGGGACGTACTCGGGCGCGATACGCGAGAAGTCCGGCTCGGGGACGAAGTAGAGGTCGACGTTCTGCCCGCTCGGCACGACGGAGATATCGATCGCGTCGATCAGGGAGTCGAGATCGCCGAGTACGTCGTCGAGCGTCTCGCGGTCGGCGTCGGTCGGGTCGCCGTGCACCGCGATCCGCACGTCCCGCGTCCACTTGCGCACGGTGGCGGTGCTGTCGCCGTATTCGGCGCCGAGCGCGATCTGGGAGAAGTACGCCAGCTCCTCGGTCGTGTACGGCGTTCCCGTCGCCGGCGGCGGGGTCGTCGTCGCGGGGGTCGTCGTCGCGACGGGTGCCGCGCAGCCCGCGGCGAGGGTGCACGCGGCGAGGGCGACGGCGAGCGGGCGGAGCCGGGCGGTCATGCCCCCATTATGGGCGGGGGGCTGTGACGGGGGACGACCTCGCGCGCGCCGATGGGGAACAATGGTGCCGGGCCCGTAGCTCAGCTGGTTAGAGCACTGCGTTTACACCGCAGGGGTCATCGGTTCGAATCCGGTCGGGCCCACGGACAGGGAGGTACCGGAGATGGACGTGCGACACCTGACGAGCGGCGAGCGGTACGACGACTACGCCAGGCGATTCGACGGGATCATGCTCGTCCTCGCGGGAATCTTCCTCGTGATCTGGTCGCTCACGTCCATCGACGTCGGGCTTCCCCTCCTCGTCGGCCGCGTCCTCTTCTGGACCAACGCCGTGATCTGGATCGTGTTCGCGGTCGACCTCGGCATTCGGATCGTGCTCGCGAAGAGCTCGTGGCGCTTCATCGTCAAGCACCCCCTCGACGTCTTCGCGGTCATCATCCCCATGCTCCGACCGCTCAAGATCCTCACGATCTTCACGCAGGGAACGCGGCTCGTCACGTCGCGCGGCGTCCTCCAAACCGGCCAAGCCGTCATCGCGTCGGCCGGCCTCCTGGTTTGGGTGGGCGCGGTCGCCATCTTCAACGTCGAGTCGGGCGCCGTGGGGGCGAAGATTACGTCGTTCGGCGATTCGCTCTGGTGGGCGGTCGTCACGGTCACGACGGTCGGATACGGCGACATCACGCCCGTGACGGTCACGGGGAGGGTCATCGCGGCGGGCCTCATGATCGTCGGGATCGCGCTCCTCGGCGTGGTGACGGCGTCGGTCGCGGCGTGGTTCGTCCGCCTCACCGGAGACCGGGACGACGAGGAGAAGGCGGAGGAGGCCCCCGGGAGCGCCGCCGACGTCCGGCGCCTCAACCGCAAGGTCGAGCGCCTCGAGGCGAAGATCGACCGGCTTCTGGATCGCGACGGGGACGCGCGACGGTAGGTTGGACGCCATGAGCACGGTGGGCGAGATCGTCGCGATCCTCGACCGGATGTTCCCCCCGCGCCTCGCGGAGGAGTGGGACGCGCCCGGCCTATCCGTCGGCGACCCGTCCGCGACCGTCACGCGGGTGCATTTCGCGGTCGACCCCGTTCGCGTCGTCATCGACGAGGCGGTCGCCGCGGGCGCCGAGATGCTCGTCACTCACCACCCGCTCCTGCTGCGCGGCGTCACGTCGGTGGCGGCGAATACGGGCAAGGGATCGGCCGTGCACCGGCTCATCTCGGGCGGATGCGCGCTGTACTCGGCGCACACCAACGCCGACTCCGCGGCCGACGGCGTGGCCGACGCGCTCGCCGCGGCGATCGGCGTCGCCGGGCTGCGGCCGCTCGTGCCCGACGCGCGAGGATCCCTCGCTCGGAACCGGGCGCGTCGGGACGCTCGCGTCGGAGACGACGCTGCGCGCCTTCGCCGAGAGCGTGGCCGCCGCGCTGCCCCCGACCGAACACGGCGTGCGCGTCGCGGGGGACCTCGACATGCCCGTGCGCACCGTCGCCGTCCTCGGCGGATCCGGGGACTCGTTCTTCGACGACGTCCGCCGCGCCGACGTCGACGCGTACGTCACCGCCGACCTGCGCCACCACCCGGCCTCGGAGGCCCGCGAGGTCGCGCGATCTCACGGACGGCCGCCCCGCCCTCGTCGACGTGAGCCACTTCGCCTCGGAATGGCTGTGGCTCGCGTCCGCGGCGGAGCGCGTCGGCCGCGAGGCGGGCGTGGCCACATCCGTCAGCACACTCACCACCGACCCGTGGACGGGCCGCTTCGGCTCGACCCCCGCGCACTGAGGAGGAAACGTGCCCACCGCCCCCGCGGCCGACCAGGCCCGACTGCTGAGCGTCCAGGACCTCGACACCCGCATCCAGCAGGCGCGCCACCGGCGGTCCTCGCACGCGTCGCTCGAGGCGATCGCGACCCTGGAGGTCGAGCGCGACGAGCTGCGCGCCGCCGTCGCCGACCTGACGACCGAGGTCTCCGACGTCCGTCGCGAGGTGACGAAGGCCGAGGACGATGTCCAGGCCGTCCGCGCCCGCGCCGACCGGGACAACGCGAGGCTCGACTCGGGCGGCGGGAGCGCGAAGGACCTCCAGGCGCTCCAGAGCGAGGTCGAGGTGCTCGCGAAGCGCCAGGCCGACCTCGAGGACGTCGAGCTCGAGGCGATGGAGAGGCTCGAGGCGGCGGAGGCGAAGCTCGCGGCCGCGCAGGCGCGCGCGACGGAGGTCGACGCGGGTCTCGACGCGGCGACGGCCGAACGGGACGCCGCATTCGCCCAAATCGACGCGGAGATCGTGGCCCTCGAGGCCGAACGCGCGGCGGCGGGGGAGGGCCTCGACGCGGGCCTCGTCGCCCTGTACGAGAAGCTCCGCGAGTCGCACGGCGGCATCGGGGCGGCGGCGCTCCAGGGCGCGCAATGCCTGGGCTGCCACATGAACGTCAACGCCGGCGACCTCGCGGCGATGCAGTCGGCGGACGCGGACGAGGTGTTCCGATGCGAGGAGTGCGGCCGGATCCTGGTGCGTGGGCAGTGACGGTGCGGACGCTCATCGTCGAGGCGGACGGCGGATCCCGCGGCAACCCCGGCCCGGCCGGGTACGGCGCCCTCGTGCGCGACGGCGCGACGGGAATGGTCCTCGCCGAGCGAGCCGGATACCTCGGGATCTCCACGAACAACGTCGCCGAGTACCGCGGACTGATCGCAGGGCTCCGCGCCGCGCGCGGCATCGACCCGGGCGCGGCCCTCGACGTCCGGCTCGACTCGAAGCTCATCGTCGAGCAGATGTCCGGCCGCTGGAAGATCAAGCATCCGGACATGCGGACCCTCGCGGCCATCGCCCGCGACATCACCGACGGGACGCGCGTCACCTACACCTGGCAGCCGCGGCGCGACAACGCCGACGCCGACGCGCTCGCGAACGAGGCGATGGACACGGAGGCGCTCGCGATCCGGCGGGGGCACGACGCCGACGGCCGCGACGAGGAGGACGACCTTGGCCTCTTCTGACGCGTCGGGCGTCGGCGAGCCGGACGCGACGGACCTCGGCGGCGACGACACGCCCCGCGAGACGGCGGCGACGCGCGGCACCACGCTCTTCGCCGTGACGGGCGCCGACCTCGTCAGCCCGCTGACGCTCGTCTTCGTCCGCCACGGCGTCACGGACATGACCGTCACCCACATCCTCTCCGGATCGTCCAAACCCGGACCCGGGCTCAACGCGATGGGTCGCATCCAGGCCGCGAAGGCCGCGGACAAGCTCTACCGCATCGGCCGGGACACGTGGGAACGCGTGCCCCGCATCGGCCGCGTGATCGCGTCCCCGATGACCCGCACGCAGGACACGGGGACGGCGATCGGGCGGCGGCTCGGCCTGACCGTCGAGACGGACGCGCGACTGCGCGAACTCGACTTCGGCGAGTGGGAGGGACTGACCGCGCACGAGATCGCGGAAAGGTCCGGCGACGCGATCCACCGATGGCGATTCGGCGAACTCGCCGCGCCGGGCGGGGAGTCGCTTCCCGACGTCGGCGCGAGGCTCGACGGTCTGATCCGCGAGCTCGCGGCGGAGCACGCCGCCTTATGCGCGGACGGCGACGACGCGCACCGCGCGTACGCCCTCGCCTCGCACGCCGTGGCCATCAAGTCCGCGATCGGCTTGTCGATGAGGATGGACCCGGCGGTGTGGGGATCGGTGTGGCCGCAACCGGCGTCGATCAGCATCCTCGAGCTTCGCGTGACGACCGCGGGCGAGATCGCCGAGCGGCACCTGTTGTGCCTCGGCGACCCGGTGGACTAGGTTCCGGACAACGAGAAGGAGGAGACATGTCGACGGTCTGGCAGGGTGACACCGTGCTCCTGCGCGAGCCGTGGAATTCGGTATCCGCGCGCATCGCGCGGAGGGCCGTCTTCGCGATCGTGTTCCTCGTCCTGTCGGGCGTGCCGGGAACGCCGTGGACGGGACTGGTATCGCCGCTCGCGCTCCGCGTTCCGCTCGCGCTCCTCGGGGCGCTCTCGCTCCTGCTGTGGGTGCTCGCGATCGTCAACGTGTGGATGAACCAGCGGGTGCTGCTCGTCGTGCGCGGAACCGGCGCGATCGAGCGTCCGCGGTCCGTCCAGGAGCGCTGGCTCCGCCGCCCGCAGGAGTACGCGATCGGCAAGAAGATCGCCGTCGCCGAGCACTTCCTCGTCGGACACCAGCGCGCGAGCGACCCGCGCATCACGCTCACCGGAGAGGGCACGGTCCCGCGCGTCCCGCTGTTCCGCACGGCGCCGGCGGACTTCGTCGCCGAGGCGAACGCCGCCCTCAAGGGCCGCGGCATCATCCTCGTGCTCGAGGAGGAGCGCACCAACTAGCGGCGGTTCGCCACGCGGGATCGCGCGGATCCTCGCCCCCCGGACTCGCGCGCGAGTAGCGTGAGTGCCGGGAGGCATTGGGGGTTGCGGTGAATCGAATAGTCCTGGCTTCGACCGTGGGCGCCGTGCTCGCCCTGAGCGCGTGCGGGCCGGGCGAGGAGGCCTCGCCCACCGCGCCCGCGCCGACGCCGACGGCCTCGCCCCCCGGAGCGTCCCCGTCCTCCACGCCCTCCTCGGTGCTGTCGAACGTCTTCGAGCTCGACTCCGCCGTCCTCTTCCTCCCGGAGCCCGCGCCCGTCGTCCTCATCTCGGCCGGCCCGTCGTGGATGTACCTCGTGAACGTCGACACCCACGGGGCCCAGCGGGTCGACGTGTCCACGCTCGGGGCGCCCGGATACAACGTCGCGATGAACGGCGACGTCGCATGGGACGGGGCGTCGGTCGTGTTCGATTCGGGGGCGGCCGACATCGTCGCGGGCGACACGAACGGGGTGATGGACGTGTTCCTCTCGCAGGTCGACTCCGGAGCGACGCTGCGCGCGAGCGCACCGCCCGGCGGACAGGCGAACGAGTGGTCGTTCGAGCCCCGCATCTCCGCGGACGGCACGACGATCGTGTTCAGCTCGTTTGCCACGAACCTCGTGCCCGGCGTCACGACCGTCCCCCAGGTGTACCGCTACGACGTCCCCACCGGGCAGCTCGCTCTGCTCGCGGCGGGCGCGGGCCCGGGAACGCCGTACACGTCGTCTCCCGTGGTGTCCGCGGGCGGCCACTACGTCGCGTACGCCTCGAGCACGCAGGGCGAGTACGGCGACGACAATTTCTACGGCGACGTCTTCGTCGTCGACACGACGACGGGGACGACGGAGCAGGTCAGCGTCGCGACGGACGGCACGCCGGGCGACTTCTTCTCGGGCAACCCGTCGATCTCGCTCGACGGGCGGCTCGTCGCCTTCGAATCCGAGGCGTCCAACCTCGTCGCCGACGACGCCAACACGGTGTTCGACGTCTTTGTCCGGGACCGCGCGTCGGGCGAGACTCGCCTGATCAGCCGGAATCTCTCGGGGGAGCCGGGGAATGGGGACTCGATGACCCCGCTGATCGCCAACGGCGGCGCGGGCGTCGTCTTCGGATCCCAGGCGAGCGACCTGGTCCCCGGGGACCTCAACGGCGCGTACGACGTGTTCTACGCGGACCTCGCGACGGGCGCGATCACGCGCCTGAGCGTCGGACCCGGAGGCGCCGAGGCCAACGCCGACTCCTATCCGGACGCTTTGTACGGCGGGCGCTACCTCGTCTTCCGCACCTACGCGACGAACCTCGGAGGCGACGGCGACGACGGCCCCCTGCGCCAATACATCCTCGATCTCGTGACGGGATCGATGACACGGTTCATCTAGCGCGGGCCTCCGCTCCTATAGATCGCGGAGCGCGAGGCGCGTACCCTGGGCAGGCGGATGAGTCGGCCAGGCGGCCGCGTCGCGGGCAACCGCGCCGAGGAACGTCCGGGCTCCGCAGAGCAGGGTGGTGGCTAACGGCCACCTGGGGCGACCCACGGGACAGTGCAACAGAGAGCAGACCGCCTCCCTCGGGAGGTAAGGGTGAAACGGTGAGGTAAGAGCTCACCAGCGCCCCCGGCGACGGGGGCGGCTAGGTAAACCCCACCCGGAGCAAGGTCAGACAGGATGCGTTCGAGGGCTGCTCGCCCGAGCATCCGGGTAGACCGCTGGAGGCGCGCGGCAACGCGCGTCGTAGATGGATGGCCGCCCCCCACTTCGGTGGGGACAGAACCCGGCGTATCGGCCGACTCATCCGCCTCACGGTCGGTTCCGCTAAGGTGCCGTCATGACGGACCGACCGCCGCGCTTCCACGACCTGGACGCGCTACGGGCGACGGCGATGTCCCTGGGGATCCTTCTCCATTCGATCGTGCAGTTCGTCCCCTACCGCCCCTTCGACGGGCCAAGCGACGACGTGTTGACCACCATCGTCGAGTGGATCCACGGTTTCCGGCTTCCGCTGTTCTTCCTGCTGAGCGGGTACTTCACCGCGCTCCTGATCGTGCGGCGCGGACTCGCGCGCACCATGGGGCAGCGCGCTATGCGCATCGGCGTGCCTTTCGCGATCGCCGTCCTTACCGTCATCCCCCTGCTCGAATGGGTCGCGACCCAGGTCTACACGTGGATCATCCGCGAGGGTCGGTATCGGCCGATCCCTGGCGCGGCACCTGCGGATACCGGATTGGCCCACCTGTGGTTCCTCTGGTTCCTCATCATCTTCATCGCGGTGACCGGCCTCGTCGTGCTCGTCGCGCGCGGGGTGCTGCGGCTGTTCCCGAAGCTCGCCGTCCTCGCGCGGGCGCGCACCGCGCTCATCGTGATCCTCGCGATCACGCCGATCGTCACCGAGGCGACGACCCCGACCGACGAGTTCGGGCCGCCGACGGACAACTCCTGGACGCCGAGCGTCGGGATCCTGACGTACTACCTGGCCTTCTACGCGATCGGCGCGCTTCTGTACGGCCGGACCTCCGCGGACGGCGAGCCCGCGATCTACCGTTTCCGGCGGTGGTGGATTACGCTGCTCGTGCTGGGACCGGCGGTCTTCTACCCCCTCGCGGTCATGACGACGACGGCGCCCGTCGTAAGCGCGACGGCCCAGGTTGGCTACGCGTGGGCGATGACTCTCGCGTTGATCGGCGCGTTCCGGCCGCTGCGGACGCGTGAGCGATTATGGGTGCGATTCGGCTCCGACGCGTCGTATTGGCTGTACGTGATCCACCTTCCCGTGGTCTTCGCGCTCCAGGGCGTGTTCGCCTTCACGGACTGGCCCGGCGCGGTCGAGGCGCTGCTGATCACGGTGCTCACCGTCGCGTCCATGGGGATCGTGTACGCCGTCGCGGTCCGGTACACGCCGCTCGGCTGGCTGCTCAACGGACGTCGATCGCTCCGCGACGACCTGCAGGCGCTCCGCCCGAGCGCTCGCCGCGCGGTCCCGGCTGATCGAGGGTAGTCTCCCCGTAAACCCCGAGGAGGAACGATGAGCCGTCGCGTACGAACGCTGGCAACGACCGTTGCCCTCGCCCTGCTGACCGGATGCGCCGGCACCGGCGCCGTCACGCAGACCGCCGAGACCGCGACGCCCACGGTCGCCGCCACACCCACCGTCGACGCCACACCCACGGGCGGCTCGGACACGTGGGACGGCGCTCCCGCGCAAATGCGCTACGTGGCGTGGCACGAGGACGGGGACGCGTGGCGGCTTCACATCTACGAGCTCGTCGACGGCGCCGTGCGCGACACCGTCATCCCGGGTGTGACCCAGCCGAAGATATGGAACGGCGTCGGCGACGTCGACATCAGTTCGGACGGACGGTACGTCGCGTTCTTCGCGCAGTTCGACGGCGTCGCGGGCGACGCGAACGGCGCGGGCGACGTCTTCCTGTACGACCGCGAGACGGGCGAGATCGAGCTCGCGAGCGTCACGAACGGCCCGCGCACCGCCGACGACTGGGCGCGCGGCCCGCGCGTCTCGGACGACGGGAGATACGTCTTCTTCCTCGGCAAGTCGGAGGCGTTCGTCGGCCCCGAGAAGGAACCGGAGGGCTACTTCGGCGACCCTCACATCATCCGCCGCGACATGACGTCGGGGACGTCGGAGGTCGTCGATCGCCGTCCCGACGGCTCGCTGTCGCTCGGCGCGTGGCTCGACGCTATCTCCGCGGACGGAACGATAGCGGTATTCAACTCGTCCGACTGGTCGATCGCGGGCGATCTCGACCCGTCGGATATCCCGTTCCACGAGGGCGAGGGCGAGCTCTACGCGCTCGACAACTTCGGGCACGCGTATCGCGAGGACCTCACGACGGGGGCGATCGTGCGCCTCGACGCGGGACTACCGTGGGCCGATCCGGAGGACCTGGGGCTCGGTGTCGAGTACAAGCAGAGCTCCGCGACGGCGCCGCGGTTGTCAAGCGACGGAAACGTGGCGCTGTTCCAATACGACCTGTTCGACTTCATCGAGCACGGCGACAACGACTCCCCGGGATGGAGCGGCGCCCCGGGCGAACAGCTGTACGTGTACGACGCGTCGACCGGGGATCGCTCGCTCGTCTTCGATGGAAGCGCCTACGGTCCCGGGCAGTTCGCGGAGTGGCGTCACCACCTGTCCGGCAACGGCGCCACCGTCGTCGGGGCCGTGCCGGCGCTCGACTGCAGCGACGGGTGCCCCTCCGGAAACTACCTTTACGGGGCGTCGATCGACCTCGACACGGCGGACCTACCCCTCACGTCGGTTACCGCCGACATCCTTGCGGAGCCACTCGCGATCTCGTTCGACGGCCGCTACGTCGCCGTGCGCACGGACCGACCCGGCGAGATCGACTCGACGCCGCGCGGCGACGGATTCCAGCTGTACTTCCTCGACCGCGCCACCGGCGTCTACACCTGGGTCGCGTCGGTCCTCGGGTAGGAATGACTCGACGCTCGCCTACGAAACCCGACACCCGGCGACGCGGGGCAGTCCGGCGGCCGACCGGGTTCGGAGGGGGCTAGGGCGCACCGTCCCCCAGGGGGCGCTGGGGATCGGCCGGGTCGAGGACCCAGCGGATCGCGGACGTCGCGATCGATCCGCCGGCTCGCCCGAGCGCGCGCGTCGGCCACCCGCCGACGCCGAGTTCGTCTCGCGCCCAGTCCGGGAGGAGCGCGACGGACCCGGCCGCCAGAAGCGCGTACGGCCCCCGGAACCCCCACGGGAGCGGCGGCTCCCGTAGAAGGAAGCGCGCCGTGTCGAGCGCGGCGTCGGAGGCCGTGAGTTCGGGACGGAAGTCGTCGATGCGGCGGGCGAGTTCCGCCGTCGTTTCCGGGACGTCGACGGCCCCGAGCTTCCGCGCGACTGTCCCCACCTGCGCCACGTATTCGTCCGCCTCGGCCGAGGTCAGGGGCCGCTTCGAGTAGCGCTGGTGCGCGGACAGGAACGAGTCCGCCTCCGCGACGTGGACCCACAAGAGGAGGTGGGGATCGCTCGCCCGGTACGGGCGCCCGTCGGGCGCCTTGCCCCGCACCCGCTCGTGGACCTCCCGGACGCGATCGACCGCCGCCTGCGCGTCGTCGGCCGTGCCGAAGGCCGTGTAGGCGAGGAACGTCGAGGTGCGGGCGAGGCGGCCCCACGGGTCCCCCCGATAGCCCGAGTGCCCCGCGACCCCCGCCATCGCGAGGGGGTGGAGGGATTGCAGCAGCAGGGCGCGCAGCCCGCCGACGAACGTCGACGCGTCGCCGTGCACCCGCCGGATGGGGCTTCCCGGCGCGAACCACCGCGGTCCGGGGGTGTCGTGGATGCGCGAGCGCGACGCGTGCCCGTCGGGCCCCGCGACCTTGAGGAACAGGGCGTCTCCCGCCCGCGCGCGGGCGCGTTCGATCGGATTGGCGGTGGTGGTCATGTCGTTGAGGAAACGCCGACGAGACGCCACCGATTCCGTCGGCGTCGCGGCGGCGCGGCTTCTCGCGCGACGCGTGCCCGGGTGCAGAGACGGGTCGCGGTCCATGGAAGGATGTCCGCGTGACCTCGATCCGACCCTTCCCCGCCCTCCGCCCGCCCCGCGATCTCGCGAGCCGCGTCGCCGCCCCGCCCTACGACGTCGTGAACCGCGAGGAGGCCCGCGCGCTCGCCGCGGGAAACCCCGACAGCTTCCTGCACGTCTCGCGACCGGACATCGACCTCGACGACTCCGCGGCCGCCGAAGCGCTCCACCGGCAGGGCCGCGCCGCCCTGGAGGACCTCATCGCCCGCGGCTCGCTCGTCCGCGACGACGCCCCCGTTCTGCTCGTATATCGCCAGCGGATGGGCGACGCGGTCCAGACGGGGATCGTGGGATGCGCGAGCGCCGAGGAGTACCGGCGCGGCCTGATCGCGATCCACGAGCACACGCGCCCCGACAAGGAGAACGACCGCACCGAGCACATCGCGGGCCTCGGCGCCCACGACGAGCCCGTCTTCCTCATGTACCGTCCCGACGTACCCGGCGCCGCGGCGATCGCGGACGTCGTCGCCCGGACGACGGCGGGGGAGCCGGAGTACGACTTCGCGACGGACGACGGCGTCGCCCATACGCTCTGGGTCGTCGACGGCGAGGCGGACATCCGCGCGCTGTCCGGGGCTTTCGGCGACATCCCGACGCTCTACGTCGCCGACGGGCACCACCGCAGCGCCGCCGCCGCGCGCGTGTGGGACGATCGCCCGTCGCCGGAGACGGACGCGTTCCCCGTCGTCGTCTTCCCGGCCGACGACCTCACCGTGATGGCCTACAACCGCGCCGTGCGCGACCTCAACGGCCACGCGCTCCCCGGCCTCCTCGACGCACTCGCCGCGTCGTTCGACATCGAGCCCGCTGCCTCCGCCCCGACGCCGGGACCCCACCAGTTCGGCCTGTACGCCGAGGGCCAGTGGCGCCTGATGGCCGCGCGCGACGCGATCGTCGACGAATCCGACCCGATCGCCCGGCTCGACGTGTCGATACTGCAGGACCGCGTGCTCGCGCCGCTGCTCGGCATCGACGACCCCCGCACCGACCGCCGCATCGCGTTCGTCGGCGGTATCCGCGGAACCGCGGAGCTCGAGAGGCTCGTCGACTCCGGGGACTTCGCGATCGCCTTCGCGCTGCACCCGACGTCGCCGGGCGAGGTCATGGACGTCGCCGACCGCGGCGAGATCATGCCGCCGAAGTCGACGTGGTTCGAGCCGAAGCTGCGTTCCGGGCTCTTCGTCCACGCGATCGACGTGTAATCGGGCGGCCGCGCGGAGACCCCTAGGCGCTGTCCGCGGGCTTGGCGGCGGGAGCCTCCTCCGTCGGCTCGATCGCGGCCTTGAGCCGTTCGAGCTTCGCCCGCGTGCGCGCGAGCGCCGCCGCGCCGTGATCGGTGTATTTCACCGCGCGCGGCACCTCCGTCACCGTGATCCGCGTGTGGCCGTCGGGCGTGGCCTCGAACGCCCACGTCTCCTCGGACCACGAGTCGCCGAACGTCACCGAGCGTCCCTCGTCGATCGCGTCCACGGTCGCGGTCACGCCCTTCTCGAAGAACAGCCGTCCGCCGGGGCGCCAGTGCGCCGACGAGAGCGACACCTTCGCCCACGCGCCCCACGTCTTCGGCTGCGTGAAGTACGCCCACACGAAGTACGGCGGGCTCTTCACGACGATCTCCGTGGTCAGCACCAGGACCCCTCTCGGTGTCTGCCCCCGAACTCGATGCTAGAGCGGCGGGCGGGAAACGCTACGCCCCCGCCTCGTCCTCGTCGCGCGCGGCGTGCTGCTTCGCGATGCGCGCCGCCTCGGCGGCCTGAGCCGCCGCGCCGATGATCCCGGCATGGTTGCGCAGCGCGGCGGGCACCACGGGCGCGCGGAGGTCGAGCAGCGGCAGGAACTCGTCGTGCTCCTTCGAGACCCCGCCGCCGATGATGATGAGGTCGGGCCACAGCAGCCGCTCCATCTCCTGGAGGTAGCGGTTCACGTGCGCCGCCCATTCCGCCCAGTCGAGGTCGTGGCGGTCGCGCGCGGACTCCGCGGCGTACTCCTCGGCGTCCTGGCCGTCGACGGTGAGGTGGCCGAGCTCGGTGTTGGGCACCAGGCGTCCGTCCGCGATGAGCGCGGTTCCGATCCCCGTCCCGAGCGTCACCATCAGCACGAGGCCGTCCTTGCCCTCCGCCGCCCCGTACTTGAACTCCGCGTAGCCCGCGGCGTCGGCGTCGTTCATCGCGCGCACGTCGCCGGGCCCGCGTGTGCGGATGACGCCGCGGAGGTTCGACGTCGATCCACGACGGATCGAGGTTCGCGGCCGTGCGCACCACGCCCTGCTGGACGACGCCGGGGAACGTCGACGCCGACGGGGGTGTGGGGCTTCAGCGAGAAACTGCGAGATCACCTTCGCGACCGTCGCGCCGACCGCGCTCGGGGTGGCGGGTTGAGGGGTCTCGATGCGGTAGCGATCGTCGGCGAACTCGCCGGTCTTGAGGTTCGACCGGGGCCCCCTTGATCCCCGACCCCCCGATGTCGACGCCGAACGCGTGGTGGCTCATGGAACCGTCAGCACCTCCGCGCCGTCGTCCGTCACGACCAGCGTGCTCTCGAACTGCGCGCACCACGACCCGTCGTCCGTCGACACGGTCCACCCGTCGTCCCACTCGTAGTTGAGTTCGCTGCCCGCGACGAGCATCGGCTCGATCGTGAAGACCATGCCGGGCTTGATGACGTCGGAGTGCATCGGCGCCGAGTCGTAATGGGGGATCACCAGGCCGGAATGGAACGCCGGGCCGACCCCGTGGCCGGTGTAGTTGCGGACGGATTCGAATCCGTTCCGCGTCGCGTACGCCTCGATGACCCGGCCGATGACGTTGACCTCGCGGCCCGGCTTGACGGCCTTGATGCCTCGCGCGAGCGCCTCCCGCGTCGCGTCGACCAGGTGCGCGCGCCTCGTCGGAGCCCTCGCCGGCGATGACGCTCGCGCAGTTGTCCCCGTGGACGCCGTCCTTGAACGCCGTGATGTCGATCTTGACGATGTCGCCCGTCCTGGACGACGGTCGAGTCGGGGATGCCGTGGCAGATGACCTCGTTGAGCGACGTGCAGAGGGACTTGGGGAACGGCGGCTTGCCCGCGGCCCCCGGGTAGCCCAGCGTCGAGGGGTACGCGCCGTGGTCGACGAGGAACTCGTGGCCGATGCGGTCGAGCTCGTCGGTCGTCACGCCGGGCTTCACGGCGTCGCACACCGCGGCGAGCGCCTGCGCGGCGAGGCGCCCGGCCGCGCGGATTCGCTCGATCGTCTCCGGGCCGTGGACGTCCCCGCCCCTCCAGGGCGCCGCGCGACGCTTGCCGACGTACTCGGGTCGGGGGATGCTGGAGGGGACCGTACGGATCGGCGAGACGTCTCCCTTGCCCACTGGCGCTCTCACCGGACCCATACCGGCAGTCTAGGAGTGGAGGCGGTACTGATGGGAACCAAAACGGAACCTGACGGCGACTACTACTTCAACGTACGCACCCGAATGGTCGAGCACGGGCGCCAAAGCGCCTGGGAACACCTCATGGGACCCTACGAGACGCTCGATGAGGCCGAGCGCGCCCTGGAGATCGCCCAGGCCCGCAACGCGGACTGGGACGAGGACGATCTCGAATGGGACGACGAGGACGAGCATCCGGACACCGCGTAGCGAGACAACGCGCGCGGTTTCGGTGAAGATAGAACCATGGCGATGAACTCTGCGATGGTCCCACTCGGCACCCCGGCCCCCGACTTCACCCTGCCCCGCGCCGACGGCTCCGGCGACGTCTCGCTCGCGGACTTCGCCGACTCGCAAGCCCTGCTCGTCGTGTTCCTCTGCGTGCACTGCCCGTACGTGAAGAACATCGAGGAGGACTTCGCGGCGTTCGCGCGCGAGTACGAGGCCCGGGGGCTCGCGACCGTCGGCATCTCGTGCAACGACGTCGACGCGTACCCGGACGACGCCCCCGAGAACATGGTCGAGCAGGCCGAGCGCGTGGGGTTCCCGTTCCCGTACCTCTACGACGAGTCGCAGGAGGTCGCGCACGCGTTCAAGGCGGCGTGCACGCCGGACTTCTTCCTGTACGACAAGGACCGCAAGCTCGCGTACCGCGGGCAGTTCGACGATTCCCGGCCGAGCAACGGGCTCGAGCCGACGGGCGACGACCTCCGGATGGCCGTCGACCTCGTGCTCATCGGTAAGCGCGTGCCGGAACCGCACGCGCCGAGCGCCGGGTGCAGCCTCAAGTGGAAGCCGGGCAACGAGCCGCTGCCGAGCCGCCCGGGCAACCTCCTGCACTAGGGCGCATCCCGAACGAGGGCTCGGTGGGCGCGCGCCGTCCCGATCGCGTCGATGTAGGATGCCGATGTGGCGCGGACGAGACCCGACGGTCGACTCACCGAGGCAGAGTTGTCTTCTCAGGTCGATGCGCGGCGTTCGCGTGAGCGCAGGTTCCGGCACGCCACGCTCGTCGTCGTGGTCGTTGGCGTGGTGGTAGCGGGAATCGCGTTCGATATGCGCCGGTCGTCGTGGGGGAGCTGCGAGATCGGTTCTCCGGGCTGCTCCCTCACGCATCCGGTGGACGTCGCGCTCAACGCCATGACGGGGATCGCCGCGCTGCTCCTCCTTGTCGGGATTATGGCGTGGGTGTTCAACAACAAGCAGGCCGCGCACACCACGACACTCGAGGTGCGGTTGGCAGACGCGCGGCAACGGCGCGAGTCCGCGGGCTTCGCCGCCCGATACGACAGCGGCCCAGAGTAGGGGTGCCGGCGTCGGGAGCCCACGGTGGGCGACGGGGAGGCCGGGTTCTCGTCGGCCTGGGCGGCGCTACTCGGTGAACGAGCGGCTCTCGTCGGGGAAGGCGACGGCCTTGACGTCGGCGACGTAGGCCGCGGCCGCCTCGCCCAGCAACGTCCCGATCTCCGCGTAGCGCTTGGCGAACGACGGGCTCCAGTCGCCCATGCCCGCGATGTCGTGCCACACGAGCACCTGGCCGTCGGTGTGCGGCCCGGCGCCGATGCCGATGGTCGGCACGTCGAGCGCCTCGGTCAGCTTGGTCGCGATCGGCTCGACGACCATTTCGAGCACGATGAGGCACGCCCCCGCGTCCTGGAGCGCCATCGCGTCCGCGAGGAGGGCCTCGTACGCGTCGTCGCCGCGCCCCTGGATGCGCCGCCCGCCGATGAGGTTCTCGGATTGCGGCGTGAAGCCCAGGTGGCCGACGAAGGGGATCCCGGCGTCGACCACGGCCTTCGCCTGGGCCGCCATGCGGCGTCCGCCCTCGAACTTCACCGCGTGCGCGCCCGTCTCCTTGATCATCCGCACGGACGACGCGACGGCGTGCTCGGGGCTCTGCTCGTAGGCTCCGAAGGGCAGGTCGGCGACGACGAAGGCGCGCGTCGTGGCGCGGGCGACGGCCCTCACGAGGGGGATCATCTCGTCCATCGTCACGGCCGCCGTGTCGGGGTGGCCGAGGACGTTGTTCCCCATCGAGTCGCCGACGAGGAGCACGTCGACGCCCGCCGCGTCGAAGATACGGGCGGTGGGGAAGTCGTAGGCGGTGAGCATGGAGATCTTCTCGCCCGCCGCCTTCATCTCCTTGAAGTGGTGGATGCGGATCTTCTTCCGCTCCGGGGTGGCGCTCATGGCTCCACTTTCTCACGCCACCTGCTGGTGATGGGAAGTCGCCGGTCCCGCCCGAAGGCGAGCGCCGTCACCTTGGGGCCCGGCGGGTACTGGCGGCGCTTCCACTCGGCGCGGTCCACGAGCTACAGGACCGTGTCGACCACCGCCTCGTCGAAGCCGCGCGCGATCAGCTCTGCGCGGCCCTCGGCGTGCTCGACGTACGCGTCGAGCACCTCGTCGAGCAGGTCGTACGGCGGGAGCGAGTCCTGGTCCATCTGGCCGGGGCGCAGCTCGGCGCTCGGCGGCTTCTCGATGGAGTTCACGGGGATCGGGGGCGTCTCGCCGCGCGCGTTCCGCCTCCGCGTTGCGCCAGCGCGCCAGGTCCCACACCCGCGACTTGTCGAGGTCCTTGAGCGGCGCGAAGCCGCCGAGCTCCCGTCGCCGTAGATGGTCGCGTAGCCCGTCGCGAGCTCGGACTTGTTGCCCGGGGCGATCACCATGTGCCCCTCGGGGTTCGAGATCCCCATGAGGATGACGCCGCGGACGCGTGCCTGGAGGTTCTCCTCGGCGACGCCCTCGAGGGCCAGCTGCGCCTGGAAGGCGTCGACGATCGGCGCGATCGGCTGCACGCGGTAGTCCGCGCCCAGGTTCTTCGCGAGGTCCTCGGCGTCGGCTTGGAGTGGTCGGACGAGTACGCGGAGGGCATCGAGACCCCGACGACGTTCTCGCCGCCGAGGGCGTCGGCCGCGATCGTCGCGGCGAGGGCGGAGTCGATGCCGCCGGAGACGCCCGAGCACCACGGACTGGAATCCGTTCTTGAGGACGTAGTCGCGTAGGCCCGTGACGCAGGCCCCGTAGACCTCGGCGTCGCCGCTGAGCGGGGGGAAGATCGCCGACGCCGGGGGAGCCTCGTCGTCCTCCGGCACGTCCCAGACGAGCAGCGCGTCGGCGAACGCCGGGCGCGGAGGCGAGGAGCGTGCCGTCGGCGCCGACGATGAACGACTGCCCGTCGAACACGAGGTCGTCCTGCCCGCCCCACATGTTGACGTACGCGACCGGGGCCTCGACCTCGGCCGCCCGCCGCGCGGCGAGCTCGTAGCGCACGTGGCCCTTGCCCTCCTCGAACGGCGAGCCGTTGAGCACGACGAGAACCTCGACGTCGGCGTCGTCCATGCGCGACACCGGGCCGCCGTCCTGCCAGATGTCCTCGCAGATGACGATGCCGAGCCGCCGCCCCCGCGCCTCGACGACGCACGACTCGTCGCCCGGCGGCGAAGATGCGACGCTCGTCGAACACCCCGTAGTTGGGCAGGTGGTGCTTGGTGTAACGCGCGACGACCTCGCCGCGCTCGATCACGACGGCCTGGTTGAGGGGTCGACCCTCCGCGTTCGTCCCGAGGGTGCCGAGGATGACGGTCGATCTCGCCGAGCCCGTCGTCCGCGAGGCTCGCGGCGATCTCGTCGACCGTGCGCTCGGCCGCGCGCTGGAAGGACTCCCGCAGGGCGAGGTCCTCGATCGGGTACCCCGTCACGACCATCTCCGGGAAGACGACGACGTTCGCGCCCGTCCGCGTGGGCGGCGCGGCAGTGCTCGAGGACGATGCGCGCGTTCCCGGCGAGGTCCCCGACGCACGGGTTCACCTGGGCGAGCGCGAGGCGCAGATTCGGCATGGAACGAGCCTACGGCCTCCCGCCGGCGCGCCCCTTCGGGCGAGGGGCGTCGCCGCCGACGTCGAGCGCGACGCCGGTGGCGGATTCGGAGAAGGCCCAGAGACGCGCGATCGCCCGCGAGAGGAACGGGCGGCTCAGCACGGGGCGCCGGACGGCCGCACCCGTCGCGACGAAGCGCGGCGCGTAGAGCGCGCCCGCCGCGCGCGCGGGGGTCCGTCGCGGCCCGGAGCTGGGGGAGCACGCCGCGCTCGGGCGGCATGCCCCACCGGGCGGCGCGCTCGCGCCAGAACGACCCGCTCTTTCCCGCGCCGCCCATCTCGTCCGTCACGACCTGGAGGTTCGTGTGGGAAAGGCCGGGGTGCGCGGCGAGGCTCGCCGCGCGGGCGCCGTGGCGAGCGAACGCGCGCTGAAGACCGATCGCGAAGTGGTAGTTCGCGAGCTTCGCGTCGCCGTACGCGCGCCACGGGTCGTATCGGCCCTCGTGGTAGGGGTCGTCGACGTCGATGGGCCGCCCCTGGAACCGCGCGAACGACGTCACGGTGACGACCCGCGCGGCGTCGGCGGCGAGGAGGGAGGGCAGCAATAGCGCCGTCAGCGTCCAGTGGCCGAGGTGGTCGACGCCGATCTGGGTTTCGTAGCCGTCCTCCGTCCGTCCCTCGGGCAGCGCCATGACGCCGCCGTTGTTCACGAGGATGTCGAGGACGGGGTGCGCGGACGCTGTCGCGCGCGCGGCCTCGCGGACGGACGCCTGCGACGCGAGGTCCAGCTCGACGATCTCGAGCGAGGATCCCGGGTGATGCGAGCGGATGGCGTCGACGGCGGCGCGCGCCTTGGCGGGGTTGCGTGCGGCGACGACGACGTGGGCGCCCGCACCGGCGAGCGCGCGGGCGGTCTCGAGCCCGAGCCCGCTCGTCGCTCCGGTGACGAGCGCGACGCGGTGCGCGAGCGGGGGGAGGCTTTCGTTCGTCCAGGCCACGGCGACTCCTCTCGGGGTGGGGCGTCTTCCAGTCTGCCGGATCGCGGGCGGCGAAGCGCGTCGTGCGCGGTGTCACCCAACCGCAACATAGGTGGGGCAGGATAGGAGCATGGACAAGCAGCAGGAGTATGTGCTCCGAAGTGTCGAGGAGCGTGACGTCCGGTTCATCCGGCTCTGGTTCACGGACGTCTTGGGCGTCCTGAAGTCCGTCGCCATCGCCCCGGCCGAGCTCGAGAACGCCTTCGAGGAGGGCATCGGCTTCGACGGCTCCGCGGTCGAGGGGCTGACGCGCGTCTACGAGGCGGACATGATCGCGAAGCCCGATCCCGCGACGTTCCAAATCCTCCCGTGGCGCGGCGACCGCCAGGGCGCGGCGCGAATGTTCTGCGATATCCAGACGCCCGACGGCGAGCCTGCGATGGCGGACCCCCGGCGCGTCCTCAAGCGGGCGCTCGACATGGCGAGCGAGCAGGGGTTCACGTTCTACACCCACCCCGAGATCGAGTTCTACCTGTTCGAGTCGCTCAAGGACGGCGAGATTCCCAAGCCGGTCGACCAGGCGGGGTACTTCGACAACGTCCCGCGCGGCACGGCGCACAACTTCCGCCGCCAGGCGATCACGACGCTCGAGTCGATGGGCATCTCCGTCGAGTTCTCGCATCACGAGGCGGGACCGGGCCAGAACGAGATCGACCTGAGGTACGCCGACGCGCTCACGACGGCGGACAACATCATGACGTTCCGGGCCGCCGTCAAGGAGATCGCTCTTGAGCAGGGCGTCTTCGCGTCGTTCATGCCCAAGCCCATCGTCGACGCCCCCGGATCCGGGATGCACACGCACCTCAGCCTCTTCGAGGGCGACCGCAACGCGTTCTACGACGCCGACGGCACGCTCCAGCTGAGCGACGTCGCGCGGAAGTTCATCGCCGGGCTGCTCCGGCACGCCCCCGAGATCACCGCCGTCACGAACCAGTACGTCAACTCCTACAAGAGGCTCTGGGGTGGCGCCGAGGCGCCGTCGTACGTGTGCTGGGGGTCGAACAACCGCTCCGCGCTCGTGCGCGTGCCCGTCCACAAGCCGGGCAAGGGGCAGTCGGCCCGCGTCGAGTACCGCGCGATCGACTCGGCGGCCAACCCGTACCTCGCGTACGCGGTGCTCCTCGTGGCCGGGTTGAAGGGCATCGAGGAGGGCTACGAGCTTCCCGACGGCGCCGAGGACGACGTGTGGGAGCTCAGCGCCGCCGAGCGCCGCGCGATGGGCTACGAACCGCTTCCCGCCTCGCTCAGCGACGCCGTGAACGTCATGGAGAAGAGCGAGCTCGTCGCCGAGACGCTCGGCGAGCAGGTCTTCGACTTCGTGCTGCGCAACAAGCGCGCCGAGTGGGAGACGTACCGCGCCCAAGTGACCCCGTTCGAGCTGGAGCGCTTCCTGCCGGTGCTCTAGCGCCCTGGAGGCGCCCGCATGGCCACCCGCAAGGTCTCGGCAGCGTCGGAGCTGCGCAAGGCCGGCGTCGCCGACCCCGCGCGCGTCGCGGACCAGCTGGCGCAGATCGAGGCGATCGCGGGGCTGGGTCCCGACGGCCTCCGGGCGCATTTTCCGCGGCTCGCCGACCCCGATCTCGCCGTGCACCAGCTGCTCCGCCTGCTCGAGGCGGGCCGCGAGGGATCGGGCGTCGACCAGATCCTCGCGGTCGTCGCGGACGAGGACTCGCGCCTGCTGGCGCTCCTCGGCGCCTCCTCCGGCCTCGGCGACGTCCTCGTGCGCCACCCCGAGCTCGTCGCGGCGGTCGGCGGCGCGACGCCCGCCCTCCCGCTCGACGCCGACCGCGCCCGCTCCGAACTCCTCGCCGCCGTCGGCGCCGATCCGTCGTCCGACGCCCCAGTCGCGACGATCGCGGGGGCCGAGGGCGTCGACGCGATGCGCCTCGCGTATCGGCGCCTGCTGCTCGCCGTCGCGGCGGAGGACCTCGCGTCGCCCGCGCCGACGACGATCCTCCCCGCCGTCGCCGAGGCGCTCGCGGACCTCGCGGGCGCGGCGCTCGAGGCGGGGCTCGCGCTCGCCCGTGCCGCGGAGCCCGACCACGCTGCGACGCGGCTCGCGATCGTCGCCATGGGCAAGTGCGGCGCCCGGGAGCTCAACTACGTGTCCGACGTCGACGTCATCTACGTCGCCGAGCCGGGCGCCACCGCGGACGACGCGCGCTCGATCAAGGTGGCGACGCGGCTCGCGACGGCGGCGGCGAGGGCGTGCGACAAGGCGTCGGGGGAGCCCGCGCTGTGGCAGGTCGACGCGAACCTCCGGCCCGAGGGCAAGGACGGGGCGCTCGTGCGCAACGTCGCCTCGCACCGGGCCTACTACGACCGCTGGGCGCACACGTGGGAGTTCCAGGCGCTGCTCAAGGCCCGCCCGGTGGCGGGCGACCGCGAGGTGGGTGCGGCGTACATCGAGGCGGTCGGCCCGCTCGTGTGGGAGGCGTCCCAGCGGGAGAACTTCGTCGAGGACGCGCAGGCGATGCGCCGGCGCGTCGAGGAGCACGTGCCCGCGGCGGAGGAGGACCGACAGATCAAGCTCGGCCCCGGTGGGCTGCGCGACGTGGAGTTCACCATCCAGCTTCTCCAGCTCGTCCACGGACGCACCGACGCGTCGCTTCGCCTCGCGCCGACGCTCCAGGCGCTCGCGGCCCTCCGCAAGGAGGGGTACGTGGGGCGCGACGAGGCGGACCGCATGGACCGCGCCTACCGGCAGCTCCGCGTCTGGGAGCATCGCGTCCAGGCGTCGAGGATGCGGCGCACCCACCTCCTGCCCGATTCGGACGAGGAGCTCCGCACCCTCGCGCGCGCCACGGGCTTCGCGACCGCGGGCGACCTGCTGGACGCGTGGCACGA
Organism: uncultured Actinomycetota bacterium; assembly: GCA_963712245.1. Lineage (GTDB taxonomy): Bacteria > Actinomycetota > Actinomycetes > Actinomycetales > Demequinaceae > JAFGBM01. Next base: position 114,184 of record CAVQHE010000007.1, on the reverse strand, counting down.
GATTCGCCGCGACGTTCGCTCCATGCATCTCGAGATGTTCTACCGGCCGATTCTGCCCGTCGTCGCCCGCCTCAGCGCGGGGGAGGCGTCGCTCGACGGCGACGCCGCGCGGGAGCGCCTCGCGGCGATCGGGTTCCAGGACGCGGAGGCGGCTCAGCGCCACCTCGTCGCGCTCACCGAGGGGGTGTCGCGCCGCGCCGCGATCCAGCGCCAACTCCTGCCCGCGATGATCGGCTGGATCGGCGAGGGGCCCGACCCCGACGCCGGCCTCCTCGCCTTCCGGACGCTGTCCGAGCAGCTGAAGGACGCGTCGTGGTACCTCAAGCTCCTGCGGGACTCGGGCACGGCCGCGGAGCGCCTCGCGCGCCTTCTGTCGACGTCCGCCTATGTGACGCAGGCGCTGCTGTCCTCGGCGGAGGACGTCACGTGGCTGGACACCGAGGAGGACCTCCGCCCGCGCGAGAGGGAGCGGCTGTTCCACGAGGCGGACGCCATCCTCACGCGTTCCCAGGACGCCGACCAGTGCATCACGGCGCTCCGGGGCCTGCGCCGCCGGGAGCTCGCGCGCACGGCCGCGGCGGACGTCCTGGGGCTTCTCGACACGGTCGAGGCGGCGACGACGATCACGGTGGTCGCCGACGTCGTCATCGAGGGGGCGCTCCGCATCGCGATGGCGGAGGCGGCGACCGACGGGACGCCCGCGCCGCTCGACATGGCGATCATCGCGATGGGCCGGTACGGCGGGATGGAGATGAGTTATCCCTCCGACGCGGACGTGATGTTCGTGTACGAACCGCACGAGGGCGCGGATCACGCGGAGGCGGATCGCGTGGCCCAGCATGTCGCCGCCGAGGTGCGGCGGCTCCTCCAGGCCCCGAACGCGCAGCCGCCGCTCGAGGTCGACGCCGACCTGCGCCCGGAGGGCAAGAACGGCCCGCTCGCGCGCTCCCTCGCGTCGACGGCGGAGTACTACGAGCGATGGTCGGACCCGTGGGAGGCTCAGGCGCTCCTGCGCGCGCGCCCCGCGGCGGGCGACGAGGGGGTGCGCGAGCGTTTCGTCGCCGCGATCGACCGGATCCGCTACCCCGAGACGCTCACGCCGGACGCGCTCAAGCAGATGCGCACCCTCAAGGCGCGGATGGAGTCCGAGCGGCTCCCGCGCGGCGTCGAGCCGCGACGCCACGTCAAGCTCGGCCCCGGCGGCCTCGCCGACGTCGAATGGACCGTCCAGCTGCTCCAACTGCGGCACGCCCACGACCACCCGGACCTCCGCACTCCGCTCACGCTCCCCGCCCTCGACGCCGCCGTCGCCGCGGGGGTGCTCGACGCGGACGACGCGGCCGTGCTCGACGAGGCGTGGCGCATCGCGACGCGGGTGCGCGGGGCCATGGCGTTGCGCGGGTACGCGCGCGAGAAGACGAACGTCATCCCGGGCAACGCGCGCGAGCTACGGGTGCTCGCCGGGATCCTCGGCGAGGGCTGGACGGGCGCGGAGCTCGACGACCGATACGCCCGCGCGGCGCGCCGCGCGCGTGCGGTGACCGAGCGAGTCTTCTACGGTTGGACCAAGGAGGAGCAATGACGATTCTGCGCAGGTTTCTCGCGATGGTGTGCTTCGTGCTCGGGGCGCTCGCCCTCGCGCTATGGGCGGTCGCGGCGCTCACGGTGAAGACCGTCGAGGACGGGTCGATCGTCACGGGCATCGCGAAGAAGGTGATCGACTCGCCTGCCGCCCAGTCCGTCATCACCGAGAAGAGCCAGCAGCTCGTCACGGCGACGTTGTCCTCGAACGGCGTCGACCTCTCGAAACTCGGGCTCCAGGGGACGATGGACGACCTCGTCGCGGCGATGGTCTCGTCGACGCAGTTCCAGGACGCCCTGGCGTCGGCGATCGACGGCGCCCGCGCGGACCTCGCCGACCAACTGACGTCGCCGTCGTCCGAGGGCGAGCCGTTGACGCTGACGCTCGACATCAGTACGTCGCTCAACTCCGCGATCGACTCGACGCCGGGCGTCGGAAGCGTCGTTCCCGAGGTGACGTTCGACCCGCTGACCTACGACGTCACCGACGCCGACTCGTTCGCGAAGATCCGCGGGATCTACTCGTGGATTCATCGGATCGCGACGTGGGCCGGGTGGATCGGCCTGGTGCTCATTGGCGCGGGGATCGCGCTCATGCCGCGCAAGCGCTGGCTCATCCCGCTCGGCCTGCTCTGGGCGGGGCTGGCCGCCGGCGCTGTGTGGGCGGTGCTCCAGTGGGTCACCGTCGACCGCATCGCGGGGCGGCTGCCCGGCGGGGCGGACGGGGAACTCGGGACCGCGCTCACGCGGGTCGCGCACCAGGACACGCTCGACGGGGTCGCGAGCAAGGCGCTTCTGGTCGCCGTCGCGTGCCTGATCGGGGCGCTCGTCGCGTACATCGTCGTGAAGATCGTGTCCGGCCCGTCGAAGCGCGGCGACGACGAGCCCCCGCGCGGCCAACACGATCCGCGCACCCCCGAGCACGCGCGCTAGGCGGCGACGACCGGGTTCCTGAGCACGCCGATCCCCTCGATGTCGACGTCGACGACGTCGCCCGGGTGAAGCGTCGTCACGCCGGACGGCGTGCCGGTGATGATGACGTCGCCGGGCAGGAGGGTGCCGACGGCGCTCGCCATCGCCACGGCGCTCGCGACGCCGTGGATCATGTCGCGGGAGTTGCCGCACTGGATCTCTACGCCGTTGATGCGCGAGGCGATCGCGACGGAGCCGTGGGCGAGGTCGGTCTCGATCCACGGCCCGAGGGGAAGGGACGTGTCGAAGGCCTTGGCGCGGAACCACTGGTCCTCGAGCCGCTGGAGGTCCCGGGCGGTGACGTCGTTCGCGCACGTGTACCCGAAGACGTAGGGCATCGCGTCGTCCGGCGTGACCCCGCGGCACTCCGTGCCGATCACGACGGCGAGCTCCGCCTCCAGCTGGACGTCGTCGCTGTACGCGGGCAGGCGTATCGGCTCGCCCGGGCCAACGACGGTGGTGCTGGGTTTGAGGAAGAGGATCGGGACGTTCGAGGCGGGTCCGCGGCTCGGCACCTCGCGCGCGTGGGCTTCGTAGTTCTTCCCGAGGCACACGACCTTCGACGTCGGGATGACGGGGGCGAGGAGGCGGACGTCCCCGCCGAGCGGAACCCGTTCGCCCGTCGGGGACGCCTCGGAGCGGATAGGGTCGCCGTCGAGGACCGCGAGCTCCTCGGCGCCTGCATCGCCGTCGACGATGGCGTAGCGGGTCGAGACGCCGTCCGTGAATCGCGCGATCCGCATGCGGCCACGATACGACCGCACGACCGTGTTGTGAACACGTGGACCGCAGAGCGAACGCTTCGCTAGGATGGGGTCGCCGACGGAAACGAGGAAAGGCGGGGGCGGATGACGGGTGACGCGGAGACCGGGACGGCGCGACCGACGGAGTTCGTCCAGTCGCTCGAGCGCGGGCTCGCGGTCATGCGCGCCTTCGACGCCGAGCATCCGTCGCTGACGCTGAGCGAGGTCGCGCGGGCGACGGGTCTCAGCCGCGCGGCGGTGCGTCGATTCCTGCACACGCTCGTCGAACTCGGGTACGTCGCGTACGACGACCGCGAATTCTCGCTGCGTCCACAAGTGCTCGAACTCGGGTACGCATACCTGTCGAGCCTCTCCCTTCCCGAGGTCGCCGAGCCCCACCTCAAAGCCCTCGCGGCGGAGGCCGGCGAATCGGCGTCCGTCGCCGTCCTCGACGACGCGTCGATCGTTTACGTCGCGCGCGTCGCGACCTACCGCATCATGTCCGCGGCGATCGTCGTCGGAACCCGGTTCCCCGCGTACGCCACGTCGATGGGAAGGGCGATCATCGGGGGAGGTGCCGTCGAGAAGCAGGAGGACTACCTCCGACGCGTCCGGCTCGAGACGCTCACGCCCCACACCGTCACGACCGTCGAGAGGTTGCGGGACGAGCTCAACCTCGTGCGCAAACAGGGCTGGGCGCTCGTCGATCAGGAGCTCGAGGAGGGGCTGCGCTCGCTCGCCGTGCCCCTGCGGGACGCGTCCGGGCGCGTCGTCGCCGCGGTGAACGTCTCCGCTCCCGTCAGGCGCGGCGACGTCGGGGACATCGTGCGCGAGCTCCTTCCCGCGATCCGCCGTACGGCGAGCGCCATCGAGGCCGACATGCGCCTCGCGGGCCGGTACGTGCGGGCCTGAGGGCATCTCCCGAGAGAAGCGAACGGCGGGGCCCCCGAAGGGACCCTGCCGCCAGAACTCGCTACACCTTGATCCGCGCGCTCAGACGAGGCGGATCGCCCCCTGGCGCGCTCCAGGCGAGCGAACCCGCTGGGGCAAACCCGAACCAGGCGCGCTGGCGGTGGAATAGTGCCGGAATCTCGCGCGCGTCGGCACTAAACCACCGCGAGGGCGATGCGAACGGCGGGGCCCCCGAGGGACCCCGCCGCGTGAGCTCGCTTCGGCCTAGATGTCGAAGTAGAGCTCGAACTCGTGCGGGTGGGGACGGAAGCGGATGGGGTTGATCTCCTTGGTCCGCTTGTAGTCGATCCACTCCTCGACGGCGTCCTCGGTGAACACGCCGCCCTCGGACAGGTACGCGTGGTCCTTCTCGAGGTTGTCGAGAACCTCGCCGAGCGATCCGGGAACCTGCGGGATCTTGGCGTGCTCCTCGGGCGGGAGCTCGTAGAGGTCCTTGTCGACGGGCGCCGGCGGCTCGATCTTGTTCTTGATCCCGTCGAGGCCCGCCATGAGCATCGCCGAGAAGGCGAGGTACGGGTTCGACGACGGGTCGGGGGCGCGGAACTCGAGGCGCTTGGCCTTGGGGTTCGAGCCCGTGATCGGGATGCGGATTGCCGCCGAGCGGTTGCGTGCCGAGTACACCAGGTTGACCGGGGCCTCGTAGCCGGGGACCAGGCGGTGATACGAGTTCACCGTCGGGTTCGTGAACGCGAGCAGCGACGGCGCGTGCTTGAGGATGCCGCCGATGTACCACCGCGCGATGTCGCACAGGCCGCCGTAGCCCTTCTCGTCGAAGAACAGCGGCTTGCCTGCCTTCCAGAGGGACTGGTGGCAGTGCATGCCCGACCCGTTGTCCATGAACAGCGGCTTGGGCATGAACGTCACGACCTTGCCGTTGCGCCACGCGACGTTCTTGATGACGTACTTGAACTTCATCATGTCGTCCGCCGCGTGAAGCAGGGAGTTGAACTGGTAGTTAATCTCCTGCTGACCGGCCGTGCCGACCTCGTGGTGCGCGCGCTCGACGTTGATGCCGACGTCGCCGAGGGTCGAGACCATCTCGTCGCGGATGTCGGCCATCTGGTCGCCGGGGGACACGGGGAAGTAGCCGCCCTTGTGGCGCGTCTTGTAGCCGCGGTTCGGGCCGTCCTCGCCATACTCCTCGCCACGGTTCCACCAGCCCTCGACGGAGTCGATGTGGTAGTAACCCTCGTGGGACTCGGTCGCGTAGCGGATCGAGTCGAAGATGAAGAACTCGGCCTCGGCGCCGAAGAAGGCGGTGTCGCCGATGCCGGTCGACTTGAGGTACTCCTGGGCCTTCGCCGCGATGTTGCGCGGGTCGCGGGAGTACGGCTCGCTGGTGAGCGGGTCGACGATCGAGAAGTTGATGACTAGCGTCTTCTGCGCGCGGAACGGGTCCACAAACGCGGTTGCGATGTCCGGGATCAGCTTCATGTCCGACTCGTTGATCGCCTGGAAGCCGCGGATCGACGATCCGTCGAACATCAGGCCCTCGGCGAACGTGTCCTCGCTGAACTGCGCGGCGGGGATGTTGAAGTGCTGCATGATGCCCGGCAGGTCACAGAAGCGGACGTCGATGAACTTGACGTCCTCCTTCTTGACAAAGGCGATCGCCTCAGCGGCGTCCTTGAACATGCTTGGCTCCTAATAGGTTGCGGTTGCCGGTGTCGGCGTATCCCACCTTAGGGGCTAGGCCGTTTCCCGTGCGTATATCAAATGTTACGAACGTGTTAACTGGCGGCGGCGGGCGAACGGTCCTACCGCCCCGCGGAGGGCTTTGCGATTCGGGCGCGCGCGCGACGGGTCGATGCCCTTGGGGATGGGCACGCGCGCGCCGCCGAGGGCGTGCAGGCGCGCCTCGACGGCCTGCCGCTCGCCCTTGGTCAGCACCTTCTTGAGCTTCTTGATCTTGCGGGGGACCTCGCGGATCGGCGTCTGCCCGTGGCCGCGTCCCACGTAGTACTCGTGGACGGCGACGTTCGGGACGACGCGCTGGATGTGGCGGCGCGCCGACGCCATGAGCTTGCGCACGGTCGCGTCGCCCTCTCCGACGAGCGCGATCCCGCCCTTGCCGACGCCCTGGAACACCACGGAGCGGCCCTTGGAGTCGATCTCGATCGGATCGTCCTCGAACGTCCAGCCCCGCCGGATGGTCTGGGCTGCCGCGAGCGAGCCGCCGAACATCGTCTCGAACCGGTTGAACGCTGCTTTGTCGGCCCGAAGCGTCAGCAGGATCATCGCGGCGATCGCGGCGAGCATCACCGCGGTGACATTCGCGTACACGTGCCCCATCACGCCGCCGAGCATGAAGCCGACGGCCACGCCGCCCCCGATGATCGCGATGACGAGGGCGAGGAAGACGGGGAAGAAGAGTCGGTCGTTCGCCTTCACGAAGAGGAAGGCGTCCCAGATGGTGCGATACCAGCGGGTTTTCTTGGGCGCGTCTGTTGCCATGATGCGCCAGTCTAGCGAGGAGGCGGGCCTAGCCGCGCCCGACGAGCGTCGACGCCTCCTGGCGGGCGGACATCGGCTCGCCCAGGTGGCGAAGCGCCTCGGGGATCTCGCGCCCCTTCGCCGCCATCGCGCGCCCCCATAGGCGGCCCGCCCGATAACTCGATCGCACGAGCGGCCCCGACATGACGCCGAGGAAGCCCATCTCCTCGGCGGCATCAGAGAGCTCGACGAACTCCTCGGGCTTGACCCACCGGTCGACGGGGTGGTGGCGCGGGCTCGGGCGTAGGTATTGGGTGATGGTCAGCAGGTCGCAGCCGGCCTCGCGGAGGTCGCGGAGCGCCTGGTGCGCCTCCTCCGTCGTCTCTCCCATCCCGAGGATGAGGTTCGACTTGGTGACGAGCCCGTCGGCCTGGGCGGCCGTGAGCACGCCGAGTGAGCGGTCGTAGCGGAAGGCCGGGCGGATGGTCTTGAAGATGCGCGGAACCGTCTCGAGGTTGTGGGCGAGGACCTCCGGGCGGGACGAGAAGACCTCCGCGAGTTGGTCGGGCTTGCCGTTGAAGTCGGGGATCAGCACCTCGACGCCCGTCGAGGGGTTGAGGGCGTGGATCCGCCGCACCGTCTCGGCGTACAGCCACGCCCCGCCGTCGTCCAGGTCGTCGCGGGCCACGCCCGTCACCGTCGAGTACTTGAGCCCCATGTCGCGCACGGACTCCGCGACGCGTCGCGGCTCGTCGCGGTCGAACGCCGCGGGCTTGCCCGTGTCGATCTGGCAGAAGTCGCAGCGGCGCGTGCACTGGTCGCCGCCGATGAGGAACGTCGCCTCGCGGTCCTCCCAGCACTCGAAGATGTTGGGGCAGCCCGCCTCCTCGCACACGGTGTGGAGCGAGCCGCCCTTGACGAGGCTCTTGAGCTCCCGGTATTCGGGGCCCATGGTCGCGGTGGTGCGGATCCACTCGGGCTTGCGCTCGATGGGGGTCTCGGCGTTGCGGGCCTCGATGCGGAGCATGCGACGGCCCTCGGGGGCGATGGTCACGCGGTCTCCTTCAGACGGGGGCACTCCAGCGTACGTCGGCGAGCGCGGCTCGACGCACCGCACCGCGTCGTCGCGCACCTCGCCGATCGTCACCTCGCGGCCCATCTCCGCGGTGAGCGACGTCGCGTCGGCGTCGTCGAGGCCGCACGGGATGATCCGGTCGAACTCGGTGAGGTCGGGGTTGCAGTTGAGCGCGAAGCCGTGCATCGCGACGCCGTACGACACGCGCACGCCGATCGCGCAGACCTTGCGCTCGCGCTGGGTCGCGGTCGCGGGGAACCACACGCCGGTGCGGCCGTCGACGCGCGTGACGCCGAGGCCCATGCCGCCGCAGAGGTCGAGGAAGGCCTGCTCGAGCGCACGGACGTAGGCGATGACGTCGATCGGCTCGGCGAGGCGGACGATCGGGTAGCCGACGAGCTGGCCCGGCCCGTGCCACGTGATGCGGCCCCCGCGGTCGACGTCGACGACGGGCGTGCCGTCCGTCGGGCGCTCGCGCGGGGCGGTGCGCTTGCCCGCGGTGTACACGCTCGGATGCTCGACGAGGATGAGCGTGTCGGGGCGTTTGCCCGCGCGGACCTCGGCGTGCACGGAGCGTTGAATCTCCCACGCCTCGTGGTAGTCCACGAGGCGTTCGCCGAGTCCAAGATCGAGAATGTCCACTCCGACAAGGCTAACGTCGCGCGAGTCGCGAAACGTCCCGGCCTAGGGAAGAATCGGGGCATGGTGCCCTCGCGCTTGTTCCGCCCCGCCCTCGTCGCCCTCGTCGCCGTCGCGTGGATAACCCTGTCGGGAGTGGGCGGCGCGTTCTTCGGCAAGCTCTCGAACGAGCAGTCGTTCGATTCCGCGAGCTTCCTCCCCAAGAGCGCCGAATCGACGCTCGAGGCGGCGGAGCGACAGTCGTTCACGACCGTCAACGACGTGCCCGCGATCGTCCTGCTCGACGGCGTGACGTCGCCCGACCAGGTCGCCGAGCTCCGGGCCGTCCTCGCCGATGCCTACGCCGCGGCCGCTCGCGAACGGTTCGACCGTCGGCGACCTCGTCGAGCGGCGATCCGGTCGTCGCTGCCGTCGACCGACGGCACGGCGTTGATCGGGATCGTCAATCTCCCGCTCGACCAGGCGTTCGCTCAGGACGGAGACTCATTCGTCGGGATCGAGACCGTGGACGCGATCCGCGACGCCTGGGCGGACTCGGGCAACTCCGGCGACTTCTACGTCACCGGCCCCCTCGGCATCTTCGCCGACAGCTTCGCGGTCGTTCAGCGGCATCGACGGCATCCTCCTCGTCGTCGCGATGAGCGTCGTGCTCGTCATCCTCCTCGATCGTGTACCGCAGCCCGGTGCTTCCGCTGTTCGTCCTTGCGACCGCCGGGGCCGCGCTCGCCGTGGCGGGCCTCGTGGTGTACGCGCTCTCGCGCTCGGGCGCCCTGACGTTCAACGGCCAGAGCCAGGGCATCATGTCGATCCTCGTCGTCGGAGCGACGACGGACTACTCGCTGCTGCTCGTCTCCCGCTACCGGGAGGAACTCCGCCGGGCGGCGAGCCCGTACGCCGCGATGAAGCGCGCCTGGAGGCGCTCCCTCGCGCCGATCTCGGCCTCGGCGATCACCGTGATCCTCTGCCTGCTGACGCTCCTCGCCTCCGACCTCGCGTCGAACCAGTCGCTCGGGCCGGTCTCCGCGATCGGCATCGGCCTGGCGCTCGCGTCGACGCTGACGTTCCTCCCGGCCCTCCTGCTCACCGGCGGGGCGCGGGCGCGGTGGATCTTCTGGCCGCGGCGCCCGAAGTTCCACCCGGAGGACGTCGACCACGTCGACACGCTCGCCGCCGTCGAGGCGCACGCGGGAATCTGGGGACGCGTCTCGCGCGCCGTCGCCACCCGTCCGCGCCGCACGTGGGTCGTCGCCGCGGCCGGCCTCCTCGTCGCGGCCGCGTTCCTGCCGACGTTCCGCGCGAGCGGCGTGGGGGACGACGAGCAGTTCCTCAACGAGACGGAGTCGCTCGACGGGCCTGAAGATCTACGCCGAGCACTTCCCGGCCGGGCAGACGAGCCCGATCGAGATCACGGCCGACGCGGGGGCGGCGGACGCGGTCGTCGCGGCGGTCAGCGGCGTCGAGGGCATCGCGTCCGTCACCCCGCTCACCCCGTCCCTCCTCGCGGGGCGGGCGCCCGCGGGACCGGAGGCGCCCGTGGTGGTGAACGGGCGCGTCGCGATCAACGCGGTAAGCCAGGTCAACTCCAGCAGCAAGGAGGCGTCCGACCTCGTCCAGGTCGTGCGCGACGCCGTCCACGAGGCGGATCCGACGGCGCTCGTCGGCGGCTCGGCGGCGACCAACCTCGACATCAACGCGACGACGGATCGCGACCTCACGGTCATCATCCCGCTCGTGCTCCTGGTGATCCTCGTCGTGCTGTCGATCCTGCTGCGCGCCATCGTCGCCCCGCGTCATCATCGTGGTGGCCAACGTGCTCTCGTTCGCCGCGACGCATCGGCGTCTCCGCGATCGTGTTCAACCACGTCCTCCACTCACCCGGGGTCGAGCACGTCGGTCCCGCTCTTCGGGTTCGTGTTCCTCGTGGCGCTGGGCGTCGACTACTCGATCTTCCTGATGTCGCGCGCCCGGGAGGAGTCGCTCCGGCGCGGGACGCGGGAGGGGATCCGGCGGGCCCTCGCGGTCACCGGGGGCGTCATCACGTCCGCGGGCGTGGTCCTCGCGGCGACGTTCGGCTCGCTCGCGGTCCTGCCCATCCTGTTCCTCGTGCAGATCGCCTTCATCGTCGCGTTCGGCGTCCTGGTCGACACGCTCGTGGTGCGCACGCTCCTCATCCCGGGCGTCATCCACGACCTCGGCAACCGCGCCTGGTGGCCGTGGGAGCGCACGATCCGCTCGTAGCGCCTGCGGATAGCGGGCCTGTGGATAAGCGCGGTCGCGACGTTCGCGGGCTGGTTACCTGGGCGCATGAGCCACGACCGCGCCCGCGACACGGTGGCGCGCGTCGTCGGGAGCGGCGCGGTGGGGCTCGCCGCGGCGCGCCACCGGCTCGACGCGCTGCGGTCGGTTCCGCACGAGGCCGTCGCGATTCCCTCGTCCCTCGAGCTCACGGCGACGGGCGAGGTCGTCGCGCACGCTCCCCGGGTCCCCGGCGTCGACCTCGCGACGCTCCTGCGCATGCGCGACGGGTCGACGGCGGGGGAGTGTGTCGCGGTGGGCGTCGCGGTCGCGGACGGGCTCGCCGCGCTCCACGCCGCGGGCCTGGTGCACGGCGACGTCTCGCCGGCGAACGTCGTCGCGTCGGGGCGGGGCGCGGTGCTCGTCGACGTCATGGCGGGGGCGGGCGCGGGCGAGCGGGGAACACCCGGCTTCGCCGCCCCGGAGCGCGCCGTGTCCGCGACGCCGGCCGGGGACGTCTACGCCCTCGGGCGCGTGCTGGAAAGCGTCGCCCGCCCGGAGGACGGCGATCGCGTCGGCGCGTTCACGGCGCCCCTCACCCGACCCGATCCCGGCGACCGGCCCTCGGCGTCGGAGTGCGCCCGCGCGCTGACGCGATGCGCTCCGGCCTGCGCGGTGCGCATCCCCGAGCTCGGCGTCGCCTCCGCCGTGCGGGCCTCCGCTCGCGCCGAACCTTCCCGAGACCGTCAAGGACCCGTCCGGCCGGGCGTGGCGCGTGAGGCGTCAGGTCACGGCGTGGGCCAGACGCGCGGGCCTCGCCTCCGGCGCCGCCCTCATCACCCTCGCGACGGTGGCGTGGGTGGCGCTCCCGGGCGCGACGGACGAGGAGGCGTCGGCACCGGAACCCGTGGTCGCGTTCGAACCGGCGTCGGGGGCGGCGGCGGCGCTCGTCGAGCGCCGCATCGCGGCGATATCGGCCGGGGACGGCGCGGCGCTGCTCGCGACGACGGATCCGACGTCGGCCGCCCGCGACGCCGACGCGGAACTGGTCGCGAGCCTCGATGCGGGCGCGGCGCGCTACGAGGGCCTCCAGGCGACGATCGGCGGCGTCGACGTGATCGCGGACGACGGGACGTCGGCGACGGTGCGCGTGACGTACGCGCTGTCGCCGCATGTCGTCGAGCAGCCGGACGGCCGCGTCGAGGCGCCGGCCTCCGTGGTCACGGCCGTGGTCGAGATGGTGTGGGGCGCGGACGGGTGGGCGGTCAGCGCGATCCGCGAGGAGACATGACCCATTCCGCCGCGCTGTCGATCTCGGGGTGGCGCCACGTGAAACCGAGGCGCTGGAGGACGCTGGGCGCGGCCTTCTGCGATCCGAGGAGGTCGACGGCCGCCGGGCCGACGACGAGTTTCAGGACCTCTCCCGGCACCGGGAACAGCCGCGGTCGGTGCGCGGCGCGCGCGAGCGCCGCGATGAGTTCGGCGTTTCGCGCGGGGTGCGGGGCGACGAGGTTGACCGGCCCCTCGTGGTCGCTGTGGGCGAGGAACGTGACGGCGCGGACGACGTCGAGCAGGCTGATCCACGACATCCACTGCTTCCCGTTTCCGAGCGAGCGCAGCAGACCCGAGCCTGACGAGCGGGAGGAGGCGCTTCGCGAGGCCCCCCGTCGGCGCGATCACGAGGCCGGTGCGCAGCCACTGCACCGAACGCCCGCGAGGACGGCGGGGTTGGCCGCCTTCTCCCACGCCACGGTGATCTCGGACAGCGTTCCCGATCCGGGATGCGAGTCCGCTCGTGGAGCTCGGTCTCGCCCCGCGCCCCGAAGTACCCCATCGCCGACGCCTGGATCAGCCGCCCAGCCCCGCCCTCCGCCATCGTCCGCGCGATCAGCCCGGTCGTGTCGAGTCGCGACTGGAGACGACCTTGCGCGTACGCCTTCGTCAGGCGCTTGGCGCCGATCGACGCGCCGGCGAGATTGACGACGACGTCCGCGCTCGCGATGAGGTCGCGGTCGATGACCCCGGCCTCGGGATCCCACGACGACTCGTCGTCGCCTCGCGCCTCGCGGCGCACGAGGCGCACGACCTCGTACCCGTCGACCTCGAGCGCCGGGACGAGCGCCGTCCCGATGAGGCCGCTCGCGCCCGCGACGACCGCGCGCATGCCTAGAGCGCCGACCTCCGCCTCGAAAGCCGCCCGTCCTCGATGCGGGTCTTGACCGCCTGGAGGAAGCGCGAGGCGTCCGCGCCGTCGACGATCCGGTGGTCGTACGACAGGGCGAGGTAGCACATCGGGCGAATCGCGATCATCTCGCCGCCGTCCGGGCCCGGTGACGACGACGGGACGCTTGGTGATCACCCCGGTGCCGAGGATCGCGACCTGCGGCGCCGGGACGATCGGGCGTGTCGAATACTGCGCCGATCGAGCCGGTGTTGGTCACGGTGAAGGTGCCGCCCGAGAGGTCGTCGGGGTTGAGCTTGTTCGATGCGGCCGCGCTCGCCTAGGTCGGCGATCTCGCGGGCGTGGTCGGCGAGCGACTTGGAGTCGGCGTCCTTGAGGGCCGGGACGATGAGCCCCTTGTCCGTGTCGACGGCGATGCCGAGGTTGACGCTGCCGTGGTAGACGACGTTCTCGCCGTCGATCGGACGCGTTGAGCCCCGCGTGGGCGCGAAGCGCCTCCGCCGCGGCGAACGTGAAGAACGGCAGGAACGTGAGCTTGGCGCCCTCGCGCGCCTGGAAGGCTTCCTTGGCCCGGGCGCGCAGCGCCCAGACGCGGGAGACGTCCACCTCGACGACGGTCGTGAGCTGAGCCATGCCGTGGAGGGACTCCATCATCCGCTCCGCGATGATCGAACGCAGCCGCGTCATCTTGACGGTGGTCCCGCGGAGCGGCGACGGTTCGGTCGACAGGGCGGGGGCGGCCGCGGTCGTGCCCGCGCTCGGGGCCTTCGCGGCGGGCGTCGCGGCGAGGACGTCCTCCTTGCGGATGCGCCCGCCGACGCCGGTGCCGGCGACGGACGAGAGGTCGACGCCGCGCTCGGCCGCGAGCTTGCGGACCAGCGGGGTGACGTACGCGCCTCCGGACGGGGGAGGGGCGTCCGAGGCGGGGGCCGGGGTCGCGGGGGCCTCCGCCGGAGAGGAGGAGGGGGCCGGTGCAGCGGAGGCGGCCGGGGAGGTCGGCGTGGCGGGGACGATCGGGGGTACGGCCGAGACCTCGGCCAGCGGAGGCGCGGCCGCCGCAGGGGCCGGTTCCTTCGCGGGTTCGGGCGCGGCAGGTTCGGGCGCCGCGGACGCCGGCGGAGCCTCCTTGGCGGGCGCCGGTTCCTTCGCGGGCGCGGCGGCGGGGGCCGCGCCCCCCGAGGTGGCGACGCGCGCGAGCACGGCGCCGACGCCCGACCGTTTCGTCCTCGCCGACGACGATCTCGGACAGCGTTCCGGCGACGGGCGAGGGGATCTCGGTGTCCACCTTGTCGGTGGAGATCTCGAGCAGGGGCTCGTCGACGGCGACGGCGTCGCCGACGGCCTTGAGCCAGCGGGTGACCGTCCCCTCGGTGACGGACTCGCCGAGGGCGGGCAGCGTGATGTCCTGGGCGGCGCCGCGAGCTCGCCGGCGCCTCCGTTCGCCGCGGCGGGCGGGGCGGCGGGCGCGGGTTCCGGTTCCTTGGCGGGCGCCGGCGCCTGCGCGGCGGGAGCCGGCGGTGTCGTCCTGCTGCGGGCGCGGGCTCCTTCGGCGGGCGCGGGCTGCTTCGCGGGCTCGGGCGCGGCGGCCGGAGCGGCGGACTCGCCGGCCTCGCCGATGCGCGCGAGCACGGCGCCGACCTCGACGGTCTCGTCCTCGGGGACGAGGATCTCCGTGAGCGTTCCGGCGACGGGCGAGGGGATCTCGGTGTCGACCTTGTCGGTCGAGATCTCGAGCAGGGGCTCGTCGACGGCGACGGTGTCGCCGACGGCCTTGAGCCAGCGGGTGACCGTGCCCTCGGTGACGGATTCCCCGAGGGCCGGAAGGGTGACGTCGTGTGCCATGTCTAGCATTCTCCCTTGAGAATCAGTCGTGCGCGTGGAGCGGCTTACCGGCAAGCGCCAGATGCGCCTCTCCGAGGGCCTCGTTCTGCGTCGGGTGGGCGTGGATGAGTGACGCGACGTCCTCCGGGTAGGCGTCCCAGCTCACGATGAGCTGCGCCTCGCCGATCTGCTCGCCCATACGGGCCCCGAGCATGTGCACGCCGACGACGGGGCCGTCCTTGACGCGCACGAGCTTGATGAATCCCGCGGTCTGGAGGATCTGGCTCTTCCCGTTGCCGCCGAGGTTGTACTCCGTCGTCTCCACCGCGTCGGCGCCGTGACTTCTCCTTCGCCTGGGTCTCGGTCAGCCCGACGGAGGCGACCTCGGGGTCGCAGTACGTGACGCGCGGGATGTTCGCCTCGACGATCGGCGCGGGGCGGAGGCCCGCGATGTGCTCGGCGAGGAACACGCCTTGCGCGAACCCGCGGTGCGCGAGCTGGAGGCCGGGGACGATGTCGCCGACGGCGAAGATGTTCGCGACGCCCGTGTGGAGGTTCCCGTCGGTCAGGACGAACCCGCGGTCCATCTTGACGCCCTGCGCCTCGTAGCCGAGGTCCGCGGTGCGGGGTCCGCGCCCCACGGCGACGAGCATCATCGTCGGCGTCGATCACCGTGCCGTCCTCGAGAGAGACCTTGACGCCGTTCTCGTCCTGCGTCACCCCCTGGAAGCGCACGCCGACCTTGAAGTCGATGCCGCGCTTGCGGAACGCCCGCTCGAGGCCCTTCGACAGCGCCTCGTCCTCGTTCGGGACGAGGTGGGGAAGCGCCTCGACGATCGTCACCTTCGCGCCGAAGGAGGTCCACACCGACGCGAATTCGACGCCGATGACGCCGCCGCCGAGCACGACGACCGATGCCGGGACGTGGTCGAGGTTCAGCGCCTGGTCGGACGTCATCACGCGGCCCTCGATCGCGAGGCCGGGAAGCGATCGGGCGTAGGAGCCGGAGGCGAGCACGACGTTCTTGCCCGTGTAGCGCGTGCCGTCGACGTCGACCGAGTCGGGGCCGCTGAGCACGCCGTGGCCCGGGATCGTCGTGACGCCGCGCGACTTCGCGAGGCCCTGCAAACCCTTGTACAGGCGGTCGACGACGCCCTGCTTGTAGGCGTTGACCGCGGCCATGTCGATGCCGCCGAGCGAGGACTGAACGCCGATGGCGGATCCTTCGCGGGCGGTGTCGGCCACCTCGGCGGCGTGGAGGAGGGCCTTGGTCGGGATGCAGCCGTTGTGGAGGCAAGTGCCGCCGAACTTGTCCTCCTCGACGACGGCGACGTTCATGCCGAGTTGGGAGGCGCGGAGGGCGGTGGCGTAGCCGCCGCTTCCCCCACCGAGGACGAGGATGTCGAAGGCTGTCGAGGATGCTTCGGACACGGTTGGTTCTCCTTGCGAGGACGTGTGTTCCCCCATCTTGTCACCTCGCGCCGTGCGACACACAACCGCGTCGCCCCGTACCCTTGGCCCATGGGCCTGTTCTCTCGGAAGCCGCGTCCCGATGCCGGCGCCCCCCGCGGCGGACGGGAGGCCAAGAAGGAAACGATCGAGCACCTGCGTTCCTTCGTCGCCGCGCACGAGGGGTGCGAGGCGTACATCGAGCCCCCGACGCCGGTGACGCAGACGACGATGATCGTCGTCGCGGGGACGGGCGAGTTCACGCGCCGCCGGGTGCCGGACGGAGACACGGCGCGCAAGCTCGCGAAGGACCTGGGGATCGTCGCGTTCGACGTGAACCTCAGCGGGTACCCGTCGCGGATGCGCGCGTGGATCGAGAAGCAGCGGAAGGGTCGCGCCTAACGCGCGGCTAGGCCCCCACCCGGTCCTCGAGGAATCGCAGGAGCGTCCGGACCGCGACTCCCGTTCCGCCAGGGGTGACGTACCCGTACGCCGATCCCTCGTTGAACGCGGGGCGCGCGATGTCGAGGTGCGCCCACGGCGTGGTCGCCCACGAACTCGCGCAGGAACATCCCCGGCGTCAGCATGCCGCCCTGCCGGTCGCCGACGTTGCGGAGGTCGGCGACCTTCGACTCGAGGGATTCGCGCAGGTGCTCGGGCAGCGGCATGGGCCACATCGCCTCGTCGACGGCGTTCGCCGCGTCGACGACGGACTGGCGCACGTTCTCGGCGCCCATGACGCCGGAGGTGCGGACGCCGAGCGCGAGGCCCTGCGCGCCGGTGAGCGTCGCGACGTCGAGCAGCACGTCGGGCTCGTCCTCGCGCGCCCGCACGAGTCCGTCGGCGAGGACGAGGCGCCCCTCGGCGTCGGTGTTGAGGACCTCGACGGACGTGCCGCCGTAGATCCGGATCACGTCGGACACGCGCTGAGCCGTCGCCGAAGGCATGTTCTCGGCGAGGCACAGCCACCCGGTCACCGCGATCGGGATTTCGAGGCGCGCCGCCGCGATGACGACGTGCAGCACGGTCGCGGCGCCCGCCATGTCGGACTTCATCGTCTGCATGCCGTCGTTGGGCTTGAGGGACAGCCCGCCGGAGTCGAAGGTGATGCCCTTGCCGACGAGCGCGACCTTCTGCTTCGCGCCCTTCGGCGCGTACGTGACGCGGACGAGGCGCGGGAGGCGCGAGGAGCCCATCCCGACCGCGAGAATCCCGCCGAAACCCTCGTCGGCGAGGCGCTGCGGATCCCAGACCGCGACGTCCACGCCAGCGACCGATCCGAGTTCCTCCGCGGCCTCCGCGAACGTCGCGGGGTAGAGGTCGAGGGGGGCGGTGTTGACGAGGTCGCGGGTTCCGGCGACGGCGGCGGCCACGACCTTGGCGCGGGCGATCGCGGCGTCGTCCGCTCCGGCGACGAGCCACTCGGCGCCGTCGTACGCGTCGTCGCGATCCTCGCTCGACAGGTAGCTCGTGAAGCGGTACGCGCCGAGGACGGCGCCCTCGGCGACGGCCGTCGCGGCGGACGACGTGAGGGCGGGGAGCGCGAGGACGACCCGGGCGGGCTCCTTTCCGCACTCGCGCGAGGCCGCGCCCGCCGCCTCCCGGAGGTCGCCGTCGCTCCCCTCGCCGACGCCCACGAGCACGACGCGGCGCGCGCCTACCGCCGGGTGGACGAGCACGGTGACGGCGCCGACCTTGGCGCTCGGCTCGAGCGGCGCGGCGGTCGACGTGATCGCCTCGCGGACCGCGTCCGGGAGCTGCGCGTGCGCCGTCACCTCGCCCCCGTCGAACACCCCGAGAACGAGGGCGTCGGCGTCGATCGTGGTGACATCGTCGAGGGTCGGGGCGAGAGCGGTCATGCTCGCATCGTATCCGGCGCTAGTTTGGGACCGTGTACGGCCTCCTCTTCCGCCGCGTGATCACGCGCATCAACCCGGAGCGGGCGCACCACCTCTCGGTCGGCGCCTACCGATACGCGTGGCCCCTGGTGCGCCTCGTCCGCCTGCTGCGGGTCTTCCCCCCTCCGCGTCCAGACGCAGCCGTCGAGGCGATGGGAATCCGCTTTTCCGCGCCGCTCGGCCTCGCCGCGGGAATGGACAAGGAGGCCGTCGCGGTGCGGGGGCTCGTCGCGACCGGCTTCAGCTTCGTGGAGATCGGGACCGTCACCGCGCAGCCGCAGCCGGGCAATCCCGCCCCGCGCTCGTGGCGCGAGCTCGACGTGCGCGGGCTGCGCAACCGGATGGGGTTCAACAACGCCGGCGCCGACGCGATCGCGCGGCGCCTCCGCTCCCTCAGGCGCACCCGGCTCGGCCGCTCCGCGGTCGTCGGCGTCAACATCGGCAAGACCAAGGTGACGGCGCCGGAGGACGCGGCGGCGGACTACGCCTACTCGGCCCGCGCGCTCGCGCCGTACGCCGACTTCCTCGTCGTGAACGTCAGCTCCCCGAACACGCCCGGCCTGCGCGACCTCCAGTCGACGGAGGCGCTCCGGCCGATCCTCGAGGCGGTGCGCGCCGCCGCGGACGGGGCGACGCTCCCCGGCGGGCGGCGCGTCCCGCTGCTCGTGAAGATCGCCCCCGACCTCGCCGACGAGGACGTCGACGCGGTCGCCGACCTCGCCGTCGACCTGGGTCTCGACGGCATCGTCGCCGTCAACACGACCGTCCGGCACGATCGCGGGCCGGGCGGCCTGTCCGGGCCGCCGTTGCGCGAACGCGCCCTCGAGGTGATCGCGCGGCTGCGCGCCCGCGTCGGACCCGAGATGTGCCTCATGGGCGTCGGCGGAATCTCGACGGTGGAGGACGCCCGCGCCATGCTCGCCGCGGGCGCGAACCTGATCCAGGCGTACACGGGCTTCGTGTACGGCGGGCCCGCGTGGCCCGCGCGCGTGAACCGCGCCCTGGGGTAGCGCGCGCCGTCAGGCGATGGTGACGGGGAGGCTTCGCCTTCCCCACGTGCCGACCGCGGGTCCGAATCGCCCGGGGAGGGACTCGCCGCACTCCGGGCACCGCCCGTCCTCGGTAAGCCGGTAGGCGACGATCGCGTACCAGTCGCGCTCGATGAGCGCGGCGCCGCACGCCGGGCACGCGGTGACCTCGCCGGCGGGGTCGTGCGTGTTGCCCGTGTAGACGAACCGCATGCCCGCGTCGAGCGCGGCGGCGCGCGCGCGCGCGGAGCGTGGCGGGGGGCGTCGGGGGTACGTCGAGCATCTTGAAGTCCGGGTGGAAGGCCGAGAAGTGCAGCGGGACGTCCGGCCCGAGCTCCGCGAGGATCCAGCGGCACATGCGGTCGATGTCGTCGGGGGCGTCGTTGTGCCCGGGGATCAGCAGCGTCGTGAGCTCGATCCACGTTTCGGTGTTCTCGTGCACCCACGCGATGGTGTCCAGCACGTCGTCGAGGTGCGCGCCGGTGATCTTCCAGTAGAAGTCCTCGGTGAAGCCCTTGAGGTCGATGTTCGCGGCGTCCATCGGGGCGAAGAAATCCGCGCGCGCCTCGGGCGTGATGTACCCGGCGGTGACCGCGACGGCGTTGAGCCCCCGGTCGCGGCACGCCCGAGCCGTGTCGATCGCGTATTCGGCGAAGATCACGGGGTCGTTGTACGTGAAGGCGACGGACTCGCACCCGGCCGACGCGGCGGCGTCGGCGATCGCATCCGGGGTGGCGGGCGCGGCGAGCCGGTCCCACTCGCGCGACTTCGAGATGTCCCAGTTCTGGCAGAAGCGGCAGTTGAGGTTGCATCCGGCGGTCCCGAACGACAGCACCGAGGTTCCGGGATGGAAGTGGGCGAGCGGCTTCTTCTCGATGGGGTCGACCGCGAATCCCGAACTCCGGCCGTACGTGGTGAGGACCATCCGGTCGCCGTCGCGCGCGCGGACGAAGCAGAATCCGCGCTGGCCGGGGCGCAGCCGGCAGCGCCGTGGGCAGAGGTCGCACTCGAGGCGCCCGTCGTCGGTCGCGTGCCACCAGCGCGCGGTCGGCGCGTCCGCCCACGCCTCGGCGCCCGCCTGTGCGGAGGCCTCGCCCATCGCGCTCACCGCCCCTCGTGCCAGGCGCGCACCGCGTACGTCTGGAGCGTCGTCTCGTCGGTCCACGTCGCCGGGCCGCATCCCGGCCTTGGCCCACAGGTGCGCCAGGAATTCCTCGGGGTCCGGGAAGCTGGTCCCACACCTGGGGGAGGAACGTCGCCCGGTGCCACGCGCCGCTCTCCACGATCACGCCGTCGACGCCGGGCCTGAGCGCGGCCGTCGCCTCGGCGAGGCCCGAGGAGGGGAGGGGTTCGGGCTCCGTGAGGACGGAGACCTCGATCGCGACGCCGTCGAGCTCGCGCGGGGTGAGCGGCGGGAACCGGGGATCGCGCGTGGCCGCCGAGACCGCGTTGGCCTCGACGTCGTCGAGCAGCGGCAGGCGAGCCTCGAGGGATCCGATGCACCCGCGGAGCGCGTCGTCCTCGGTGAGGGTGACGAAGCTCGCGCCGGGAGCGAGGGCCCACGCGGGGCGATCGGCGGGGGAGTCGGCGTCGACGCCGAGCGCGCGGGCGATCGACGCGCGCGCGGCAGGCAGAAGCAGCGCCCCCGCGTCGTCGGGGACCGCGGCGGGCGCGCGCTCATTCATCGCGGACCTCGTCGAACGAGAACGCGCAGTACCCGACGACGCGGTCGCGGTCGCCCGCGGTGTCGCCGGAGTTGCGCGCGTCGAGCAGGGTCGGGGCGAGGCGGCGGCGTCGGGCGAGTACGAGCATCCCGTTGATCGGCGTCGCGCCGCACGCCTGGTCGTGGTCGAGCGGGCCGTCGAGGGACGCGATCCGGTCGATCGTCGCGGCGTCGACGGCGACGGCGTCGTCGTAGGGAAGGTAGTGCGAGAGGTCGGAGCTGATGACGATCAGCGTCTCCGGCCCGCCCCAGAGGGCGTCGAGGACGTCGGCGACCTCCTCGCCGGACGCCTGTCCGGCGAGAAGGGGGACGATCTCGACGTCGCCCAGCGCGCGCTGGAGAAACGGCAACTGGACCTCGACGGAGTGCTCCCACCGGTGCGTGGAGGCGTCGACGCACGCCGCGTCGACGCCCTCGAGGCGGCCCCACGCCCACTCCTCGGCCACGGGGAGTGTCCCAAGGGGCGTGGAGAACGCCTCGGCCGCGGGGAGCGCGACGCCGCGGACGGGGACGCGGTGCGTGGGCCCCACGATGACCACGCGCGTGATCGTTCCCCGGCCGTCGGCGACACGCGCGTACGCGACCGCCGCCGTCGGCCCCGAGTAGACGTATCCGGCGTGAGGGACGATCGCCGCCCGCGGCACGGGGGAGCCGTCGGGCGGGCGGGGGGCGTCGGCGAGGAGGCGGTCGACGGCGTCGCGCAGGGCGATGGGGTCGTCGGGATAGAACGTGCCCGCGACGGCGGCTTCGCGTACGGCGAGGGAACCCATCAGGCACCACCTCGTCTTCCATGCTAATCCCGCGATCGGGAGGAGGATCCGATCGGCGGGAACCCCGGACGCGAGTTACGCGTTCTTTCCTCGTACGCTCCTGCCAGACGTACGTGACATTGTTTTCTCCTTTGAGTGGAAGACCCCCGGAGCCGCAGTTCCGGGGGTCTTCTGCACGAGGCGGGGGCTACGGCTCGAGGCGGGGGCTGCTCTCCGCCGTCAGCGACGGATCGCGTTCGACGACGTCGCCGAGCGCCTCGTCGATCTCCGTCATGATCTCGGCGGGAAGCTCGACCCCGGACGCCTTCGCGTTGTCCTCGACCTGTTCGGGGCGGGACGCGCCGATGATCGCCGCGGACGACGTTGTCGTTCTGGAGGACCCACGCGATCGCGAGCTGCGCCATCGTCAGCCCGACCTTCTCGGCGATCGGCGCGAGCTTCTGCACGCGCGTCAGCACGGCGTCGTCCTTGAGGAAGCGGTCGATGAACGTCGCCCCGCCCTTCTCGTCCGTCGCGCGCGAGTCCTTCGGCGCGGGCTTGCCGGGCAGGTACTTGCCGGTGAGCACGCCCTGGGCGACCGGCGACCAGACGATCTGCCCGATGCCCAGCTCCCGGGACGTCGGGACGACCTCCGGCTCGATCACGCGGTACAGCGCGGAGTACTGCGGCTGGTTGGACACGAGCGGGACGCCCATCTCCTTGGCGAGGGCCGCGCCGCGGCGGATCTCGTCGGCGGTCCACTCGCTCACGCCGATGTACAGCGCCTTGCCCTGGCGGACGACGTCCGCGAAGGCGAGCATCGTCTCCTCGAGGGGCGTCGAGTGGTCGAAGCGATGCGCCTGGTACAGGTCGACGTAGTCGGTCTGGAGCCGCTCCAGCGAGCCCTCGATCCCGCGCAGGATGTGCTTGCGCGAGAGGCCCTTGTCGTTCGCGCCGCGGGGCCCGACGGGCCAGAAGACCTTGGTGAAGATCTCGAGGCTGTCGCGCCGCTCGCCCTTGAGGGCCTCGCCGAGGACGGACTCGGCGGCGGTGTTGGCGTAGACGTCCGCGGTGTCGAACGAGGTGATGCCGACGTCGAGCGCCGCGCGGACGCACGCGGTCGCCTGGTCGTTCTCGATCTGCGAGCCGTGGGTGATCCAGTTCCCGTAGACGATTTCGGTGATGCGGAGGCCCGAGCCCCCGAGGTGTCGGTAGTTGATCATGGGCCCAGTTTAGTCGAATCGTTTCGATCACGGGCCGCGTCGCTTCGCCGACGAGGCGGGGGCGGTCAGGCGGGGTACTCGCCGCGCTTGACCTGGGGCTTGGGAAGGCGCAGGCGGCGCATCTGCATCATCCGCGTCACGCCGTACACGACGTACATGCGCGGGAGCGTCGTCAGCTCCGAAGCGCGCCACGGCCTGCCTGCGCATCTTCCGCAGCAGGAAGAACGACTCGACGACCCACGCGACCATCAGCAACAGGAGCGCGGTGCCGACGCCCGTCACGATCGTCGGGTAATTGTCGAGGAACACCAGCGCGATCATCGACAGGACGGCCGCGGGGAGGAGGAACTCGCTGAACGTCGTCCGCGAGTCGACGAAGTCGCGGGCGAAGCGCCGCGGCGCGCCGGCGTGCTGACGCGGCATGTTGCGCTCGTCGCCGGTCTGGAGGGCGTGCTGCTCCTTGGCGAGTTGGGCGCGGCGCTCCTCGCGGCGGCGCTGGGAGGCGTCCTTGCCCGTCGCGACCAGCGGTCGGCGCTGCGCGGCCTCGCGATCCTTGCGCTTGGGTGTCGGGCGGCCCTTGCCGGTGGGAACGACGCCGGGGGTCGAGTCGCCGGCGTCCTGCGTGTCTTTCGCCATGACCCTCACCCTAACGGGACCGCGGCGCTAGTCGCTCGCGGCGGTCGTCGCCGGGAGCGCGAGCATACGGTCCAGCGCGACCTTCGCCCACCGGGTGGTCTCCTCGTCCACGACGATGCGGTTGACGACCTCGCCTGCGACGAGCGACTCCAGCGCCCACACCAGGTGGGGCAGGTCGATGCGGTTCATCGTGGAGCAGAAGCACACCGTGTCCTCGAGGAAGACGATCTGCTTATCCGGGTGCTCGATCGCGAGGCGTCGCACGAGGTTGAGCTCGGTGCCGACGGCCCAGGCGCTTCCCGGCTCGGCGGCCGCGATGGTCGCGATGATCTTCTCCGTCGAGCCCACGTGGTCCGCCGCGACGACGACGTCGTGCGAGCACTCCGGGTGGACGATCACGTTGATGCCCGGGACCTCGGCGCGCACGCGGTCGACGTTCTCCTTGCGGAAGCGCCCGTGGACGCTGCAGTGGCCCTTCCAGAGGATCATGCGGGCGGCGGCGAGCGCCTCCGGGGAGTTGCCTCCGAGCGGCTTGCGCGGGTCGTAGACGACGCAGTCGTCGAGGCTCAGCCCGAGCTCGAGCACGGCGGTGTTGCGGCCGAGGTGCTGGTCGGGAAGGAACAGCACCTTGCCGTCGCCGTCGAGGCCCCCGACCTGGTCGAAGGCCCACCGGAGCGCCGTCTCCGCGTTCGAGGACGTGCACACGGCGCCCTCGCGCTGGCCGCAGAACGCCTTGATCGCGGCGGTCGAGTTCATGTAGGTGACCGGGATCGTCTTCTGGGCGACGCCCGCCTCGGCGAGTTCCTCCCACGCGCGCTCCACCTGCGCGATGTCCGCCATGTCCGCCATCGAGCACCCGGCGGCCATGTCCGGCAGGATCACCTGCTGCTCGTCCGAGGTGAGGATGTCCGCGCTCTCGGCCATGAAGTGCACGCCGCAGAAGACGATGTACTCCGCCTCCGGGCGCGCGGCGGCCTCGCGCGCGAGCTTGAACGAGTCCCCGGTCGTGTCGGCGAACTGGATGACCTCGTCGCGCTGGTAGTGGTGGCCGAGGACGAAGACGCGATCGCCCAGCGCGGCCTTCGCCGCGGCCGCCCGCTCGACGAGGCCGGGATCCGACGGCGCCGGAAGGCCGCCGGGGCAGTCGACCCCCCGCTCGGACTCCGGATCCTTGGCCCGGCCGAGGAGCATGAGGGCCGACGGTTGCGGCTCGACGAATGTCTCGCTCATGCGTCTATTGTTTCACGGCGTCCTCGCCCTCCCGGGTTCGGTACTCGGACGGCGAACACGACGGCGATTGCCCCCAACGAGCGCGCCCGGGACCTCCGGTGCCGGGAATAGCCGGATCGCGACGTACGCTTATAGGAGCACGACGAAAGGAGGCGCCATGGCTGACACAGCAACCGAGACCCAGGCGCACGGCGTGGTCATCACCGACGCCGCCGCTCAGAAGGTCAAGAGTCTGCTTCAGCAGGAGGGTCGTGACGACCTCGGCCTGAGGCTGTCGGTTCAGCCGGGAGGCTGCTCGGGCCTGATTTACCAGTTGTACTTCGACGAGCGCACCCTCGACGGTGACGCGGTTCGCGATTTCGATGGCGTCAAGGTTGTCGTCGACAAGATGTCCGTCCCGTACCTGGACGGCGCGACGATCGACTTCTCCGACACCATCGAGAAACAGGGATTCACGATCGACAATCCGAACGCGACAAGTACGTGCGCGTGCGGCGACTCGTTTAGCTAGGAATCCTGAAACCTCCGGCGGGCGGGCGGCTACTCAGAGCCGCCCGCTCCGCTTTTTCCGCGCGACTACCCGCGCGGTGGCGCGACGGCGCGGAGCGCCTCGGGAAGGGCCGAGCAGAGGCGCTCGACGTCACCCTCGGTGACGCCGGGATGAAGCGCCAACCGGACGACGCCGCGGCCGTCAACGCCGAGCGCCGCCCACACGTGGCTCTCCGGGGACGGCTCGACCGTGCACGCCGACCCCGACCCGACGGCGAAGCCCCGCCGGTCGAGCTCCGACGCGACGGCCTCGCCGTCCGCGCGGGCGCACGCGAACGTGACGAGGTGGGGCAGGGCCGGCTCGGTCGCCTCGAAGACGGTGGTGTCGGGGAGGTCGGCGGCGGCGCGGCGGATGCGCGCGGACAGCGCGGCGAGGCGGCGGCCCTCCGTCGCGCGGGACTCCTCGCGCTCCTCAAGCGCGACCGCCGCGGCGAGGGCGGCGGCGACGTTGACGCGACCGTCGACGATCGGGGGGACGGGCGCGAGGCGCGTCGCGGGACGCGTCGCGACGACCGCGACCCCGCGGGGCGCGCCCCAGTCCGCAGAATCGGCGACCAGGGCGTCCCACGCGTCGGGCGGCGCGACGTGTCCCACGCTCGCCGTCGCATCGACGAGGAGCGGCACGCCCGCCGCGGCCGCCGCGTCGTGGGCGCGGTCGATCGGCTGGATCACCCCCGTCTCCTGGTTCGCGTGCTGCACGAGCGCGAGGGCGACGTCGTCGCCGAGCGCGGCGGCGAGGGCCTCCGGGTCGATGCGGCCGTCCGGGTCGACGGGCAGGCGCGCGACATCCTCGGCATGGCGCGAGGCGACGCGCAGCGCGGGCTTGCGCTCGACCGCCGTCGCGACGATCCGGCTCCGGCCGGTGCGCGCCTTCGCGATGCCGCCGATCGCGCGGTCGAAGGCAAGGCCGAACGTCGGCACGAGGACGGTCGACGACGCGGGCGAGCCGAGCACCGCCGCGATCGCCTGGGTGGCGCCGTCGAGGAGGGCGCGGGCCGCGCGTGACTCGGCGTGCAGGCGCTCGGGATCGGCCCACCCCTCGTCCAGCGCGGCGAGGAAGGCCTCCCGCGTTCGGGCGGTCATCGGCGCGGATCCGCCCGCGTCGAGGAACACGCGACGTTCGGTAAGGCCACCCATACCAATCAACCTAGTGCGCGATACACTCTGGGGGTGTCCCACCGACAAACCCCTCGCACACCTCGCCGCGCCCTCGCGCTTCTCGGAGCCGCCGGAGCCGCCATTTCCCTCGCCGCGTGCAGCGCGGATGTGAAGAACGGCCTGCTACCGTCGGACCCCGACGTCACCAACCAGACCGGCCGCATCATCAACCTGTGGAACGGCTCGTGGATCGCCGCGCTCATCGTCGGCGTGATCGTCTGGGGCCTGATCCTTTGGGCCGTCGCCGTCTACCGCAAGCGCAAGAACGACACGAAGATGCCCGTGCAGACACGCGTCAACCTGCCGCTCGAGCTGATGTACACCATCGTGCCGCTCATCATGATCGGCGTGCTGTTCTCGTACACCGCGCGCGACATCGTCGCGATCACCGACACGAGCGAGCCCGCGGACGTGCATATCCAGGTGATCGGCAAGCAGTGGAGCTGGGACTTCAACTACCTGGACGAGGACGTCCACATCGCCGGCGTCCAGGCGAACCTCACGGGCAAGGAGGGGGTGCGCGACGAGCTCCCGACGCTCTACCTGCCGGTGAACGAGCGCGTCGAGTTCACCGTGAACTCCCGCGACGTCATCCACTCGTTCTGGATCCCTGCGTTCCTGTACAAGATCGACGCGATCCCCGGGCGGACGAACACGTTCCAGGTGATCCCGCAGAAGATCGGCCACTACGACGGCAAGTGTGCGGAACTATGCGGCGAGTACCACGCGGCGATGCTTTTCAACGTCGCGGTCGTGAGCCGCGAGGACTACGACGCGTACATCCAGCACCTGCGCGACACGGGACAGACCGGCCTGATCGGGCTTGAGTACAACCGTCAGCAGGATGCGACGACCTCGGAGGCGACGACATGACCGCGACGATCACGCCCCCCGCGCGGCCCGTGACCGACCACGGACGGCGGGGGAGCGCCGTCGTGCGCTGGGTCACGTCGACCGACCACAAGACCATCGGGTACATGTACCTGATCACGTCGTTCTTCTTCTTCCTGATCGCGGGCCTGATGGCGCTCGTGATGCGCGCCGAGCTCTTCGAGCCCGGGCGTCAGATCGTCCAGAGCGCCGAGCAGTACAACCAGCTCTTCACCATGCACGGCACGATCATGCTTCTCCTGTTCGCGACGCCGCTGTTCGCGGGATTCGCGAACGTCATCATGCCGCTGCAGATCGGCGCCCCCGACGTCGCGTTCCCGCGGCTGAACATGCTCGCGTACTGGTTCTACCTCTTCGGCGGGCTCATCGCGACGGCCGGCTTCTTCACGCCGCAGGGGGCGGCGTCGTTCGGCTGGTTCGCCTACGCCCCTTTGTCCAACGCGATCTACTCGCCGGGCGTCGGCGCGAACCTCTGGGTCTTCGGGCTCGCGCTCGCAGGTTTCGGCACGATCCTCGGCGCCGTGAACTTCATCACGACGATCGTCACGATGCGCGCGCCCGGCATGACGATGTTCCGCATGCCGATCTTCACGTGGAACACCCTCGTGACGTCGATGCTCGTCCTCATCGCCTTCCCGCCGCTCGCGTCGGCGCTCATGGGGCTCGGCTCGGACCGCATCCTCGGCAGCCAGGTGTTCAACCCCGACTTCGGCGGCGCGATCCTCTGGCAGCACCTGTTCTGGTTCTTCGGGCATCCAGAGGTGTACATCATCGCTCTGCCGTTCTTCGGCATCGTGACGGAGATCCTGCCGGTGTTCTCCAAGAAGCCCGTGTTCGGGTACCACGGCCTCGTGTTCGCGACCGTGTCGATCGCGGCCCTGTCCGTGACGGTGTGGGCGCACCACATGTACGTCACCGGCGCCGTGCTCCTTCCGTTCTTCTCGTTCATGACGATGCTCATCGCCGTGCCGACGGGCGTGAAATTCTTCAACTGGATCGGGACGATGTGGCGGGGCAAGATCACGATGGCCACGCCGATGCTGTGGGTCATCGGCTTCCTCGTCACGTTCCTGTTCGGGGGACTCACCGGCGTCATCCTGTCCTCGGCGCCGCTCGACTTCCCCGTCTCCGACACGTACTTCGTCGTCGCCCACTTCCACTACGTGGTCTTCGGCACCGTCGTCTTCGCGATGTTCGCGGGCTTCTACTTCTGGTGGCCCAAGATGACGGGCAAGATGCTCAACGAGCGACTCGGCAAGCTCCACTTCTGGCTGCTGTTCTTCGGATTCCACGGCACGTTCCTCATCCAGCACTGGCTCGGCGCGAACGGCATGGCCCGCCGCTACTTCGACTACCTGCCGGAGGACGGCTTCACTTGGGCGAACCAGCTGTCGACCGTCTCGTCGTTCGTCCTCGCGCTATCGACCCTCCCGTTCCTGTGGAACGTGTACGTGACCGCGCGCAAGGGGAAGAGGGTCGAGGTGGACGACCCGTGGGGGTACGGCGCCTCGCTCGAGTGGGCGACCTCGTGCCCGCCGCCGCGCCACAACTTCACGTCCATCCCGCGCATCCGCTCCGAGCGCCCCGCGTTCGACCTGCATCACCCGGACGTCGCGGCCGTCGACCGCAAGGCCCAGGGCCACTAGGGGGTACGCGTGAACGTCGAGTCGAGAATCTTCGCCCTTCCCGCCGTCTTCTTCGTCACGGCGGCGGTTGCGTACGGCCTGCTGTCCGGCTGGGAGGTCGTCGGGACCGTCTGCATCATGCTCACGGGCGCGCTCGCCACCATGATCGGGTACTACTTCCGCATTCTCGCCCGGCGCCACGGCGCCCGCCCCGAGGACGACGCCGACGCCGACATCGCGACCTCGCCGGGCGAGCAGGGCGTGTACGCGCCCTGGTCGTGGTGGCCGCTCGTCGTCGCGTTGGCGGCGGCGACGGGGTTCACCGCCCTCGCGGTCGGCTGGTGGCTCATGGTTCCCGCCGGGATCCTCACGGTGATCGGGCTCGTCGGATGGGTGTTCGAGTTCTCCCGGGGGCAGCACGCCCACTGATCGCCCGGGGTAGGGCGCACCGGACACATGTGACGCCGATCACACTTCTGTAACCCTCGCGGCGCCTGGCGCGATATCGCCTATGTAGGCCGATGTCTAGCCAAGGAGACACCCATGCAGCGCAACCCTCGCACCACCGCCTTCGCGGGCGCCCTCGTCGGAGCGGCGCTTCTCGCGTTCACCGGTCCCACAGCGGCCGCGGACGACACCCCGTCGCCGGCGCCGAGCTCGGACCCCTGCGCGACCGTCGCGCCCGCCCCCGAGCCGTCGGCCAGCCCCCTCGCCAACGTGAAGTACGTCGTCACCGGCAAGCCGGACAACCCCGGCAAGAGCGGCGAGGAGCACGGCAACTCCGGCAAGGACAAGAGCAACCACGGCAAGGACAAGAGCAAGGCGCAGAAGCAGAGCAAGGACTGCATCCAGCAGCAGCACGAGACCCGCGCGCAGCTCAAGGAGCAGATCAAGGCCGAGGGCGGTTCCTGGGGCGCGTACCAGCGCCAGGAGACGCTCGTCGGCGTGGCAGCGAAGCTCGCCGAGCGTTACGGCGCGTCGGCGGAGGCGCCGCATTCCTCGTCGCTTGGCCGCATCCTGACGCTCGTGAACTCCGGCCTGCCGGAGGCCTTCCAGATCGACGTGGAGACCTTCCTCGCGCAGTACGAGCTCACGCTCGAGGACATCAAGTGGCCGACCAACGTCGACGACCCGGAGCCCGAGGTGAGCCCGTCGCCGAGTGTCTCGCCCAGCGAGGAGCCCAGCCCCGAGCCCAGCGAGAGCGCAAGCGCGTAAGCCTTAGCCGCCGCGCGATACGGAAGTCCCGGTCCGATCGGACCGGGGCTTCCGTATCGCTATCTCGGGCGAGGAACCGGCGTCGTAGGTATCGTGGCGGCATGACGAGGATGGGACGCGCGGGCGGGGGGAAGCGCGCGATCCGCGTAGCGGCGGGTGTTCTTGGTGTGACGCTGCTGTCCGCGGGGTGCGCGGGCGGCGGCGATGCGACGCCCTCGGACACCGGGTCGGCCACGGTCGGGTCCGTGACGGCTCCGCCCGTCACGCCTTCTGCGTCGGCCGTCCCCCCGCCCGTCCTCACGGTGCACGACGACTTCTTCCCGATTCCGCAGGCCGACGCCACGGACATCCCGTGGGACGAGGTGGGTCCCGGGTGGTTCCTCGTCGACGCTCACGAGCACGTCGATCTCGACTTCAGCGAATCAATGGAGATCAAGGCCCCGGAAGCGATCGGCGGACTGTCGCTCGTGTCGCCGGAAGGCGAGTGGTTCGCGGCGCGGTCCCTCGCGGGCACCGAGGCGGCGGATAGCGCGTACTGGGGGGCGGACGGCGCGTGGCTCCTGACGAACGTCAACGTCAATAGCGAAGCTCGAATTGGCGACCTTGTGAGCGTTAATCTCGCGACCGGGGCGAGCACGCAGGTCGAGACTGACGATTGGGGTTACTACTCGTATGCGAGCGCCGCCGACGGAGTAACGGTCGCGGGCGACTACGACCCCAACCCGAGTGGGTACCGCCTATACCACGCGAGCGGAACCTCAGACCCGCACTGCACCCAACGGACCGGAGTATTCCGCGGCGATCTCCGAGCCGTCGTCTCTCCTGACGGTCGACGGCTCGTCTGCTGGGGCGAAAGACGCGCCGACCAGCGAACCGACGTGGGATTCCTCGACGTGAGAAAACCCTCCAAGGGCACCTTCGTCGACGTGTTCACGCACGAGTTCTGGCGCTACGAGAACCTTGGATGGCTGTCCGACGAGGTCTTTCTCTTCGCGCGCGACGACGGCTATGGCGAGCAGGAGGCGTACTTCTCGTACGACCTTTCGACCCGGAAGGTCGCGGATTTCTCCCTGCCATTCGCGCTCCCGGCCGGTCAGCGAGTCGAGGCATACGACTTCGCCTCTCAGGTGTTCTTCGTGTCAAGTCGGGGTGGCGACTCGGTCGGTCTATTTCGCGCGAACGGCGATCCGATCGCGACCGTAGCCGCCGGGTGTTCCGAACACGAATACAGCGTGGCCGACTGGGCACTGAGTGGCGAGATGGTGATGGTGTCCTGCGGATGGTGGGCCGGCGGCGACGTCACTCTCGTCAACCTCGCGACGGGCGCGGTTGTCGGGACGTGGCCCTTCGATCCGGGCCTCGACGTCCGCGCGTACGGGTACCCCGAGCACGCCGACTAGCCGTACCCGCGCACGGGCCGGAATCCGGCCCATGCCGTCGTACGAACGCGAAAGGCCCAGTCCGAACGGGGACCGGGCCTGTCGCTGAGATGGGGGCGTCAGGAGGCGACGATGATGCCCGCCGCCTGCGTCTTGGCCGTCGTGAAGCGCTGCTGGACGTTCGCCCAATCGACGACGTTCCACCACGCCTTGACGTAGTCGCCCTTGACGTTCTTGTACTGCAGGTAGAACGCGTGCTCCCACATGTCGAGCATGAGGAGCGGGACGATGCCGACGGGCAGGTTGCCCTGCTGGTCGTACAGCTGCACGATGATGAGCTTCTGGCCGACACTATCCCAGGCGAGGATCGACCAGCCGGAGCCCTGGATGGTCATCGCCGTGGCGGTGAAGTGGCCGACGAAGGCGTCGAACGATCCGAACTGGTCGTCGATCGCCGCGGCGAGCTCGCCCGTCGGCTTGTCGCCGCCGTCGGGGGACATGTTCGTCCAGAAAACCGAGTGGTTGACGTGGCCGCCCAGGTTGAACGCGAGGTTCTTCTCGAGCATCGGGATGGTGTCGAACTCCTGAACGTCGCGCGCGGATGCCATCTTCTCGAGCGCGGCGTTCGCGCCCGCGACGTACGCGGCGTGGTGCTTGCTGTGGTGGAGCTCCATGATCTCGCCGGCGATGTGCGGCGCGAGGGCGCCGTAATCGTACGCGAGGTCGGGAAGGGAATACGTGGCCATAAGGGACGATCCTCCTAGTGGTGTTCGTCGGCTGATTCGGCAAGTTCCGCGGGGGTGACGGGCTCCACGCGGTCCTCGTAGTAGAACCGCGACAGCGCCTGCTTGAAGCGGTCCCAGCGATAACCGGGCCGCTTCACCCCCCGCTCGTTGGTCTTCGGTTCGATCGTGATCGGGGTGAGGTTCTCGTGGCCCACTGCGAGCCACAGCTCCTGTTCGGACAACGGTTGGTGGACCTCGATGTATTCCCCCGACTCGGTTCGAACGATACGCCCGGTCTCATGCCCATGGAGGGCCAGCTCTCGGTCTTTTCGCTGCAAGCCGAAGCACACCCGCTTGGTCACCCAGAACGCCGCGACGGGAAGCACGAAGATCAGCACGCGGAACGTGTTGGTCAGGCTGTTGATCGACAGGTGGAACGTCGTGGCGAGGATGTCGTTCGACCCGGCGAGCATCAGCACCGCGTAGAACGCGATCAGCGCGGCGCCGATGCTCGTGCGCACGGGCACGTTGCGCGGCCGGTCGAGGACGTGGCGCTCGCCCCGGTCGCCGGTCGCCCACGCCTCGACGAACGGGTAGATCGCCTGGAACGTGAAGATCATGCCCGGCAGTAGCACGCCGGGGAGCAAGACGTTCATCGGGACGTCCCAGCCGCCGATCGAGAAGTCGAGGAATCCCGGCGTGAGGCGCAATGCACCCTCGAGGAAGAGCATGTACCAGTCCGGCTGCGCGCCCGCCGAGACGGGCGATGGATCGTATGGTCCGTAGTTCCAGATCGGGTTGATCGTCAGTAGCGCGCCGAGCAGGGTCAGCACCCCGAAGACGACGAAGAAGAACCCACCGGCCTTCGCGACGTACACGGGGAACAGGGGCAGGCCGACGACGTTCTTGTGGGTGCGTCCGCCGCCCGGGTACTGCGTGTGCTTGTGCAGGAAGACGAGGAACAGGTGCACGCCCACCAGTCCGAGGATCGCGGCGGGGACGAGCAGCACATGGAGCGTGTAAAGCCGCGGAATCAGCGCGTCCCCCGGGAACTCGCCTCCGAACATCCAGTACGAGATCCGCGTGCCGAGCACCGGGATCGACTTCACGACGCCGTCGAGGATGCGCAGGCCGTTGCCGGAGAGCACGTCGTCGGGGAGCGAGTATCCGGAGAACCCGGCCGCGAGGGAGAGGGTCAGCAGGCCGAATCCGACGAGCCAGTTGATGTCGCGCGGCTTGCGGAACGCCCCCGTGAAGAACACGCGCAGCATATGCATCATGATCGCCGCGGTGAACATCAGCGCGGACCAGTGGTGGATCTGTCGGATGAGCAGCCCGCCGCGCACGTCGAACGAGAGGTGCAGGGTCGACTGGAACGCCTGCGACATCTCCACGCCCTGCATCGTCGCGAAGGAACCGTCGTAGACGGTCTGCTCCGCCGAGGGGATGAAGTACCCCGTCATGAACACGCCCGTGATGAGGAGGACGATGAACGAGTACAGCGCCACCTCTCCGAGGAGGAACGACCAGTGGTCGGGGAAGAGCTTCCGCGAGAAGAACTTGACGAAGCCGCCGATCGAGGTGCGGTCGTCGACGGAGGACGCGATCGAGTTCGCCGCGCGGGTCACCTTGCTCACTTGAGACGCTCCCAGAAGCTCGGGCCGACGGGTTCGTCGAAGTCCCGCTGGGCGACGATGTATCCCTCGCTGTCGACGGTGATGGGCAGCTGCGGAAGGGGGCGCTTCGCGGGCCCGAAGATGACCTTGCACCCGTTCGCGACGTCGAACGTCGACTGGTGGCACGGGCACAGCAGGTGGTGCGTCTGTTGCTCGTAGAGCGCGACCGGGCAGCCCACGTGCGTGCAGATCTTCGAATAGGCGACGATGCCGTCGAACGACCAGTTCTCGCGTCCGGGGACGACGTTGAGGTCGCGAGGGTCGAGGCGGAGGAGCAGGACGACGGCCTTCGCCTTCTCCTCGAGCGGGTCGGGAGTCTTGTCGAGACCCTCGGGGATGACGTGGAAGACCGAGCCGATCGTGACGTCGGCGGCCTTGATCGGCGTGCCCTCGGGGTCCCGCGCCAGGCGCATTCCCTTGCGCCACATCGTGTGCTTGAGTTGCCCGACGTTCCAGTCGCCGCCCATGTTGCCGATCATGGGGATCGCGATGCTGAGCGGCGCGATCGCGAGCGCGGTGAGCATCGTGCCCTTGAGGAGCCCGCGCCGCCCGACGCCGACTCCCGAGTCCTCGACGCCGTCCTTGAGCATCTGGACGGCCTCCTCGCGGGTGTCGTCGGAGGAGCGAATCGGGTGGCGTTCCTCGACCATCTCGCGGTCGCGCATCAGCGTCTTCGCCCAGTGGATCGCGCCCATGCCGATGCCGATCATGCCGAGGAAGATCCCGAAGCCCATGAGCGCCGTCATGCGGCGGATGTCGCTGTTGCTGCCGCTCAGCGGGAGGAACAGGTACGCCAGCACGGCGCCGACGGTCCCGAGGATCGAGACGACGAGCAGTCCGACGGCCTGGAACTCGGCGCGCCGCGCGGCCTTGGGGTCCTCGTCGGCGCGGCGCGGACGGTGGGGAGGCAGGCCCGGGTTGGTGAACGACGTGTCCTTCTTCGGCTCGCTCATGACGACCTCGATCCAACCCACACGGTGAGGCCGATGATGAGGGCCACGCCCACGATCCAGGCCCACAGGCCCTCGCTCACGGGGCCGAGCGAGCCGAGCGCGAGGCCTCCCGGCGGCTCCTTGCGCTGCTCCTCGAGGTACGCGATGATGTCGCGCTTCTGCTCGGGAGCGATGTTCGCGTTGTTGAACACGGGCATCGACTGCGGGCCCGTCAGCATCGCCTCGTAGATGTGTTGGGGCGTCGTGTTCCACAGCGAGGGGGCGAACTTGCCCTGCGTCAGCGCCCCGCCGCCGCCGACCGAGCCGTGGCACATCGCGCAGTTGGTGCGGAACAGCTGCATCCCTGCCGCCGGATCGCCCAGCGAGCCGTCGACCTGCTCGGCGGTCGGGATCGACGGGCCGGTCCCGAGGGAGGCGACGAACGCCGCGAGTTGGTCGATCTCGGCCTGGCTGAACTGCGGCTTCTTCGCCTCCGCCTGGGGCCCAGAAGCCTGCATCGGCATTCGACCGGTGCCGACCTGGAAGTCCACGGCGGCCGCCCCGACCCCGACGAGCGACGGCGCGAACGACGATCCTTCGGCGTTCAGGCCGTGGCACGTCGCGCAGTTCGCGGCGAACAACTTCTGGCCGCCCGCGACCTGGGCGTCGCTGAAACCGTCGTCCGCGCGCGCCGGGGGCGACGAGAAGACGGCGTACGCGACCGTGATGAGCGCGAGCAGCGCGAGCACCAGGACGAGCGGGGCCGACCGGTGGTAGCGCCGTGCTGCGAGGGAGTGCATAGGGGAGTCCTCAGGTGTCCGGTCCTACTTGATGAGATAGATGACGGAGAAGAGCGCGATCCACACGACGTCGACGAAGTGCCAGTAGTACGAGACCACGATCGTCGTCGTCGCCTCGTGCGTGCCGAACCTCTTGGCGGCGAAGGAGCGCCCGAGGACGAAGATCATCGCGACGAGGCCGCCGACGACGTGGAGCCCGTGGAAGCCCGTCGCCAGGTAGAAGACCGAGCCGTACGGGTTCGCGGAGATGGTGATGCCCTCGCCGACGAGCGTCGCGTATTCGAAGATCTGGCCCGCGACGAAGAACGACCCCATCACGTAGGTGAGCGTGAGCCACTCCTGCATGCCCCACCCGCGGATGTGGAGAAGCGACCCGGTACGGCGCGGCTGGTATCGCTCGGCGGCGAAGACCGCCGCCTGGCACGCGAAGGAACTGGCGACGAGGACGAGTGTGTTCGTCAGCGCGAACGGGATCGCGAGCTTCGGCGTCTCCGTCGCCCACAACTCGGGCGACTCGGCGCGGTGGGTGAAGTACATCGCGAAGAGACCGGCGAAGAACATCAGCTCGCTCGCGAGCCAGACGATGGTGCCCACGGCAACCCGGTTCGGTCGCGTCGCGTGCAGGGGCGAGGTCACGGTGGCGGCGGACGACATGGGCCCATTATGGCGCACATCCGGCGGAGCCGGAGAGGTTTGCCTAACTAGGGGCGGCGCGTGTTCGCGATCATGCCAAGATGGGACCATGAACGACATCGCCCGGCGCGCGGACGGCGAGCTCTCGACGGCGCGCATCCGCATCCTCCTGTACAGCGACGACGTGCACGCGCGCGAGCGCGTCCGCGCGGGTGTGGGCGAGGCGATCGGCACGCGCCCCGTCCGCTGGACGGAGGTCGCGACCGAGGCCGCGGTGTTCGCGGAGATCGCCAACCACGATTTCGACCTGCTGGTCCTCGACGGCGAGGCCGCGAAGGTCGGGGGGATGGGGATCTGCTACCAGATCAAGCACGAGATCTACGCGTGCCCGCCGGTGCTGCTGCTCGTCGGCCGCCGCGACGACGCCTGGATCGCGACGTGGTCGCTCGCGGACGCCGCGATCGCGCACCCGATCGACCCGTTCGAGGTGCGCGCCGCCGTCGAGGAGTTCTTCTCGCCGGCACGCGCGGCCGGCTAGGTCCGCGTCGGGGACGAACGAGAGGGGAAGACATGGAGAGTTGGCCGGATATCCTCGCGAGGCTCATCGCGAAGCACGACCTCAACGCCGAGGACGCGGAATGGGTCATGGACCAGATCCTCAAGAACGAGGCCCCCGAGATCTCCATGGCGGCCTTCCTGGTCGCGCTCCGCACCAAGGGCGAGTCTGTGGGCGAGGTCACGGGCCTCGCGTCGGCGATGCTCCGCCACGCGGTGCGGATCGAGGTGCCGGGGCGGGCCCTCGACATCGTCGGGACCGGCGGGGACGGGCACCACACCGTCAACATCTCCACGATGGCGTCGATCGTCGCGGCGGGCGCGGGGATCACCGTCGTCAAACACGGGAACCGGGCCGCGAGCTCCAAATCCGGTGCGGCCGACGTCCTCCAGGCGCTCGGGGTTAACCTCGAGCTGCCGCCGGAGCGCGTCGCCGAGCTCGCGACCGAGGTCGGCATCACGTTCTGCTTCGCCCAGGTCTTCCACCCGGCCATGCGCTTCACCGGTCCCATCCGCAAGGCCCTCGGCGTGCCCACGACCTTCAACATCCTCGGGCCGCTCGCCAACCCGGCCCAGCCCGCCGCGTCGGCCATAGGCTCCGGCAGTCCGTCCCTCACGCCCGTCATGGCGGGCGTCCTCGCGAGCCAGGGCCGCGACGCCCTCGTGTTCTTCAGCGAGGACGAGCTCGACGAGCTCGCGGGCACGTCTCCCGCGAACGTGTGGGAGGTGCGCGGAGGCACGATCACCCACACCGTCCTCGACCCCGTGAAGGATCTCGGCATCCCGCAGATCGCCATTCCCGACCTCCGGGGCGGGGAGGCGAGCGAGAACGCCGGCGTCGCGTGGAGCGTATTCAACGGCAAGACCGGCCCGGTGCGCGACACCGTGATCCTCAACGCCGCCGCGGGACTCGTCGCCGACGGCACGCTCCCGGGGACCGGGCTGGGAAGCCTCGTCGAGCGGTTCCAGGCGGCCATGGCCCTCGCGGCCGCGTCGATCGACGACGGCAAGGCGACCGACGTGCTCGACCGGTGGGTGGCCGCGTCGAAGGAATAGGCGCGGGGCGGCCTTCGCCCTCGAGGGGAAGGGGAATGCGGTGACAACGAGGCTTCGTAGGGGCGTCGCTCTCACGGCGCTGGGTCTCGGCCTCGCGTTCAGCGTCGGCGCGACGGCCGGATCGACGACGGCCCCGTCGTCCGCGACCTCGCCCGTTCCGGACGGGTCCGCCGTCGAGAACCTCACGCCGCTCAAGGACACGCTGCCGTTCCCCGTGGGCGCGGCGATCGACGCGCGCGAGACGACGGGCGACGCCGCCTCCCTCCTCCTCCGGCACTTCAACCAGTTCACGCCGGAGAACGCGATGAAGCCCGAGGCGTGGTACGACGCCGACAAGGCGTTCTCCCCCGACCCGCAGATCGCGACACTCATGGACTTCGCGCGGGACAACACGATGCGCGTGTA
The DNA here is from genome assembly GCA_963712245.1 of uncultured Actinomycetota bacterium. Classification (GTDB taxonomy): domain Bacteria; phylum Actinomycetota; class Actinomycetes; order Actinomycetales; family Demequinaceae; genus JAFGBM01. The sequence continues at coordinate 75,996 of CAVQHE010000007.1, read as the reverse complement.
CGGGCACGTTCTTGTGTGGCACAGCCAGATCCCGTCGTGGTTCTTTTTCCAGGACGACGGGATCACGCAGCTCACGGACGCCCCGGCCGACCAGGCGATCCTCAAGGCCCGGCTCCACGATCACATCTTCGCCGTCGCGAAGTACCTCAGCGACGGGTGGGGGGAGTTCGGGGCGGGCAATCCGATCGTCGCCTTCGACGTGGTGAACGAGGTGATCTCCGACGGCGCGATCGGCAGCGACGGACTCCGGCGCAGCCTCTGGTACCAGATCCTCGGCCCGCAGTACATCGACCTCGCGTTCCAGTGGGCGGACGAGGCGTTCAACCACGAGTACGCCGCGGCCGGTGTGGACCGACCGGTCGCGCTCTTCATCAACGAGTACGACACGTTCCGGCCGGACAAGCGCGCGCGGTACCTCGCGCTCATCGACCGCCTCCTGGCCGACGGGGTGCCCATCGACGGAATAGGCCACCAGTTCCACACGTACCTGCCGATCCCCGTCGAATCGCTCGCCGATGCGCTCGACGACTCGTCGGGGCGCGGGCTCGTTCAGGCCGTGACGGAGATGGACGTCCCCACGGGTCGCCCGGAGAAGCGGCACTTCGTCGAGCAGGGGCATTACTACCAGGACGCGTTCCGGGTGTTCCGCGAGCACGCGGACGAGATGTTCTCCGTGACCGTGTGGGGCCTGTACGACATGCGCAGCTGGCGGCACGTCCAGGGCGGCCCGCTCATCTTCGACGACGACCTCAAGGCGAAACCCGCCTACTACGGAATCGTCGAGGGCTACGCGGACGAGAAGCCGTTGTCCGCGTTCCGCGAGTCCCGGACCTGGACCTACGTGTACATCGGGCTCGCGGTCGCGGCGATCGCCGCGTACGTGCTCGGCATGCGCTGGTGGCGGAGGAGGCGCCTCACCGAATGGAGGCGCCGCCGCGAACGTTCGCCGTCCACGACCCCGACGAGCGAGGGCGCGGTCGACGCGCTCAGTCGGCCCCTCCCGCAGAAGAAGCGGCGCCTCCCCTAGCGGCGAGCCGACGAGGCGTAGGCGTCGGCGACGCGCGATCGGTCCGCGCGAGACGCCTCGATCCAGCCGCGATGACGCGCCGCGCCCCGCACGGGCTGGGACCATTCGCCCTCGACGCTCACGAGGCGGGTTCCCGGACGTTCGAGCCAGGCCGCGACGAGCTGCTGTTCCTCGACGAGCGGTACCTCCGACCCGCGTTCTCGGGCGCGGATCTCCCGCACGGCGTCGGCGATGTCCGCCCCGGCGACGACGGCCGTGCCCGCGAGCCGTCCGCGCGTGACGACGGCGACCTCCCACGCGTCGCCCATCCGCCGGGCGGCGGCGATACCGACGCGCCCGAGCGCCCCGAGCCGCTGCGACTCCGCCATCCCGGCCACGAGCGCGCTAATCGCGTCGCGTAGCGCGGCGGCCCGCTCGTAGTCGAGGCGCGCGGCCGCCTCCTCGACGCGCCCGGCGAGGGCGTCGACGACGGGGGAGGGGTCGACCGTGAGGGCGTCGCGCAGCGCGGCGGCGACCTCGTCGTACCCGCTCGCGCTGCCGTCGACGCAGGGAGCGGCGCACGATCCGAGGTCCTTGAGGAGGCAAGCGCGCGCGCCCGCGCGCGGCACGAGCGGCAAGCGCGCCGTGCACGCGCGCGCGGCTCCGAGGTCGTGCAGCGCGTCGACGACCAGGCGCGCTTCGCCCGCGTTGCGCATCGGGCCGACGTGGGCGACGCCTGCGGAGACGGCCCGCACGATGCTCAGGCGCGGGAAGTGCTCGTCGGTGAGGCGGATCCACGGGGTGCGTTCCGGGCGCGCCGAGCGGCGGTTGTAGCGGGGCCGGTGTCGGTCGATCATCCGGATCTCGAGGACGTTCGCCTCGAGCTCCGTGGGCGTCGGGATCGCCTCGACGCGCTCCGCGATCAGGAGCATCTCGCGGATCGCGCGACGCTGCTCGCCGCGCGTGAAGTACGACTTGACGCGCGAGCGGAGGTTCTTCGACGTCCCGACGTAGAGCACCTCGTCGCTCGGACCGCGGAACGCGTAGACGCCCGGGCGCGCGGGAACGGTCTCCGCCATCGAGGCCTTGCGGCGGATGTCGGGCGGGACGGGATTGCGCAACGCGTCGAGGTCCTCCCGGTGGGTGATCCCCCACGCCGCGAGCCGCTCGAACATGCGGTGCATGATCTCCGCGGTCGCGCGCGCGTCCTCGAGCGCGCGGTGGTTAGGAGTGACGACGGTTCCGAAGGCGCGGGCGAGCGTCGCGAGCTTCTTGTTGGGCGCCTCTTCCTTGGTCGTCGCGCGGCGCGCGAGCGTCACCGTGTCGACGACGGGGTTGCCGGGCCACCGGTACCCGTGGCGGTGGCACGCGGCCTTGAGGAAGCCGATGTCGAACGGCGCGTTGTGAGCGACGAGGACGGCGTCGCCGACGAACTCGAGGAAGGCGGGCAGGACCGAATCGATGCGCGGAGCCGCGGCGACCATCGCGTCGGTGATGCCCGTGAGCGCGACGATCATCGGGGGGATCGGCATTCCCGGGTCGACGAGGGTCTGGAACTCGCCGACGACCTCGCCCCCGCGCGTCTTCACCGCTCCGATCTCCGTGATCGCGCTCGTGCGCGGGGAGCCGCCCGTCGTCTCGAGGTCGACGGTCACGAAGGTGACCGCCGCGAGGGGTTCCCCGACGTCGTCGAGGCTCGCCTGGAGGGCGAGGCCGGGGGTGGAGGGCGCGTGGGACGTCACGTGCCGACGGTAGCGCGGCGGTACGACCTGATCGCGTGTCGGACCCCCCGCGTAGCGTCGGTGGCATGAAGATCGATTGCGACACCTGCACCGTGCGGGGCGAGGCGTGCGCGGACTGCGTCGTCTCCTTCCTCACGATCCCCGTGCGCGACGGGCTTCGCGCGGTGGATGCCGAGGCGCGGCCCGTGGAGATCGACCGCGCCCAGGAGCGCGCCATCCGGGCGTTGTCGGACGCGGGGCTCGTCGCCCCGCTCCGCCACCTGGCCTAGTGAGACGCGGCGCCGATCCCTACGACCCGGCGCGCGTGTCGACGTAGAGCTCCTCGATGTCGTCGGCGAAGTCCTGGAGCACCTTCGCGCGCTTCACCTTCATCGACGGCGTGATGTACCCGTTGAGCACCGTGAAGTCCGTCGCGAGCACGCGGATCTTACGGATGCTCTCCGCGCGCGAGACCGCGCGGTTCGCGCGCTGCACGCCCTCGTCGAGCGCGGCGAGCACCGCCTCGTTCGTCCGCGGCCTCCTCGACCGTCATCTCCGGATGCCCGTGGGCCTTGAGCCAGCCGGGAAGCGCGTCGGCGTCGAGCGTGACGAGCGCGCCGATGAACGGCTTGCCGTCGCCGACGGCGACGCACTGGCTGACGATCGGGTGGGACCGGAGGCGATCCTCGAGGATCGCGGGGGCGACGTTCTTGCCGCCCGCCGTCACGATGATCTCCTTCTTGCGCCCCGTGATCGTCAGGCGGCCTTTCTCGTCCTGGGTCCCGAGGTCGCCCGTGTAGAACCACCCGCGCTTCATCGCGGCGGCGGTCGCCTCGGGGTTGTGGTGGTAGCCCTCGAAGAGCGAGTCGCCGCGCATCAGGATCTCGCCGTCGTCGGCGATCTTCACCTCGATGCCGGGAAGCGGCGGGCCGACGGTGCCGATCTTCGGGTTCCTCGGGAGGTTGACGTGCGACGCGGCGTTGGTCTCCGTGAGCCCGTAGCCCTCGAGGACGGTGACGCCGAGGCCCCGGAAGAAGTGGCCCAGGCGGGCGCCGAGCGGCGCCGAGCCGCTGATCGCCCAACTGCGCGTTGCCGCCGAGGGCCGCGTAGATCTTGCTCAGAACGAGCGCGTGGGCGATCTTGTACTTGAGCGTCAGGCCCTTGGAGGGTCCCTCCTCGGTGTCGAGCGCCTGGGAGTACGCGACCCCCTGGTGGGCGGCCCAGCGGAAGATGCCGCCCTTGCCTCCGGCGATGGACTTCTGCTCGGCGCCGTTGTAGACCTTCTCGAACACGCGCGGGACGGCAAGGATGAGCGTCGGCTTGTACGACTCGAGCATCGGCAGCACCTGGGTCGGGTCGGGGCAGAAGCCGATGGCCACGCCCGAGGCGGCGAGCGCGACCTCGACGAGGCGGGCGAGCGAGTGGGCGAGCGTGAGGAACAGCACCGTGCTCGCGCCCTCCTGGAAGAGGACCTCGGGCAGCTGCTCCTGGATGCCCGTCGACGTGCCGCACGTAGTTGAAGTGGGTGAGGCGGACGCCCTTGGGGCGGCCCGTGGTGCCCGACGTGTACATGATGGTCGCGAGGTCGCCGTGCTTGGCGAGCGACTTGCGCGCGCTTGAGCTCCTCGTCGGACACGGCGGTTCCGGCCTTGACGAGCGCGGGGAGGGCGCCGTGGTCGATGCACTCGACGTCGCGCAGCGGCGACTCGCCCCTTGGCGACCTTGGCGGCCAGCGCGACGTGTTCGCTCGTCTCGACGAACAGTAGGAAGATCTCCGAGTCCGACGTGATCCAGTCGACCTGCTCGGCCGACGAGGTGTCGTAGATCGGGACGGGAATCGGCGCCCGCCGCCCAGATGGCGAAGTCGAGGATCGTCCACTCGATGCGCGTGCGCGACATGATCCCGACGCGGTCGCCCGGTTTCACGCCGCGGGCGATGAGTCCCTTCGCGACGGCGTCGACCTCGTCGTGCGCTTCCGCTCCGGTGACGTGCGTCCACGTGGAAGGATCGCTGGGCTCGGCGTGGGAGAAAACGGTGCGGTCCGCGTAATCGGCCCACGCCCGGTCGATCATTAGGCTGATGTTCGGCGCAAGGGTTTTCTTCTCGCGAGCATCCATGGTGCCTCCATTGGCATCCGGTGTTTAGGACGCCACGATACTCTGTGGAGGCTCGTTTAGGTCGGGATGGAAGGACGCGAGGATGCACGCGGTCGGAGTCGACATCGGCGGGACGAAGATCGCCGCCGGCGTGGTCGACGACGACGGCGCGATCGTCGCGTACGCGAGGCGGGACACGTCCGCCGAACGACGCGGACGGAATCGACCGGGCGATCGCCGGGGTCGTCGCGGAATTCGCGAAGGACTTCGAGTTCGATTCGGTAGGCCTCGCGGCGGCGGGTTTCGTCAGCGCGGACCGCGAGAACGTCATCTTCGGTCCGAACATCTCCGCGTGGCGGAACTACCCGCTCGCGTCGAAGGTCGCGGCGCTCATCGAGCCGGACGTCACCGTCGTCGTCGAGAACGACGCGAACGCCGCGGGATGGGCCGAGTTCCAGTACGGGGCCGCCCGCGACGTCAAGGAGATGGTGCTGCTGACGCTCGGCACGGGACTTGGGGCGGCGATCGTCGTCGACGGCGCGCTCGTGCGCGGCGCGTCGGGATTCGCCGCCGAGCTCGGGCACGTCCGCGTGGTTCCGAACGGCCACCTGTGCGGCTGCGGCCACCGCGGCTGCTGGGAGCAGTACGCGTCCGGTTCGGCGCTCGTGCGCGAGGCGCGCCTCGCGGCCCGCGAGGACGCGAACCGTGCGGCGGCGATCCTCGAGCGAGCCGGGGGAGACGCCGGGGCGATCATCGGCCCCCACGTGACGGCGGCGGCCGAGGCGGGAGATCCGCTCGCCGTCGAGTTGCTGGCGGAACTCGGACGCTGGGTCGGCGAGGGGTGCGCCTCGCTCGCCGCGGTCAACGACCCGGAGCTCTTCGTCGTCGGAGGAGGCGTGGTGGCCGCGGGCGACCTCGTCCTCGGGCCCGCGCGGGAGGCGTTCGTCGGCGCCCTACCGGCCGCCGACTTCCGGCCGCTCGCCCCGATCGTCGCGGCGGACATGGGGAACGACGCGGGCATCGTCGGGGCCGCCGCCCTCGCGCGCATCGGCCCACGCGGGGAGCGTTAGCCTTGGTGAGTCGAGCGAGAGGGGTCTAGGTGTACTACCAGCTCTTCAAGCACGTCCTGCTCGGGCCGGGGCTCAAGGTCGTCTACCGCCCGTGGGCGAAGGGCCTGGAGAACATCCCCGAGGAGGGCCCCGCCATCCTGGCGAGCAACCACCTGAGTTTTGCCGACTCGATCTTCTTGCCGCTCGTGATGAAGCGGAAACTCGTGTTCCTCGGCAAGGCGGAGTACTTCACCGGCAAGGGCGTCAAGGGAGCGGCGACGCGCGCGTTCATGTCCGGCGTCGGCACCATTCCCGTGCACCGCGCCGGCGGACGGGCGAGCGAGGCGGCGCTCCGCACGGGTCTCCAGGTCCTCGCGGGCGGCGAACTGCTCGGCATCTACCCCGAGGGAACCCGGAGCCCGGACGGCCGGCTGTACCGCGGCAAGACCGGCGTCGCGCGGATGGCGATCGAGTCGGGGGTCCCCGTCATCCCCGTCGCCATGATCGACACCCACATCGCGCAGCCGATCGGGCGCAAGGTCCCCAACCGCCACCAGACGGGCGTGAAGGTCGGCAAGCCGCTGACGTTCCACGAGTACGCGGGACGCCAGGAGGACCGCGACGCGCTGCGCGAGGTGACCGACGCCGTGATGATGGCGATTCAGAAGCTCTCCGGTCAGGAGTACGTGGACCGCGACGCGGCCCGCGTGAAGAAGGAGCTGGACCGAGAGAGACGTGGGGAGTATCCCGGCGAGATGGGGGAGTAAGGTCCCGGGCTCGCCCCTCTAGAATGGGGCGCAGTCCGCCCAGTTTCGGAAAGGTTGCTCATGTCTGTTCGTCGTGTCGCCCTGCTGACCGCCGGTGGCTTCGCCCCGTGCCTATCCTCCGCCGTCGGCGGCCTCATCGGCCGCTACACGGAGGTCGCGCCCGAGGTCGAGATCATCGCCTATCAACACGGCTACCGCGGCCTGCTGCTGGGCGACTCCATCACGGTGACGGACGCCGTCCGCGAGCACGCGGGCGTGCTCCACGAGTTCGGGGGCAGCCCCATCGGCAACAGCCGCGTCAAGCTCACCAACGTCGCCGACTGCGTGAAGCGCGGCCTCGTCAAAGAGGGGCAGGACCCCCTCGCGGTCGCCGCGGATCAGCTGAAGAAGGACAAGATCGACGTCCTGCACACCATCGGCGGCGACGACACGAACACGGCGGCGGCCGACCTTGCGGCGTACCTCGAGATGAACGACTACGACCTCACCGTCGTGGGCCTGCCGAAGACGATCGACAACGACATCGTGCCGATCAAGCAGTCGCTCGGCGCATGGAGCGCGGCCGAGCAGGCCTCGGTCTTCGCGCAGAACGTCATCGGCGAGCACCGCTCGAGCCCGCGCATGCTCATCGTCCACGAGGTGATGGGGCGCGCCTGCGGCTGGATGACGGCGGCGTCCGCCGAGAAGTACCGCCAGTGGCTCGGCACGCGCGAGTGGGTGCCGGAGATCGGGCTGAGCAAGGAGCGCTGGGACGTCCACGCCGTCTACGTTCCCGAGAAGTCGATCGACCTCGACGCCGAGGCGGTGCGCCTCAAGACGATCATGGACACCGTGGGCAACGTCAACATCTTCCTGAGCGAGGGAGCGGGCGTGCCCGACATCGTCCGCGAGATGGAGGAGGCGGGCGAGGAGGTCAAGCGCGACCCGTTCGGTCACGTCATGCTCGACACGATCAACCCCGGCCTGTGGTTCGCGCAGCAGTTCGCGGAGCGCATCAAGGCGGAGAAGGTCATGGTGCAGAAGTCCGGGTACTTCTCGCGCTCGGCGCGCGCCAACGCGCAGGACCTGCGCCTCATCAAGTCGATGACCGACTACGCCGTCGAGTGCGCCATGCGCGGCGAGCCCGGCGTCGTCGGCCACGACGAGGAGGACGGCGGCCGCCTCAAGGCGATCCCGTTCCCGCGCATCGCGGGCCACAAGCCCTTCGACGCGTCGCAGGCGTGGTTCACCGACATGCTCGCCGACATCGGCCAACCGACATGACCGGCGCGACGAGCACCGACGACCTCCTGAAGGCGGCCGGGGTCGACGACTTCCGGCGGCTCGAGGCGAGGCAGCAGCCCGCGTGGCCCGACGCCGCCGCCCTCGACGACGCCGTCGCCCGGTTGCGGCAGAAGCCGCCGCTCGTGTTCGCGGGAGAGGCGGACGTGCTCCGCGACCACCTCGCGGCCGTCGCGCGCGGCGAGGCCTTCGTCCTCCAGGGCGGCGACTGCGCCGAGACGTTCGCCGAGGCGACGGCGGACCGCATCCGCAACAAGATCAAGACGATCCTGCAGATGGCGGTCATCCTCACGTACGGCGCGAGCATGCCGGTCATCAAGATCGGCCGCATGGCCGGCCAGTACGCCAAGCCTCGCTCGTCCGACACGGAGGTGCGCGACGGCGTCGAGCTGCCCGCTTACCGGGGCGACATCATCAACCGCATCGGCTTCACCGAGGCGGAGCGCACGCCCGACCCCGCGCGGCTCGTCGAGGCATACACCACCTCGGCGGCCACCCTCAACCTCATCCGCGCGTTCACGCACGGCGGCTTCGCCGACCTCAGGCTCGTCCACGAGTGGAACAAGGGCTTCACGCGCAACCCCGCGTACGCGAAGTACGAGCAGACCGCCGGCGAGATCGACCGCGCCGTGCGCTTCATGGCGGCGGCGGGCGGCGACTTCGACGCGCTTAAGACGGTGGACCTCTTCTCGAGCCACGAGGCGCTCCTGCTCGACTACGAGCGGGCGCTGACGCGCATCGACTCCCGGTCGGGCGAGCCGTACGACACGTCCGCGCACTTCCTGTGGATCGGGGAGCGCACGCGCCAGCTCGACGGCGCGCACGTGGCGTTCATGTCGAAGGTCAAGAACCCCATCGCCGTGAAGCTCGGACCCACGACCGCGCCCGGCGACGCGATCGCGCTCATCGAGCGCCTCAACCCGGACGACGTGCCGGGTCGCCTCACGTTCATCGCGCGCATGGGCGCGGAGAAGGTCCGGGACGCGCTTCCGCCGCGTGGTCGAGGCCGTGCGGGACAGCGGGGCGACGGTCGCCTGGCTCACCGATCCGATGCACGGCAACACGTTCACCTCGGAGTCCGGGTACAAGACGCGCAAGTTCGAGACGATCCTCGACGAGGTGCGCGGGTTCTTCGAGGTGCACCGCGACGCGGGAACGGTGCCGGGCGGCATCCACATCGAGCTCACGGGCGACGACGTCACCGAGGTGATGGGCGGCACGGAGGAGATCGACGACCAGGGGCTGGGCGCGCGCTACGAGACGCTCGTGGATCCGCGGCTCAACCACCAGCAGTCGCTGGAGATGGCGTTCCTCGTGTCGGAGTTGCTGCAGCGGGGCTAGCAGTATTCGAGGGTGATCGTCGTCCCCACCTCGACCTGCGTGTTCGGCGCGATGTCCTGGTCGGTGACGCCCGAGCCGGTGCACCACCAGTGCTTCTTGTTGAGTTTGACGATCAAGCCGATGTCCTCGGCATCGCTCTTCGCGACGTCCTTGTCGCGGCTGATGTAGTTCTCGACCGTGACGAGCGGCTTCCCGTCGCTCACCCAGATCGTCATCTCCTGCGCGCGGAACCCGGGGGAGTCGCCCGCGGGATCCTGCTTGTACACCTGCCCCTTGGCGACATCGACGGTGCGCCCGTGCTCGACCGCGACGTCGAGGTTGTAGAAGCCGAGCGTCTCGAGCGCGGTCTTCTCCGTGGAGCCGATCACGTTGGGGATCGTGATGGGTTTCGGGCCGTCGGACACCACGAGGGTGACGACGGTGTCGTGGCGCACCATCGTGGCCTCCGCGGGGACGGAGGAGATCACCTCGTCGACCGCGATCGTATCCGAGTACTCGCGCTTGATCGTGGGTTCGGGGAACGTGGCTTTGTCGAGATTGAGCTTCGCGTCCGAGACGTCGATGCCCACGAGGGTCGGGAGCTCGACCATCAGCGGCCCCTTCGAGACGTTGACGACGATCGCGCCTCCCTTGGCGATCCTCTGTCCGCCCCCGGGTTCGGTGTCGATGACGAGGCCCGGATCGGTCGCGTCGTCGTACGACTCCGTCAACGTGACGTCGAACCCCGAGTCCTCGAGCGTCGACTGGGCCTTCGCGGCGGAGTACCCGTCGACGGACGGCACGGAGGTGTAGGCGCCCGGACCGAAGCCGGTGTACCACCACGCGCCCATCGCCACGAGCATCAGCACGGCGGCGGCGAGCGCCCCGACCCACCACGCGAGGCGCGGCTTGGTGGGACCCTCCTCCGTCAGCGGCTCGAGCTCCTGGCCCCACTCGTCCTCGTCGTCGTCCTCGAATCCCTCGCCCAGTCCGATGGGAAGCGTCACCGTCTGGCCCGTCGACACGGGCTCGAGCACGGCCGTCGGATCCGTGCCGATCGGGATGCCGGCCGTCGACGGCGGGTCGGCCTTGCGCGCGAGGCTCGGCTCGTCGATCATGCTGCGCGTCTGCCGCACGAGCGCGAGCGCCTCGTTGGCGTCGGAGGGTCGGCGGCGCGGGTCGCGGTCGGCCATGCGCGCGATGAGCGCGTCGAACTCCGGCGGGAGCCACAGCACGTACGACGACGGCGGGGGAACGTCCTCGTGGACGTGGCGCGAGGCGACCTCGATCGCCGACGGACCCGTGAAGGGCTGGCGTCCGGTCACCATCTCGTACAGGAGGATGCCCATGGCGTACACGTCGGTGCGCGCGTCGCTCACGCCCTTCGCGACGAGCTCGGGCCCGAGGTACGCGACCGTGCCGAGGATGGTGCCCGTCGTCGTGGCCGTGACCTCGGTGACGGCCCGCGCGAGGCCGAAATCCGCGAGCTTCGGCTCGCCCTCGGAGTCGATGAGGACGTTCTCCGGCTTGATGTCGCGGTGAACGAGTCCGAGCCGGTGCGCCGCGCCGACGGTCTCGAGGAGGCGTTCGACGATCCTCATCGCCTCGCCGAGTGGGATGGTGCCGTCGAGCGCGAGGCGTTGGCGGAGGTTCGGCCCGTCGATGTACTCCATCGTCAGGTAGTTGATGTCGCCGTCGGTGCCCTGGTCGTAGACACGGACCATGCCCGGGTGCGTCAGCTTCGCGGCGGAGCGCGCCTCGCGGCGGAACCGCGAGGAGAAGTCCGAGGACTGGCCGATCAGCTCCGCGCTCATCACCTTGAGGGCGATGTCGCGTCCGAGGCGTTTGTCCGTGGCGCGGTAGACCGCGGCCATGCCGCCGCGCGCGATCAACTGGCGGACGACGTAGCGCCCGTCGATGACGCGTCCGACGAGTGGGTCGGTCAGGGTCTCGGACACCGTTTCATTGTATGGGCGCCCCAGCCGGATGCCCCCATCCATGCCGGTCGGCGCCCCTGCGGGTATCGGCGCGCGTGCCGCCGGCGCCGGGGGTCGTTTGTAGGCTGATCGCGTGAATACCGACATCGAGTGGCTCGCCGTGCCCGACTTCGCCGAGAGGCTCGGGGTTCCCTTTACGCGCGTGCGCGACCTGTTGCGCGAGCGCGCGCTCGTCGCGACGCGGCGCGGTGACAACGGCGCGCTCCACCTCCCGGCGTCGTTCCTCGTCGACGGGGACGACGGGGCGGAGATCCTGCCCACGCTCCGCGGCACGCTCACGCTGCTGTTCGACGCGGGTTTCGACGACGACGCGGCGATGGAGTGGCTGCTCGCCGACAACGACGAACTGGGGCGTCCCCGATCGAGGACCTGCGGGCGGGACATCGCGCGCGGGTGAGGCGCGCGGCGCAGGCGCTGTTCTAGCTGTCGTGCTCGGGGAGGGGCGGGCCTAGCGGTCGCGCGCGACCGCCTCCTCGGCGATCGCGTCGAGGACGCGAGCGTAGGGCGGCACGAGCCCGAGCCCCGCGAGATCCGCGCGCGCCCGCCGCGCGGTCGCGGCGATCTCGGTTTCGACCGCCTCGACGGCGCCGGTGTCGACGATGGCACGGATGGCGGCCTTGACGTCCGCGGCTCCGGCGTCGCGCACGCCGAGTGCCTTCCCGATCGCCGCGCGCCGGGCCTCGGTGGCGCGCGTCCACGCGAGGTAGACCACGAGGGTGCGTTTGCCCTCGCGCACGTCGTCCCCCGAGGGCTTGCCCGTCGCCGCCGTCCCCACGATCCCGAGCAGATCGTCCCGGAGTTGGAAGGCGATCCCGAGCGGCACGCCGACCGCGCGGACCGCGGCGATGTCCGCGTCGGACGCGTCGGCGACCGCGGCGCCGAGCGCGAGCGGTCCCTCGCACGTGTACGAGGCGGTCTTGGCGCGCATCGTCGCCCGGATGTCCGCCTCCTGGTCCGGGAGCCGGTCAAGCGGCTGCGCGGCGGTGCGCATGTCGAGGTACTGGCCGGCCGTGACGAGGTCGGACATCTCGAGGAAGAGGCGGACGACGCGCTCGCGCGCCTGTTCGGGCAACCGGCTCGTGGAGGTCTGGAGGGCGCGCGTGGAGGCCATGAGTGCGAGGTCGCCGGCGAGGATCGCCCCCGCGCGGCCGAACGCGTCCGCGTCGCCCTGCCATCCGCCCGCCGAGTGGAGCGCGCCGATCGCGCGGTGCGCCGACGGGCGCCCCCGGCGTGTGTCCGAATCGTCGAGGACGTCGTCGTGGAGCAGCGCGGCGGCGTGGAAGAGCTCGAGCGCGGCGGCGAGGGACACCGCGGCGCCGTGGTTCGATCCGGAGTGGGCGTGGTGGGAGGCGATGAGCATCGCGGAGCGGACGCGCTTGCCGCCCTCGGTCGCACGGGCGATGACCTGCGTGAGGTCGTCTCCGGGGGCGCCGACCGGGATGATCGACGCGGCGAGCTCGGCCAGGGTGGCGAGGATGGCCCGGTCGACCTCGTCGCGCCACTTGGCCTGTTCGCTCACGCCCCAAGCCTAGGGCCCGCGCGCACCCCTCACGCGTCCCCAGGACTCGGGGCGCGCGCGGTCGCCCCCAGCCCGGTCTCGCCCGCTCGCGCCGAGCCGCCGGCGGGGGGAGCGTCGGGGCATGCCCGACGCGCGCGCTCTCCACGGACCCGGCGAATTGATCGCCGCGCTTCCCGCCCTTCTCGGGCACCGGCCGCGGGAGAGCGTCATCGTCGTCGGCGTGGGCGACCGCGACGAACTCGCGACGGTCCTCCGGGTCGACCGGCGCGACCTTCTCCAGTCGGACGTCGCCCGCGCGCTCGGCCGCGGCGTCGCCGCCCAGCTCGTCCGCGCGTCGGCGCGCACGGCTGTTCTCGTGTCGTATACGGAGCACGACGTGCGACTCGCATGCCCCGCGGTCGACGCCCTGCGTCCGGCGCTCGCCGACGCGGTCGAGGAGGTCGAGGGCTGGGCGGTCCGGGCGGGCCGCTACTTCGCCCCGGGGTGCGCGCGAGAATCGTGCTGCCCGGCGGACGGGCGCCCGATCCCGCCCGTGCCGGCGTGCGTGAACGCCGATCCGCGGATTCGCGCGACGCGGCACGAGGCGCTCTCCCACGAACCGGACGCGGCGTACCTCGTCGACGAGGCGACCCGGCGACGCGTGGCCCGGGCGGGGGAGAGATGGCGTGCGCGGCGAGACGAGGATGCCGCCGCCTGGCGCCGCGGCGGCCTGGACCTCTGGCGGGACGCCGTCGCGGGGGTAGAGCGCGATCGATTCCCGACCGACCCGGAGTCGGGGCGAATCGTCGCGGCTCTGCAGGATCGCCGGGTGCGGGACGCCGTGCTCGTCTCGCTGATCCCGGGGTTCGCGCACCTCGCTCCGCGGGTCGTGGACGGCGCCGCCGACCGCGAGGTCGCGGAGGCGATGCGGGTGCTGCTCGCGCCCGACGCCGGGCGCCCGCCGGATCGCGAGACGGTCGAACCCGCGTGGGATCTCGGGGCGTGGCTCATCGCCCGGGCGCGCGCCGGCGCGCGGGCGCCCATGCTGACGTTGTGTGCCGTCATCGCGTGGTGGGAGGGGGATGAGGCGGCGTGCCGGAGCCTCGTGGAGAGGGCTCTGGCGTCGCGGCCGGGGTACCGGCTCGCGGGCCTTCTCGAGTGCACGCTGCTCGCGGGAATCGACCCCGGGTGGCGCCGCGCGGCGTGATGGCGGCTAGCCACGCGGGGCCGACGCCGGAGCTTCGTCAAGGGCCGGTGGGCGGTATGCGGGCGAATGTCGGAAGTTTCGCTCGGATTTCGACCGATTCGGGGAATCGGTTCCTTGACGCGGGCGTTACAATTTAATGGAATTGCGCGCCGGCGACTGGCCCGCGCACCACCCCGCACTCACGAGAGGTCCTCAGTGTCGCCGAGCCTGTTCAAGCGTCAGAAGCCGTCCCGCGGCGACGAACAGAAGGTAGCGGCCGAGCCGAAGAAGGCCTCCGCTGCCGCCTCCGCAAAGGCCGCGCCCGCGACCGCGAAGAAGCCCGCGGCCAAGAAGCCCGCGGCCAAGAAGCCCGCGGCGTCGAAGAAGGCCCCTGCGAAGAAGGCGCCCGCGGCCAAGAAGCCCGCCGCCGCGAAGAAGCCTGCCCCGTCGAAGAAGCCCGCCGCCGCGAAGAAGCCTGCCCCGTCGAAGAAGCCCGCGAAGCCGTCCGAGGAGGACACCACGACCGCCACCGCCACCGCCGCCAAGCCTTCACGATCGAAGACGAAGGACGACGCGAAAACCGCCGACGCCCCCGGGGACGCCGTCGACCGCGAGGACGAGGACGCCGAGCCGACGGACGTCGACCCGAGCGAACTGACCGACGAGCCCGACCTCGACGACGATCCGGACGAGAAGCGCGGGTTCGTCCTCGGCGGAACGGACGACGACGCGCCGGCGCAGCAGGTCGTCACGGCCGGAGCGACGGCGGACCCGGTCAAGGACTACCTCAAGCAGATCGGAAAGGTCGCGCTCCTCAACGCGGAGCAGGAGGTGGACCTCGCGAAACGTATCGAGGCCGGCCTGTTCGCGGAGGAGAAGCTCGCGGAATCGAAGAAGCTCGACCCGAAGTACCGCCGCGAACTCGAGTGGATCGCGAACGACGGACGCCACGCGAAGAACCACCTGCTCGAGGCGAACCTCCGCCTGGTCGTGTCGCTCGCGAAGCGCTACACCGGCCGGGGGATGCTCTTCCTCGACCTAATCCAGGAGGGCAACCTCGGCCTCATCCGCGCGGTCGAGAAGTTCGACTACACCAAGGGATACAAGTTCTCGACCTACGCGACGTGGTGGATCCGGCAGGCGATCACTCGCGCCATGGCCGACCAGGCCCGCACCATCCGCATCCCCGTGCACATGGTCGAGGTCATCAACAAGCTCGCCCGCGTTCAGCGCCAGATGCTCCAGGACCTGGGCCGCGAACCCACGCCCGAGGAGCTCGCCGCCGAGCTGGACATGACGCCCGAAAAGGTCGTCGAGGTCCAGAAGTACGGGCGCGAGCCCATCTCGCTGCACACCCCGCTCGGCGAGGACGGCGACAGCGAGTTCGGCGACCTCATCGAGGACTCCGAGGCCGTCGTTCCCGCGGACGCGGTGGGCTTCACGCTCCTCCAGGAGGAGCTGAGCAAGGTCATGGACACGCTGAGCGAGCGCGAGGCCGGCGTCGTCGGCATGCGTTTCGGCCTGACCGACGGCCAGCCCAAGACGCTGGACGAGATCGGTCGGGTGTTCGGCGTGACCCGCGAGCGCATCCGCCAGATCGAGTCGAAGACCATGTCGAAGCTGCGGCATCCGTCGCGCTCGCAGGTCCTCCGTGACTACCTCGACTAGCCCGACCCCGCCCCGTCGTCTCCTCCGCGGCCTCGGCGCCGCGCTCGTCGCTCTCGCCGTTCTCGTCGCCTGCGCGCCGAGGGTGCCGTCGGTCGAAAGTGCGGGTGATCGGCCGAAGCCCGCGTCGGCGAGCCCGGCCTCGCCCGTCCCGCGCGTCACGGCGCCGCCGCCTTCTCCCGCGCCGTTCTCCTGGGAGAGCCGACCCGCGACGGTCGACGATGCGCTCACGTGGCGACCCGAGTGCCCGGTCGGCATCGGTGAGCTGGTCGTCGTCGACTTCACGCACTGGACCTTCGAGGGTGACGTCGCGGCCGGGGAGCTCGTGATCAACCGTGACATCGAGGGCGCGGCGCGGGAAGCGTTCGCCGCCCTCTATGACGAGGGCTTTCCGATCCGCTCGGCGACGAACGTCGACGCGTTCGGGGGCAGCGACGATGCGTCGATGGCGGCCGACAATACGTCGGCGTTCAACTGCCGCTACGCCGTCGCCGACGGCGATCCGTCGTGGTCGCGCCACGCGTACGGGCGCGCGATCGACATCAACCCGGTCGAGAACCCGTACATCTTCCACGGCGAGGCGCTCCCTCCCGACGGCGCCGCCTTCGTCGACCGCGACGGCCGACCCGGGATGCTCGTTGTCGGCGGCGACGCGCTTGCGGCTTTCCTTGACGCGGGGTTCGCTTGGGGCGGCGCCTGGTCGAATCCCGACTACCAGCACGTCGAGGTGCGCGGCTAGGCGAGGACACTCCGCGACCGCCACGAGAGCGACCCGCGAACGGATACTCCTTGGGGTAATTCGTCCCCCGAGAACCGCCGCCGACGGTCTCCGAAGGTAAGGTTCCCCTTCGCGGGACCAAGGGCTCGGAAAGGCAAAGCCCCGCGCTCCTAGCATTAAAGGAGAAGAGACGCCGCGCAGCGTCTTCACCGATCGCCTTCGAGGTGGTCGGCTGCCCCGAAGGAGAGCGCCAGATGACCGTACGAACCCCCATGACGATGGCCACGCTCGAGCCCGACGCAGGTCTGCGCGCGGCGCTCGCCCTTGACCCGCCGGGCGTGATCGCCACGGTGCGCGAGTCGGGCATGAAGGGCCGAGGCGGAGCGGGATTCCCCACGGGTCTCAAGTGGGAGTTCGCCGCGGGCGCCGACGCGCCGGACGGCCGCCGCTACGTCGTGTGCAACGCCGACGAGGGCGAGCCGGGGACCTTCAAGGACCGCCTCATCCTCTCCGAGTGGGCGGACCTCATGTTCGAGGGCATGACGATCGCGGGCTACGCGATCGGCGCCCAGGAGGGTTACCTCTACCTCCGCGCGGAGTACGCGTACATGGAGGAGGCGCTGCTCGCGACCTTGAAGCGCCGCCGGGAGGCCAACCTCCTCGGCGAGTCGATCATGGGCGAGAAGGGCTTCGACTTCGACATCCACATCCACCTCGGCTCCGGCGCCTACGTGTGCGGCGAGGAGACGGCGCTCATCGAGAGCCTCGAGGGCAAGCGCGGCGAGCCGCGGGTCCGCCCGCCGTTCCCCGTGGTCTCCGGGCTCAACGGGGCGCCGACGACGGTCAACAACGTCGAGACCTTCGTCTGGGCCTCCGCGATCCTCGCCAAGGGTGCCGAGTGGTTCTCCGGCATCGGCACCGAGGGATCGAAGGGCCCGAAGCTGTTCAGCGTCTCGGGCGACGTGACCGAACCCGGCATCTTCGAGTTCCCGCTCGGCATCACCATCCGCGAGCTTCTCGAGGCCGCGGGCGGCGCCGATGCGAAGGCCGTGATCATCGGCGGCGCCTCCGGCCAGTGCGTCCCCTCCGCGGACTTCGACCGCCAGATCAGCTACGAGGACGTCTCCACCGGCGGTGCCGTGATCGTCGTCGGGCCCGACCGCGACCTGCTCGACGTCGCGGAGAACGTCCAGGCGTTCTTCGCGGACGAGTCGTGCGGCCAATGCACCCCGTGCCGGGTCGGCAACGTCCGCATCCTCGAGGGCATCCGGGCGCTCAAGTCCGGCGAGTGCACCGAGAAATACCTCGGCGACCTCGTGAACCTCGGGGGCAGCATGCAGATTTCGTCCAAGTGCGGCCTCGGCCAGTCCGCGCCCAACGTCTTCCTGTCGATCGTCAAGCACTACCAGGCCGAAATCCTCGACCGCGACGCCGCCACCGTCGCCTGAGAACGGAGAGACCGAACCATGACCGTGCAAGACGCCAAGACGGACCGTGAGAGTGTCGACGAGGTCCTTGAGACCGTCACCGTCACCCTCGACGGCCAGCAGATCGAGGTTCCCAAGGGCACGACGATCCTCGAGGCCGCGCGTGAGGCGGGGATCACCATCCCGACGCTGTGCCACCACCCCGACCTTCCCGACCCGGCGGTCTGCCGCGTGTGCGTGGTCGAGGTCGCCGGCCAGCGCAACCTCCAGGCGAGCTGCGCGTTCCCACTGGAGTCCTCCGTCGAGGTCGAGACGCACAGCCCCCGCGTGCGCCAGGCCCGCAAGGACGTCATCGACCTGATGATCTCGGAGCACTACGGCGAGTGCCGCACGTGCGTGCGCAACGGCAACTGCGAGCTCCAGGACCTCGCCGCCGAGTACGGCGTCGACAACTTCGTGTTCGGGCACAAGGAGGAGCCGACGCATTGCATCGACCTGCTCGGCCCGTCCGTCGTGCGCGACATGGACAAGTGCGTCCAGTGCCTCCGCTGCGTGCGGACCTGCGCCGAGCTCCAGGGCGTGGCGGCTCTCGGCGTCCTCGGCCGCGGCGACTCGACCGAGATCGGCACCTACCTCGACCACGCTCTGTCCGAGGTCACCTGCATCAACTGTGGCCAGTGCATCAACCGGTGCCCCACCGGCGCCCTGACCGCCGTCGACAACACGGACGACGTGTGGGCGGCGATCGAGGACCCGACCAAGCACGTCGTCATCCAGACGGCCCCCGCGCCGCGCGCGGCGATCGGCGAGATGTTCGGCGCCGAGCCGGGCACGCCGATGACGTGGCAGCTCAACACCGGCCTCAAGGAGATCGGGTTCGACAAGGTCTTCGACACCAACTTCACCGCGGATCTCACGATCATCGAGGAGGGCACGGAGCTCCTGCTCCGGCTCTACAAGAACCTGGTGCTCGGCGACTCGAGCCAGCCCGTCCCGCAGTTCACGTCTTGCAGCCCCGGCTGGGTCAAGTACATCGAGCACAAGTACCCCGAGTACCTGCCGAACATGTCGACCTGCAAGAGCCCCCAGCAGATGTTCGGGGCGCTCCTCAAGACCTGGTACGCGGACAAGCACGGCATCGAGCCCAAGGACGTCGTGTCCGTCTCGCTCATGCCGTGCTCGGCGAAGAAGTTCGAGGTCGGGCGGCCCGAGATGACCGACAGCGGCTTCGCCGACGTCGACTACGCCCTCACCACGCGCGAGGCGGGCAAGATGCTCAAGGAGCACGGCATCAACCTGCCGGACCTGCCGCGGGGCGAATTCGACGACCCGTTCGGGTCGGCCACCGGCTCCGGCGTCATCTTCGGCGCGACCGGCGGTGTGATGGAGGCGGCGCTCCGCACCGTCATCGAGCTCGTCACCGGCCTCAAGGCCGAGGACCTGTTCGAGCACGCGGACATTCTTCCCGTCCGCGGCTTCGAGGGCGCGAAGTACGCCGAGATCACCATCCCCGACGAGGTGGGCCCGGTGCCCGAGATCCTCGCGCACCTCGTTCCGAACTGGGACTGGGCGAAGGGCGTGACCCTCAAGGTCGCGGTCGTCCACGGCACGGCGAACGCCGAGAAGGTCATGGAGGACATCAAGGCCGGCGGCAAGTTCAGCGAGTGCCACTTCATCGAGTTCATGGCCTGCCCGGGCGGTTGCCTCGGCGGCGGCGGCCAGCCGATCCCGACGAACGCGGACATCCGCGCGGCGCGGGCCCAGGCGATCTACGCCGAGGACTCGGCGTACCCGGTCCGCAAGAGCCACGAGAACCCGGCGGTGCTCAACCTGTACGGCGAGTTCCTCACGGACGGGCCGTGCGGGCACACGAGCCACCACCTGCTCCACACGGAGTACACCGACCGCGGCACGTACGTCGCGCCGAGCACGAAGGCGAAGGGCGAGTAGTCATGCTGAACGTTCCGACCGAAGTCGCCACCGAGCAGTCCGCGCTCATCGAGAAGATCGACGCGCTGATCGCGGAGCACGGGGGAGGGCGCGACGCGCTGATCCCCGTCCTCCAGACGCTGCGGGAGAAGGACCACGACATCAGCGACCTCGCGATGCAGGTGCTCGCGGACCGGCTCGGCATGTCGCCGGTCGAGGTGCAGGGCGTCGTGACGTTCTACTCGTTCCTCCAGGTGGGCGTCACGGGCAAGCACGTCATCCGCCTGTGCCGCACGCTCAGCTGCTCGTTCGCGGGCGCGTCCTCGATCGCCGAGAAGCTCGAGGCCGAGCTCGGCGTGAAGATGGGCGAGACCACGGCCGACGGCGAGATCACGCTCGAGTGGGCGAACTGCATCGGTATGTGCGACCAGGCGCCCGCGCTCATCGCGGACCGCGCGGCGGTCGGCAGCGTCACCGCCGAAAGCGTCGCCGCGATCATCAAGGACCTCAAGGCGTAGCGCTCGCTTCGCGCGGCTGCCCCGAGTCGTCCGCACGCGCCCCGTCGTCCGTCCGCACGGATGACGGGAATCGTGTGACGTGCGGGGCCCGCATGGACAGGACTCGCGTCCCTCCGTCACCGTAGGCACCCCGATCCGTGCGGACGGGAAAAGGGGGGGTGGGGTGCGACATCGGCCCCCTAGACTGACTCCGTGGCCGGAAAACCGGCCGGAGGGAGTCACCCGTGGAACTTGCGATCAAGCTCGTCCTGATCCTGCACTTCGTCGGCCTGTCGATGCTGCTTGGCGGCACGCTGTACCAGATGCGGGAGAAGGCGAAGAACGTCGTCCGCCTGATGGTCGACGGCGCATATACCCAGCTCGTCACCGGCATCGCGCTCCTCGCGCTCGTGCACGCGAACGACGAGGACGTCAACGACGTGAAGTTCGGCGTCAAGCTGCTCATCGCGCTCGTCATCACCGTTCTGGTGTTCGTCAACCGGAAGAACCGCAAGCACACGCCGCGCGTGTGGTGGTCGGTCTTGCTGCTGACGCTCGCGAACGTCTCGATCGCCGTCCTGTGGACGTAGGCGCCCGGGGTATCGCGATTCGGGCGCGGGTCGCCTAGGCTACGTGAAACGGCGCGGACCACCCGCGCCGTTTGCGTTTCAAGGAGGAAACACCCATGCAGTTTCTGATTGAGCTCTCGATCCTCGTCTTCATCCTCGGCAACGCCGCGGTCTTCGGCGGGTTCTTCCACCAGCGTAACGAGAAGTCCAAGAACATCACGAGCGGCATGTATCTCGGGTCGCTCGGTGCGTTCGCGGGTTACGCGCTCGCCGCGATTCTTACGAAGGTCAAGTACTCGGCCTCGCCGTCGAAGGAGACGTGGATCGTCCTCGTGCTCCTCGCGATCGGCGCGGTGGTCGCCTTCGTGAAGAAGGACGACCGCAAGTCCGACCCGCTCACCTGGTGGCTCGCGGCGATCATCGCCGCCGCCACGTTGGCGATCACGTTCATCTGGCACATCCACTCGTAGCAGGCGCGTGACGAGAACGGCGGGGTCCTCCGGGGCCCCGCCCTTTTCGTTCCCGGCGAGGCAGCCCGGCCGCGTCGCCCTCCGCGCCTAGGCTGTCCCCGTGGCAACCTCCGACTACTCCGCCCGGCACCTCAGCGTCCTCGAGGGGCTCGAGGCCGTCCGCAAGCGCCCCGGCATGTACGTGGGCACCACGGACTCGCGCGGGCTCATGCACTGCCTGTGGGAGATCATCGACAACGCGGTCGACGAGGCGCTCGGCGGGTTCGGGTCCCGCATCGAGGTGATCCTCTACCCCGACGACTCGGTGGAGGTGCGCGACGTCGGGCGCGGCATCCCCGTCGACGCCGAGCCGAAGACGGGCCTGAGCGGCGTCGAGGTCGTCATGACCAAGCTCCACGCCGGGGGCAAGTTCGGCGGCGGCTCCTACGCCGCGTCGGGCGGCCTCCACGGCGTCGGCGCGAGCGTCGTCAACGCCCTGAGCGAGCGGCTCGACGTGTGGGTGGACCGGGGCGGCCAGACCCACCACATGGCGTTCCGTCGCGGCGAGCCGGGATCGTTCCGCGACGCGTCCTCCGGCCCGACGCCCGACGCGCCCTTCGAGCCCTTCACGGACGCGTCGCGGCTCGAGGTCGTCGGCAAGGTCGCGAAGGCGACGACGGGCACCCGTATCCGCTACTGGGCGGACCGCCAGGTGTTCTCGAAGTCCGCGCGCTTCCAGTACGAGGACCTCGTCGCCCGCGCGCGCCAAACCTCCTACCTCGTCCCCGGCCTCGAGCTCGTCCTCCGCGACGAGCGGGACCCCCATAACCCGACCGAGACGTCGTTCCGCTCCGAGGGCGGGGCCCGCGACTTCGTCGACCACCTCGCCCCGGACGCGGCGATCACCGACACGTGGGTGCTCACCGGGTCGGGCACCTTCGTCGAGTCGGCCCAGACCCTGACGGCCACGGGCCAGCTGCGCACCGAGGACGTCGAGCGAGAGTGCCGCGTGGACGTCGCCCTCCGGTGGGGCACGGGCTACGAGACCGTCGAGAAGAGCTTCGTCAACGTCATCGCGACGCCCCACGGCGGCACCCACGTCTCCGGGTTCGAGCAGGGTCTCGCCAAGGTCGTCCGCGCGGCGGTCGCCCAGAACGCGCGCCGCCTCAAGCTCTCCGGCCGCGACGGCGGCGAGCGCATCGAGAAGGACGACATCATGGCCGGCCTCACCGCCGTCGTCACCGTCCGCCTGCCCGAGCCCCAGTTCGAGGGCCAGACCAAGGAGGTCCTCGGCACCGGCCCCGTACGGGGCATCGTCTCCCGCGTCATCGAGACGGAGCTCGCCGCGATCCTCGACTCCACCCGGGGCGCGACCAAGGCCCAGGTGACGCGGCTGCTGGAGAAGGTCGTCAGCGAGATGCAGGCGCGCGTGAGCGCCCGCAAGCAGAAGGAGATCACGCGCCGCAAGAACGCGCTCGAGACGTCCTCGCTGCCGTCCAAGCTCGCGGACTGCCGCACCAACGACGTCGATGCGAGCGAGCTGTTCATCGTCGAGGGCGATAGTGCGCTCGGCACCGCGAAGCTCGCGCGCCGCTCGGACTTCCAGGCGCTCCTGCCCATCCGCGGCAAGATCCTCAACGTCCAGAAGGCGTCGGTCACGGACATGCTCCACAACGCCGAGTGCGCGAGCATCATTCAGGTGATCGGCGCGGGAAGCGGCAAGACCTTCGACCTCGACGCCGCGCGCTACGGGAAGATCATCCTCATGACGGACGCCGACGTCGACGGCGCGCACATCCGCACCCTTCTGCTCACCCTGTTCTTCCGCTACATGCGCCCGCTCGTGGACGACGGCCGCGTCTACGCCGCGGTCCCGCCGCTGCACCGGATCGAGGTGTCCGGCAGCGCCCGCAAGAAGCCGGAGCACATCTACACTTACTCGGAGCGCGAGCTCCAGCAAACGCTCGCGTCGCTCAGGCGCGCGGGCCGCAAGTACAACGAGGACATCCAGCGCTACAAGGGCCTGGGGGAGATGGACGCCGACCAGCTCGCGGAGACGACGATGGACCCCGAGAGGCGGAGCCTTCGGCGCATCCGGGCGGACGACGCGGAGCGCGCCGAGGCGTCGTTCGAGCTTCTGATGGGCAACGACGTGGCGCCGCGCAAGGAGTTCATCGTCGCCGGCGCCGCGGCGCTCGACCACTCGCGCATCGACGCGTAGCCGCGGTCTAGGCCCTCGGTCCCGGCGGGACCAAGGTGGGAAGCGGCGCGCCCAGCGCGGGACGATCATGGAGGGGTGATGGCGGACGAGGGGCTCGACGGGTGGGAGGACGCCGCCTCGCACGAGCGGTCGCTCGAACCCATCGAGCTCGTGCGCCAGTCCGGCGCGATCCTCCGCATGGGTCGCCTCATGCTCTCCGCCGGCACCGCGTCGTACCGCGTCAAGGAGGCCATGCAGCGTGCCGCGATCGCGCTCGGGATAACGGAGCACCACGCCCACGTGACGCTCACCGAGATCACGGCGACGTCGCACCGCGAGGGGATCTTCCGCACCGAGGTGACGGAGGTGCGCCAGGTGACGGTGAACGCCGACCGCATCGCCCGCCTCGACGCGCTCAAGGAGCGCCTCGCGCCCGGGTGGACGGCCGCGAGGATCACGGACGCGCTCGACGCGATCGAGCGCCAAGCGCCGCCCTACCCGGCGTGGGCGAACGCCCTATTCGGCGGCCTCGCGTGCGGCGCCTTTGCTCTGCTCAACAACGCCCGCGCCCTCGAGATCGTCGCGGTCATGATCGCGGCGACGATCGGCCAGTACGTGCGGCGCACGCTCGTGCGCAAGGGATTCAACCACTTCGGCACCACGGCGATCGCCGCCGCGACCGCGTCGACCGCGTACCTCAGCGGCGTCGCGATCATCAATGCCCTGCCCTTCGGCGACGCGTCCCAGACCGCCGGCTACGTGTCCGCGATCCTCTTCCTCGTGCCCGGCTTCGCCATCGTCACGGGAGCGCTCGATCTCGCGAAGCTCGACTTCAGCGCGGGGATATCGCGGTCGGCGTTCGCGATCATGATCCTCGTCGCCGCGGCGCTCGGCCTGTGGGGGGTCTCGCTCGTCGCGGGACTCGATCCCGGGGCGGGGGAGCCCTTCGCGATCTCGTGGGAGGTGCGCCTCGCGATCTGGGCGGTGGCGAGCGCCGTGGGCGTGCTCGGATTCGCGCTCATGTTCAACGCCTCGCCGCGGATGGCGCTCGCGGCCGCGGCGATCGGCGCCGTGGCGAACGTCGGGCGGCTGTGGCTCGTGGACCGCGGCGTCGTCATCCAGGCGGCGACGGTGCTCGCGTGCGTCGTGGTCGGCGTGCTCGCGGCCATCGCGACTCGGGCGACGGGCTACCCGAACATCACCCTCAACGTCCCGGCGACGCTCATCATGATCCCCGGGGTGCGCGTCTACAAGACGATGGTCAGCCTCAACGAGGGGTTCTCGATCGAGGCGCTGTCGGCGGGGATCGACGCCGCGTTCGTGGTGCTCTCGATCGCGGTCGGCCTCGTCATCGCCAAGCTCATCACGGACCCCGACTGGTCGTTCGAGAACCGGCCAGCCCGGCGCTCCGCTCGCGCGGGGTAGCCGCGGGCGTCGTCCCTCACGAATCCGGCACCGAGTCGATCATCTGGCGGAGTGCGGCGATGTGCGACTTGAGCGCCTTGCGGCCGTCTCGCGTGATGGTGACCCACGTGCGCGGTCGGCGTTCCTCGAACACCTTGTCGATCGCGACGTACCCGGCCTCGTGGAGCACGTCCAGGTGCCGCCCGAGGTTGCCGTCCGTGACGCCGAGGTTGTCGCGTAGGTAGGTGAAGTCCGCCCGTCCCGCGACGGCGAGGATAGTCAGGATCCCCAGGCGCACGCGTTGGTGGACGGTGTCGGTGAGCGCGGCGCTCGGGTGGGCGCTCATCCGCGGCGTCCCCGCAGCGCGACGACGATCCCGGCCGCGAGCGTCACCACGGCGATCGCGGCCCCCACCGCGTCGTCTAGCACGGGCAGATCGAATCGATTGTTGAACTGGAACATGCCGACGAATAGACCGAGGCCGCCCGCCACGATCCCCCAGGCGATGAGCAACCGGCTCGGGAAGCGAATGCCGGCCAGAATCACGAGACCCATCACCGCGGGGTAGGGGCCGACGATCAACGTCAGGAGGTATCCGATCCCAACGTCGACGAAGAGGACGGCAACGACCAGCGCGGTCCATCCGACGACCCTCGACTGGCGGCCGACGCCGCGGCGGGACTCGCGCGTGCGCAGGTACCGCCACACGCCGAGAAGTGCGAGGGGGAGGAGAAGGGCGAAGGCGAGGTTGCCGTACCCGTGGAGCGCGTCGAAGGCGAAGCCTCCTGTGTGGAGGGTCGCCACGTTGATGCCGACCGTGACGCAGGACAACGTGCCGGCGGTCAGGAGCGTGATGGCCTCGATGTCGGTGTCGCGGCGCACCGTCTCTTTGATGACCTGGAGTTCGGCGAGATCCTCGCTGCGCATGGTTCCTCCTTGCGGGATGTCGGGGTCCGGCGGGAAGCGTTCCCGACGAGACGGCCGCCCGATGTCGTATGGGCTCTGCCATACAGAGTGCTCTGCGATCCGTTCCTTGTCAAGTCGCACGCGCGTGACGTGGATACGCCGACTGGGGATACGCTCGCGGAACGCGCCCGACGTCTTCTGCCGATGGCGCCGCGCGAGACGGGTAGGAGCCCCGCCCGGGGCGCGCACCACTCAGTTCTCGGCGGGCTCGTCGGTATTCGACTCCGTCGTCTCCTGTAGGCGGGGCGCCTTCGGCTGATACGGAGTGAGGTGTTGGAGCACGTCTCGGTAGAACGAGGAGATCCCGGTCAGGATGGAATCAATGAAACTCAGCGACTTGCCCGGCCGCCGATTCATCCCGAGTTCGAATCGCATCACGACGTTGAACCGCGTCACGTCTCCGGGTAGTTCGTCAAGAACGGGCGTCGGATCGTCGCGTAGTACGGCGACTGTCGCCGCTACGCCTCGGGCGTTTCCGAAGGCATACGATTCCACGACCGGAGTCGTCGTCGATTCAGGTAGTTGACGGATCAACCACGCGATGCTGCCGCGCTCTTTTCGGTCGGTGGGAGCTTTGATCTCGCTCGATACCGTAAGGCGGCGCGCGCGCAGGTCGGCCGTAATAAGAAGATCACCAGCGGTGTTCGGGACGCGTAGCGATCCCGTCAGCACGCCGTGTTCGCACAGATCCCGAATGCAATCCCTCGTTCTCAGTGCCGGATCGTGCTGATGTGCTCGAGTGAGCACCTCCCGCACGTTCTCGTTTGTCTGAACGCCCAGCTTGAGCGCGGCGAAGGTAAGTACCTGTTCCCAGCGGCGCGCGATATCGCTCGCGGCAGGGTCAGAGCGCGTGAGCGACCGGTCTCGAGTTCTCTCCTTGACTTCGCTCCACAAAGGGCCGGCATCGGTCAGTTCGAGGACTCCGGATCGGGGATCCTCCAGGTAACGGAGCAATTCGTTGAGGATCCAGGCCTGTTCAGGATCGTCGACAGTGCTGGACTCGCGGATCCTCGTCGCCATGGCACCGATCCTCGTCCACGAGTAGTGCGCGACGGACACTCTCGAATCCTTTCGAACCCTGAGACCTGGAGTCGGGTGCTGACCCTCGACCGGAGCGATCTCGTTGGAGATCGTGATCACGACATCGAACTTCTCGCGGCGTGCAACGTCGATGTACTGGTTGACCTGGTCGGCATCGAGTCGGTTGTCCCCGGTCTTCACCTCGACGATCGCCACGAACGGGTCCTGGCTTCCGTACGTGACCCGAAGCAGACCGTCGGGACGGACGGATCGTCTGCGGTCATCGACGAACGCTGGCTCTGCATACGCTTCGACGAGCGCGGCCTTCGCCTTCGTAGCACCCAGCGGGCCGAGGATTTCGGTCGAAAGCGGTCGAACGACACTAAGGACGGCGAGCAAGACCGAAGTCGCCCGCTGTTCTCGTTCGAGATCGGAGCCCTTTGACGTCGCGGGAATGAGGCGAGCCTTCTGCCATTTTGCGTTCATCGGCCGGTCCTTCCGCGAACTGCATCCGCGCCCCCCGACTCTACCGGCGACACGCTAATCTCGCATGGTGACCGATCGCTCCAGGTCGGCTAGCCGATGCCGGTGACGGGCGCCTTGAGCGGCGTCCCGCTCGCGTCGCGCCGCGTCGGCTCCGCGGGTAGCGCGACGGCCTGACCCCCGCCGGACACCGCCCGCGCGGGCGACGGTCCGACCCACGCCCCCAGCAGGGCGTCCTCGCCCTTCAGGAACTTGTGCGCGCGCACGCCCCCGGTCGCCCGACCCTTGGGCGGGAACTCGGCGAGCGGCGTCATCTTGGCCGTCCCGGGCGTCGTCCCGGGGAGAGCGCCCGACGGGCCGGCGATGGTCACCGCGACGGGGTCGGCCGCACCGGCGGGCACCGCCCCGAAGAACACGACCCGCGCCCCGGGGGAGACGTTGATGCCCGCCATGCCGCCCGCGCCGCGCCCCTGCGGGCGCACGAGCGACGCGCCGAAGCGCAGCAGTTGGGCGTCGGACGTCACGAACGCGAGCTCCGCGTCGCCATCCGCCACCGCCGCGCCCACGACCGCGTCGCCGTCCTTGAGCGCGATGACGTCCCACGCGTCGCCCCGCGGCGGATCCTCCGGGGCGAGGCGCTTCACGACGCCCTGAGCGGTTCCGAGGGCCACCGGCGGGGCGGAGGCGCCGAGGGGCACGAGCGCGAGCGCCTCCTCGTCGCGGGCAAGCGGCACGAGCTCGGACAGTGGGACGCCGCCCCCGAGCGACGGGGGCTCGTCCGTGGGCGGCAGGGCGGGAACGTCGAGGAGGGAGAGCCGGAGCATGCGCCCGGCGCTCGTGACGACCCCGACGTCGGCGCGGGCGGACGCGGGGACGACGGAGCGGAGCGCGTCGTGCGCCGATCGCCTCCCGTCGCGCGAGACGGGGTGGTCGTCCGCCGTCCGGGCGACGAGGCCGGTGACGCTCAGGAGCGCCGCGCACGGGGTGTCGGCGATCTCGAGCGGGGCGGCCACTCCCTTGGCGCGCGAGCCGGTCGCGGCGGGCGCCGCGGCCCCGCCGTCGCTCAGGAGGATGGTGCGGCGCGGGGTTCCGTGCTCCGCCGCCACGGCGTCCATCTCGCGGCTCACGACGGCGCGGAGGGCGGCGTCGCTCGCGAGGATCTCCTCGAGGTCGAGGATCTCGGCGGTCAGCTTCGCCTTCTCCGTCTCGAGTTCGACGCGGGAGAACTTGGTGAGGCGGCGGAGCCGGAGTTCGAGGATGTACTCCGCCTGGAGCTCGCTCAGGTCGAACGCCGCGATGAGCCGCGCCTTCGCCGCCGCCGCGTCGTCCGCCGCCCGGATGATCCGGATGACCTCGTCGATGTCGAGGATCGCCACAAGGAGCCCGTCCACGAGGTGCAGGCGGTCGCGCCGCGCGCCCAAGCGGTGCTCGCTGCGGCGCCGCACCACCTCGATGCGGTGCCCGACCCACACGCGCAGCAGGTCCCTGAGCCCCATCTGCTGAGGCTCGCCGTCGACGAGCGCGACGGCGTTGATGGAGAACTGGTCCTCGAGGGGCGTCAGCGCGTACAGGCGCCGCAGCACGGCGTCTGGGTCCGTGCCGGACTTCACCTCGATGACGAGCCGGAGACCGTGGTGGCGGTCGGTGAGGTCGGTGACGGCCGCGATGCCCTCGATCTTGCGCGCGGACACGAGCGCCTTGATCCGCTCGATGACCTTCTCGGGCCCGACGAGGTACGGAAGCTCCGTCACGACGATGCCCTCGCGCCGCGACGTGACGCGTTCAATGCGCGCGGTCGCCTGCGTCTTGAACGCCCCCTTGCCCGTCTCGTAGGCCTGCTTCACGCCGTCGAGGCCCACGATCTTGCCCCCGCCGGGAAGGTCGGGGCCGGGGATGAACTTCATGAGATCGTCGGTCGTGGCGTCGGGGTGCTCGAGCAGGTGACGCGCGGCGGAGACGACCTCGACGAGGTTGTGGGGCGCCATGTTCGTCGCCATGCCGACGGCGATGCCGGACGCGCCGTTGACGAGGAGGTTCGGGATCGCGGCGGGGAGGACGGCGGGCTGGGTGAGCTTGTTGTCGTAGTTCGAGACGAAGTCGACGGTGTCCTCGGCGATGTCCGCGGTGAGCGCCATCGCGGCCGGCGCGAGGCGCGCCTCCGTGTAGCGCGCGGCGGCCGGCCCGTCGTCGAGCGAGCCGAAGTTGCCGTGCCCGTCGACGAGCGGCAGGCGCAGCGAGAACGGTTGCGCCATGCGCACGAGCGCGTCGTAGATCGCCTGGTCCCCGTGGGGGTGGAGCTTTCCCATCACCTCGCCGACGACGCGCGCGCTCTTCACGTAGGCGCGGTCGGGGCGCAACCCCATCTGCTCCATCATGTAGACGATGCGGCGCTGCACGGGCTTGAGGCCGTCGCGCGCGTCGGGCAGGGCGCGCGAGTAGATCACGGAGTACGCGTACTCGAGGAACGAGGACTCCATCTCCTGGCTGACGTCGACGTCGACGATCAGTTCCTCAGGCGCCTCGGCGGGCGTCGTCATGGTCCTCCTTCGCGGGGTGGGTGGGCTACCGGTCCATTCTCGCGCGCCCCGCCCACACGTGACCCTCGCCACGCCAGGGTACGGGCGCCCGGGGGGAGGTGGAACAATGGCGGGCGTGTCCCTTTCGCTCCATGAGTCCGTCGCGGTCGCCGGCTACTACCCGGCTCTGGCGTCGAGCGTGCTCGCCTCCGCGATCGGCGAAGAGAAGGTCCGGGCGCACTTCGTGCACGCCGAGACGACGTTCGACGACCGCGAGGTGCGCCGTCACATGACCGCGCTCGTGCTCACGCCGACGCGGCTCATCCGCGTGCACATGGACGACGGCCGGGCGGGCGAGGGCGAGCCGAGCCACGCGGCGCAGGCGACGGTCGAGTCCGCGCTCCTCCGGACGGTGACGAGCGTCGCGCTCACGCACGTCGTGCTCGACCCGGAGAAGTACCGCGAGGGCGACCCGTCGAGCGAGCTCGTGCTCGCCGTCGGCTGGGGCGTCCACTCGCGGATCGAGCTCGAGCCCGCCACGTGCGGGGACGAGAACTGCGACGCCGACCACGGCTACACGGGCGGCGTCACGGGCGACGACACGCTCGTGCGCGTCAGCGCGCTCGCCGACGGCGAGGAATCCGTGCGCGGACTGTCGTCGTTCGCGGAGGCGCTACAGGCGGCGGTCAGCGAGCACGCGTGAGCTTCCTCGACGACGCGCAAGGCCGCCGGGATGGCCCTCCCGGACTACGGCGGCATGGAACTCGGCGCCGTCCTTCCGGCGTCGCTCGCGGCGATCGGGGCGGGGCACGTGGTCCGCGGGCGCGACGCCGATGCGGACCGTGCCCGGCTCGGCATCCCGGAGGCGCGGCACGTGTGCACGGTCATCGTCGACGGCCTGGGGCGGGCGCAGCTCGAGGCGCGGGCGGGGCACGCGCGCTTCCTCGCGGGGCTCGGCGGGCCGACCGCCACGGCGGGGTATCCCACGACGACGGCGGCGTCGCTCGCGCTCTTCGGGACGGGCCAGACGTCGGGGCAGACGGGGATGACGGGGTACACGGTACGCAACCCCCGCACGGGCAAGCTCGCGAACCTCATCTCGTGGGACGGCGCCGAACCCGCGGAGGACTGGCAACGCCAACCGTCGCTGCTCGAGCAGGCGTCGCTCGGCGGCGTTGCGGTGACGACGCTCGGCAAGGCGCGATTCGCGGGGTCCGGTCTCACGCACGCGGTGCTGCGCGGGGGCCAGTTCGTGGGGGCGGAGCGGCTCGCCGACCGGATCGACGTGGCGCTCGGCGCGATGCGCTCCCCGGGCGTCAGCTACATGTACTGGGGCGAGGTCGACGGCGCCGGCCACGCCTTCGGATGGCAGTCGGACGAGTGGGTAGGCGCGCTCGAGGACGCCGACCGCGAGCTCGCGCGCCTCGCGTCGTCCATGCCCGCCGGATCGGCGCTCGTCATCACCGCCGACCACGGCATGGTGGACGTCACGGGCGCGCCGCGGTGGGACGTGGGCGAAGACGACGCGCTCGCCGAGGGCGTGACGTTCGTCGCGGGGGAGCCCCGCGCCCTTCACCTGTACGCGGACGAGCCGGGCGCGGTCGCCGACCGGTGGCGCGACGAGCTCGGGGGGCAGGCCGTCGTCGCCACGCGGGACGACGCCGTCGCGGCCGGGATCTTCGGCGAGGTGGCCGACAACGTCGTGGAGCGCATCGGCGACGTGGTGGTCGCCATGGCGGGGCGCGCGACCGTGGTGGACTCGCGTATCCAGTCGCCCGCGTCGATGAGCCTGATCGGCGTGCACGGATCGCTCACGCCCGACGAGCTCTACGTGCCCGTGCTCCTCGAGGCGAGAGAGTAGCGTGACTCGACTTCGGGCGGTGACGGCCCTCGCGCTGGTGGCGGTCATGCTCGCCGCATGCTCCCCGTCCCTGCCGGACCGACCCGACGCGCACCAGAAGGACGCGTGGAAGTCGGCGGCCTGGCACGCGATCCCGCGGGCGCTGCGCGTCGGGGTCAAGGGCCCGGGCAACGACGGAAACGTGTGGTTCGTCTCGATGTCCATCGACCTGCGCGAGAAGGACCTGACGCCCGAGGACGTCGACGCGGTCGTGGAGGCGATCCAGGGCGCGACCGAACCCGGCAACGAGGACCTCGAGGTGCGCGTGTCGTTCTTCTCGCGGGATCCCACGAACGCCTCTCAGCTCGGGGTGATGCACCTCGACGAGGTGCTCGGCGACGATCCGAGGCTCGGCGGGTCCGGGACGCTGCTCATCGTTCCTGCCGGGGCCTGAGCGCCGCGCCCGGCGCGGATCGGGACGTTCCTCCCGGACCCGTCGCGTTGTGATTTTTGTCACACGAGCGTGGGTGTCCAAGCGTGGCGGCCGCCCGGCATTGTTCCGATTTCGCGACAAACGGACATCGCCCCCGAAACGACATGGGCGAAATGCGAATACTCCGGTGGCGGATGTCGGCGCGATCTGGCAGGTTTCCGACCAGGCTCGATGACGAGCCGCACACCTTTCTCGCTGGGGGAAATCATGCGCTTGTCGTTGCGCGCCGTCGCGTTCGCCGCCGTCGCGGCGGTCTTGGTGACCACTGTCCCGACGTCCGCCTTCGCGGACGAGCCGACTCCGGACCCGAACGCCCTGACGGCCGACGCGCCGTCGAGTTTCGACCTGCCCGAGGGCGGGACGGTCGTGTTCAATCCGACCGACCCCGCTGGAGCGGGCGCGACCGTCGAGGTCGCCGAGGTGGAGACGTCCGGGGCTACGGCGACCACCGCCGACGGTACGGTCACGGCTATCGGCGACGGCGTGGACATCTCCGCGACCTCGCCGAGCGGCGAGGACATCACGGTCCTGGAGCACGAGGTCGTCATCATACCGCCCACCGAGGAGGGCTTGCCCGCGACGGATGAGATGACGCCGGCGATCGAGCTCACGTTCCCCGTGTCCGAAGACGAGATCGCGGGCATCGACCTCTCGACGCTCGGTGTGTACTCCCGCGAGGACGCCAGCGACCCCTGGGTCTGGGTTCCCTCCGCCTACGACGCTGACCTCGGCGCCGTCGTCGCGCAGTCCGACCACCTGAGCGAGTTCACCGTGATGGGAGCCGCCGCCAGTTCGGCTACCACGGCTCCGCGCATCGTGCTCGACCCCGACGCCGATGTCGGCTGGGCGACGCGGGGCGGTGTCACGCTGAGCGAGGGGGAGAGGGCCTATGTGCTCGGGACGAAGGTCCGCGACAGGCTTATCGATGACTGCGGTGCCGACGTCCTTGTGACCCGCCGGTACGCCAATGAGCCCGTCTCTCGGGCCACGCGCGCGAACATCGCGCGAAACTACAACCCCGATATCACGGTGACCCTCGCGTTCAACGCTACGGATGGTCTTCCGTGGGGTGGGCCGAGCACCGGCGGGCCGCTGGCATGGGGGCGCAGCGCCGGTTCCGGCGACGTGCGACTCGCGCAAAGCCTGCTCAACCAGATTGGGGCGTACACACACCGCTATTCCACGCGTCCCGTCAACCCGAATGCGACCTTCCCCTACCATGAATTCGACGTCGTGCCGGGGACGGTCGTACACCTCGAGACCATGTTCCTGGATCACAACTACGACTGGCCGTGGGTCAGCACAGACGCCGGCATGGACACGATCGCCGACGCTGTCTACGCGGGCCTCCTCGACGAGATGGCCGCGCAGGGCCTCACCTGCCCGCTGGATATCACGTACCCCGAGCCCCCGTCGGCGGAGGAGCTTCAGCACTACGCCGACTTGGGAAGGCACAACCAGCACGTGTACGGCGCCGACCCGGTCAACCTGTCGACGGGCAACTTCGTCACGCAGGAGGACGTCTTCTCGCTCACGGGCGTCGGCGACCAGGTCATCGACCTCTCGCTCGCGTACAACGCCCTCGATGGCCGCGCCTCGCAGGTGGGCAACGGCTGGAACTTCGCGTACTCGTCCCGCGCCCAGCTCTATTCCACCGGCGCCGCGATGGTGGTTCTTGCCGACGGCCGGTCGGTGTTCTTCGAGTCCGATGGGGCAGGCGGCTTCGCCATGCCCCCCGGGGCTCGCAGCACCCTCACCGCGGTCGAGGGCGGAGCTGTGCTCACGTTCGGCGATGGCACGTCCCTGGAGTTCGCGTTCGACGAGGTGACCGGCTACGGCACGCTCGTGCGCGCAGAGGACCGGCAGGGCAACGCGTACGAGCTCGAGTACGGGCCCGCTTGCCGAGGCGGCCGAGGACGAGATCGTCTTCGCCCCCCTCCTGTCGATCACGGACGAGGCGGGTCAAACCGTGGAGGTCCAGTCCACGGACGAGGGCCGCATCACCGGATTCACTCACCCCGACGGCCGCCACTGGACGCTCGCCTACGACAGCGCGGGGAACCTCACCTCCGTCACGGACGGCGCGGACCGCACGAGGTCCTTCGCGTACAACGCCGAAGGTCTGCTCTCCGTCATCACCGGCGCGGACGGTGTCGAGGAGATCACCAACGCCTACGACGACGAAAGCCGCGTCGTCACCCAGACGGACGGCGCAGGTTACGTCCGCACCATCGCCTACGGCGAGGACCGCGCGACCACCCTGACCGATGCGCTCGGCAACGTGAGCACGATCGAGCACAACGCCAAGGGCCAGGCCGTCGCGTCCCACGACGCCGCGGGCGGCGTCACGCGCACCGGCTACGACGAGCACTACAACCCTGTCTCCTCGACGGACGCGAATGGCAACGTCTTCGGCGCGACGTTCGACGCGATGGGTCGCGTCCTGACGAGCACCGACCCGCTCGGGAACGCCACCAGCTACACCTACAACGGGGTCGGCGACCTCACGTCGATCACGAGCCCCGACGGCAACGGCGGGTACGGCCACCACGTCGTTCGTCCTCAACGGCGACGGCCGGGCGGTCGAGACGCACTTCCCCGACGGCACGGTCACGTACGCGACCTACGACGAGCACGGCGATCTGACCTCGACGACCGACGCGCTCGGGAACACGACGACGTTGGCGTACGACGCCCGCGGCAACACGATCTCCGTGACCGACGCGCTCGGGAACATGACGACCACGACGTACGACCTCGCCAACCGCCCGCTCACCACGACCGACGCGCTCGGCCACGCCACGACGAACGCGTGGGACGCCGCGGACAACCTCATGAGCACGACCGACGCCCTCGGCGAGGTGACGCGCTTCGCGTATGACGCGAACGACTCGCTCGTGTCGAGACCGACCCGCGCGGGGAACGTCACGACGTACGAGCACAACGTCAACCTCCAGGTGACCGCCGTGAACAACCCCGACGGCACCCCGTCGGCTACGACTACGACGCCGAGCACCACCGCGTGAAGCAGACCAACGCCGACGGCACGTTCCGCACCTGGGAGTACGACGCGCTCGGGTCGCGCGACCGCGATGGTCGACGAGGCCGGCGGGCGCTGGACCACCGTCTACGACGCCGTCGGCAACGCCGTCGCGACGATCGACCCTGAGGGCAACCGCACCGAGACCGACGTACGACGCCGACGGGCGCGCCGTCGAGCGCGCGGACGCGCTCGGGCACACGACGAGCGTGGCGTACGACGCCCGCGGGCCGTCATGGCCTCGTACGACGGACGAGTCGGGCAACACGACCTCCTACGCGTACGACGCGATGGGTCGCCTCACGGTACGACCCAGGCCGGACGGCACCGACGGTCTCGCCGGCTACGACGACGCCGGTCGAATGACGTCCGCAGACGGACGCGCGTCGGCTACATGTACGACCTTCGACTACGACGCGTCGGGCCGCCAGACCGCGACGAGGGACGCGCTCGGCGGCCGCACCTCGCTACGAGTACGACGCGCTCGGGCAACCTGATCGCGAGCGTCGACCCGGCGGTAACCGCACGGTGTACGCCTACGACGCGCTGTACCGGCCGTGTCCGTCGACGGACGCGCTCGGCGGGCATCGCGACCACGAGTACGACGCGCTCGGCAACGTCGTCGGCGTCCACCGACGCGCTCGGCCGCGCCACGTCCGTCCACGTACGACGAGATGAGCCGGTCCTCGCGTCGACCGCGCCGGACGGCGCGGTCACGCGCTACGGCTACGACGCGATGGGCGACCTCGCCTCCGTGATCGGACGCACTGCGGTACGAGACGGCTACGAGTACGACGCGCTCGGGCCGCCGAGATCGCGACGATCGACCAGGCGGGCGAAACCTGGCTCACCGAGTACGACGCGGCTGGGCAACGCCGTCGCGACGGTCGACCCGAACGGCGCGCGCACGCAGACCGAGTACGACGCTCTCGCACCGGCCGGTCGAGTCGGACGGACGCCCTCGGCGCCACCACGACCGCCTCGCTACGACGCCCGGAGCCTCGTGTCCTCGCTGACGGATCCGCTCGGCCGCGCCACCGCATACGCGTACGACGCGATGGGTCGCCTCGTGTCGACGACGCGCCCGGACGGGACGACCGTCGCCTACGGCTACGACGCCAACGGGCAAGCGGTCTCGACCACCGACGCGCGCGGCCACACCACCACCTACGAGTACGACGCCCGGGGCCGCAGCACCGCGATCGTCGACGCCCTCGGCGGCCGCGCGCCGTGGGAGTACGACGCGCTCGGCAACGTCATCGCGAGCGTCGACGCGTCGGGTGCGCGCACCACGTACGCCTACGACGCGCTCTCGCGCCTCGTATCCACGACGGACGCCCTCGGCGGCGTCGCGACGACACGGCGTACGACGCCGTCGGCAACGTCGTCGCGAGACGGACGCGCTCGGGCGCGTCACCGTCGATGACCTACGACGCGAGGAACCGCGTCACCTCCACGACGCTCGCCGACGGCGCGACCACCCGCACGGGTACGACGCGGCGGGCAACGTCGTCGGCGACGACCGACCCGCTCGGGCACACCGTGCGCCACGAGTACGACGCCGTGGGTCGCGAGACCGCGCGGATCGACGAGGCGGGCGGCGCGCTGGGTCACCGAGTACGACGCCGTGGGCAACGCCGTCGCCGCCGTCGACCCGTCGGGCGCCCGCACGACGATGGGCTACGACGCCCTCGGCCACCGCACGTCGCGAGCACGGACGCGCTCGGGAACACGACGACGACGCGCGTTCGACGCGGCGGGCGTGCTCGCCGCCACGACGGACGCGCTCGGCCAGCACCACGACTTACGCGTACGACGCGATGGACCGCCTCACGTCCGCGACGACGCCGGGAGGCGCCGTCACCCGCTACGGCTACGACGCGAACGGGAACACCACGAGCACCCAGAACGCGCTCGGCGACGCGGTCGCCGTGACGTTCGACGCGCTCGACCGGCCCGTGGCGCAGGTCAACCCCGATGGCGGGCGCACCGCGACGTCGTACGACGCGGTGGGGCGCCCCGTCGCCGTCACGGACCCGAACGGCGCGACCACGAGCTTCGCGTACGACGCGCTCGGCCGCCTCGCCACGAAGACGGACGGCGAGGGGTTCGCGACGACGTACGCGTACGACGCCGTGGGCAACGTGCTCCGCGTCACCGACCCGCGCGGCGGCGTCACGGCGACCGCGTACGACGCGCTCAACCGGCCGGTGGAGGTCACCGACCCCGTCGGCGCGACGACCACGACGGCCTACGACGCGGCGGGCCGCGTGGCCTCGACGACGGACCCGGCCGGTGTCGTCACGCGCTACGCGTACGACTCGCGCGGCCTCGCCATCGCGACGGTCGAGAACTACGTGGCGGGGGAGCCGGCGTCCGCGTCGGTCAACGTGACCACGCAGACGGGCTACGACGTCCGGGGCCTCGCGACCCCGGTCACGGACCCGCGCGGCGAGACGACGACGTACGGGCGCGACGCGCTCGGGCGCCTCACCTCGGAGACGAACCCGCTGGGCCTCACGACCTCGACGGAGTACGACGCGCTCGGGCGCCCGACCACGGTGACTGCCGGGGACGGCTCGGTGACCAGCCACGTCGTACACGACGGACGGGTACGTCGCGAGCGTCGCCTACCCCGACCAGACGGTCGACTACACGTACGACGCCGTCGGCAACCGCCTCTCGATGCACGACGCCCTCGGCACGTCCACGTGGGCGTACGACTGGGCGGGTCGCGTGGTCGTCGGAGACGGACGCGCACGGCAACACGACCACGCACACGTTCGACGCGGCGGGCAACCTCGCGGGGATCGCGTACGCGGACGGCCGGACGGTCGCGCGCACGTTTGACGGCCGCGGCCTCGCGGTGTCGCAGACGGACACGGCGGCGGACGGAACGGCGTCGACGACGGCGTTCACGTATGACGCGGCGGGCGCCCTGGTGGGCGAGTCCCGCTCGTCGGGCGTGGAGACCGCGTCGACGCGCGACCTCGCGGGTCGGGTCACGGGTATCGCGTACACGGGCGAGGGCGTGGTGGGTAACCCGCTGCCGTCGGGTGAGGTGAATCCGTCGTCGGCGGCGCCGGGTAACGCGTATGGGCATTGCAAGGACAACGGCAACGGGCATCCGAACCAGCAGCCTGCGGGGTGCACGCACGGACGGGCTCGCGTTTGCGTACGTGTATGACGCGCGGGGCTTGGTGGCGCAGAAGGACGTGTCGACGGATGCGGCGACCACGGAGACGGTGTACACGCATGACGCGTTGGGGCGCCTGACGTCGTTCGGTGACGGGGGATGTGTCGACCTCTTATGGGTGGGATGCGGCGTCGAACCTGGTGACCGAGTCGGGTACGGATGATCCGGCCACGGCGAGGGTGGGGGACGCGTATGAGGTATCGCGGACCGTGGATGCGGCCAACGAGCTGGTCGAGTCGGTGAAGACGCCGGTGGGTACGCCGGGTGGCAAGGTCGAGACGACCGCGTTCACGTATGACGGTCGGGGTAACCGGACGGGTTCGGTGACGACGACGACCACGGGAAAGAAGACGCACACGGTCGCGGAGTCGAATCGTTCTGTATGACGGGCGGGATCAGGTGGTGTCGGCGTCGGGTGCCGGACGGGTTCGGCGGTGTGGATGCGGGACGGTGTGGGCCGGGCGCTGTCGGTGACCGAGGACGGGGTGGCGGCGGACCCGCCTGTTCGACGGGGTGCAGGTGGTCGCGGACGGTGCGACGCAGATCGCGATGGGTCCGGATGGTCGGGTGCTGGCGGAGACGACCACCGCGGTGGTTGGGCATGGGAAGAACGCGTCGACCGTCGATGACCGCGTCGATGTGCTCACGGATGTGTTGGGGTCGGCGGTCGGCGACCGCGGACGGTGGGGTGATCTCTGCGGACCTTCACCTGTTCGGGGACTTCGGTGATTCGTTGACGTCGCCGGCGACGGCCACGGTCACGGGGTTCACGGGCAAGTCGGAGACGGCTGGGCTGGTGGAGTTCGCGGTGCGGGCGTTTGACCCGGCGTCGCGGGTGTGGGTGCAGGACGACCGCTACCGCGGCACGACGACTCGGGCGGCGTCCATGAACCGGTATGCGTATGTCGAGGGCGCCCCGGAGTCGTTTGTGGATGTGTTGGGGTTCTACCGTGCCCGGGCGGCGCTGCGGGCGCAGCGTCTGGCCGCCGCCGAGGCGGCCTACCGGGCCGCCTTGGGCGAGTTGGGCGGCCTGTATGGGGCGGCGCTGAAGTATGCGAAGGGCTGGACGGCCCAGCAGATGATCGACTTCTACAACCAGCACTTCGCCAGTTCGAACGCCCAGGCTCGGGCGAAACTCGACCCCATCGTGCACCAGTTGGCCGAGCAGGTTGTGCAGGCGCATGCCGGACCGCCGGCATTCCCAACGATTCCGACATCGGCCCGGTACTGCTCGGTATCAAGTGCCAGTTGCGCCTATGAGCAGGTTCAGTCGCTCCGGGCGCAGCCGTCCTCGCAGGAAGCGTGGAACTCCTATGCGACCGCGCAGACGGAGAATGCGGCCATCAAGTACGCCATGGAGCACGGCGGGCGGGTGAGCATCGTGGGTGAGATTTGCGGCACCTACGCGGTCTGCATTGTCGACGTGGACGAACTCGGTTCGGGGAAGAACACGATCACCTTCGGCCGCGTGATTCTCTCTGAGAGGGATGAGGTGACTGGGGCGCTCGCGTTCCACGAGTTCGGCCACGTCGCGGACGAGACGGACGTGAACTACGACGTGTTCATCGGCGACTACGTCCATGAGGCGGGATTTGCGCTTGCTCACGGCTATGACGTGCACGACGGGAGCATCTTCGAGATGTGGGCCGATGACCGAAGAGATGCTGCGTTGGCCGCCTATCAGACCGACGGAATCGAGGCCGCCATGGAGGTCTATCAGTATTCGATTTACGACCGCGGCTACGAGCCTGCGCCGGGGAACGCGGCTCAGTGGGCTGCCGAGGGCCTCGCGGACAAAGCCGACGCGTTCATCTACTATGTGGGTCTCGAGGACTCAGCGTGGCGCAAC
This sequence comes from uncultured Actinomycetota bacterium, assembly GCA_963712245.1. Taxonomy (GTDB): domain Bacteria; phylum Actinomycetota; class Actinomycetes; order Actinomycetales; family Demequinaceae; genus JAFGBM01. Next base: position 35,813 of record CAVQHE010000007.1, on the reverse strand, counting down.
CTCGGGAGGCTCAGCTACTACCACACGGGGATAGCCGTGGGGACCGAGTCTGATCGAAGTGATCCGAGCAAGGAGGGTACGCCCGCTCAGCCGTTGGGGGTGCTTGACGTGATTCGGATTGCCAGCGGCGTCCTCCCGGCGGTGATCTAGGGCATGAACCGGGATATTGGCGTCTCTGGGAAGGAGTCCGGCGTGCGGTTCGTGTCGTACTCGACCGGTTCTTCCGGTGAGTGCGGAACTGGACGTTCCTTCTCTGCCAAGCCGTTCATGTTCGAAATGGCGGTGTTGACGTCGGCAATACTGTGAAGTGATGGTGACACCATTCGGAGTGCCGGAGGTAGATGCCCGTGCGTGAGAATACGAGCCCCGCGACGCCTAGGGGGACTGCGTGGAACGCCCTCTCCCGGAGGGTTGCGGCGGCGTTCCTGGGATCGGTCTTCATCCTCACGGCGACGGCGTGCGATTCGACCGGCGGGCCCGCCGCCGTGGTCAATGGATGCGGGGCCAACATTCGCGTCTATTTCGATGAGTGGGCTCCTGGGGTGGACGTGGATCCGGCGTCGTGGGAGCGACTTGCCGTGACGCTCGGCCCCAACGACCGACGTGAGGGGTATGCGATTCACCAGGACGGCGAGTACTTGTTGATCGTGTATCCAAAAGTCGGTGATCCCGTGGTCAAACGCATCCCGTTCTCCGACGGGGTGCCCCCGGACGAGGTGGTGATCGAGGGAGCCCTGTGCGGAGGCTCGTAGCGCCCCGTGTTTCAGTGTCGAAGGGGTGGTAGGGGGAGTTGGGTGTTCCCACGGAGGCTTCGGCCCGGGTCACGCAGATCGACGCACGGGGTCTGGTGACGCAGAGTGACATCGCGTCCGATGCTGCGACGACGGAGACGGTGTCGCCTTGGGGCGTCTGACCCGGTCGACGACCGGGGGGTGTGGTGTCCGCGTATGGGATCGAAAGACTGTCCGAACCTGGTACCGAGAAGATTCTCCCGCGCGGTACACATTTGCAGGAGTGGATCGCCGAACAGGGAGTATTCAGCCCGGAATAGTCTGATTGACGTGAACCGAAGTCTGCACCTCAAGATGCTCTTGGGTTGGGAGGTTAAGTATGCGCACCGGGGGAGTGCTCGCCACATCGCTCATTACGACTCTGGTCTTGGGGGCCTGTACGGCTGATCCGGCGGAGCCTCCGCCGTCTGCTCGCTGGGCGTCAGTCAGCGCGTATCACCCGACGATGGCGCTGGAACTCGACACGGATGGCTCGGCCGTCGTGGCGGGGATCCCTGATGGGGCAGCTGATTGTGGGGAGTACTCCGAGCCGAGTTATTCCGGCGAGGCGTCCTGGTCGATCCTCGATTCGGGATACTACGCGCTGGGATACGAAGGAAACACCGCCTACTTCGCCCCGGAGTACCACTATGGCGTCGACTGGTCGACGGTATTCCTATGGGTGTGCGACCCCGAACGGGACGAGAATGCGTTGCGCTATACCTTCTACGGTCCGGCAAGCCTGACGGATGCCGCTACCTGATTCCGCTGCGCGCTTCGCCCCTAGCGGATTCCCCGCCCGGCGATCGCCAGTAGGCGAGAGTCAACTTGGGCGACTCAGCGGTGACTTCGGGATCCCTCAGTCCGCCTTCCCGGATGCGACGTCACGGTCGTCGCGGCCTGAGAATTAGTCGCCCTTCGCGCCGAAGACGATCTCGTCCCAGCTGGGCACGTGTGCGCGGCCGTTGCGCTTGGCGCGCGGGCCCGCGACCCGCGGCGCGGCGGACGACCCGCCCGCGTCGGCGCCCTCCGCGCCCGCCTCGGGATCCGCGCTCAGCCCCCCGCCACCCGACGCCACGGAGAACTCCGCCTCGCGCGCCTGGAGCGGGCCGAAGCCCTCGAACTCCTCGTCGTCCTCGTCCACGTCCATGATCTCGCGGGTGCCGCGCTTGGCCTGAAGGTCCTCGAGCAGGTCCTCGGTGGAGGGGCGCGTGGTCTCGGACGCGGGCTCGGGCTCAGCAGCGGGCTCCTCGGCGACGGCCCTGAGCATCCTCGCCTCTTTGGGCGAGAGCGGGACGTCGTCGAGCGCCGACGTCGGGGTTACCGGGGCGAGGTGCCGCGGGGCCGGCGAGGCCCGAGCAACTCCGTCTCGGTGAGCCACCGGGAGCGCTCGTCGTCCGCGACGAGGCTGTGGGCGCGGTGGTCGAAGGTCCACACGGCCTCGACCGTCTCCGCGCCGTCGCGGTACTGCGCGACGACGCGCCACGGGTCGGGGGCGACCCGGAACGCGTCCCACGCGAGCGCCTTGGCCGGGATGCCCCGCGAGGCGAGCCGGTCCGTCACGACCTCGCCCAGCGTCGGCGACCCGGTCTCGCGGCTGACGCGGCAGGCGCGCGCGAGTTCGGCGATGTAGGCGCGCTCGGCGAGGATCGGCTCCTCGTAGCGCTGGATGCTCGGTAGCGGGGTGCCCGAGAGCTCCGCGAGCTCCTCGGCGGTGAATCCCGCCCGGATGCGGCGCTGGATCTCCTTGGGGCTGAGGTTCGCCGGGGTCGCGCCCTCGGCACCGTCGGCCCGCGACACCGCGCGCTTGAGCTCCTCGGTGACGGGCAGCGTGAACTCGTCCCCGCCGTCGGTGGAGACGACGAGATCGTGTCCGTCGTTCGCCGGACCCACGAGCCGCACGTGCGTCATGCCGTCAGGGTGTCACGCGCCGCGCCGAACGCGTCGGAGGCACGCGCCGGATATGGTGCGGGCCTACGGCACGATGGAGGCATGCCTCAGCCCCAGGAACTGCTCGACATCGCCCGCGCGCTCGCCACCGAGGTCGGCGAGATGATCGCGGACCGCCCGCGACTCGGGCCGACCGTCCAGCGGACCAAATCCAGCGCGATCGACCCGGTGACGGAGGTGGACATCGCGGCGGAGCGCCTCCTGCGCGAGCGCCTCGCCGAGTTCCGCCCGGACGACGCCGTGCTCGGCGAGGAGGCGGCGACACCGCCGGGACGTCGGGGATCACGTGGGTGCTCGACCCGATCGACGGCACGGTCAACTACCTCTACGGGCTCCCGCACTACGCGGTCTCCGTCGCCGCCGTGAGCGGCGGCGCCGGGCCGGGGACTGGACGATGGAGGCCGGCGCGGTCTACGAGGGCGGCACCGGGCGTGCTCTACTCCGCGGGACGGGGCTCGGCGCGCCGGGGCCCCGGCGCGAGCCGCGACGCTCGAGCCGCGCCGCCTCGAGCCCCGCCCTGGCCCCGGCTCGCGCGCACCCTGCTCGGCACGGGATTCCAGTACATCGCCGAACGCCGCGCGCTCCAGGGCGCCGTCGCCGCGGCGATGCTCCCGCAGGTCCGCGACATCCGCCGCCTCGGCAGCTGCGCGCTCGACCTGTGCTTCGTCGCGGACGGCCAACTCGACGCCTACTACGAGCACGGACTCAACGCGTGGGACTTCGCCGCGGGCGCGCTCATCGCCCGCGAGGCGGGCGTCCGCGTCGAGGGTTGGGACGGCGCAGCCGCCGGACCCGGACGTTCCTGATCGCGGCCCTCCCGGAGACGTTCGACGCGCTGCATGAGGCGCCTGGACGACGCCGGGGCGCGCACGATGTGGGGCGCGCCGACGCGACGAGTTTGACTTTCGGCGAAATTGGGGCAGAATGCGTGCGCCTGCGGGAACAAACCGCGGCCCCAGAGCATTCAGTACGTGACACCCACGAAGGAGGGAGCACCCGCGATGGCGACCGATTACGACGCCCCGCGCAAGACCGACGACGAAATCGCCGCAGACTCGATCGAGGAGTTGAAGGCGCGCCGCTCGGACAAGACCTCGGGCGTGGTCGACGAGGACGAGGCCGAGGCCGCCGAGAGCTTCGAGCTGCCGGGCGCCGACCTGTCCGGCGAGGAGCTTTCGGTGCGGGTCCTGCCCCCGCAGCAGGACGAGTTCACGTGCATGTCGTGCTTCCTGGTGCACCACCGCAGCCAGCTCGCCGCGTGGCACAAGGACCAGCCCATCTGCTCGGAGTGCGCGGCTAGCGTCGCCCTCGGCCCGCATGCCGGCCGGGCAATGACCTACGTCGAGGTGCTCGTCAGCACCACCGAACCGGACGTCCCCGCTTCCCGCGCTACTCGCACCCGGGCGACGCAGGCGCGGACCTCACCACGCGCGTCGCCGTCACGATCGCGCCGGGGGAGCGGGCCACGGTCCGCACGGGACTGATGATCGCGCTTCCCGCCGGCTACGCCGCGCTCGTGCACCCGCGCTCCGGCCTCGCCGCCAAGCACGGCGTCACGATCGTCAACGCGCCCGGGCACCGTCGACGCGGGCTACCGCGGCGAGATCTCGGTGACGCTGCTCAACACCGACCGCGAGACCCCGTCGTCCTCGCGGTGGGCGACCGCATCGCCCAGCTGGTGATCCAGGCGGTCGAGCGCGCGTCGTTCGTCGCCGTCGCGTCCCTGCCCGGGTCCGCACCGCGGCGACGGCGGCTTCGGGTCGTCCGGCGTCTCCACGGCGGAGGACGCGTCGTGAGCGCCGAAGCCGCGCGCCCCGTCATCCCGATCGCGGACGCGCGCTCCGGGCGAGGTCGTCGCGCGTGCATCGAGACCATCGGGCAGCATCCGTCGTCGAGCCCGGCGACGCGCCGCCCGCGCTCACGGCGACGGTCGCGGACGACACGGGCGCGATCGACGCGTCTTCATGGGACGCCGCGCCATCGCCGGAATCGAGCCGGGCGCGTCGTCACCGATCGAGGGACGCGTCGCCCGCGGCGAGGGCCGGGCCCACATCTTCAACCCCTGCTACGAGTTGACGGGTCGTGACGCGTGAGCGCCACCGGCTGGCGGCGCGATCGCGGGCGAGGACTTCTCCTTGGGCGACAGCGTCGGCGGCAGGCGCGGGCTGGTCGAGTCGAGCGCCCCCGGCGTCGTCTTTGTCGACCGCCTTCCTCGATCTGGGGTGGCTTCCGCATCCCGACGATCGCCGCGTGCGCCGTGATGCTCGTCGCGGTCGCCGTGCGGCTCGTCCAGCGCACCCCGCTCACCCAGGCGCTCGGCGGCGTCTTCGGCGTCGCGCATCGGCGCCGTGTGGGCCTGGCGCGCGGGCGACGCCAACGGCTACTTCGTGCCCGGCTTCTGGATCAACGCGGCGACGCTCGCGGGCGCTCGTCCTGTCCATCGCTGGTCGGGCTGGCCCGCCGTCGGCGATCGTCGTCGCCGTGCTGCGCGGGCACGGGATGGCGTGGCGCGCCGACGCGCGGCTCCGGCGGCGCTTCGCAGCTCGCGACGTGGATCATGGCGGGGCTCTTCGCGCTCAAGCTCGCCGTGCAGTTGCCGCTGTACTTTGCCGACGCGGTCGCGGCGCTCGGCATCGCGAAACTCGCGATGGGCATGCCGCTGTTCGTGCTGGTCGCCTGGGCTATGTGGCGGATGGTGCGGAACGTAGAACTTCCGAAGGTCGCGAGGATCCGCCTCCGCCGACAGAATGAACAGCATCTCGTCGCCCGCCTCGAGGGTGTCCTCCGGGGACGGCGCGATGGTGCGGTCGCCGCGGACGATGCACGACAACACGGTGTCGGCGGGCCAGCGGATGTCCTGAATCGTCGCCCCGACCACCGGGACGTCCGCGGGCAGCGTCACCTCGTGAATCGACGCGCCCGACTGGTGGAACGTGAAGACCTTCACCAGGTCGCCGACCGCCACCGCCTCCTCGACCATCGCCGTCATGATGCGCGGGGTGGACACCGCGACGTCGACGCCCCACTGCGCGTCGTACATCCACTCGTTGCGGGGGTTGTTCACGCGCGCGACGGTGCGGGGCACGCCGAACTCCGTCTTCGCGAGGAAGGAGATGCACGAGGTTCGCCTTGTCGTCGCCGGTCGCGGCGACGACGACGTCCATCTCCTCGACGTGCGCGTCGCGCAGCGCCGTCAGCTCGCACGCGTCGGCGAGCAGCCAGTCCGCCTCGGCCACCTGGGCCACGCGCATCGAGGCCGCGGCCTTGTCGACGAGGGTGACCTCGTGGCCGTGCTCGAGGAGGTCGCGGGCGATCGAGCGTCCGACCGAGCCCGCGCCGGCGATGACGATCTTCATGATCGCCGCCTTCTTCCGCGGGTCTCGGCTTGGGCGTCGCGGCGCTCGTCGCGGTCTCCGCGGGCGGCCGCGTCGTGACGCGCTCGTCGGCGGAGCCGCGCCCGGCGGGGAAGTCAAGTACGGCTCGTCGCCGTCCTGGATCACCGTGTCCGCCTCGGGGAGCACGCCCCCGCCGAATCGCACCACGTAGGCGATCGCGCGCGTCCGTCGCCGCCTCGACCTCGCGCGTACGGCCGTCCCACCCAGCCGTCGTTGAACGGCGAGCGCGCGCATCGTGATCCCCGCAGCGGCGTCGGCGTACACGCCCTCGCCCGCCGCCCGGGAGCAGCTGGGAGACGATCTGCGCGACCGTCCACGGCACCGGCGCGACGGTCGGGATGCCCAGGCGCCGGTAGACCTCCGCGCGGCCGGAGTCCGCGATGCGGGCCACGACGTTCTCGACACCGTACGTCTCGCGCACGACGCGCGCGGCGAGGATGTTCGAGTTGTCGCCGTCGGAAACCGCCGCGAACGCGTAGGCGTCCTCAACGCCCGCCGCGACGAGCGTGTCGCGGTCGAAGCCGATGCCCGGTGATCTTCTGGCCCTTGAAGTCCGACGGCAGGCGGCGGAAGGCGTCGGCAAGCAGATCGATGACGGCGACGGAGTGGCCACGAGACTCAAATTCGCTCGCCAGCAGGGCACCCGTGCGGCCACAACCCATGATCACCACGTGCACAGCCACCACGGTATACCCCGGCCCGCCTAGGATGGTGCGACGTGCACGGGTTTCTCGAGCGAGTGAAGCGATGGGTGTTCGGCGCGCCCATCGAATCCGACCGCGCGCGGGCTCGCCCCATGCGTTCCCGCCTCGCCCTTCCGGTCTTCGGATCCGGCATCCTCTCGGCCGTCGCGTACGCACCCGACGCCCTCGCGTCGTCGCTTCGCACCGGCGCCCAGCAGGGCGCCCTTCCGTGGATGGCGCTCGGCGTCGTCGTCATCATGCTCGTGCTCGGCTTCGCGTACCGGTCGCATGTGCTCGAGCTCGGCGGCCAGCGGGGCGACTACGGCGTCGTCAGCTACCGGCTCGGGCCGCGGTTCGGCGTCGTCACCGGGGCCGCGCTGCTCGTCGACTACCTCCTCACGCTCGCCGTGTCCGTCGCCGCAATGACGCACATCGGCCACTTCCTCATCCCGGATCTGCGCGGGTACGAGGTCGCCGTCGGCGTGCTGATCATCGCGGTCATGACGCTCGGGAACCTCCGCGGCGTCCGCGAGCGCTCGCAGATCGTCACCGCCGTGTGGTTCGGGTTCCTCCTCGCGGTCGCGGCCGTGTCCGTGTTCGGGATCGCGCGCCGCGGCGACGACAACCTCATCCCCGCGATATCCGAACCCGCCTCCGGGTGGACGATCGTCCTCACCTACGGCGGCGCGATCGCGTCCGGAGCCGTCATGGTGACCGGGATCGAGCACCTCGCCGCGTCCGGCCGCTTCCACGAGGAGCCGCGCGGGCGTCGCGCCGGCCGCACCCTCTTGGTCGCCGTCCTCGCCTCCGCCGTCGCGTTCTTCCTGGTCGCGTATCTCTCGTGGGAGTACCGCGCCGACGGCTGGTCCAAGGGGCCGATCCTCCTCCAGGTCACCGACTCGGTGTTCCGGGAGAGATGGGTGCTGTGGGTCGTCGGCGCCGCCGGGGTCGCGATCCTCTACGCCGCCGGATCGGGCGTGTACCGGCGCTTCGCGCAGCTCGCCTCGCACCTCGCCCGCGACGCCTTCCTCCCGCGCCAACTCCGCTCCCTGAGCGAGCGCTACGTCTTCAGCTACGGCGTCCTCGTGCTCGCCGCGTCGGCCGCCGTCGTCATCCTGCTGTCGAGCTCGAACCTCGAGCGGCTCGTGCACGTGTACATCGTGGGCGTGTTCACCGCGATCGTGCTGAGCCAGCTCGCGATGGTCCAGCACTGGACGGGCAAGATCAAGATCCAGGTCGAGTCGCGCGAACGGTGGCGGAGCCGTTCCTACCGTTCGCTCCACGTGCTCGCGATGCTCGTCGCGATCGCCGTGTGGGTGGACGTCGTGATCGTGCGCATCGCGTCCGGGGCGTGGATCGCCGTCGCGGTGATGGCCGGGCTCGTGCTGCTCATGTGGCTCATCCACCGCCACTACGACCGCGTGCGCGTCGACGTCGAGATCGTCGAGGGCGACCGATCCGGCGCGCTCCCGAGCCGCACCCACGGCATCGTGCTCGTCTCGCAGTTCCATCGCCCCGCGATGCGGGCCCTCGCGTACGCACGCGCCATGCGCCACGACTCGCTCGTCGCCGTCGCCGTCCAGGTGGACAAGCGCGTCACTCGCCAGCTGGAGAACGCGTGGGCGGAGCACCCGATGGGCATGCCGCTCGTCGTGCTCGGATCGCCGTACCGCGACTTCATCGGCCCGATCATCACCTACGTGCGCGCCGTGCGCCGCGGAAGCCAGCGCGAGGTCGTCGTCGTGTACGTGCCCGAATACATCGTCGACCGCTGGTGGGAACGCTTCCTGCACAACAAGAGCGGCGCGAGACTCCGCGCCCGGCTGCTCGAGATCCCCGGCGTCGTCGTCACCGCCGTGCCCTGGCACCTCCACGCCTCCTCGCCGTCCGCGCGATCCTGATGGAGTCCGTGCGGCTGGAGATCGGGCCCGTCGCCCACGGGGGCCACTGCGTCGCCCGGTACGACGGCCGCGTCGTGTTCGTGCGCCACGCGCTTCCCGGCGAGGTGGTCACCGCGCGCGTGACCGAGGGCGGGGCCGACGCGCGGTTCTGGCGCGCCGAGGCCGTCGAGATCCACGAGGCGTCGCCCGACCGGGTGCCGTCCGCCTGGCCCGAGGCCGGGCCGGGGGGAGTGGGCGGCGGCGAGCTCGCCCACGTCGCGCTTCCCGCGCAGCGCCGGTGGAAGCTCGACGTGCTGCGCGAGGCGTTCCAGCGTTTCGCCGGGCCGACGCACGGGGTGGGGCTGTTCCCGGGGGACGAGGTGCGGGCCGCGCCCGGCGACGACGAGCGGGGTGGGCTGCGCTACCGGACGCGCGTGGGCGCGGTGGCGGGGCCGGACGGGCGCGCGTCGATGCGGTCGTTCCGCAGCCACCGCGCGCGGCCCCTCGATGCGATGCCGCTCGCGACCGACGCCGCCGAGGAGGCGCTGCTCGCGGGGCGGTGGCCCGAGGGCGCGGTCGTGGACGTCGTGGACGCGTCGGGCGAGGCGCGCGTGCGGGTGCTGGTGGACGGGGGGCCGTGGGGGGCGAAGGGCGTCGACCGCCGCCCCAACGCCCCGACGCACGTACGCGAGGTCGTGCGCGTCGGGGACGAGGAGTTCGCGTTCCGTGTGGCCGCCGCCGGCTTCTGGCAGGTGCACCGCGAGGCGCCGGCGGTGCTCGTGGGCGAGGTGCTGGCGCGCGTGGGGGACGCGGGCGCGGTGCTCGACCTGTACGCGGGCGCGGGGCTGTTCACGCTGCCGCTCGCGTCGACCGGCCGCGAGATCACGTCGGTCGAGGCCGACGAGCAGGCCGCGAAGGACGCCCGGCGCAACCTTCACGCCCTGCCCGGGGCCCGCGTCATCCATGGCGACGTCCGCTGGATGCTGCGCGAAGGCGTCGGCCGCTACGACGCGGTGGTGCTCGACCCGCCGCGCTCCGGGGCCGGGCGGGCGACGCTCGAGGCCCTGCCGTCGACGGGTGCCGCCACGGTGGTCTACGTGGCGTGCGACCCGGTGGCGCTCGCGCGCGACGTGGCGATCCTGCGGGACCTGGGCTATGAGCTGGAGTCCGCGACGGCGTGGGACCTGTTCCCGATGACGCACCACGTCGAGACGGTCGCGACGTTCCGGCGGGGGTAGCTCGCGCTTGCGGCTCGTGGGCGGTACGCGCTCGTGCCTCCTGGCGGGCGTTTCCCCTGCGTTCATGGGCCAAACCGAAGGAAATCTGCCCATTGGGGCGCTCGGACCCCGTGTTCGGCGCCGAGCCGGGGGAGATTCGCCCAGAGGGAACCCAGGTGGACGAATTCGCACCCGGGGCGGCACGACGGGGTCCGGACCGGGCGGCATCCGGGGCGCACGACGGGGCGCGGACCGGGCGGCATCCGGGGCGCACGACGGCGGCGTACCGAGGCGCAGCGCGATGCGCCCGCCTGCGCGGCGCCCCCGGAAAGCCCACCTCGCGCTCCCGATAGACTGGCCGCCGAATCCCGGGAGGTCTGTGTGAGCGTGAATTCCCTCGGTGCCCAAGGCACCCTCGCCGTCGGCGGCACGGAATACGAGATCTACCGCCTGGCGGCGGTGAAGGGGCTCGAGAAGCTCCCGTACAGCCTCAAGGTGCTCGCGGAGGCGCTCCTGCGCACCGAGGACGGCGTGGACATCACCGCCGAGCACGTTGAGGCGCTCGCGCACTGGGACCCCAAGGCCGAGCCCGACACCGAGATCCCGTTCACGCCCGCCCGCGTCGTGATGCAGGACTTCACCGGCGTGCCCGTGGTGGTCGACCTCGCGACCATGCGCGAGGCGGTCGCGGAGCTCGGCGGCGACCCCGCCGTCATCAACCCGCTCGCGCCCGCGGAGATGGTCATCGACCACTCCGTGCAGATCGACGTCTTCGGCCGCGGCGACGCCCTGAAGATCAACACCGACATGGAGTACGAGCGCAACCGCGAGCGCTACCAGCTGCTCCGCTGGGGCCAGACCGCGTTCGACAACTTCCGCGTCGTCCCTCCCGGCACGGGCATCGTCCACCAGGTCAACCTCGAGTACCTCTCCCCGGCGGTCATGGTGCGCGACGCGGAGGGCCCCGATGGCACGACGCGCCAGGCGTACATCGACTCGTGCGTCGGCACGGACAGCCACACGACGATGATCAACGGGCTCGGCGTCCTCGGCTGGGGCGTCGGCGGCATCGAGGCCGAGGCGGCGATGCTCGGCCAGCCCGTCTCGATGCTCATCCCGCGCGTCGTCGGCTTCAAGCTCACGGGCGAGATCCCGACGGGCGCGACGGCCACCGACGTCGTCCTCACCATCACGGAGATGCTCCGGAAGCATGGGGTCGTCGGCAAGTTCGTTGAGTTCTACGGCGAGGGCGTGGGCGCCGTCCCGCTCGCGAACCGGGCGACGATCGGCAACATGAGCCCGGAGTTCGGCTCGACCGCCGCGATCTTCCCCATCGACGAGGTCACGCTCGACTACCTCCGCCTCACCGGCCGGAGCGAGGAGCAGGTCGCGCTCGTCGAGGCGTACGTGCGCGAGCAGGGCATGTGGCACGACCCGTCCGCCCCGGACTACGCCGAGCCCGCGTTCTCCGAGTACCTGACGCTCGACCTCGGCACCGTCGTCCCGTCCATCGCGGGGCCGAAGCGTCCGCAGGACCGTATCTCGCTCAGCGACGCCAAGTCCCAGTTCGGCAAGGACATCTCCAACTACCGTTCCGGCGACGCGAAGACGGCGACCTACACCGCCGAGGACGGCGCGGACGTCGAGCTGAGCGACGGCGACGTCGTCATCGCCTCGATCACGAGCTGCACCAACACCTCCAACCCGTCCGTCATGCTCGCCGCCGCCCTGCTCGCCCGCAACGCCCACGCGCGCGGCCTCACGGTCAAGCCGTGGGTGAAGACCTCGATGGCGCCCGGCTCCAAGGTCGTCACCGACTACTACGAGAAGGCCGGCCTGTGGCCCGACCTCGAGGCGCTCGGCTACCACCTCGTCGGCTACGGCTGCACCACGTGCATCGGCAACTCCGGGCCTCTCCCCGCGCCCGTGAGCGCCGCGGTGAACGAGAACGACCTCACCGTCGTCTCCGTGCTGAGCGGCAACCGCAACTTCGAGGGCCGCATCAACCCCGACGTGAAGATGAACTACCTCGCGTCCCCGCCGCTCGTGATCGCGTACGCGCTCGCGGGCACGATGGACTTCGACTTCGAGGCGCAGTCGCTCGGGACGGACAAGGACGGCGCGGAGGTGTTCCTCCGGGACATCTGGCCGAGCCCCACCGAGGTCGAGGCCGTCGTCGGCAGCTCGATCACGCGCGCGATGTTCGTCAAGGACTACGCCGACGTCTTTGCGGGCGACGATCGCTGGACCGGCCTCCCGACGCCCGACGGGCGACACGTTCACGTGGGACGGCGGCTCGACGTATGTGCGCAAGCCCCCGTTCTTCGAGGGCATGGGCGCCGAGCCGGACCCGGTCGCCCCCATCGAGGGCGCCCGCGTGCTCGCCTTGCTCGGCGACTCCGTCACCACGGACCACATCTCGCCCGCGGGATCCATCAAGTCCGACAGCCCCGCGGGGAAGTACCTCACGGAGCACGGCGTCGACCGCAAGGACTTCAACTCCTACGGCAGCCGACGCGGCAACCACGAGGTCATGATCCGCGGGACCTTCGCGAACATCCGCCTCAAGAACCTGCTGCTCGCCGACGACGAGGGCAACGTCGTCGAGGGCGGCTACACCCGGAACCTCCTCACCGGCGAGCAGGAGACGATCTTCGACGCAGCCGAGGCGTACGCGGCGGCCGACGTGCCGCTCGTGGTGCTCGCGGGCAAGGAGTACGGCACGGGATCGAGCCGCGACTGGGCGGCCAAGGGCACGCGCCTGCTGGGCGTGCGCGCGGTGATCGCGGAGAGCTTCGAGCGCATCCACCGGTCCAACCTCATCGGCATGGGCGTGCTGCCGCTCCAGTTCCCCGAGGGCGAGAACGCGGCGAGCCTCGGCCTCGACGGCACGGAGGCATTCACGATCGCCGGGACCGACGCGCTGAGCCGCGGCGAGCGTCCGCACGACCTGGCCGTCACCGCGACCAAGGCCGACGGGAGCGCCGTGGAGTTCCGGGCCGTTGTCCGGATAGACACGCCGGGTGAGGCGCAGTACTTCCGACACGGAGGGATCCTCCAGTACGTGCTCCGGAGCCTCGCCGCTGCGTAACCGCCCCCGTCGGCGCCCTGGCGGGTGATGAGTGCCGGTTTTGTACGGGAACCGGCACTCATCACCCGCGAGGACGCGTGGGGCCCGCAGGCCGGGGCCGTAGAGTGGAGTACCCGCAACGGAGTACCCGCATAGGTACCCGCGACAAGGGAGTGAGGGTCAGGTGCTGGAGTCGATCTCATCGCCGAAGGACCTCGCGTCCCTCGACTACGACCAACTGCGCGACCTCGCAGCCGAGATCCGCGACTACCTCGTCGACTCCGTCTCGAAGACCGGCGGGCACCTCGGCCCCAACCTCGGCGTCGTCGAGCTGACCCTCGCGCTCCACCGCGTCTTCGATTCGCCGCGCGACTCCATCGTGTTCGACACCGGGCACCAGAGTTACGTGCACAAGCTCCTGACGGGGCGACGGGACTTCGCTAACCTCCGCAAGCGCGGGGGAGTGGCCGGCTACCCGAGCCGCGCGGAGTCCGAACACGACATCGTCGAGAACTCCCACGCCTCCACCGCGCTCTCGTGGGCGGCGGGCATCGCCCGCGCCAACACGCTGCGCGGCCGCGGCGACCGGACGGCGGTCGCGGTCATCGGCGACGGCGCGCTCACCGGCGGGATGGCGTGGGAGGCGCTCAACCAGCTCGCGGAGAGCCACGACCGCGTCGTCATCGTCGTCAACGACAACGGACGCTCGTACGCGCCGACGATGGGCGGGCTCGCGCGCAAGCTCGACGACATCCGCACCAACCCCCGCTACGAGGCGGTGCTCGACTGGGGCCAGCGGACGCTCACGCGTCGCGGCCCCCTCGGGCGCGGCGCGTTCTGGACGATCAAGCGATTCAAGCGCGGGCTCCGCGACGTCCTGACCGCCCAGAGCCTCTTCTCCGACCTCGGCATCAAGTACGTCGGGCCGGTCGACGGGCACGACCAGCGCCACCTCGAGCACGCCCTCGAGCACGCGCGGGACTTCGGCGCCCCCGTGATCGTCCACGTGCTGACCGAGAAGGGGCGCGGCTACCACCCGGCGGAAAGCCATGAGGGCGACAAGCTGCACGCCGTGGGCAAGATCCACCCGGAGACGGGGCTGCCGATCAAGCCGTCGCGCTTCGGCTGGACGGCCGTGTTCGCCGACGAGATCCTCACGGCGGCGCGGGAGCGGGACGACATCGTGGCGATCACGGCGGCCATGCAGGCTCCGGTCGGGCTCCAGCCGCTCGCCGAGGAGATGCCCGAGCGCGTGATCGACGTCGGCATCGCCGAACAGCACGCCGCGACGACGGCGGCGGGCCTCGCGTTCGCCGGAATGCACCCGGTGGTCGCCGTCTATTCGACGTTCCTCAACCGCGCCTTTGACCAGGTGCTCATGGACGTGGCGCTGCACAAGGCGGGCGTGACGTTCATGCTCGACCGCGCGGGCATCACGGGCGACGACGGGCCGAGCCACAACGGGATGTGGGACATGGCGCTACTGCGCTCGGTTCCGGGCATCCGCATCGCCGCGCCCCGGGACGAGGCGACGCTCCGGGCGGCCTTCCGCGACGCGATCGGCGTGTCCGACGCGCCCACCGTCGTCCGCTACCCCAAGGGCGAGCTGACCGAGCCGCTCCCGGCGCTCGTGCGCCGCGGGCGCCCCGTAGGCACGGGCGGGATGGACGTGCTCGCCGAGCACGGGACCGGCCCCCGCGCCGTGGTGCTCGGGATCGGGTCGATGGCGCCGACGGCGGTCGAGGTCGCGGGCAAGATCGCGGCCGAGGGCATCGCGGTGCGCGCGGCGACGGCGACGTGGGTGCTGCCCGTTCCGCCGGGGCTGGGTCGCGCCGTGGACGGCGCCGACGTGGTGATCACCATCGAGGACGGGCTCGTCGAGGGCGGCGTGGGAGAGGCGTGGGCGGACGCCGAGCGAGCACGCGGCAACGGGGCGGCGTGGATCCATCGCGGGGTGCCGCGAGCGTTCCTCGACCACGCGTCGCGGGCGCAGGTGGTCGAGGCCGTCGGGCTCGAGGCGGACGCGATCGCGCAGGCCGCCCTGGGGGCGCTCACGCGGTAGGGTCGCGCGTTTGGGCAGGTAGACGGGGGTCGTAACCTACGGTTCCGTAGCGTACGATGGATCGGACCGCACGGAGAGGCCCGACTTGGCCACAACACCCACGCCCGACACTTCCCGACGCGGACCTCTTCCGCGGATCATTCAGGGCGGGATGGGGTTCGCCGTCTCGTCGTGGCGCCTCGCCTCGGAGGTCGCGCGGGCCGGACAGCTCGGCGTCGTCTCCGGAACCGGCCTCGACATCGTCCTCGCCCGCAGGCTCCAGGACGGGGACAAGGGCGGCGCCATCCGCCGCGCGCTCGCCGCCTTCCCCATCCCCGCGATCGCCAAGCGCATCGAGAAGCGCTACTTCCTCCCCGAGGGCCGCGACACCGGGCGCGCCGTACTCGCCCGTGCCGCGCCTCGCCGTCCGCCAGGGCGCCCGCTCCCAGGAGCTCGCGATGGTCGGCAACTTCGTCGAGGTGTGGCTCGCGAAGGAGGGGCACGACGGCCCCGTCGGCGTGAACTACCTCGAGAAGGTCCAGATGGCCACCCCCGCGGCCGCGTACGGGGCGATGCTCGCCGGCGTGGACTACGTCCTCATGGGCGCCGGGATCCCCCGGGACGTGCCCCACCTGCTCGACGAGCTCGCCGAGCACCGCGCCGTCGAGTTCCCCGTCGACGTCGCCGGCGCCGACTCGGGAAGCTTCACCATCGACCTCGACCCCCAGAAGCTGCTCGGGACGCTGCTCGCGCGCCTCAAGCGCCCCCGCTTCCTCGCCATCGTCTCCGCGCACATCCTCGCGACCTACCTCGCCCGCGACGAGCACACGCGACCCGACGGCTTCGTCGTCGAGGGCCCGCGGGCGGGCGGGCACAACGCGCCCCCGCGCGGCAAGCTCGTGCTCGACGACTCCGGTCAGCCCGTCTTCGGCCCCCGGGACGACGCCGACGTCGCCCAGGTCGCGGCGTGCGGCCTCCCGTTCTGGCTCGCGGGGGGCGTCGGAACCCCGGAGGGTCTCGCGGCCTCGGAGGCGGAGGGCGCCGCGGGCATCCAGGTGGGAACCCTGTTCGCGCTGAGCGACGACTCGGGGCTCGACCCAGAGATCCGGTCGCGCCTCGTCGCGGAGGTCGGCGCCGGCACCCTCGACGTCCGCACGGAGCGCCTCGCGTCTCCCACCGGCTTCCCGTTCAAGGTCGCGAGCATCCCCGGCAGCCTCTCGGACGACGACGTCGCCGAGGGCCGCTCGCGCCTATGCGACCTGGGGTTCCTCAGCGTCCCGTACGTCTCGGGCGCAGGCAAGGTCGGGTATCGCTGCGCCGCGGAGCCGGTCGCGATCCACGAGCGCAAGGGTGGGACCGTCGAGGAGACGGTCGGCCGCGTCTGCCTATGCAACGCGCTCACGGCGAACGTCGGGCTCGCGCAGACCCGTCCGGGCGGATACGAGGAACGCCCGCTCGTGACGCTCGGCACCGATCTCGAGGGTTCGCAGTCGCCTCGCGTCGCTCTTCCCCCGCGGGTGGTCGGCGCGTCAGGCGCTCGACTGGCTGCTCGGGGCGTTGCCCTCGGTGCCGCCGATCGCGGGGACCGCGACCGCCTAGGACGCCTCAGCGGCGCTCTGCGCGTCGGCTTCCGCGAACGCCGCCGCGAGCGGCGCCGCCGTCAGGGCGATCTGCCACGGGCGCGCGGAGCGGCCCTCGAGCGTGGCCGTCACCTCGCCCGTGCCCCCGCCGGCGTAGTCCCAGCACAGGCGGCGCAGCGCGTCGGGCTGGAGCAGGTTCTCCGCGGGCACGTCGTGCTCCTCGACAAGCGCCTTGATCACCGCCTTCGCCGCGTCGAGCCGCGCGGCGGCCTCGGGGCGCTTGTCGCTCCACGAGCGGGGCTGGGGCGGACCGTCGCCGCGCGGGCCGCGGATCTGGGGCAGCGCGTCCTCGGGCAGTGCCATCGCGGCGGCGATCGGCTTGTACCAGCGCGCGGCGCGGCGCTTCGTCCCGCGCGACTGCCACTCCGGGACCGCGAGCAGGGCCTCGAGCGAGGCGGGCTTGGCGCGCGCGGCGGCGACGATCGCCTGGTCGCGCAGCACGCGCCCGGGCGCGATGTCGCGGTCCGCGGACTCGTCGTTGCGCGCCTCCCACAGGGCCCTCACGATCGCCTGGCCGCGCCGGTCGCGCACCTGGTGCGAGCCGGAGGTCCGGCGCCACGGGTCGGGGCGCTCGGGCGGCGGGGGAGCCGTGCGGATCGCCTCGAACTCCTCGAGCGCCCACTCGAGCTTGCCCGCCTCGCGCAGGTGCTTCTCGAGCCCGTCGCGGACGTCCAGCAGGATCTCGACGTCGAGCGCCGCGTAGTTGAGCCACGCCTCGGGCAGCGGTCGGACCGACCAGTCCTGGGCCGAGTGCTCCTTGGCGAGCGCCAGGCCGAGCTCGCGCTCCACGACGGCCGCGAGTCCCACCTTCGGCCAGCCCAATAGGCGCGCGGCGAGCTCCGTGTCGAACACCGCGGCCGGCTCCATGCCGAGCTCGCGCAACCCCGGCAGGTCCTGGCTCGCGGCGTGCAGCACCCATTCGGCGTCGCCGAGGGCGCGGGAGAGCCCGGAGAGGTCGGTCAGCGCGGCGGTGTCGATCAGCGCGATCCCCGCGCCCCGGCGCTTGAACTGCGCGAGGTACGCCCGCTGCCCGTACCGGAAGCCCGAGGCTCGTTCCGCGTCCACGGCGACCGGGCCGTCGGCCGCTTCCATGCGGCGCTCGACCTCGCGCAGCGCCTCGGGCGTGTCGACGAGCGGAGGGACGCCGTCCGCGGGTTCGTGCAGGGGGGTGGGGTCCTCCGCCTCGACCGCGCTCACGCAGTTTTCCCCGGAAGCATGGTGACGCCCTCGGGGAGGGGCGGAACGCCGGCGCAGGCGGCCATCAGGTCGGTCCACGCGCGAAGATGGGGGGCGATGTCGGCGTCGAGGGGCGTCCAGGAGACGCGAACCTCGACGCGGACGGCGTCGTCGTGGTCCTCGAGCGAGCCGAACGAGCGGTCCGTCACCTTGGTCACGGTCCCGCCGAGCGCCCGATGCGGGAGCTCGGCCAGGGCGTCGGAGATCCACGACCACGCGACCTCCGCCCACATGTCGTCCGCGCCGACCTCGGCGTCGGTGACGGCCTTGACGAGCGCGACGATGCGGACGGTGCCCTCCCAGGCGTCCTGGCCTCCGGGGTCGAACAGGACGACGAAGCGCCCGGAGCCCTCGAGGTCGGGGTGGCCGACGATTTCGCCGTTGATCGCGACGGCGAAGGGGGCGATCCGGCCGGGGGCGGGAGCCTCGACCAACGCGACGTCGGACCGCACGCGCGCGTCCTGGATACTCCGCAGGACGTGCTGGAAGTCCTGTGGGGCGTCGCTGAAGGTCGCGCTCACCTTTCGAGACTAGGGCGGGCGCGGCGCTCGCCCGTGATCGCCACGCGGTCGACCCGAGTCTAGGCTGGATGAGGCACCTCGCATCGAAGGGTACTACGCATGACATCAGCACAGATCGGCGTCACGGGCCTCGGGGTCATGGGGCGCAACCTCGCTCGCAACTTCGCGCGGAACGGGTACACCGTCGCCGTGCACAACCGCTCCGTGGAGCGCATGCAGGCCCTCCTCGCGGAGCACGGGGACGAGGGCGACTTCGTCGGCTGCGCGACCGACGAGGACTTCGTCGCCGCGCTCGCGAAGCCCCGCACCGTCGTCGTCATGGTTCCGGCGGGCGGGCCGACGGACGCGGTGATCGACGCGCTCGTCCCGCTGCTCGACACCGGCGACATCGTCGTCGACGCCGGCAACGCGCACTACGCGGACACGCGCCGCCGCGAGGCCGCGCTCTCCGCGCGCGGCCTGCACTTCGTCGGCATGGGCGTCTCCGGGGGCGAGGAGGGGGCGCTGAACGGCCCCTCGATCATGCCGGGCGGGTCCGCGGAGTCGTACGCGACGCTCGGGCCGATCCTCGAGACGATCTCCGCGCACGTCGACGGGGAGCCGTGCTGCGTGCACGTGGGCCCGGACGGCGCCGGCCACTTCGTCAAGATGGTCCACAACGGCATCGAGTACGCGGACATGCAGCTCATCGCGGAGGCGTACCACCTGCTGCGCACGGGCCTCGGCCTCGAGCCGGGCGCGATCGGCGACATCTTCGCCGAGTGGAACAAGGGCGACCTCGAGTCCTACCTCATCGAGATCACGGCGGACGTCCTGCACCACACGGACGCCGCGACCGGGAAGCCGTTCGTCGACATCGTGCTGGACGAGGCGGCGCAGAAGGGCACGGGCCGCTGGACCGTCCAGAGCGCGCTCGACCTCGGCGTGCCGGTCACGGGCATCGCGGAGGCGACGTTCGCCCGGGCCATCTCGGCCGGCCGCGCCCAGCGGGACGCGGCGCGCGAGGCGCTCACCTCCGGGGCCTCGCCGCTTTCCGCCCCGGATCCCGACGCGTTCGTCGAGGACGTCCGGCGCGCCCTCTACGCCTCGAAGGTCGTCGCCTACGCGCAGGGCTTCGACCAGATCCGCGCCGCCTCCGCCGAGTACTCGTGGGGCGTCGACCGCGGGGCGATGGCGCGCATCTGGCGCGGCGGGTGCATCATCCGCGCGCGGTTCCTCGGCCGCATCACCGAGGCCTTCGACCGCGACGGCGACCTGGTGACGCTGCTCGCGGACCCGTACTTCGCGGGAGAGGTGGCGTCGGGCGTCGAGGCGTGGCGGCGCGTCGTCGCAAGCGCGGCGTCGGCGGGCATCCCCGTTCCCGCGTTCGGGTCGTCGCTCTCGTACTACGACTCTCTCCTCGCGGAGCGCCTGCCCGCGGCGTTGATCCAGGGCCAGCGCGACTACTTCGGGGCGCACACGTATCGGCGCGTCGACGCCGATGGCACGTTCCACACGCTGTGGGGCGGCGACGGGAGCGAGGTCTCGGCCTAGCGCACCCAGCGCTCGATCGCGTACGGCCCCGACTCGAGGCGGTGCGCGAGGCGCATGGACGCGGGCACGGGCGGGACGGTCGAGCCGGACGGGTCGCCCTCGACGGGGCTCGTCGTGAGGCAGTAGTCGTCCACGAGCCCGGCGGCGAGCAGGTCGGTCGCGAGGCGCGGGCCGCCCTCGCACAGGATTCGCGTGTGCCCGCGCTCCGCGAGGGCGTCGAGCCCGGCGGCGAGGTCGAGCTCGTGCTCGCCCGCGACCACGATCGATGGCCCCCACGCGTCCTCGAGCGCCGCGTACGCCGGCGAGGTGCGCGTCGTCAGCAGGAGCGCGCTTCCCGGCCCGACGCTCGGGGGCAGGTCGCCCGTCATCGTGACGATGACGAGGGCGGGGGCCGCGGGAAGGCCGAGCGCGACGCGTTCGGAGGCCAGCGCCGTCGGGAGCCGGAGCGGCCCGTAGCCCTCGACCCGGGCGGTCCGGCCGCCGACGAGGACGGCGTCCGCCTGGGCGCGCAGGGCGCGCAGCACGCGGAGGTCCGCGCTCCCGCCGAGGCCGCGCGACGTCCCGTCCGGCATGGTCGCCGCCCCGTCCGCGCCGGCGATCATGCCGAGCCGCAGGCGCGAGTGGGGGTGCGGGTACAGGCGGCGGAGGTCGCGTTCGGCGTCGTCGGGCGCGATCGTCGCGAAGACGGGCGCGACCTGGACGAGCGGCGCGGGGTCGACGCGGCGGGCCATGGGTCTACGCCCCTGGCGATGTCTCGGGCGCCGACGGGTCGAGGGCGGCGATGCGGGCGCGCTCGGCCTCGACGTCGAAGTCCGCCTCGGGCCAGCCGAGGTCGAGGCCTTCCATCGCGGAGGCGAGGATATCCGTCACGGCGAGGCGGGCGTACCACTTGCGGTCGGCCGGGATGGCGTACCACGGCGCGGAGGCGGGGGAGCAGCGGTCGAGCATCGCCTGGTATGCGGTGCGGTACTCGTTCCAGAGCGCGCGTTCGTCGAGGTCGTGCGGGTTGTACTTCCAGTGCTTGGTCTTGTCGTCGAGCCGCGCTTCGAGGCGCTCGAGCTGCTCCTCCGGCGAGATCACGAGCGCGCACTTGACGACCGTCGTCCCCGCCGCCGCGAGTTCCTCCTCGAAGGCGTTGAGCTCGTCGTAGTGCTTCTCCCACTCCGTCGGGCGGCACGAGGTTGTGCACCCGCACGACGAGCACCTGCTCGTAGTGGGAGCGGTCGAACACCCCGATCTTGCCCGCGGGAGGCAGGGCGTTGCGGATGCGCCAGAGGTAGTGGTGCCGCTTCTCCTCCTCGGTCGGCACGCCGAATCCCGTGACGCGCACGCCCTGCGGGTTCACGAGCCCGACGACGTGGGAGACGATGCCGCCCTTGCCCGCGGAGTCCATGCCCTGCAGCACCAGGAGGACGCTCCGGTTGTCGCCCTCCTTGCCCGCCGCGAACAGCTGCTCCTGGAGGCGCTCCAGGTCCTTGCCGCGCTTGCGCATCTCCCTGACGGCGTCGTGCTTGTCGCCGTGCCACCCGGGGGTCGAGCGACGGGTCGAAGCTTCTCGAGCGAGAAGCCCTTCGTCACGCACAGCGTCTCCGCGGCGTCCGTTCGCCATCCGCTTTCGCCCATGCTCACTCCTTCGCGGCGTCCACCAGGATCAGGCTATCCGGCCCGATGACGACGCTGCCCCCGACGGCCGCGACCTCGCCGAAGCTCGCGAGCGGGACGGCCTCCTCGACCTCGACCGGGGCGTCGGAGAGGTTCGCGTGCACGCGGACCGGGCCGTGGAGCGTGAGTACGCGGGGGGCGCGTTCCTCGACGCCCGCGGGGTGCGCGTCCCACGCGCCGTCCCGGAGGGTGAGGGCGCGCGCGGATACGAGGGCGGCGAACCAGGCGCGGAGCTCGTCGTGCACCGGCCCCGTCGCGGCGTCGGGGTCGATCACCGAGCCGCGCGCCGTGGCCGGGTCCTGCGGATCGGGCACCGTGACGGGGCGCCCGTACACCTCGTCCCACCCGTGCCCGGAGAACTCCTCCGTGCGGCCCTTGCGCACCGCGTCGGCGAGCCCGGGGTCCTGGTAGTCGGTGAAGAACGCCCACGGGCGCGTCTCGCCGTACTCCTCGCCCATGAAGATCAGCGGGGTGAAGGGGGACAGGAGCACGAAGGCGAGGGACGCGGCCTGGGCGCCGGGCGTGAGGGTCGCCGACGGGCGGTCGCCGATCGCGCGGTTGCCCACCTGGTCGTGGTTGGAGGCGCAGACGACGAACGCGCGGCGGTCGCGGCGAGGGGCGACGGGGCGGCCCCAGTCCTTCCCGCGGAACGGCGAGTACGTGCCGTCGTGCCAGAACGCGCTGGCGATAGACCTTGTCGAGGCACTCCGCGCTGCCGAAGTCGACGTAGTACCCCTGCCGCTCCCCGGTGAGGTAGGCGTGAAGTGCGTGGTGCACGTCGTCGTCCCACTGGGCCGTCATGCCGCGCCCGCCGTCCGCGACCGGGGTGACCATCGCGTCGTCGTTGAGGTCGGACTCGGCGACGAGCGAGAGCGGCCGGCCGAGTTCGGCGGAAAGGGCCGCGACCTCGTCGGAGAGCTGGGCGAGGAAGTGGCGGGGGGAGTGGTCGTGGAGCGCGTGGACGGCGTCGAGGCGCAGGGCGTCGACGTGGAAGTCGCGCAGCCAGCGGAGGGCGTTGTCGGCGAGGTAGCGGCGCACCTCCGTCGAGCCGTCCTGGTCGAGGTTGACCGCCCACCCCCACGGCGTCTCGTACGCGTCGGTGAAGTAGGGGCCGAACTTGCGCGAGGTAGTTGCCGGACGGGCCCATGTGGTTGTAGACGACGTCGAGGCAGACGCCCAGGCCGGCCGCGTGGGCGGCGTCGACGAAGCGCTGGAGCGCTTCCGGGCCGCCGTATGCCTCGTGGACGCCGAAGATGGAGACGCCGTCGTAGCCCCAGCCGCGGCTGCCGGGGAAGGGGGCGACGGGCATGAGCTCGACCATCTCGATCCCGATCGCGGCGAGGCGGGGGAGGCGCTCGGCGGCGGCGTCGAGGGTGCCCTCCGGGGTGAAGGTGCCGACGTGGAGCTCGTAGGTGAGGGCGCCTCGCGCGTCGCGCCCGGGCCAGGCGGCGTCCGTCCACGGGAAGGCGCCCGTGTCGAACACGCGCGAGGGTCCGTGGACGCCGTGGGGCTGGGCGGCGCTGCGCGGGTCGGGGAAGGGGCCGTTCGCCGTCGACGCTGAACGCGTAGTCGGTGCCGGGCGCGAGCTCGGGGCCGTCCCACCAGCCGGGGCGCGCCGCTCCGCCGCGATCCTCGTCGCCCCTCGCCCCAGCGTCGTCCGCGCGCCGCGTCATCGCGACCTCGCGGCCGCCCGTGTGGCAGGCGACGGCCGACGCGTGGGGCGCCCAGACGCTCGCGCGCACGGTCTACGCGCGCTCCAGCAGGGCGACGGGGTACGTGGCGAGCAGGTCGGCGAGCGGGGTCGCTCCGCCCTCGACGACGGTTCCGGTGAGCGTGTCGCGCCAGGAGCCCTCGGGCAGCTGCACGGTGGCCTCGGCCCAGCCGCCGAGGCGTTCGAGCTCGCGCGTCGCGCGGGTGGCGACCGTGACGGCGCAGGGCTCGTCTCCGGCGTTCCGGGAGAACACGACGGCGTGGCCGGAGGAGGAGGCGAGGGGCTGGTAGCCGGCCGCGGCGCCGACGAACGCCTCGGGGTGGGCGCGGCGCAGGCGGAGCGCCTGGGCGGTGACCCACGTCTTCTCCTCGTCGAGGGTGCGGGGCTTCTTGCCGCCGTCGAGCCGCGCGAGGGTCGCGGCGCGGGCGTCGAAGTCGACGGGTCGGCGGTTGTCGGGGTCGACGAGGTTCACCGCGAGGGCCTCGGTGCCCTGGTAGACGTCGGCGACGCCGGGGATGGTGAGCTGGAGCGCCTTCGCGGAGAGGATCGCGGCGCGGAGCGAGTCCGCGGTGGACGCGTGCAGGTTCTCGAGCGCGCCGATCACGGCGGGGTCCTTGAGGCTGAGGTCGCGCGAATCCGAGCACGGCGTGCTCGTAGCGGTCGTTGATGGAGGTCCAGGTGGTGTGGGTCTTGGCCTCGCGCATCGCCTTGACCAGGTATCCGCTGAGGCGTTCCCACGCGATCGGGCCGTCGTCGCCGTACGTGCCCCACGCCGTCTGCCACCAGAGGTTCTCCATGCGGCCGTCGAGCTCCGGCGGGCGGTAGGGCTCGGAGGCTTCGCGCATCGTCGCGACCGCCTCGTCCCATTCCTCGCCGTACTCGCTGAGGATCCCGAGCTTCGCGCGCACGTCCTCGGAGCGCTTGGAGTCGTGGGTCGAGAGCCCGGTCATCGCGTGGGGGAACGTCGCCTGCTGGTCGGCCGCCCAGGCGTGGAAGCTCGACGGGGGGAGGGCGAACCGGGCGGCGGGGGAGCCGACCTCGGTCAGCGCGAGCAGGTGGGTCCAGCGGTAGTAGGCGGTGTCCTCGACGCCCTTGGCCATCACGGCGCCGCACGCCTGCTGGAAGCGGGTGACGAGTTCGCGGCGCGTCGCCTCGTGCGTGCGTCCCGCGCTGCCGACCTCGAGGCCCTTGAGCAGGTCGACGACGACCTCGAGGGTCTCGTGGCGCTCCGGGTCGAGGACGGCTCGGGAGCGTTCGGCGGCGGCGTCGATCGCCTCGACGGAGTCGGGGGCGGGCGGAGTGCCGGGGACGACGTAGGCGCGGTAGCGGCCGAAGGTCGTGAGCATGGCGCGCAGGCAGTCGTAGAGGGCGCGCCAGGTGTGGTCGCGGAGGCGCACGTCGGCGGTGCAGACGGCGTGGGCGAGCGTGGCGAGGCGGTGGGCCTCGCTCGAGAGCGACACCTTGACGATCTCGCGCTTGGCCTGGTCGATCACCGCGGGGAGGGCGCCCATGGCGTCGCCGGCGACGCGGTGCATCGTGCCGGCGAGCGAGGCCGCGCCCGCGGGGTCGCGCAGGAGCGCGCCGACGCGCCAGGCGGCGTCGTACCCCGTCGTGCCCGCGGCCTTCCACGACGCGGGGAGGGTCTCCTCGTCCTCGAGGATCTTCTCGACGACGACCCAGGCGTCGTTCGTGGCGTCGGCGAGGCGCGCGAGGTAGCCGGCCGGGTCGGCGAGGCCGTCGGGGTGGTCGATGCGCAGGCCGTCGAGGGTGCCGTCGCGCACGAAGTCGATCATGAGGCGGTGGGTGGCGTCGAAGACCTCGGGATCCTCGACGCGGAGCGCGACGAGGGAGCCGACGTCGAAGAAGCGGCGGTAGTTGAGCTCCTCGTTGGCGACGCGCCAGTAGGCGAGGCGGTAGTGCTGCTCGGTGACGAGGGAGTCGAGGGGGAGCGATTCGGTGCCGGGGCGGACGGGGAAGACGTGGTCGTAGTAGCGGAGGACGGGGACCTCGCCGCGTTCCTCGAAGCCGGGGACGGTCATCGTGTCGAGCGTGAACTCGCCGGCGGCGAGGACGGTGCCGATGCGCTGGCCGAGGACGGGCATGAGGACGGGGTCGCCGCTGGCCCAGTCGACGTCGAACCAGTGCGAGAAGGGGGAGTCGGCGCCCTCGGAGAGCACGGACCAGAGGGCGCGGTTGTGGTAGACGGGCGTCGGGACGGCCATGTGGTTGGGGACGAGGTCCGCGACGAGGCCCATGTGGCGCTTGTGGGCGGCTTTGGCGAGGGCGCGGAGGCCTTCTGCCCCGCCGAGGACGGGGGAGACGTGGGCGTGGTCGACGACGTCGTAGAAGTGGGTGGAGCCGGGGGCGGCGCGGAGGATGGGGCTCAGGTAGAGGTGGGTGACGCCCAGGGCCTCGAAATACGGGAGGCGGGCGGCGGCGTCGGCGAAGGTGAAGCCTTCGTTGAGTTGGAGCCGGTAGGTCGAGAGGGGGACCGGGGCGTCGGGCCGGTGCCCGAGCCGGTGGGGTCCCTCGTGGCTGGCCTCGCCGCTGTCGACTGCGCTCGCCATGCTTGCCATTGTGCCAGGGTGCGGTTGCGGGCGGGTTTCGGGGGTGCCGCGCCGCGTCCCGCCCGTTTTTCCTTGCCCCGCGCTGCCCCGCCCCGCGACCGTCCCCGCCCCGCGACCGTCCCCGCGCCGCGCAGCCTCGTGCTAGGCCGCGAGCTCGTAGCGTTGGCGCCCGCCGAGGCGTGGCGTGCGCGCGGCATCGACTCCCGTCGGCGGCACGAAGCGCACCGCGTGATCCCGAACCTCGATCTCCCAGCCGTCGCGGTGCAGGCGATGGTGACATCGCGCGCACAGCAACACCCCGTTGCTCAGGTCGGTGGGCCCGGCGTCTCGTTCCCACCAGCGAATATGGTGGGCCTCGCACCAGGATGGCGGCGCGTTGCACCAGGCGCATCCGCCGTCGCGTTCGACGAGCGCGAGGCGTTGCGCGGGGGTGAACAGCCGGCGCGCCCGCCCCCAGTCGAGGACCTCGGATGTCCCCGCCGAGGACGGCGGGCACCACCTCGGCGTCCGCGGCGGCCTGGCGCAGCGCGCCGGCGCTCACGGGCTGGGGCGCGCCGTCGATTTGGCCCACGCCGAGCCCCGACTCGAGGTCCTCGCGGCTCAGGCGCACCACGACGGTGGTCTTGACTCCGCTGGTGGCCTGGGTGCAGTCGAGCGCGTGACGGCACAGGTCGGTGAGGATGTCGGCGCGCATTTGCCAGGGGGTGCGGGGGTCGGACTCGGGGTCGTCGCGCCGGGCCTGCATCGCCGAACGCACGCCGGCGTCGAGAACGGCCCGCACGGGCGCGGCCGCGAGCGGCGTGAGCCGGGCGGTGAGGGTGACCATGCCGTCGGCGTCGTCGCGGAGGGTGGCGGTCCGGGCCTCGTGTTGGCGTTCCTCGCGCGCTTCCCACGCGCCCGGGTCGGCGAAGGCCTGCGCCTGCCACGCGAGCTTGCGCACCTGGTGCAACGGCAATCCGGGCGCCTTGGCGAGCGCCCGCGCGAACAGGTCGCGCGTCCTATCGACGTCGGGAAGCCCGGCGAGCGCGTCGGTGAGCAGCGCGGCGACTTCGACGCTCACGCGCCCCTCGCGTACCGCCGAGGCGAGGTCGCGCCGGAACTCGGCGAGCGGCGTCGGCGCCACGCTCGCGCGAACCTCTCCCGGTGCGTCGCCGTCGGCGAGGAGTCCTCCCGTCGCGACGAGCCGCTGGGCCTCGGCGACGCTTCCCCCGGTCGCGCGCGCCACCATCTCCGCCGCGGAGCGAAAGCCTTGCCGGGCCGCGAGCCCGGCCCCGGCGTCGTCCGATTGGGAGCGCCGGTGTATCTCGGCGGCGACCTGCGCCATCAGCACGTCCGCGTCGCGCCGCGCCTGCGCGATGTCGCGGGACAGCGCGAGCAGCTCCGGCGCGGGCAGCCCGGTCACGTCCGCGCCGTCGCGCGCGAACACGGCCGCGGTGGCCGCGCGCAACGCCTGGGTGCTGAACGTCATGACACCAGTCAAGCAGGGGGGTCCGACACGAATATCCCGAATGCCCGAATTCGTGGAACGGGGCTTTTAGGCGCGCCCTGGGGACACTGGATCGGCGTGGCGCCGACGGGCGCGACCCAGGCCGGGTTAGCGACGCGTGTTCCACCGGTAACCCGAGGCGCGGGCGCTATGGCGCTAGACAGCAGCGCGCAGGGCAGCGATCCGTGCCGCGACGGCCAGCGCCGAGGCGAGATCGGCACGGTCGTCATCCGTTGCGGAAGTGCCCCGCGCAGAACCACCGACGTGTTCGATTGCGGCCACGATGAATCCCGGCTTCCCCCAGTTGTTCTCAACGTGCGCAGCCAGGATAGCGCTGCATCGCGGGGAGCGCCGCCTCGCCGATGTTGAGAACTGCCACGGTGGCAAGCGGAGGGGGAGGTGAGCAATCCCTGGGAAGTCTCCAAGCTCCGCAAGAGTGCGTCTTCGATGGCCGCCGTTGTGCGACCAGCGGCAAGCCACGCCCCCATCGCTCGCGGTCTCCAGTGCGAGGCAAGTAGGCTCCGAATTTCCGCGTCCGTTGTCGCGCCGACGACGTCGGCGAGGTCGTCGTACGAGACGGGGCGGC
Organism: uncultured Actinomycetota bacterium; assembly: GCA_963712245.1. GTDB lineage: Bacteria > Actinomycetota > Actinomycetes > Actinomycetales > Demequinaceae > JAFGBM01. The sequence continues at coordinate 7,865 of CAVQHE010000007.1, read as the reverse complement.
GAATCGCGGCGAACCCCGCCATGGCCAGGTAGTACGGACGGACACATCGCGACAGGAGTTCCTCAGATACGTCGTCCACGATCGGAGGTTACTGCACTCCCTGCGCCTGCGCGCTGTTGAGGGGATGTATTCTTGGCGAGTAGTGGGTTGCCCGCGTGGCTCGCTCCGGAGGGCCCGCTCGTTCCTTGGCGGGCCTACGCCGGTCGCGCCAAGTCAACGTTCGGGTCAGACAATTGCGCGAGGAAGTCGCGAGCGAATTGCGGGATCGTGTACTGAGCGATGCGCCGGAGGCCCTGGGGCGGCGGCATGGTGGTGCCGAACTGCGGGATCCTTGAGTCAAGCGCCTCAACACGTTCGTCGTGGTGTTCGCCGAGCAAGCCCTCCGCGGCAAGGTGACGCAACACCACGAATGAGCTGAGGTCGCCGCGCTCGGTGCCGATTGCATCGGCAACGATGCTGTCAGCACCGCGAATGACATCTTCGTGGTTCTTCTCGACCGCCACAAGCGCCACGAGGCCTGTGATGTCGTCCGGCCCGAGCCTCGAGATGAGGTCCAAGAACCGGTGTCGGTCGCGCGGCGAGCGTTCAAGTACGTAACCGTTCACGAGCGCGTTGCGCAGCTGATCGAGGCGCACGGGGTCGGACTCCTGCCGCATTGCGGCCACCGTGCGATATGCGGCCGCGATGAACTCGTCCGTATCAAGACGCCGCGCCAACTCCTGTTCTCCGAGTTGGACTTGAAGCGCAGCCAGAGTGGTCTCGATGCGAGCAAGTCTTTCGCCCGCGAACCGATTGAGACGTGCTTCCCGCATCCTGTTCACGAGAACGGCCGCGCCGCCCGCGAATGGGGTGGTCGCCAACGCAACCTCTAGCGCCGTGAAAGCCACGGTGTCTTCAGGCTTAGCGCCGCGCTTACCGTCAGAGTTGCGCATAGTCAACCATAGCGAGCGACCAGTACTATCCCCACGCGAACCGATCGCAACGCTTCGACCTACGCCCGAAGACGCCTTGGGATCGAGACCCGTGGGGATGTATTGGCGAGTAGTGGGGTTACGGGCTCCGGTCGCTCCGGTGATCATCAGCGCTATCCTCGTCCAATGGAAGACGAGGTCTCAAGGCGGAAATCTCAGGATCGAGCGGCGGTCGAGAGCATACGCGGGGAGCCACTTCCGCAGACTTGGCCACCGGACGCGATCCCAGCCGGTAGCCGCGTGCGCGTGGTTCAGGACCCCTCATGGGAGGGTCCTTGGAGGCAGGTATTCCTAGGGACGATTTCCGATATGGCCGCAGCCGAGCCCGTGGTGCACGCACAAGCGAACCCCGGCGAACTCAAGTACTGGGTCGACTTCGACGAACCACAAATGGATGCCGAAGGAGACGGTCCGTACCGCAAGGCGCAGATATGGGGGCGCTACCTCGAACCCCTCTAGCGGATCCTCCCGACGGATTCGCCTAGCGGTGCCGTTGCGGGTCCCGAGCAAGACGAGCGACGCCGTGGCTCGAACCCCCGTCATTTCACGACTAGCGAGGGATGTATTGGCGAGCGGCGGAGTTGCTGAACGCGCCCCATACTCCTCGCACGTGCTTATCTCCGCCGTGCGAGTGAATTCGTCTGGTGACGGATCGCCGGAACCGTCGAATCGCCTGGCGGAGAGACAGCCTCCGCCGAACCCGCGTATGTGCTTGCGCGTGTGGAAGAGTGTTCGCGTGACGAACATGCCAGTACCGGACGCGCTTCCTGGTCAATGGTGCGTGCCGGACGCGGAACACCTCCGAACCGTAACTCGGGAACTCGAGTCTGAGCTCTCGCCGGGACAACCGCTCTTCGGTCTTGGCGCGGTGGTCGTGAGCCAGTGCGGCGCTTGCGACGAAGTCCTGGTGCGCCTCGGACAGGACCGCTTCGCACTGGTGCATCTCACATGGACGGGTGAGGCAGGTGTGGCGCCGTGGCCTCGCTCAACCGAAACAGGCGACTGGCCCGCGACGCTTTCGGCACTCGCTCAGCATTGCGAAGACTTACACGAGCAGGTGTAGCCGACGGGATGTATTGGCGGCGAGAAGGGTTGCCGACGGGGCATGCGCCTCACGTTCCAGGGACTCGCCCGCGCTAGGCGCGCGCGTCACTCTTCTTTGGTCTGCCCGAGGAGGGCTCGGATATTCGGGTTCGCGCCGCCTTCAAAGCAACGATCTCCCACGGGCCCGCCTATCTCTTCTTCAAGGTAACGCCGCCAAGCCCTGACCATGGAACGCGCCCTGTCGGGCCCGCTTCCGAAACGCGACCAGGCGACCGTACCGTCGCCACGGACAATATCGACGACCCAGACGCCTTCAATCGCGCGGGGCGTGAAGGTCATTCCCCGAGGTAGGACCGCCTGGACCTCCGCCTCGAGTTCCGTTTCCGACTGAGACACTCGTCAAGTATCGCGCATCGCCTTTCGGCCCTCGCGCATGGGGAACGGGGTGTATTGGCGAGCAGTGGGGTTGCCCAACCGAGTGGCAAGGCAGACACGGCAAGATCAGTATCAATCACCGCTTTGCGACGCAATGTGCCGAGTGAAAGGATCGCAGCATGACGCGGACGCCGGGGATCGAGCCAGAGCTGAGTTTCGATGCGGTCTATGCCGGGGTTGCGGCGCGAAGGCTTGCTTATAAGAGTCTGCTGTGGCAGGTTCCGGCACTCTCCATCGCGGCACAGTCGTTCCTCCTCTCTATCGCGCTCGCGCCTGAGACTCAGCGCGGCCCGAGGACGATTGCGTGTTCCTTGTCACTGTTGAGTACGTTCTTGAGCCTGGAGTTGATGACCCGGCACCGCCAGGGCGAGATCACGGACAGCCAATGGCTTGCGCGGCACGACCTAGCGATCAGCGTCTCAGACGCAAACGGCGACGGCTTCAAGAGCGTCCGCGACCAAACCGACGCACACGCGGGGCTGTTCACACCCCTTTCGCGTGTTGCGGCGTTTCCCCTGTGGTCCTGTGGGATCTCGCTCTTCGGCGTCGCCGCCCTCGCCATCCTTGCCGCCACTTGGCTACGGCCGGCGCTGTTGGCCGGATGACCCCGTAGCCCTCGAAGAGCTGACGTTCGCATTCGTTGACGAACACGCCTGACCTGACATCGACCGTCATCCCGAGGGGGTATTGGCGAGTAGTGGGGTTGGCGATGGGCGTTGCGCCGGACGTGGAATTCAGTCAGTGACTCCGGTCGCGCTCGCCCAAGAGAATGTCGCCGCTCCCCAACGAGCCGGGCAGGTCACCGCTCACGATGGCGTGATCCTCAGCGATCTCTAGAACGCTCAGAGCGACGCGTTCCTCGTCAGCGCCGTCGGCGCGTACGCATCGGTCGAAGACGTCGCCTGCCCGAGCCCAGAATTTGGGCTGGAAGCCAGGCTCTCCAGGCAGGTGCCAAGCCGAGCCCTCCGCCGTCGGCGCACCCGCGAGGAAGAAGCTGATGCGCACCCGATCTGGTTCGGTCACCATCACAGGCTATGACACGGCATCCTCGTCGGAGGGGGTGTAATTGGCGAGTAGTGGGGTTGCCGACGGTGTTCGCCCTACGGATGCCGCTTACTGCCCAAGGAGTCTCATGCGAGCGCGCTCCACAAGTTCCCGGTAGTCATCCTGGAATGGCTCGACGAGTGCGCTTTCGAGTAGACACAGCATCCCCTGAAACGCGACCAGTGCTGCCGGGTCGTCGACGCGAAGCTCGAGCTTCCCCGCCTGCTCATGGCTGGCGAGCCACTCGAAGAGCACTAGGGCTTCGTCAGCCGTGAATCGGAGCGGAACGGTCCCGCCAACGCTCGCGTCCTTTGGCCCCATGCGCAAACACTACAACTGGCACTGTCCGCGGTCCTGGTGCGCAAGGGCGAGGGGATGTATTAGCGAGCAGTGGGGTTGGTGGGTTGGATAGTCCCGCCTGGCGCGGCGTTCGCCTCGCCCTGCACCGCGACCCCTAGTCCGGGAGCGAAGCGAGCACCGCCTCATGCGGCCAGACTTCGGTAAGGATCGCAGACATGGCGCCGTTCGTACTCGCGACGCAATAGGGCGTCTCGTCCTTGTCGCGGACCGCAAGGCGAACGGGCACGCCAAGGCTGTCCCAGCCCGGCAAGGTGTTCGCGAGTCTCCCTTCGATCTGAAGAGCGCCGTAGAAGGTGTCCACCAGACGTCGAAGGCGCGCCGCATCTCTTCGGGAGGGACACCCACCCACACGCCATACGTCACCGCGTAGCCTCCGGTCAATTGGATGGGGACCAACGCGCGAAGGAACGCCCCTATCGATTCCGCCTGGATGAACACCGAATCTCGCGGAGTCTCATGAGACATCCAGAGGCCGTCCGCACCGATCTCGACATGAGCCTCAACAAGTGGATCAGGCAGAGTGAATCGCACGTGGCGGTTGTGTTCGGAGAGCTCGCGACCGCATTCGGGACACGTGGACGTCATGCGGCCAGGCTACCGGCGCCTGTAGGGGGGAAACCGGAGAGGCTCCCCTGAGGACGACGCCGGCCGTGGGGGCGTATTGGCGAGTAGTGGGGTTGCCCGCATCTGTGGCACCGCCGTCGTGCGGGACACGCTTGATCCCGGCGAGGATGTCCGGATGGACGCACCGCTGACCGAGCAGGAACTCGACTCCATCGAATTGCGCCGTTCGCAGGCGTCGCCAGCGCCATGGACTCCTACTGGGAAGGCCGCGACGGTGAAAGTTTCGCCTCATTCATCATGCTGCACCGCGAGGGCAGCAATGCGACCTCGACCGAACGTTCGATTGCACACTCGACTCTGAAGCCATGAGACTCGGGACCAGGATTTCATCGCTCATGCTCGCGAGGACCTGCCGAGGCTTCTTGAAGAAGTGCGCCGACTGCGGAAACAACTGACCTAAGGGTGGGCCGCAGGGGGGTATTAGCGAGCAGTGGGGTTGGCGACCGCGGTCTTCGCGCACGCGGGAGTTTGGATCGCCTGATCTGCGAGCCATACGGCCTCGCCATGCCGCGGAGTGCGGGAGAGTCGGACTACAACCCGAGCCTCACAACCCAGGTATTCGCCGAGCTCTCGTATTGGATGTCGAGACACTGACACGGATGGTCGATCACATCCAACGCCGGGACGGTGAGCAGCAACACGGCGTCACTCATCGGGGCTTGCCGCAGTTCCGTACTCGGAGCGTTGTCTGGCACGAACGTGCCGCGCAGATCCGAAATCAATCCCTCCGACTTGTCGCGCACGTCAACCTGACCGGTCTCGGCGGGTCCTTCTTCGACCTTCACCGTGGCGTCCATCAGCATGGTAATGCCCCCTTCTGGCGTCTGGCACCGACGCGAATCGCCAAATGCGGCCAGCTCAATCGACGCTACGGGTCTCACTGGCAAGTTGCCAAGACGCGACACGCCGACCCTCGCCTCATCCGCCAGTACGGCCGGCACAAGGGGATGTATTGACGACGGGTCGGGTTGCCACGAACCTCGCCCCTTCACCCGCTCCCGGCCTCCACCGCGCCGCCCGGAGCCGCGGCCGACCTCGTCGCCCGCCCCCGAAGCGTCGGCGCTAAGGAAACTCCGTCCGCTCCGGGAACAGGTCGAGCTCGCCTCCCTCGCGGCACTCGCCTGAGACGTACTCGTCGCTCTGCCACGGGTAGAACTCCGCGAAGTAGCGCCGCTGGAACTCCCTAGCCTGCTCCGGCGTCGCCCCGAGCTTCTCCGCGACGAGATAGTTGAGCTGAACGGCGATGCACTCGGCGACGGCCTCGTTGCGGATGCCGTTGATGTGTTGGGCCTCGTGCGCCACGACGTGCACCGCGACGATCTGGCCCTCGGTGGGGTTCGCCTGGCCGCCGTGCGCGTAGCCCCACAGCTCGTGGCAGATGTTTCGCCGCAGGTGGGCGACGTTGGACCCGTCGTAGAAGACGTAACCCTGGTACTGGCTCAGGTTGAAGAGCTCCTCGGTGTAGCGCTCGCAGTCGGCCTTGATGCCGTCGACGTTGGAGAGGACGCCGAGCGCCTCGGTGGCAAGCTGCTGGCGGAGGTGATGCGCGACCTCGAAGGACCCGGCGGTGATGGCGGCGATCGTGACAACCGTCGCTACGACCGCGCGGAAACCGTGGTCGTCGGGGTCGTGGCGGCGGGTGATCGCGCGAAAGGTGGCGACGCACGCCCACACGCCGACCGCCGTCGCGACGACGGTCAGAACGCCGATGTCCATAGAGGTTCAGCGTGCCATATTCGGGAACTTGGGCGGTGAAGGTCGGTGGGGAGAGGGGGACGACGGCCGGGGAAACCAGGATCGGGCGTAGCCCGCGGAAGCGAACGTGGTCGCTCCGGGCGTCTGAGTCGCCTGGCGGTCTTGAGGCGCGGATTCTGGAGAGGATGCGGCACGTATTCGGCCGCGACGAATCGGCGAAGTTGACCATACAGACAGCACCGTGGGTTATGTCGCACCCTCCGCGTATCATTGAGTTATGCGGGAATTGCACGAATGTAATTCCGGCCCTTGTTCGAAAGAGCGATTCAGGCGCACGCCGGGAACGGCGTAGCCGCGATGCGCTCTTGGGAGGTGACCCGTGTCCTACGTTGATCAGATCCTCGACGACGTGCGGGCCCAACTTGCGCCCGACGATGTCGTCTTGAAGGAAGCCCGAGAGCGCCGGGAACTCGTTCGCCGAGCGGCACTTTCATTCAACGGAGTGGTTCGGACGTTCCGCTCTGGATCGCTCGCGCATGGGACCGCCAACTGCCCCGTTCACCAAAGGGATCAGGGCCTCGATGCGGACTGCGGCATGGTCCTCGATCGCCGAGTGCACACTCTCCTTGGCCCCGACGGTGCCGGGCAAGGGCCGAATCCGACAGTGAACGGTGTCGTCGAGCACATTGAGCCGATCCTGCGAGCGGTGTATCCGGGCGTGGAACTCGAAGTAACGAAGCGCGCGATCCTGATTTCGTTCCACCAGCCGCTCGGATCGTACGAGGACCCAACCGTCGACCTCGTTGTCGCTCTTCAACCGTCTGGATGCCGATGGTCTTTGGATTCCGAATACTGCTAAGAATGAGTGGTAGACGCGTCTCACCCGCAGAAGCATACGGACCTGTTTACTAGCGGCAGTTCCGCACTGCGGACTTTGCGCGCGAGGGCGGTCCGCCTTGCCAAAGCGGAGAACAAGCGCACAGGCGATCCGATCCTCTGCTCCTTCAATGTGGAGACCTTCGGGTGGATGTTCATCGCCCCCGGCACGGGAGTGGCCGGCGCATTGGCGGCATTGTGGCGCGAAGGTGGCGCCGACCTTCGTCGACGTTTGACTCCGGACCCCGCTGGAATCTCAGCTCCCATCAAGGTCGGGGACCGTGATATGGCGATTCGGCGCCTTGAGTACGCCGCGGATAGCTGGATGCCGCGCTGCTAAGGCCCGACGACGAAGGATGGGTTCGCGAGAAGCTCCGCGCCTCTTTGGCCCGATTTCGTGGCTCTTGACGGAGGGACATCGAAGGCCCGGTTGGCAGCCGCGATGAAGGACGGTACGCGGTTGGGGTCTTGGCAACCAGCGGCGCCCTTACCACCTCGGCCTCGGCAATTCCCGCCCTAAAACATCCGCGGTCGTTTGGATCCTCCTGATGTTGCCCCGTCCTCGTGCCGCTCAGTCTTGGCTCGAGGACGTCGCGCGGCGCCATCGATCCGTTCGGGGGGCGAAGGCACTCTTCCCGAGTCTCCGCGAGAAGCGAGTACAGGGTCGCAAGGGAGTCACGTACGTCTTCACGGTGACCGTACCCGTGCCCAACTACGAGGCTCGTAGTGTTCGTATTGAGTTCCACCATCGGCTACACCGTATGCCCAGGGTGTTCGCTGACGGGCCCACCGATTCTCCGCATCGATACCGTCACA
>CAVQHE010000006.1:0-112914 GCA_963712245.1 uncultured Actinomycetota bacterium | reverse complement strand
TCGGCTGCGTCCACAATGCCATTGTTGTTGTAATCTCCCGTCAGCCCGGGCCGGTAGCACGAGCACTCCACTGGTGTAGAGCTGGCTGGTGTCCCAGCTGAATGTGCCGCCGGACGTCGGTAACTGGAGGGTCGAGAAGGTGGTGCCGTTTAGGCTGCCGCCCCAATCCAGCACATCGAATGAGCGTGAACCATAGAAGTAGCCCATTCCGCTCAGACTCATACGAAGCGTGCCGCCCAAAGCCGCATTGCCTGTCACTTCGAGCCGTGGGCTGTTGCTCCCAGGCAAAGACAAATCCTCGAAGATCATTAGCTCGCCCAAGGAGCTTTGAGTGTAGTTGCCCTCGATGCGAATCAGACTGGTAACACCATCTGGAACGACACTCCCTGAGTTAACTACATTGCCGATGGCCGTGCCCTCGCCCACAAGCGCGCCGTTAGTCATCAAGCTAATACCGACCGGCGCCTCCAGAGTTCCTCCGTCAAGAACTATGCTGCGGCCAACGCTCGCTGCGGACTGGTATCGCAGGATTCCGTTCGGAAAGATCCTGACTCCCGCCGTGCCGACAGCATCGTTGTTCACGTGGAGCCGGCCGTTTTCGACGTAGGTGCCACCGATGTAGTTATTTGCCGAGTTGGTCAGTGTCATCGTTCCTTCGCCTGCTTTGATGAAGCTTCCTCCACTGCCCCCGTAATCGTGGACCAGCCCCGACCAAGTTAGGTTCGTGTTGGAATTCTGTACGTCGAGTGTGCCGCCATCGGGATAAGTGCCGCTCACGAAGAGTTCGCGGTTTGTGGAATACGTGGCACTAGTTCCCGTCAGGCGCAGAGTGGGGCTACCTTCGCCCAAGACGTTGTATCCCTGCAATGCTATAAAGCCGTCCGTGCTGCCCGAGCCGATCGGGCTCGATTGGCCCTGGTTGGCGATCATTGGGATTGCTAGGATCGCGTTGCGAACGACCGTGCCATTCGAGTAATTATTCGTACCGGTGAGCGTCAACGTGCTCGGAGGATTGCCCGTATCGGGGCCGTTGACCCAAAGCACAGTGCCGGGAGCGGACTCGGTGATGACGCCGGAGTAGGTCAGATTCACTCCGGGAGCAAGTACCTGAAGATTCCAGCTGCTGCCCCCGATAGTCGACAAGTTTTTGGTCGTGGTGGCACTGGGGCCACCGTATGCCAAAACACCACCATTCTGCGTGATCGCGCCAGTGCCCAGGGCGCGACACCGTTGGTGCTCATGTCGTCGGCACGTAAGAATCCCTGTTTGATTGTAATGTTGGCCGTATTGCCCAAGTTGGTTAGCCGCATCGTGCTGAAGCCGTCTTTGATGAACGTCGGATTTGTCCCTCCGTTGGACAATATAGTCCGACATCAAGATCGATACCGCTCGGTGTAGTTGCCGGAGCCCACGTAGATGGTCAGCGGGCTGGCGGTGTCGTTCTGGATGCGCGAGGCATTGGACCCGGTCCACGTGGCCGTCGTGCTACTGGGATTGGTGGTGATCGCCGCGCGCGCCGGTGAAGTGCAACCAGAAATTGTTTGTGCCCGTGAAATCGACCGTGCCGCCGGTCATCGTTAGCTTGTTGAGCCAGTAATCACCCAAACCAGTCGGGACTCGGAATGTGCCGGTCGAGTCCACACTCAGCATTCCAATGGCGTTCGACGAACTGATGGACGAGCCGTTACTCAGCCCTGTGGTGTTGAACACGGCACCGGGTGCGACGGTGACGTCGCTACCGGTTGGAATGGCCGTGCCACTTCCCAGCAAAAGTGTGCCCGCGTTGACGAATGTCCCGCCCGAGTAGTTGTTTGTCGAGTTTGACAGAATTAGTGTGCCCGCGTTGTTCTTGCGGAGCCCGCCCACGATTCTGTTCGGGCTTGCTGCCGACATACCGCCGCTGATATTCGTGGTCCCGGTGCCATTGACAACGACCCCTCCGAACCCAGGCGTGGCAATCACGGTGTTCGAACCGATGACTAACGTCGTACCCGCCGCGGTGCTGTTGTTCGTGATTGTCAAGTCGCTGCCGGACGGGAACCGCAGAGCTGCCCGTTGCGACGCCCTGACGCAGAGCGTAGAGAGAACGGGCGATCGCGATCCGCTGCCATTGCCCACCACTGAGGTCGATGCCGTCCTTATACGCCCGCGCGAGCGGGGTGTCGAGCCCGAGCGGGTAGTCGGCGACGCGTCGAGGATTCCGGCGCGCCGGGCGGCTTCCCTGATCTCCGCGTCGTCGCGCGAGACGCGTGGATGGCCCCCATCGCGATGTTGTCCGCCGCCGTGAACTCGTACTTGACGAAGTCCTGGAAGATCACGCTGACCTGACGGCGCCACTGGTGCGCCTCGAGGAGCCCGACGTTGACGTCGTCCGCGAGGATCGCTCCGCCCGTCGGCTCGTAGAGGCGGCTGAGGAGCTTGACGAGGGTCGTTTTCCCCGCGCCGTTGACGCCGACGATCGCGGTCGAACGGCCCGCGGGGATCTCGAGATCGAGCCCATCCACCACGAGATCGTTCGTTCCCGGGTAGGCGAAACGGAGGTCGTGGAATACGAGGCTCGTGCTCGGGAGTGCCCGGACATCGACCCCGGCGAGGTCCGTCACCCCGACGGACTCGCGCGCGACGTTCGCGGCCGTCTGGTCGCGCTCGCGCGCCTCCGCTCGCTCGATGTGAGTGCGGAGTCTGCGCATCGCCTCGATGACGCGCATGCCCCACTGCGTCGGGACATCAGCTTCCTCGTAGGCGCTCCCGAGGGCGATGGCCCCCATGACCGCTTGAAGCGACAGCGCGAGCGCGGTGAGTGAAATGTGCTGCTCGACGGCGGCCTGGCCGATCGCGTACACGACCCACGCGAGCGCCACGAGCCCGACGCTGGTCATGACGAGGTACGGATAGAAGTAGATGCGGCGGCGCTCGCGCGCGGTAGGACCGAAGACCGCCCAATGGGCGCGCTCAACCGGTCCGTGAGCCAGGCGTTGATACCGAAGATCCGCGTTTCCTTCGCGGCGACATCGCCGAGCGCGAGTTCCCGCAAATAGCTCCGTTCGCGCGAGAAAGGCATCACCGTGCGCCATATGGCGGAGTACCTCCTGAGGCCCCCGCGATTGCCGTTGCGGAACATCATGGTGGTGCAGAAGATGGTGGGTCCCGTCCACCACAGCGACGAGACGCTGACGAGCACGCAGAGCTCACGAGCGAGCCGTAGCGCGCGAGGAGTGCGACGATTCCGGCGACCGCCTGACCCGGCGTGCGCAAGTCGTCGTCAAATTGGCGTGTCGCCTCGCCAAGTTCGTCGAGCACATCCTGGTCTTCCATCGGAGCGATCGAGACGGTCCGGGACGTCAAGGCCAGGATCTCCTCGCGGAGTTGGCCATCGATGCGCCGCCGCACTCGCGACGAGAGGGCCGTCACCACGGGCGCGAGGACGCGCGCGAGAAGGAAGGCGCCCGCGGCAAGGACGAACGCGCGGACGAGCGCGTCCCAGGCCTCGGACGGCACGCCACCCTCGACCGCTGCGGGCACGCGACCGATCACCACGGATGTGGCGATAACGAACGCGACGGGCAGCGCCCCGGCGACGATGTTCGCGAGGATGAGCGGCCCCGCGAGCGCCCACCCCGCGCGCGGCACCATCCTCGCGATCGTGACGCGTGAGATGACGGCGCGCTCGACCCACGTCTCCCACGCGGCGCGCGCGCGGGAGGGCTCGGTGGCGTCGGCGGAGGTGGTCACGGGCCGAGTATATGGGAGCGCTCCCACACGCGGGCGAGCCCGCACCCCATTCGATGCGAACTCGTTACGCTTTGACGCCCACGTGCGCCGCGACGATCCCATACAGCATCGTGTCGTAGACGCACGTGGCGAATTCCGCGTCGACGATCATGTCGCGCAGGGTGTCGCGGTCCGGGTGCATCCGGATCGACTCGGCGAGGTACCGGTAGCTCGCGGCGTCCTTGGTGCAGATTCTCCCGAGCGTCGGCAGCCACGCGAAGGAGTAAACGTCGTACAGCGGCTTCACGACGGGGGCGACGGGCCGCGAGAACTCGAGGACGACGAGCCGCCCGCCCGGCTTGAGGACGCGCCGGATTTCCCGGATCGCGCGGTCCTGTTCGTCACGTTCCTCAGGCCGAAGCCGATGGTCACGGCGTCGAACGATTCGTCCCCGAACGGGAGGTTCTCGGCGTCGGCCTCCTGGAGCGCGATGCGGGTCGCGAGCGGGTGGCCCTCGAGGCGGGTCTTGCCTCGGCGAGCATCCATGGGTTGATGTCCGCGAGCACGACGCGCCCTTCGGGGCCGACGCGTCGGGCGAGCCGGAGCGCGAGGTCTCCCGTTCCGCCGGCGAGGTCGAGGACGGTGTCGCCACGGCGCCGCCCGGAGCTTCGATCGCCTCGCGCTTCCAGCGCCGGTGGAGCCCCCACGTCATCAGGTCGTTCATGAGGTCGTAGCGGCGGGCGACGGAGCTGAAAGACCTCCGCGACCTTGTCGGCCTTCTGGTCGGCGGGGACGATGTCGTAACCGAAGTGCGTCGCGCCGGGCCGCGCGGCATCCGGGGTCTCGTCAGCGCTCAAGGGCGACCTCCAGAAAGGGGGCGGGGTGATCGGCCCGTCTACGCTGTCGAGCCATCCGCCGTACTTATCGTCACTGTATCAAGCGTGCGACACGCGTTCGCGCGTCTTACGTCCCGGGCGTCGCGGACGGCGCGGAGCGTCCGCTCCAGACGTTGAGGACGGCCTTCCAGTCCGCGCCGAGCTCGCGGATGTTGCCCGTCACCGTGCCGGCCCTGCCCTGGATCGGCGGGTAGATTCCGCGGGCGTCGAGTCCGGCCTCGCGGCACAGCCAGACCGCGCGCGCGACGTGGAACTCCTGGGTGACGACGATGACGTCGCCGAGCGCGAGGGGTCCCGCGGCGTTGGCGCACGACGCGAAGGTGTCGTAGCCCTCGCGGTCGAGGACGATCGCGTCGGCCGGGACGCCGAGCGATATCGCGAGGTCCCGCATCGTCGCCGGCTCGTCGTACGTCGCGCCGTGCGTCGCGCCGGACATGACCACGACGTCGACGACCCCGTCGAGGTAGAGGCGCGCGCCCAACTCGACGCGCTCGCGGAGGAACCGGCTGGGCTCGCCATCGTCGCCGACCTTCGCCCCGAGGACGAGCGCCGCGTGGGCGTGGCGCGGCTCGGCACCGGGGCCGTCGATACCGCCCCATGTCGCCAGGCGGAGGTATCCCCACGGTCCGGCGACGAGGGCGGGGAGGATGACGAGGCACGCCACGACCCAGCGATAGCGCGGGCGGAGGCGAGTGGAGCGGAGCACGTGCCGAGCCTACGTCGGCGGCCGGGCGGGCGCGCTACGCCTCGAGCGTCGCGACGATCAGTTCGGCGATGGCGGCCTTGTCGTCGGGCGTGAAGATCTCGCGATCGGGGTAGATGAATTGCCAGTTCTCGATGGCGCCGACCGCGGCAGAGACGGCTCCGATGGCGCGGATCATGTCTTTGCGGGACACGTCCTCGGGGTGGGTCGTGCCGGACTTGCCCATCGCGAGTTGGAGCGCGAGATCGCGGAGGATCCCCGACTGCGCGAGCTCGGCCCCGACCGCCCCGATGAGCTGGGGATCCTTGAACATCGCGACGACGGGTGCGTAGTCGGCCATGGTGTTGACGATCTTGCGCACGAATTCCTCGCGGCCGGAGGCGGTGTCGAGGTCGTGGGTTTCGGCCATGATCTCCCGTGCGGCGGCGAGGGGCTGCTCGACGAGCTCGGCGAATATCGCGTCCTTGGAGGCGAAGTGATAGTAGAGGGCGGCCTTGGTGACGCCGAGCTCGTCCGCGATGTCGCGGATCGACGTGCCGGCGAATCCGCGCTCGGCGAAGAGGCGGAGGGCGACGTCCAGGATGCGTTCGTGCGTGTCCGTGCGTCGCGCGTCCGCGGGGGCGTCATCGAACGTCGCGACGTGCTCGGGTTCCATGTCTCACCTCCGCGTGTGACATTTCTGCAACTTTGCTTGACGATCGTTCGTTCATCGTGCGAGCATCGGCCTCGTCGTCATTCTAACGATCGTTCAGTTAACCGGAAAGCCCCTCGTGAAGACCATCGCATCATTCTCCACCCGCCGCCCGATTCTCGTCGTCATTCTCTGGCTCGCCGCCGTCGTCGGCCTGCTCGCGACGAGCGAGGCGATCGGCACCTCGTTTCGGGATACCTTCGCGCTCAAAGGCACGGACAGCCAGGCGGCCTACGACCTCCTCGCCGAGAGGTTCCCCGAGCTCTCCGGCAGCACGGACACCATCGTCTGGAAGGTGGACGGGGGGACCGTCGCCGACGTCGCGCCGCGCGACTACATGTCCGGGGTGTTGGAGGAGGCCGCGGCCGTGCCACACGTCGCCGCGATCACGAGTCCCTTCGGACCGACGGGCGCGGGCCAGGTCAGCAGGGACGGGACGATCGCGTACGCCCAGGTCCACTGGGACCAGTCGGGTTTCGCGATACCGACGGCATCGATCGAAGACCTCGCGGGCGTCGTCGCGGACGCCAACGCGCACGACGGCGTCACCGTCGCGCTCAGCGGAGAGGGAGCGCTCCGACTCGCGGCGCCCAAGATCGGGATCGGGGAGATCATCGGCGTCGGGATCGCCGCCGTCATCCTTTTCCTCGCGTTCGGGTCGCTCCTCGCGACCACGGTCCCGCTCGTCGGGGCGCTCGTCTCGCTGACCGGCGCGATCGGAACGCTCGGGTTGTTCTCGCACGCGGGGCCCCTTTCGACGTACTCTCCGATACTCGCCGCGCTCCTGGGGCTCGGTATCGGTATTGACTATGCGCTCCTCATCACGAACCGCCACAGGCTCGGGCTCAAGAGCGGTCGAGGCGTCTCCGAGAGCATCGTGGCGGCGACGACGACGTCAGGCCGCGCGGTGGTGTTCGCCGGGGCCACCGTGTTCATCGCGCTCGCGGGGATGTTCGTGCCGCAGATCGCCTTCCTCACGGGTCTGGCGGCGGCCGCGGCCGTGACGGTGGCGTTCTCCGTCGCCGTTTCCGTCTCGCTCATTCCGGCGCTCCTCCGTCTTTACGGCATGCGTGTGTTGAGCCGGCGCGAGCGCAGGGCCCTCGAGGCGGGCGCATTCGCGAACGGAAACGGCGTGCGCATCGGTCGCGTCGCGGCGTTCGTCGAGCGTCACCCCGCAGCGACGAGCCTCGCCGCCCTCGTCGCGGTCGCCGCGATCGCCGTCCCGACGGCGGCGCTGCAGCTCGGCCACGCGGACCAGGGCAACGATCCCCTCGGCACGACGACGCGCACCGGCTACGACCTCCTCGCCGAGGGCTTCGGCCCGGGCGTCAACGGTCCGCTCGTGGTCGCCGTCGACACGACGGGCGCCGCGAACCCGACGGCGGTCACCGACCTCGTGGGAAGGATCGCAATCGACCCCGGCGTCGTCGCCGCGCTCGGCCCCATCCCCAACGCCGCGGGCGACGCGGCGATCATCCAGATCGTCCCGGCGACATCGCCGCAGGATCAGGCGACGGTCGACCTCGTGCACCGGATCCGCGACACGTACGTCACGGCAGCGGAGGGGGACGG
The DNA here is from genome assembly GCA_963712245.1 of uncultured Actinomycetota bacterium. GTDB lineage: Bacteria > Actinomycetota > Actinomycetes > Actinomycetales > Demequinaceae > JAFGBM01. Next base: position 105,341 of record CAVQHE010000006.1, on the reverse strand, counting down.
CCTCACGGCGCACGTCGGCGGCTCGGTGGCGACGTTCGTCGACTTCGCGCACGAAATCTCCGCGTCCTTGCCGCTGTTCTTCACGGTCGTCGTCGGGCTCTCGATGCTCGTCCTTGCCGCTGCGTTCCGCTCGCTCGTGCTGCCCGCCGTCGGCGCGGCGCTCAATCTCTTCTCCGCGGGAGCGGCCTTCGGGGTGATCGTCGCGGTGTTCCAGTGGGGCTGGGGGCACTCGATCATCGGTATCGGCGAGGGTGGACCCATCGATCCCTTCGTTCCCGTGATCCTCTTCGCGTTGCTCTTCGGTCTGTCGATGGATTACCAAGTCTTCCTCGTCACCCGCATCGCCGAGCTCTGGCACGCGACGCGCGACAACGCGCGCGCCGTGCGCAACGGCCTCGCCGAGGTGTCGCGCGTCATCGTCGCGGCCGCCGCGATCATGGTGGCCGTGTTCGGATCCTTCGTCACCTCGGAAGCGCGCGTCGTGAAACTTCTCGGCCTCGGGCTCGCGGCGGCGGTATTTATCGATGCGTTCGTCATCCGCGTGACGATCATGCCCGCGGTGATGCGCCTGCTCGGGCGGAGGAACTGGTGGATGCCACGTTGGCTCGACCGCGTGCTTCCGCACATCCCGATCGACGACGACAAGGCGTCCGACGACGCCGTCGTGCCCGTCGGAGCGCCCGTCCGGACGTGACCTAGGTGTAGTTCCCCTGAGGTTGTGAACGCGTGAGGCGGGCACTTGGCCGCCGATGCCGGTGTGGGGTCGGTGATGATTGTATCCGTGGAGCCAGGCGGGGTAGGCGGCGGCGCGGGCTTCGTCGGTGACGTAGGTGTCGGCGTAGGCCCATTCGGTGGCCAGGGTGCGGTTGAAACGTTCGACCTTGCCGTTGGTCTGGGGCCGGTAGGGGCGCGTCCACACATGCTTGATGTCGCCGAGGGCCGCCGCGAAGTCGCGGGACCGGTAGCAGGACCCGTTGTCGGTCATCACTGCGGTGACGGTGATTCCCGCGTCGGTGAAGAACTCGTTGGCCCTGGACCAGAATGCGGCGGCGGTCTCCTTCTTCTCATCGCCCAGGATCTCGGAGTAGGCGAGGCGGGAGTGGTCGTCGACAGCGTGGTGGAGGAACGCGTAGCCGCGACCGCCACGGCCGTGGCCGTCGTTGTTTCTGTGGCCAGCCTGTCGACCCAGCATGCGGTGGCCGCCGCCGTCGGGGATGCGGCCCTGCTTCTTGATGTCCACGTGCACCAGCTCCCCGGGCCGGGCCTTCTCGTATCGGACCGGGCGGGTCCGCCTCACGGGCAGCCCGGTGGCCTGGTCGAGATGGTGCAGCAGCGGCATCGCATACCGCTCCAGCACCCGGCCCACCGTCGAGCGGGGAACATGCAGGTGGTAACTGATGCGATGCGGACCCCATCGGCGAGTGAACCGCAACGCCACGATGCGCCGCTCCAGCCTCCTCGGGCAGCGTGCCGGGGTGCGACGGGGCCGACACGAGCCGTCCGTCATCGGCTGTCCCGCCCGATACCGGGGCGCCCATTTCGCGGCCGTCGTCGGCGAGCACTGGAATCGCTCGGCCGCACGACGAGCCGACCACCCCTGCTCCACCACCAGGCGGGCAAGGCGCAGACGCCCCACAGGCGTCAAAGGAGCATTAGCGTGGACCACGAAGACCTCCGGTGGTTGATGTGAGTGTCGATACCCACATCCTGCCGGAGGTCTTCGCTACTTCAGCTGTCCACAACGTCCCGGGGAACTACACTAGGCGCCGCGCGCCTTCACGCCCGACATCGCGATCATCGAACCGACGTGCGCCTCGACCGCCGGGATCCAGTCGCGGAGTCCGTCCTTGAGTCCGTGGCACTGGACGGCGAGCGAGTGGAGTCCGAACAGCTGCCCGTTCGGGCCGACGACGTGGTCGCCGTCCTTGGTGACCTCAACTCCCTTGCGGGCGAAGGCCTCGACCGCGAGGGCGCGCAGCACACGGCCCTCGTCGGCGGTCAGGAAGTCGAAATCGGCGTCGTACTTACGGTGTCCCCACGAAAATCTCCCCATTGGGGCATCTTTACATTGGTCGACGGTTTTCGCGCGTTGAACGGGGAATTTGTCGGGCATTCACGCGGAGGAGGTGGGACGCCCTCCCCATACGTCGGCGACGGCCTTCCACGCCGCGCCGAGTTCGCGGATGTTCCCCGCGATCGTCCAGGACGCTGCGACCGCAGGCGGGTACACCCCCTCGGCGCGCAGACCCGCGCGCTCGCATAGCCACGTGGCGCGGGCGACGTGGTACTCGTTCGTCACGACGATCACGTCGTGGAGGCCGTACACGTTCGCGGCGCGATCGCACGTCGCGAAGGTGTCGAGGCCGAGCGGGTCGAGTGTGATCGCGTCCGCGGGGACGCCGAGCGCGACGGCGTAGTCGCGCATCCGCGCCGGCTCGTCCTGCCCGGTGTCGCTCGCGTCCGTTCCCGACATGATCAGACGAGGTACCGCGCCGTCGAGGTACAGGGCGGCGGCCGCGTCGACGCGCTCGGACAGCTTCGGGGAGAGCGTTCCGTCCTCGTTGACGAGCGTCCCGAATACCAGCGCGGCTTCGGCGGGCCTCGCCTCGTGTCCCGTTTCGACGACGTGTCCGGAGGTCGCGATGCGCAGGTACGACCAGGGCCCCGCGACGATCACGGGCAACGCGACGACGGTGACGACGATCCACCGATAGCGGGAGAGTATCCGTAATCGGCGAGCCCCCGGCTTGAGTACCGCTAACGCAGCGAGTGCCTCCACGCCGTGTCCCCTCTCCCGAGGATTCCGACCCGCCGACCGCGCATCGTGCGCGAGCGGTCCATCCACGCGGACGTCGGCGATCCGGGCTCCTCGTCGTCCTCCGCTGCGGCGGACGCGTAGGCGACGACGCCGGCGACGAGGGCCGCGAGCTCGTCCTCGTCGACGTGTCCGCGCACGACGTGGAGCCGCGAGGCGGCGGCCGCGATGTCCTCCGGCTCGGTCACAGCGGGATGTTCCCGTGCTTCTTCGGGGGCAGCGCGGCGCGTTTGGTGCGCAGCGCCCGGAGCGCGCGGACCACGTGGGCGCGGGTCTCCGAGGGCTCGATCACGGCGTCGACGTACCCGCGGTCCGCGGCGTCGTACGGGTTGACGATCTCCTCCTCGTACTCGGCGACGAGCTTCGCGCGCTCCGCCTCGACGTCGCCCCCGGCCTCCTCGACGGCCTTGAGGGCGCGACGCTGGAGGATGTTCACCGCGCCGCTGGCCCCCATGACCGCGATCTGCGCCGTCGGCCACGCGAGATTGACGTCGGCGCCGAGCTGCTTGGAGGCCATGACGATGTACGCGCCCCCGTAGGCCTTGCGGGTGATAACGGTGACGAGCGGGACCGTCGCCTCCGCGTAGGCGAAGATCAGCTTGGCGCCGCGGCGGATGATGCCGCGGTGTTCCTGGTTGACGCCGGGGAGGAAGCCGGGCACGTCGACGAAGGTGAGCACCGGGATGTTGAACGCGTCGCAGGTGCGGACGAATCGGGCCGCCTTCTCCGCCGCGTCGATGTCGAGCGTGCCTGCCATCGACTTGGGCTGGTTGGCGACGACCCCGACGACGTGGCCCTCGACGTGGCCGAATCCGACGACGATGTTCGACGCGTACAGGGGCTGGACCTCGAAGAAGTCGCCCTCGTCGAGGACGGTCTCGACGACGGTCTTCATGTCGTACGGCTGGTTGTCGCTGTCGGGCACGAGCGCGTTGAGCGCGAGGTCCTCGTCCGTCGGCTCCAGGTCGGCCTCGCCCTCCCAGACGGGAGGGTCGGTGAGGTTGTTCTGCGGCAGGAACTGCAGCAGGTGCTTCACATAGTCGATCGCGTCGTCCTCGTCGGAGGCGAGGTAATGCGCGACGCCGGACTTGACGTTGTGCGTCTGGCCGCCGCCGAGCTCCTCGAACGTCACGTCTTCGCCCGTGACCGCCTTGATGACGTCGGGCCCCGTGATGAACATCTGCGAGGTGCCGCCGGCCATGATGACGAAGTCCGTGAGCGCGGGGGAATAGACGGCCCCGCCGGCGCTCGGCCCGAGGATGATCGAGATCTGCGGGACGACGCCCGAGGATGCGACGTTGCGCCGGAAGATCTCCGCGAATTGGGTGAGGGCCGCGACGCCCTCCTGGATGCGCGCGCCCCCGCCGTCGGATATGCCGATGATCGGCACGCCGGTGCGGAGCGCGAAGTCCTGGATCTTGGCGATCTTCTGCCCGTGCACCTCGCCGAGCGACCCCCCGAACACCGTGAAGTCCTGCGCGTACACGGCGACCTGACGGCCGTCGATCGTCCCGTAGCCCGTGACGACGCCGTCGCCGTACGGGCGATTCTTCTCGAGGCCGAAGTTGCGGGAGCGGTGGCGGTTGAGGGCGTCGATCTCGACGAACGACTCCTCGTCGAGCAGCGCGAGGACGCGCTCGCGCGCCGTCTGCTTGCCGCGCGCGTGTTGTTTCTCCTGTTTGCCCGCCTCGGGGGCGGTGACGGCGGCGTCGAGACGTTCGCGGAACGCGTCGAGCGCGCCCGCCGTCGACTTCGACGTACCGGATTTCTTGGCTGTCACCTCACCAACCTCCTTGACTACGTGGATAGCCTAGCCGTGTGAGCGATGAGGCCCGCGATACCGCCGACGATTCGCGTCGCGCGCTGAACCCCAGCAGTTGCGCGCCTGCCTGACGTGGCCGAGCGGCCCGCTCCAGCGCCTGTCCGTGGTGCCGGAGAGCGAGTCGACGAACGCCGACGCCCTGGCCGCCCTGCGCTCCCCGTCGCGCCCGCCGCACCTGTCCGCGTTCGTCGCGGACCACCAGACCGCCGGCAGGGGCCGCGCGGGACGTGCGTGGGAAACGCCAGCCGGGACGTCGATGACCGCGAGCGTCGTGTTGCGACCGGAGGTGGCGCGCTCGGCGTTCGGGTGGGTGCCGATGCTCGTGGGCCTCGCGGTGGTCCGATCGTTCGCCGCGCTCGGGCTGAGGGCGCGCCTCAAGTGGCCGAACGACGTGGTGGTCGAGACGGACGACGTCGACGAGATCCCGGGCTGGGGCACCGAGCGGAAGATTGCGGGCATCCTCTGCGAGGTGGACGACGACGCCGTGGTCGCGGGTTTTGGCATCAACGTCAACCAGGATCGGGACGAGCTTCCCGTCGCGCACGCGACCTCGATGCTCCTCGCCGGAGCCCTCTCGCTCGACCGGGGAGCCCTGCTCGGCCGAGTCGTGCGCGAACTCGACGCGCTCGTCGCGGCGTGGGAGCGGGACCCGGCCTCCGCCCGCGACCTCGTCAGCCCGGCGTGCTCGACGATCGGCCGCGACGTCGTCGTCGACGTGCCCGGGGCCAACCCTCTTGCGGGGCGTGCCGTCGGGCTCTCGGTCGAGGGAGGGCTCGAGGTGCGTCTGGGCGACGGCGAGCTCCGCACCGTGCTCGCCGGCGACGTGCGGGTGCGCTCGGCGAATTAGCCCCGCGAACGTGTGACGCACCGCACGGCGTCTCGGCTCGCGCCCGAAAGCGCCTGGTGTCACCATAGAACTTAGGGATACCTGCCCTCGCAGCCGGGAGTCGGGGAGACGACCATGAGCACTGCATCGACCTTCGAGGTGCCCCGTTACGGGGACGACGGACTATTCCCGGATAGGCGCGGGTGGATGTCCGTCCCGATCACCGTGATGTTCTGGGCGCTGGTCTTCACCATCGTCTACTTCGCGACGCGCAATATCGCGATCGAGGACTCGGTCGCCGCGACCGGCTACATCGGGGCGCTGCTCATCACGTTCATCCTCGTCATCTTCTTCGTCATCCCGACGATGACGCTCTCGATCGGCCGCTACCTCGACGACGGGACGGCTCAGTACCCTCGGTGGCGCGCCGGCATGACGTTCGCGCTGACGGGACTGCTGCTCGGCACGATCCCGGCGGTGTTCATCTACATGGTGAACCACGCCTACGGGTGGTTGCCGTTCACGCAGCTGATAATCCCGTCGGCGGTCGCGCCGTGGCTGACGTGCGTGATTCTCGACTCCGCGATGGCGCACCGCGGCCTCCGAACCTTCGTGCTGACGTTCACGGGGATCGTCGTGGTCGGGTCGCTCACGATCGGCGTGAGCGTGTTCACGGGGAAGATTTAGCGATCGACCGCGTCGCCGTGATCGCGCGGAGCACCGCGTCCTGACGGAGCCAGCCGACGAGCGCGCCGTTCGAGTCGACCACCGGGAGTCCGGCGATGGCATCGTCCCCGAGCATCGCGTCCAGGGTGTCCTCGATGCTCATCTCCGGATCGACGACGGCGGGCATCTCGACGAGCCGGGAGACCGTCACGTCCTCGGCATCCGCGTCGCCCGCCAGCGCCCCGGCGACGGCCGTCGAGGTGAGGATGCCGACGAACTCGCCGTGGTTCGATGCGACGGGTAGGGCGCGTCGTCCCGTGGCGAGGAGGCGGCGCGCGGCGGCCTCCGCCGTGAGGTCGGTCGTGAGCGACGCCGGCGGTGGGGTCATGACGCGGCGCACGGTGATCCCCGCGAGCGCGTCCGTGTTCGGCCGGTTCGCGGGGTCGACGCCGCGTCGGCGGAGCTTCGCGGTGTAGATGGTGTCCGCGCTCAGCTTGCGGGAGATACCGGCGGCGGTGACGACGGCGAGCATGAGCGGCAGGATGATCGAGTACTCGCCCGTGAGCTCGAAGAGGATGATGACGGCGGTGATGGGCGCGCGCGTCGCGCCGGCGAAGACGGCCCCCATCGCGACGAGCGCGTAGGCGCCGGGGTTGATGCCGAGCCCGGGGGCGAGGTGCTGCGCGACCTGGCCGAAGGCGGAGCCGAGCATCGCTCCGAGGAAGAGCGACGGCGCGAACACGCCGCCGGACCCGCCGATCGCGATGGTGATGGAGGTCGCCACGATCTTGCCGACGAGCAGGAGCAGCAGGAATCCGATGACGTACCTGCCCGTGATCCCGCCCTCGAGCACCGGGTACCCCACGCCGTAGAGCTGGGGGAGCGCGAGCAGAAGCACGCCGAGCGCGAGGCCGCCGACGCCGGGCCGAAGCCACTCGGGCCCGCGCCAGACCCGGTCGGCGAAGTCCTCCGTTCCGTAGAGCACCTTGGTGAAGAGCACGCCGACGATCGCCGCGGCGACGCCGAGGAGCGCGTAGAGCAGGTACTCCCAGGGGGACGAGACGGAGAAGGCGGCGAGCTTGAGGAATGGCTCGTCCCCGAGCACGGAGCGGCCGACGACGGCCGCCGTCACCGCGGCGAGGACGACGGCGCCGAAGGACGACGCGGCGAAGTCGCCGAGAAGCAGTTCGAGGGCGAAGAAGACGCCGGCGATGGGCGCGTTGAAGGTCGCGGCGATGCCGCCGGCCGCGCCGCACGCGACGAGCGTACGCAGTCGGGATTCCGGCATGCGCGCCCAGCGGCCGAGCGTGGAACCGAGCGCGGACCCGATCTGGACGATCGGCCCCTCGCGCCCGACCGACCCCCCGGAGCCGATGGTAACCGCGGACGCGAGCGCCTTGACCACGGCGACCTTGCCCGGGATGCGGCCGCCGCGCTGGCTGACGGCGTACATGACCTCGGGGACGCCGTGGCCGCGCGCCTCGCGGGCGAAGCGGTCGATCAGAGGGCCGTAGAGCAGACCGCCGATGGCGGGGGCGAGGACGATGAACGCCGATCCGAGCCACGGGAGCCACGGGTGCGCCGGGTGGCCCGTGGTCGCGGAATAGTCGGACGTGCCGGTAAAGAGGCGGGTTCCCCAGGAGATGAGGGAGCGGAAGACGACGGCGCCGAGTCCCGCGCCGGCGCCGACGATGAGCGCGAGCAGCACGAGCTGGACGGAGCCGTTGCGCAACGACTGGCGAGGCGATCGCCAGGGCCACACTGTCCTGGGCCTCGGAATAGCGGGGATACGCATCCCAACCTCCGATATATGTAGGTGTACAACGGTTGTACATTAGCACGGATATCCCGGTACGATAGGGACCTATGACCGGGGACCGGGACGCAGCGACCGCCGCCATCGTCGCGACGCTGACCTCGTCCCGCGCACTGCTCGGCATCGTCTCCCGCTCCATGGCCGGCGCGCTCGAGGATATGACGCTCCAGCAGTACCGCGTCCTCGTGGCGCTCGACGGCACCGGGCCCGCCCGGATGGGCGCGCTCGCGGAGAGCACGGGCGTGCACCCGTCGACGTTCACGCGCATGGCGGACCGGCTCGAGGCCGGGGGCTGGATCCGGCGCGACGCGAGCCCGGACAGCCGCCGCGAGGTGCTCGTCGACCTCACCGACCAGGGGCGCGCCCTCGTCGACGAGGTGACCCGCAAGCGCCGCCGCGCCATCGCGTCCGTGCTCCGCACCCTGGCGCCCGAGGACCGCGACGCCGTGCGCCGCGGCATGGAGATCTTCGCGACGGCCGCAGGCGAGCCCGAGGTGCGCGACCTGCTCACGCTGGGCGTCTGGCCGGAGACCGACCCCTCCGTTCACTAGCGGCACGCGGTAGCGTTTCCTTGTGGAGCCCGACCGGCTCCGACGCGGGAAGGGCGGAGGAGCGATGACGACCGCGACCGACCGGGGGGTGCCGCAGGCGCGACCCGCGTGGCTCGCGACCGTCACGCGCGCCCGCGACGCGGTGTTCAACGACGACACCAAGCGCGCGTGGACCGCCTCCGCGATCGCCTCCGCGGTGTTCACCGTGCTCTTCTGGCTATCCGTCGCCACCGGCCTCGCGCGCCTCGACGTCCCGCACGGAGAGAGCCTCGGCGGCTACCCCGCGGCCGTCGTCGGCCTGTACTTCGTCGCCATCGTGGTCGCCGGCCCGGCGATCGCGCACACGGCGGGATTCATGCTCGACCGGTACACGTCCGGGTGGCGCCGGGACGACGCGGTGCTCGTGTTCGTCGCATTCGGCGCGGTGCTCGGGGCGCTCGCGGTGACGTTCGTGATCGCGGTGGCGCCTACGGGCGGGGCATTCGTGCCCGCGCTGTGGATGTACGGGCTGCCGCTGCTCGTGTCGCTCGGCATCGCGCGGTTCGCGGTGGACCAGGTGGTCGCGTCGCGCTCGTGGACCATCGCGGTGTGTGCGGTGGCGTACACGCCCGCGGTGATCGCGGCGCTCGTGCTGCTCGGCCTCTACGTGGGCCACGCGACCGTCCCGGCGTAACCAACCCCTCACGCCCCCCCGGGGTCCGCGACCTCCTCGACGAGCGCCGGCCCGTTGTTGCGCACGTTCCCGACGGCCGCGCCGACGGGCCGCGCCGTCATCGCCGGCTCCGGGGAGGCGATCACGGCCAGCAGGTCGTCGCGGGTCGCGTCCGCGTCCATCCACGCGTCGCGCTCATCGGGTCGCAGCATCACGGGCTGCCGGTCGTGGATCCGCGCCAGGTCTCCCCGCGCCGCGGTGGTGAGAATCGAGAAGCTGACCACGCGTTCCTCTCCCCGTCCCCACGTCTCCCACAGGCCCGCGAAGGCGAGCACGCCGTCGTCGGCCGGATGGATGAAGTACGGCTGCTTGCCCGTCTCGCGCTTCTGCCACTCGTAGTACCCGTTCGCGGGGACCAGGCAGCGGCGCTTCGCGAAGGCGCTCCGGAACGAGGGCTTCTCCGCGGCGGTCTCGGAGCGCGCGTTGAAGAGGCGGTTCCCTATCGACGGGTCCTTCGCCCACGACGGGACGAGGCCCCAGCGGGCGGTGACGAGGCGCCGCTCGGGCGCGGTGTCGAGCGGGCCGACGACGACGGGCGCGAGCTGGGTGGGCGCGATGTTGTACGACGGCGGGGTGCGGCGGGCGTCGTAGCTCTCCTTGATCGCGGCGAAGGCCTCGAGGACCTCGTCGATGTCGAGGGAGTTGACGTAGCGCCCGCACATGTCACCAGCGTGGCACGGCGCGGCAACGCGACTCAACGCGGCGCTAGTAGCCCGTGCGCATGCTCGGGTTGGCGACGAGGGCGGCGATGTAGAGGGCGACGAGCGCGATCGCGCTGAGCGCGATGAGGACGGGGACGAGGCGGCGTTTGACCGTCGAGTCGCCGCGCTTGATCATGATCGCCATCCAATACGCGAGGCCGTAGCCGGCGAAGTACCCGGGGATCAGCCCGAGCACCAGCGGCGCGAGCCGCGCGACGAGCATCGCGGCGCGGTCTCCGCCGGTCAGGCCCGGCGGCTGATAGATCTTCTCGCGGTGGATCGACGCGACCGGGAAGCCCGGCCAATTCTCCACCCACTTCAGCCGCGTCACGCCGCCCCCGATGAGCGGGACCTTCACCTTCTTCGACGACGTGAAGCCGCCCGTGACCCGCCTGACGCCCACGTAGAGCTCCGGGTGGCCACCGTCGGCCCTGGCCACGTACACCGGGACGGCGGCGCCGGGGACGTCGAGGAACACGGTTCCGGGCGCGTTCGGGTTCACGAGGCCCGACATGTACGGGGAGTATCCCTCCGGGTACGACGACGCGACGATGAGCTGGGGTTGCGTCGACGGGACGAACGGCTGGTACGACGCGGGCATCGCGGGCGGCGGCGCGTACGGCGGGGGCGCCGGCGCGGCGGGGGCCTGCCAGGCGTTCGGGGTTGTTCGGGGAGGCGCGGCGAACGGGTCGTCGGCGGGCGGCTGGGTCATGTTCCGATGGTAGTGATCGGGGCGCCGGGCCGCTCGACGGCGGTACCGTGGTGCCATGCCGCGTCGACTCGGCGACCCCGCGCGCCGCCTGCCCCCCGCGTCGTCTCCCGAACGCTCCATGACCTTCGCCGGCGCCGTGTCGCTCGGCGTCGGCGCCATGATCGGGGCGGGGATATTCGCGCTCCTGGGCGAGGCGGGGTCGATGGCGGGGAGCGCGGTGTGGGCGTCGTTCGTGATCGGCGGGATCGTCGCGTTGCTCACCGGGTACTCGCTCGGCAGGCTCGGGGCGCGCTACCCGTCGGCCGGCGGGATCGTCGAGTATCTGGTCCACGGGTACGGGAACTCGCTGTTCGCCGGCGCGATCTCCGTGATGATGTACATCGCCGCGCTCATCTCGCTCGCGCTGGTCGCGAAGGCGTTCGGCTCGTACGGGGCGGCGCTCGTGGGCGCGCCGGGTTGGGTGGCGTCCGTGCTCGCGGTCGCGGTCATGGTCGTGTTCGTCGCGATCAACCTGCGGGGCGAGGCGAGCGTCGGGCGCGTGGAGACGTGGATCGTGCTCATCAAGTTCGCGGTTCTCGTCACCCTCGCCGTCGGCGGGCTCGTCGCCCTCAAGCCGAGCCTGCTCGCGCCGAGCACGTACCCGGGCGCCGGGACGATCGTCGGGAGCGTGGCCGTCACCTTCTTCGCGTACGCCGGGTTCCGCGTCATCACGAACGCGGCGGAGGTCGTGCACAACCCCGAGCGGACGATCCCGCGGGCGATCATCACCGCGATCCTCCTGGTGATGGCGCTCTACGTGGTGATCGCCGTCGTCGTGTTCGGGACGCTGACGCCGGCCGAGGTCGCGGCGGCCAAGGACCACGCGCTCGCCGAGGCGGCGAGGCCGGTGTTCGGGTCGGCGGGCGTGGTGGTGGTGTCGCTGACGGCGCTGGTCGCGACGGCGTCCGCCATCAACGCGGGGCTGTTCTCCGCGACCAACGTGTCGTATCAGATGGCCAAGGACGGCGAGTTCCCCGGAATCTTCACGCACCGGGTGCGGCGGAGCCGCGAGGGGCTGCTGGTGAGCGGGTTCCTGGTCGCGGTGATGGCGGTCGCGCTCGACCTGACGCAGGTGGCCGTACTGGGGGCGATCACTGTGCTACTGGTCCACGCGTCCGTGCATATCGGGCACCTGCGCGTCGCCCGCGAGACGGGGGCGAACCGGTGGGTGGTGGCGCTCGCGGCGCTCAGCGCGCTCGCGATCGTCACGTCGACGCTCGTGGACTCCGCGCGGAGCAACCCGAGCGTGCTCGTGATCTTCGCCGCGTTCTCGGCGGTGGCGTTCGGCGGCGAGTGGGCGCTCCGGCGGTTCGGGAGCAAGCGGCTCACGCCGACGGTTGCCTAGGGCACGCGCGCGTCGAGCAGCGCGAGGAGCTTCGTCGTCGTGTTCCAGTTGCGGATCGTGAGCGAGGCGTAGACGGGCTTCTGCGAGATCCGGCTGAGGTGGCTCTTCGACGCCTCCGCGACGGAGTTGCGGAAGTACAGGACGCGCTCGCCGGGCCAGACCGCGTCGACGCCGTCGCGCGTCGTGATCTGGGCGAGGGACTCGTCGACGCCGACGCCCATGAGGAAGACGGTGTTGTAGCGGTAGGTCGCGGCGTCGTCGCCGAAGCCGGCGGGGGCGTCCGCGACGACGCGGCGGTAGGCGTCGTGGCCGAGCGCGATCACCTTGACGAGGGTGCTGTCGAGCGCGAAGCGTTCGGGCAGGAGGCGCTCGACCTCCGCCGCGACCGCGTCGGCGTCCAGGTCCGAGTCGAGAAGCACGTTGCCGCTCTGGATGTAGGTCGCGACGTCCACGAAGCCGGCCTCGTCGAGGCACGCCCTGAGGTCCCTCATGGGGATGAGGTTCTTCCCGCCCACGTTGATGCCGCGCAGCAGGATCGCGTAGGTGCCCATGGGGACCCAGCGTAGGCGCGGGTGACCACTCGGATCCGGAAATTCGACCTGCGTCGCTCGCTACCGCGGTCGCGTAGCACCGTCACCCGTGCGAGGGTGCCGAGACGAACACGCCGGTTCCCGCGGGCGAGTACTCCGCGTCGTCGATTGCCTCGCCGACGGCGGTGGCCGGGAATAGCCCGGCCTTCTCCGCCGGGGTGGGCAACCGAGCCCACGTGCCGTCGTCCGTCACCGCGAAGAGCGGATACGCGACGCTCAACCGGAGCGTGTGGCCGCCCGATGTCGTCTCGTACCGCCCGCACAGCGCGCGGACAAGGTCGGTCGGGTCCGTGAACTCCTTGAGCTCGACTTCCGCCCCCGACCCCGAGCCGTCCCGCTCGACGTCGTGCTAGATCGACCGCTCGCGGACGACCTTCGCGACGTCCACCTTGCGGATGGCGCGCGCGGCCGGCCCCTGGGAGACGCCCGCGGCGACAAGCACGCCGAAGGCGGCGCCGACGAGCACCCACCACGGCATGATGAGCGGGAACTGGAAGATGTCGTTCGAGAAGGTCCCGAGGAACTGCTTCGCGGCCCACACGCCGAGCAGGAGCCCGAAGGGCAGCCCGATCGTCGTCGCCACGAGGCTCTCCGTCGCGATCGTCCCGGCGACCTTCCGCAGCGGCACGCCCGCCGCCCGGAGCGTCGCGAGCTCGTTGGTGCGCTCGACAACGTTCACGGCCATCGTCACGTAGATGATGGCGAGCGCGAGCACCGCGCCGAGCGCGATCATCACGATCCCGAACACCCAGAACAGGCCGAGGTACTGGTTGAGCGACTCCGCGAACGCCTTGGTGTCGTTGTAGGCGACGACGCCGGGCAGGTTGGTGATGGTGTTCCGCATCTGGTCGCGGTTCACCCCGGAGTCGAAGCCCAGGACGAACGTCGAGACCCCGGCATCCGGCAGGACGGTCGCGGCGAAGGCGTTGGTCGAGTAGATGGTGGTGCCGAGCGGTTCGCTCAGGAAGCCCCGGATGACCGCCTGCTGCTGCCCGCGCGTCGTGGACAGGGTGATCGTGTCGCCGACGTTCACGTGGAGCTGGTCCTTGAGGCCGACGCCCGCGAGCACCCCGCTGTCGGGTAGCGCGATGAACGAGCCGTCCGTCGCGTGGAATCCGTGCATGGCCGTGCCGGGTTCGAACCCGTGGAGGCTCGTCACGTAGGAGTGGCCGCCCGCGAGCGCCGTCACCTCGCCGACGGTGGTCGGCTCGACGACGCTCACGCCGGGCAGAGCGGCAAGCGTCCCCGGCGTCGCTTGGGCGACGGAGGCGTCGACGGTCACGACGGCGTCCTCCTTGTTGATCTCGTCGAAGTGCAGGTGCAGAGCCCCGACCATGCTCGTCATCATCCCCACGGTCGCGAGCACGAGGACGAGCGAGAGCACGGATCCGAGCGCGGTCGCGAGGGTGCGGCGGCGGCTCCGTCCGACGTCGCGGAGAGCCATGCGCACGGTGGCGGGCAGGCGGGTCCACCGGGCGACGAGGCGGCTCCACGGCCCCGGCGGTTCGGAGGGGGCGGCGGAGCGCATCGCCTCGGCGGGCGCGGTCTTGGACGCCCGGAGCGACGGCGCGAGCGCGCCGAGCAGTCCGACGACCACGCCGAACAGCAGCCCGTTGACGATGAGCCAGGGGTGCGCGCTCACCACGACGTCGGGCACGCCGATGGCGCTCGCGTAGGAGCTGGTGACGGCCCCGGTCGCGACCGCGCCGAGGACGACCCCCACCACGGCGCCGATGCCTCCGACGACGAGGCCCTGGCCCAGGTAGTGCCGCATGACGCGGCGTGGCCTCGCGCCGGCCGCCATGAGCGTGCCGATGATCGGCCGTTCCTGGAGGATGCGGCGCGAGAGGAGCACGTACGCGGCCACGCCGGCGGCGGTGAGGAAGAGCAGGGGGAACGCGATAGCCATCTCGTTGAAGCCGTTGAGGTCCTCGTTGAGGGTCGCGTGCGACGCTTGCTCCTGCCACGGCGTCACGTCCGTCGCGCCGGCGTTGCGCATCGCGGCGGACACGGCGTCGCGTTCCGCGGTCGTGTAGCCCGCGGGCATGAGCACGAGCGCCTGATCGGGACCGGTGCCCGCCCACGCCTCGGCGGCCGCCTCGGGGACGAAGAGCACCGCGAAGGAGTGCGAGTCGGAGATGACGTCCTGGCGGTTGCGGGCCGGCCAGAGGTACTCGGCGGAGCGCACGATGCCCTGCACCGTCACGTCGTGCCACGCGCCCGCGCCGAACACCCGGACGGTATCGCCTACCTGGATGCCGAAGGTGTCGGCGGCGTGCTTCTCCACGAGCGCCTGGGACGTCGTTCCGGGGTCGAGGTACGAGCCGTCGATCACCCGAACGTCGTCGACGGCGGGGCGCGCATCCGTGGGGACCCCGATCGCGCGGCCGACGAGCTTGGTGCCGTCGATGAGCATCGGGGGATCGAACTGGACCCGGGTCGCCGTCGTGGCCGCGCCCGCGGCGAGGGCCGCGTCGGCGACGGTCGCGGGATCGCCGCCGGTCGCGGTCAGGTCGGCGAACTTCATGAGGTCGTAGGTCTGCCGGTAGGAGCCGCTGAGGTTCTGGAACGCGCCGGCGCTCGCGACGTAGAGCAGCACGCCGAGCATGATGGTGATGCCGACGGCGATGACCTGGCCGCGCTGGCGCAGCAGGTCGCGGATGGTCTTGTGCGTGGTCGCGCGCATCGTCTACCACTCCACCTTCGCGGCGTCGACCGGCTTGGTGTTGCGCTTGTCCGAGCGGATCTGGCCGTCGACCACGGTGACGACGCGGTCGGCGATCTGGCCGACGCTCGCGTTGTGCGTGACGATGATGACCGTCTTGCCCTGGCGGTGGAGGTCCTGGAGCAGGCCGAGGATCTGGCGCCCGGTCGCGAGGTCGAGGGCTCCGGTGGGCTCGTCGGCGAGCAGGATGTCGGGGTCGGTGGCGAGCGCCCGGGCGAGGGCGACGCGCTGCTGCTGGCCGCCGCTCAGCTGGGAGGGGAAGTTGCCCGAGCGGTCGGCGAGACCCACGGCCCCCATGAGCGCGGGGACCTTCTCCTTGTCGCCCTTGTCCGTGAGCTCGACGATGACGTCGACGTTCTCCTGGGCCGTGAGCGTCGGGATGAGGTTGAAGAACTGGAACACGAACCCGATGTGGTCGCGCCGGAAGGTGCTGAGGTCGCCGGGGTCCCTGCCGGAGATCTCCTCCCCGGCGACGACGACGGAGCCGCTCGTCGCGGATTCGATGCCGCCGATGATGTTGCACAGGGTCGTCTTGCCGGATCCGGACGGTCCGAGGATGACGACGAGCTCGCCGGAGGCGATCTCGAGGTCGACCCCCTTGAGCGCGTGCACGGCGGCGTCCCCCGTGCCGAACGTCTTCTTGAGGCCCGTGAGGACCACTCCCTTGTCAGTCATTGCTTCTCCGTTCTGAACACGCCCTCGGTATAGGCGCGCATTGCTGTGTCGGCATATCGGTCGAGGCCCTCGTGCGTGAGGGGATCGATGCCGGCCGCATCCACGAGGTGGAGGCGGAAGAGGATCATCGAGAGGTCGTTGCAGAGCAGGAAGGCGGCGCGGGATTCGACGTCGTCGACGGGCTGCATGATCCCGGCGGCGATGCCCTGCCGCGTCACCTCGAGCGTCATCTGGTACCACCGTCGGAAGAGGTCCATCCCGACGGGATCGCCCGAGAGGAAGAGCCGCCGGAGGTAGGCGGGCACGCGCGTGCCGGGGGAGAGGTTCGACAGGAGCATCTCGGCGAAGCCCGCCGAACCCGCCGGTCCCTGGTCGATGAGCGCGGTCCAATCCTCGGGCTCCTGGTTGAGCATGGCGTCGAAGAGGCCGGCGACGTGTTCGTTGACCGCGTCGACGAGGCCCTGCTTGGAGCCGTAGTGGTGGAGCACCAGCGCGGGGGAGACCTCGGCGCATGCGGCGATGTCGCGGATGGTGACGACCTCGACCCCGCGATCGGCGAGCAGCGCGAGCGCGCAGTCGCGGATATTGGCGCGGGCGGTGAGATCCGGGTCGCTGACCATGCGTTCATACTACTGAACACGCGTTTAGTCCGCAAGTCGACGGCGGCGCGACCGCTCCGGCGAGTGAACGCTCACACGAATGGCATTTGGGCGATTTAGGGGCACGTGTCCGCCCGATTTGTTCCGGGAAAGCGCCTGCCGTTACGGAATCGTGACCGCCAACGGATTGCGCCGCCACGGGATGTGAAGGTTAACATTGGCTCGCTACCTCGCTTCGAGCGGGCTAGTTGCATCCCGGTTTAGGCCGGGCCCCAGACAAGGAGGTTTTGGGAATGAAGAAGAAGACCCTTAGTGGTGTTCTACTTGCCGGAGCTCTGGCTCTCGCGCTGACTGGTTGCTCCAGCGGCAATGAGACCGGCGGCAACGGCGGTGGCGACCTCGTCACGGTTGGTTTCGCGCAGACCGGTTCTGAGTCCGGTTGGCGTTCGGCCAACACCGAGTCGATGAAGAGTGCGTTCTCGGAGGCGAACGGCTACAAGCTGATCTTCAACGCCGCCGACAACAAGCCGGAGGCTCAGATCGCCGCGGTTCACAGCTTCATCAACCAGGGTGTCGACGCGATCGTGATCGCGGCCGTTGTCACCACCGGTTGGGACGACGTCCTCAAGGAGGCTAAGGACGCGGGTATCCCCGTGATCCTGGAGGACCGCACCATCGACGCCGACCCGAGCCTGTACGCGGCTTGGTACGGCGACGACTTCGAGAAGGAAGGCGAGATGGCCGGTGAGTGGGCTGCCAAGAACTTTGGCGACACGCCCACCAACATGGTCGTCCTCGAAGGAACGACCGGTTCCGGCCCGGCGATTGACCGTGCCACCGGCTTCGACAAGATGATCGAGGGTACCCAGATCACGAAGATGGACTCGCAGACTGGGAACTTCACCCGTGCCGACGGCAAGACCGTCATGGAGGGCTTCCTCCAGAAGTACGGCGACTCGATCGACCTTCTCTTCGCGCACAACGACGACATGGCCCTTGGCGCGATCGACGCGATCAAGGCCGCCGGTCTGACGCCGGGTGAGGACATCAAGATCGTCTCGATCGACGGTGTTCACGACGGTATGCAGGCGCTCGCCAACGGTGAGATCAACTACATCGTTGAGTGCCAGCCGCTGCTCGGCCCCGGTACGGAGGAGCTGGTGAAGAAGGTTCTCGCTGGCGAGGACGTTCCGAAGCAGACCTACGCCGTTGACGGTGCGTTCGACCAGGAGCAGGCGAAGGCCGCGCTTCCTGACCGCAAGTACTGAGATGGGTAGCAGCCTCTAGCGGCTGCACGCCGGCGGGGCGGGGCTTCCCGCCCCGCCGGTTCTCTCGTCAACACCAGGCCGTCCGTCCGTCGCACAAGAGAAAAGACAATCATGGTCGACAACAATGTGGTCGTCGAGATGCGCGGGATCTCCATCGAGTTCCCCGGCGTCAAGGCTCTGGACAACGTGGACATCACGCTTCGCAGCGGAGAGATCCACTCCCTTCTCGGTGAGAACGGTGCGGGCAAGTCCACCCTCATCAAGGCGCTGACCGGGGTGTACGCGATCGACTCCGGGAGCATCAGGGTGTCCGGAGCCACACGAACGTTCCACGGGACGGCTGACGCCCAGGAGGCCGGCGTCGCGCCCGTGTATCAGGAGATCAACCTCTCCCCGAACCTCACGGTCGGCGAGAACGTCATGCTGGGCCACGAGGTCCACAACTGGTGGGGGATCGACTGGCGCGCCACCAACGAGAAGGCGCGCACCTACCTCGCGGAGCTCGGGCTCGACATCGACCCGCGCTCCCCCCTCTCCTCGCACTCGCTCGCGGTGCAGCAGCTCGTCGCCATCAGCCGCGCGGTCGTCGTCGACTGTCGGCTGCTCGTGCTCGACGAGCCCACGTCGAGCCTCGACCGTTCCGAGGTCGAGCAGCTCTTCGCCGTCATGCGCCGACTGCGCGACCGCGACGTCGCGATCCTGTTCGTCTCCCACTTCCTCGATCAGGTCTACGAGATCTCGGACTGCATGACCGTCCTGCGCAACGGCAAGCTCGAGGGCGAGTACCCCGTCGACAAGCTCAATAAGCAGCAGCTGATCGCGAAGATGATCGGCCACGACCTTGAGGCTCTCGCCTCGATCGGCAAGGCCAAGACGCGCAAGGTCAAGCGGACGGAGCCGCCGGTGCTCAAGGTGCTCGGCCTCGGTCGGCGCGGCGCCGTCGAGCCCGTGGACCTCGACGTCTACGACGGCGAGGTGGTCGGCATCGCCGGCCTTCTCGGCTCCGGCCGCACCGAGCTCGCGCGCCTCATCTACGGGGCGGATCGCGCGGACCACGGCATGGAGGAGATTCGCGGCGAGCACGTGCGGATGAAGAACCCGCGCACGGCGGTCGACCACCGCATAGCGTTCTCCTCCGAGGACCGTCGCGCCGAGGGCGTCGTCGGCGACCTCACCGTCGCGGAGAACATCACGCTCGGCATCCAGGCCAAGCGCGGTTGGTTGCGCAAGGTCGGCGCGGGCGAGACGAACGATCTGGTCACCCAGTACATCCAGTCCCTGCAGATCAAGCCCGACAACCCGAACGCGCTGGTCGGAAACCTGTCGGGTGGGAACCAGCAGAAGGTGCTGCTCGCGAGGTGGCTCGCGACGGCCCCCCAGCTCCTCATCCTCGACGAGCCGACGCGCGGAATCGACGTCGGCGCGAAGGCGGAGATTCAGCGCCTGGTCGCCGACCTCGCGGAGGCCGGAATGGGCGTCATCTTCATCTCGTCGGAGCTCGACGAGGTCCTGCGCCTCGCGCAGAGGATGATCGTCCTGCGCGACCACCACAAGATCGGCGAGCTGGAGAATTCCGCCAAGACCGGCGTAGACGATATTGTCGCCATGATCGCCGAGGAGGGCGCAGCATGACCACCTGGTTCAGAAAGGCCCTGAGGCACCACATGGCGTGGCCGGTCGGAGCGCTCCTCGTGCTCGTCCTGGTGAACTTCATCTCGCGCCCGACGTTCCTCAAGATCACGATCCTCGACGGGCACCTCTACGGGTCGATCATCGACATCCTGCGCAACAGCGCCCCGCTCATGCTCGTCTCGCTCGGCATGTGCCTCGTGATCGCCACGCGCGGCATCGACCTCAGCGTCGGCGCCCAGATGGCGATCTCCGGCGCGGTGGCGTTGACGATCATCAAGAACGTCGGCGACGAGAGGGCCCACGAGCCCGGGGTGGTCCTGTTCGCGATCCTCGCCGGGGTTGCCCTCACCACGGCCTTCGGGATCTGGAACGGGTTCCTCGTGTCGGTGGTCGGGATCCAACCGATCATCGCGACGCTGGTCCTGTGGCTCGCGGGGCGCGGGATCGCGCTGCTGATCACGAGCGGCTTCATCACGACGATCAACTCGACGCCGTACCAATCGATCGCCAAGGGCCATCAGATCGGACTGCCGGTGGAGTTCCTGATCGCCGTCGCGGTCATCATCCTCATCGCCCTGCTCGTCCGGCGCACGGCGCTCGGAGTCCTCACGGAGGCGATCGGCATCAACCCCGACGCCAGCCGCCTCGCGGGCGTGCGGTCGCGCAGCATCACGTGGAGCCTCTACGCGCTGAGCGGCCTGCTCGCGGGCATCGCCGGCATCCTCTACAGCTCGAACATCATGGCGGCAGACGCGAACGCGGCCGGCCAGAACATCGAGCTCGACGCGATCCTCGCCGTCGTCATCGGCGGCACGTCCCTCGCCGGCGGGAAGTTCAGCCTCGCCGGGACGGTCGTGGGCGTCTACATCATCCAGACGCTCGTGTCGACGGTGACGTTCCTCGGCGTTCCCGCCGCGGCCGTCCCGGTGTTCAAGTCGATCGTCGTGATCCTGATCGTCGTCAGCCAGGCCCCGATGGTGAGGAAGTGGTTGAAAGAAGTGTTCCGTTCACGGTCCGGCGATTCGGCGGCGAACACTCCCGCCGCGATGGAAGGGAGCGCAGCATGAACGCCTCGGTAACGAAGGCGCCCGCCAGCGCCGCCTCGGCCATCCCCGCCTGGCGGCGGGCGATCATCAACAAGTCGTCCTGGCTCCCGGTGGTCGCGGGCATGGTGCTCCTGATCATCATGTTCATCGCCGCCCAGGCCTACTTCGGCAACTTCCTCAAGGGCGGCGTCATCTCGTCGCTCTTCGTCGACAACGCCTACTTGATCATCCTCGCGGCCGGCATGACGCTCGTCATCATCACCGGCGGTATCGACCTGAGCGTCGGAGCCGTGATGGCGTACGCCGACGTTCTCGCGGCGTTCATGCTCCGCGACCACGTTCCCGTCGCCATCGTCATCCCGACCGTCATCGTCGTCGGCATGATCTTCGGTCTGCTGACGGGGATCCTGGTGCACTTCTTCAACGTGCAACCGTTCATCGCGTCGCTCGCGGCGATGTTCCTCGCCCGCGGCCTCTGCTACATCTTCGCGCAGCGGCAGATCCCCGTGGACAACGAGACCATCCTCGGGCTCCAGAGCAACAAGGTGCGGTTCGGAAGTTGGTACTTCACGACCACGGTGGTGATCGCCCTGGTGGTGGTGCTGATCCTCGCGTGGACGATGGCGTATACGCGGTTCGGCCGCACGGTCTACGCGATCGGCGGCGGCGAGCAGTCCGCGAAGCTCATGGGTCTTCCCGTGGCGCGGACCAAGGTGCTCGTCTACGTCATCAGCGGCGCGTGCAGCGGCATCGCCGGCGTGGTGTTCATCTCCTACACGGCGGCGGGATACGCGCTCAACGGGGTGGGCACCGAGCTCGACACGATCGCCGCCGTCGTCATCGGGGGAACGATCCTCACCGGCGGCAGCGGCTACGTGTTCGGCTCGCTTCTCGGCGTGCTCGTCTTCGGCGTGATCAAGACGTTCATCAGCTTCATGGGGGCGGAGCAGTCGTGGACGCGCATCGCCGTCGGCGTCCTGCTCCTCGCCTTCGTCGTCGTCCAACGTCTGATCGTGGCGCGGGCCAATAGACGTTGACGTCCTCGCAGTAGACTCGCTCGCACGCATCGTTGTGAGCGAGGAACGCGAGGGCGCCATGGACGCTGAGCCGGTCGTCGAGGTCCGCGGCGCCCAGAAGCGCTTCACCGGCGACCTCGCGCTCGACGGCGTCGACTTCCGGATGTTCGCGGGCGAGGTGCACTCGCTCATGGGAGAGAACGGCGCGGGCAAGTCGACGCTGATCAAGGCGATGACGGGCGCCCTGCGCCTCGACGCGGGGACCATCCTCCTGAACGGCGAGGAGGTCTCGTTCTCGAGCCCCGGCGCCGCTCAAAGGGCCGGCATCGGCACGGTCTACCAGGAGATCGACCTCGCGCCCAACCTCAGCGTCGCCGAGAACATCATGCTCGGGCGCGAGAAGAGCCGCTTCGGCCGCGTCGACTGGGAGCACATGCGCCGCTCGGCCACGGAGGTGCTGTCGACGCTCGGCATCGACATCGACCCCCGATCGCCGCTCGGCAGCCACTCGCTCGCCGAGCAGCAGCTCGTGGCGATCGCCCGCGCCATCTCGACCGACGTCAGGGTGCTCGTGCTGGACGAGCCGACGTCGAGCCTCGACCAGGACGAGGTCGGGGAACTGTTCCGCGTGATCCGCGAGCTGAAGTCGCACGGCGTCGCGATCCTGTTCATCTCCCACTTCCTCGAGCAGGTCTACGAGATCTGCGACCGCATCACCGTGCTGCGCAACGGCGAGCTCATCGGCGAGTACCTGCCGACCGAGCTGTTGCGCATCGACCTCGTGCAGAAGATGCTCGGCCGCGAGGCGCGCTCGCTCGAGGTCCTCCGGCCGCGGGCGCAGCCGACGACGCCGACGGGCGACGCGGCGACGCTCGTCTCGGCGCGCGGCCTCGGGCGGCGCGGCGCGCTCCGTCCCGCCGACCTCGACACGTTCGAGGGCGAGGTGCTGGGGGTGGCGGGCCTGCTCGGCTCGGGGCGCACGGAGCTCGCGCGCCTCATCACGGGGATCGACCACGCGGACACGGGCACGTACTCGCTCCGGGGCGTGCGGCAGCGCTTCCACAATCCGCGCTCCGCCATGCGCGCGGGCGTCGCCTACTCCTCGGAGAGCCGCAAGACCGAGGGGATCTTCGCGGAGCTCACGGTGCGGGAGAACATCGCGCTCGCGCTCCAGGCCCAGAAGGGGTGGATGCGGCGCATCCCGCGCCCCCGCCAGCAGGAGCTGAGCGAGAGTTGGATCGAGGCGCTCGACGTGCGCCCGAAGGACACGGAACGCAAGGCGGGCACGCTGTCGGGCGGCAACCAGCAGAAGGTGCTGCTCGCGCGCCTGCTGGCCCTCGCGCCCCAGCTGCTCGTGCTCGACGAGCCGACGCGCGGGATCGACGTGGGCGCGAAGGTCGAGGTCCAGCGGCTCATCGGGGAGCTCGCGGCGAACGGCATGGCCGTGATGTTCATCTCCGCCGAGCTCGAGGAGGTGCTGCGCGTGGGTCAACGCATCATCGTGATGCGGGATCGCGAGGTCATCGCGACGCTCGACCCGGACGCGGTCACGTTCGAGATGCTCCTGGCGCTCGTGGCGAGGGCGGACGATGGCGACTGAGGCGGAGTTCACGGCACCGGGCGTCGCCGCCAAGGCGGGCCCGGCGAACCCGTCCGCGCGCCCCGGCTCGGCGCCCGCCCACGAGCCGCCCCCGCCCGGGTTGGGCACCGAGGCCCCGAAGCCGCCCGCGAAACGCGCGCCCCGGTCGGGCAAGCCGGCGCGATCCGCCAACATCTTCGACGTCGCCCGCCTCGCCGGCGTGTCCCACCAGACCGTCTCCCGGGTGCTCAACGACATCCCGAGCGTGCGCCCGGCGACGCGGGAACGCGTGGAGCGGGCGATCGCCGAGCTGCGCTACACGCCGTCGCCGGCGGCGCGCGCGCTCGTCACGCGACGCTCCCGCATGATCGGCCTCATCGCGCCGAACACGGCGGACTACGGCCCGCAGTCCGTCTCGCTGCACTTCAGCTCCGCGGCCCGCGACGCGCGCTACGGCGTGATCACGGTGACCACGGTGAACTCGGACGCGGCGACCATCCGCCCGTTCATCGAGTCGCTGCTGGGCCAGCGCGTCGAGGCGATCGTGCTCGTGGTCGCGGACGTGGACGTGCTCGAGGCGGTGCGGCGCATCGACGTGGGCGTGCCCGTCATCCCCGTGGTGGCCGGCCCGCGCCGCGGCCCGCTCGCGACGTCCATCGACCAGTACCGCGGCGCCCGCGCGGCCACCCGCCACCTGATCGAGCTCGGTCACCGGAGCATCGTGCACCTCGCCGGGCCGGAGAAGCACCCCGACGCGATCGAGCGCATGCGCGGCTGGCGGGACGAGATGGAGGCGGCGAAGCTCCGCGTCGCGGAGCCGGGGCGCGGGGACTGGTCGGCCAAGAGCGGCCACCGGTTCGGAAAGAGGTTCCCCGACGCGACGGCGGTGTTCGTCGCGAACGACCAGATGGCGCTGGGGCTGATCGCGGCGCTCAAGGCGCGCGGGCTCGAGGTTCCGCGGGACGTGAGCGTCGCCGGCTTCGACGACCTGCCGGACGCCGCGTACTACCAGCCGCCCCTCACGACGGTGAGCCAGGACTTCGCGGCGCTCGGCGCGCTCACCATGCAGCGCGTGCTCATCTCGCTCGAGGAGCCGGACGACGCGACGGACGCCACGCCCATCCCGTCGAAGCTCATCGTTCGGGAGTCGACCGCGCCGCCGAAGGGGAGTCGGGCGTAGAGCCCAGGCTCGCGTCCCTACGACGTCATGATGGTCCGAGACGCCGCCGACACTCAGTCCAACCGCAGGAGCACCTAAACGTTGGTGCGCCGCTGGTACCGGGTTTCGGCATAGTCGCTTACCCAGTTTTGACTGGATCGCCACTGGTCGTCCGGCCCCTTGGTCGCCTCCAAAGCGCCTCGTGCGGCTGCTGCTCGTAGCGCGGCGGCCGACAACGTCGGGGTAGCAAGCGCCGCGATGGGTACAAGTCGGGCGGGCCCAGCAACCGCAGGCACTACGAACTTGTACAGGTTGTCAAGGATCGCGCGTGCGATGAACTCCCCTAGCGCGCCGAAGTCGCCGTTATCACCACGACGGAGTGCTTTCAGGTACGCAGGGCGCTGCTTTGAGTAGATGATCGCGGGCGGGTATCCGAGACGTACGAGCAGCAGATTAAGCAGGAGCCGCCCGGTTCGGCCGTTGCCGTCGAAGAATGGGTGGATCTGCTCGAACCTGCAGTGTAGTTCGCCTATCCTTTCGGGAAAGTCGTCCGTTCGCGGGATCAAGTCGTTGGCATCGGTAACCCATTGCTCGACCATGGCGTGCACAATCGGCCAAGTCGGCGGTGTCAAGCCCGATGCCAGGCCAGCGACTTCAGATTGCCGGAACAGGCCCGGCCCTTCGTTGGCTTGTGCCCCAGCGGGTGGGTTCACGTTCCAATGCGGTCCGACGGTAAGTTCATGTACGCGGCGTATGTCTTGAAACGTGATGCGCTCATCCTCGACGACCTGTCGAATTGCTTGGTCGTAGACCCACCTGGCCGCGTCGCTGTATCCCTTGACTTCGAGGTACTCGTCGAGCTTCTTTCCTCCCGACACAACTCCTTCTCGGAGAAGGTCGTCAACCTGGCGTTGTTGAAGCGTGTTGCCCTCTATCGCGGTGGAATGGTGCGCCTCCTCAAACCAGATGCCAGCCCAAACGTCTCGCGCTTCGGCAGGTGATGGTAGACCGCCCATGTTGTTCCAGAGTTCCGCGATCTGCGTGTCGAGTCTCTTATAGATGTCTTCCCGCGGCGGTCGGCCCACTGCCATGTCGGCTCCTTAATTTGCGCGCAAACCCCATAGTAAACGTGACAGCGCACTTTCGCAGATCGCTGGAGCGAGTCTCGCCAAGCCAACGCCGAGGTGCGGGGGGAGGCCGACGCGGAAACCGGCGATTACCGGCGACTTTGAGATTTCGCCGATCAGTGTGTCGCGACGAACCTACTGAACTCCGCACGGAACGCCGCTACTTCCTCGTCGTGCGCTTCATTCAATTGGCGGCTGCGATCGAAGTTGTGAGCCGTATCCACCGAACGGCGAGCGCTCATATACGAGAAGACCGCCGCGATGAACGACACAAGCGCGGCGATGATCGCGGTAACGACGGAAGCGATGAGGCCACGCTTTTCGCGTCCGCTCGCCGCCGTCGGGTTCGTCGCCGGCCCCGCGGTTATCCACACTCGCCGAGCGGGATCCTCGGCGGTCGGCCAGGATGCGAGCATGAACGCCGAGGCCGCCGCGCACATCGAAGACCACGTGCGCACGCTCATACGATCCAAGGGCGTCGACCCCCTGCGCGACACCGAGGCGGTGCGCGCGCTCGTCGACGAGGCGCTCCAAACCTGGGAAGAACGGGCCGGATCGGGGGCCGTTGAACCGATCGAGGATCGGTCCGGAACGGCGAAGGCCGTCATGGATTCGGTCGCGGGTCTCGGGCCGCTTCAGGCGTACCTCGAGGACCCCGACGATCGAGGAGATCTGGATCAACGACCCCGCGCAGGTGTTCGTGGCGCGGGGAGGGGAGCCCGAGCTGACGACGACGATCCTCGACCCGCAGCAGGTGCGCGACCTGGTCGAACAGATGCTCAAGACGTCGGGGCGTCGCCTCGACCTGTCGAGCCCATTCGTCGACGCCGCGCTTCCCGGGGGCGAGCGTCTCCACGTGGTCATCCCCGACGTCACGCGCGAGCACTGGGCCGTCAACATCCGCAAGTACGTCACCCGCGCGAGCCACGTCGACGACCTGGTACGCCTGGGGTCGCTGCCCGCCACCGTGGCGGACTTCCTCGCCGCGGCCGTCGTCTCCGGGCTCAACGTGCTCATCTCCGGCGCGACCCAGGCGGGCAAGACGACGGCGCTCAACGCGCTCGCCGGCTGCATCCCCGCGCGTGAACGCGTCATCACGTGCGAGGAGGTGTTCGAGCTCCAGGTGCCGCTGCGCGACGTCGTCTCCCTCCAGTGTCGGCAACCCAGCCTCGAGGGAACGGGCGAGATTCCGCTCCGCCGCCTCGTCAAGGAAGCGCTGCGGATGCGCCCCAGCCGGATCATCATCGGCGAGGTGCGCGAGGCCGAGTCGCTCGACATGCTTATCGCGCTCAACGCCGGGGTTCCGGGGATGTGCACGATTCACGCGAACTCCGCCCGCGACGCGATCACGAAGATGTGCACGCTGCCGCTCCTCGCGGGCGAGAACGTCTCGGATCGCTTCGTCGTCCCGACCGTGGCGAGCGCGATCGACCTCGTCGTACACCTCACCCTCGATGCGTCGGGCAAGCGCCGCGTCGCCGAGATCGTGGAGCTCCCGGGGCGCGTCGACGGCGGGGTCATCGAGACGTCGGACCTCTACCATCTCGCCGGCGACCACCTCGTCCGCGGCGACGGGTTCGCGCCTCAGCCGGATCGATTCGCCCGTGCCGGGTTCGACGTCATCGACCTCATGAACGCGGGTTGATGCGCGATGCCGATGGTCCTGGGGGTGCTGCTCGG
This sequence comes from uncultured Actinomycetota bacterium, assembly GCA_963712245.1. Classification (GTDB taxonomy): domain Bacteria; phylum Actinomycetota; class Actinomycetes; order Actinomycetales; family Demequinaceae; genus JAFGBM01. The sequence continues at coordinate 78,240 of CAVQHE010000006.1, read as the reverse complement.
CTCCGGCGTGTTCTGCGTCTGGTGGTCGTTCTGGCCGCGCGAGGAGGGATCGACGACGCGGAAGTCCGGGTGGACGGCCACGACGCGGGACGCGCTCGTAGGCGCGGGATTTCCTCGCGTCAGCCCCGGAGGCCTTCTCGCGGTCGGCGCAGGCCTCGCGGTGGCGACGTGGGTCCTTGCCGCGGGCGTGACGCGTTCGGGGATGATCGCGTTGTGCCTGGCGATTCTCGCCGCGCGTGGTCCGTTCTCGTGGGTCCACTCCCGTGCGAGGAAACGAGCTTCCCGCCTGCGCGATGCCTGGCCGGAAGCGATCGACAGCCTGGCGTCCGGAATTCGCGCGGGACTGTCGCTTCCCGAAAGCCTCGCCAAACTCGGTGATCGCGGACCGGAGCACCTTCGACCGGCGTTCCTGGCGTTCGCCCGCGACTTCCGCGCCACGGGTCGTTTCGACGACTGTCTCAACCTCCTCAAAGCCCGTCTCGCCGATCCCGTCGCCGATCGAATCGTCGAGTCGCTCCGCGTCACCCGTGACGTCGGCGGCTCCGACCTCGGCCGCGTGCTCCGCGCGCTCGGGTCGTTCCTCCGCCAGGAGGCGCAGACGCGCGGCGAGCTCGAAGCGCGCCAGAGTTGGACGGTCAACGCCGCCCGCCTGTCCGTCGTGGCGCCGTGGGTCGTGCTGATACTCCTCTCGACACGCGCCGAGGCCGCGGCGGCGTACAACTCGCCCGCAGGGGTCACGGTGCTCGGGATCGGCGCGCTGAGCACGGTCTTCGCCTATCGCCTCATGGTGCGCGTCGGTCGCCTTCCCGTCGAGACGCGGGTCATGCGATGACGGCCGCCGCGTGGTTCGTGGGGGCTCTGACGGCGGCCGGGGGCGCGCTGATCGTCGGTTGGTGGCGCGCGCGGACCCCGACGCTCGAGTCCCGTATCGCCCCGGGTCTTCGCCTGCTCGCGCCGTCGCCCGACGGGTCGAGGCCGGCGATGCCGGCGCGATACCCGAGGATGCAGCGATGGATGGGCCCGAGGTTCGCCTCCGCCGTCCGGCTCGCCGATCGCGTCGGCTCGGGCCCCTCCGACGTCGCGCAACGACTCCGCCGGGCGGGTTCCACGCTCGCCGTCGAACAATATCGGGCCGAGCAGATCGTGTGGGGATTGGGAGGCCTCGTCGTCGGACTCGTCTTCGCGTTCGGAATGCGGGCGTCGCGCGGGTCGTCGCTGCTCGCGCTGACGGCGCTTATCGCCGCGTCCGCGTGCGCCGGGGTGGCGGGCCGCGAGTACGCGCTCGGGCGCGCCATCGCCCGACGCGAGGCGCGGATCCTCGCCGAGCTTCCCACGCTCGCGGAGATGCTCGCGCTCTGCGTGAACGCGGGGGAGGGGATCTCAAGCGCGATCGAACGCCTGACGAGGATCGCGACGGGGGCGCTCGCCGACGAGTTTCGGACGATGCTGGGGTGGGTCCGCACGGGCGTGCCGCTCGCGGAGGCCTTGCGTGATCTCGCGGACGGGACCCGTGTGGCCGAACTGCGCCGTTTCGCCGACGGGATCGCCATCGCGGTTGAGCGCGGCACGCCCCTCGCCGACCTGCTTCACGCCCAGGCGCACGACATACGCGAGGCCGGCCGCCGCCGGCTGATCGAGGAGGGCGGCAAGCGGGAGATCGCGATGATGATCCCGGTCGTCTTCATGATTCTTCCCGTGACGGTCGTCTTTGCCGTCTTCCCCGGAATCGTCGCCATCCGGCTCGGTTTCTGAAGCGCACAGTAGATAAGGAGCACATCATGTCCCGTTTTCGACTGAGGACGAGGTTGCGCGAGGTGCTGCGCGAACCCGATCGTGGCGACGTACCCGGCTGGGTGCTCATCACCCTCATGACCGCCGGCCTCGTCGCGGCGCTGTGGGCCGTCGCCGGCCCCGCGCTCACGAACCTGTTCACCTCCGCGATCGACAGCGTTACGGGCGGATAGTGCGCGACGATCGCGGAAGCGCCGCCGTGGAGTTCACGCTCGTGTCCGCGCTTCTCGTGGTGCTCGTCGCCGGGGTTCTTCAGCTCGCGCTTACCCTCCACGTGCGGAATACGCTCGTCTCCTGCGCGGGTGAGGGAGCCCATCTCGCGGCGGCCGACGACCGATCGCTCGGCGACGGGGTGGCGCGAACCGAGGCGATGATTCACAGCGCTCTCGGCGGGTATTCGGCGCGGGTCCGGGCAAAGGAGTCGGTCGTCGACGGGGCGAGTGTCGTCGTGATGACCGTGGACGCGCCGGTGCCCGTCGTCGGGCTCTGGGGGATCGGATCGATGTCGGTCTCGGTGCGAGCGGTCGAGGAGGTCGACCGTGGATAAGTGGCGTATCGCGCGCCTTCGATCGGACGACTCGGGAAGCGCGATCGTCGAGTTCCTCGGGATGTCGCTGCTGCTGCTCGTTCCCCTCGTGTACCTCGTGTTCACGTTGTCGCGGATACAAGCCGGGGCGTACGGCTCGGAGTTCGCGGCGCGCGAGGCGGCGCGCGGAGCGGCGGTCGCGGGCGTCGAGTCCCGGGAGGCGGGCGCGAGCGTCCCGCACGCCCTCGCCGTCGCCCAACGACGCGGCAACGTAGTGGCGGTGCTCGCCGCCGAGGACTTCGGGTTCGACCCGTCGCGTTCCGTCGAGACGACGTACGCGTGCTCGGCGACGCCGTGTTTCTCTCCGGGTAGCGACATCGTCGCGACCGTCGAGATCGCTGTCGACCTCCCCGGCGTGCCCGGATTCGTCCAAGACTGGATACCTCTGCACGTGACGGTCCGGTCGTCGTCGGCGGCGTCCGTCGACGGATACGCGAGCGGATCGTGACCCGCCGCTTTTCCGCGCCCCGGCGGCGCGCCGACGACGGCAGTATCACGCTGCTGAGCCTGGGATTCGCGCTTCTCGCGATCGCGCTCATCCTCGTCGTCTCCTCGGCAACCACGCTTCACCTTCAGCGCACGCGCCTGACGCAGGTCGCGGACGAACTCGCGATCGATGGCGCCGACGCGATGGACGTACCCGCGTACTACGCGGGGACCGCCGGCGAGCCGAAGGACGACGCCGCAGTCGACCTGGCGGACTCGGCGATCCGCGCCGTCGTCGAGGACCACCTTGCGCACTACGCCGACCGCTACCACCTCGACGGCGTGCGAGTCGTACGCGCCGACTCCCCGGACGGGCACACCGCCGTCGTGACGGTCGCCGTCGTCGTGAGACCGCTGTTCGGGCTGGAGGCGCTGATGCCCTGGACCGACGGCGTGACCCTCACCGCCACGTCGTCCTCCCGCGCCCGCTAGCGCCTCCTGGCGAGCGACTCGGCGTCGTGGCGGGGGAAGGGTGCCGGTGTGCGCGCGTTTCCGGCACTGGATCCCCGCCAGGGTGCGCCGCCCCTCGCACACGACAACGGGCGGGCCCCCGAGGGGACCCGCCCGTGGCGTCGTGAATCTAGACCGCGGCGTCCGCCGCCTCGGCCGCGGCCACCGCCGCGTCCCACGCGTCCGCGACGGAGATGCTGCCCGACTGGACGTCGTTGAGGACGTTCTCCACCGCGGTGCGGACCCACAGCTCGTTGGTCCCCCAGTGGGTCGCCGCCGGGATGTCGAGCACCGTCTTGGCGAAGATGTCGCCGTACGGGGCGTTGTTGAAGAACTCGCTCGAGAACTCCTTGACCTGCTCCGACTGCAGGAGCGCCGGCTGCGCGCTCAGCGCGCCCGTCTCCTTGGTCATGACGGCCTGCTGCTCCGGCTGGACGAGCCACTTGATCAGCTCGAACGCCTGCTGCTGCTCGTACGCCGTGCCCTCGTTCGGAATGGTGAAGAACGAGCCGCCCCAGTTGCCGCCGGGCCCCGGGATGTCCGCGATGTCCCACGTGCCGGCGAAGTCGTCGGGGACCTGGCTTTGGATGTAGCCGAGCATCCACTGCGGGCAGAGCGTCGCGGCGAACGCGTCGGTGGACACCCCCGCGTTCCATTCCGTGGTGAGCGGCTCCATGTTGGCCGAGAGGTTCGACGTGATGATGCTCGTGGCGGTGTCGAAGGCCGGCTTGATCGACTCCAGGTCGAGCTTTTGGTCGAGGCCGTAGTACCCGTGCCCCGTGCCGAGCTGGCGGATGGCCGGGTTGAGCACGTAGGTCGCGTCGTCGAGGAACGGCTTGCCCGTCGCGGCGACGTACTTCTCGCCCATCGAGATGAAGTCGTCCCAGTTGTCGCCGACGGCGGCGCTGACGGCCTCGCGGCTCGAGTCGATCCCCGCCTTGTCGAGCAGGTCGGCGCGGTAGCACAGGGCCAGGCCGTACACGTCGTTCGGGATGCCGATGACCGTCGACTCGTCGGGGCTCGCGCCCTCGGCCCACACCCACGGCATGAACGAGCTCTTGAGGTCGTTCGCGCCGAGGTCGGCCAGGTTGACGAACCCGCCGGGCTGCGAGACGAACCGGTTGATGTAACTCTCGTCCACCGCGGTGATCGTGTAGGCGCCCGACCCGGTGATCAGGGCCTGCTGCAGGAGGTCGTGCTGCGCGGCGTAGGCGCCGGTCACGAGATCGATGTTCACCCACGGGTGCGTCTTCTCGTACTCGTTCTCGAGCTTCTGGATCCCGAAGTTGCCGTAGTACCCGACGGAAATCGTCACGGGCGCGTGCGAAACGTCCGTCGTCGGCTGCTCTTCTCCACCACTACAGGCGGACAGCAGTAGAGCCGAGGCCGTCCCGACGGCAAAGGCGCTCACCGCGCGCGTACGTGTCCATCTCATCAGTCGATCCCCTTACGTCGGTCGGAATCCCCACGGCCTCGCCGAAATTCTACTGTACCGGGGGGATTGCGCGTCCGAAGCACCCCGAAACGCCCTCAAGCGCGGCGGCGGACGAGGCGGGCGCTGGCCCGGCCCGGACTCCCGTAGGCTCGACGGGTGGCCACCACGGACTTCCCCGCCGAAATCGCCGCCCTTCGCTCGACTTTCTCCGCGATCGAGGCGGTTCTCGACCCGTCGGCGCTCAAGGACACCATCGCGCGGCTGTCGGTCGAGGCGTCCGCGCCCGACCTGTGGGACGACGCGGAGAAGGCCCAGCGCGTCACAACCCAGCTGTCGCAGACGCAGGGCGAGGTGGAGCGGCTGGAGACCATGGCGTCGCGCATCGACGACCTCGCGGTGCTCGTGGAGCTCGCCGAGGAGGCGGGGGACGCGGACGCGCTCGCGGAGGCGGAATCCGACCTCGCGTCGATCCGCTCCGACCTGTCCGCGCTCGAGGTCCGCACGCTGATGACGGGGGAGTGGGACAAGCGCGACGCGGTGGTGTCGATCCGCTCGGGCGCGGGCGGCGTGGACGCCGCGGACTTCGCCGAGATGCTGCTGCGCATGTACCTGCGTTGGGCCGAGCGTCACGGCTACCCGACGAAGGTCCTCGACACCTCGTACGCGGAGGAGGCGGGGCTCAAGTCCGCGACCTTCGAGGTCAACGCGCCGTACGCCTTCGGGACGCTCTCCGTCGAGGCCGGCACCCACCGGCTCGTGCGGATCAGCCCCTTCGACAACCAGGGTCGCCGCCAGACGTCGTTCGCGGCCGTCGAGGTGATCCCGCTCATCGAGCAGACGGACCACATCGAGATCCCCGACTCGGAGATCAAGGTGGACGTGTTCCGGTCCTCCGGGCCGGGCGGGCAGTCCGTCAACACGACCGACTCCGCGGTGCGCCTGACCCACCTGCCCACGGGGATCGTCGTGTCGATGCAGGACGAGAAGAGCCAGATCCAGAACCGCGCCGCCGCGCTGCGCGTGCTCCAGTCGCGCCTGCTGCTGCTCCGCAAGGAGGAGGAGGCGGCGCAGAAGAAGGAGCTCATGGGCGACGTCAAGGCGTCGTGGGGCGACCAGATGCGCAGCTACGTGCTCCACCCGTACCAGATGGTCAAGGACCTCCGGACGGAGCACGAGTCCAGCAACCCCCAGGCGGTCTTCGACGGCGAGATCGACGACTTCATCGACGCCGGGATCCGCTGGCGCCGCTCCGGCGGGGCCTAGGTCCGGGGTAGGAAGACGACGGACGCCGGAACAGGCTCGATGGGGACCGGATACCCGTCGGTAGTCATGGCCGAGAACACCACCGCGTCCCCGTACTCGACGGCCGTGACGTCGACGGTGACGCCCCCGTCGTCGACGCCGCTGAAGAACGTCGTCCTCCAGCCGGCGTACCCCAACGGATGGACCCAGTCGCCGCTGTAGAAGATCTCCGGATCGTCGTCTCCCGCGGACGCCTGGAGATCGATCGCGAACTGCTCCGTGATCTCCTCGAGGGAGCCCCGGCGCCCCGCGAGGGGGTCCTCGACGACGCGGATCGTCACGGCGGGAAGCGTGGCGCTCGCCGCCCGCTCCCACTCCCCGAGGAGGAGGACCGCGTTCGCGGGGTCGTCGGCCGCGGCGGCGTCGGCGTCCTCCTGGAATCGGACGTTCTCGGGCGCGTCCGTCACCTCCGTCCACGAGGGGTCGTAGGCGAACGCGACCGGGGCGCTTCCGCGCGTCGACGTGCGGGACGGCCATCCGTCGGGGAACACCATCTCCCATGCCGCGTGCGTCGTGGCGGACGGGGCGGGGGCGGGCGCGCGGGCGGTGCGCTCCGGGTACGTCACCGGGTGGTACTGCGCGGCGCGGATCGCGTTCATCACCGCCGCCGAGGCGATTCCGGCCAGAGCGAGGAAACCCGCCACCGCGACGGAGATAATCGCCGCCGTCCGCGCGGAGTTCCGCTTGCGCTTCCATTCCGGCTCCGGCGCCCGCGTCCACGCTCGTGGCGGCGTGGCGCGAGGCTCCCCGGAAAACGGGTCGACCGGTTCGCGCGGGGCGTCGGGAGGCGGAAGTGTCATCGATGTCCGTTCGTCTCCGATCACCCTAGGGCAGCCCGGCCGGGAACGCGCGACGTCTCGCGAACGCCCCGCTTGGGACTCAGGTCCCCGGGTCTAACGTCCCTCGGTACTTGGTCCCATCGGCACCGTTCCGCGCCCGCATACCGTGGGGGTATCGACCTCGACGACGAGCCCGACCGGCTCCGGCAGTAGGCCCCACAAGGGCAGCAGAGAAATGGGAGAAGACATGTCCATCAGCGCCACCATCCCGACGCTCGAAGACGACGGCGCGACCATCGCCGAAGGCCCTTGGCGGGGCTTCGCGATCGGCGCCTGGCAGGACGACATCGACGTCCGCGACTTCATCCAGCGCAACTACACCCCGTACGACGGCGACGGCTCGTTCCTCGCCGGCCCGACGGAGCGCACCCTCGGGATCTGGGACCGCCTGACCGCGATGTTCCCCGAGGAGCACGCGCGCGGCGTCTACGACATCGACGCGACGACGCCCTCGACGATCACGGCCCACGCGCCGGGCTACATCGACCAGGATTCCGAGGTCATCGTCGGCCTTCAGACCGACGCTCCGCTGAAGCGGGCCATCATGCCGTTCGGCGGCTGGCGCATGGTCGCCAAGTCGCTCGAGACCTACGGCTACGAGGTCTCGCCGGAGCTCGAGAAGGTCTTCACGGACTACCGCAAGACCCACAACGCCGGCGTCTTCGACGTGTACCCGCCCAACGTCCGCGCCGCGCGGTCGAGCCACATCATCACGGGCCTGCCGGACGCCTACGGCCGCGGCCGCATCATCGGCGACTACCGCCGCGTCGCCCTCTACGGCGTCGACGCCCTGATCCACGCCAAGCAGGTCGACCGCATGGCGCTCGACCTCGGCCCGTCCGTCGAGGACGTCATCCGCGACCGCGAGGAGAACGCGGAGCAGATCCGCGCGCTCGACGAGCTCAAGGAGATGGCGGCGAGCTACGGCTTCGACATCTCGCGCCCGGCCGAAAGCGGCCGCGAGGCCGTCCAGTGGCTCTACTTCGCCTACCTGGGCGCGGTCAAGGAGCAGAACGGCGCGGCGATGTCGCTCGGCCGCACCTCGACCTTCCTCGACATCTTCCTGCAGCGCGACGTCCGCGACGGCGTCCTCACGGAGTCCGAGGCGCAGGAGATCATCGACGACTTCGTCATCAAGCTCCGCATCGTCCGCTTCCTCCGCACCCCGGAGTACGACGCGTTGTTCAGCGGAGACCCGACCTGGGTGACCGAGTCGATCGGCGGCATGGGCGACGACGGGCGCGCGCTCGTCACCAAGACGTCGTTCCGCTTCCTCCAGACGCTGTACAACCTGGGCCCGGCGCCCGAGCCGAACCTCACCGTCCTGTGGAGCGACCAGCTCCCCCAGGGTTTCAAGGAGTTCTGCGCGCAGGTCTCGATCGACACGTCGGCCATCCAGTACGAGTCCGACGAGCTGATCCGGCCCGCGTGGGGCGATGACTCGGCGATCGCGTGCTGCGTCTCCGCGATGTGCGTGGGCAAGCAGATGCAGTTCTTCGGCGCCCGCGTCAACCTCGCCAAGTCGCTGCTGTACGCGATCAACGGCGGCCGCGACGAGATCAGCGGCGCGCAGGTCGGCCCGGAGACCACGCCCGTCGAGGGCGAGGTGCTCGACTTCGACGACGTCATGGCGAAGTACGACCACCTGCTGGACTGGCTCGCCGAGACCTACGTCGACGCGCTCAACTGCATCCACTACATGCACGACAAGTACGCGTACGAGCGGCTCGAGATGGCGCTGCACGACCGCGACATCCTCCGGACCATGGCCTGCGGCATCGCCGGCCTGAGCGTCGCGGCGGACTCGCTCTCCGCGATCAAGTACGCGACCGTCCGCCCGGTGCGCGACGAGACCGGCCTCATCGTCGACTACGACGTCGAGGGCGGCTTCCCGGCCTACGGCAACGACGACGACCGCGCCGACGAGATCGCCGCGGACCTCGTGGCCCGCTTCATGGGCAAGATCCGCCGCCAGAAGACGTATCGGGACTCGCTGCACACGCAGTCGGTCCTGACGATCACCTCCAACGTCGTGTACGGCAAGCACACGGGCAACACCCCGGACGGGCGCCGCACCGGCGAGCCGTTCGCCCCGGGCGCCAACCCGATGAACGGCCGCGACACCCACGGACTGCTCGCGTCGGCCCTGTCCGTCGCGAAGCTGCCCTACGACGAGTCGCAGGACGGGATCTCGCTGACCGCGACCGTCGTCCCCTCGGGCCTCGGCCGCCACAAGAAGGAGCAGGTGACGAACCTCGTCGGAATCCTCGACGCGTACAACGTGTCGAACGGCTTCCACGTGAACGTCAACGTGCTCAACCGCGAGACGCTCGAGGACGCGATGGCCAACCCGGAGAAGTATCCGCAGCTGACGATCCGGGTCTCGGGGTACGCCGTGAACTTTACGAAGCTTACGCGCGAGCAGCAGGAGGACGTCCTGTCGCGCACGTTCCACGCGGGCCTGTAAGACTGTTAGCCGGAGGCGGCGCGCACGCGCGTCGCCCAGCGGCCCGAGGAGGTCCCTGTGAGCCCCGAGACTCCTGCGACGGTCATTCCGTACATGGGCAACGCCGACGACGAGCTGGCGGCCTCTGAGCGCCTCGTGTTCGACGGCCAGACCGGCTCCGTCCACTCGTGGGACCTCGTGACGGCGGCCGACGGTCCGGGGACGCGGATGACCCTGTTCCTGTCGGGGTGCGGCATGCGGTGCCAGTACTGCCAGAACCCCGACACGTGGCGCATGCGCGACGGTATCCCGCGGAGCGTCGACCAGATCATGGACCGCGTGTCCCGGTACGAGAAGGTCATGAAGGTCACCGGCGGCGGCCTGACGATCTCGGGCGGCGAGCCGCTTCTCCAGGCGCGCTACGTGATGGAGATCTTCCGGCGGGCGAAAGCCGACCTCGGCATCCACACGGCGCTCGACACGGCGGGGCTTCTGGGCGCGCGCCTCACCGACGAGGACCTCGGGCTCATCGACCTCACGCTCCTCGACATCAAGTCGGGGCTCCCGGAGACGTACCGCAGCGTCACGGGGCGACCGCTTCGCCCCACCCTCGATTTCGCGCGCCGCCTGTCCGACGCGGGGCGGGCCATGTGGATCCGGTTCGTTCTGGTCCCGGGGCTGACGGACGCGGCGGAAAACGTCGGCGCCGTCGCGGACATCGTGGAGGGCCTCAAGACGGTCGAGAGGGTCGAGGTGCTCCCGTTCCACCAGCTGGGACGCAGCAAGTGGGCGGCGGCGGGGGAGGACTACCTGCTCGGCGACGTCAAGGCGCCGACGGCGGATCAGGTCGAGGCGGCGCGCGCCGTGTTCCGCGCGCGGGGGATCACGGTCTACTAGCCTGGAATTGGAGCGCTGCGCCGGGCGTTGGGATACCCATAGGGGTATAGTCTCGACGTGACCGAAACCAAGGAGAAGAGATGAGAATCCGATCCACCCGCGCCGCCGCCGTCGTCCTCGGCGTCGCGATCGCCCTGACCGGCACCGCGTGCTCGACCTCCACGGACACGCCCGTCGCGGCGGCCCAGGCGCCCGCGTTCGACGGCCAGCACGTGTCCGCCGCCGAATGGGCCGCGGCCGCCGCCGAGCCCGGAGTGCGGATCCTCGACGTGCGCACGCCCGAGGAGTACGCCGCCGGTCACATCGCCGGGGCCGTCAACATCGACATCGAGTCGAGCGACTTCGTCGGGCTGATCTCCGCGCTCGACCCGTCCAAGGACTACGCCGTGTACTGCCGCAGCGGCAACCGCTCGCGGGCCGCGATCGAGACGATGTCCGGCATGGGCTACGCGCACACGGTCGGCCTCGACGGCGGAATCTCCGCCTGGGCGGGCGCGGGCTTCCCCATCACGCAGTAGCGACGCCGTCTGCGGTCGGCGCCGCTGGCGCCGGGGCGGCCTCGGGCTGGAGCAGCGTGCCGGTCACGACCGAGCGGATCGTGCACAGCGTCACCCAGAGCACCACGGCGCTCGTCAGCGCGAGGAACGCGACCCCGAGCCACGTGCACACCCCGCAGTCGGTCGCGGCGGCGTCGGCGAGCAGGGCGGCCGTGAGCGCGGCCAGGGGGAAGGTGTAGGCCCAGTTCGAGGGCCCCATCGGTGCCTTCGCGAGCTCGGGGATCTGCGCGAGCAGAAGGATCGCCTGGAAGACGGCGACGGACAGCAGGATGGTCGACACGGGGTCGCCCCACGTGCCGCCGATCTTGACCCACGCGATGGCTCCGACGGCGGGCGGCGAGATCATGACCGCGAGCGTCGGCAGCAGGCGGGGAGGCAGCGGCTCGGCGGCGATGAGGCGCCCGAGCACGAGCGGGAGCAGCGCGATCCAGTACACGATCCCGACGCCGAAGAAGAACCACGTGAGCTCGCTCGGCGCGAAGCTCACGCCGGCGAGCGGGACGACGATGTTGCCGACGGGCGGGATGAACCATCCCGGGTGGATGTGCGCGGTGCGCATCTTCGGGCTGCCGATCCACGCCCGCACCACCAGCAGGGTGAGGACGCCCTGGGCGACCATCCCCGTCCACCACATCGCCTCGGCGAGGCGCGGCTGCTCGGGCATGAGCGCGACGGGCAGGACCAGCAGCGCGATCGAGAACGTCGGCACGAACGCCATCTTCATCGGGTGCGAGACCTCGTCCATCACGGCGCGAGGCGCGCGCACGAGCTTCGCGGCGTACGCGAGGAAGACGATGGCGAACGCGGCGAGCGCGGCCCACGCGAGCGCCTGCCCCACGACGACGGTCACGGAGAACAGGTCCGTCGCGCGCCGCCACGCGACGGCGAGGCCGCCGATGCCCATGGCGGACGCAAACAGGCTGACGGGGAAGTACGCGATGCGGGGGACGGACGGTTCGGACATGACTCCTACTCCTCGGTCGGGGGCTCCTCCGATGCTATACCCCTTGGGGTACAGGAGCGCACCCCGGAAATACCGAAGTCCCGGCCGCGATGGGAGGGTATCGCGACCGGGACTGCGGAGGTTTCTAGAGGTACTCCTTGACGGCGGAGAGTAGGTCGGTCAGACCCTTCTTCCCGTCGGCGAGAAGCATTCCCGTCTTGGGGTTCGTGTACAGCTCGTTGTCGAGCCCGGCGTATCCGTGTCCGAGCGAGCGCTTGATCACGACGATGGACCGGGCGTGGTCCACGTCGAGGATCGGCATGCCCGAGATCGCGTTGCCGGACCGGCGAGCGGCGGGGTTGGTGACGTCGTTCGCGCCGACCACCAGTGCGACATCGCACGTGTCGAAGTCGGGGTTGACGTCCTCCATCTCCTTGAGCATCTCGTACGGGACATCCGCCTCGGCGAGCAGCACGTTCATGTGCCCCGGCATACGGCCCGCGACCGGGTGGATCGCGTAGTACACCGTGATGCCGTGCTCCTCGAGGAGCTTGCCGAGCTCGCCCGCCTCGCGCTGGGCCTGCGCCGCCGCCAGGCCGTAGCCCGGGACGATGATGACCTTCTGCGCGTACGCGAGCTGGATCGCCACGTCGTCGGCACTGATGAGCCGCGACTGACCGCCGCTCACCTCGCCGCTCGGAGCGGCCGAGTCGCCCGTGCCGAAGCCACCGATCATGATCGACATGATCGACCGGTTCATGGCGTCCGCCATGAGCTTCGTCAGGATCGAACCGGAGGCGCCCACCAGGGCACCGGCCACAATCAGGATGCTGTTGCCGATGACGAACCCGGCCATCGCGACCGCGAGACCCGTGAACGCGTTGAGCAGCGACACCACGACCGGCATGTCCGCCCCACCGATCGGCAGGACCATGAAGATACCGAACGCGAAGGCCGCGATCGCCACGGTGAGCAGCGCCCAGAACGACGGGTCGACGGCAAGCCAGACGACGCCGCCGATGCCGACGAGCGCGCTCGCGATCGTCAGGACGCGGGAACCGAGGAACGTGATCGGTGCGCCCGACACCCAGCCCTGGAGCTTCCCGGCGGCGATGATCGAGCCGGAGAACGTCACGGTACCGATGAGGATGTCGAGTCCGACCGGGATCGAGAAGTCGAGCTTGTCGGCTTCCACCGTGTTCAGCACGCGGAGGAAGTCCGTCACGGCCACGAGGGCCGCGGCGCCACCACCGACCGCGTTGAACAGGGAGACCAACTCGGGCATCGCGGTCATCTTGACCTTGCGGGCCGAGACGAGGCCGGTGACACCACCGATGAGCGCTCCGGCGGCCACCACGATCCAGCCCCACGTGGAGATGCTGAATCCCTCGGTGCCCTCGCCGTTGCGGTAGAGCATGAGCCAGACGGTGATGCCGATGGCGACGGTCATGCCGCCGGCGGACAGGAAGTTGCCCCGGCGGGCAGTCGCGGGCGACCGCATGAAGTGCAGGCCCAGGACGAAGGTGACGGCCGACAGCAAGTAGATCAGCTTGATGACCGTGATCGAGAGGGTCAGGGTGGTCACTTGCCGTCCTCCTTCTTCTCGCCGGGCTTGCTGCGGAACATCCCGAGCATCCGGTCGGTCACGACGTAGCCGCCGACGACGTTCATGGCGGCGAACATCGCTGCGAAGAACGCGAGGATGTAGCCGGCGACGTTGTCCGTCGTTCCGGCCAGCAGCATCGCGCCCACGAGGATGACGCCGTGGATCGAGTTGGCGCCCGACATCATGGGCGTGTGGAGCGTCGCGGGGATCTTGGAGATCACCTCGAAGCCCACCAGCAGCGCCAGAATGAACAGGCTGAGATCGGTGAGGAGCTCGGTGGTCACTTCGAGCCTCCCTTCTTCGCGGGTTGGATGAGGATCGCGGCGACGACTTCGTCCTCCGGGTCGAGGACGATCGCGTCGTCCTTCGTGATGGAGGTGACGACCTCGGCGACGTTCCGCGAGAACGCGGTGGACGCCCCGTTGGGCATGCCCGCCGCGAGCTCGTCTCCGCCGACGATGATCACGCCGTTCTTGGTCGTGACCGTCTGGCCCGGCTTCGAACCGACGACGTTGCCGCCGTCCGGCGCCGCGGCCAGGTCCACGAGGACCGAGCCAGGCTTCATGCCGTCGACGACGTCCTTGGTCACCAGGACGGGGGCCTTGCGGCCCGGAACCTTCGCCGTCGTGATGACGATGTCGAACTTCTTGATCTGCTCGGCGAGGTCCTTCTGCTGCTGCGCGGCCTCGGCCTTCGTCAGCTCGCGTGCGTACCCGCCCTCACCGGCGGCCGAGTCGACCGACGTGTTGAGGAACTGGGCACCGAGCGACTTGACCTCCTCGCGCGCGGCGGGTCGGACGTCGTAGCCCGAGACCTGCGCGCCGAGTCGGCGCGCCGTGCCGATCGCCTGAAGGCCGGCGACGCCGGCACCCAGGACGAGCACGGTCGCGGGCTTCGCGGTCCCGGCGGCGGTGACCATCATCGGGAAGAACTTCCCGTAGGTCTCCGCGGCCACGATCACCGCGCGGTATCCGGCCACCGACGCCTGCGAGCTGAGCACGTCCATGCTCTGAGCGCGCGAGAGTTGGCGGGGGAGCAGGTCCAGGCTCATGGGCGCGCCACCGGCGGCGGCGGCCTTCTCGAGCGGGGCCCGGTCGGACTGGGCGTCGAGCAGGCCCAGAAGGACCTGACCCTTGCGCAGCTTGCCGAGAACCTCGGCACCGGGACGGCGGATACAACCGATCACATCGGCTGACTTGATGATGTCCGGCAACTTGGCGACCGTGGCACCGGCGGCCTTGTAGTCCGCATCGCTGAACGACGCGGCCTCACCGGCACCGGCTTCGATCACCACCTTGTAGCCGGACTTGACGAGCTTGCTTGCTACTTCGGGAACGAGCGCTACACGGCTCTCCCCTGCGGCGCGCTCCTTGATGGCTGCGACGACGACAGGCATACGTACCTCCTCGGACGGCTACGGCCATTATCGGGGTAATCAGTCGTACAGCCGACCGGACCTTGGTCCTGCGAACGGGGGCGCGGAACGCCCTAGTCGCCGTTGTCGGGACGATTGTTTACGCCAGTCACATCGTACGTACCCGCCCGCCAACGACTCGGGTCCCGCCTCCCTCAGAGGGGCGGGACCCGAGTCCTTCCCCCGGCGTGTGCGCTGCTCTGGGGGGCGGTGCGTCGTGTCCTAACTGAATCCGTGCGCGACCCGGCTGACCTCTTCCTGCGCCTTGAACAGGCCGAAGCGCGGCAGGAACTTGTCCCAGTCGATCGAGTGGGAGTCGATCTCCGGTCCGTCGATGCACGCGTGCTTGCGGATGGGCTTGCCGTCGATGACGACGGGCACCATGCACGCGCCGCACATCCCGGTCGCGTCGACCATGATCGAGTTGAGGCTCGCCACGCAGGGCACGCCGTAGGGCTGGCAGAGGTCGCTGACGGCCCGCATCATCAGGGGCGGGCCGATGGTGACGATCTCCGCGATCGGGCGCCCCTTGCCGGCCTTGTGGGCCTCGAGCAGCTCCTCGAGCGGGCCGGTGACGAACCCCTCGTACCCGAACGTTCCGTCGTTGGTCGCGTAGATGACCTCGAGCTGGTCGCCGTATTGCGCCTGCAGGGCCCCGACGCGCTCGTCGGGCTTCTCCCAGAACATGAGGTTCTTCGAGCGGAAGCCGCTGATGAGCGTGACGTGGTTCCCGATCTCCAGGTGCTTGCGCATGATCGGGTACACGGGCGGCAGGCCCAGTCCGCCCGCGGTGAAGACGACGGTCTTGTCCGTCCCGTACTCGTGGACCTTGCTCGGCTGGCCGAGGGGGCCGGCGATGCCGGTGAACGCGTCGCCCGGGAGCATCTGGTTGATCTCGTAGCTCGAGGTCCCGACGCCCTGGATGACGAGGCTGATCGTCCCGGCCTTCTTGTCCCAGTCCGCCAGCGTCAGCGGGATGAGCTCGCCGTCCGGCCTCGGCAGGACGCGGACGAACTGACCGGCCTGCGCGGCCTCGGCGACGAGCGGGGAGCGGATGGTGAACTCGCAGATGCCGTCGCTCAACTCGTACTTGGCGAGGATCGTCTGCTCGGTCGAGCCGATGTCCGTGTACTCCTTGGCGCGGCGGACGCGGTCGCGGATGTCCGCGGCCGTGAGGTCCATCGCCCCGAGGATCTCCCGGGCGGCGCTCTGGCCGTCGCCGGCCGCGAGGATCGCGGTCGATCCGCCGCGGGCGGCGTCGCCGCCGGTGTACACGTCCTTGAGCGACGTCTCCTGGGAGCCGCCGCCCTCGATCTCGATCGTGCCCCACTTGGACGTCTTGAGGCGCGGCTCCGAGTCCTTGATGATCGGGTTGGCGTCGTTGCCGAGCGCCATGATCACCAGGTCGGCCTTGATCGTCTCCTGCTCGCCGGTCGGAACGGGGCGCCGACGCCCGGAGTCGTCCGGCTCGCCGAGCGCCATCACGTCGACGGTCGCCGCGGTGACGAAGTTCTTCTCGTCGCCCAGGAACTCGGTCGGGGAGCGCAGCTCCATGACCGCGATGCCCTCCTCGATCGCGTGGTGCAGCTCCTCCACGCGGGCGGGCATCTCCTCCTTGGTGCGGCGGTAGACGATCGTGACGTTCCCGCCGAGGCGGCGCGACGTGCGGGCGGCGTCCATCGCGGTGTTGCCGCCGCCGACGATGATGACGTTCTTGCCCTTGGTCTCGGGAAGCGGCGTCTCGTAGTCGGAGCGCAGCCCCTGCATCAGGTTGACGCGCGTGAGGAACTCGTTGGCGCTCATGACGTTGAGCAGGTGCTCGCCCGGGCACGTTCATGAAGCGCGGGAGGCCCGCGCCGGAGCCGACGAAGATCTTCCAGAAGCCGGCGTCCTTGAGGTCCTGGAGCGTCGCCGTCTTGCCGACGACGAAGTTCTCCACGAAGCGACCGCCGAGCAGCTTGATCTTGGTCACGACGTCGTCGATCAGGTGGTTCGGCAGGCGGAACTCCGGGATCCCGTAGCGGAGCACGCCGCCGAGCGCGTGGAACGCCTCGAAGATCGTGACCGGGAATCCCTCGACCGCGAGCAGGTAGGCGTTGATGAGGCCCGACGGGCCGGAGCCGACGATCGCGATCGGGGGCTTCGTGCCCGTCTTCCACGGGTCGGGGAAGCCGGCGAAGCGCACCTCGTCGCTGCCGGGGTTGACGAGCTTCTCGCGCTGCGGGAGGAACCACTCGACCTGCCCGATCGCCATCGGGACCTTGTGGAGGCACACGCCCTGGCACTGGAGCTCCTGCGGGCACACGCGGCCCGTGACGTCGGGAAGCGGGTTCGAGCCCTCGATCAACTCGAACGCCTGGCGGAACTTGCCCTGGCCGATGAGCTCGAGCATCTGCGGGATGTGGATCCGCACCGGGCATCCGCCCTTCGGCGGCTTGTGCTCCGCGACGAAGATTCCGAGCTCGCACGGCTTCTCCGCGCACTGCTTGTCGCGCAGCGCCTCGAGCCAGACGAACAACTCGACGTCGCGCTCGGTGAACCCGAGGTTCATGTACCCGAGGTAGCCCTGGTTGACGAGCTCGAAGTCGCTCGCGCGCTCGTCGGGCTCCCGGATGTACGGCGGGATGCTGTTGCCCGCGGGCCAGTCCTCGCTCAGCCCGTCGAACATCGGGTAGCGGTCGCCCAGGTGCTTGTCGATCCCGCGCATGAAGCTGCGCTTCTTGCCGATCGGCAGGTTCCAGATGAACCGCATGAGCACCGTCGAGGAGTCGTCGTTGCGCTGGAGGATCTCCCACAGCTTCTCGACGAACTCCTTCGACAGCGCCGGCTGCTGGAACTCCCACGCCACGGCCGACATGCCGTCGGAGATGAACATGTCGCGGAACGCCTGGGGCTCGCTCAGGAGCCTCCGGCGCAGCAGCGCCATCTGGCGGTTGAACTCCTCGACGCTTTCCGACGACTCGAGCGATTCCATCTCGGAGCGGGAGCTCTCGAGGGCCTCGGTCGCGTCGACGTAGCGGCGTACGTCGTCCGTGGTGCTCATTTGATGATCTCCGCGTCGCACGTGGCCTTGACCCGCTCGATTTTCTTGAGCAGTTCCGGCGTGATCTCCACGCTCTCCAGGGCGCCCGGGATCATCTCGGCGAGCACCACTGGCGCGCCGTCGACGATCTCCGTCTTCTTCCGGAACAGTTGCGGGAGTTCCTGATAACAGGTCCCGCAGTCGTTGCAGAGATGCTCGTCGGCGGGATCGAGCGAGACGACCGCGTCGGACGCGGCGGCCTCGGCCGGAGCCGTCGCGACCGCCGTCGCCGCCGCGGAGGCGGTGGGACGGAAGCCGGCGGATCCGCCGGCGGGCGCCTTGGAGGAGGTCGCGAGATCGGACATCGCCTTCGCGATGTCGTCGAGCGACGCCTCGCGCATCGCCATGGCCTCCTCGTACTGCGCCTTGAGCTCCGCGATCTCCTTCTTGTGGGCCGCGTCGAGCTTCGCGGCACCGACGCCGGCGAGCGCCTGGAGCGTGTGCCAGTAGCGGCGGCGCTCCTCGACGAGCTCGACGATCGGGGTGTCGCAGGCGACCTTGATCAGGCGCTTCTTCGCGTCCGTGGCGTACACGAACGGCGTGTGGGCGCCGCGGGCGTCGGGCGCGAGCTCGACGTACTCCGCGATCGGGAGCGCGCCGTCCGCGTCGTCCGCCGCGAGCTTGCGGAAGTGCTTCTTGAACCGCACCTCGCCCAGCGCGAACTCCGCCGGCGTCACCGGGGCCGTCATGACCTGGGCGTTGCCGTCCTCGTCCACGTACTGGAGCGTCGACTCCGTCCAGTCCTTGTCGATGTCCGGGTTGCCGTCGAGCGAGAAGCGCTCGGCGAGCGACTCCCCCTTGCGCGGGTCGTGGACGAACAGCGGGCTGACGCGGCTTTCGACCGCGAGGCGGGAGCGGGTGTTCGACAGGTCCTCGGGGATGCCGTTCTCCGTGCCGCAGGGCGTGTAGACGTCCATGACGGACGCGCCCTCGGTGTAGTTCAGCATCTCCATCGAGGCCTTGAGGAAGTGCGGGTGCAGGGCCGTGGCCGTCACGCAGGCGTACACGCCCGGGTGGAACGAGGCGAGGAGGCCGAGCTCCTTGCGCTGCTCCGTCTTCCCGCCGTGGGCCTTGCCGTAGCGCGAGAGGTCCGCGTCCTGGCCGTGGTAGCTCGCCGTCGACGCCTGACCGCCGGTGTTCGAGTACGAGCCCGTGTTGAGCACGAGCATCTTGACCGGGGTGCCGGAGGCGAGCACGCGGGACATCGCGCCGAAGCCGATGTCGTAGTTCGCGCCGTCGCCGCCGATGGTGAGGACCGAGGGAAGGAGCATCAGCTCCTCCTTGGTGAAGTCCTTCCACGACAGCAGGCTCAGCTCCTTGTCGTGTAGCGCCGGGTCGTACGCGTCCTCGAGTTCGAGGCGGGCCTTGCGCATCGCGCGAATCGCCGAGACCTCGTGCGCCGAGATTCCCTCGAACAGGCCGGCCGCGAGCGGCTGCGCGTCCTGGAACAGGCTGTTGACCCACGGGTCGAGGTACGGCGTGTTCGGCACGGTCGAGGCGTAGACGCTCGAGCAGCCGGTCGAGTTGGCGACGACGGTCGGGGCGGGGCCGCCGCCCGTCGGACCGGCCTCGTACTCGTACAGGCTCGTGTCGAGCGCGCCGATGATCGAGCCGATCCGGCTCCGGCGGTCCTTGTCCTTCGCGTCGACCGCGTCGAGCTTCTCGCGAAGCGCGTCGATGGTCGACTCGAGCTCGCGGACGTGGGCCCGGCGGCGCTCCTCGCCGAGCGCCCGGCTCATCGAGGTGACGAGCCGGATGGCCGTGACCTCGCCGCATCCGCGGCAGGCGCCGTGTCCGCCCGTGGTCGCGTAGTAGTTCTCGCGATCGAGCATGAGGCGCTTGATGTCGCCGTCGACGGTCGTCGCGCCCTCGAGGAACCTCGCGGGCGTGTTCGGCAGCTTCGTCATGAACTCGAAGCTCTCCTCGAGCGTCGCGAGGATGTCATCGTTCTGCTCGACCTCGGTCAGCGCTCCGGCGCCGCAGACGTCGATGCACTGGAGGCAGCCCGTGCACTTCCACGGGTCGATCGTCGCGGAGAACAGCGCGCCGCTGCCCGGGTTCTCGCTTTCCGCCGCGTCGAAGAACGGGCGCGTGCGGGCGACGGGGAACGTGGCGAGCGTCGCGACGACCTTCTCGACGTTCGCGGCGACGGCCGGCTTGTCGAGGTCGAGGACGGTGGACGCCTCGGCGGCGACCTCGGAGAACGCGCGGTTGTCCTTGCTGTCCTTGCGGTAGATCTCGCGGACCTTCTCCGACCAGGCGTACGCCTTGTCGCCGAGGGCCTTGCGCTGCGGTTCCGTCGCCTCGATCTGGTTGATCCCCGTGATCAGGAGCTCGTGGATCTCGTGCACGGTGTTCGGGATCGCGACGTCGGGGCAGACGAGCGCGCACTCGAGGCATCCGGTGCAGGCCGAGGCGTCGAACTGGGGAACCGTCCTGCGGAACAGCCCCTTGTCCTTGAACGTGCCCGTGCCGACCGGCATGAACAGCCCGGCGCCCGGCAGGACCGCGGCCTCGCTGATCGTGCCCTCGCGGAACGGCCGCGCCATGAGGTCCTCGTAGTAGGCCGGGTCGAACAGGTTGGTCGAGCGCTCCACCGTCGAGGCGGCGCACATCGACGCGGAGAGCGCGCCGGTGCGCACGGGGGCGATGACCGGCTCGGAGTCGATCGTCGCGAACGCGGGCTTGTCGTAGTCGACGAGCACGGTGGCGTCGATGCCGTCGGCGATGACCGACATGTTGCCCTCGACGACCGCCTCGCCCTTGCTCCCGAACTTCTTCGAGATCTGGGCGCGGACCTTGTCCATGATCGCCTTCTGCGACGTGCCCTTCGAGACGCGGTCGACGTGGCCCACGACGGCGCCGATGAACACGATGCCCATCATGCGGGTCTCAAGCTCGGGCGTCGGCGCGTGCTTCTTCGCGACCTTGAACGCGTCCACGACGAGGAAGCGGATCTTCTTGTCGCGGATGGTGCGGCGGGCGTACGACGGGAGCGAGCGCCACGTCTGCTCGGGCGACTGGTCGGACTGGAGGATGAACGTGCCGCCCTCCACGAGGCCCTTGAGCGGGTTCGTGTGCACGAAGGCCTTGTGGTCGGGCGAGACGACGACCTCGACGTCCTCGAGCTCCGCGTTCGTCAGCAGGACGGGGTCGGGGCTGAGCGTCATGTAGTAGTTCGTCGCGGCGCCGCTCTTCTCCGAGCCGTACTTGGGCGCGGACTTCGAGTGCATGCCGAGCGCCCCGGCGAGGATGTCCGTGAGGAGCTTGCCGGTCGCCACGGTCCCGTAGCCGCCGACCGAGTGGAAGCGGATGCGCATCGCCGTCTCGGGCAGGAGGTTCGGGTTCTCCCCGGTCTCGAGCGCCATGTCGACGGTCTCCGGGTACGCGTCGCGGAGCCGCTTCTGCAGGTCCGCCATCGCGCCGGACGGCTTGTCGTCGAAGAACTGCGAGCCGAGGTAGATGAGCGGCGTCGGCTTGCCCTCCGCCATGTGCTTGAACGCGGCGATCGTGTGGCGCGGCTGCACGTCGTGGCCGCCGAGCCCGAAGATCGCGGTCGTGACCTGGGGGAGCGACCCCAGGGCGGGGACGCCCTCGTAGTTCGCGCCGTTCGCGTTCGACTGGGCGCGGAAGAGCGCCTGCGTCACGGAGCGCGTCAGCGCCGTGTCGTCCGAACGCTCGAGGACGGTGACCGCCTTGGCGTTCTTGATCGCGTCGATGAACTCGGCCTCCGGGAACGGCTGCAGGAGCTTGACGGAGACGACGCCGACCTTGAGGCCCTGCTTGCGGAGGTACGGCACGACTGCGCGGACGTCGTCGGTGATCGAGCCGAGCCCGACCATGATGTAGTCCGCGTCCTCGCAGTCGTACGCCATGACCGGCTTGTACTCGCGACCGGTGAGGGCGGAGTACTCCTCCATCGCCTGCTTCGCCATGCCCGGAACGGCGCTCGCGAAGTGGGTGCGGTGGTCGACGGTGCCCGCCTGGAAGTCGGGCTGGTTCTGCACGGGCCCGGTCACGCCGGGGTTGTGGATGTCGACGAGCGCGGGGACCATCTCGCGGGTGCCCTTCTCGTGGGCGTTGACCCACTGGCGGCGCCACTGGCCGCGGAGCTCCTTGGGGATCCACGCCGTCGTCTTGTCGACGAGCTTGCCGTCGTTGTCCTTCTCGACCTTCGCGGCGTTCGCGTCGAGGTAGGCCTCGATGGCGCTGACGTCGTCGGCGGGGACGTCCTCGGTGTGGCGCGCGAGGTACTGCTTGAGTTGGAAGACGCGGCCCTTCGCGCCGAACAACATCTCCTGTGCCACGGTCGGGCACGCGATGCGGGACGCGGGGTCGCCGAGGTACTCGTGCAGGAGCTCGGGCTCCGGCATCAGCGCCTCGCTCATGACGTGGCTCGTCGCGAATCCGTCCATGGCGTTGCAGACGGGGATGAGAGACAGGGCGGACGTGCGGTACGAGATCGCCGCGAGGTCCGCGGCCTCCTGCGGGTTGGAGCCGAAGAAGATGGTGTACCCCGCCGGGAGGAGGGCGTAGACGTCGTCGTGGCCCGCCATGACGTTGAGCGAGTGCTTGGAGACGACGCGCGCGGCGACCTGGAGGACGAATCCGCCGATCTTCTTGCCGACGCTGACGAAGTGGGACTCCATCGCGTAGAGCACGCCCTGGCTCGAGGACGCGTTGGAGATGAACTGGCCGCCGGTGAGCGCGGCGCCGAGCGCGCCGCTCTGGGCGGAGTGCTCGCCCTCGGTCTCGACGAAGAACGGGTGGCGCCCCCAAACGTTGAGGTTGCCCTGCGCCCGCGCCTCCTCGAACAACTCGGAGATCTCGGTGGACGGGGTGATGGGGTAGCCGATGACGCCGTCGCACACGCGTTGCATGACGTGCGCGACCGCCCCGTTGCCGTTGATGACGGTTTCGAGGCCGGGGTACTTCGGCTTGTTGGTGGGCCGTTTCGAGGGCTGCGGCATGACGTTCCTCTTTATCTGTGTCTAGCGTCCGGGTGCGGACTTGGCCCCGCCCAAGGCGTCGCGGTGGCGGCGGATGCGGGGGGAAAGGGGGAGAGGGCGCACAGAAAGCGCGGCGGCGGTGGGATCGCCCAGGCCGCCACGACCATGGATGTGGACCTGGAACATCTCTGTTCCCTCCTCGTGCAGTTCCATGCTCAGCCCGCGGGAAGAGGGGCCGACAGGACGAAGGTCCCTTGTTGCGACCACAGAAGGGTCGATCTGAGGTCAGGTTTGCCTTACCTACGGCGTGTCGCGCCAAAATCCGGACCAAATTCGCCCTTATCGGGCGCGTCGACGGTGCGTAGAGTTGGCGGTGCGGGAGGCGAAAGGGGGGCGCGATGTCGGATCTCGACGGACGGCTTCGCTCGTGGCGCGAGGCCGGGATCATCAGCGACAAGCAGGTCGCGGCGATCGCCGCGTTCGAGGCCAAGGAGAGCCCGGACCAGGGCCGGGGAATCCTGCTGGCCGAGGCGCTCGGCTACGTCGGCGCGGCCATCGCGGTCACCGCGGCGGCCATCCTCCTCGGCGACCAGTGGGACGCGCTCAACCTCGGCGGAAGGCTCGGTCTCATCGGGCTCTTGACCGCGATCGTCGCGGGCGCGGGCTTCGCGCTCGGCGGCTCGGACAGCGCGCCGATTCGTCGCCTCGTGAGCCTCCTCCTCACGGCGGGGATCGTCGGCGTCGGGTGGATCGCGGGCATCGTGTCCGACGACGTCCTGGACTGGACCACGCCCAATTCGATGCTCGCCGTCGGGCTGGTCGCGCTCGTTCTCGCGACGGGGCTGTACCTGTGGCGCCCGCGGGCCCTGGCGCAGCTCGCCATGCTCGCGAGCACGCTCACGATCGTCGGCGGAGTCTTCACCCGCCCGGGGCTCGACGACTCGTCGGTGTGGCTCGGGCTCACCCTCTGGGCGGTGGGGATCGGGTGGGCGCTGCTCGGTCTCGGCGAGTGGCTGCGCCCGACGGTCGTCGCGGCCGGATTCGGCGCGGTCGTCGCGCTCGTCGCCGCGCAGATCGGCTCCGACGGCGACGCGCGCCCCGCGATGCTCGCCCTCGGGCTCGCGACCGCCGGCGTGCTGCTCGCGCGCGGCGTGGCGCGCGCCGAGGCGTACCTCGTGACGATCGGGGCGCTCGGCGTCCTCGTGTTCCTGCCGCAGCTGGTGATCGACATCTTCGGGAACGCGATCGGGGCGATCATCACCATGCTCGTCGTCGGGCTTCTCCTCGTCGTCGTGTCCGTGAGACTCGCCCGTGGCCGCGCCGCCTCCGCCGCGGAGGAGGAGAAGTGAGCGGACCCGGGAAGAACCGGGAGGCGGGAGCGTCGGCTACCTCGTCGCGGCCGTCGCGCTCATCGCGGTCGTCGTCGGCTTGGTGATCGCCTTCGGAGTCGTCCGCCCGCCCGCGCTCGCGTCCGTGGCCGACGGCGGCACGCGACCGTCCGGCGGCATCGCCTTCGTGGAATGGTCCTCGCGCGCCGGCTGCCCGACGCTGACGGTGGTCCGGCCGAACGGCGTACGGCACTCCTCGGACTGCGACACGGGCCTCGGCGATCTCGTCGGCTGGACGTCGGACGGCATCGTCGTCTCGACGTGGCAGGACAGCGGGCAGGCCCTCCGAACCCTCGATCCGGACACGTTCGCGACGCTCTCGAGCGCGCCGACCGACGTCAACGTCTACGCGCCCTCGGGAGATACGATCACGACGCAGCGTTCCGCCAACGGAATCCTCACCGTCTACTCCAGGGCGTACCACCGCGAATTGTGGCGCGTCGACGCCCCGGACCGGTACGACGTCGTCCGGGGGATCGCCTCGCCCGACGGTCAGTGGTTCGCGCTCGTCGACAGCGCGGATCGACTCCTCATCGTCCCGGCCGACGGTTCCTCGCCTCCTCGCGTCTGGGCGTCCGGGATCGACGCCGACCTCTGGCCCGGTCTGGTATGGGAGGGGACGCGACCCGAGATCGAGCCCGGCTGATCTCCCCGGGGGTCGTACGCTGGTCCCGTGACCGCTCGCGTAGGGCACCGGGTCGCCGCGACGGGCCTCGGCCTCGTTCTCGCGGCCGTCGTCGCGTCGTGCGCGGGGCCGGCGCCGAGCCCCTCGGTCACCCCCGCCATCACGCCCGATCCCGCCGTGTTCCCCGTCGCGTTGCCGAGCGCGACCGCCACTCCGTCGCCCGCCCCGTCGCCCGCGCCCGCGCGCAACATCGCGCCCGATCCGTCGATGACGCGCCCTGACTGGATCGGCACGCGCGTCCTCAAGAAGCGGGGCGACGGCTTCGGATACGCGAAGCCCACGCCGCCCGAGCTCGTCCATCGGGCGATGCCTCCGCGTCCGTGGTTCGCGGACCCGCAGACCCAACAGTGGCAGGCGACCATCACGAAAGTGCCCGACTACGTGCTCAAGCGATCGACGTGGTACAAGGGATGCCCGGTGGAGCCCGGACGAGTTGGCCTACATCCGCATGACGTACTGGGGCTTCGACGACAAGACCCACATGGGCGAGATGCTCATCAACAAGTCCGTGGCGAAGGACATCGTGAAGGTTTTCCACACGCTCTACGACGCGCGGTATCCGATCGAGGAGATGCGGGTGTGGTCCGTCGAGGAGATGAAGGCGCCGCCGACGGGCGACTTCAACATCACCGACTCGTACACGTGCCGCCCCGTCGCGACCAAGACCTCGGGATGGTCGATGCACGCGTACGGGCTCGCGATCGACCTCAACCCCTTCCAGAACCCCTACAAGAACGGGAGCCTCGTGGTGCCGGAGCTCTCCGGCTCCTACCTCGACCGGTCGAAGCACCTGCCCGGCATGGTCCACCACGGCGATCTGGTGTGGAAGGCCTTCCACGACATCGGGTGGGGATGGGGCGGCGACTGGTCGAGCCTCAAGGACTACACGCACTTCTCGGCGAACGGGCACTGACGGCGCGCGACGGGCCCGACATCGCGCGCAACTGTGACGAATTGGACACACCGGATTGGGCGCGGCGTATGGCCCGTACGACGCCCGCCTGCCTACCATGACAAAGGGCCGTGTCGACCCCATGCGCCCAAATACACCGTGATCCGATTCGATAACGTCACCAAGATCTACCTGCGCGGCGCGAGGCCGGCGCTCGAGGACGTGGATGTCACCCTCGAGCGGGGCGACTTCGCGTTCCTCGTCGGCGCCTCCGGCTCGGGCAAGTCCACCTTCCTCAAGCTCGTCCTGCGCGAGGAGCGGCCGACGGCGGGCCGCATCCACGTCGCCGGACGCGACCTCGGCCGCCTCGCCTCCTGGCGCGTGCCGACGCTTCGGCGGGAGATCGGCGCGGTGTTCCAGGACTTCCGTCTCCTGCCGAACAAGACGGTGTACGAGAACGTCGCCTTCGCGCTTCAGGTGATCGGCAAGGGACGGCGTCAGATCGAGAACACCGTCCCCGAGACGCTCGACCTCGTCGGCCTCGGCGGCAAGGAGAAGCGCATGCCGCACGAGTTGTCCGGCGGCGAACAGCAGCGCGTCGCCATCGCCCGCGCGTTCGTCAACCACCCGCCGATCCTGCTATGCGACGAGCCGACCGGGAACCTCGACCCCTCCACAAGCGTCGGAATCATGAGACTCCTGGATCGCATCAACCGGACGGGGACGACGGTGCTGATGGCGACGCACGACGAGCAGATCGTCGACCAGATGCGCAAGCGCGTGATCGAGCTGCGCGACGGGCGGGTCGTGCGCGACCAGCTCCAGGGCGTGTACGGGCTGGAGACGGTATGAGGCTCCAGTTCATCGCGTCCGAGGTGTGGCAGGGGCTGCGCCGGAACGCGACGATGGCGATCGCCGTGGTCATCGTCACGTTCGTGTCGCTCGCGTTCCTCGGCTCCGCCGCCCTTCTCCAGATGCAGGTGACGAACCTCAAGAACGACTGGCTCAACAAGGTCGAGGTGTCGATCTTCCTCTGCCCGGACGTCTCGAGCGTCGCGAACTGCGCCTCCGGCCCGGTGACCGACTCGCAGCAGGAGGCGATCGAGCGCGTGCTGACGACGGGCGCGGTCAGCGGACTCGTGAAGTCCGTCTACTACGAGAGCAAGCAGGAGGCGTACAACAACCTGGTCGAGCGCGATCCCGACGGCGTCTTCTCCCAGCACCTCACCGCGGACTCGATGCAGCCGAGTCTTCGGGTCAAGCTCAAGGACCCCGAGCAGTTCCAGGTGGTCGCCGACGCCACCGAGAAACTCGAGGGCGTCGAGTACGTCAAGGACCAGCGCGACGTCTTCAAGACCCTCTTCCAGGTGCTCAACCGCGCGACGCTCATCGCCGCGGCGCTCGCGGCCGTCATGCTGTTGGCCGCCGTCCTCCTCATCACCACGACCATTCGGCTCTCCGCGCTCAGCCGACGGCGGGAGACGACGATCATGCGCATGGTCGGCTCGTCCAAGACCCTGATCCAGCTTCCCTTCATGCTCGAGGGCGCGATAGCCGCGACTCTCGGGGCACTCCTGTCTATCCTGGGGTTGTGGCTCACCGTCCGGTACCTCGTCGAGGACTGGCTGTCGACCCAGTTCAACTGGATCGACTACATCCGCGCGTCCGACGTCTTCATCGTCGCCCCATGGATGGTTCTCATCGCCGTGGCGCTGAGCGCGATCGCGTCCCTCGTGACCCTCGGGAGGTACACGTCCGCATGACGCGCGCACGCCGGGCCTCGATCGCCGCGATCGCCGCGGTGGGGGTCCTCCTGTCCGCGACCTTCGGCACGCTCGCGCAGGCGTCGGGCCCGTCGGCGATGCCGTACGACGACGACTACGCCGACGCGATCGCGCAGAAGCAGCAGGAGCAGGCCGATCTCAAGGCGCAGCAGGAGGCCAACGATGCCGCCCTCGAGGACACGGACGCGGAGCTGGTCGCCGCGAACAACCGTCTCAAGGAGCTCGAGGCGCAGCTTCCCGTCGCCCAGCAGCAGCTGGACTTCGCGAACGCCCAGCTCGACAAGGCGCTGTTCCAGCAGGAGTACACGCAGGACCTCCTGACCGCCGCCGAGGCCCAGGATGCGCGCATCACCAAGCAGCTCGACGAGGACCAGGCGAAGCTCACCGAGCTCCAGGGCCTCCTCGGGGAGCTGGCCCGCGCGACCTACCGCGGCGACTCGGAGAGCGACTTCCTCCGGCTCGTCCTCGGCGCGGCGACGACGGACGACTTCGTCTCCGAGTACTCGGCCCAGCAGGCCGCGACGCGGACCCAGGCGAACGCGCTCGCGCAGATCGAGCAGATCACCGCGACCGACCGCAACCTCGCCGCGCGCCAGGACGCGGTCCAGGTGTACATCGGCGAGCTCAAGAAGCAGGCCGATCAGTGGGTCGAGACCGCCGACAAGGCGAGGAAGGCCGCCGAGGAGAGCAAGAACGCCATCGAGGCGAACCTCGCGGAGCAGCAGCAGATCCACGACACGATCGCGGCGAAGAAGAGGGAGTACGTCAAGCAGCAGAAGGCGCTCGAGCAGGACGAGTACAACCTCCGGATCGAGCTGCTCAAACTCAACCGCCTGCAAAGCGGCGGGACCGTCCTGTCCGACGGGACTTGGGGGTATCCGACCGCCCACCCGTACATCACGTCGCCGTACGGGTGGCGGATCCACCCGATTTACCACACGCGGCGCATGCACACGGGCACCGACTTCCGCGCGTACTGCGGCACGCCCATCCACGCCGCCGCCGACGGCGAGGTGGTCTGGACCAAGTGGGTGAGCGGGTACGGCAACCAGGTGCTCATCAACCACGGGCCGATCCCCAAGGGCGGGTCCAAGTACATGTCGAGTTACAACCACCTGTCGAGTTTCAACGTCAAGCCGCACCAGCTCGTGCTCCGTGGCGACGTCATCGCGTTCTCGGGGACCACCGGATCGTCGACCGCGTGCCACCTGCACTTCGAGATCTACAAGAACGGCAACCACGTCAATCCCATGTCGATCCTCCCGCCCATCTAGGCTGGTAGCCCCGGCGCGAACGCCGGGGACCGTCGAGGAGGTGGATCGTGGCCGGCGAGAAGGTCGTCGCAAGCAATCGTCGTGCGCGCCACGACTACTTCATCGACGACGTCTTCGAGGCGGGCCTCATTCTCACGGGGACGGAGGTCAAGTCGCTCCGCCAGGGCAGGGCGTCCCTCGCCGACGGGTACGTGAGCGTCGACCGGGGCGAGGCGTGGCTCGAGGGCGTGCACATCCCCGAGTACACCGAGGGCACGTGGACCAACCACTCGCCGCGGCGTAAGCGCAAGCTCCTGCTGCACGCGGAGGAGATCGAGCGCCTCGGCGAGCGCTCGCGCGAGAAGGGCCACACCGTCGTCCCGCTGCGCCTGTACTTCGTCAAGGGGCGGGCGAAGGTCGAGATCGCCGTCGCGCGCGGAAAGAAGCTCTACGACAAACGGGACACGCTCCGGGAGCAGCAGGACAACCGGGAGGCGCAGCGGGCGATGAGCCTGCGGAAACAGCGCTGACACGGCAGTATTGCGGCATGAGATTTCGGGGTGTGCTCGTCCTTGCCGTCGCTCTGGCCGGCGCGGCGCTGTCCGCGAACGCCGCCTCCGCCGAGGCCCCGCCGTCGCATTCGGGCCCGTACATCGCGGCGTTCGTCGAGCGCTACTACGTCCACACCGACGGCACGGTCGACGTGACGATCGACCTCGCGTACGACTTCAACGGTCGGCCGGGACACGGCCCGTTCTTGTCGTATCCCACGCGCGTGCCCTACGACGAGCACAACGACCGGGTCTATCGCATCAGCGGCTTCACGGCGTCGAGCCCGTCGGGCGCCCCCGCCGACGTGCATCGGAGGGCCGGCGGGGACTGGGTCGAGTACCGCATCGGAGATCCGGCGATCGGGAACGTGAGCGGCGTGCAGCGGTACCACGTCGAGTACACGGTCGACGGCCTGCTCGACCTCACGACTACCCGGGACTTCGACCCCTCCGTCGCCGAGAAGGACGCGGAGCCGCTATGGGACGAGTTCTACGTCAACGCCATCGGATCGCGTTGGTCCATTCCGATCGACAACGTCACCGTGATCGTCGAGGGAGACGCGAAGGCGATCGCCGTCACGCCGCCCGGGTCGGGCGAGGCGATCGACGCGCAATGCTTCGTCGGCCGGGAGGGTTCGGAGAATCCTTGCTCCGGGACGGAGGTGCGCGGTGGCGTCGGGAGGTTCGCCCAAAACAGCGTGACGCCCGGCGAGTCGATGACGGTGGCGCTGGCCTTTCCCGCGGGGTCGTTCGATGCCGAGCCCATCATCCGCACCAATAACGACTTCCTCTATGCGTTCAGCGTCAACGCGAAGACCCTCGCCGCGTTCGCCGTCGTTCTATCCCTGTCGATCGCATGGATCCTTTGGCTCCGCCGCCGCAGCCGCGACGAGCGATACGTGGGGGTGACCCCGGGCCTCGCCCCGGGGCCGAACGACGAGACCCGCGTCGCGGAGGGCGACGACGACGCCCCCGTCGCCGTGCAGTTCGAGCCGCCTCCCGGCCTGCACCCCGGGCACCTGGGCACCCTCATCGACGGGAAGGTGGACGTGCGCGACGTGACCGCGACGATCGTCGACCTCGCCGTGCGCGGCTACATCAGGATCGAGGCGGGCTCGGGCAAGGACGAGTATCGATTCTTCAAGCTCAAGGACGCGGACGAATCGCTTCTCTCGTACGAGGAGACGCTCTTCCGTTCGCTCTTCGGTGCATACCTCGGCGCGACGGACGAGACGAGCCTCCGCCGCCTGGCCGTGACGTTCGCCGTGAATCTTCGCACCGTCCAGCGCAGACTCTTCGACGACGTGGCGGCCCGCGGCTGGTTCCGGGAGAAGGCGTCGACCGCGCGCCGTCGGTGGGTGTCGTCGGCAATCCTCGTCGCGACCCTGGGCCTCGGGGCGACCATCTGGCTGGCGATGACCAGCTCCTGGGGGATCGTGCCCCTTCCCCTCGTGTTCGCCGGCGTGATCGCCGCGTTCACGCCGGGCCCCGGACCCGCCCGCACGGCGGAGGGATCGCGGGTGCTCACGCAGACGCGGGGCTTTATGGAGTTCCTGTCCACGGCGGACGGCGACACGTTGCGGTTCGAGGAGAAGCGCGACATCTTCAGCGAGTACCTGCCGTTCGCGATCGCCTTCGGGGTCGCGGACAAGTGGACCGACACGTTCGCCGAACTCGCGAACAAGGGGGCGGCGCTCGCGAAGCCCTCGTGGCTCGACGGCTCCTCGGTTTCGTCCTGGGAGGACGGGGCGGAGTTCGGCCGAGTGCTGCGCCGCGTGAGCGGTCTCGCGGACGTCGTGATCGCCCACCAACCCCGACTGTCGAGCTGGAGTTCCGGTCCCGGCGGCGTGTGGGGATCGGGGGGCGGCTCGGGCTCCGGCTCGTCCTTCGCCGGCTTCCTCGGCGGCATGGTGGGCGCCCTCGGCAGCGGGCGATCGCGGGGGAGCGGATTCTCGCGTCGCGGCGGCGCGGGACGCGGCAGATTCGGCGGCGGTGGGGGCAGCTGGTAGGCGTACGGGCTGCGCGTCGCGCCCGACTCACGGCATGATGGGCGCATGAAGAAACTCGGACTCCTCCTCGCAGCCGCCCTGGTCGTCCTCCTTCCGAGCTCGGCGAGCGCGAACGTCACCCACACCAGCGACTACTACTCGCGATCGTTCGACCAGTGGACGGCGACGTACGACGTCCAGACCGACGGGTCCGTCGACGTCAGAGTCGAGTTCGCCTTCAACTTCAACAACGAGCCGGGTCACGGGCCGTACGTCACGTACATCACGCGCGAGCCGTACGACAAGCACAACGACCGCTTCTACGAGTACACGGACCTGCACGCGTCGAGCCCGTCCGGCGCCCCGGCGAAGATCTACACGACCAAGTCCGACGGCTGGCTCGAGGTCCGCATCGGCGACAAGAACATCGGCAATGTCTCCGGCGTCCAGCAGTACGTCCTCACGTACACGATCCTCGGGACGCTCAATGAGACCCTCGCCTCGGAGATCGACCCGTCCACCCCGGCGGCGGACGACCACCCGGTCTACGACGAGTTCTTCTGGAACGTCATCGGATCGGACTTCACCGTTCCGCTCGACAACGTCACGATCGTCGTGAAGGGCGACGCGCCCGTCGAGGACGTCCGGTGCTTCGCGGGCGGCTACGGCAGCACAAGCGCGTGCACGTCCGCCCGCGTCGCGGACGGCGTCGCGACCTTCACGCAGGCGCACCTCGACCCGTACACGGGGATGACGGTGACGGCGGGATTCCCGCCGGGATCGTTCGACACCACGCCGACGGTCCGCACGAACAACGACCTCCTGTACGCGTTCTCCCTCAACCCCGCCACCGGGATCGGGTTCCTCGCGGTCCTCGGGATCGGGATACTCCTCCTGTCCCGCGCGATCCGGGGCAAGGCGATCGACGAGCAGTACGCGGGCTTTACCCCCGGCGTCGCCCCCATCGGCGTGGACGCGGCGCGCATCGTCAAGCGCGACTACAACGCCCCCGTCGCCGTCCAGTTCCAGCCGCCGCCGGGGCTCCGGCCCGGTCAGCTCGGCACGCTGATCGACGAGAAGGCGGACGTGCGGGACGTGACCGCGACGATGGTGGACCTCGCCGTCCGCGGATACATGCGCATCGACCCCGTCGACCCGGACAAGAAGAAGACGGACTACCGTCTGGTGAAGCTCCGCGAGGCGGACGGGGCGATGGTCGAGTACGAGAAGATCCTGTTCAACGGCCTGTTCATGCGGCCGCGACCAGGTCACGCTCAAGGCCCTCAAGACGACGTTCGCGTCGACCATGGCGAAGGTCCAGGCGCAGATGTACAAGAACGTCACGGCGCTCGGGTGGTTCCGTGGCAACCCCCAGACGGCGCGCGCCTCGTGGGGCGTCGCCGGGTTCTTCATCCTCGCCGCGGGCGTCGCGCTCACGTGGATGGTGGGGAAGGCGGGGCCGTGGGCGCTCATCCCGCTACCGATAGCGCTCGTGGGCATCATGGTGATCGTCACGATCAGGAACGCCCCGGCCCGCAAGGCCGAGGGCACGCGCGTGCTCGCCCAGGCCCGGGGATTCGAGCTCTTCCTGTCGACCGCGGACGGCAACAAGCTCCGCTTCGAGGAGGGCCGCGACATCTTCAGCATGTACCTGCCGTTCGCCATCGCCTTCGGCGTTGCCGACAAGTGGTCGGCCGTGTTCGAGAAGCTCGCGGCGCAGGGCAAGGTGCTCGCCGAGCCGACGTGGTACGGCGGCTACACCTACGGCACCTTCTGGGCGATGCAGCACAACTTCGGCAGCCAGATGAACTCGTTCGTCTCGCTCGCCGGCTCCGCGATCAGCGCGCCGACGCCCGGGTCGAGCGGAGGCTCCGGGTTCGGCGGGGGCGGAGGCTTCTCCGGCGGCGGCGGCGGTGGCGGCGGAGGCGGCGGCTGGTAACCGCCGCGCGCGGTCGGCGCCGAACGGCGGCCCTTCTGTGAAGATGGGGGTATGACGACTCTTCGCTGGGGCGTGCTCAGCACGGCCAACATCGCTCGCGGCGCCCTCATCCCCGCGATCCACGCGTCCTCCACGTCGGAACTCCGCGCCGTCGCGTCGCGCGACGAGGCGAGGGCCCGCGCGTTCGCCGACGAGAACGACATCCCGGTCGCGTACGGCTCGTACGAGGACCTCCTCGCCAACCCGGACATCGACGCGATCTACAACCCGCTGCCCAACCACCTGCACGTGCCGTGGACGATCAAGGCGATGGAGCACGGCAAGCACGTCCTGTGCGAGAAGCCGATCTCGCTCGACACCGCCGATCTCCAGCCCCTGCTCGACGCGCACGAGACGATGCCGGACATCGTGGTGATGGAGGCGTTCATGTACCGCTTCCACCCGCGCTGGGTCGCCGCGAAGCGGCTCATCGACGACGAGGCGATCGGCGCCGTCACCGACATCGACGTGGGGTTCTCGTACTTCAACCGCGACCCCGACGACGTGCGCAACCAGCCGGAGATCGGCGGCGGCGGGCTCATGGACATCGGGTGCTACTGCATCTCGACGGCGCGCTTCCTCTACGGCACCGAGCCGTGGCGCGGCGTCGCGAGCCTCGAGATCGACGCGGAGTTCGGGACGGACAAGCACGCCCACGGCATCCTCGACTTCGGCGAGGGGCGCCGCTCGCACTTCTTCTGCTCGACGCAGTCCGCGCCGTTCCAGGAGGTGCGCGTGATCGGCGAGCGCGGCGTGATGGTGATCGACTGGCCGTTCAACGCCCCGACCGACGTGCCGACGACGATCCGGCTGACGGTCGACGGCGAGTCGCGGGAGATCGAGTTCGCGCCGACCGATCAGTACCGGCACCAGGTCGACGCCTTCGCCAAGGCGGTGCGCGCCGGCGGGCCGGCGCCGACGCCGCTCGTCGACGCCGTCGCGAACATGACGGCGATCGAGGCGATGTTCGCCTCGGCCGAGAAGAACGCGTGGGAGCCCATCGCGTAGAGGGGATCACGGTTGCGTTGCGGCCGTATACCGCTCGAGCGCGCCCCGGTAGAATGGGGGGACAACTCCACAGGGGATGATCGGTTTCGACGTGTGTCGTTTCATCAGGTGAAGCGGGCCGAGGACGCGGGGTTATCTCGTAAACGCTCCCCGTAACCTACAGGTGCCGATTCAAACCGCACCGACTACGCCCTCGCTGCTTAAGCGAGCCTCGTAGTCCGTCAGCCCAGGCTCGTTCCCGTCCTGGTTCCTGGCGTCATCTAGGGAACTTGCTGGGCCCCTTCGTCGTCGGGGGGTCCGGGACTCTTAGGCGACTGGGCCTATCTCACTCGCTCGCCTGATGTTGGTGAGGGGCCGAGAAACACTTCTCAGGCTGCGCCCGGAGAAGCCCTGGTGTCGGACATGCGGACGCGGGTTCGATTCCCGCCATCTCCACTATCGCGAGGTAGCCATGCGGCCGCTTCCGTTCCTTTCGGTTCGGGGGCGGCCGCTCGCTGTGCCGGTACTGTCGTGTCGTGGCAAGCACCCCGGCGGAATTCGAGCCCATCCCCGACCCCAGGCCCGACGACGCGGCGTGGCCCGCGATGGCGTGGCCGCCAGCAAACGGCGTCGTCCTCGCGGGAAGCTTCGTCAGCGTGGCGCCCGCGGCGCCGAGCACCGACGCCGTAGGCCTCTTCCGCGCGCTCGATCACCCCGAGGTATGGGCGCACCTCACCCGGCCGCGCCCCGAGGGGGCCGACGAGATCGCCGCGCGGCTGGATCGGGACTCGAGTTCGGGCTGGTCTCCCGTGGATCGTGCGGCTCGCGCGCGCGCATCGCGGCCTGCCCTCCGGCGCCGTCGTCGGCATGTCGTCGTACCTCGACGTGTCGGAGGGAGACGCGCGCCTCGAGATCGGCGCCACCGCCTACGCCCCGGAGGTGTGGGGGAGCGGCGTCAACCCCGAGACCAAGCTTCTGCTGCTCGGGTACGCCTTCGAGACCCTGGGTGCCGGACGGGTCAACCTCGTCACGGACGCGCGCAACGCGCGGTCCCAGCGGGCGATCGCGCGCCTGGGCGCACGCTACGAGGGAACGATGCGCCGCCATAAGCGCCGCGCCGACGGAACCGTGCGCGACACCGTCCTCTTCTCCGTCATCGCGGAGGAGTGGCCAGGCGTGCGAGCGGGACTCGAGGCCAGGGTGGCCGAGGCGCTGGCCCGCGCGGAGGGCGGCGCTTCCGGCGCCTAGTGGATGCGGTAGGCCGCGGTCACCGGGCAGAGGAACGGGTCGCGCGCCGCGAGCCCGACCTTGTTGAGGTAGCGCACGACGATCGCGTAGGAGCGCATCAGCGTCGTCTCCGTGTACGTCACGTCGAGCGACGAGCAGTGCTCCCGGACGATGCGGCGCGCGCGGCCGAGGTTCGGGCGCGGCATGTTGGGGAAGAGGTGGTGCTCGATCTGGTAGTTGAGCCCGCCGAGGAGGGCGCTGGAGCGCCATCCCCCGGAGATGTTGCGCGACGTGGCGACCTGCCGCGAGAAGAAGTCGATCTTCGCGTCCTTCGCGACGAGCGGCATCCCCTTGTGATTCGGCGCGAACGACGCCCCCATGTAGAAGCCGAACACGGCCAGCTGGACCGCGACGAACGCGAACGCCAACCCGAGCGGCAGGAACGCGAAGACCACGAACAGGTACAGGGAGAAACGCAGCGCCAGCGCGACGAGCTCGATCATCCGGCCGCGCACCGGTCGCCTCTCGAGCAGCGAGGTGACGGACTTGATGTGGAGG
Source organism: uncultured Actinomycetota bacterium (assembly GCA_963712245.1). Lineage (GTDB taxonomy): Bacteria > Actinomycetota > Actinomycetes > Actinomycetales > Demequinaceae > JAFGBM01. The sequence continues at coordinate 42,166 of CAVQHE010000006.1, read as the reverse complement.
TTCACGCCCTCGAGCATCAGGAGCGGGAAGAACAGCGTGCCCTGGCGACGGGTGATCCATCCGATCAGGCCCGTCTTGCCCTCCGCGGCCTCCTCGAAGAACGAGATCGTGTCCGTGTCGATGTCCGGGTCCTTGCCGATCTTGTTCGGGTTGCCGTGGTGGCGCGTGTGCTTGGACATCCACCACGCGTAGCTGATGCCGACGACGAAGGTGCCGAGCGCGCGTCCGAGGCCGTCGTTCGCCTTCCCCGTCGTGAACACCTGGCGATGCGCGGCCTCGTGCGCCATGAACGCGAACTGCGTGAGGACGATCCCGAGCGCGGCGGCGATGAGGAGCTGGAACCACGAGTCGCCGAGCAGGAAGAACCCCGCGCACAGTCCGCCGAGCGCCAGGGCGAGACCCGAGAAGAGCATCGCGTAGAACGGCGTGCGGCGGTGGAGGAGGCCCTCGTCCTTCACGGTGTCAAGAAGCGCCGCGTACGACGTCGTGAAGGACGCGTAGTCGCCGCCACGAGGCTCGGTCGGTCGAAAGGGTGTGGCAGTATCAATCGCGGTCATGGGTCCTCCTGGGTGTCGGGTCCGACTTCCCAGCCGAGGCACGAGCGCAAGCTCTGACGATCCATCGAGCATACGCGCTATCCGGGACTTTGGTCCCCCTCGCGCGGGGGCGTGGCGTTTTCGACGCTCGGGGGGGTGCGCGGATCGCCGTATAGGGTGCCCTCCGTCGACTTGATCGTCGCGACGAGGACGAAGCTCAGGCTCACGAGCAGCGACCACGATCCGAGCTTGCCGACGTGGACGATTTGCCACACGTCCACCTGCGACGGGTACCGCCACGCCCCGAGGAAGGTTCCCGCGTTCTCCGCGAGCCATACCATCGCCCCGATGAGGACGAACGACGTCCACAGGGGGATCCGGTAGCGCGCCCCCGTCAGCGAGAAGTACACCCACGTCCGGCGGAGTTCGAGAAGCAGGAGGACGGCGAGCACCCCGCGCGCGTCCGGCCAGAAATGGTGCGTGTAGAAGTTCGCGTACAACGCGACCGCGAGCACGGTGAGCGGCACCGGCCGGTACCCCGTGACGCGCAGGTCCATGCGCCGCCACGCCTGGCAGATGTACGAACCGACCGCCGCGTACATGAAGCCCGCGTACAGCGGAACGCCGGCCACCTTCGTGACCCCGGGCCCCGGATACGTCCACGAACCGGCGTGGACCTTGTAGATCTCGAGGGCGAGCCCCAGAACGTGGAACGCCGCGATCACGCCGACCTCGCGGCCCGTCTCCCACCCGGCGAGGTAGAAGCCGACGGTGAGCGCCACGACATACGCGAGGAGGATGTCGTACTGCGCGAGGGGCATCTCGACGTACGTGGTGACGATGATCCCCGCGAAGAGCGCCGCGGCGAACGCGACCGCACTCGCCTGAACCCGGACGAAGTCCCGCGCGAAGACGGCTGCGCGGCGCAGCGATCCGATGCGCGTACGCGTCGTCGCCGTCGCGGTCATCTCGCCTTCCCCCACGCGTCGTTGGCCGTTGCCCGTCCAACGTTCGGCGCGTCGCCGGCGTGCCCGTCGTCCGCCCGGAGGCGGGATCGAGGCGCGCGGGTCCGTGGCGCGCTTCCGATAGCCTCGTGGCATGGTCCTCGCCCTCATCGAACTGGTCGGCGGGCTCCTCCTGCTCGGGTGGAGCGCGGACCGGTTCGTGCTCGGCTCGGCGTCGACGGCCCGCCACCTGGGCCTCCCCGCGCTCCTGATCGGAATGGTCATCATCGGGTTCGGAACCTCGGCGCCCGAGCTGGTCGTCTCGGCGTTCGCGTCCTCGGAGGGGCACCCGGAGATCGCGCTCGGAAACGCGTACGGGTCGAACATCGCGAACATCGGGCTCGTGCTCGGCATCGCGGCACTCGTGTCGCCGATCTTCGTCCACCGTGGGGCGGTCAAGGTCGAGATCCCCATGCTGTTCGGCGTGCTCGCGCTCGCGGCCTGGCAATACCGCGACCACGAGCTCTCGCGTCCCGAGGCCGCGATCCTGCTGGTGGCGTTCGCCGCGTTCATCGGGTGGTCCTTCTGGCACTCGACGCGAACGAAGGGCGAGCATCTCGCGATCGACGCGGAGCAGGAGCTCGCCGAGGCGGGGTTGAGCCGGTCGGCGTCGGTGATCTGGATGCTCGTCGGACTCGTGCTGCTCGTCGCCTCGTCGTACTACCTCGTCGAGGGGGCGAAGGAGGTCGCGCACCGGCTCGGGTTGAGCGATCTCGTGATCGGCCTGACCGTCATCGCCATCGGGACCTCACTGCCGGAACTCGCGAGCGCCGTCGCCGCCGCGCGCCGGAGCGAGCACGACCTCATCATCGGCAACATCGTCGGTTCCTGCCTGTTCAACGCGCTCGGCGTCGTCGGTCTCGCGGGCGTGATCCACCCCGTGCGCGTCGATCCCGAGATCCTCACGCGCGACTTGCCCGCGCTCGGCATCCTCACGATCGCGCTCGCGCTCATCGCGTACCGATTCCGCCGCGACCGGCACATCAACCGGTTCCAGGGGCTCCTGCTGCTCGTGGGCTTCGTCACGTATACCGTCTGGGTGCTTGTCAGCTCGCTATAGCGCGAGCCTAGGCTGAACGCATGGCTTCCGACCCGCGCCCGGCGGCGCTCGCCCTCGCGGGGCTGCGCAAGCGATTCGGTTCCACCATCGCGGTTGACGGGCTCGACCTCGACATCCCCGTGGGGGCCTTCTACGGAATCGTCGGCCCCAACGGCGCGGGCAAGACGACGACGCTGTCGATGGCGACCGGGCTTCTCACGCCGGACGCGGGCACCGTTCTCGTCCACGGGGTGAACCTCTGGGAGGAGCCCGAGCGCGCCAAGCCGATGCTCGGCGTCCTGCCCGACGGCCTGCGAACCTTCGACCGCCTGACGGGCGCGGAGCTCATCTCGTACGCGGGCCTCTTGCGCGGGATGGATCCCGCGACGGTCGAGGAGAGGCGCGACGACCTCCTCGCGGCGCTCGACCTGACGGGCGTGGGGAAGACGCTCGTCGCGGACTTCTCCGCCGGGATGACCAAGAAGGTCGCCCTCGCGTGCGCGCTCGTCCACGCGCCGAGGGTCCTCGTCCTCGACGAGCCGTTCGAGGCGGTCGACCCCGTCTCCGCGAAGGCGATCCGGCGCATCCTCCACGAATTCACGCAGTCCGGGGGAACGGTGGTGATGTCGAGCCACGTGATGGCGCTGGTCGAGCGAGTCTGCGACCACGTGGCGATCGTCGCGCACGGCCGCATCCTCGCCCACGGCACGCTCGCCGACGTTAGCGAGGGGGAGGACCTCGAGGAGCGTTTCGTCGCGCTCGTCGGAGACACGTCGGACCAACGGGACCTCACGTGGTTGCGACACTACTGAGGCTGCGCGCCACGACGACCGCGCACCAGCTCCGGCGCGAGTGGTGGCGCATGCTCGTCCTCATCGCGGGCGCCGTGTGGGCCCTGAGCCTCACCCCGTCGACGTGGTGGGCCGCTCGGGCCATCGAGGATCAGGGCCCCGACAACCGCGTCGATGCGATCACGGCGCTCACGGCGGTTATCGCCCTCGGATGGCTCGTCGTCCCCGTGTTGATCACGGGGCTCGACGATTCCCTCGACCCCGGGCGTTTCGCGTCACTCGGCGTCTCCGTGCGTCGACTCATGCCCGGGATGACGGTTTCCGCCTTCCTCACCCTGCCCGTGCTGTTCTTCGCGTACGTCTTCCTCGCCCTCGCGACGTCGTGGCGCGACGACGGGCGCGCGTTCGCCGTCGCGAGCGTGGGCGCCTTCGTCACGCTGGGGATGATCGTGATCTCCGCTCGCCTCGCCGTCGCCTGGGTCTCCCGGCTGCTTCAGTCGCGCCACGCACGCGCCGTCGTACTGGGGCTCATCGTGCTCGGCGGCGTCGTCGTGACGCCGGTCGCCTACGCGCTCGTGACCGAGGGCCTCGACACGGTCCTCAACATCGACGTTCCCGCGCTGCTCGAGACCCTCCGCTACCTCCCGGTCGGGATGCCCGCGGCGGCGACGCGATACGCGGCCGACGGCCTGTGGTGGGACGTCGCGTGGCGCCTCGCGGCGAGCCTCGCCTGGGTCGTGCTCCTCCATGGCGCGTGGCGCGCCAACGTCGCCCGCGCGCTCGTCAACCCCCTCTACCGCGGCGAGGGAAACCGCGCCCGCGGCGACGCGCTCCTCGCCTCCGCCCGGAGACGCGGGGTGCGCCCGTTCCCGCGGATGGGTCGCGCGGAAAACGCCGTTCGCGTCCGAGCGACGCGCTACTGGTACACCGATCCGCGGTATCTCAGCGGGCTCGTCTCCATCCTCGTGTTCCCCACCGCGTTCTTCACGCTCGTCTACCCGATCTTCGGCTCGCCGGTGTCGGTCGTGATGGCCATTCCGGTGCTGCTCGCGGGCACGATCGGCTGGGCCCGTCACAACGACGTGGCGTTCGACTCGACGGCGCTCTGGCTCGACGTGGTGTCCGGTCGCCTCGGGCGCGAGATCATGGCGGGCCGGGTGCGGGCGACGCTCGCGTGGGCCGCGCCCGCGACGCTGCTCGCCGTCGTGCTCGCCGCGGCGCTCAGCGGGCGATGGGATCTCGTCCCGGCGGAGGTCGGGGCCGCGGCGGGCGTCCTCGGGACGAGCCTGGGCGTGTCCGCGATCTCCTCCGTGGTCATGCCGTACCGCGCGCCTGCCCCCGGCGAGAACCCCTTCTCGGCGGAGGTCGGATCGGTGGGCGCGGGGCTTCTCGCCCAGTTCTTCTCGTCCGTCGCGGCCTGGGTCGTGGCGGTGCCCGTCACCCTTCCCCTCGTGGCCGCGATCGCGTGGGACGCGCGCTACGGGTGGCTCGGCCTCGTTTTCGGCACGGCCACGGGCGTCGCCGTCCTCGCGTACGCGACGAGGTGGGCGGGACGGCTGTACGACCGGCGGAGCGGGCGGCTCGTGATGGCGGTCGCGTGAGGTGCGGCGTCGCCGTGTGCGTCGTGCCCCCGGCGTAGCATGGGGGCATGACCGAGCAGGAGACCCGGCCGGACGAGCGCGCCTCGACGACGACGATCACGCGCCCCGAGCCGCAGGTCGCCGAACCCGGCGACAACGAACGCTTCTCGCACTACGTGCGCAAGGAGAAGATCGTCGAGGCGGCCGTCTCGGGCACGCCCGTGATCGCGCTGTGCGGAAAGGTGTGGGTTCCGAACCGCGACCCCCAGAAGTTCCCCGTGTGCCCCGCGTGCCAGGAGATCCTGGACAAGGCGTTCCCGTCGGACGACGCGTCCGGCGAGTAGCGCGGAGCCGTCGTTGAGCGTCGACCCGACGACCCGGGGTTCCACGAGCGTCGTGACGCGCCTGGACGACGCGTGGGTCACGATCGTCTGGAACGATCCGGTCAACCTCATGAGCTACGTCACCCACGTCTTCCAGTCGTACTTCGGATGGACGCGCGTGAAGGCCGAGCGCAAGATGCGCGAGGTGCACGAGAAGGGCCGATCCGTGGTGTCCACCGGCGGGCGGGAGCAGATGGAGGTCGACGTCCAGGCGATGCACGGGTACGGCCTGTGGGCCACGATGCAGCGGAGCGGCGAGTGAGGGCGTTCCGCCCGCGCGGCGAGGTCGCCGTCGCGGAGCTCGACCACGACGAGCGCACCGTCGTCGCGCGCATCGTCGCCGACGTGGGCTTGCTGCTCGGCGGGGACGTCTTCGGCATGGAGCGCGCCCCCTGGGAGGTCGAGGACGCCCCCGACATCCTCGAACACGTCACGCGCTTCGAGAGCGCGCTCGCCGAGCCCGACGACCCCGCGATCCTCCGGTTGCTGCCCAACGCGGCCCCGACGGACCGCGAGGTGGCCGAGGAATTCCGCCGCTACACCGATGCCGACCTCCGCTCGCTCAAGGTGGCGCGCCTCCGCCGGATCTGGTCCGAGCTGAGCGAGGACGGACCCGAGTGGGAGGTGCCCCGGGACGAGGCGATGGACACGGCCGCGGCCCTCACCGACGTGCGGCTCGTCCTCGCCTCCCGCCTCGGGCTCGCCACGGACGAGGACGCCGACCGCCTGCACGCGGACGTCGCCCGCGCCGCCGCCGAGGGATCCGCCGGGGACAGCGACGACGATCGCGAACGCCTGTGGCTCGGGATGCTCTACCAGTCGCTCACGTGGCTCCAGGACTCCTTGGTAGCGTTCGTCATGGGCGAGGAGGCGGACGATGAGTGACGCGCCGATCGGGGTCTTCGACTCCGGGGTCGGGGGCCTGACGGTGGCGCGCGCGATCATGGACGTTCTTCCGAACGAGTCGGTCCACTACGTCGGAGACACCGCCCACGGGCCGTACGGCCCGCTTCCTCTCGCGGAGGTGCGATCCCGCGCCCTAGCGATCATGGACTCCCTCGTCGCCGACGGCGTGAAGATGCTCGTCATCGCCTGCAACACCGCGTCCGCGGCCGTCCTCCGCGACGCCCGCGAGCGGTTCAGCAAGGAGCGGGGCGTGCCCGTCGTCGAGGTGATCATCCCGGCGGTGAGGCGCGCGGCGACGACGACCGGAAACGGCAAGGTGGGCGTGATCGGCACCGTCGCGACCATCACCTCGGGCGCGTACGACGACGCCCTCGCGGCGGCCGCGGGCGTCACGGTCACCTCGCAGGCGTGCCCCCGCTTCGTCGAGCTCGTCGAGGAGGGGATCACGTCCGGCCCGGAGATCCTCGAGATCGCGCGCGAGTACCTCGCGCCGCTTCGCGAGGCCGGCGTCGACACCGTGATCCTCGGCTGCACGCACTACCCGATGCTCGAGGGCGTGATCGGGTACGTGATGGGCGAGGACGTCGCGCTGATCGACAGCGCCCGCGAGACGGCGCTCGACGTCTACCGGATCCTCGTCGAGGACGGCCTCGAGCGGACGAGCGACGCCCCGCCGGTCCACCGCTTCACGGCGACGGGGGAGACGGCCCGGTTCGAGGCCCTCGCCCAGCGCTTCCTCGGCCCCGTCGTCGGCCGCGTGGAGGGCGTGGCGAGGTGAGGCTCCGCGTCGTCGGCTGCTCGGGAAACGTCCCCGGCCCGGCGTCGCCCGCGTCGTGCTACCTGGTCGAGGCCGACGACGCCGACCGCACGTGGCGGATCGCGCTCGACCTCGGCTCGGGGGCGCTCGGCCCCCTGCAGCGGTGGTGCGACCCGCGCGAGCTCGACGCCGTCGCCATCACGCACCTGCACCCGGATCACTGCGCCGACCTCGCGGCGCTCCACGTGTACCTCGGCCATCACTCCGACGGCCCGGCGGGCCCCGTCGCCGTGCTCGCGCCGTTCGGCACCGCCTCCCGGCTCGAGCAGCTGCGCGGCTCTCCCGGGAGTTCCGACCGGCTCGACATCCGCGCGTGGCAGTCCGGGGCGTCCGTCGGCGTCGGACCTTTCGTCCTGTCGCCGCAGTCGGTCGACCACTCGATCCCGGCCTACGCTATTCGCCTCGAGGGGCCGGGCGACGACGGCGAGGCCCGGGTGCTCGCGTATTCGGGGGACGGCGATCGCTGTGAGGGCCTCGAGCGCGTCGCGGACGGGGCCGACCTCCTGGTGTGCGAGGCGACGTTCACCGAGGCCGAGGATCAGCCGAGGGGCTTCCACCTCACCGGCCGGCGCGCGGGGGCCCTCGCGGCCGACGCGGACGCCCGCGCCCTGATGCTCACCCACATCCCGCCGTGGACCGACCCCAACACCGTGCTCACCGAGGCCGAGTCGGAGTACGACGGCCCGATCACGCTCGCGCGCGCGGGGGCGGAGGTCGCGGTCTAGGCGTCGTCCGCGCGCGAGGTGGCGCCCCCGCGAAGCCCCGTTAGGCTCGGGGCATGACCGATTCCCTTCGCGCCGACGGCCGCACCCCATCCGAGCTCCGACCGATCCGCTTCGAACGCGGCTGGCAGGAGGCGGCGGAGGGATCGTGCCTCGTGAGCTTCGGCCACACCCGCGTCCTGTGCTCCGCCTCGTTCACCCAGGGCGTGCCGCGATGGAAGCACGGCTCGGGCGAGGGCTGGGTCACCGCGGAGTACGCGATGCTCCCGCGCGCGACCAACACGCGCAACGATCGCGAGAGCGTCAAGGGGCGCATCGGCGGCCGCACCCACGAGATCTCCCGCCTGATCGGCCGCTCGCTGCGCGCCGTCATCGACGTCAAGGCGCTCGGCGAGAACACGATCGTGCTCGACTGCGACGTGCTCCAGGCCGACGGCGGAACGCGCACCGCCGCGGTGACCGGGGCGTACGTCGCGCTCGCCGACGCGATCGCGTGGGGCAAGTCGAGCGGCGCCGTACCGGCCACCGCGCGGGCGCTGATCGACTCCGTGAGCGCCGTCAGCGTCGGAATCATCGACGGCACGCCGATGCTCGACCTCCCCTACGAAGAGGACGTGCGCGCCGAGACCGACATGAACGTCGTGATGACGGGCCGGGGCCTGTTCGTCGAGGTCCAGGGGACGGCCGAGGCGGCGCCGTTCGACAAGTCGGAGCTCGACGCGCTCCTCGCGCTCGCGACGGCGGGGAACGCCGAGCTCGCCACCCTCCAGGCGGCGGCGCTCGAGGCCGCGGGGGAGAGCCAGGAGTGACAGCCGCCACCGAGGCGACCGTCCCGCTCGGCGCCCGCGTCGTCTTCGCGACCCACAACGCGCACAAGGCGCGCGAGGTCAGGGCGATCCTCGCCGGGCTCATCCCGTGCCTCGACGCGGGGGAGATCGTCACGTCGGCCGACTGCGGTGCCGTCGAGCCCGTCGAGGACGGGGACACGTTCGAGGCCAACGCCCTCATCAAGGCCCGCTCGCTCGCGGCGCACACCGGCGTGGTCGCGATCGCGGACGACTCGGGCATCGCGGTGGACATCATGGGGGGAGCGCCGGGGATCTTCAGCGCCCGGTGGTGCGGGCGGCACGGCGACGACCAGGCGAACCTCGACCTCCTGCTCGCGCAGCTCGCCGACGTCGCGGACGAGCACCGGCGCGCGTCCTTCGTCTGCGCGGCGGTCGCGGTGCACCCCGACGGGCGCGAGGCCGTGGAGATCGCGCGGCTCGACGGCGTGATCGCGCGGGAGGCGGCGGGCGACCGCGGCTTCGGCTACGACCCGATCTTCGTCGCGGACGGGCAGGCGCTCACCAACGGCGAGCTCGATCCCGACGTGAAAAACGGGATTTCGCACCGCGGCCAGGCGTTCCGCGCGCTCGCGCCGCGCGTCGCGGAGCTGCTCGCGCACGTAGGACCGCGAGCTACTCGGGCAGCGCGCCCCAGCTCGCGAGCCCGCGGCGGAGAATCTCGTCCTGGCCGCCGTGCATCTCGGCGGCCACGTCCTCGCTCGCCGCCTCCTCGGGCGACAGCCAGATCACGTCGAGCGCGTCCTGGCGCGCCTCGCATTCGCCGTCGACGGGCACGACGTACGCGAGCGACACCGCGTGCTGCCGGTAGTCGTGGAACGGGCTGACGCCCTTGGTGGGAAAGTACTCGGCGACCATGAACGGCTCGGGCGCGGGACCGACGCGCGGCAGCGAGAGGGGCCCGAGGTCCTTCTCGAGGTGGCGCACCAGCGCGTCGCGGATTCGCTCGTGGTATAGCACGCGACCGGACACGAGCGCGCGCACCATCGCGTCGTCGTACGCCCGGAGCAACAGGCCCACCTCGACGATCGCGTCGGCCTCGTCGACGCGCACGGGGACGATGTCCACGTACACCATCGGCAGGTGTTCGCGGATGTATTCGAGCTCCTTCGCTGGCAGCCACCCCTCGGGTTCGGGGGGGAGTTCCGCCATGTCGGTCATGGACTATTTCTACCGCGATCCCGCTCCTTTGTGCCCGAGCCCGCGCCGCGCTGGCCTGCGGGAATACCCCTCTCGGTGTCATTGTTGGGATGGTCAGAACCACGTCAAAGCGGCGGAGCAAGGAAAGGACACACATGGCAACCGTCAATCTCACCACCGAGACCTTCGAGGAGACCGTCAAGAAGGACGGGATCGTCCTGGTCGACTTCTGGGCGGAATGGTGCGGGCCGTGCAAGCGCTTCGGCCCGATCTTCGAGGCGTCGTCCGACAAGAACACGAGCATCGTCCACGCGAAGGTGGACACCGAGGACCAGGGCCAGCTGGGAGCGATGTTCGGGGTCACCGCGATCCCGACCCTGATGGCGTTCCGCGACGGCGTGATGGTCTTCAACCAGGCTGGCGCGCTTCCCGCCCCCGCGCTCCAGCAGGTCATCGACGCGGTCGAGGGCCTTGACATGGACGACGTTCGCAGGCAGATTGCAGAGCACGAGGCGTCGGAGAAGAAGTAGCGACGCGAGCGTAGACGCCACAAGCGGCGCGCCTACCCCCCCCATCCCCCCAGGCGCGCGGACGGCGGTCCTCCATCGGAGGGCCGCCGTTGTCGTCTTCCGGGGAGGGGTCGCACAGGCGTGGCCGGGAGGGTGCGCGGGGAGGGACTTGAACCCTCACGTCCGAAGACACTGGAACCTAAATCCAGCGCGTCTGCCAATTCCGCCACCCGCGCGCGGAATCAGGATACGGGGTACGGGCCGACGCGGTCAGTCGAGCCCGAGCTGCGTCCGGAGCCGCGCGACGTGGCCGGTGGCCTTGACGTTGTACTGCGCGACCTCGACGCGCCCGTCGGGCCCGACGACGAACGTCGAGCGGATGACGCCTTTCGTCGTCTTGCCGTACATCGTCTTCTCGCCGTAGGCGCCGTACGCGTCGAGGACGGATCGCTCGGGGTCGGACGCGAGGGGGAACGTCAGGTGCTCCGCGGCGCGGAACTTCGCGAGCTTCGCGGGGGCGTCGGGCGAGACCCCGACGACGACGTATCCCGCAGCCTGGAGCGACGCGAGGCTGTCGCGGAAGTCGCACGCCTCCGTCGTGCAGCCGGGGGTCGACGCGGCGGGGTAGAAGTAGACGATCACGCGCTTCCCGCGGTGTGCGGCCAGCGCGAACTCGCCGTCGTCGGTGGGAAGGGTGAAATCGGGCGCGGTGTCGCCCGGTGCGAGTCGTACGGTCATGCGGGGTCAACGGACGACGCGGGTCCGGCATTCCCCGTCCCCGCCTTTCGCATTGCGGGCGGCGCCGCGCATCAGTACCGTCGCCTTAGCGAGGGGAGGGTCCGATGACGGATCGAGATGGGGGCGAGTTGCGGTGCCCTGCGTGCGGGGCGCCCGTCGATCCGTCGAGCTACGCGCGATGCCGTCAGTGCGACGTCGACGTGTCGAGCCCGGTGTTCCGCGAGATTCTCGAGGCGGACGCGACGCTGCACCAGTACAAGGCGACGTACGACGACCTCGTCGCACGCTGGCACGCACTGAGCGCGAGCCGGGCCGCGCTCCTCTCCCGGCTCGTCCTCACGCGGGGTGTCCCGAGCGGCGCCACGCCGCCGCCCGCGACCCCGACCCCCGCCCCGACGTCGGCGGACGCCTTCGCGTCGCCGACGGTCGCCGTCCGGCCGATCGACGTCCTCGGCACCCAGCCCGCGCCGGCCCAGCCCGCGCCAGCCGAGGCGGCGCCCGCTCCCCGGGCTCGCGCGCCGCGCCCACCGAAACCCACGCGCGACCGTCCCCGGCGCCTCACCGCCCCCGCGCTGCTCGGCGTGTCCGGGGCGTCGCTGCTCATCGCGTCGGCGATCGTCTTCATCGCCGTCACGTGGCAGACGTTCTTCCCGCTCGCTCAGGGCCTGATCGTGGCGGCCGTCGCGGCGGGGACGGCGTACCTCGCCCTCTGGCTCACCAAGCACGACCTCGCGACCTCCGGCGGCGCCGTCGGCGTCGTCGCCATGGGATTCGTGGGCGTCGCCGTCATCGCCTTCAACCGCGTCGCGGGGGCGCTCGGGGACTTCGCCGTCCCCGTCGCGCTCGTGGGCGTCGCCGCGGCGGGGCTCGCGCTCAGCCGCGCGGGGATCCTCTGGGTCGGCGCGACCGCCGCGCTCGCGCTCGGGTCCGCCGCCACGGGGTTGACGTGGGCTTTCGCGCGACTCCCGCGCGCCGACGGAAGGCTCGTCTGGGCGCTCGTCGGGGCGCTTCTCGCCGTGGCGATACTCGCGTCGTTCCGGCTGTGGAAGACGGCGCCGTCGCGGCTCGTGCTCCGCGTCGCCGGCGTCGCCCTCCTCTCCTACGCGTCCCTTCCGCTCCTGCTCGACATCGCGTGGAACGACCGGTCGGGCTGGGCCGCGGCGGCGGCGGCGGTGCCATTCGCCGCCCTCGTCGGCTTCGCCGTCCCCTGGCCCCGATTCACGCTCGCGCCCGCGACCGCGCTCGCGACCGCCGTCGTCGCGTCCGTCGCGTGGGGTCAGGGCGCCACGCAGGCCCAGACCGTCTCCGCGGTGGCGGGGGCGACGGTGGTCGTCGCCGCCGCGTGCGCCCTCGCGCCCGCGCGGTGGCGCAATCCCGTGCTCCTCGGGCTCGCACCCGCCGGGGCCGCCATCGCCGCGTCGGCGCTCGTCGTCGCCGTGCAGCTCCTGTTCCTCCTCGGCCGCGCCGGCCAGGTCGCGGAGTGGTTCCCCTTCAGCCCGTACAGCGGGGTCGCCGTCGTGATCGGCGGGGTCGCGCTCGCGGCACCCGGCCTCTGGACGCCCCGCCCCTCCTGGTTGCGCCCGCTGTCCGTCGTCGGTTCGTCGTTCATCACCGTCGGCGTCACCGAGGCGTCCTACTCGATCGCGATCTCCGTCGCGCCCTACGAGGAGTGGGCGGTCGCGGTCGCCTTCACGGCCGGAGCGCTCGTCGTCGTCGCCTCGGCGCTCCTGTGGCGTTCCGTGCCGGCCCGTTGGGTCGCGGGCATCGCCGCGACGGTCCTCGCGACGATCGCGGGGCTCGACGGCGCGTACTCGCTCGCCGTCCGGGAGACCGGGATCGGCGTGTGCCTCGCCGTCGCGCTCGTGCCGCCCCTCCTTCTCGCCGTGTTCGGCGCGCGCTGGCCGCGCGTCACGCTCGGATCGACCGCCCTGCTGGTCACGGCGCTCGGCGCCGCGGGAGGGTACCTCGCCGACGACGCCGTGTTCGTCGCCATCGCGGCGGGATCGCTCGTCGCGGCCGTCGGCCTGTGGGCCGGATCACGGATTCCGGAGGCGTGGCGCGCCTCGGTTGTCATCGGGCTCCTCCCGGCCGTCGCGCTCGCCGTCGGCATCGGGCTCCTCAACGCGCTTCCCGTCACCGCGAGCTTCCTGTCCGGCGGCGCGTACGAGACCGTCTGGGTTCCCGACCTCTGGACGAGCGCGATCACCGCGATCGGGGGAATCGCGCTCGGCGCGCTCCGTCTGTGGAACGTGCCTCGCCGCGCAGCGTCCGGAGTGTCGATGGCGGGCGCCGTGATCATGGTCGCGGCCGGGGCGTCGGCCACCCTGACGACCGCGTCCGCGTGGGGCCTCGACGCGCACGTCGGCTTGGCGACCATCGGCACGGTCGCGTCCGTCGTCGTTGCGGCGTCGGTCGTCCTCTGGTCCACGAACGCCGCGCGGCTCGTCAACGGAATCGGCGCGACCGTGCTGTTGACGCTCGCCGGGATCCACGGGGCCGTCGCCTTCGCGTCGCCGAGCGCGAGCCTGTGGCTCGGCGTCGCGGTGATCGCGAGCCCGATCGTCGTCCTCGTCGTCTTCGGCAGGTGGTGGCCGCGGATCACGCTGGGACCCGCCTCGTTGCTGGTGTCGATCGCCGCGGTGTCCGTGGCCCGCCACGCGGAGGCGACCGCCGCGACGTCCTATGCGCTCGTGGCCGCGAGCGTCGCGGCGGTGGCGCTCGCCGGCGCCGTCACTCCCGCGCGTTGGCGCGTGCCGCTTCTGCTCGGCTCCGCGCCGGCCGCCGCGGCGGCGGCCGCGATCGCGGCGGGTATCGGGGCGACCGCCGTCGCATCGGTGATCGAACGGGGAACGTCGGTGGAAGCCTCCGGAGCCGCCGTGTGGACGACGACGGGCGCCGCGCTCCTCGCCGCCGCCGCGATCGCGTCCCGGTGGTGGCGCGTCGGGGCGAGAGCGGAGACCGGGACGCAGATCGCCGGGGCCCTGTCGGCGACCGTCGCCGCGGCCAGCGCCGCGACGATCGTCGCGAACCCCTGGGGCGACAGGCCCGTGCTTGTCTCGGCCGCGGCCGTTGCCTTCGCCCTGCTGGGAGCGGCGACGATCCCGCTGTGGGCGCGCGCCGCCGCCCGGCGCGCTGGCGGCGTCGCCTCGGTCGCATGGCTGACGTTCGTCGCGCTCGTGAACGCCAGGCGTCTCGGGGACGCGGAGGCGTTCGACGTGTCGACGGACTCCTGGTGGGGTCGACTCGCGATCGCGGTCGCGGTCGTCGCGGTGCTCGCCGCCCTCGGCACCCGCTGGCCCGCGTACACGCTCGGACCGGCGTCGTTCCTCGCCACGGCGTCCGTCTTCGCCGCGGTCGACGGGCGCGGGGTTTCGTGGAAGGTCGCGCTCGTCGCGGCGGCGGTCTGCGCGGCCGCCGTGGCGTGGATCGGGACCGTGACGCGCGAGCGCGCGAGCCGCGCGCTTCAATGGGGACTCGCGCCCGTCGGCGCGTTCATCGGCGTGTACATCGCGTGGTCGACCGTAGCGACGGTCGGCATGCTCCTATGGTCGTTCGCGCATACCGAGGCGCCGTGGACCCGCGACGTGTGGGACAGCGCCGTCGTCGTCGCCGTCGTCGTCGGCGCGTGCTCGCAACTCTGGGTCCGTGACCGTATCGGATGGATCGCGGTCGCGGCGACCCCGCTGATCGCGACCGGGCTTCCCGGGCATTGGTCGTGGGTCGTGACGGTGGTCGTCGTGATCGCGGCCTTCGTCGCGTGGGTGGTACGGGAGGAGTCGACTCGCGTGACCGGCGACGCGGTGCTCATCCTCTCGTTCTTCGCCTTCGCCCTGGGCGCGCGGTGGAACGGTTCCCTCGCGGCGACGGCGGCCGTGGGCGCGGTGACGGCGCTCGGCCTCGCCGTGCGAGGCGAGGGCGATCTCGCGCAGCGCGGTCTCTTCGTCGCCCCCGTCTACGGCGCGTTCGCGGCCGGATTCGCCGTGGTCGCCCTCGGGGGCTCGGGCGGCGTCGCGCTCGCGTCGGCCATGGTGGTCGCGCTGGGGATCTCGATCGGGGCCGCGGCGCGCGGTCTCGACCCGGACTTCGTCGTCACCCCGGTCGCCGTCGGACTCGCGACGGTCGCGATCCCCCTGGCGTCTCCCGCAGCGACGCGCTCCGGCGTCGCGCTCCTGCTCGCCGGCGCGGGGTGGCTCGCCATCGCCGTGCTGCGGTGGCGACCCGCGCGGTGGATCTCCTCGGGCGTGTTCTCCCTCGGCACCGCGCTCGTCCTCATCGGCGCGCACGTGGCCGTCGTCGAGGCCTACACGGCCGTCCCCGCGATCAGCATCCTCGCCATCGGGCTCTGGTGGCTCGCGGACGATTCGCGCATGACGACGCTCCGCGCGCTCGGGCCCGGTCTCGCCGTGGCGCTCGTTCCGAGCCTTCTGACGCTCATGGCCGATCCGACGCACCTGGCGCGCACGCTCGCGCTCACCGGCGCGACCGTGATCCTCGCGGTCGTGGGGGTGGGGCTGCGGTGGTTCGCGCCCATCCTCGCGACGAGCATCACCGCCGTTATCGTGTCGTTCACGCAGGTCTTCGCGAGCGAACAGATCGTTCCGCGATGGGTCTCGTTCGCCGTCGTCGGATCGCTTCTCTTGGCCATCGCGGCCACGTACGAGAAGCTCAAGACGCTCCGATAACCGGCGCCTCGCGCGGAGCGGATCGGTGGTGATCGGCGGGCGAGATCGTCCTGGTACGATGTTTCACCGCGCGCCTCTAGCTCAATTGGCAGAGCAGCTGACTCTTAATCAGCGGGTTCTGGGTTCGAGTCCCAGGGGGCGTACCACCGGACGGCCTAGTCGTCCTTGCTCCTCGCGAACAGCCGCCACCAGGGCTCCGATTCGCGCTCCCGCGCCTCGCGCTTCGCGCGCGCGGCCGCCTGCGCGGCCGCCTTCCGCTGGCGCCGACGCCGCCCGATCGTGACGATGCGGTACACGGCGAGCCCCATCGCGCCGATCACGACGATGACGAGCCACGGCAGAAGGATCGCGGAGAACGACAGGCCCACGGCGATCCCGTCCTCCGCGAACGACGCCACGGGCGAGCCTGTGCCCGCCGTCGCGGCGTTGATCGCGGTGCGGGAGGTCGCCTTCCCGAGGTGGGTGAACCCGGCGATGATCGCGCCGAGCACGTACCCGAGCCACTCGTGGTCCTTCCAGAACTGGCTGTTCTCCACGACGTCGGCCGCGGCGGTGGCCGCGAAGATGACGGAACCCACCAGCGGGCGGATCATGCTTTGGAAGACGTCGTTGACGTGGTCGACGCCGGGGATCTTGTCGAGGACGAGTTCGACGACGAGCAGCACGAGCGAGATGATGATCGCCGGCCACGACGCGAGCCACGTCAGGCCGGCGGGCAGCTCGATCAGGCTCGTGAAACGCGCGAGCGTCCCGACGAGAACGAGGGGGATGAACGCGTTGAGTCCCGCCGCGGCCGAAAGCCCCGTGCCGGTCAGTGCCGCGAGCATACGGATCTCCTTGATCGACGGCGCGCGAACGCGCTCTTCACGCATCCACGATAGCCGTCGCGCGGCCGCACAAGAGGACGGCCCCCGGGCGCCGTTGCCCAAGGGCCGCCGTTCGCGATGGGGTGGCTGACGGGACTTGAACCCGCGGCCCCCTGGACCACAACCAGGTGCTCTACCGACTGAGCTACAGCCACCATCGACCCTGCGGGCCAGCGGACAGTGTATCGCCTCTAGGGGCCGGGTTCCGGCGCGGGCGCGATCGCCTCGGCGACCTTGCGCGCCTCGGCGCTCTCGGGCCCCGGCGGGGCGACGAAGACGGTCTCGCGGTAGTACCGCAGCTCGCGGATCGAGTCCTCGATGTCGCCGAGCGCCCGGTGGCCACCCGTTTTCGCCGGCGACGCGAAGTACGCGCGCGGATACCAGCGTCGGGCGAGCTCCTTGATCGAGCTGACGTCGACGACGCGGTAGTGCAGCCAGGCGGCCAGATTGGGCATGTCGCGCTCGATGAAGAGGCGGTCCATGCCGACGGTGTTGCCGGCGAGCGGGGCCTTGCCCTCGGGGGCGTGCGCCTTCACGTAGTCGAGCACGAGCCGCTCCGCCTCGCGCATGGTGACCCCGTGCTCGAGCTCGGGAAGCAGGCCGGAGGTCGCGTGCATGTCGCGCACGAAGTCGCTCATGCCCTTGAGGGCCTTCGCCGGCGGCTTGATCACGACGGACACTCCGTCGCCGAGGATCTCGAGCTCCCCGTCGGTGACGAGTACCGCGATCTCGATGAGGGCGTCCCTCTTCGGGTCGAGCCCCGTCATCTCGCAGTCGATCCACACGAGGTGGTCGGGGGTGCTCATGTGCCTACCTTACGGGTTACGGACGGGTCGCGGACGGCCCCGGAGTCACGACGGCCACGCCCCCCGCGCGTACTGGGGCGGCCAGTAGTCGACGGTCTCGCCGAGCACGTGCGCGGCGCGGAGGGGGAAGAACGGCTCCCGGAGGAATTGGCGCGCCATGAACACCGCGTCGGCGTCGCCGGCCGCAACGATCGCCTCCGCCTGCTCGGGCCCGGTGATCTGCCCGACGGCCGCGGTCGGCGCGCCCGTCGCCTCGCGCACGGCGGCGGCGAACGGCACCTGGTACCCGGGGGCGCTCGGGATCTTCACGCCCGCGATGAGCCCGCCGCTCGACATGTCGAACAGGTCGGCGCCCGCTTCCTTCGCCCAGCCCGCGACCTCTACGGTCTGCTCGAGCGTCCAGCCCTCGGGCTCGACCCAGTCGGTCGCGGAGAAGCGGACGAAGACGGGGATCGCGTCCCCGACGGCGGCGCGGACCTCGCGGACGACCCGCAGCAGAAGGCGCGCGCGGTTCTCGAGCGAGCCGCCGTACTCGTCGTCCCTGAGGTTGGAGAGCGGCGACAGGAACTGGTGGATCAGGTACCCGTGCGCGGCGTGGACCTCCACGACGTCGAAACCCGCCTCGACGGCGCGCGTGGCGGCGGCGCCCCACGCCTCGACGACGGCGTCGATGTCCTCCGTCGTCATGGCTCGCGGCTCGTCGTAGCCCGGGAACGCGACGGCGGACGGCGCGAGCGTCTGCCACCCGCCGTCGGCAATAGCCTGGGTGCCCTTCCCGCTCCAGTCGCGGTACGTCGACCCCTTGCGTCCGGCGTGGGCCAGCTGGATGCCCGCGCGAGCGCCGCGCTCGTGGATGAAGTCGACGATCGGCCGGAAGGCGTCGCGCTGGTCGTTGTTCCACAGGCCGAGGTCCCAGCTGCTGATACGTCCCTCGGGCACCACGCCGGTCGCCTCCGCCATGACGAGCCCGGCCCCGCCGCTCGCGTACGAGCCGAGGTGCACGAGGTGCCACGCGGTCGGGGCGCCGTCGCATTCCTCGACCGAGTACTGGCACATCGGGGCGACCCAGATGCGGTTGCGAAACTCGGTGTTGCGCACGGTGAGCGGGGCGAAGAGTGCCGACGGCATGGCGATCCTTTCACGGGGTTCGTTGGGGCGAACGCGGCGCGGGCGGCGCGCATTCCGACGCCCCGCGGCACGCGCGACCGCCACGCTTCCGACCCTAGCGGACTGGTAAATTGGTGATGCGCGCCGAGAGCATCGCCGAACGGCGCCACGGTCCTCTTCGCACTGGAGCCCCCCTCGTGACAGACGTTGGATCCTTCGCGCTCGTCGTGCTTCTCGTCGCCGTCGTCGGGCTCATCGCCGTGCTGTCGAGCCGGCTCACGGAGTGGATCAAGATCCCGTCGCCCGCGCTCGTGCTCGTCGGCGCCGCGGTCGCCGTGCAGATCGTTCCGGAGCTCCAACCGTCGTCGGACTTCACCGTCGAGCGCGTCGTGACGGTCGCGTTGCTGTTCATCCTCTTCGACGGCGGGATGCACATCGGCTGGAAGCGCTTCAAGGAGGCGGCCGCGCCCATCACGGTCGTCGGCGTGCTCGGCACGGTGCTCACGGTCGCGGCGGCCGCCGCGCTCATCCACTTCGCGTTCGGCCTCGACTGGTACGTGGCGGTGCTCGTCGGCACCGCCGTCTCGCCGACGGACCCCGCCGTCGTCTTCTCCGTCCTCGGCAAGCGCGAGGTCGGCGGCCGGAGCGGGACGATCCTCGAGGGCGAGTCCGGCGCGAACGACCCGGTCGGCATCGCGCTGATGGCGAGCCTGCTCACGGCGGGGGCGCTCACGCACAAGGCATGGGGGCACGTGGGCGACGACTTCCTGCTCCAGATGGGCGTCGGGGCGCTCGTCGGCATCCTCGGCGGCCGCGCGCTGATCTGGTTCATGCGCAAGGTGCCGCTGTCCAGCGAGGGCCTGTACCCGCTGCGCACGCTCGCGAGCGTCCTCGTGCTCTTCGGCGTCGCGACGGTCGCGCACGGCTCCGGGTTCCTCGCGGTGTTCGTCGCCGGGATCGTGATCGGCGACGAGGAGGCTCCGTTCAAGCGCGAGGTCGAGCGATTCCACGGCGCGCTCGCGAGCCTCGGCGAGATCGTGGCGTTCCTCGCCCTCGGCCTGACGGTCGACCTCGCGATCGTGTTCCACCGCGACGTGTGGATCCCCGGGCTGATCCTCGCGGTCGCGCTCGCGTTCGTCATCCGCCCCGTCCTCGTCGGGCTGTGCCTGCTACCGAGCGGGCTGCCGCGCAATCAGGCCGCGTTCGTGCTCTTCGCGGGGCTCAAGGGCGCCGTGCCCATCCTCCTCGGCAGCCTCATCCTCACGGCGGACGTGCCGGAGGCGTCGCGCCTGTACGGGATCGTCGTCGTCGTGGTCGTCTTCTCCGTCGTCGTCCAGGGAAGCCTGTCGCCGATCGTCGCGCGGTGGCTCCGCGTGCCCATGCGGGTGATCGAGCCCCAACCGTGGGCGCTCGGCGTGCGCCTGCGCCAGGAACCCGACGGCGTGCACCGGTTCACGGTGCGCGACGGGTCGCCCGCCGACGGGTCGACCATCCAGGACCTCACCGACATCTCGGAGTCCGCATGGGTGAGCCTCGTGGTGCGCGCGGGCACGCTCGTCCCGACCCGGCCGGGGACGACGCTTCAGGCGGGCGACGACGTCGTGATCTTCGCGGGTCCCGAGACGCGCGAGGAGCTCGCGCGGACGTTTGGGCTCAAGGAGGTCGTCGGGCCGACGACGGGGCGCGTCGCCGCGTGGGGGCGCATGCGGAGGCGCCGCAAGGGCGGAGACGGAACGCGGGACTCCTAGGAGTCGACCGACGGGTTGCGCCAGGCGCCGTCGCCGACGATCAGCGCGTCGGCCTCGTCGGGCCCCCACGATCCCGGCTCGTACGGGATCGCCGCGTTATGGTCGGTGAGGACGGCGTCGACCACGGACCACGCGGCCTCGACGGAGTCCTGTTGGGTGAAGAGCGCGGTGTCGCCCGACAGCGCCTCGCCCAGGAGGCGCTCGTACGGCTGCTCCGCCCCCGGGCGTTCGCTCAGGAAGCTGAGCTCGTGCTGCTCGCCGACGAACTGCTCGCCCGTCGTCTTCACCCGAGCCGCGAGCGCGATGGTGGGGTCGGGGGAGATGCGAAAGCGCAGGTAGTTGGCGTCCGCCCCGGCGGCGACGGCGTCGTCGAAGAGCGGCTGCGGCGGAGGCTTGAGCTCCACGACCACCTCGCACGCGGTGGCCGCGAGATTCTTCCCGGAGCGCACGTACCAGGGCACCCCCGCCCATCGCCAGGAGTCGATGAACAGGCGTACGGCGCAGTAGGTTTCGACGTCCGAGTCCTTCGCGACGCCCGGCTCGTCCCGGTACCCCGCGAACTGGCCGCGCACCACGTCCTCGGGAGTGAGCGGGCGCATCGCGCGGAAGACCTCGTACTTCTGAGCGTGCACGGCGGAGAAGTCGCGGTACCCGGGGGGCTCCATCGCGAGGAGCGCGAGGATCTGGAACAGGTGGTTCTC
Source organism: uncultured Actinomycetota bacterium (assembly GCA_963712245.1). Taxonomy (GTDB): domain Bacteria; phylum Actinomycetota; class Actinomycetes; order Actinomycetales; family Demequinaceae; genus JAFGBM01. Next base: position 21,246 of record CAVQHE010000006.1, on the reverse strand, counting down.
GATCACGTCGCGGAGGCATCCCGCGGTCTCGTAGAACGCCCCGCGCCCCTGGACCCCGAAGTCCTCGGCGAGGGTGATCTGCACGCTCGCGATGTGGTCGCGGTTCCATATCGGCTCGAGGAACGAGTTCGCGAACCGGAAGTAGAGGAGGTTCATGATCTCCTCCTTGCCCAGGAAGTGGTCGATGCGGAAGACCGCCTCCGGGGGGAAGGCCGAGGCGACGGCCCGGCCGAGGTCGCGCGCCGACGCGAGGTCGCGCCCGAACGGCTTCTCGAGGATCACCCGCGCGCCGTCGTTCAGCCCGGACGACTTCAGCCCGTCGATGACCGTCGTGAAAAGCCCCGGGGGGATGGCGAGGTAGTGCGCGGGGCGGGTGGCGTCCCCGAGCGCGTCCCGGAGCGCCTCGAACGTCGATGCCTCGGCGTAGTCGCCGTCGACGTACGAGAGGAGGCCGAGGAGGCGGTCGAGCGTCTCCTTGTCGGGCTTGTCGACGGCGCGTTCGACGGAGTCGCGGGCGCGCTCTTTCAGGTCGTCGAGCCCCCAATGCGAGAAGGCGACGCCGACGACCGGGACGGTGAGCGCCCCGCTCGCGACCATGCGGTACAGCGACGGGAAGACGAGTTTGTGCGCGAGGTCTCCCGTCGCGCCGAAGAAGACGAGCGCGTCGCGCCTCGCCGGGTGATTCAGCCACCGGTCAGCCCTCCCAGGATTCTCGCGATCGCGAGTCCTATGACGAGAACGACGAGGGATACCGCGGTTGTTCCCGCGTACGCCTCGTGCGAGACGGTGGCTGGCCGTCGTGGCGGCATGGGTGCGACCCGACCTCCCGGCCGTCCCGCACCGTCATCATCCCGTGCTTGAGCCCGCGCGCGACGAGCCAATTGTTGATCGGGTACGCGACGACGAATCCCGCGCACAGCGCGAGCGACATGACGAACCAGAACTCGAGTCGCGACGGGTCGTGGGCGTGCGGGAACGCGTGCGTCCACGGGGCGCTGACGGCGATCATTCCCGCCATCACGCCGTTCATCGACAGGAACTCCGGCACGAACGTCTGGCGGAGCGAGGCGCCGTAGCTCCCGGCCATCGAGCGCATGAAGAACGCCTGGAAGAACACCCAACCGAAGCCGAAGCCCGCCGCGTACTCGATGCCCGCGTCCGCGAGGGGGTTGAGGTCGAATCGCGAGACGACGACGGCGGCCGCGAGGATGCCGATCCCGTCGCCGGCGACGCAGTGCATCGTGGACCCGACGACCTGGCGCCAATGGGCGGCGACGTAGCGCTCGTGCGTGCCCGGCAGCGGCTCGCGGCACGCGAGCACGTACAGCAGAGCACCGAGGAGGCCGCTATACAGGGTGAAGATGACGAATGCCCACTTCATCACGGGGCTCTCGGGCGTCTTGCGAATATCCCACGCGACGAACGCGACGGAGGCGAGGACCTGGATCGTCCAGAGGAGGGCGGCACCGAGAAGCATCACTTCCATGATGCCACCGAGCCGGGATACGGCAATGGCGCCCCCGGCAGGATTCGAACCTGCGACCTACGGATTAGAAGTCCGCCGCTCTATCCAGCTGAGCTACGAGGGCCGGTGCGACTCCCAGGGTAGTGCTCGCAGGCGGGCGGGCGCCTGCGAGCGCGTCGCCCGGGGTGGTCCCGTATTGGACGTCGCACGCGCAGGGACGCGTTGCGCCAGATGCATACGCGGTATACATTGGCAACATGCATATCGAGTATGCAAACCGGGAGGCGTGATGTCCATCAAGCATTCACTGCTCGTCTTGCTCGGCGAGGGCGACCGCTACGGCTACGAGCTCCGCGCGGAGTTCGAGGCCCGCACCGGCGGCGTGTGGCCCCTCAACGTCGGGCAGGTGTACAGCACCCTCGAGCGGCTCGAGCGCGATGGGCAGGTGGAACGCCTGGACGTCGACGACGAGCGTCAGGTGCGCTACTCGCTCACCGCCGTCGGTCGCTCCGCCGCGGACGAGTGGTGGGCGACGCCGGTGGAGGCCGCGCGCGCCGGAAGGGACGACGTCGCCCTCAAGATCGCCCTCGCGGTTTCGACCCCGGGCGTGGACGCCGCCGCCGTCATCCACGAGCAGCGCCGCTCCGTCATGGCCGCGCTGCAGGAACTCACGCGCACCAAGCGCGCCAGCAACGACGAGGCCTGGGACCTGGTGGCGGACGCGCTGATCTTCCGCGCGGAGGCCGAGGTCCGATGGCTCGACCACACGCAGGCGCGGCTCGCGCTCAAGACCGGGCGGCGCGTTGCCGGGAGCGTCCCGGCCGCACGCGCGTCCACCGCCGCGACCGATGCGGAGATGCGCGCGTGAGCACCGAAACCACGGGCGCAGGCGTCCTCGCGTTGCGCGACGTCAGCAAGATCTACGGCGACGGCGCCACGCAGGTGACCGCGCTCGACCACGTGTCGCTGAACGTCGGGGCCGGCGAGATGGTGGCCGTCATGGGCACCTCCGGCTCCGGCAAGTCCACGCTGCTCGCGATCGCGGGCGGCCTGCTGGCGCCCACATCCGGCGAGGTGAGCGTGGGCGGCCGCGTGCTGGGCTCCATGAACGCGCGCGAGCTGGCGCAGGTGCGCCGAGAATTAGTCGGGTTCGTGTTCCAAGACTTCAACCTGCTGCCGTCGCTCACCGCGATCGAGAACGTCGCGCTGCCGCTCGATCTTGGCGGACTGCCGCGTGCGGCCGCGCGTGCCGAGGCGCTCGCCGCGCTCGAGGCCGTGGGGCTTGGCGAGCGCGCGGCGTCCTTCACCGACGAGCTATCCGGCGGCCAGCGCCAGCGCGTGGCGATCGCCCGCGCCACCGTCGGCAGCCGCCAGGTGCTGCTCGCCGACGAACCCACGGGCGCGCTCGACTCCGTCACCGGCGAGGCCGTGCTCGAGGGTCTGCGCCAGCGCGCCGACGCCGGGGTTGCCGTCGTGGTCGTGACGCACGATGCGCGCCACGCCGCTTGGGCCGACCGCATCGTGTTCCTGGGCGATGGCCAGGTCGTGGACGAGACGCGCGCCTCCGGCCCCGAGTCGCTGCTCGCCGGCGGCGCGCAGTGAGGAGCGGACGGAACCAGCTGAATCAGGCGCGCACCGCGTTGCGCCTGGCGTGGCGTGACCTCCAGAAGAACCCGCGCGGCGCGCTGCTGGTGGGGGCGCTGGTGGCGCTGCCGTCGGCGCTGATCATGCTGTTGAGCACCGTGCTCGCGGGCCAGCAGCCCACGACGGCCGAGCGGGAGGCGGCGCTGTTGGGGCAGACCGAGGCGCGCATCACGGTCGGCGACCCGTACGGGAGCGCGCTCCAGCAGTCGCCCACGGACCCCAACCTCTACTGGCAGGACAGTCCCGGCGGCGGGCCAATCCAGTCCTCCCAGGACGAGACCGCCGTGGAGGACGTGCGCGCGTTGCTGCCGCAGGGAGCCCGCGTGATCGAGGTGCTGCATGGCGCCGTCACCGTCACCACCGGACAGGCGCGCCTGTCCGTGGATGCCGTCGAGGGCGACGTGTGGGACCCGGCGCTTGCCGGGCCGTACACGCTGACAGCGGGCGCCGCACCCGCCGCAGACGACGAGGTGCTGCTCTCGCCCGGCCTGGCCGAAGTCCTCGGCGTGGGCATCGGCGACGAGGTTTCGGTGGTGGACGACGGCACGCCGCTGACGGTTACCGGGTTCATGACCGCGCGCGACGACTACGGCCAGCACACGCTGTACGCGCGGCCTGGCACGCTCGCGCTCGACCCCGACCTGTGGAGCGCGCGGTGGTTTGTGGTGGACAAGCCCGTCGGGTGGGACCAGGTCCAGTCGCTGAACACTCACGGCCTGGTCGCGTACTCGCGCGCGGTAGCGGACGACCCCCCGCCCGCGCCCGATTTTGGAATTCACAACGCCCCGGAGCCCGCCCTGCTTGCCGCGGGCGCGGTGGGTCTCCTCGCTGCGCTGCTGCTTGCGGGAGCGGGATTCGTCGTGACCTTCCGGCGTCAGCAACGTCACCTCGCACTCGTCGCCGCCACCGGCGCGACGCGCCGCGCCGTTGCCGCCCAGGGGATGGCTCGCGGGCTGTGGATTGGCCTGGCCGGAGGCGCGGCTGGAGCGGTAGTCGGCCTACTCGGCGGGCTCGCGTGGACGGCGGTGCAGTTGCGCTGGGGCGGGCCGGATGCGATCGCGAGCACGTGGGGCTACCACGTGACGTGGTGGCACGCCGTGGCGACGGTCTTGTATGGGGCGCTGGTCGGCACGCTGTCCTCGCTCGTGCCAGCGTTGACGTCCGCGCGGCTTGACGTGGTCGCGGTGCTGCGCGGAAGCCAGGGGCCCGCGAAGGTGCGGCGCTGGCCCGCCGTGGCGGGCGTCGTGCTCGTGGCGCTCGCGGCCGTGGCGCTCGTGATCGCGCAGCGCGGGTACGACGCCTCGCTCGACCTGCCGGGCGTCGAGGCCTACTCCGCAAGTACTCGCGCCTCGTACTGGCTCCTTGCCGGAATCGCGCTTGGGTTCGGCGGGGGAGTGCTGGTGGTGTCGCTCGTGCTTCGCGTGATCGGCCGCGTGGCCGGCGGCGGCGCGGTGTCCCTGCGCATCGCCACGCGCGACGCGGCGCGCAACGCCGGAAGGACCGTGCCCGTCGTCGCGGCGATCGCGCTTGTCGTGACCATCGTGGCGGGTGCCGCGCTCACCATGACCCGCGACGAGCAGCGCCTGGCCGCATCGTGGACCCCGCGTGCGCAGTTCGGTGACGCGATCGCCGAGTTGTACTGGGAAGACCCGAGCGGCAAAGCACTTGCTACCCAACGTGCGGCGGACGCCGTCGTCGCCGAAATGCCCCAGGCAAAGGTGAGCGTCATCGACGAGTGGCTGAGCAACGTGCAGGATCTGGAGTCCGCTACCGCAGAGCCGTCGATCCTGGTGCCGGCAGAGAGCCTCTGCCCAGACTGGTACACGTCAGGCGCGGAACGCCGGACCCGGCGCGAGATCTCGGCCGACCCACGCTGCAACGGAGCCAACGGCAACGTGGGCCCGGTGGTGTTTGACGTGGCCGTGGGTGACGCCAATACGTTGCGCGCGCTGCTCGGCGCTGAGCCATCAGCTCAGGCGGTCGCGACGCTGGATGCGGGCGGGGCCGTAGTGTTCATGCCGGGACTGATCGAGAACGGTCAAGCGGTCATCGGGCTGTGGGACCTCTCCACGGGCAACTTCCCCGACCAGCCTGGTTCCGTTCCCGCGCAACAATTCGCGATCCCCGCCGTCTACGAGGAGCCGCCGAACGGCATGGCGAATGGCGGCCGCGCGGTGATTTCGCGCGAACTCGCTGACCAGATCGGCTGGCCGGTCGTGCCGACGCTCATCCTGGTAGACGCGCCTGAGCCGATCACCGAGGCGCAACGCGCCACGCTCACCGACGCGGCGACGCGCGCGTCGGGCGCGCAAGTGTGGTTCACCGTAGAGAACGGGCCGTATCACACGATGACGCCCGGCATGTTCGCGGCGTTGCTCGCGGTGACCCTGCTGTTCGCGGGCGGCTGCACGGCGATCGCGCTGGGGCTCGCGCGCGCAGACGCCAAGCGAGACGACTTCACGCTCGCCTCGCTCGGCGCCTCGCCCCGCATCGTGCGGGCCGTGGCGGCCTGGCAGGGCGCGTTCATCATCTGGATCTCGAGCGCGATCGGGCTTGGCCTGGGCGTCGCATGGGTCGCGGTGGAAAGCCATTCGTCGCCGGAGGCGCCGGTGCCGATGCCGTGGGCGTGGGTGCTGGCCGCGTGGTTCGTCATGCCCGCGGTGGTGGGCGCGCTCGCATGGCTCGTCACGCGGGTCCCCAAGGCCCTCCACTACCGGCTCGCCGCGTAGGTGCCCTCAGCAGGATTCGAACCTGCGACCTACGGATTAGAAGTCCGCCGCTCTATCCAGCTGAGCTACGAGGGCCCGTGCGACTCCCAGGGTAGTGCTCGCGGGCGGGCGGGCGCCTGCGGCGCGGACGTTTGGTGAACCGCCCGCGAGGGGGCACGCTAGTGCCATGACTATCCGTCCCGTCCGTTCGTGGGGCCGACCGGGCGCGCTCCTCGACGCGCTCCGGGCCACCCGCGCCGCCGTCGGCGCCGTGGAGCTGCCGTTCGACTCGGAGCGGGACGAGCGGGCGAAGGCGCTCGTGCACGACATCATCGAGCAGCTCGACCAGCACCTGATCCCGCGGGTCACGGAGGGCGCGGTCCCCGCGGTCGTGGTGGTGGCGGGCTCGACGGGCTCCGGGAAGTCGACGATCGTCAACGCGTTGCTGGGGGACGACGTGACCGCGGCGGGCGCGCTCCGGCCGACGACCAAGGTTCCCCACCTCTTCCACCACCCGGCCGACGGCGTCCTCCTCAGCTCCGCGACCCGCCGCGCGACGAGCCGCCCCTCCGACGCGGTGCCGCGCGGCCTCGCGATCATCGACTCGCCGGACATCGACTCGCTCGTCGGGGAGAACCGGGAGATCGCGCGGGAGTTGCTCGACGCCGCGGACCTCTGGGTGTTCGTCACCACCGCCGCCCGCTACGGCGACGCCGTCCCCTGGGAGGTGCTGCGCTCCGGCGCGGACCGCGGCGCGTCGATCGCCATCGTGTTGAGCCGCGTCACGGCGGACGTCGCGGCGCACGTCCGGCGCGACCTCGTCGAGCGACTCAAGGCGGAGGGGTTGGAGTCCCTTCCGCTCTTCGTCATCCCCGAGGAGGCGGAGGGGCTCCAGGCGCTGCCCCCCGACGTCGTCCAGGGGCTCCGGCGCTGGCTCGACACGGTCGCGGCCAAGAGCGCGACGACGATCATCGAGCGGACGATGCAGGGAGCGACCCAGGCGCTCAAGGAATGGCTCGAGAAGCTCGCCGAGCTCATGGACGACCAGGCGGCGGCGGTGAAGAACGCCCGGGCCGAGGTGCGGCGCGCGGCCGCGCGCGCGGAGCAGGAGGGCGGCGAGTTCTGGTTCCGCGAGATCGCGGTCGGCCCGATCGCGGCGCTGTGGGCGCGCGCCGGCGACGCGGGCGGGCCGCTGTACCGGATCCGCGGGGGAGGCATGCGCAACCGCCGCAAGTCCGCGGAGGAGCGCGCGGCGGCGCTCGCGGAGATCCGCGCGGAGCTGATGCGTGCCGTCGAGGGCACGCTCGCGTTCACCGCGGGCCAGGCGTCGGCCCAGATGCTCGAGGAGCTGACGCTCGACGAGTCAGGCGTGGGCGCGTGGATGATCGCACAGCGCGACCCGACCGAGGCCGCGGGCCTGCGCGCCCGCCACGCCCGGGACGCCGCGTTCGGCTGGCTGACCCGCTGCGACGTCCTCGTCTCCACCCTTCCCGGCGCGGCGTCGGCGATCGAGACCGTCGGTGCCGACGGTCTCTCGACCATCTTCGCCTCGGCGAGCCTCGGCATCCCCCAGGCGCGGCAGTCCCTCGCCCTGCTCGTCGGCTCGGGTCTGCAGGAATCGTTCGACACGGCGCGCGCCGAACTGGCCGCGGCCCGGCGCTTCTGCATCAGCCGCGAGGCCCTCGACATGATCGCGCCGAGCGACCTACCGTCCCTCGCCCCCGACGCGTCGGCCTCGATCCGGCTCCGGCGCGCGGAACTGCGGGGACTCCTATGAGCGTGTCGTTCGCTCATCTCGATCCCCCGAGCGAGACGACGTTCCTCCGCGAGCGTGTTTCCCGCCTCGCGTCGTCGCTCGACTGGGCGGGGGAGGCGCTCGCGCCCGAGGCGGTCCGCGCGATCCGCGACACGGTCGAGCGCTGCGAGCAGCGCCTCGCGCTCGGCGTGGACTCGACGATCGTCGCGCTCGCGGGAGGGACGGGCTCCGGGAAGTCCTCGCTGTTCAACGCGATCGCGAGGATGGACTTCGCGCTCGCGGGTGTGTCCCGCCCGACGACGGCGCAGGTGAGCGCCGCGACGTGGGGCGGCGGGGCGGACGCGCTGCTCGACTGGCTCGGCGTCGATGCGGATCGCCGCCTCGAGTGCGAGACGGCGCTCGACGCCGAGGTCGAGTCGCAGTTCCGCGGGATGGTCCTGCTCGACCTGCCGGACCACGACTCCGTCGAGCCGAAGAACCGGGAGATCGTCGACCGGGTCGTGCCGATGGCCGACCTGCTCGTGTGGGTCGTCGACCCCCAGAAGTACGCGGACAACGCCCTGCACTCCCGCTACCTCGCGCGCGTCGCGGAGTCCGGGGCGCCGTCGGCGGTGATCCTCAACCACATCGATCGGCTCACCCGCAAGGACTCCGACGCGATCCTGTTCGACATCCGACGCCTGCTCGCGGAGAAGGGCATCGACTCGGTGCCGGTGCTGCTGACGTCCGCGGTGACGGGGGCCGGCGTCGACAGCGTGCGCAGCGTCCTCGCGAACGCCGTGAAGCGACGCTCCGTCGCGGCCGAGTCCGTGCGCGCGGAGCTGGTCGCGGCGGGGCGCCTGCTCGCGGACGCGCTCGCGAAGGATTCGGAGCCGGCGCTTCCCGCGCCGGAGGAGCTGGCGAACGAGCTCGCGAAGGCGGCGGGCGTGGATGTGCGCGCCCGGGCGGCGGGCGACGTGGCCGCGGGTCGGGCGGCGGCGTTTCCCGGGATCGCGACGCTCACCTCGGCGGCGGTCTTGCCGCTCCGCGAGGCGTGGGTCGACGCGGCGACCGACGGGCTCCCGCGCACGTGGCGGCTCGTGCTGAGCAAGGCGATCGCGAAGCCCGCAGCGATTGCGGAGGCGGTGAACGACGCGCTCGGCGTGGTGCGGTGGCCGGAGGTCAAGGCGGCGAAGCGCCGGTGGGGCAGGACGTCCGCGGCGCCGTCGATGGAGGCGGCGATCCTCGGGCTCGGGCGCGAGGCCGCGCTCGGCGCGATCGTCGAGGACGTGGTCGAGCCGACGAAGATGGTCCACCAGGCGTACCGGGCCCTCGACGAGCTGACGCAGCTGGGCGGCTAGCCCCGTTCGTCTTCCCGCGTCTCGGCATGCGGCCTCACGCAAATCCGCGTAGCGTGACGAGCATGACGGAAGCGCTGGTCACCACGGAGTGGTTGTCCGACCGCCTCGCCGACCCGAGCGTGGTGGTGCTCGACTGCACCGTTCAGCAGGACACGGACGAGACGGGCGCGTTGCGCTCGTTGTGCGGACGCGATCAGTACGAGCAGGTCCACATACCCGGGGCGGGTTTCGCGGATCTCACCGGAGAACTGCGGGACGGGTCGAGTCACCTGGACTTCGCGGTGCCCTCGCCAGATGCGTTCTGCGAGGCGATGGGAGGACTGGGCGTCGGCGACGAGTCGCGCGTGGTGCTCTATGACAGCCTCTACTCCGTGTGGGCCGCACGAGTCTGGTGGATGCTCCGTTGGGTGGGTTTCGACCGAGCGTCCATACTCGACGGCGGCCTCGGGGCGTGGCTCGCGGACGATCGTCCGACGGAAGAAGGCACGGTTGCGCGCGAGCCTCGACGCCTCACCCCCCGGGTGCGACCCGGCCTGTTCGCCGACGAGACGGAAGTTCGCGGTGCGATCGACGACGACCGCGTCGTCGTCGTTGACACGATGATGCCCGAGCACTTTCGTGGCGACATCGCCATGTACGCCCGCCCCGGCCACATCCCCGGAGCCGTCAACATCCCCACCGTGGGATTGATCGGCGAGGACGGGCGGTTTCACGCGCCGGACGTCGGCGCGCTCGCCGAGCGAGATCGCGCGACCAGGGTGATCACGTACTGCGGCGGCGGGATAGCCGCGGCCGGGGGCGCCCTCGCTCTTCACCAGCTCGGCTTCACCGACGTCGCGGTCTATTCGCCATCGCTCCAAGAGTGGGCGGCGAATCCCGATAACCCGTTGTCCGTCGGCGACGCGTAGGCGTCGGATCTCCCGAGGACGCGCCGCGGACGTCGGCGTCCCGATAGTCGGCGACGGGCCGCGCGGGTAGCGGCGCCCAACCGTCCGCACGGTGCCTGGGACAGGTGGTGCAGGTGCGGGGCGTTCGGCGGTCTCGGCAGCCTCGCGCGTCTCGTCCGCAACAGAGTCCGTGCGCACCGTTGGGGGCGCACCGTTGGGGGGCGCACCGTTGGGGGCGCACCGTTGGGGGGCGCACCGTTGGGGGGCGCACCGTGGGGGGCGCACCGTTGGGTGGGTGCACAGTTGGGATGGGACCGCGGCGGGGAACCGGCGGGCAGATGTCCCGAGGCTCCTCGCGCTTCGGCCAAACCGTCCCGTCGCCTGTGGGTGCGCCGAGGATGGGGGTCGTCGCGCGAACGTGGGGCGAGGCCGCACGGAGCGGCCAACCCAAGGAGGGTGACATGAACGACCTCGTTATGACGGTCAACGGTTGGGTCGCGACCGACCCTAGCCAGCACGTCGGGCCGACGGGGGCCCGCCTCACGAGCTTCCGGCTCGCCTCGACATCGCGGTTCTTCGACCGCGACAAGGGCGAGTGGACCGACGGCCGCACCGAATGGTTCACCGTCAAGGTATTCCGCGGCGCCGCGATCACGGTGGCGAACTCCATCAAAAAGGGCCAGCCCGTGACGGTCCACGGGCGCTTCCGCACCAACGAGTGGGAGGGCGACAACGGATCGCGCACCGACCTCGTCATCGACGCGACGAGCGTCGGGCACGACCTCACGCGCGGCACCGCCGAGTTCACGCGGGCCTACGGTGACGCGACGCTCGCCGGCGACGACGGCGCCGAGGCGGGAACGGACGACGGGGCGGCGGACGAATCGACTGGCGACCAGCCGACGGACGACGCGGCGAGCGACGACGCGGATGGGGCGCCGGAGGGCGAAGCCGAGGACGAATCGCTCGCGCTCAGCGCCTAGATCGAGAAAAGGTAAAGCAAAAATAAAGAAATTGGTATACACTGGGGGTGCCGTCCGCGCGTCGGGCGTTCGCCCCGATGGTGCAGCATGAGGCGCCATTCGAAGGAGCGCATTCATGGACATCATTGTTCTAATTCTTGTCGGCGCGATCGTGGGAGTCCTCGGTCGCCTGGTCGCGGGTCGCGACGTCAATCTGATTCTCACGGTCGTCATCGGGATCGTCGGCGTGTGGCTCGGGTTCTACCTCTGGGATCGGCTCGGAGACGGGTCGAAGCCGATCGGCTACGCGATCGGAGTGCTGGCCTCGGCCGTTCTCGTGATCGTGGTCTCGCGCTTCTCGACCAGTCGCAGCAGCGCGCGTCACTAGTGCGAAAGTGGCCCCCGACGCCCCGGCGTCGGGGGCCTTCCGCGCGCCGGCAGCGAGCGAGATCGGCCCCTACGGCGACCGCGTAGGCTAGGCGTCGGCGAAACCGCGACCTAGACGGAGTATCAGTGGCTGAGTTCATCTACCAAATGCACAAGGCGCGCAAGGCGCACGGCGACAAGGTCATCCTCGACGACGTGACGCTCGCGTTCTACCCCGGCGCCAAGATCGGCGTCGTCGGACCGAACGGCGCGGGCAAGTCCACGGTCCTCAAGATCATGGCGGGCATCGAGCAGGCCTCCAACGGCGAGGCGCGCCTGAGCGACGGCTACTCCGTGGGCATCCTGCTGCAGGAGCCGCCGCTCAACGAGGAGAAGACGGTGCTGGGCAACGTCGAGGAGGGCGTCGGGCCCATCAAGGGCAAGCTCGACCGCTTCAACGAGATCTCCGCGCTGATGGCCGACCCCGACGCGGACTACGACGCGCTGCTCGCGGAGATGGGCACGCTCCAGGAGGAGCTCGACCATGCGGACGCCTGGGACCTCGACTCGCAGCTGGAGCAGGCGATGGACGCCCTGCGCTGCCCGCCCGGGGACGCGCCCGTCACCAACCTCTCCGGCGGCGAACGCCGCCGCGTCGCGCTCTGCAAGCTCCTGCTCGAGAAGCCCGACCTCCTCCTCCTCGACGAGCCGACCAACCACCTCGACGCCGAATCGGTCCAGTGGCTCGAGCAGCACCTCGCCAAGTACTCGGGGGCCGTCCTCGCGGTCACCCACGACCGGTACTTCCTCGACAACGTCGCGGAGTGGATCCTCGAGCTCGACCGCGGCCGCGCGTACCCGTACGAGGGCAACTACTCCACGTACCTCGAGAAGAAGGCCGCGCGGCTCGAGGTCCAGGGCAAGAAGGACGCGAAGCTCGCCAAGCACCTCAAGGACGAACTCGAGTGGGTGCGCCAGAACGCCAAGGGGCGCCAGACCAAGTCCAAGGCGCGACTCCAGCGCTACGAGGAGATGGCGGCCGAGGCCGACAAGACCCGCAAGCTCGACTTCGAGGAGATCCAGATCCCGCCCGGCCCGCGCCTCGGCAACACCGTCCTCGAGGCGAAGGACCTCAAGAAGGGATTCGGCGATCGCGTCCTCATCGACGGGCTGAGCTTCTCGCTTCCCCGCAACGGCATCGTCGGCGTCATCGGCCCCAACGGCGTCGGCAAGACGACGCTGTTCAAGACGATCGTCGGGCTCGAAGAACTCGACGGCGGCGAGTTGAAGGTCGGCGACACGGTCCAGATCTCCTACGTCGACCAAAGCCGCGGCGGGATCGATCCCAAGAAGACGCTGTGGGAGGTCGTGAGCGACGGGCTCGACTTCATCAACGTCGGCAAGGTCGAGATGCCGTCCCGCGCGTACGTGGGCGCGTTCGGCTTCAAGGGGCCGGACCAGCAGAAGCCCGCGGGCGTGCTGTCCGGCGGCGAGCGCAACCGCCTCAACCTCGCGCTCACCCTCAAGGAGGGCGGCAACCTGCTGCTGCTGGACGAGCCGACGAACGACCTCGACGTCGAGACGCTCGGGAGCCTCGAGAACGCCCTGCTGGAGTTCCCGGGATGCGCCGTGGTCGTGAGCCACGACCGCTGGTTCCTCGACCGCGTGACGACGCACATCCTCGCGTACGAGGGCACGGCCGAGAAGCCGGGGGAGTGGTTCTGGTTCGAGGGCAACTTCCAGTCGTACGAGGAGAACAAGGTCGAGCGCCTCGGGCCGGAGGCGGCGCGACCGCACCGCGTGACCTACCGCAAGCTCACGCGAGGCTAATGCCGCTGGCGAGGAAGGTCGCGCGGACCCTCACGCTTTCGCTGAGCCTGGGGTACGTCCTCTTCTATTTCTCCGAGGTGTTGTTCTGGGCGCGCGTACAGCCCGAGGACACGATCCTCGGCTGGGCCCAGGCCTGGGGCATCTATTCCTTCGCGGCCTATCTCACCCTGGTGGGCCTGTGGCGCTTCGGCTCCGATGCGTGGTGGAAGGTGTTTCTCGTCGGCGCGCTCTTCGGGTGGTTCATCGAGGGCGTCATCGTTCAGACGACCTACGAGGCCATTCCGCTGTCGCTATCGTTCACCCCGCTCGCTCAGCATGCGTTGATCTCGGTCGGCGTGGGATGGTACGTGCTCGGCGGAATCCGTGCGACCCCGTCGCCACGCACGGTGCTCCGAACCAGCGTGATCATCGGGGCGAGCTACGGCTTGTGGTCGCTGAACTGGTGGGTCGCCGACGGTGCGCGGGCCTCCGTCGTGTCGTTCGCGGCGTATTCCACCATCGCCACCGCGCTTCTCGCGGTCGCGTATCTCGTCGCGTCACGGTCGCTCAAGCCGGGATTCAGGCCCGGGCGGCGCGCCCCGTGGGTCGCTGTCGCGATCGTCGGGGTCCTCTTCGCGTTCGTCGTCGCGGGATTCCCGCTCGCCGCTCTCGTCCTCCCGCCGCTCGCGGCGCTCACGGTGGTCGCGCTCGTTCGCGGAACTCGCGGCCGCTTCGTGCCGACGCAGGTGACCGCTCGCGTTCCGGGCGACGTGCGGACGGTGCTTCCGTTGCTGGCCATCCCGGCGATCGCCGTCGCGATCTATGCCCTCGCGGCAGCCTTGGGGGTCTCCTTCAAGTCCAACATCGTGCTCTACCTGGTGCTCACGCCGGCGGGATTCTGGGCGTACGGGGCCTCGGTGATCCGCGGGTGGCGAGGCGGATCGCGCCGGGCCTAGCGGATTCCTCCGCGCCCGCCGCGCTCGCTACTTCCCGAGCCGGATCATGCCCTCCTGGGCGACGCTCGCGACGAGCCGCCCGTCCTCGGAGAACACCCACGCGCCGGTCAGGCCGCGACCGCCCTGGGCGGTCGGCGTGTCCTGGACGAAGAGCAACCATTCGTCGGCGCGCGCCGGCCGGTGCCACCACATCCCGTGGTCGAGGCTCGCGAACGCCAGGTGGGGGTCGACCCACGAACTGCCGTGCCGGCGGAGCAACGGCTCGAGCATCACCTGATCGCACCCGAACGCGATGAGCGCCCGGTGCGTGAGCTCCGGAACGTCGATCGGCTCGCGCACCCGCATCCAGGCCGTCTGGTACTGCTTGGGCCGTGGGTCCGCCTCGAGGAACAGCGATCCCTCGACGTGGCGCACGTCGAACGGCGCCTCCTTGAGCCAGAAGTCCGCCATCGCGTGGCCCTCGTAGGGCGCGAGCACGTCCACCCCCGCCGCGACGGAGTCCGGGGGCGGAACCTCGGGCATCGCGACCGAGTGCTCCGGCCCGTCCTGGGCGAGCTGGAACGACGTGATCATGCTGAGCAGCGGGCGGTCGTCCTGGAGCGCGTGGACGCGGCGCGCGGAGAACGAGTTCCCGTCGCGCAGGATCTCGACCTCGAACCGGATGGGCTGGGAGGCGTCGCCGGCGCGGAGGAAGTACCCGTGGAGCGAGTGGATGTGGCGATCCTCGTCGACCGTGCTCCCGGCGGCCATCACGCCCTGACCGAGCACCTGGCCGCCGAACACCCGTCCGCCGGGCAGCGGAAGCGAATCGCCCTCGAACGTCGTCGGCCCGAGACGCCGGAGGTCCAGCGACCGCAGGCCCGACCGCACGGCCGTCGACGCCCACGCGTCCTCGATGTGCTCCACGGCGCCTCCTCGTCCATTCCGGCCCGGGTTCCCCCGTCGAGGGTACTGCGCGCGGGCCGGAACTCGCGTGCGTCTCCGCGCGTTGCCTCATCGGGACAATCCACCCAAACGTGATTCACCCAAACGCGATCGGGGGAGTGCGTGAGCGCGGCGATCGAGACGACGCGGGTCGCAGCGCGCCCGCGCGCCGTACTCGCGCGCCCGCGAGCCGTCCTCGGGACTATCGCCTCCGCGACGTGGGCCCGCCTGCGCGGGCTCGGCGCGCTCGCGCTGGACTTCGCGACGGCGGCCCCGTCGGTCACGCGCGTCGCCCGGCGATGGCGCCGTTCCTGGTCCGCCACGGTCGCCCGCTCCGCGATCGCCCTGATCGCCGTCTGGGTGGTCGCCGTCGGATGGCCCGGGGCGTTCGGCGAGGAGGCGTCCGCCGCGGGCGGCCCGTCGATATGGGCGGCCGCGCCGATCCTCGCCTACCTCCTCACGCTCGGCGTCGCGGTCGACCACTACGGCGCGAGGCACGGGATCGCCGGCTCGTACGGGCTCCACGTGCTCGGCGTGCTCCTCTTCATGCCGGTGATGTGGCGGATCGCGCTCGCGGACCCCGCCGTCCGCGTGGGGCACGGCGGCGCGACGCTCGAGGTCGTCGCCGCGTGGCCCGTCGTCTTCCTCGGACTCTCCCTCATCGGGTACGCCGCGGCGTGGATCGTGCCCGGCTCGTTCCCGCGGCAGTACCGATTCGCGCGCGCCGCCGCGCACGTTCTGCGCACGGGAACGCGCTGATCCCGCCCCGCGCGGCCTAGGCTAAGGCGCGTGAGCACCCCGAGCGCGCGACGCGCGTCCCTCCGCGCGATCCTCTTCCTGACCGGCGGGATTCTCGCGGGCGTGATCCTCCGGAGCGTCCTGCGATCGTGGTTACGGTCCCCGAACGAGCCGGACCTCGCCCTCGCGGCGTACATCCCCAACGAGATCGCCGCGCTGCTCGTCGCGCTCGCCGCCCTGCTGTGGCTCGCTGCCGTCGGGGCCGAGCTCCTCCTGCGCCGGGGCGTCGCCATCGCGTCCGACCGGCCGTCGAGGATCGCGAACCTCGGGGCGTGGCTCGTCGCGCTCAGCGGCCCGGCCGAGGCGACGTGGTTCCTCACGCGGCGCGCGCTCGTCGCTCGGTTCACCGTCGTGGATCAGCGTCGCGCTCGCGTCGACCGCGATCGTGGCGGCCGAGGTGACCGCCCTCGTGTATGTGCGCCGCGCGCGCCGCGACGTCGACGCCGCGGATACCGAGACCGCAGAGGCCTAGCCGTCCGGCCTAGTCCGCGGACCCCGTCCCCGCGTTGACCATCGCGTGCGCGGCGCGCTCGAGGTAGTCCCACAGCGTCGACGCGTGAAGCGGCGCCAGGTCGAGCGACTCCACCGCGACGCGCATGTGCGCGAGCCACCGGTCGCGCGCCTCGGGCGTCACCGCGAACGCGGCGTGCCGCATCCGGAGCCGCGGATGTCCGCGCTCGTCCGAGTAGTCGGTCGGGCCGCCCCAGTACTGCTCGAGGAACATGCGGAGGCGCCGCTCGGCGCCCTCGAGGCTCTCCTCGGGGTACATCGCCCGGAGCTCCGCGTCACCGGCCACGCCCTCGTAGAAGCGCGCCACGAGCCGGGCGAACGTCGCGTGCCCCCCGACGACGTCGTAGAACGACGCGGCGCTCAAGAACCCGTCGGGGTCGTGCGGGACGTACGGCTCGTCGTCGGCGGGAGGCTCGGCCGTCGTCGTCACGACTTCTTCGGGCGAGAGGAGGGGCGCTTCGACGACGACGAGTCGAGCCTCGCCTTGGAGGCCGCCGGGGGCTTCGTGTTCGCGTCGGCCGTGCTCGCGGCGAGGTTGGCGCCGGGCTGGAGGAGCGCGCCCTCGGGGGCGGCGAGCGCGATGCCGCGCTCGAGGAACAGGTCGCGCATGTTCTGCCGGATGGCGCGCATCACGCCCCACTGCGTGATCGGCTTGGTCTGGAGCAGGAGCCGGAGCGTCACAGAGTTGTAGTCGAGCGCCTCGATGCCCGCGACCTCGGGGTCGCCGATGATCGACTCGGCGACCGCCTCGTCTTCGCGCGCCATCTCGGCGGCGTCGAGCATCGCCTGGCGGGCGGCGTCGACGTCCACGTCGAACGCGAAGCGCACCTCGATCTTCGCGCGCGAGTACAGCTGCGACATGTTGCCGACGCGCTGGATCTCGCCGTTCGGCACGAACCACACGGTCCCGTCGAGGGAGCGCAGCCGGGTCGAGCGGAGCCCGACGTGCTCGACCAGGCCGGTCGCCGGTCCGACGTCGATCACGTCGCCGACGCCGTACTGGTCCTCGACGAGCATGAACATCCCGCTGAGCAGGTCCTTGACGAGCGACTGCGCGCCGAAGCCGAGCGCGACGCCCACGATTCCCGCGGCCGCGATGACGCCGCCGACGTTCACCTGGTAGATGCCGAGGATCGAGATCGCGGCCGTCGCGACGATCGCCATGGTCAGTACGCTCCGGAGCACTGTGCCGATGGTCTGAGCGCGTTGGACGCGACGCGTCTCCTCGAGTTGGTCCTCCAACGTCCTCTCGGGGACAGGGAGGTTCGCCTTCAGGAGCAGCTTGCGCGTGCGCCGCTCGCTCCGGGAGATGCCGTCGCGGATGCCCTTGGTCGCGGCGCGGATGAGTAGGCGCCCGATGATCCACAGGACGATCGCGACGACGACGGTCAGCAGGACCTTGCCCGCCGTCTCCCCGTGATCGAGGATCCACTGCCACCAATCGCCGAGAGTCGAGGTGGTCGAACTCCACCATCCGGTCGTCGCCTGCGAAGCAATCAGAGGTCTCATGTGTTCCAGGGTAACGGGACGGCCGGATGCCGGGAGCGCTCTGGCAGGATGGTGGCGTGAGCGAGTCCCCTCCCGCGCCGTACCGGTCGCGTCAACGCTCCGACGGCCGCGCTCGAACGCCTCGCGGAGGCGTGCGGGATCTCGGCGCGCTACGTCGCCTGGAACGGCGAGCGGAGGGTCTCGTCGGCGGCCGCGTTGCGTGCGATCCTCGCCGCGATGGGCGTCGAGGCGGGGGACGACGCGGCGTGCCAGCGCGAGGCGGACCGCCTGGAGGCCGAGGCGCGCACGCGCCCGCTTCCCCCCGTGGTCGTACGACGCGCCGGCGAGACGGGCGACGTCCCGGTTCACGTCGCCGAGGGCGCGACGGTCGCGCTCACGCTCACGCTCGAGTCGGGCCTCACCATGCACCTCGCGCAGGTGCGGTTGGACGACGGCGCGCCGGTGACGACGGAGGAGGAGCCGGCCCCGGGCATCCACCGCGCCCACCACCCCGCGCTGCGCCGCGCCGTCTTCCGGCTCCCGCCCGACGTTCCGGTCGGCTACCACACGCTCTCCGCGCACGTCGGCCAGGCGCCCGCGTCCGCGACCGCCCGCCTCATCGTCGCCCCGGCCCACCTCGAGGTCCCGCCCGCCGTGCGGGCCCGTCGGCGATGGGGGTTCATGACGCAGCTGTACGCGCTCCGGTCCCGGGCGTCGTGGGGAGTCGGCGACCTCGCCGACCTGCGCGACCTCGCGACGCTCGCGGCGGCGCGCACCGGGGCGGACTTCGTCGTCGTCAATCCGCTCCACGCCGCCGAGCCCGTGCCGCCGCTCACTCCGTCCCCGTACCTCCCGTCGTCGCGGCTGTACGTCAACCCGCTCTACATACGCGTCGAGGAGGTCCCCGAGGTCGCGTACATGCCGGGCGCGGACCGGTCCCTGCTCGACTGGAACGCGGAGGCGCCGCGCCACCAGTCGCGGTCGCCCGCGCTCATCGACCGCGATCCCATCTGGACGGCGAAGCGGGAGGCGCTCGAGCAGATCTTCCGCCTGCCGCGATCGGCGGCCCGACAGGCGGCGTTCGCGGCGTTCCGCGAGCGCGAGGGCGACGCGCTCGTCGACTTCGCGACGTGGTGCGTGATCCAGGAGCTCGCCGCCGCGGGCACCCTCGACGCCTCGCACGAGGACCTCTCCTCACCGGGCGCCCCCGGGATCGCGCGCCTGCGCGCGGCGCACGCCGAGCGCGTCGAGTTCTACGCGTGGCTGCAGTGGGTGGCCGACGAGCAGCGGGAGGCGGCCCAGGACGCCGCCCTCCGGGCCGGGATGGCCGTCGGGATCGTGTCCGACCTCGCGGTCGGCGTGCACCCCGCGGGAAGCGACGCGTGGGCGTTCGGCGACGTGTACGCGCGGGGCGTCGCGGTGGGCGCGCCCCCGGACATGTACAACCAGCAGGGCCAGGACTGGTCCCAGCCCCCGTTCCTTCCTCGCGCGCTCGAGCAGGCGGGCTACGAGCCGTTCCGCGCCGTCGTCCGCTCGGCCCTGCGTCACGCGGGCGCGCTGCGCATCGACCACATCCTCGGCCTGTTCCGCCTGTGGTGGGTGCCGGACGAGATGGCGAGCGCCGCGGACGGCGCGTACGTCCGCTACGACCACGAGGCAATGTTCGCGGTGCTGTGCGTCGAGGCGTCGCGCGCCGGGGCCGTGATCGTCGGCGAGGACCTCGGCACGGTGGAGCCGTGGGTCGCGGACTACCTCGCCTCGCGCGGGATCCTCGGCACGACGGTCGTGTGGTGGGAGCGCGAGGCCGACGGGTCGCTGCGGCCGCCCGAGCATCAGCGCGCCGACGTGCTGGCGACGGCGACGACGCACGACATCCCGCCGACGGCGGCGTACCTCGCGGGCGAGGGCGTCGCGCTACGCGAGAAGCTCGGGCTCCTGGTGCGGCCCGTCGAGGACGTACGGGCCGAGGCCGCGGCGGAACGCGCGGAGATGGTCGCCTACCTGGTCGCGCGCGGGTGGGCCGCGCCGGGATCGGACGGCGCCGAGCCGAGTCCCGACGAGTTGCTGCTCGGCATCCACCGCGCCGTGTTCGCGTCGCCCGCGATGCTCACGGGCGTCTCGCTCGCCGACGCGGTGGGCGACCTGCGGACGCAGAACCAGCCGGGCACGGATCGCGAGTACCCGAACTGGTGCGTGCCGCTGACCGACGGCCGCGGGCTTCCCGTGGTCCTCGACACGCTCTTCGACCACCCGCGCCTGCGCGCGCTCGTCGACGCGATCCACGAGGCGCGGCCCTAGTCTCGCCGCCGCGCGGACCGCTCGACTCAGTCAAGACTGAGTGATGAATGTCACAAGGAACGATGGCGTGGGTCACCTACCATTGAAGGGATCGTATGTGACCGCTCGCCTACCCCGAGGTCGGTTGCACACACGACCGTCTGAGGGAGTATCGCGGTGTACACGGACAACCGTGCCTGGGCGCGCGCGCGCGTTGTGAGCGCGAACGTCGGCGTGCGCATGCTCGCCGTTGTCGCGGTGGTCTTCGCGGTCCTCGTCGTTCCCGCGACTGAGGCGCGCGCCACGGACATTCCGCCTGCTACGAACCCCGTCTACTTCCAGACCCAGGGCCCCGACGACCAGATCAGCTACGGAGACTACTACTCGGCGTCCGTCGCCCAAGGGGGCGCGGGAACCGACCATATGGTCTCGTTCGCCACGCCGAGCGACTGGCCCGCCGGATACCCCATCACCGTCGCGATCTACGATCCCGAGTCGTGGGGCGGCGTGCTCGCGTCGGGTCTGCCCGCGGGCGACGAGGTGCGCCCCACCGATACCTCCTACGACCCGACGACGTACTGGATCGTCGAGCAGCCGTCCGGCACCACGCTCACGACGAAGACCTACCCGGCCGGCGCGAGCGCGACGAACGGTTTGTGGGACCAGCTCCTCACGTTCATCCCCACCGCCGGCGCGACGTACGAGATCCACACGCAGACCGGCGGCGACGACGAGAACTCCTGGCGGGCCCGCGTCGTCTACGACCCCGACTGCGCCGTCGGCACGAACACCTGCACGGCCGCGCAACTCGACAACGGGAACCAGGTCGACGACATCGATGGGGAGTCGGGCACGGGCGACGAGATCCTCCTCAACGCGATCCGCGTCGGCTGGCAGCACGACAGCACCACCGACATCTGCAACCACCACTACTTCTTCGTGCCGGACACTATGGGTTCGGTCACGATGCGCAACTTCGACCTCGACAACACGGGGACGATCACCTACACGCGGGGCGACGGCAGCACCGTGGCAGGCACGCCGTCGGGCAACGGCACGTGGTCGACGGACACGGTCACGGTCGGCCCGGGCCAGTCGGGGTGGTGGGACGTCGAGTTCTGCTACAACGCCACGAACCTCTACGTGTTCGAGTCGACGCAGAACTTGCTCCTCTATTTGGACAAGCTTCCGGGAGCGCCCGAGCTCGCGATCCACAAGAGCGACGGGGTGACCACGGCGGAGTGGGGCGACACCCTCGACTACGTCATCAACGTCGACAACGTCTCGGACGCGAACGTCAACCCCGGCAAGGCGTTCAACGTCACCGTCACCGACACGGTGCCGGCGGGACTGACG
>CAVQHE010000005.1:0-107493 GCA_963712245.1 uncultured Actinomycetota bacterium | reverse complement strand
TGACCTCGGCGTCCAGGCGACCCAGGATCGAGTCGTACTTGAGCAGGTGCGCGAGCGTCTTGTTGTCGGTGAGGTCGTTGACCCCAACGATCTCGATGTCCGCGCCCTCTGCGAGCGCAGCGCGGAAGAAGTTGCGTCCGATGCGGCCGAAGCCGTTGATGCCGACCTTGACGGTCATAATATGTATCTCTCTCCTTGGCTCGCGTCGGCACGCACCGACGTGGGTTTTCGCGAAGGGCTTCGCACTGCTACGTGCGCGTCCCCGCTGGGCGGGAACCGTCTTCAGCCTACTATGTCGGCCCGCGCCGGCGGACATG
Organism: uncultured Actinomycetota bacterium; assembly: GCA_963712245.1. GTDB lineage: Bacteria > Actinomycetota > Actinomycetes > Actinomycetales > Demequinaceae > JAFGBM01. The sequence continues at coordinate 107,176 of CAVQHE010000005.1, read as the reverse complement.
ACGAAGGTCCCCGCACGTTGCTACAGGTCGAGCATGTCGGGGCTGAGCGATGCCTCCGTGTCCGGGATGCCGAGCTCCTCGGCGTGCTTGTCCGCCGTCGCGAGAAGGCGCCGAATCCGACCGGCGACCGCGTCCTTCGTGAGCGGCGGATCGGCCATCTTCCCCAACTCCTCGAGGGAAGCGTCCTTGTGCTGCAACCGGAGCTCCCCGGCCTCGCGGAGGTGCTCCGGGACCTCGTCGCCGAGGATCTCGAAGGCCCGGGCGACGCGGCGCCGGCCGCGACGGCGGCCCGCGCGCTGCGGCGGAGGTTCGCGTCGTCGAAGTTGGCGAGGCGGTTCGCCGTGCCGCGCACCTCGCGTCGCGTCCGCTTCTCCTCCCACTGGAGCACGGAATCGTGCGCGCCGAGCCGGGTGAGGATCGCGGCGATCGCGTCGCCGTCCCGAATCACGACGCGATCGACGCCTCGTACCTCGCGGGACTTCGCGGCGATGCCGAGGCGACGCGCGGCGCCCACGAGGGCGAGGGCGGCCTCGGGTCCCGGCGATGTCACCTCGAGCGCGGACGAGCGCCCGGGTTCCGTCGAGCGACCCGTGAGCGAGGAACGCTCCGCGCCAGGCGGCGACGGTGTCCTCGATCGATCCCCCGACGACCTGCGGGGGGAGTCCCCGCACGGGACGACCGCGGTGATCGAGCAGGCCCGTCTGGCGCGCGAGGGACTCGCCGTCCTTCACGACCCGCACGACGTAGCGATTGCCCTTCTTCAGCGCGCCTCCGGAGACGACGATGATCTCCGACGAGTGCCCGTACACCTCGCTGAGGAAGAGCCGCAGACGGCGCGCGCCCGCGGCCGTGTCGAGCTCGGCCTCGATGACGATGCGGCCGGAGACGATGTGGAGGCCACCGGCGAAGCGCAGCATCGTCGCGATCTCCGCCTTGCGACACGAGGGCTTCTCTACGACAACGCGGGCCAACTCTTCCTTGACCTGTGCCGTAAGCGCCATGAGGGTATCCTGCCACCTTTGCCCGGAAGGTCTCATCCCCGGGCGATGATTGCGGCGGCCTCCCGGTAGGCGTCCGCGAATAAAACGGGGTCGTGACGGTCGAGCGTCCCCTCCTCGCGGAGCGGCCGAACGACGAGGTTCGCCCCCCAACCCTCGATCAAGGCCGCGAGGCCCGGATCGTCGGCGTGCCCGTCGTCGACGATCACGACCGCGGGCACATAGCCGGGCGCGACCGCCTGAAGTGCGAGGACGTCGTCGGCCCGGCCCGTTCCCTCGGTCTCGTCGTCGACGTGCGCGATGTTGAGGGAGAGGACGCTCCGGGACGCGGCCGCGACCAGTTCGCGCGCGACCGGCGGGACCAGGAAATGCGGAAGTACGGAGGAATACCAACTTCCCGGACCGAGCGCGACGATGTCGGCCTCGCGGATCGCGGCGATGGTCGCGTCGGGAACGTGTGCGGACTCGGGGCGGAGCCACAGCTTCGCGATGCGACCGGGCGCCGTCGCGACGGCCACCTGTCCGTGGACGGTGACGGGGTCGCCGTCGATCTCGACCGAGGCGCTGATCTCGAGCGGTTCGTCGGAAAGCGGCAACACGCGTCCCCGCGACCGGAGGAGTTTCGCGACCCAATCGAGACCCTCGACGACGTCGCCCGTCCTGCTCCACAGGCCGGCGATCAGGAGGTTGCCGAGCGCATGCCCGTCGAGCGGCCCCTCCGTGGCGAAGCGGTGCTGGAGCACGTCGCGCCACGTGCGACCCCACTCGGTGTCCTCGCAGAGGGCGGAGAGCGCCATCCTGAGGTCGCCGGGGGAGGCACGTGGAGCTCGTCGCGCAGGCGCCCGGACGATCCTCCGTCGTCGGCCACGGTGACGATCGCCGTCAACTCCTCGGTCAGTCGCCGCAGCGCCGACAACGAGGCGTAGAGGCCGTGGCCCCCGCCGAAGGCGACGATGCGCGCCTGCGTGGGCGTCGCGGCGGTCATTCGCGCTCGCGATCCCGGTGGGTCGCCCGCACCGCGTATCCGAGATCCCGCAGGCGGGACGCGAGGGCCTCCGTGATCGCCACGGATCGATGGTGGCCGCCCGTGCATCCAACCGCGACGGTCACGAAGTGTTTGTCGTGCGCGCGGTAGCGGCCGAGCGCGACGTCGAGCGCGGCGGAGTAGGAGTCGAGGAACTCCTGCGCGCCCGCCGCGCCGAGCACGTGGTCCCGCACCGGCTCGTCGAGGCCCGAGAGCGGCCGCAGTTCGGGAATCCAGTGGGGATTGTCGAGGAAGCGCACGTCGGCGATGAAATCGGCGTCCGGCGGGGCGCCGTTCTTGAAGCCGAACGACTGGATGTTGACTTGGAGGGGAGCCGATTCCGAGTCGCCCACCTCGGCGAGGACGCGCTCGGCGAGCTCGTGGACGTTCGTGTTGGACGTGTCGATGACGATGTCCGCCCGTTCGCGCATCGGGCGCAGCGCATCCCGCTCGGCCCGGATCCCCTCAAGGAGCGTGCCCGACCCCTGAAGGGGATGTGGGCGCCTGCACCTGCTCGAAACGACGTACCAGGGTCTCGTCCGACGCCTCGAGGAAGAGCACCCGCGCATCCACCGAGCCCTCCTCGAGGTCCGTGAGCACGGCTTCGAGGTCCGCGAAGAACTTGCCCCCTCGGACGTCGACGACGGCGGCGAGCCGCGCGTACCCCTCGCGCGAGACCATCGTCACCATCTCCGCGAGCATCTGGGGTGGGAGGTTGTCGACGACGTACCAGCCCTCGTCGGCGATGACGTCGGCCGCGCGGCTTCGGCCGGCGCCGGACATGCCGGTGACGATGAGGACGTCCGGCGGGACCGCGGGAAGCGCGACCCTCACCTTGGGAATGCCGGACGGGAACGTCTCCGGCGCGGCTTCCTCGCTCATGGCTCCAGCATGCCACCCTCGCCCGCGACAGCCTGTGCGATCGCGCGTGCCGTTTCCGCGCCGATTCCCGGGACGAGCGCGATCTGATCCACGGACGCCTCGCGGACCTTGGCGAGCGAGCCGAAGTGGCGCAGGAGGGCGCGCGCTCGCACGGGGCCCACTCCCGGGATCTCGTCGACGCGCGAGGCGGTCATGGCCTTGGTCCTCTTGCCCCGGTGGTGCCGGATCGCGAAGCGGTGGGCCTCGTCGCGCACCCGCTGGAGCAGGTACAGCGCCTCGGATCCGCGCGCGAGGATCGCGGGGAACGACTGTCCCGGGAGCCAGACCTCCTCCAGGCGCTTCGCGAGCCCGCACAGGGCGACGTCCTCCACCCCGAGGGCTTCGAGCGCGCGCCGCGCCGCCTCGACCTGGGGCTCTCCCCCGTCGACGACCACGAGCTGCGGCGGGTAGGCGAAGCGACTGGATTCGCGCTCCTCGACGGGCTTCTTCGCCTCCTCGATGTACCGGGTGAATCGCCGGGTGATCACTTGGTACATCGCCTCGGTGTCGTCCTTCGCGTCCGCGATCGAGAAGGTCCGGTAGTCCCGCTTGCGCGGCAACGCGTCCTCGAACACGACCATCGACGCCGCCTGGTTCGTCCCGCCCGTGTGCGAGACGTCGTAGCACTCGATGCGCAGCGGGGCCTCCGTCGAGCCCCAGCGCCTCCTGGAGCTCGCGCAGGGCCGCCGAGCGCGCCGTGAGATCCGACGCCCGCTTGAGGCGGTGGCGGGCGAGAGCCTCCGCCGCGTTGGCCCGCGACGTGCCCGCGAGTTCCGCCTTGGGTCCCCGCGACGGCACCCGGACAGCCACGGACGACCCGCGGATTCCGGCGAGCCACTCGCGAAGGGCCGGCGCGTCCGTCGGGAGCTCCGGGACGAGCACCTCCGCGGGGACGTCCGGAGCCTCGGGCCCGTCGTAGATCTCCTGGACGAGCCGCGCGACGAGGTCGCCGGGATCGAGGGGTTCGGGCTTGTCGATGATCCACGCGCGCTGGCCGACGATCCGCCCGTCGCGCACGTAGAACACGTGGGCCGCGGCCTCGTACTCCTCGTCCTCGAGCCCCACGACGTCGACGTCCACCCCGGGCGCGAGCACGACGGCGTTCCGGTCGAGGACGGCGTTGATCGCCGCGAGCCGGTCGCGGGCCTTCGCCGCGGCCTCGAATCGCTCGCCCCGCGCCGCGTCCTCCATCGCGCGGGTGAGGTCGCGCACGACCCCCTTGGCGTCGCCCGCGAGGACCGCGCACACCTGCTCCGCCGTCCGCCGGTGCTCGTCGGCCGAGACGCGCCCGACGCACGGGGCCGAGCACTTGTCGATGTAGCCGAGGAGGCACGGGCGATCCGCGCGCGTGGCCCGCGCGAAGACTCCCGCGCTGCACGAGCGCATCGGGAGGACGGTCAGGAGGGTGTCGAGGGTCTCGCGGATCGCCCAGACCTTGGCGTACGGCCCGAAGTAGCGCGTGCCCCGGCTTCGGGGGTCGCGCGTGACGAGCACCCGCGGGAACTCCTCGCCCATCGTGACGGCGAGGAACGGGTACGACTTGTCGTCCTTGAAGACGACGTTGAACCGGGGGTCGTACTCGCTGGATCCACGAATGCTCGAGGACAAGAGCCTCGACCTCGCTGCGCACCACCGTCCATTCGACCGACGACGCGGACGTCACCATCGCGCGGGTGCGCGGATGGAGGGCGGCGAGGTTCTGGAAATACGACGAGACGCGGGAGCGAAGGCTCTTCGCCTTGCCGACGTACAGGACGCGGCCGTGCTCGTCGCGGAAACGGTACACGCCCGGACGCGTCGGGATCGTCCCCGGCTCGGGGCGGTACGAGGCCGGATCGCTCACGTCGCCAGCCTACGTCGCGGCAGGCACCGGCAGGTGTTCGGCGAGGAAGCGTCCGGTGTGGCTCGCGTCGACGGTGGCCACCGTCCTCGGGCGTCCCCTCGGCGACGACCACTCCCCCGCCGGATCCCCCCTCGGGCCCGAGGTCGACGACCCAGTCGGAGCACTTGATCACGTCGAGGTTGTGCTCGATGACGATGACGGTGTTGCCCTTGTCGACGAGCCCCTGGAGCACGGACAGGAGCTTGCGGACGTCCTCGAAGTGAAGGCCGGTCGTCGGCTCGTCGAGCACGTACACCGTGCGGCCGGTGGACCGCCGCTGGAGCTCGGACGCGAGCTTGACGCGCTGGGCCTCGCCGCCGGAGAGCGTCGGCGCGGGCTGGCCCATGCCGCACGTATCCCAGGCCGACGTCGACGAGCGTCGACAGGTGTCGCGAGATCGCGGGGATCGCCTCGAAGAAGTCGCGCGGCCTCCTCGATGGGCATGTCCAGGACGTCGGCGACGGTCTTCCCCTTGAAGTGGACCTGGAGCGTCTCCCGGTTGTACCGCGAGCCGTGGCAGACCTCGCACTGCACGTAGACGTCGGGGAGGAAGTTCATCTCGATCTTGAGGGTCCCGTCGCCCGGAGCACGCCTCGCATCGCCCGCCCTTGACGTTGAAGGAGAAGCGCCCGGGCCCGTACCCGCGCAGCCGCGCCTCCTCGGTCTCGGCGAAGAGCTTGCGGATCTTGTCCCACACCCCCGTATACGTCGCGGGGTTGGAGCGCGGGGTGCGGCCGATGGGCCCCTGGTCGACGTGGACGACCTTGTCGAGGTTCTCCGTGCCCGTCGATGCGCGTGTGGCGGCCCGGGACCTGCCGCGCGCCGTTGAGGGTGTTCGCGAGGGCCGTGTACAGGATCGTGTTGACGAGCGTCGACTTGCCCGAGCCGGAGACGCCCGTGACCGCGGTGAAGACGCCGAGCGGGAACGAGACGTCGATGTCGCGGAGGTTGTGCTCGCGCGCGCCGACGACCGTGACCTGCGCTCGCGGGTCGACGGCGCGACGTTGCGCGGGCGCCTCGATCGACCGCCGCCCGGCGACGTACGCGCCGGTGAGCGACGCGCTCGTTCGTCCAGCAGGCTCGCGAGGTTCCCGGAGTGCACGACGTCGCCCGCCGTGCTCGCCCGCGCCCGGCCCGATGTCGACGATCCAGTCGGCGGCGCGGATCGTGTCCTCGTCGTGCTCGACGACGATGAGCGTATTGCCGAGGTCCCGGAGCCGCGTCAGGGTCTCGATCAGCCGCCGGTTGTCGCGCTGGTGCAGACCGATGCTCGGCTCGTCGAGGACGTAGAGCACGCCGACGAGCCCGGAACCGATCTGCGTCGCGAGCCGGATGCGCTGCGCCTCGCCGCCGGACAGCGTTCCCGCGGCGCGCGACGAGCGAGAGGTAGTCGAGGCCGACGTCGAGGAGGAACCCCAGGCGCGCGTCGATCTCCTTGAGCACCTGGACGGCGATCTGGCGCGACCGCTCGTCGAGCTCCGCCTCGGCGAGGAAGGTCGCGGGCCTCGCGGATCGACAGGTCGCACACCTCGGCGATGCTCTTGCCGTCGACGAGTCACGGCGAGGACCTCGGGCTTGAGGCGCGCGCCCTCGCACACGTGCGCACGGAACCTCGCGCATGTACGCCTCGTACCGCTCGCGCGACCAGTCGGACTCCGTCTGCGAGTGCATGCGCTCGATCCACGAGATCACGCCCTCGAATCCCGTCGTGTACTGGCGCTCGCGCCCGTAGCGGTTCCGGAAGCGGACGTGGACCTTGTAGTCCTTGCCGTACAGGACGGAGTTCTTCGCCTCCTCGTCGAGGCTCCGAGAACGGCGCGTCCATCGGGAACCCCATGTCCTTCGCGAGCGCGCGCGAGCATGCGCGCCGAAGTACTCCGACGACGACGAGCCCACGGGGCGAGAGCCCCCTCGCGGAGGGTCAGGCTCGGGTCGGGAACGACGAGCCCCGGGTCGACCTCGAGCCTGACCCCGAGCCCGTGGCACTCCGGGCACGCGCCGTAGGGCGCGTTGAAGGAGAAGGTGCGCGGTTCGATCTCCTCGAGGGCGAGGGCGTGGTCGTTCGGGCACGCGCGCCGCTCCGAGTAGCGGCGCGGCTCCATGTCGCCGTCGACGGGATCGATGATGACGAGCCCGTCCGCCGCCTCGAGTGCGGTCTCGATCGGATCCGCGAGCCGCGATCGCACGCCGTCGCGCGCGACGAGGCGGTCGACGACCACCTCGATGGTGTGCTTGAGCTTCTTCTCGAGCACCGGCGGCTCGCTCAGCTCGACGAGCTCGCCGTCGACGCGCGCCCGCGCGAAACCCTGTTGCTTGAGCTCGTCGAACAGGTCCTGGTACTCCCCCTTGCGCCCCCGGACGACGGGCGCGAGGACCTGGTAGCGCGTGCCCTCCGGCAGCGCGAGCACGGAGTCGACGATCTGTTCCGCCGATCTGCGCGCGAACCTGCTCGCCGCACTCCGGGCAGTGCTGGACGCCGACGCGGGCGAAGAGGAGGCGAAGGTAGTCGTAGACCTCGGTGATGGTCCCCACGGTCGAGCGCGGGTTGCGGTTCGTGGACTTCTGGTCGATGCTCACCGCGGGCGACAGCCCTTCGATGAAGTCGACGTCCGGCTTGTCCATCTGGCCGAGGAACTGCCGCGCGTACGCGGAGAGCGACTCGACGTAGCGCCGCTGCCCCTCGGCGAAGATCGTGTCGAACGCGAGCGAGGACTTGCCCGATCCGCTGAGGCCGCTGAAGACGATCAGGGCGTCGCGCGGCAGATCGAGGTCCACGGACTTGAGGTTGTGCTCCCGCGCGCCGCGGATGAGGAGTCGGTCGTTCACGGATCAATGTACGTGCGTCGCCCGACTCGAACAAGTGTTCGATCGCGTGTCGCGAAAGGTTCCGATACCGCGTGGTGCAATGGGGGCATGAACCTCTACGCCGTCCACTACGCCTACGACGACCGCTCCGAGGAGCGCAACGCCATCCGTACGGCCCACCTCGAGTACCTCGACGCGCTCGTCGACGCCGGCTCGCTCTTCGCCTACGGGAAGTACGCGGACGACGGCAGCCCCGGCGCGCTCTTCGTCTACCGGGCGGAGTCCTCCGACGCCGTCGAGACGATGGTCGCGGGCGACCCCTACGTCGTCGCCGGCTTCGTTCCCGGGCACGACGTGCGCCTCTGGCCCGCGCTCGGCACCTGGCCCGCCTCGCTGGACGATTAGCCGCGCGGCTACCCGTCACGCCTCGTCCGACGACGCCTCGGCGGCCGCCCGCCGACGGGTCGCGAGGAGGCTCGTGACGGCGGCGATCGCCAGCACGCCGAGGATGACGGCGAGCGAGAACGCCGTCGAGATCTCCGGGAGGCCGCCGACCGGGCGCCCCCCGTTGATGAACGGAATCGTGTTCTCGCGAAGCGCCTCGAAGACGAGTTTGACGCCGATGAACCCGAGGATCACCGCGAGGCCGTACGACAGGAACACCAGGCGGCGCAGGAGTCCGTGGACTACGAAGAACAGCTGGCGCAGGCCCATCAGCGCGAAGGCGTTCGCGGCGAAGACGATGTACGGGTCGGTCGTCAGGCCGAAGATCGCGGGGATGGAGTCGAGGGCGAAGAGCACGTCCGTGGTCCCGACCGCGATCATCACGAGCAGGAGCGGGGTGACGAGCCTGCGCCCCGCTCGTCGCACGACGAGCGCGCCCCCGTGGTACTCGGGGGTCGAGCGAACGACGCGCCGGACGAGCGTCATCGCCCGGTTTTCCCGATACTCCTCCTCGTCGGGCTCGGCCCCCTCCTTGGCGACGCTCAGGGCGGTCCACAGGAGGAACGCCCCGAAGACGTAGAACACCCAGGAGAAGTGTGCCAGCGCGGTCGCGCCCGCGAGGATGAACAGTCCGCGGAGCAGCAGGGCGAGGGCGACGCCAAAGAGGAGAACGCGCTGGCGGTACGCGGCGGGGACGGCGAAACGGGAGAGGATCACGAGGAAGACGAAGAGGTTGTCGACGGAGAGCGACCACTCGGTCACGTATCCGGCGATGAACGCGGTGGCGCTCTCTCCTCCCCGCCAGAGGATCATCGCGGCGCCGAAGACGAGGGCGAGGCCGACGTAGACTCCGGTCCAGCGGGCGGCCTGGCGGAAACCCGGTTCGCGCGGATTGCGCATCTGGGCCCAGAAGTCGAAGGCCATCAGCCCGACGATCAGGGCGATGGTCGCGACCCACTCGACGGCCCCGGACATGCCCTCAATCCTAGGGTGCGCCGGTCGGGACCCCCGTCCCGATCCTCAGCCCTGCGCCGCCGTCATCTGGCGCAGTTCCTTCTTGAGCTCGCCGATCTCGTCCCGCAGTCGCGCCGCGAGCTCGAAGTGCAGCTCCTCGGCGGCCGCGCGCATCTGCGCGCTCAGCTCCGCGATCAGCTCGGCGAGGTCGCCGGCCGCCCCGCCTCCCGCGCCGCCGGGCGCCGGGGTGCGCGCGGCCGCGTCCGCGACGCCCGCGCTCCGCAGGGTCTTCTCCGTGTCCGCCTCCTCGCGGGCGAGCATCTCGGTGATGTCGCCGATCCGCTTGCGCAGCGGGGCCGGATCGACGCCGCGCTCCTTGTTGTAGGCGATCTGGATCTCGCGCCTGCGGTTGGTCTCGTCGATCGCCTTCGCCATGGAGTCGGTGATGGAGTCGGCGTACATGTGCACGGCGCCCGACACGTTGCGCGCGGCGCGGCCGATGGTCTGGATGAGGGACGTGCCGGAGCGGAGGAAGCCCTCCTTGTCCGCGTCGAGGATGGCGACGAGCGACACCTCGGGCAGGTCGAGCCCCTCGCGCAGGAGGTTGATGCCGACGAGCACGTCGAACTTGCCCTGGCGTAGCTCGCGGAGCAGCTCGACGCGCCGGAGCGTGTCGACGTCCGAATGCAGGTACTCCACGCGGACGCCCTTGTCCGCGAGGTACGCGGTGAGATCCTCGGCCATCTTCTTGGTGAGCGTGGTGACGAGCACCCGCTCCCCCGCCTCCTCCCGCGCGCGGATCTCCGCGAGGAGGTCGTCGATCTGCCCCTCCGTCGGCTTGACGACGATGCCCGGGTCCACGAGACCCGTCGGACGGATGATCTGTTCGACCACGCCGTCCGAGCGCTCGAGCTCGTAGGGCCCCGGGGTGGCGGAGAGGTACACCGTCTGGCCGACGCGTTCCTGGAACTCCGTCCAACGGAGCGGGCGGTTGTCGAGCGCGGACGGGAGGCGGAACCCGTGGTCGACGAGCGTGCGTTTGCGCGCCGCGTCGCCCTCGTACATGGCGCCGATCTGCGGCACGGTCACGTGCGACTCGTCGATCACCATGAGGAAGTCCTCGGGGAAGTAGTCGAGGAGCGTGTGGGGCGGGAGTGCCCGCGCCCCGACCCTCGATGTGCCGGGAGTAGTTCTCGATGCCGGAGCACATGCCGACGTTGCGGAGCATGTCGAGGTCGAAGTTCGTGCGCATCTCGAGGCGCTGGGCCTCGAGGAGCTTGTCCTGCGCCGCGAAGCTCGGCCAGGCGCTCCGTGAGTTCGTCCTGAATCGCCGCGATCGCGCGATTCATGCGCTCCTGGCTCGCGACGTAGTGCGACGCGGGGAACACGTGCACCTGCTCGCGCTTCTCGACGACGTCCCCGGTGAGCGGATGGAGCGTGTGCAGCGCCTCGATCTGATCGCCGAACATCTCGATCCGGATCGCGAGTTCCTCGTACACGGGGATGATCTCGACCGTGTCCCCGCGCACGCGGAAGGTCCCGCGGGTGAACGCGAGGTCGTTGCGGGTGTACTGCATCCGCACGAACTGGCGGAGGAGCGCGTCGCGGTCGATCCGCTGTCCCCACCTCGAGCGTCGCCATCCCCTTGATGTACTCCTCGGGCGTGCCGAGGCCGTAGATGCACGAGACGGACGAGACGACCACGACGTCACGGCGGGTGAGGAGGGAGTTCGTCGCCGAGTACCGCAGTCGCTCGACCTCCTCGTTGATCGACGTGTCCTTCTCGATGTACGTGTCCGTCTGCGGCACGTACGCCTCGGGCTGGTAGTAGTCGTAGTACGAGACGAAGTACTCGACCGCGTTGTTCGGCAGGAGTTCGCGGAACTCGTTCGCGAGCTGGGCGGCGAGGGTCTTGTTGTGGGCGAGGACGAGCGTGGGGCGCTGGAGGCGCTCGATGAGCCACGCGGTCGTCGCCGACTTCCCGGTGCCGGTCGCGCCGAGGAGCACGACGTCGCGCTCCCCCGCGCGGATACGCGATTCGAGTTCGTCGATCGCCTGCGGCTGGTCGCCCGAGGGCGAGAAGTCGGAGACGACCTCGAAGGGCGCCTCCGAGCGGCGCAGGTCGGGTTCGGTCACCCCTTCAGGCTACGGGAGCGGACTGACACGGGAACGTGGTCCTTCCAGAACCGGTCGACCTGCCGCCGCAGATCGTCGACGTCGCCGCCGCCGTCGAGGACGACGTCGGCCCAGCGCGCGCGCTCCTCGTCGGAGGCCTGCGACGAGATGCGGGCGACGGCCTGTTCCTGGGTGAGGTCGCGCTCCGCGAGGAGTCGCTCGGTCCGCACGTCGACCGGGGCCGCCACCGTGACGACAACGTCGTACGCCCCGCCTTGCTTCGTCTCGACCAGAAGAGGGATGTCGTGAACGATCACGTCGACGCCGTCGAGCCTCGCCTGCTTGTCCGCGGCGTTCGCCAGTGCGAACACGTAGGGATGGATGATCGCATTGAGCCGCCCAAGCGCCTCATCGTCGCCGAAGACCACGTCGGCAAGCGCCGAGCGGTCGAGCACGCCGTGCACGACGAGCCGGTCGCCGAACTCGCGGGCGATGTCGGCGAGTGCGGCGGACTCCGGGCTGCACGGCCTGGCGCGCGAGTTCGTCGTGATCGACGACCCGCGCGCCCAGTTCGGCGAACCGCTCGGCAGCGGTCGACTTCCCCGAGGCGATGCCCCCGGTGAGTCCGATACGAAGCATTACTCTCCGGTGAGCTTTTCCCGCAACGCCGCCAGGCGCTCGTCCGACGCGAGGGTGCCCGCGTCGTCCTCACCGTCGTCCGACGAGTACGAGCTCGGCGCCGCGCGGGCGACGCTTCTTAGACGACGGGGCGGACTCCTCGAGCTCGGCCGTGACCGCCTCGTGCTTCGCGACGAAAGCCTTGTGCGCGACCCAGCGGTCGTGCGCGCGACCGTAGTCCGCCTCCCACTGCTCGCGCTGCTCGTCGAAGCCCTCGCGCCACTCGTTCGTGGCGGGGTCGAAACCCTCGGGGTACTTGTAGTTGCCCTGCTCGTCGTACTCGGCCGTCATGCCGTACAGCGCGGGATCGAAGTCCTCGCCGTCGGGGTCGACGCCCTCGTTCGCCTGCTTGATGCTCAGCGAGATACGGCGACGCTCGAGGTCGATGTCGATGATCTTGACGAACACCGAGTCGTCCGGGGAGACAACCTGCTCGGGGAGCTCGACGTGGCGCGTCGACAGCTCGGAGATGTGCACCAAGCCCTCGATGCCCTCGAAGACGCGGACGAACGCGCCGAACGGGACGAGCTTCGTGACCTTGCCCGGGACGATCTGGCCGATCGCGTGGGTGCGGGCGTAGACCGCCCACGGGTCCTCCTGGGTCGCCTTGAGCGACAGGGAGACGCGCTCGCGGTCCATGTCGATCTCGAGGACCTCGACGTCGACCTCCTGGCCGACGCGTGACGACCTCGCCCGGGTGATCGATGTGCTTCCACGACAGCTCGGACACGTGCACGAGCCCGTCGACGCCGCCAAGATCGACGAACGCGCCGAAGTTGACGATGGACGACACGGTGCCCTTGCGGACCTGCCCCGGCTGCAGCGCCGTCAGGAAGGTCGAGCGGACCTCCGACTGCGTCTGTTCGAGGAAGGCGCGGCGGGACAGGACCACGTTGTTGCGGTTCTTGTCGAGCTCGATGATCTTCGCCTCGAGCTCCTGGCCGATGTAGGGGCCAAGGTCGCGCACGCGGCGCATCTCGACGAGCGACGCCGGGAGGAAGCCGCGCAGGCCGATGTCCATGATGAGGCCGCCCTTGACGACCTCGATGACCGTTCCCGTGACGACGCCGTCCTCTTCCTTGATCTTCTCGATCGTGCCCCACGCGCGCTCGTACTGGGCGCGCTTCTTCGACAGGATCAGTCGGCCTTCCTTGTCCTCCTTGGTGAGGACCAGGGCCTCGATCTCGTCGCCCACGTTGACCACGTCGTCCGGGTCGGTGTCGTGACGGATGGACAGCTCGCGGGCGGGAATCACGCCCTCGGTCTTGTAGCCGATGTCGAGCAGAACCTCGTCGCGATCAACCTTGACGATGACGCCGGTGACCAGGTCCCCGTCGTCGAAGTTCTTGATGGTGGCGTCGACGGCGGCGAGGAAGTCCTCACTCGAACCGATGTCGTTGACGGCAATCGATGGGGGTCTTGGGGGTGGAAGCGGGCATTAGGGAGAAAACTCCGATGGGCAGAAGTGGATCGTATGGACATGGACATGGCGTACTGGGCCTAGGCCCGCTACGCCGCCCGCAATCGTACCGCTGAGCAGGCCCCGCCACCAGCCGGCGGCGGACTTCGGCTAGAGGCCGCGCGCGGCGTCGAGCAGTTCCGCGGGGACGTACTTGGTCTTGCCCGCCATCACGAGAAGTCCTCCATGACGATGTCCTCGCCGCGGACGGCGGCGAACTTCTGGGTGACGCCCGCGGTCGCCGCGTCGATGGCGGCGACGCCCATGCGCGTCGCGAGGAGACGGTCGGCCGCCGTCGGCGTGCCGCCGCGCTGGACGTAGCCGAGCACCGTCAGGCGCGCCTCGTATCCGGTGCGCGACTGGATCTCGCGGGTCACCTGCTGGCCGATCTCCCCGGCGATCGGGTTGCCGTTCTCGTCCGTCGTGTGTCGAGCGACCAGTCCGAGTCCTCGCGTCGGACGCGCGCCCTCGGCTACGGCGACGATGGAGAAGTTCTCCTGCGAGCGGTGGCGGTGGGTGATGCGCCGGGCGACCTTCGCCATGTCGAAGGGGTCCTCGGGGGCGAGGATGATGTCGGCGCCGCCCGCGATGCCCGCGGCGACGGCGATCCAGCCGCAGTGGCGACCCATGAGCTCGACGACCATGACGCGGTTGTGCGATTCCGCCGTCGAGTGGAGGCGGTCGATCGCCTCCGTCGCGATGCTCACGGCCGTGTCGAAGCCGATCGACACGTCGGTGCCGACCACGTCGTTGTCGATGGTCTTCGGGATGCCGATCACCGGCACGCCCGTCTCCCCCACCTTCGAGGCGGCCTTGAGGGTCCCGTCGCCGCCGATGCAGATGATCGCGTCGAGCTTCTCGGCCTCGGTCACCTCCTGCACGCGCTCGAGCCCGCCCTTCTCCTTGTGCGGGTGACAGCGCGCCGTTCCGAGCATCGTGCCGCCTTGGACGAGGCTCCCGCGCACGTCGTTGCGGTCGAGCGGGATCGAGTTGCCGTCGAGGAATCCCCGCCAGCCGTTCCGGAATCCGACCATCGAGTGCCCGTGCTCGGAGCCGCCGCGCTTGACCACGGCGCGAATGGCCGCGTTGAGGCCGGGGCAGTCGCCGCCGCCCGTGAGGATGCCGATTCGCATGGGCCCCAGCCTAATGCCGGTCATTCACGCCACCGGCGACTAATGTCCCGCGACGCGCCAGTTCGCGCCGACGCCGACGTGAACGTCGAGCGGGACCTGCAAGTCGGCCGCGGAACCCATCTCCTCGCGAAGGATCGCCTCGACCGCATCCCGTTCGCCGGGCGCGACCTCGACGACGAGCTCGTCGTGGACCTGGAGGATCTGGCGCGAGGCGAGGCCGTCGCCCGACAGGCGCGCGTCGACGCCGATCATCGCCCTCTTGATCAGGTCGGCGGCGCTTCCCTGGATCGGCGCGTTGAGCGCCATCCGCTCCGCCATGTCGCGGCGCTGGCGGTCCGTCGCGTTGAGGTCGGGAAGATACCGTCGCCGGCCGAAGATCGTCTCCGTATACCCCGTCGTTCGCGCGGCCTCGACCACCGAGGCAAGGTAGTCGCGCACCGCGCCGAACCGCGCGTAGTAGTCGTCCATGAGCGCCTGCGCCTCGCCCGTGGACGTGCCGAGTTGCCGCGCGAGCCCGAACGACGACAGCCCGTACGCGAGGCCGTAGGACATCGCCTTGACCTTCGAGCGCATCTCCGGCGTGACGTTCTCGGGTGTCACGCCGAACACTCGCGCCCCGACGAACCGGTGGAGGTCCTCGCCGGAGCGGAACGCCTCGATCAGCGCCTCGTCGCCGCTCAGGTGCGCCATGATGCGCATCTCGATCTGGCTGTAGTCCGCCGTCACGAGCGTCTCGAATCCCTCGCCGACCCCGAAGGCTTCGCGGATGCGGTGGCCGTCCTCCGTGCGGATGGGGATGTTCTGGAGGTTCGGGTCGAGCGAGCTGAGCCGACCCGTCGAAGCGACGACCTGGGAGAACGTCGTGTGGATGCGCCCGTCCGGTTCGATGGCCGACGCGAGGGTCTCGATGATCTGGCCGAGCTTGGACGCGGCGCGGTACGCGAGGAGCGCCTCGAGGAAGGGGTGGGGGCGCTTCTCGTACAGTTCGGCGAGCGAGGCGGCGTCCGTGGTGTAGCCGGTCTTGATGCGCTTGGTCTTCGGCATGCCCAGGCGGTCGAAGAGGACCTCCTGGAGTTGCTTCGGGCTGCCGAGGTTGACCTCCTGGCCGTCGATGGAGGCCCACGCCTCCTGCTGCGCGACGCCCGCGCGCTTGGCGCATTCGTCGGCGAGCGTCGCGAGGTGCGTCGCGTCGACGGCGATCCCCGCGGCCTCCATGCGACCGAGGACGCCGATGAGCGGAATCTCCATGTCGCGGTACAGCGGCGTCATCTCGCGCACGTCGAGCATCGGCGTCGAGTTCGGAGGCGAGGCGCGCGACCGTCCAGGCCCGCCGGCCGGCGGATTCGGCCTCCGAGGTGCCGAGCCCGAGGTCGAGTTCTCCACCACCGGCCTCGGCCGTCGCGACGCCGAGGTAGCGCTGGGCCACGTCGTCGAGGCCAAAGCCACGTTGGTCCGCCTGGACGAGGTACGCCGCCACCTCGGTGTCCCCGTCGACGCCGGCGAGGTCGAGCCCGCGGTCGCGCAGGGCGTGCCACGCGGCCTTCGCGCCGTGGAGGACCTTCGAAACCTCCGAGGTGGCGAGCCAGGCGGCGATCCGCTTCTCGTCGCCCGGATCGACCGCCGAGAGATCCACCCCCCACGCCCCTCCGGCGCCGTCCGCGACGCCGAGCGCCCGCGCGTCCTTCCCGCCGACGACCGCAACGTACGCGCGCCCGGAAAGCGCGGCAATCGCTCCGACCGCTCCATCGAGGACGACGTCGGGCGCGCCCTCCTCTTCGCGGTCCTCCCCTCCCCCGTCCTCGGCGAGGGCGATCAGCCGGGAACGCAGCCCACGGAACTGGAGAGCATCGCAGACGGCGTGAATCGCGTCGGCGTCGCCGCCTGTCCAGGCGAGATCCTCGACGGCCGCCTCGAGCTCCAGGTCCGTCAGCAGGTGGTTGATCTCGCGGTTGAGCGCGACCTGGTCAAGGTTGTCGCGCAGGCTCTCGCCCGCCTTGCCGGGAACATCGGGCGCTGCGGCGAGGATGCCGTCAAGTCCGCCGTACGCGTCGATCCACTTCGCGGCGGTCTTGGGACCGACGCCCGGAACGCCGGGAAGGTTGTCGCTGGTCTCGCCCACGAGGG
Organism: uncultured Actinomycetota bacterium; assembly: GCA_963712245.1. GTDB lineage: Bacteria > Actinomycetota > Actinomycetes > Actinomycetales > Demequinaceae > JAFGBM01. Next base: position 90,639 of record CAVQHE010000005.1, on the reverse strand, counting down.
CGGCGAGGTCGGGGTACTGCGCGGGCGAGACCCCGTACTTCTCGCGGACGGCGTCGGGTGTCATCACCGCGAGATCGGACACGCCCTTGCGGGGGTAGAGCACCGTCACGTCGTCGTTGACGAGTTGGAGCGTGTCGCGGTCGCCCGAGACGACCAGGACCTCGAAACCCTTCTCCGCCCCTTCGCGCGCGTAGGTCGCGAGGATGTCGTCGGCCTCGTAGTTCGGTTTGTCGACCGCGGGGATCCGGAGCGCCGCGAGCACGTCGCGGAGCAGGGGAACCTGTGGAATGAACTCCGGCGGGGTCTCCCCCCGCGTGCCCTTATACGCCGGGTACCGCTCCGTGCGGAACGTCCCCCCCGGCAGGTCGAACGCCACGGCGACGTGCGTCGGCTTGTGCTTCGTGACGAGCGACTCGATCATCGACGCGAAGCCGTACACGGCATTGACCGGCTCGCCCGTCGACGTGCGGAAGTTCTCGGCAGGCAGGGCGAAGAACGCCCGGAAGGCCATGGAGAAGCCGTCGATCAGGAGAAGACTGCGGTGTCGCGGTTCGCTCACACGAGCCAACCTATCCCGAGCCGACGACCCCGTCGCCGAAAGCCTCGCTACGGCGTAAACACGATGCTTGAGACGAGGTCGTCGAGGTCCGCGATCGGAGGGTCGAACGTCCCTGCGGGCTGGCTATTCAGCGTGCTGACGACGCTCAGGACGTAAGGATCGTAATCCGCCCAGAAGTCGTCCCACGTCGCGTACCCGCTCGGTAGAACACCCTCGTCGGCGACAAGGGCGGTGTTCTCGATCGGCAGGAAGGCGGAGACCCAGTACCGGCCGTCCGAGGTCAGGCCCTGATACGTGTAGATCAGGCCTTGGTTGCTGATCGGCATCGCGTCGATTCGCAACTCCGTGAGGAAGCGAACCCCGCTGCCGTCAACGAACGGCACCACCGCGTACTGCGCGAAGAACACGGGCATCCCGCCCACGTCGGGCAACGTCGGCGGCTTCCACGTGAATCCGTTCGTGCCGTACGGCGGGGGCGGTTCGCTCGCGCTCACCAGGCCCTCGATTAGCGAGGTATCACCGTTGATCAGCACGGGATCGAGCGCGTTCCACGCGTCGACGGAGACGACGTAGATCCGCTCGCTCCACGGCGACCTCGAATGCGGATAGCCGGTGAGGGTGATGCGCGTCATCTCCGGGGCCGGGGCCATCGGCCCTGGATCCGCGGGGACTGTCTCGCACGTGAACCCCGTTGCCAAGGCCGGGTCGAGGTAGAACGCGATTTCGTTGCACGTGGAGTTCGTCGCGACGGCCGGAGTAGACGTGACCGTCGGCGTCGGCGGCGGGACGGGAGCGGAGGTCGGCGGCGGCGCGGCCGCCGTCGCTCGCGGCTGCCGTCTCGCTCGACGTGCCGCCAGAACATCCCGCGAGCGCGATTGACGCGGCAATGGCACATACAACTGTCGCCTTCATGGCGTTCCCCCTCGAAGCACGACCGGGTGACCGGCACCTCCCCTATGTGAAAACGTATACCCATGGACGAAACCCTCGCACCCGGAATACCTCCGATTCCCGACGGCACGCTGATCCGACGGATGGAGATGAACATCGCGTCGGTCACCGCGGAGGGGGCCGAGGGATCGATGCCCGTCGAGGGCAATCGGCAGGTCTACGGCCTACTCCACGGGGGCGCATCGGCCGCCCTGGCCGAAACCCTCGGGAGCCTCGCCGCGATGGCCCACGCGGCGCCCGACGGGGTTGCCGTGGGCGTCGACCTCAGCATCACGCATCACAAGGCGGTCACCGACGGGCGGATCACGGGGGTGGCGACGGCGCTTCACCGGGGCCGGACAGTCGCGTCCTACGCGATCGACATCACCGACGACGCCGGAGCCCGGGTGTCGACGGCGCGGCTGACGTGCGCGATCCGCCCGAAGCCCGCGTCCGGCTGACTACTACTTTTTCTTCTTCGGCGCCGGATGCTTCTCCGCCATCTGCTCGATGACGGCGTCGGCGACCTCGCGCATCGTGAGGCGGCGGTCCATCGACGTCTTCTGGATCCAGCGGAACGCCTCCGGCTCGTTGAGCTGCATCTTCTCCATGAGGAGGCCCTTGGCTCGCTCGACGCGCTTGCGCGTCTCCATCCGCTCGTTGATGTCGGCGATCTCCGCCTCGAGCGCTCGGATCTCGGTGTGACGGGAGCGGGCGATCTCGACGGCGGGCAGGAGGTCCGCCGGGGTGAACGGCTTGACGACGTACGCCATCGCCCCCGCGTCCCGCGCACGCTCCACGAGTTCCGTCTGCGAGAACGCGGTGAGCAGCACCACCGGTGCGAGGCGTTCCTTGACGATCGTCTCCGCGGCGGAGATGCCGTCCATCACGGGCATCTTGATGTCCATGACGACGACGTCGGGCGAATGCTCGCGCGTGACGGCGATCGCCTCCTCGCCGTTCGCCGCCTCTCCGACGACCTGGTAGCCGCCCTCGACGAGCGTCTCGACGATGTCCATACGGATCAGGGCCTCGTCCTCCGCGACGACGGCGCGGCGGCCCCCGGAACCTAGGGCGTCGGCAACACCAGAACCACCCTCGGTCATACCCTCGGCTTCAGTCACAGCGGATAGCCTAGTGGGTGCGCCCCGATAGCCCAACCGGCAGAGGCATACGGCTCAAACCCGTACCAGTGTGGGTTCGACTCCCACTCGGGGCACCGCGGACGCCCTCGCGCCCGGGATCAGAACTGCGAGATGAAGGCCCAGACCTCGGCGGGCGCCCAGCTCGTGGCGGCGCCGCCGTCGTGAGGATTCGGCGTGTGATCTCCGTCGAACGCGCACCACTCGACCGGGTACTCAGGCGAGCCGCCGGAGTACGTCGTGCAGACGTGTTCCCCACTGCCGACCGCGGGCTCGGGCGGTTCCTCCGGCGTCACGCCGTTGACGAGGACGAAGTGATCGCGCACCGACCGCCCCCAGGCGATGTCGAGCGTCCCGTCCACGAGGCCGTGCGAGGCGTAGAAGGCGATGGGTTCGCTCCCGCCGTCGCACCCGCTCAACTCGCCACCGGAAAACAGCGCGACCGCCCGGAAGACGTCGGGCCGCGCGCAGGCGAGCGCGTAGGACATTCCGGCGCCGTAGCTGAAGCCGACCGCGAAGACGCGCGTGGTATCGATGCAGAGCCCGGCCTCGACCTGGTTCAGGATCGCGTCGGTGAACTCGACGTCGCGGCCGTTGGGGTTCGGCCAACCGGTGTCGGTTCCCGAACCGAGCCCGACGGGCGCGACGAAGATCGTGCTGCTGTCCGACTCGTTCCACAGGCCGTAGAACGGGCTCTCGGTGGCGCCGATCCCCTCGGCCACGGCGCGCGCGCTCCCGCCCCGCCAGTGGTACGCCAGGACGAGGCGGTACGGGTGGGTGGCGTCGTAGGTCTCGGGGATGCGGAGGATATACGAACGCCCGTCGTCGCCGACGGCGATCTCCCCGTTGTCGAGGGCGGGTGCCTTTCCGCAACCGGCGCTTTCCACCGCGCCCGGGCCGGCCGGCGGCGGGGGAACCGGAGCGTGGCTGGTCGCGATAGGGCCGGAACCCACCGGCGTCGTCCCCTCCCCCACGACGACGATGCCGTTGACCTTCGGCTCCTGCACGTTCTCTGTGAAGGTGATCACCACGTTGCCGTCGGCGTCCGCCGTGGTCCCGAACGTCCGCGCGATCGCGCGATTCGAACCGCCCGCCTCCGCGAGGATGTCGAAGTCCGACAGCACGCTCGCTCCGTTGATGGCGACGCCGAAGACACGCTCGCCGGGGCCCGTGACCCACGACTCCGCGAAGTACAGCGTGACGCGTTGCGGTCCCGACCGCTCGGGGATCGTGTACGTCATCACCCCGAAGCGCTCGGTGTTGAACACGGCGCTCGGGACCGGGTCGTCGGCGACGAGGGCCGTGTCGATCGGAACGTCCGTGCCATAGGTCGCTCCGTGGAAATAGAACTCGTCCGCCCCGAAATCGCCGACCGCGGGGCCGCCTGCGTTGACGGCGACGGTGCTGACCGGGCCCGAGAAGGACGGAACCACGGTGGAGCCCGGATCGACGCCTGTCCCGGAACACGCCGACGCCCCGAGGGCGAGCGCGACCGCGACGACCATCCCGCGGGACCGCGACGCGCGCATACGTGAAATCATAGGGGAGGCGGTTCCGCCGCGGTCGGCGGCACAACGGCCGACTACCCGGGGAGGCTCCCATGGCCCGCACGACGCTTGACATCGCGCTCGTCGCGCACGACAACAAGAAGGCCGAGCTGCTGGAGTGGGCGTCCTACAACAAGGGCTCGCTCGCGCCGCACCGCCTCTACGCGACGGGGACGACCGGAACCATGCTCGAGTACGAGCTCGGCCTGCACATCCACCGCTTCATGTCCGGCCCGGTCGGCGGCGACCAGCAGATCGGAGCGAAGATCGCCGAGGGCGCGATCGACATGCTCGTGTTCTTCTGGGACCCGCTCGAGCCCCAACCTCACGACCCCGACGTCAAGGCGCTCCTGCGCATCAGCACGGTGTGGAACATCCCGATGGCCTGCAACGTCGCGACGGCGGACTTCATGATCTCGTCGCCGCTCTTCGCCAAGGGGTACGAGCGCGTCATCCCCGACCACGGGCCCCGGAGCTGGGAAGAGCTCCGGCCAGCCGACGAGGTGTAGGCCCGGCGCGAGGCCGGGGCCGGGCGTCCGGGTCGTTGCCCTAGGTGGGAATCTGCCCCACCTTGTGCACGAGGATGGAGTTCGTCGTACCCGCCGTGCCGACCGGGGCGCCCGACACGATGACGACGTAGTCGCCGTCCTTCGCACGTCCGGTTTCCTTGAGGCGCGTGTCCACCATCACCACCATCGCCTGCGTCGTCTTCACCGAGTCGACGAGTTCGGCCTGGACGCCCCACGAGAGGGCGAGGCGCGACTTGGTGGCCTGGACCGGGCGTGAACGCGTACATCGGGGTCGCGGGGCGCAGGCGCGCCATGCGCTGCGCCGAATCGCCCGACTGGGTGAACACGACGATGCACGCGACCTTCAGGCACTCGGCGATGTCGGCCGCGGCGGCCGTGATCGCCCCGCCGCGTGTCTTCGGGTGCGAGAGGAACGGGGCGATGCGGTCCCGCCCCTTCTCCTCGGTGTTCGTGATGATCGTGGCCATCGTCTCGACCGTGCGGATCGGATAGTCGCCGGTCGAGGTCTCGCCCGACAGCATGACGGCGTCCGCGCCGTCGAGCACGGCGTTCGCGCAGTCCGAAACCTCGGCGCGCGTGGGGCGGGGCGACGATTGCATCGAGTCGAGAACCTGGGTCGCGACGATGACGGGCTTCGCCTTCGCGCGGCACATCTCGATCAGGCGCTTCTGGACGAGCGGGACCTCCTGGAGCGGCATCTCGACTCCGAGGTCCCCGCGCGCGACCATGATCCCGTCGAACGCGTCGACGATCTCCTCCATGTTCTCGACCGCCTGGGGCTTCTCCACCTTCGCGACCACGGGCACGACGCGCCCCTCGTCCGCCATGACGCGCGCGACGTCCTCGTAATCCTTCGCCGAGCGCACGAACGAAAGGGCGATGAAGTCGGTGCCGAGTTTGAGGGCCCAGCGGAGGTCCTCCTCGTCCTTGTCCGACAGGGCGGGGATGGACACGGCCACGCCGGGAAGGTTGATGCCCTTGTTGTTCGAGACGGGGCCGCCGTACTCGACGGTCGTCACGACGTCGGTGTCCGTCACCTCGGTGATGCGGAGCCCGACGTTGCCGTCGTCGATCAGGAGCGGGTCGCCGACGCGCGCGTCGCCCGGGAGGCCCTTGTAGGTCGTCCCGCAGATCTCCTTGGTGCCCTCGACGTCGCGCGTCGTGATGGTGAACGTGTCGCCGTCCTTCAGGACGTGGGGGCCGTTCTTGAACCGCGCGAGCCGGATCTTCGGGCCTTGGAGGTCGACGAGCACCGCGACGTTCCGGCCCGCCTCCTCTGCCGCCTGGCGCACGTTGCGGTAGACGGACTCATGCTCGGAATAGTCGCCGTGGCTTCGGTTGAGGCGGGCGACGTCCATCCCCGCTTCGACCATCTTGCGCATCTGGTCGAGGGATCCGCTCGCGGGTCCGATGGTGCAGACGATCTTCGCGTTTCGCATGTTCTCCAACTTCGTATTAGGCGCGCAGCGACATGGTGCGCGCGGTGACGGGGGCGGGAAGCTCCGTCGACCCCATCAGGTAGGCGTCAATGGCAGCGGCGGCCGCTCGACCCTCCGCGATCGCCCAAACGACCAGGGACTGCCCGCGGCCGGCATCGCCGGCCACGAAGAGCCCATCGACGTTCGTGGCGAAACTATCGTCCCGCGCGATCGTGCCGCGTGGCGTGACTTCAGTCCCGACCTGCTTCACGAGGCTCTGCGTCTCCGGCCCGAGGAAGCCCATCGACAGCAGCACGAGTTCCGCGGGGATCTCCTGCTCCGTGCCGGGCGCGTTGCCGCGCGAGCCGTCGGGCATGACCTGCGTCTTGGCCACGCGGATCCCGACGAGGTGGTGGTCCTCGTCGCCGAGGAATTCGACGGTATTCGCGAGGAACGCCCGCTTCCCGCCCTCCTCGTGGCTCGTGGTGACGTCGAAGAGCAGCGGGTGGGTCGGCCAGGGCTGGGACCAGTCGTCGCGCTCCGTCGGCGGCTTGACCCCGATCGCGAGCGTCGTCACCGACTTCGCGCCCTGGCGGAGCACCGTTCCGAGGCAGTCCGACCCCGTGTCTCCGCCGCCGATGATGACGACGTTCTTGTCCTTGGCCGTGATCTGGCCGGGAACCTCGTCGCCCGCCGAGGCCTGGTTCGCCTGCTTGAGGAACGGCATCGCGAAATGGATGCCCTTGTGGTGCCGGCCGGGAACCGGCAGGTCGCGCGGGATCGAGGCGCCGGTCGCGACCAGGACCGCGTCGTACCGGGACCGGAGTTCTTCCCACGTGATGTCGACGCCGATCGTGACGTTGGTGCGGAAGCGGGTGCCTTCGGCCGTCATCTGCTCGATGCGGCGCTCGACGTGCACCTTCTCCATCTTGAAGTCGGGGATCCCGTACGTGAGGAGGCCGCCGAGGCGGTCGTCCTTCTCGAACACCGCGACCGTGTGGCCGGCGCGCGTGAGCTGCTGCGCGGCCGCGAGGCCCGCGGGGCCGGATCCTACGATCGCGACCGTACGCCCGGTCTGGCGGTGGGACAGCACCGGCTCGACGTAGCCCTTCTCGAAGGCCGTGTCGATGATCGACACCTCGATGTTCTTGATGGTGACGGCCGGCTGGTTGATGCCGAGCACGCACGACGTCTCGCACGGCGCGGGGCACACGCGCCCGGTGAACTCCGGGAAGTTGTTCGTCGCGTGGAGCCGGTCGATCGCCTCGCGGTCCTGTCCGCGCCAGGTGAGGTCGTTCCACTCGGGGATGAGGTTGCCGAGCGGACAGCCCTGGTGGCAGAACGGGATGCCGCAGTCCATGCACCGGCTCGCCTGGCGCGTGAGCGCCTCCGGGTCCTTGTCGAGCTCGTCCTTGACGTATTTCCAGTCCAGGAGACGCACGGGGACGGGACGGTTGCGGGGAATCTCGCGCTCCCGGTGCTTGAGGAAGCCTTTCGGGTCAGCCACTGGTCACCTCCAGGAAGTCGGCCCACGCACCGGGGGCTTGAAGATCGCCCCCGTCGGCGTCGATCTGGGCGAGGCGTTCGCGTACGCGCGCGTACTGGGCGGGGAGAACGCGGGTGAATCGCTCCTTGACGTCGTCCCACGCCGCGAGGAGCTCGCGCGCCTTCGGCGATTCCGTCTCCTCGAGGTGCTTCTCGATCAGCGTGCGGACGATGGTCTCGTCCTCGGGGTCGAGCGGGCTGAGCAGGATCTCGTTGGCGGCAATCGCGGCCTCGTTGACGCGCTCGGGCCTGAGGTCGAGGACGTACCCGGTCCCGCCGGACATCCCGGCGCCGAGGTTGCGGCCCACGTGCCCGAGGATCACCGCGGTCCCGCCGGTCATGTACTCGAGGGCGTGGTCGCCCACCCCTTCGACGACGGCCGTGACGCCGGAATTGCGCACGAGGAAGCGTTCGCCCACCTGGCCGCGGAGGAACAGTTCCCCTCCGGTCGCGCCGTAGGCGATGACGTTGCCGGCCACGACGTCGGTGGCGTCGTCGAGCATCGCCTCGCGCGCGGGCCGGACGACGACGCGCCCGCCGCTCAGGCCCTTCGCGACGTAGTCGTTCGCGTCGCCGAAGAGCCGGAGGGTGATGCCCCGCGGGACGAACGCGCCGAACGACTGGCCCACCGAGCCCTGGAGCTCGATCGAGATCGTGTCGTCCGGAAGCCCCTCGCCCCGGTAGCGCTTGGTGACCTCGTTCCCGAGCATCGTCCCGACGGTGCGGTTGACGTTGCGGACCTTGCGCGTGATGGAGACGGGTTCGCCGCGCTCGAGTGCGGGCCGCGCCTCCTCGATCAGCTCAAGGTCGAGCGCCTTGTCGAGGCCGTGGTCCTGGAGCGTCGACTGGTGCAGCGGCGCGCCCTCGGGCGGCGGGGCGAGCAGGGGTTCGAGGTCGAGCCCCTTCGCCTTCCAGTGCTCCACCGCGGCGCGGGTCTCGAGGTACTCGGAGTGGCCGATGATCTCGTCGAGCGAGCGGAAGCCGAGCTCGGCGAGGATCTCGCGCACCTGCTGGGCGATGTACTCGAAGAAGGTGACGACGTACTCGGCCTTCCCGCTGTACCGTTCGCGAAGCTCCGGGTTCTGGGTCGCGACGCCGACGGGGCAGGTGTCCTTGTGGCACACGCGCATCATGATGCAGCCCGACACGACGAGCGGCGCGGTCGCGAATCCGTACTCCTCGCCCCCGAGCAGGGCCGCCATGACCACGTCTCGACCGGTCTTCATCTGGCCGTCGACCTGGACGACGATGCGGTCGCGCAGGCTGTTCTTCACGAGCGTCTGCTGCGTGTCGGCGAGGCCGATTTCCCACGGCGCGCCCGCGTGCTTGACCGACGTGAGGGGGCTCGCCCCCGTGCCTCCGTCGGCGCCCGAGATGAGGACGACGTCCGACTTGCACTTCGCGACGCCCGCCGCGACCGTGCCGACGCCCACCTCCGACACGAGTTTGACGTGGATGCGCGCCTGCGGGTTCGCGTTCTTGAGGTCGTGGATCAGCTGCTTGAGGTCCTCGATCGAATAGATGTCGTGGTGCGGCGGGGGCGAGATGAGGCCGACGCCGGGCGTCGAGTGGCGAGTCTCGGCGACCCACGGGTACACCTTCGGCCCGGGGAGCTGGCCGCCCTCGCCGGGCTTCGCGCCCTGCGCGACCTTGATCTGGATGTCGTCCGCGTTCACCAGGTACTCGCTCGTGACGCCGAAGCGGCCCGACGCCACCTGCTTGATCGCGCTACGCCGCTCGGGGTCGTACAGGCGCGCGATGTTCTCGCCGCCCTCGCCCGTGTTGGAGCGCGCGCCCAGGCGGTTCATCGCGATGGCGAGCGTCGAGTGCGCCTCCTCGGAGATCGACCCGTACGACATCGCGCCGGTGCTGAAGCGCTTGACGATGTCGCGGACGTGCTCGACCTCCTCGATCGGCACCGGCGGGCGGTCCGACTTGAACTCGAGCAACCCGCGAAGCGTCATGAGGCGCGTGGACTGGTTGTTGACGCGCTCGGTGTACTGCTTGAACACCTCGTACTGGCGCGTGCGAGTCGAGTGCTGGAGCTTGAAGACCGTTTCGGGGTCGAACAGGTGCTCCTCGCCGTCGCGGCGCCACTGGTACTGGCCACCCGTGTTCAGACGACGGTGGGGCGGCGTCGCGCCCGACGGGGGGTAGGCGTCGGCGTGGCGCTCCGCGACCTCGCGCGCGATGACGTCGAGGCCGACGCCGTCGATCTGGCTCGGTGTTCCGGCGAAGTGCCGGTCGACGAGCTCGCGGGATAGACCGATCGCCTCGAAGACCTGGGCGCCGCGATACGACGCGATGGTCGATATCCCCATCTTCGACATGACCTTGAGCACACCCTTGCCAAGCGCCTTGATGAGGTTCTTCTGGGCCTTCTCTGCCGTGAGATCGCCGAGCATTCCGCGGTGGGCGAGATCCTCGACGGACTCCATCGCGAGGTACGGGTTGACCGCGGCCGCGCCGTAGCCGATCAGGAGCGCCATGTGGTGCACCTCGCGGACGTCGCCCGCCTCGATGACGAGGGCGATCTGGGTGCGGGTGTGGCGGCGAACGAGGTGGTGGTGCACCGCGGCGGTGAGCAGGAGCGACGGGATCGGGGCGTGGTCGCGGTCGGAGTCGCGGTCGGACAGGACGATGAAGCTGACACCCTCCTCGACGGCCGCGTCGCACTCCTCGAAGATCTCCTCGAGGCGCGCCTCGAGACCCGCGCCGCCGCCGTGGACCGGGTAGAGGCCCTTCACGCGTCGCGTGCGGAACACGCCCGTGCGCTTGGAATCGACGTCGATGTGCAGGAGCTTTCCCAGGTCGTCGTTGTCGATGACCGGGAAGTCGAGCACGAGCTTGCGCGCGTGCTCCGGCGTGGCTTCGAGGAGGTTGGGCTCCGGCCCGATCGCGTCGCTGATCGAGGTGACGATCTCCTCGCGGATCGCGTCGAGCGGCGGGTTCGTGACCTGGGCGAACATCTGGGTGAAGTAGTCGAACAGGAGGCGGGGCCGGTCGGACAGCACGGCGATCGGCGCGTCGTTGCCCATCGCGCCGATCGGCTCGGCGCCCGCGATCGCCATGGGCGTGAGGATGACGCGGAGCTCCTCCTCCGTGTAGCCGAAGGTCCGCTGGCGGCGGACGACCGACTGCGACGAGTGTGTGATGTGCTCCCGCTCGGGAAGGTCGGCCATCCGCACCGTGTGCTCGGCGACCCACTCGGCGTACGGGTGCTCGGCCGCCAGTTGGGCCTTGATCTCGCTGTCCTCGATGATGCGCCCGGCCGCGGTGTCGACGAGCAGCATGCGCCCCGGCTGGAGGCGGCCCTTGCGCACGACCTTCGCCGGGTCGATGTCGAGGAGGCCGGCCTCCGAACCTGCGACGACGAGCCCGTCGTCCGTCACCCAGAATCGTCCGGGACGCAGCCCGTTGCGGTCGAGCACGGCCCCGACGAGCGTGCCATCGGAGAAGTGGAGCGCGGCGGGGCCGTCCCACGGCTCCATGAGCGAGGCGTGGTACTGGTAGAACGCCCGGCGCGCCGGGTCAAGCTCGGCGTTGTTCTGCCACGCCTCGGGGATCATCATGAGCACGGCGTGCGGGAGGCTGCGGCCGCCGAGGTGCAGGAGTTCGAGCACCTCGTCGAAGTTGGCCGTGTCCGACGCCGTCGGCGTGCAGATCGGTGTGATGTCCTTCGTGTCGCCGAGAAGGTCGGACGCGAGGCGCCCCTCGCGCGCGGCCATCCAGTTACGGTTGCCTCGGAGCGTGTTGATCTCGCCGTTGTGGGCGATGAAGCGGAGCGGCTGGGCGAGCTCCCACGACGGGAACGTGTTCGTCGAGAAGCGCGAGTGAACGAGCGCGATCTCCGTGACGAAGTCCGGGTCCATCAGGTCCGGGAACACCTGCTCCAGCTGGTACGTGGTGAGCATGCCCTTGTAGGTCACCGTCCGGGCCGACAGGGAGACGAAGAAGATCGACGAGTCGCGCTCGGCGCGCTTGCGTACGCGGTAGACGCGCCGGTCGAGGTTGAGGCCGGAGAGCCCGTCGACGGCGAGGAAGACCTGGCGCATCGGGGGCATCGCTGCGCGCGACGACGGTCCGACGGGCTCGGGATTCGCGGGGACGTCGCGCCATCCGAGGACGGTGACGCCCTCGGCCGCGGCGGACTTCTCGACGGACGCGACCTGGGCATCCGCGCGTTCGGCGTCGAGGAAGGCGATGCCGACGGCGTACGCGCCCGCCTCGGGAAGCTCGAAGTCGACGACCTTGCGGAAGAACCCGTCGGGAATCTGCGTGAGCATGCCCGCGCCGTCGCCGGTCTGCTCCTCCGCGCCGACCGCCCCGCGGTGTTCGAGGTTCTTCAGCGCCGTAAGACCCGCATCGGTGATATCGCGCCCCGCCGAGCCACGCATCGTCGCGACGAACGCCACGCCACACGAATCATGCTCGTTCGAGGGGTCGTAGAGGCCACGACTGGAACCGCTCGCGCTCGTATGCGCCGACATCACACCGTCCTTCATCCCTCCCGGCCGCAGCCGAGCCTGCCTAGGTTTCTGGGCGCCGTTGTCCCGAGGTCACACGGGATATCAGAGTACCGCTCCCCCGCGCGTCGCCCGAACGTCAGGCTTTTCCCGCCTTCGATTGCTTCGCCTTCGCGCCTCGCGCCGGGGCCGACGACGACGCGGACTTCTCCGAGGAGCCCGGCTTCGCCTTCGAGGCGGTCGCGGGGCGTTTCTTCGCGCTGCCGGTGGCCGCTCCGGCGCGCGCCTTCGTGGCCTTCGCCCCCACCTCCGAAGGCGCGAACGACTTGGCGGGCTGGTCGTCCGTCTCGCCGCGATGGCTTAGCCCGAGGATCAGGAACATCGCGATGCCCAGAAGTAGGACGGCGATGGAGACCCAGACGTTGATGCGCACGCCGAACACGTGAACCGCCGTGTCGATCCGGAGCATCTCGATCCAGAGCCGCCCGGACGTATAGACGATCACGTAGAGCCAGAACATGCGGCCGAACCGCAGTCGGAGCCGGCGGTCGAGGTACAGCAACAGCGCGGCCCCGGCGAGGTTCCACAGCATCTCGTACAGGAACGTCGGCTGGAAGAGAGTCCCGGCCGCGTAGTTGCCGGGGAAGTACGGCCCGGTGGGATCGATCTCGAGGCCCCACGGCATCGTCGTCGGCTTCCCGAAGAGTTCCTGATTGAAGTAGTTGCCGATGCGGCCGATCGCCTGGGCGATCAGGACGGCCGGCGCGGTCGCATCCATGAAGGCCGAGAACGAGACCTTCGAGCGCTTCGCGCCGATGTACGCGCCGAGCGCGCCGATGGCCACTGCGCCCCAGATGCCGAGGCCGCCGTCCCAGATCTTGAGTGCGTCAAGCGGATGCCCGCCCTCCCCGAAGTACGGGCCCGGGGTCGAGATGACGTGATAGATGCGTCCGCCGACGATGCCGAACGGGATCGCCCAGACCGCGATCTCCTCGAGGGAGTCGACTGAGCCTCCGCGGGCGACCCACCGGCGCCGCGTGAGCCAGATCGCGACGAAGATCCCGATGAGGATCGCGACGGCGTAGGCGCGGATCTTGAAGGGCCCGAACTCCAGGAGGATCTCCCAGTCGAGCGGGGGACTCGGGATGGACAGGGGTGTCATGCTCGTCCTCTCACTCCGGCCGCGAGCTCCTCGGCCTTGGTCTTGAGCGCGGCGATGCCCGCGTCCTCGTCGGCGGCGTCCAGCAGCGGGCGCACGAGCGCGCTGCCGACGATCACGCCGTCAGCATAAGCCGCAACCTGGGCCGCCTGTTTCCCCGTCGACACTCCGAGGCCGACGCACACGGCTGGTGCTCCCGCCTCCCGCGCCCGCGCGACGAGCCGCTCCGCGGCGTCCCCGACGGCCGCCCGCTCCCCCGTGACGCCCATCAGCGACGCGGCGTACACGAATCCCGTGCTCGCGGCGACGGTCATGTGCAGGCGTTCCGGCGTGGACGACGGCGCCACGAGGAAGATCCGGTCGAGCCCGTGCGTCGTCGCCGCCGCGATCCACTCCCCCGCGGCGTCGGGCGTGAGGTCGGGCGTGATCGCGCCCGAGCCCCCCGCGGCCGCGAGATCCTCGGCGAAACGGTCGAGACCGTACTGGAGCATGGGGTTGTAGTACGTCATGACGACGGCGGGGGCTCCCGCGGCGGCGACGGCGTCGACCGCCCGGAACGCGTCGGCGACGCGCGCCCCGCGCTCGAGGGCGGCCTCCGACGCCTTCTGGATGACGGATCCGTCGAGCACGGGATCGGAGTACGGGATGCCCACCTCGACGGCGTCGACCCCGGCCTCGACCATGGCGACCATCGCGCGGATCGACCCCTCGACCGACGGGTAGCCGACGGGAAGGTAGCCCAGGAGCGCCGCGCGCCCCTCGGCCTTCGCCTCGGCGAGGCGGTCGGACAGCGCGCTCACTTCTCGCCCTCCTCGAGCATCCCGAAGTACCGCGCCGCGGACTCGACGTCCTTGTCGCCGCGTCCCGAGAGGTTGACGAGGATCGTGGCGCCGTCGCCGAGCTCGCGCCCGAGCGTGATCGCCCCGGCGAGGGCGTGCGCCGATTCGATCGCCGGGAGGATCCCCTCGGTGCGGCTGAGCAGCGCGAAGGCGTCCATCGCTTCGGCGTCCGTGATCGGCCAGTATTCGGCACGGCCGATCGCGGCGAGCCACGAGTGCTCGGGCCCGACGCCGGGGTAGTCGAGGCCCGCGGAGATCGAGTGCGACTCCTGGGTCTGTCCGTCCTCATCCTGGAGCATGTACGAGCGGGCGCCGTGCAGCACGCCCGCGGTGCCACCCGCGATCGACGCCGCGTGTCGGCCCGTCTCGACCCCGTCGCCCGCGGCCTCGCATCCGACGAGGCGCACGTCGGCGTCGTCGAGGAACGCGTCGAAGATCCCGATGGCGTTGGAGCCCCCGCCGACGCACGCGACGACGGCGTCCGGCAGCCCCCCGAGCGCGAGCATCTGGGCGCGTGCCTCGACGCCGATCACCCTCTGAAAGTCGCGGACCATCGCGGGGAACGGGTGCGGACCCGCGGCGGTGCCGAAGACGTAGTTGGTGTTCTCAACGTTCGCGACCCAGTCGCGGTACGCCTCGTTGATCGCGTCCTTGAGCGTGCGGGAGCCGGTCTTCACCGGCACGACCTCCGCGCCTAAAAGCCGCATGCGCGCGACGTTGAGCGCCTGGCGCCGCGTGTCCTCCTCGCCCATGTACACCGTGCATTCGAGGTCCATGAGCGCCGCGGCGGTCGCGGTCGCGACACCGTGCTGGCCCGCCCCGGTCTCGGCGATGACGCGGGTCTTGCCGATGCGCTTCGTGAGGAGGGCCTGGCCGAGGACGTTGTTGATCTTGTGGGAGCCCGTGTGATTGAGGTCCTCGCGCTTGAGGAAGACGCGCGCCCCTCCCGCGTTCCGCGCGAAACGCTGGACCTCGGTGACGATGCTGGGGCGCCCGGTGTACTCGCGCGCGAGCCGGTCGAGCTCCTCCTGGAATGCGGGATCGATGCGGGCCTTCTCGTAGGCGTCCGTCAGTTCGTCGAGCGCGGCCATGAGCGCCTCGGGAACGAACCTGCCGCCGAAGTCGCCGAAGTACGGGCCGGGGGCGGCCTGGAGCGAACCGGTCACGGGCGAACCGCCCGGAGCGCGGGATGCGCCCCGGCCGCGACCATCTCCGCCACCGCGGTGCGGGGATCGCGGTCCTTGACGAGGGCCTCCCCCACCAGCACGGCGTCGGCGCCCATCCTCGCGTACTCCACCACGTCGTGGGAGTCGCGAATACCGGACTCGGCGACGCGGACGATGCCGTCGGGAATCGTCGGCGCGATGCGCCCGAACGTCCCGCGGTCGACCTCGAGGCTCTTGAGGCTGCGCGCGTTGACGCCGATGACCTTGGCGCCCGCGTCGACCGCCCGCGCGACCTCCTCGTCCTCGTGAACCTCGACGAGCGCGGTCATGCCGAGCGAGTGCACGCGCTCGACGAGCGATTCGAGCGCCATCTGTTCGAGTGCGGCGACGATCAGCAGGACCATGTCCGCGCCGTGGGCGCGCGCCTCCCACACCTGATACGGCGTGATGATGAAGTCCTTGCGCAAGACAGGCACGTCGACCTTCGAGCGCACGGCGTCGAGGTCGGCGAGGCTTCCCTTGAAGCGGCGCGTCTCGGTGAGGACGGAGATGACCGCGGCGCCGCCCGCCTCGTACTCCGTCGCGAGCGCGGCCGGGTCCGTAATGTCGGCGAGCTCGCCCTTCGAGGGGCTCTGGCGCTTCACCTCGGCGATGACCGAGACTTCCTTGCGGGCGAGTATCTGGTGGGCGTCCTTCGCGCCGGGAATACGCGAGGCGCGCTCCTTGAGGGCGTCCATGGAGCATCGCTCCTGCCGCGCCTCGAGATCCTCTTTGACCCCCGCGAGGATGGACTCCAGGACGTTCATCGCGCCGTGTCTCCCATGGGTCCATGGTAGCCGCCGCGGGAAGTCCCGGCTCACCGGGTCCCCGCGCCGCGTTACGGTGCGAGGTACGGCTCGAGCGCGGGGATGTTGCGCAGGATCCAAAACGCGCCGAGGAGGGCGGGCAGGGCCCAGGCGACGCGCGGCGAGATCCTCACGTCGGGGACCTTGAATCCGAGGCCTTTGAGCCACCACCACCCGAGGCCGACGATTCCGAGCGGTATCAGGAGGACGGTGACGACGACGTTCATGTTCAGGGCGCCGCCGATGTCCCCGTGGAGCAGGTCGTGCACGGCACGGAGGCCGCCGCACCCGGGGCACCAGTGACCCGTGGCCTGGAGGTAGACGCACCGGGGGAAGAAGCCCCCGGCGTTGGGGTCACCGATCCCCACCCACGCCGTCCCGCCAAGCAGCACGGCGGTCACCCCGATCCGGGACGACAGGGCGCCGACTCCGGCGCGCAGGTCGAGTCTCCGGACGGGGCGACCGCCGACCGCCGACGTCATTAGTTCCCGAAATTGGACGAGAAGTTGAACGTCGCGATGCCCAACGCGTAGAGCACGAGGTAGATAACAAGGAAGGCGATGCTGATCCAGCCGAGGATCATGCCGACGTTCCCGAGATTCCCGTTGTTCGCGAGACCCTCTTCCTGCGCCTTCTTCGACTGGATTCCAATAATGATCGCCGCGATGCCGGCAAGAGGCCCGCAGCACACGATTGACAGAATTCCGAGCACGAGCGCCCACACGCCGAGGTTGTTCTTCGACGTGTCGCCCATGGGACCGGCCATCGGCGGAGGGGGAGGTGGGGTGGTCATTCGCTTCTCCTTTGAGTGGGGGATCGAACCCTGCCAGGTCCGAGCCTATTGTCGCGGCTGCCCGTGTCCGAGAGCCTTGAGGACGGCGCCAGCGATAAGGCTGGCGGCCGCCACACCTGCACCGACCCACGCGAGGATCCACGCGGCGAAGCCCACGCCCACGGCGGCGATCAGCGCACCGAGGGTGAAGCCCACGGTCGTCGACCCACGCCGCGACGGTGCGGCCGTGGTTGGCGTGGGCGACGTCCGGCAGATCCTCGCCGGTGACGCTGTGTCCCGTCATCATCCCTCCCGGGGTCGATAGCGCGAGTCTAGCGATTCCGCTCCGAACGCAAGCGGGACGCGAGAGAAATGGCCCGAATCATCGCCGCCGCCTTGTCCCGCGTCTCCTGCTCCTCGCGCGCGGGGACGGAGTCGGCGACGATTCCCGCGCCCGCCTGCACGTGCGCGACGCCCTTCTCGATGAGGGCGGTCCGAATCGCGATCGCCACGTCCATGTTGCCCGCGAAGTCGAAGTACCCGACCGCGCCGCCGTAGAACCCGCGCCTCGCCGGCTCCACCTCGTCGATCAGCGCGATCGCGCGCGGTTTCGGGGCGCCCGACAGGGTTCCGGCGGGGAACGTCGCGACGAACGCGTCGAGCGCGGAGCGGTCCGATTCCAGGCGCCCGACGACCGTCGAGCAGATGTGCATGATGTGGCTGTACCGGTTGACCGCCTTGAACTCGACCACCTCGACCGACGTGGGCGCGCAGACCTTCGCGAGGTCGTTGCGCGCGAGGTCGACGAGCATGATGTGCTCGGCGATCTCCTTCGGATCGTTGACGAGGTCCTTCTGCAGGAGCGCGTCTTCCTCGGGTGTCGCGCCGCGGGGACGCGATCCCGCGATCGGGTACGTCATCGCCTCGCCATCCTTGACGGCGACGAGCGATTCGGGGCTCGATCCGACCACGGCGAAACGGCGCGAGTCGGCGTCCTCGATCTCGAGGTAGTACATGTACGGGCTGGGATTGAGCGTGCGCAGCACGCGGTACACGTCGAGCGGGCTGGCGTCGCAGTCGAGGTCGAAACGCTGGGACGGGACGACCTGGAAGACCTCGCCGTCGCGGATCGCCTCCTTGCACACCTCGACGACCCGTTCGTAGTCGCCCGGTGCGGACCGCGGGCGCACCTCGGGCTCGTCCCCGTCGCCCGCGAGCACCGACAACTCCCCCGTCGTCTGCTCGCGAAGCGCGCGCTCCATCGCGTCGATGCGCGCCACCGCGTCCGCGTAGGCGGCTTCGGTTCCCGTCTCGCGCGCGTCGGCGTTGACCGCGTTGGCGATGAGCCACACGCTGCCGTCGTGGTGGTCGATCGCCGCGAGGTCCGTGGCGAACAGCAGGACGACGTCGGGGACGTCGAGCTCGCGCGGCGCGTTCGCCGGCAGGGTCGGCTCCCACTCGCGGATGACGTCCCAGCCGAGGAGGCCGACGAGTCCTCCCGTGAGCGGGGGCAGGCCCTCGATCGTCTCGGAGCGCATCTCCGCGAGCGCCTGGCGGATCGCGTCGAGCGGGGGCGCGTCGTCGAGGCCGAGGGGCACGTCGCCCGTCCACCGCGCCTCGCTGCCCGTGGCGGTCAGCGTCGCGCGGGACCGCACTCCGACGAAGGAGAATCGCGCGCGCGTCCCGCTCGGGTCCGCGGACTCGAGGATGAACGTTCCCGGACGGCCCGCGGCGAGGGCGCGGTACACCGCGACGGGCGTGGTCGAGTCGGCGAGGACCCTTCGGACGATGGGGACGACCCGATGGGTCGCGCCGAGGGCGACGAACCCGTCGTACGACGGCCACGTCTCGCCCCACTCGAGGGCTGCGGGATCGCTCACGCCTCGTCCCCCGTCACGGCGTCGATCGCGCCGAGGTCTCCCCCCGCCTCGAAGCACGAGCGCGTGCCGGTGTGGCACGCCGGTCCCGTCTGGTCGACGGTCACGAGCAGCGCGTCCCCGTCGCAATCGAGCGCGACGGACTTGACGCGCTGGATGTTGCCGGACGTGTCTCCCTTGCGCCAGAGCTCCTGGCGGCTGCGGCTCCAGAAGACGACCCGGCCCGTCGTGAGCGTCTGTTCGAGCGCGGCGTCGTCCATCCACCCGACCATGAGGACCTCGCGGGTGTCGTGTTGCTGCACGACCGCGCACACGAGGCCCTGGGCGTCCCGTTTCAGGCGGTCGGCGATGCCGGGGTCGAGAGCCATGGGCCCATCATTCCACGCCCCGCCCGGCGTCAGTCGCGGGTCTGGGCGACCCACGCGTCGTACAAGCGCGCGTAGGTGCCGCCCGCCGCGGCGAGCGCGCGGTGGGTGCCGAGCTCGACGAGCTCGCCGCCGTCCATGACGCCGACGATGTCCGCGCGCTCCGCGGTCGAGAGGCGGTGGGCGATCACGATGCTCGTACGGCCCTCCATGAGCGCCTCGAGCGCCCGACTGATGCGGAGCTCCGTCGCGGGGTCGACGGCGGAGGTCGCCTCGTCAAGGATCAGGACGTCGGGGTCGCGCAGGTATGCGCGGGTGATGCTCACGAGTTGACGCTCGCCGGCGGAGAGCAGTTCGCCGCGGGTGCCGACGGGAGTATCGAGCCCGGCGGAGGTGCGCGCGACCCAATCCCCGAGGCCGAGCTCGGCGAACGCCTCCGACGCGCGCCTCTCGAGCTCATCGTCGCCCGCCTCCGGCAACGCGTACCGGAGGTTGTCCCGGATCGTCCCGTCGAAGAGGAACCCCTCCTGGGGGACGACGGCGAGGCGCCGTCGCAGCGCGGCGGTCGGCACGTCCCGGAGGTCGACGCCGCCGATCCGGATCTCGCCTCCGGTCGGGTCGAAGAACCGGGAGATCAGGCGCGCGAGGGACGTCTTCCCCGAACCGGTCTGGCCGACGAGCGCGAGCCTCTGCCCCGCCTCGAGCCCGAAGGAGACGCCCTTGAGCACCTCCGGGCCCCCGGCGTACGTCAGGCGGACGTTCTCGACCTCGAGACCGATGCGCCCGGCGGGAGGCTCGACGCCGTCGTCGCCCGGGTCGGCGACCGTCACCTCGGCGTCGACGAGCTCGATCACGCGCCTCCACCCGACGAGCGCGCGCTGCATCTCCGCGAGCATCTCGATGATCCACATCAGCGGTCCCGAGAACATGTAGACGAGGAACGCGAAGGCGACGACGGTGCCGACCGACAGGTGCCCGTGGAGCGCGAAGCCCGTGCCGACGACGAGCGCGAGGCCGGTCGCGAGGGATTGGCCGAGCACCGTGGTGGAGAACAGGGACGACGCGAGGACGCTCGCGCGCTTCTCGGCCGCGAGGATCCCGCCGATGTCGTCGCGGAGGCGCTGCCGCATCCGCTCCTGGACGCCATACGAGCGGATGGTCGCGACACCGACGATCTGCTCCGACGTGCGGCGAGGAGGTCCGCCATGCGGGACCGCACCCCCCGGAAGGCCGCCGCGATCCTCGGCTGGAGGACCGTGAGCGCGATCGAGAGCGGAACGAAGCAGGCGACGACCACGAGCGCGAGCTCCCAGGAGTACGCGACCATCACGCCGAACACGAAGAGCATCTCGAGCGTCGAGACGATCATCGCGGCCCCGGTCCACTGCATGAGGTCGCGCATGACGTCGACGTCGCCGGTAACGCGGGAGACGTAGTGGCCGCGCAGCTCCGCGTTCTGCGTGAGGACCGAGAGGCGGTGGACGCGCTCGAACGCCTTGATGCGGAGGGTTGCGAGCCCTCGCTCGGCGGCGGTCACCATGCGGCCGCGGACGATCCACGCGACGAGGCTCGCGGAGACGAGGAGCACGGCGCCGATCGACACGTAGGCGGCGACGAGGGGGACGTCGACCCCGCCCTCGGCGAGCAGGCCGTCGTCCGTGACCCGCTGCGTCAGAAAGGGGAGCGCGGCGCGACCGCTGGCCGCGAACGCGGCGAGGCCCAGCGTCAGGCCCAGCCCACGTCGCATCTCGGGGCTGATCTCGAAGCCGCGCCGGAAGGTTTCGCGGAGCGTCGGCCGGTCGCTCATCCGACCCACCCCGCTTCCTCGTCGGCCCGTCGCTTCGTGTCCGCCTCGTACGCCGTCACGATGTCCCGGTATCCCGCGTCCCTCGCGAGGAGCTCGCCGTGCGTGCCCGCGTCGATGACGCTCCCGTCGTGGACGTGGATCACGCGGTCGGCGAGGAGGATCGACGCGAGCCGGTAGGCGATGATCAGCACCGTCGGCCCGTCGCCGTCGCGGCGCAGCGCGCGCAGGATGTCCTGCTCCACGCGGGGATCGACGGCGCTCGTCGCGTCGTCGAGGACGAGCACGCGGGGGTCGCGCACGAGGGCGCGCGCGATCGCGATTCGCTGCCGCTGCCCTCCCGAGAGGTTCATCCCCCGCTCCTCGAGCACCGCGTCGAGCCCGTCCGCCGCGTCGCCGCCGAGGTCCTTCACGAGGTGGTCGATCGACGCCGAGCGCAGCGCCTCCCACACCGCCTCGTCGTCGTAGGCCTCGCCGAGCGTGACGTTGTCGCGCACGGTCGAGCCGAAGACGAACGACGCCTGCGGGACGAGCGCGACGTGCTCGCCGAGCGCGGCGACGACGGCGATGTCGGTCCCGTCGAGCCGCACGGTTCCTCGGGCCGGCCGGGACAGGCGGGCGGCGGCCATCGCGATCGTGCTCTTGCCGGAGCCGGTGGTGCCGACGAGCGCGGTCACCGTTCCGGGCTCGAGGTGGAGCGTGACGTCGCGGACGAGGACCTTGAGTATCCCGTCGCCGTCGTCCGCGCCGATGTCCGCCTCGTCGAAGCTCAGGGCGCCCGCGCCCTCCTTCGCGACGCTCAGGTGCCCGGGCTCGTCCACCTCGGTGGCCGCCTCCGCGATCGAACCGATGCGCCCGAACGCGACCAGCGCCTGCGGCATCTGGCCGAGCACCCATCCAATTCCCCGGATCGGCACGGCGAGCAGGGTGATGAGGTAGATGGCCGTGACGACGCCGCCGACGGTCACCGCGCCCGCCTCGGCCCGAACGGCACCGACGATCATCAGCGCGAGCGAGCCGAGCGGGACGATGAGGTCCATGATGGGCTCGAACCACGCGCTCGTGCGGCCGACGGCGATGTCGGCGTCCCGAAGCGCCTCGGCGGAGACGCGGAAGCGCTCCGTCTCGCGGTCCTCGGCGCCCAGCGCTTTGACGACCGTTCCGCCCTCGAAACTCTCGTGCGCGATCGTCGACACCTGCGCGCGCAGCGACTGCCCCTTGTCCCAGCGGGGCGTGATCACCCGTTCGTACACGACGTTCACCAGAAGGATCGCCGGGACGACGGCCATCCCGGTGAGCGCCATCCAGGGGTCGATGAGCGTCAGGGAGATTCCGGCCGAGACCATCATGACGAACGAGCCCAGCGTGAAGGCGAGCGGGTGGAGGGGGTCGGTCGCGGTCTCCGAGTCCGACGACATCGCGGACAGCATCCGTCCGGCCGGGTTGGAGCGATGCCAGCCGAGGGGCAGCGAGGCGAGGGCGTCGGCGACGACGCGCCGGTGCCGCGCGCCGACGCCCGCGACCGCCCATCCCTGGGCGGTGCGTCGAACGGCGACGAGGAAGGCGTTGACGATCCCGATCGCGAGGAAGGCGGAACCGGCGAGCAGGATGGCGTCGCGCGGTCGTTGCGTCACGCGCCCCCACGGCCCTCCGATGGTCTCGCCCCGCACCGACGGGAGTACGACGTCGTCGACAATCTCGCCGAGCATCGAGCCGAAGAGCGCCACGAGGATCCCGAAGAGCGCCGCCGCGGTGATGGCGACCGCGAACCGTCGGGGCTCGGTGCGGAGGGCGTGCCCGATCACGCCGAACGCGCGGCGCGTGAACGTCCCGGAGAGCGCGTAGCCGGAGCTACGCGGATCGCGCGCGTTCACCGGATCTCGATCCCCGCGTCGCGCATGGTCTTCTTCACGTCGGCGATCGTGAGCGTCCCGAAGTGGAACACGCTCGCGGCGAGCACCGCGTCGGCGCCCGCGCGGGCCGCCTCGACGAAGTGCCTCGCCTCGCCCGCCCCGCCGGACGCGATGAGCGGCACGGTCACGACCGCGCGCACGTCGCGCGTCATCTCGAGGTCGAACCCGTCGGTAGTCCCGTCCGCGTCCATCGAGTTGAGGAGGATCTCGCCGGCGCCGAGCTCCTGGCCGCGGGCCGCCCACTCGACGGCGTCGATGCCCGTGCCGCGGCGCCCGCCGTGCGTCGTCACCTCGTAGCCCGACGCCGTCTCGACGCCCTCGCCGCACCGGCGGGCGTCGACCGAGAGCACCAGCACCTGGTTCCCGAAGCGCTCGGCGATGTCGGAGATGACCTCGGGGCGGGCGATCGCCGCGGTGTTGACGCCGACCTTGTCTGCGCCCGCCCGCAGCAGCCGATCCACGTCCTCGACGGTGCGCACTCCCCCGCCGACGGTCAGCGGCACGAACACGCCCTCCGCCGTGCGGCGGACGACGTCGACCATGGTCTCGCGCCCCGAGGAGGACGCGGAGACGTCGAGGAAGGTCACCTCGTCGGCTCCGGCGTCTCCGTAGGCGCGCGCGAGCTCGACCGGATCGCCCGCGTCGCGGAGGTTGGCGAAGTTGACGCCCTTGACGACGCGTCCGTCGTCGACGTCGAGGCAGGGGATCACGCGGACGGCGACTCCCATGGCGCTACACCGGGTTCCGCACGGCGAGGACGTCGACGACGAAGATCAGGCGATCGTCCCCGTAACCCTCGACGGGCGGGACGATCACGATGATGCGCGAACCTTGCGCCACGTCGATGAGGCTCTGTTCGAGCCCGTTGGGCATCTGTCCCTGGCCGACCGTCACGCCCCACGGCCCGGTCTCGAGCGGCCACGTCGTCGCCAGGGTCTCGCGCGTCGTCGCCGACACTTCGAGGTAGTTGAGGAGCACGCGCGATCCGGTCTGGACCTGGGGTCCGTCGCCCTGGATCACCGTCGCGGCGGCTAGATCGGTCGGAAGATCGGTATCGTCGCGGAAGGTCAGCGTGGGCTCCCCGTTCTCCCCGCTGACGACAAACGGCATGTCATCCTCCGTCGGCTGAAGCGTGCCGACCGCCTGCGATGGGAGAACGTCGGCGACGATCGCGACGGCGCCGAGCTCGAGGTGGGTCGGCTGTTCCGGGAGCACGAGGAGGATGCGCGCGCCGACGCGGTGGCCGAGCAGCGCGTTATACAGCTCTTTCCCGAGCAGCTCGGGCGCAAGAAGGTAAGCCTGCGGCAACTCGGCATACGTGTCGACGACGACGTCGCCCGTCATCAGGGAGACCGAATACAGGTCGAGGAGGATGGGCCCGCCGTCCGTCAGGCGCTCCCCGTTCCCCTCCCACTGCACGCGGGACTCGATCTTCGCGAAGTTCCCGCCGACCGGGAAGTCGAGTTTCGGTTCTCCCTGATCGCCCGTCCCGACGGTGATGCTGTCGATCGACGCGGTGCTCGGATCGGCTCCGGGTGCGGTTGAGCAACCGGCGAGCAGCACGAGCGCGCCGGCGAGCATCGCGATCGCGCGTCGCATGGCCCAGCCTCCAGAGGTGTCCGGGGGCCCATTCTACGCGCGGCTACGGGCGCGCTATCGCCTCGATCAGGGCGTCGACGCGCGCGTCCTCGCTGCGAAACGGGTCCTTGAGCAGGACGGTACGGCCCTCGTCTCCGACGATCTTGAGGCGCACCCAGTCCGCGGTGAAATCGCGGCGCGCCTCGAGCCCCGCCCGGACGAAGTCGCCGCGCAGTTTCGCGCGCGTCGTTCGGGGGCGGTGTCGACGGCTGAGGCTACCGTCTCCTCGTCGACGATCCGCTTCATCAAGCCGTCGCGAACGAGGCCGTCGGCGAGCCCCCTGCCGGGCGCCACGTCGTGGTAGGCGTACTCGAGCCGGGCGACGCGCGGATCGTCGAGAGCCACGCCGTTTCGCGAGCGCAGGCGGTCGATGAGCCGCAGCTTGATCGCCCAGTCCAACTCCGTCCACACCGCGGACGGGTCCCCCGCGCGGACCGCGTCGAGGCCGCGCCGCCACAGGTCGAGGATCCGCTCCGTGAGCGGCTCGCGTTCGATCACGCCTCCGAGGTGCCCCTCGACGTGGGTGAGGTACTGCTCCTGGATCTCGACGGCCGTGAGGTGGCGCCCGTCGGCGAGTTCGACCGTCGCGCGCCCCGAGATGTCGTGCGAGATCGCGCGGATCGCCTGCATCTCGCGAGCGAGTGCGAGCGCGGGCATCGGCACGCGCGCCTCGAGAAGGCGGAGGATCAGGTCGGTCGCCCCGACCTTGAGGAGCGTCGTCGGCTCGGCGATCGACGAGTCGCCGACGATGACGTGGAGCCTCCGGTAGAGGTCCGCGTGGGCGTGGGGCTCGTCGCGCGTGTTGATCATCGGCCGAGAGCGGGTCGTCGCGGACGACATCGCCTCCCACATGTGGTCCGCGCGCGGCGAGAACGCGTAGCGGGCGGAGGGTCCGGATCCGACGACGCACCCCGAACCCGTGAGGATCTGCCGGGTGACCAAGAACGACAACAACCCGCCCGCGAACGCCGTGAAGTCGGAACGCCTCCTCACGAGGTAGTTCTCGTGGCATCCGTAGGAGTTGCCCGCGGAGTCGGCGTTGTTCTTGTACAGGTGGATCTCGCCGCGCGCCCCCGCCTCGGCGAGGCGCCGCTCCCCGTCCTGAACGAGCGCCCCGACGATCCGCTCGCCCGCCTTGTCGGAGGCGATGAGGTCCTCGATCGAGTCGCACTCGGCCGTCGCGTACTCGGGATGCGCGCCGACGTCGATGTACAGGCGCGATCCGTTGGTGAGGAAGACGTTCGAGGAGCGTCCCCACGCGACCACCGAGTGGAACAGGGCGCCCGCGACCTCCTCGGTCGTCACCTTGCGCTCCGCGTCGGTGTGGAAGTGGAGGCCGAACTCCGTCTCGAGCCCGAAGATGCGGCGCGCGGGCGCGACGTCCAGCGGCGGGGGTGCTTCGGTCGCGGTCACGTCGCCGGGTTCGCTACTCGCCGCCCTTTTGCACGAAGCTCCGGACGAACTGCTCCGCGTTCGTCTGGAGGGTCACGTCGATCTCGTCGAGCAACGCGTCGACGGCGTCGGTCTGGCCCTGGGGCGCGGCTGCGGGGCCGGGCTCGTCGGGCTCGGGCGCGTCGTCGTACGGCTGGTCTCCGCTCGTGACCTGTGGCATGGGACCAGTCTACGGCGCGAGCAGGTCGTCGAGGAGCGGGTGCGTGGTCGCGAGGGGGTCGTCGAGGGGTACGACCTCCAGATCGCGGTGCCCCGGGCCGTAGTCGAGGACGACCGTCGCCCAGCCCGCCGCGTCGACGACGTCGGGGCGGGAACCGACGACGCGTCCCCGCAGCCACGCGCGCGTCGTCCGGGGCGGGGTGCGAACGGCGATGGCGACCTCCTCGGCCGTGACGAGCGTCTCCACCGCCCCCGCGGCCGCGAGGCGGGCGCACAGCCCGCGCGTCGGGTCGACGTCGCTCCACTGGATGTCCGCCGCGGCGAGGCGGGCGT
Source organism: uncultured Actinomycetota bacterium (assembly GCA_963712245.1). Taxonomy (GTDB): domain Bacteria; phylum Actinomycetota; class Actinomycetes; order Actinomycetales; family Demequinaceae; genus JAFGBM01. Next base: position 64,180 of record CAVQHE010000005.1, on the reverse strand, counting down.
CGTCCCACGGTAGGAGCGCGTCGCCGCTCGCGTGGCGCTGGCGCAGGCGGCCGAGAAGGCGGAGCTTCGCGACCCACTCGACCTCCCCTCCGCAGGCGTCCGGGTCGCGGGCGAGGCGCTCGAGCACCGCGTCCCAGCGGGCGAGGATCGCCGCGTCCGCGTCGTCCTCCGCGTAGTCGCGCGCGATCTCGACGAGGGCCCGCTGGATGTCCAGGGCCGTCGACTCGCCGCCCCCGGCCAACGCGAGGGGCCGCCGCAGGGCGAGGTCGCGCGACACGGCCGAAACGGCCGCGACGGGGTCGTCGAGGACGAGGAGGTCGAGGCGGTCGTCGCCCGCCTCGATGGCCGACAGGATCAGGGACGTCGTGCCGACCTTCAGCAGCGTCGGGACGTCCATGGCGTTCGCGTCGCCGATGATCACGTGAAGCCGGCGCCACCGGCTCGGGTCGGCGTGCGGCTCGTCCCGCGTGTTGACGATGGGGCGCCGGAGCGTCGTCTCGAGACCGATCTCCGCCTCGATGTAGTCCGCGCGCTGGGAGATCTGGAACCCCGGCTCCTCGCCGCGCTGGCCGAGTCCGACCCGCCCGGCCCCCGTGTACACCTGGCGGGTCACGAGGTGCGCGGTGATGCGCCGCGCGAGGTCGTCGAACGGCACGTCGCGGTCGACGAGGAAGTTCTCGTGGGTTCCGTACGACGACCCCTTGCCGTCGACGTTGTTCTTGTACAGGGCGACGGCCTGGCCGGTCTCCTCGAGCGCCGCGGCCGCGCGCCGCACCACCAGGTCGCCGGCGCGATCCCAGAGGACGGCGTCGCGCGCGGACGTCACCTCGGGCCCCGAGTACTCCGGGTGGGCGTGGTCGACGTACAGCCGCGCGCCGTTGCTCAGAACCACGTTGACGTGGGCCGGGTCCTCCCACGACCCCCGGCGCCGCCGGTACGTCGACTCCCGGGGCTCGTCGGTCAGAAGGTCGGGGTCCGCGGTCGCCCGGTCGCGACGGAATCCGCGCTGGTCGTTGAGCGGATCCTCGCCCCCGTAGTCCCACGGGGCCGTCGCCGCGCCCGCGACCTCCCGGTACGACGTCACGAGGAGGCTGCTCAGGAGGATCGGGTTCGCCCCGGCGTCGCCGGGGTCCGTGACGCCGTACTCCGTCTCGATGCCGACCGGGCGCACGCTAACCCCGATCGAGGCCGCGCGCCTCGACGGCCCGCACCTCGCTCAGCTCCTCCACGCACGCCTCGAGGACCTGCTCCGTGCGGATGCCCCGCTCCCCTCCGGCGATGACCGCCTTGACGGCGCGGGTCTTGGCTCGGTCGACGATGTTGCGCAGCATCGCGCCGGACACGAGCCGGGCGCCGGACGCCTCCTCGCCGAAGAGGTAGTCCGCCGCCGCCTCGGTCATCGCGCGGGCCGCGGCGTCGGCACCCCCGTGGGAGGACACCTCCGTCTCGGCGAGGGGAAGCGACGCCGTGAGGTACTTGCCGAGGATGTCGACGGCCGCGTCGCGGCCCGGACGCGAAATCTCGATCTTCACGTCGAGGCGGCCCGGGCGCAGGATCGCCGGGTCGATCATGTCCTCGCGGTTCGACGCGCCGATGACGAGCACGTTCCCGAGCTCCTCGATGCCGTCGAGCTCCGTGAGCAGTTGCGGGACGATCGTCGTCTCCATGTCGGACGAGACGCCCGAGCCCCGCGCCCGGAACAGCGCGTCCATCTCGTCGAAGAAGATCACGACGGGCGCCCCGTCGGCCGCCTTCGCGCGGCCACGCTCGAAGATCGTCCGGATGTACCGCTCCGTCTCGCCGACGTACTTGTTCAGCAGCTCGGGCCCCTTGACGGAGAGGAAGTAACTGCGCGTCGTGCCGACGGCGTCGGCGAGCGAGTGGGCGACGGCCTTCGCGATGAGGGTCTTGCCGCACCCGGGAGGTCCGTACAGCAGGAGGCCGCGCGGCGGCTCGAGGGCGTGCTCGGCGTACAGCTCGGGGTGGCGCAGCGGGAGCTCGATCGCGTCCTGGATGCGCTCGATCTGCGGCGCGAGGCCCCCGATCGCCGCGTAGGAGACGTCCGGCACCTCCTCGAGCAGGAGCGACTCGATCCCGGTGCGCTCGACCTTCTCGTTCGCGAAGCCCGTGCGGGGATCGATGATCACCGTGTCGCCCTCGTGCACGCGGTCTCTCGCCTGGCCGCCGAGGAGGATCGCGACGCGCTCGTCCTCTCCGCGCGCGACCACGAGCACCCGCTCGTCGTCGATCACCTCGCGCACGATGGCGGCCTGGCCGGCGCGCTCCGGACCGGCGACGTCGACGACGACGTTGAGGGCGTTGACGAGGACCTCCTGGCCGGGCGGGAGGTCGCGGGCGACGGACGGCGCGACCGCGACGCGCATGCGGCGCCCGGCGACCATGACGTCGGCGTGCTCGCCTGCCCACCCGAGTAGCGTCGCGAAGGTCTGCGGCGGCGCGCTCAGCTCGGCGAGCCGTTCGCGGAGCTCCCCGAGCTGCGAGCGCGCCGATTCGAGCAGCCGCCCGAGTTCGGCGTTCTGCTTCTGCAGCCGCGGCACGTCCTCTTCGAGTCCCATCCGAGTCATCTCCCCTCGTCGGCGCGCGTGACGTCGCGCCGAACCTTGCGTATCTTCTTCTCGCTCACCGGGCGTTCGCCGAGATCCTCGGGCCCCCATTCCTCGTCGACCGGGTAGGCGCCCTTGGCGGGGCGCCGCGTCCTCAGGGGCGCGTCGACGCCGGGCGCCATGCGGCGCGACGTGAGGAGGAATCCCGTGTGCCCGACCATCCGGTGGTCGGGTCGCACCGCGAGCCCCTCGAGGTGCCAGGTGCGCAGCATCGTCTCCGAGGCCGACGGCTCGGTGAAGCCGCCGTGCCCGCGCAGGTCCTCGGCGAGGCGGGACAACTGCGTCGTCGTCGCGACGTACGCGAGGAGGACCCCGCCGGGCGCGAGGACTCCCGCCGCGGCGTCGATGTTCTCCCACGGGGCGAGCATGTCGAGGATCGACCCGGTCGACCGACCCCGGGTCGCACCGCCGGGGCGCGACGTCGGCGAAGTCCCCGACCTCGATCGTCCAGCCGCGGGGCGCGGCGCCGAAGAAGGACACGGCGTTGGCGCGGGCGATGTCCGCGAAGTCCTCGCGCCGCTCGATCGACAGCAGCGATCCCGACTCCCCGATCGCCTGGAGCAGCGACATCGACAGCGCGCCGGATCCGACCCCCGCCTCGACGACGCGGGCGCCGGGGAAGACGTCCGCCTGGCCGACGATGAGCGCGGCGTCCTTGGGGTAGACCACCTGGGCGCCGCGCGGCATGGACAGGACGAAGTCGCTGAGCAGCGGGCGGAGCGCGAGGAACGCGATGCCGCTCGCGGTCGTGACGACGGTTCCCTCGGGCTGGCCGATGAGCGCGTCGTGCTCGAACGCGCCCCGGTGCGTGTGGAAGGTGCGGCCCTTCTCTAGCGTGATCGTGTGGTGGCGCCCCTTGGCGTCTGTGAGCTGGACCCGGTCCCCCGCGCGCAGCGGCCCGCGCCGGCGGTCGGCGTCGGCGGACGGTGTGCGGGCACGGGTCACGGCCCAAGTCTAGGGGCCGACGAGCGGGCTACTTGAGGCGGCCCCCCACCTCCGCGAGCACGACGACGCCGACGACGTTTCCGTCGTCGATGACGACGAGCGCGTCGGTCGCGCCCCACCACTGGCGCACGGCATCGAGCGCGGCGCGGCCGTCGAGCGACGGCAGCGATCTCGGCCCCGCGGGGCAGCGGCACGGTCACGGCGTCGAGGTATGTCGAGATGCGTCGATCCTGGGGAACGGCGAGGGCGGTCGCGGTCGGGAAGTGGCCCGCCGCGTGGCCGTCCGCGGATATCACCACCACCTCGCTCGCCTCGGCGCGCTGAGCCTCGCGGAGAGCCGTCGCGACGGATACGTCGTAGCGCACGCCGATCGCGGGGTGCATGAGGCGGGCGACGTTGACGGAATCGACCCGCTCCTGGATACGGGCGACTCGGAGCGCCTCGGTCGACGCGGGCCACAGCACGGAGAAGAGGAGGAAGCTCCACAGGATGGAGAAGAGGCTCGGCGAGGCGCCGTGGGCGAAGTTGATCCAGAACACGTACACGACGACGCCGACGGCGACCACGCGGCCTCCCCACGCCGCCGCGATCGTGCCGACGCGCGGCTGCCGCGTGGCGCCCCAGACGATCGCCTCGAGCACGCGCCCGCCGTCCATCGGAATCCCGGGCAGGGCGTTGAAGACGGCGAGCAGGACGTTCGCGTACGCCGCGAGCCCGAAGAATTCGCGGAGGTTGCCTGGGGCAACGAGGCCCGCCGCGACGGTCGAGACCGCCGCGATGACGGCGTTCATCGCCGGCCCCGCCGCCGCGATCACCCCCGACGCGGTCGCCGTGAGGTTCCTCCCGTCGAACGACGTGTGGGCGCCCATAAGCGTGAGGACGATCTCCTTGACCTTGCGCCGGAACGCGCGCCCGGCGAGCGCGTGGGCGTACTCGTGGAGGAACACGGAGACGAAGACGACGAGCGCGAACTCCAGGCCCGTCGCGAGGCTCCGGTTGGAGTAACCGCCGGTGCTGTCCTGGCCCCAGATCAGGGCGAGGAACACGACCGTGACGAGGGACGAGCCGCGGATGATCACGTCGGCGCCGAGGACGCGTCCGACGACCCAGCCGCCGGAACGGCGACGCGTCTTAGCCATGCCCCCACCGTAGTCTCTCGGCCGATCCCGGACGACGCGGCGCGTGCCCGCTCTCGCGTCGTCCCCGGTCCGTAGGGTGAGGGGATGGCCAGGCGAGCTCCCGGATTGTCCCCGTCGCGCGCGAACGACTTCCGGCAGTGCCCGCTGATGTTCCGGCTCCGCGTCGTCGACCAGGTGCCCGAACCCCCGTCGCCGGCCGCGACGCTCGGCACCCTCGTCCATTCCGTCCTCGAGCACCTGTACGACGCCCCCGCCGGGGAGCGCACCGTCGTGGCGGCTACCGCGCTTCTCGAGCCCGAGTGGCGCGCGATGCTCGAGGGCGACCCCGAACTCGCGACCCTCCACGCGACGCCCGAGGACGAGCGGGCGTGGCTCGCCGACGCCGCCGATCGGGTGGCGACGTATTTCTCCATGGAGAACCCCCAGCGGCTCGAGCCCGCCGCACGCGAGGAGTTCGTCGAGTGGCAGCTCGACGACGGCCCCCTGCTACGGGGCGTGATCGACCGCGTCGACGTCGCCGGGGACGGGTCGATCCGCGTCGTCGACTACAAGACCGGCAAGTCCCCCTCGCAGCGTTACGGCGCGCAGGCGAAGTTCCAGATGCGCTTCTACGCGCTGCTCGTCGAGCGACTCCGCGGGCGGCGGGCGAGCATCCTCCAGCTCCTGTACCTCAAGGACGGACAGGCGGTAGTGCTCCGACCCACCGCCGAGGACCTCGACCGCATCGAGCACGAGGTGCGCGAGATCTGGGGCGAGATCACCCGCGCCGCCCGCGAGTCGCGGTGGCGCACGCGCAAGGGCCCGCTGTGCGCGTGGTGCTCCTTCCAGGAGCTGTGCCCCGAGTTCGGCGGAACGCCGCCGCCGATCGACCCGGACGCGGTTCGCGCCGCGATCGGCGTCGATCCCGCCTAGGTCTCGTCGGCGAGCTCGTCGATCACCTCGCCCGCCATCACGCGGAGGACGGCCTCGTCGGTGAGCGAGTCGAGGCTCCGCACACGGGACATGCCCGGAAGCGGGTCCAGGGGCGTGAGCCGGTGCACGGCGACCGTCATGGCGCCTGCGGCGTGGGCGGAGCGGATCCCCGACGGCGAGTCCTCGATCGCGAGGCACCGGTCGATCGGCACGCCGAGCCGCGCCGCGGCCGTGAGGTAGGACTCCGGGTGCGGCTTCCCCTCGGCGACCTGCTCGCCCGTCACGACGACGTCGAAGGCCCCGGCGCTCGCGACGAACGCGTCGGCGAGGGGCGCGTAGGACATCGTGACGAGCGCCGCCGGGATGCCCCGTTCGCGCATCCGATCGAGCAGGCGGCGCGCGTCCTCCTGCCACGGCGCGCGTTCCCGGACCTTGCCCGCCACCTCGTCGAGAAGGGTCGCGATGATCGCCTCCTCCGCGGCGGCGACGCCCCGATCCTGCAGGACACGCGCGGAGGTTGGCAGGGAGTTGCCGACGAGGCCCAGGCCGTCCTCATGGGTCCACTCGACGCCGTGGGCCGCGCAAAGGGCGATCTCCGCGCCTATCCAGTGGGGCTCCGTGTCGATCAGGGTGCCGTCCATGTCCCAGAGGACGGCCGCGGGCCACTCGTCGTTCATATTCATCGGCGCACAGTCTAGGCTCGAACAATGGCACCTCCCGACCGGGCGACCTCCCTCGACCCGTCCTCGGCCGTCATGATCGCGGCGTTCGAGGGCTGGAACGACGCGGGCGCGGCGGCGTCCTCCGCCCTCGATCACATCGCCCGCGTGTGGGGCGCGCGCGAGTACATCGCCCTCGACGCGGAGGATTACCACGACTTCCAGGTGAGCCGGCCGACCGTGTCCCGCAACGACCGCGGCGAGCGCGTGCTTTCGTGGCCCGGCACGGTGATCTCGACGGTGGAGATCCCCTCGCAGCCCGGGCGGACCGTCCTGCTCGCGCGGGGCATCGAGCCGTCGATGCGCTGGCGCCAGTTCTCGCGCGACGTGCTTGAGGCCGCCGAGGACTTCGACATCGACGTCCTCGTGACGCTCGGCGCGCTGCTCGTCGACGCGCCCCACACGCGCCCCCTGCCCGTCTACCTGACGTCGGAGGAGGCGGATATCCGTCGCCAGCTCGACATCGAGCGCTCGGACTACGAGGGACCCACCGGCATCACCGGCGTGCTCGGGCACGAGGCCTCCCAGCGTGGAATCTCCGTCGTCTCCGGCTGGGTCGGCGTCCCCCACTACGTCGCGCACCCGCCGAGCCCCAAGGCGACGCGGACGCTTCTCGGGTCGATCGAGCGGCTCCTCGGCGCCCCCATCGACCTCGGCGACCTCGAGTACGAGGCCGAGGCGTGGGAGCGCGGCGTCGACGAGCTCGCGCGCGAGGACGACGAGGTCTCGGCGCACGTGAAGAAGCTCGAGGAGGTGACGGACGCGGCCGACCTGCCCGAGGCCTCCGGCGACGCGATCGCCGCGGAGTTCGAGCAGTTCCTCCGGCGCCGGGACGGCGGCTCCGGAAAGTAATCCCGGCGCCCTAGCGGACGGGCACCGTCCCCGTGAGGATGAGCACGACGATCACCGCGGCGAAGAGCCACCGGTAGACGACGAACGGCGTGAACGAGCGCGTCGTCAGCATCCGGAGGAACCACACGATCACGCCGTACCCGACGACGAACGCGACGCCCGCCGCGATGGCCGTGTTGACGAGCCCCGGGCCCCCAGCGGCCGTGATCTCGTCGCGGCTTCCGAGGAACTCGTACACCCCCGACCCGAGCACCGCCGGGATCGCGAGCAGGAACGAGTATCGCGCCGCGGCTATTCGCGACAGCCCGAGGAACAGGCCGGCGGAGATGGTGCCGCCGGACCGGGAGACGCCCGGCACCAGCGCGGCCGCCTGCGCGAAGCCGAGCACGACGGCGTCGCGGGCCCGGAGGCTCTCGAGTTCGCGCCGCTTCGCGCCGATCCGGTCCGCCCACCCGAGCACGAGCGCGAATCCCGCGAGCACGGCGGCGACGATCCAGAGATTGCGGAGTCCCGACTCGATCGCGTCCTTGAACAGGAGGCCGAGGATGACGATCGGGAGCGATCCGAGGATCACCCACCACCCGAGGCGCGCGTCCGCGCTCCGCGCCCCGAACCGCGAGGCCCGGTCCGAGCCGTCGCGCCCGACGAGGGCGCGGTACCACGCGGAGACGATACGGGCGATGTCGTGCCGGAAGTACCAGAGGACCGCCGCCTCGGTCCCGATCTGGATGACGGCCGTGAAGGCCGCCCCCGGGTCGGTGCCGTTCGGCAGAAGAGCGCCGATCACGCGGATGTGCGCGCTCGAGGAAATGGGCAGAAATTCAGTCAGGCCCTGCACTACGCCGAGGACCGCGGCCTCCCACCAGATCACGCTCGCCACACTACCGCCGCGCGCCGCCTGCCCCGTTCACGCGCCTCCCGGTAGCGTCGGCACCGTGGACAGGAGACGGGCGGGCGGCACGGGCCTCGAGGTGTCGCGCCTCGCCCTCGGCACCATGACGTGGAGCCGGGACACGGACGACGTCGAGGCCGGGCTTCAACTCGACGCGTTCCTCGACGCGGGGGGCACGCTTCTCGACACGGCCGCCTCCTACGCGGAGGGCGGCGCGGAGGAGCTCATCGGCTCGATGCTCGGCGGGACCGTCTCCCGACGCGACGTGCAGATCTGTACGAAGGCGGGCATCCGGAGGCGCGACACCGGCGGGTCGGTCGACGCCTCGCGGGACACGCTGCTCGGCACCCTCGACGAATCGCTCGCGCGGCTCGGCACGGACTACGTCGACCTGTGGCTCGTGCACGCCTTCGACGCCGCGACCCCGCTGGAGGAGACGATCCACGCGCTGGAGATCGCCGTGAACTCCGGGCGCGCCCGCTACGTCGGCCTCTCGAACTTCCCCGGGTGGGCGACGGCGCGGGCCGCGACGCTCGCCGACCGCGCCCCCCTCGCGGCGACCGAGGTCGAGTACTCGTTGGCGCAGCGCGGGATCGAGCGGGAGGTCGTCCCCGCGGCGGCGGCGCTCGGCTTGGGCATCCTCGCGTGGTCGCCGCTCGGTCGCGGCGTGCTGACGGGCAAGTACCGGACGGCGATCCCGGCGGACTCGCGCGCGGCGTCCGACCACCTCGCGGGGTTCGTCGAGCCGTACCTGACCGACCGCGTCGCCGCGATCGTCGAGGCCCTCGTCACCGCGGCGTCGGGACTCGGCCGCACGCCGCACGAGGTCGCGCTGGCGTGGGTTCGCGACGCGCCCGGCGTCACCTCCGCGATCGTGGGGGCCCGGACGTCCGATCAACTCGCCGCGTCGCTGTCCGCCGAGGACCTCGAGTTGCCCCCGGCCATCCGCGAGGCGCTGACCGAGGTCTCGTCGCCCGCGATGGGATACCCCGAGCGCCGCTGACGACCCGGCGCCGTGGCGTCGACCGCGACTAGTCGCGCAGGTCGAACTCGTCGATGTCGTCGTCCTCGTCGATGTCGTCGTCTTCGTCGTCGGCGAGCTCGTCGGCGTCGATGTCCTCGCCATCGTCTTCCGCCGCCTCGTCAAACTCGAAGTCGGCGTCGTCGTCCTCGTCGTCGTCCGCGTCGTCGACGACGAGCGGGAGACCCTCCGCGAACTCCAGATCGAGCTGTTCCTCGTAGTGTTCGAAGGCGGCCGCGAGCGCCTCGTACGCGTCGTCGACCGCGGCGTCGTCGGGGCTGCGCCGCGAGGCCACGGCCTCGAGGTGGTTCTCGAACGCGGTGATCAGGTGACGCAACGCCTCACGGACATCGGCTTCCATGGCCCTCACGTTACCCGTGGGCGGTGCAAACTGGTAACGCTATGCACGAGATCTCGCCCCAGCGCCAAGGCGGCGCCGTCGTCCCGTCGGGCCGCGCGACCGCCCGGTCGACGCACGTGGAGACGCGCGTCGTCGTCATCCCCCCGAACGTGAGCCGCGCGGACGCGCGCCGCATGCTCGCGGACGAGGCCGAGTACGGCAAGTGGGAGCTCGCCCGCGTGCAGCGGTTCCGCGGGGGCGCGAGGCGGGTGTGGCTCCGCCGTCGGGCCATGCGCGTGCGCCGCACGGACGCGACCTACGTCGCCTAGCAGGACCGGAGGAACCGCTCCATCACGCGCACGCCGAACTCGAGGCTCGCGATCGGCACGCGCTCGTCGACGCCGTGGAAGAGCGCGGGGAAGTCGAGTTCCGGCGGGAGCTGGAGCGGCGCGAAACCGTAGCCGGTGATGCCGATGCTGCTCAGGTGCTTGTTGTCCGTGCCGCCGCTGAGCGCGTACGGCAGGACGGGGGCCCCGGGGTCCTCCGCGTGGAGCGAGTCGATCATCGCGTCGACGAGAGGGCCGGAGAACGGCACCTCGAGCGCGATGGCGCTGACGATCGGTTCGACCTTGATATTCGGCCCCGCGAGCTCCTGGACGACGGCCACCACCTCCTCGTGCTGGCCGAAGAGCGGTCGCGTGTCGACGACGCCGGCGGCGTTGTTCGGGATGACGTTCGCCTTGTAGCCGGCATCCAGCTGGGTGGGGTTCGACGTGTTGCGGACCGTGGGCTCGACGAATCGGGCGGCGCTTCCGAGGTTCGCGAGCAGCGTCTCGACGACCTCCTCCGTGGGCTCGTACTCGATCCCCGCGATCTCGGCGACGCCGCGCAGCAGCGCCTCGACCGTCGGCGTGATGTCGAGGGGCCACTCGTACCGCCCGATCTTGGCGATCGCCTCGGCGAGGTAGGTGACGGCGTTGTCGTCGTGGACGAGGCTCCCGTGGGCGGCGGTCCCGACGGCCGACAGGCGCAGCCACTGCAGCCCCTTCTCCGCCGTCTGGATCAGGTACGCGCGCGTGCCCGCGATCTGGGTCGAGAAACCGCCCACTTCGCTGACCGCCTCGGTGGCGCCCCGGAAGTCGTCGGGGTGGTTCTCCACCATGTACTGGGCGCCCATCCTCCCGCCGTGCTCCTCGTCGGCGAAGAAGCCGATGACGATGTCGCGCGCGGGCTTCGCGCCCGACTCGACCATCCGCGCGATCGTCTCGAGGTACACCGCGTCGGTGCCCTTCATGTCGACCGCGCCGCGGCCCCAGATCATCCCGTCGTGCACCTCGGCGGCGAACGGCGGGTGGCGCCACTCGTGGTCGAAGGCCTTGACGACGTCGAGGTGACCGTGGAGTACGAGCGGGGGTCGCGAGCGGTCCTCGCCCTCCCACAGGGCCGTCAGGCTGGTGCGCGTGGGCGCCGACTCGCGGATGACGGTCTCGAACCCGAGGTCGCTCAGGAACTCGGCGACGTACTCCGTGGCGACGCGCTCCCCGGGACCGGTTCCGTCGCCCGGATTGGTCGTGTCGATGCGGATCAGATCCTGCGCGATCGAGACGACGTCGTGGGAGCGCTTCACGAGTCCAGGCTAGCGCCGAGGCCGCCCCTCGCCGACCGGGCCGTTCGTCCTCGCGGGAACGCGTGCCGACCCCTACTCTGGACGTGTCGGGAGACCGTCCCGGCCACGGTCAACGGGGGAACGATGGCGACGCACGACGCGGTGATCGCGGTCGACGAGTTGCGCAAGTCGTACGGAACGACGCGCGCGGTCGACGGGGTGTCGCTCGAGGTCCAGCGCGGGGAGATCTTCGGGATCCTCGGGCCCAACGGCGCGGGCAAGACGACCACGGTGGAATGCCTCCAGGGCCTGCGTCGCCACGACGCCGGGACGATCCGCATCCTTGGACTCGACCCCTCGCGCGAGCTGCGCGAGGTCAAGCGCCGCATCGGCAGCCAGCTCCAGGAGTCCGCGCTGCCCGACCGCATCAAGGTGTGGGAGGCGCTCGACCTCTTCGCGTCGAGCGTCGACGGCGGCGCGTCGTGGGAGGACCTCCTCGACGACTGGGGTCTTCGCGCCAAGCGCGACGCCCAGTTTGGGTCGCTGAGCGGCGGCCAGAAGCAGCGGCTGCTGGTCGCGCTCGCGCTCGTGAATCGCCCCGAGGTGGTCTTCCTCGACGAGATGACGACGGGCATGGACCCCACGGCCCGGCGCGTCGCCTGGGGACTGATCGAGCGCATCCGCGACGGCGGCGCGACCGTCGTGCTCGTCACGCACTTCATGGACGAGGCGGAACGTCTGTGCGACCGCGCGGCGATCATCCAGGCGGGTCGGGTCGTCGCGTCCGGAACGCCCGACGCGCTGCGCCGCGAGTACGGCGGCGGCGTGACGGTCACCTTCACGGCTGGCGTCAAGGACTCCCTGCTCACCGCGGTGACGGGGGTCGCGTCGGTCGAGCGCGACGGCGACCGCGTCACCGTGCGCGGCGACGGGTCGATCGGGGTCGGCGTCGCGGCCACCCTCGCCCGCGCGCGGCTCGCGCCCGACGACTACGAGGTGGCCCGGCCGTCCCTCGAGGACGTCTACCTCTCGATCACGGGCGATACGGGCGACGACACGGGAGGCGAGTCGTGAGGCTTCTTCTGCGCGTCGCCTGGCTCGAGGGCAAGCTCCTGCTCCGCGAGCCCATCACCGTCGTGTTCACGCTGGGCCTTCCCGTGGTCATGGAACTCGTGATGGGCGGGGTCTTCGGCAACGAGGCCGACCCCGACTTCTACCGCGGCGTCGGGGCGATGGACTTCTACATGGGCGCCTACGTCGCGCTCGTGGTCGGAGCGCTCGGCCTCATCACGCTCCCCACGCACGTCGCGACCTACCGCGAACGCGGAGTTCTCCGGCGCTTCGACGCGTCGACGATCCCCCGCCAGACGATCATCGGCGCCCAGACCGTCGTCATGATCGCCCTCTCGGCCATCGGCGCCGCGCTCGTCGTGACCGTCGGCGTGCTCGTCTACCACCCGCGCCTGCCGGCGTCGTGGCCTCTCGTGATCCTCAACTTCGTGCTCGCGGCGCTCGCGTTCGCGATGATCGGATCGCTTCTGGGCCTCGTGGTGCCGACGGCGCGCGCCGCGCAGGGCATCGGCATCATGCTGTGGTTCGTCATGCTGATCCTCGGCGGCTCCGGGCCGCCGCCCGAGGTGCTTCCGGACGCGATGAACGCGGTCGGCGCCCTCACTCCCCTGCGGCACGCGGCGTTCCTCATCCAGGACGCCTGGCTCGGCTTCGGCTGGAACGCGTACGAGTCGGCGGTGGTGGGCGGGTTCTTCGTCGTGTCGCTCGCGCTCACCGCGATCGTGCTGCGCCGGCGAACGGCGCGGTAGCCGGGAACGCGAAAGCGCCGGGGACGATGCCCCGGCGCCTCTCGTCGACCGCGGTGCCCGAGGGGGGACTTGAACCCCCACTCCCTTTCGAGAACTAGCACCTCAAGCTAGCGCGTCTGCCATTTCCGCCACCCGGGCAGGTGAGTTGCGAGCCCTCCATTGCGCTCGCAACGCGTCCGAAAGACTAGCACGGGGGGCACCCGCCGGAGTAACGCGGGCGGTCCCGAGTCGTGCGGGTTCTCGACGCAGCGCGGACCCCCGGCGTTGCTGGCGCCCCGGCATCCCCGCGACGCGCCGGTCGATGCATCCCTGTGGACACTGGGTGCCCGCAACCTCCGCTTTCTGCCGGTCGAAACCTCCCTGTGGACACTGAGCACCCGATTCGAGCCGGAAGCGGCGTTCGATTGCCCACTAGCGCGCTCACGCCCGCGCGAAAGGGTCGTTCGCGGCACTCGATGTCCACTGGGGCGCACGGAACCCGCGGGCGCGTACGGTCGCCCATGGGCGCCGTCGTCCGCGCCCGCGTGGGCCCGCGACCTAGCGAAAGTCGCGCGACGACGTCGGCACCTTGAGGCTGAGCGGCGCGAGGTGCTCGGCGGTGAGGTTCGTCGCCCCGTCGGCCCGTTCGATCCTCCCCCGCACCACGAGCGCCGGGGAGCGCCGCGCGACCGCCTGGAATCGCTTCCACGCGCCCGGAGAGCAGACGACGTTGAGGGCCCCGGTCTCGTCCTCGAGCGACAGGAAGGTCACCCCCTTGGCCGTGCCGGGTCGCTGGCGGTGGGTGACGACGCCGCCGACGACGACGCGCTCGCCCTCCTCCCGCGTGAATACCTCGGCGACGCGGAGCGCCCCCGCAGCCTCGAGCCGCTCCCGGACGAAGGCCGTGGGGTAGGCGTCGGCGCTCACCCCGGAGGCCCAGACGTCCGCGACGGCCATCTCCACGTCGCTCATCCCCGGGAGGGTGGGCGCCTCGACCCCGACGGCGGTCCCGGGAAGCGCGTCCGGGCCCTCCATCGCGAGGGCCCCGGACGCCCAGAGCCCCTCCCGGCGCGTCACGCCGAACGCCTCGAGCGCCCCCGCCGTCGCGAGGGCCTCCCACTGGGCGACGCTCAGCCCGCGTTCCGCCGCGACCCCGACCGCCCCGTCCTTCGCCACGCGCACCCGCCGCGCCATGTCCCGGAGGTCGGCGAACGGCGCCTCCTCGCGGGCGCGGACGATCGCGGACGCCGCGTCGGCCCCGACCCCCCGGACGGACGCGAGGCCCATGCGCACGGCGAGGCGCGGGTCGGCGTCCACGAGGGCGCTCAGGTCCTCGCGGGCCTCCGCCGGCCTCGCCCGCGCCTCGTCGAGCCTCTCCACCCGCGCGAGCACCTCGGAGCGGGCCACGCAGGGCCGCAGGACGGTCACCCCGTGGCGCCGCGCGTCGGCGGCGAGCGACTGGGGCGAGTAGAAGCCCATCGGCTGGGCGGCGAGCAGGCCGGCGTAGAACGCTGCGGGCTTGTGGACCTTGAGCCACGCGGACGCGTACACGAGGTAGGCGAAGGAGAAGGCGTGCGACTCGGGGAAGCCGAAGTCCGCGAACGCGCGGAGTTTGTCGAAGATCGCGTGCGCGGTGTCCGCGTCGATCCCCCGCTCGTGCATCCCCGACGAGCGCCCGCGCCCGGAGCGCCTCCATCCGCTCCGGCGAGCGCTTGGAGCCCATCGCGCGGCGCAGCTGGTCGGCGAGCGTCCCGTCGAACCCGCACGCGTCCATCGCCATCTGCATCAGCTGCTCCTGGAACAGCGGCACCCCGAGCGTCTTCTTGAGCGACGGCTCGAGCAGCGGGTGGAGGTACGTGACCTCCTCCCGACCGCGCGCGCGGGCGATGTACGGGTGCACGGAGCCGCCCTGGATGGGCCCCGGACGGATGAGGGCGACCTCGACGACGATGTCGTAGAAGCGCCGGGGGCGGAGCCGGGGCAGGGTCACCATCTGGGCGCGGCTTTCCACCTGGAAGACGCCGATGGTGTCGGCGGCGCACAGGAGGTCGTACACGCGGGGGTCCTCCTGCGGCAGGCCGTGGAGGGTGAGGGCCTCGCCTTGCGTGTCACGGACGAACGCGAAGGCGTACTTGAGGGCGGAGAGCATCC
Organism: uncultured Actinomycetota bacterium; assembly: GCA_963712245.1. Classification (GTDB taxonomy): domain Bacteria; phylum Actinomycetota; class Actinomycetes; order Actinomycetales; family Demequinaceae; genus JAFGBM01. The sequence continues at coordinate 49,180 of CAVQHE010000005.1, read as the reverse complement.
CGAGCCCCAGCAGGTCGAACTTCACGAGCCCCGCCTCCGCGCAGTCGTCCTTGTCCCACTGCAGGACGGTGCGGCCGGGCATCCGCGCCCACTCCACCGGGCAGACGTCGAGCACGGGGCGGTCGCACAGGACCATGCCGCCGGGGTGGACGCCGAGGTGGCGGGGCAGGCGCAGCAGCCGGTCGGCGAGGTCGAGGACGGGCGCAGGGATGTGGGAGAGGTCGTCCGTCGGCGGCGGGGCGGGCCACATGACGTCGCGCTGGCTCGCGACCCACTCCGCGTGATCCACGCGGCGGTCCTTAAGCGAGGACCAGCGGTCGATGGACTTCGACCACGCGTCCTGCTGCCCCGCCCCGTGGCCGAGCGCCCGCGCCGCGTCGCGCACGGCGGAGCGGGGCCGGTACTGGATGACGTTCGCGACCATCGCCGCGTTGATGCGCCCGAATCGCTCGTAGACGTACTGGATGACCTCCTCCCGCCGGTCGGACTCGATGTCGACGTCGATGTCCGGCGGGCCGTCCCGCTCCGCCGACAGGAAGCGCTCGAACAGCAGCCCGTGCGTGACGGCGTCGACGGCCGTGACGCCGAGCGCGTAGCAGACGGCGGAGTTCGCGGCCGAGCCGCGCCCCTGGCACAGGATGTCGCTGCGGCGACAGAAGTCGACGAGGTCGTGGACGATGAGGAAGTAGCCGGGGAAGTCGAGCGCCTCGATGATGTCGAGCTCCCGGTCGATCTGCGCGTACGCCCCCGGCACCCGCTCCGCCCCGCGCGGGCCGTACCGCTCCCGCGCCCCCCGCTACGTCAGCTCGCGCAGCCACGACGCCTCGTCGTGCCCCTCGGGGACCGGGTAGGGCGGCAGGTGGGGGGCGACGAGCGAAAGGTCGAAGGCGAGGTCCGCGGCGAGGCGGGCGGCGGCGGCGACCGCCTCGGGGTGGCGCCGGTGGAGGCGGAGCATCTCCTCGGGGATCGCAGGTGGGCGCCCGGGGACCCGGGGAGCCAGCCGTCCATGTCGTCGAGGGAGGAGCGCGCGCGGACGGCGGCGAGCGCCCCGGCGAGGTCGGCGTCGCGCGGGGTCGCGTAGTGGGCGTTCGTCGTGGCGACGAGCGGGAGGGAGGCGTCGAAGGCGAGGTCGGCGAGCGCGTCGTTGCGCTCCGCGTCGAGGGGCTGCCCGTGGTCGGTGATCTCCACGGCGACGTTCCCCGCCCCGAAGAGCGCCGCGAGTCGGTCGAGCTCCCGCCGCGCCGCCGCGTGCCCGGCCGCCGTGACCGGCTCCCCCTCCGCGCCCAGGGCGCGCCGCACCGCCCCCTTCCGGCACCCGGTGAGCACGACCCACTCCCCGGCCGCCGCGTCGGCGAGACCCTCGAGCGTGTAGTGGGCGGCCCCCTTCTCCCCCGTCGCGAGGTGCCCGAGCCCGATCGCCCGCGACAGGCGCGCGTACCCCTCCGGCCCGCGCGCGAGGACGACGAGGTGGTCGGCTCGGGGGTCGGGGACGCCCGTCGGCGGGTCGAGCACGGGGCCCCGGCTCCCGGGCGCGGCGAGGTGGAGCTCGGCGCCGAACACCGTGGGCAGGCCCACGTCCCGGGCGGCCCCCGCGAAACGGACGACGCCGTACAGCCCGTCGTGGTCGGTGACGGCGAGGGCGCTGAGGCCGAGGCGCCCCGCCTCGACGGCCATCGCCTCGGGCTGGCTCGCCCCGTCGAGGAAGCTGAACGCCGTGTGGGCGTGGAGCTCCGCGTAGTCAGTCATAGACCGCCTCCAGCGCCCACTCCCCCCGGCGCGAGGCAACGAGGAACGCCCTCCCGTCGCCGAGCGCCACCTGCAGGTACGCGCGACGGGAGGCGTCCTCCGACCACCACCGCTCGGCGAGCGGCCACGGACCGGCCCAGGCCTCGACGGGAACCGCCTCCTCGCCCGGGAGCGCGAGCCAGGTGGGGGCGGCGCTCACGCCAAGGCGTTCCGTGACGACGACGTCGCGGCCGCCCGCGTCGAGGAGGCGCACCGGCTCGGGCGGGGTGAGGACCGTGGCCGGGAGCGGGGTCGGGGAGACGGCCGGGCCACGGGCGGTCGACGCGGCGCGCGGGCCGGCCGACCTGACCCCAGGGGACGTAGGAGACCCGGTCCCGGGGGTCGCGGCCGCCCTGCTCCTCGGCGATCAGCACCGCCTCCGCCCCCGTCAGGCCCTGGATACGCCCCATCGCCCGGTGGGCCCGCGCGTCGGCCCCGGATACCCCTCCCCAGAGGAACGCCTGCTCCGCTCCCCCGCCCACGACGTCGCGGGCGGTGAGGGTGAGGGACGCCGGAGGGGACACCTCCGGCCCCGCGGAGGTGCGGCTGAGCCAGCCCTCGAGCTGCCAGCGGACGCGGTCGGCCATGAAGCGCGCGAAGGCGCCCTCGCCGGGGCCCGACGTCGGTGCGCCACGTGCGCTCGAGCTCCTCCCCCCGCTCGGTGACGACGGCGACGCTCACCCGGAGGCAGCGCACCCCGGCGTCGCGGAGGGCGGCGTCGAGCGCCTCGGCGGCGCGGCGCGCCTCGAGGGCGATCCTCTCGACGTCGCGCGGCGCCTCCTCGAACTCCGAGCGCACCTCGATGTCCTGCTCGATGCGGCGAAGCACCGGCGGCGCGAGGTCCCCGCCTCCCGCGAGGCGGTGGGCCCACGCCCCCGCCGACCCGAACCTCGCGATCACGTCGGCGCGCGGCAGCGCGGCGAGCGCCCCGAGGGTGTCGATCCCGAGGCGTTCGAGCACGCCCACCATGTCCTCGACGGCCGAGAGGTGCCTCCGCTCGGTTGCGACGTGCGCCAGGGAGGCCACGGGCAGGGGCGCGAGGTACGCCGCGCTCCCCCCGGCCGGGACGATGACGCTGCCCCGGGCGGCCTCGACGGCGGCGAGGAGGCCGTCGGCGATCCCGACGCTCACCTCGGCGCCGGAGCGCTCGGTCGCGGCGACGACGAGGGCCTCGGCGAGCGCCTCCTCTCCCCCGAAGAATCGGGCCGCCCCGGTCGCGGGGATCATCAGCAGCCCGGGGCGGGTGACCTCGACCCCGGAGACGACCTCCTCGGCTCCGAGGGCGACGTCCTCGAAGGCGCGGGCGTCCCGGCCATCGTCGTGCGGGAGGATCGCGAGCTCGGGGCAGCGCGACTGGGCCTGGCGGCGGCGCATGCCCCGGCGCACCCCGGCGGCGCGCGCGGCGGCGGACACGGCGACCAGGCCGCGGCCGTGGAGGACCGCGGCGGGGGCGTCCGCGTCGAGGGAAGCCGCGGCCATCGCCGCGACGACGGGCCAGTCGGGGACCCAGAGGGCCGCCCGCCGCACGGGGGCGTCCACCCCCGCTCCTTCGCCGGCTGCTCACGCGAGCCTCAGGTGCCGGCGGGCCTGAGCCTCCCGGCCGGGGAAGGCGGCGGGCTCGGCGTCGAGGAGGACGTCGACGCGGTCGACGCGCCCGAGGTGCCGTCCCGAGCGGGCCACGGTGAGCGTGCGGGAGCGGAGGCGCCCCTCGCCCGCCCCGAGCCCAGACCAGGCGGAGCGCTCCACCGCGAGGGCCACGTGCGCCCCGGTCCACGGGCCCGCGCTCAGGATGACCGTCCCGCGCTCGCGGGCCCGGGCGGCGAGGCGGCGGCGGTCGGCGTCGGCGAGGGCGAGGCCCTCCCCGAGGACCACGGCGTCCATGCCGTCGAGACACGCGCCCGCGACGGCGGCGGCGTCCGAGCCGGGGTGGGGAACGAGGGCGAGGCGCGCGAGGTCGATCCCCCTCCGGGCCGCGGCGATCACCCCCACGTGCGGCATGCCGACGATCGCGGCCCAGGATCCCTCCTGCGAGGCGCGGGCGATCAGGGCAAGGACGAGGGACGTGGCGCCCTCGACGGAGACGACGCTTCCCCGCCGGAGGACGCCCCCGGGCAGGAGCGGGGCGACCGCATCGTCGACAGGGAGGGTGCGGGACGGCGGAAGGTGCGGCGGGGCCTCCCCCGCCACGGAGTGCCCCGTGACCGCGACGTCGCGGACGATCCCCAGCCGCCCCTCGACCCCCGTGAGCAGGCTCCGGACGCGAGCGATCCTCTCCGGGGCCGCGGGGGGCGCGGGAGGGGTCGCCGGGGCCGTCATGGGTCCTCCGATGGGGTGAGGGCGGTTCGGAGCCGCCGGTGTACTCGAAGACTCGACTACTCGAACATATGTTCGATTATCTCACGGATTCCCGACACGGGGACATCGGATTTCGAGGTCGACGGCGGCCCGATGCGGCGCTCTCGGCACTCCCCCGCCCTCCCGGTACTCCCCGCCCACCGGCCCTCCCACCGTGACCTCGCGGTGAAATGGTGCCGGACTTCCCCCCGGAATCGGCACCGAAGCACCGCTAGGAGGACGACGCGAGCCTAGGCGACCCGCGTCGCCCAGAACGCGACCGCGCTCGCCGCCGCGACGTTGAGCGAGTCCACGCCGTGCGCCATGGGGATCCGGCACCGTCGACGTCGGCACCCTCCATCGCGGCGCGGCTCAGTCCGTCCCCCTCGGCGCCGAGCATGAGCGCGAGGCGTTCCGGGAGGTCCGCCGCGAACGCGTCGAGCGGGACCGCGTCGTCCGCGAGCGCGAGCGCCGCCACCGTGAAGCCCGCGTCGCGCAACTCCCCGAGCCCCTCGGGCCACTCGTCGACGCGCGCCCACGGCACCTGGAACACGCTCCCCATCGAGACGCGGACGCTGCGCCGGTACAGCGGGTCCGCGCAGCGCGGGCTGACGAGCACCGCGTCCACGCCCATCGCGGCGGCGGAGCGGAACACGGCGCCGACGTTCGTGTGGTTGACGAGGTCCTCGAGGACCGCGACGCGCCTCGCGCCCGCGATCACCTCGGCCACGGTCCGCGGCTCGGGCCGGCGCATCGCCGCGAGGGCGCCGCGGTGCACGTGGAAGCCCGTCACCTCCTCCAGGACGGCGTCGCTCCCACGAACACGGGAACGTCGCGGCCACCGCGCCGCGAACGGCTCGATCGACGCGAGCCACTTCTCCGAACACAGGAAGGAGCGCGGCTCGATGGCCCGCCTCGATCGCCCGCTCCACGACGAACTGGCTCTCCGCGATGAAGAGCCCCCGTTCCGGCTCGGTGCGGCTGCGGAGCGCGACGTCGGTCAGGCTCGCGGTAGTCCGCGAGGGCGGGGTCGTCGGCGCGCGGACGAGATCTCGACGACGGTCACCGCACCATCCTGCCCCAGAACGCACCGCGGCCCCGGGGTCTCCCCCGGGGCCGCCGCGTCATTCGCGCTACTTCATGCCCTTTTCGACCTCGGGGTCGAACGGCTTGCCGCTCGTGCGACCGGACGTCTCGGCGTCGTCCGTCGCGCTCTTGAGCTCCGCCTTGGCCGCGGCGAGCGCCGCCGCCGGCGTCGCCGAGCGCGGACTTCTGCGCCGTGGACTTGCGCTTCGGGGAGCGCTTGAGGGGCTCCGGCTCCTCGCCGCCGCCGAAGCCGGCGGCGACCGCCTTGAGGGCGCCGGTGAACTCGGTGGGCACGAACCAGACCTTGTTCGACTCGGTCTTGGCGATCTCCGGCAGCATCTGCAGGTACTGGTACGCGAGCAGCTTCGAGTCGGCGTCGCCCTCGTGGATGGCGTCGAACACCTGCAGGATCGCGCGGGACTCACCCTCGGCCCGAGGATGCGGCCTGCGCCTCACCCTCGGCCTTCAGGATCGCCGACTGCTTGTCGCCCTCGGCCGTCAGGATCGCGGACTGCTTGACGCCCTCGGCCGTGAGGATCGCGGCGCGACGGTCACGCTCGGCACGCATCTGCTTCTCCATCGAGTCCTTGATCGAGGCCGGCGGCTCGATGGCCTTGAGCTCCACGCGGTTGACGCGGATGCCCCACTTGCCCGTCGCCTCGTCGAGGACGCCGCGCAGCTGACCGTTGATCTGGTCGCGGCTCGTCAGCGTCTGCTCGAGGTCCATGGTGCCGACGACGTTACGCAGCGTCGTGATGGTGAGCTGCTCCACACCGATGATGTAGTTGGCGATCTCGTAGACGGCCGCCTTGGGCTCGGTCACCTGGAAGTAGATGACCGTGTCGATGTCGACCACGAGGTTGTCCGACGTGATGACGGACTGCGGCGGGAAGCGAGTACGACCTTTTCGCGCAGGTCCACCTTGGCGCGCACCCGGTCGATGAACGGCACGAGCAGGTGCAGTCCGGCGTCCAGCGTGCGGCTGTAGCGACCCAGGCGCTCCACCATGAAGGCCTGCGCCTGGGGCACCACCTGATCGAGCGGGCGATCGCCGAGATCACGAAGATCGCGACGAACGACGAGGACGACAAGTCCTGCGCTTGTTGGATCCATGCTCATGTGTTATGCGGGCCTTTTCTGCGGGCTTGACGATGGCCGTCGCTCCCGCGATCTGGCGACGACGACCTCGGTGCCCTCGGGGATCGGCTCGCGCATCGTCTGGGATGCGAGCCGTCCACACTTCGCCGCGAACTTGACGCGGCCGCTGGTCTTCGGTGACGGTCGATAGCGCCTTCGCCTCCTTGCCGACGAGCGCGGCGGCGTTGGTCTCGACGAGCGGCGCGCCGCGCCGCGCAGGGCGCCAGCAGCCAGGGGCGCAGGGCGAACAGCAACAGCGCCGGCGGAGACGACGGCGATGACACGGCGAGCCCACTGCGGCCGCCCAGCAAGCACGACGATTCCGCCGGCGAGCGCGCCGCCGGCGCAGCATCAGGAACGTCAGATCCAGGGTGAAGATTTCGACGACGCCCAGGAGCAGCGCCCCGATAAACCACCACATGGACTGCATGCGCACCTCCTTCAAGTGGACGCTATCAGCGAGCGATCCTCATCCTATGCCGAGATGGCCGCTCGGAGCCGTCCGCCTAGGGGATGACTGCCCTCTTCCGCGCGGTCCACGTACTGCGCAGGATGATTGCGGCCGTCAGCTCCGATCGGGCATGCCCGTAGGCCGCGGTGCAGGTTCTCCTCGGTGAGGACCTCGCGCGAGCGGCCCGAGCGACGACCGTCGCCCCCGCGGAGCAGCAGCGCGTGGGTGAAGCCCGACGGGGATCTCCTCGACGTGATGCGTCACCAGAGATCGCACGGGCGAGCGGGGGTCCGCCGCGAGCTCGGTCAGCGCGTCGAGCAGTCCTCGCGCCCCCAGGTCGAGCCCGGCCGCGGGCTCGTCGAGCAGCAGGATCTCCGGGTCGGTCATCAGCGCCCGCGCGATCTGGACCCGCTTGCGCTCCCCCTCGCTCAGCGTCGCGAACTCGCGGTTCGCGAAGTCCTGGATGCCGAAGGCCGCCAGCAGGTCGCCCGGCGCGCACCTCGACCATGTCGTCGTACTCCTCCGCCACCGCCCGGTGACGCCGTGGGCGGCCGTCAGCACGACGTCGCGCACGGTCTCGCTCGGGGGGATGCGCGCCGCGAGCGCGGCGCTCGCGAGGCCGACGCGGATGCGCACCTCCTGCACCGTCGGTCTCGCCCAGGTGCTCGCCGAGCACCCACACGCCGCCCTCGGTGGGGTGCGCCCGCGCCGGCCGCGAGGGTGAGCAGGGACGTCTTGCCCGCACCGTTGGGCCCGAGGATCACCCAACGCTCGCCCTCGTTCACGGTCCAGTCGATCCCCGACAGGATGATCGTCGTTCTCCCGGCGCAGCGTCGCACGCTCGACGCGCAGCACTTCGCGTCATGGCTTCGAGCCTAGTCGCTGCGCAGGGCGCCGCCGGGCGCGCGCGTCACGCGAGAATCGCGTCGTAGACCTCGACGGTCTGCTCGGCGATCGACTCCCACGAGAAGTGCTCGGCGGCCCGCGCCTTGCCCGCCTCCCCCATCGCCCGCGCCCGCGGCTCGTCGGAGACCACGTCGTGATCGCCTCGGCGAGATCGGCGGCGAAACCGTCGGGATCGAGCGGCGTGCCCGTGCCGTCCGTCTCCTGGTCGATGGGGACGAGCGACGCCCGTCTCGCCGTCGACGACGACCTCCGGGATGCCCCCGGTCGCGGTCGCGACGACCGGCAGGCCGACCGCCATGGCCTCGAGGTTGACGATGCCGAGCGGCTCGTACACGGACGGGCAGACGAACGCCGTGCACGCGTCGAGGACGGCGACGAGCTCGTCGCGCGGGAGCATCTTCTCGATCCAGACGACGCCGTCGCGCTTCTCCTTCAGATCCTCCACGGCGGCGGCGACCTCCGCGCCGATCTCCGGCGTATCCGGGGCCCCCGCGCACAGCACGACCTGGACCTCCGGGGGGAGCCGGTCGACGGACCGGAGGAAGTACGGCAGGCCCTTCTGCCGCGTGATGCGGCCGACGAAGACGACGGCGGGGCGCGAGGGGTCGATGCCGTATCGGGCGACGACCGCGTCGGCGGCCTCGCGGGCGTCGCCGGCGGGGGCCGCCCACCCCTCGACGTCGATGCCGTTGTGCACGACGCGCACCTTATCGGGGTCGACGGCCGGGTAGACGCGCAGGACGTCCGCCCGCATGCCCTCGCTCACCGCGATGATGCCCGCGGCCGCCTCGTACGCCGTCCGCTCGATCCACGAGGAGACGCGGTAGCCGCCGCCGAGTTGCTCGGCCTTCCACGGGCGCAGCGGCTCGAGCGAGTGCGCGGTGAGGACGTGCGGGATGTCGTGGAGCACGGACGCGAGGTGCCCGGCCATGTTGGCGTACCACGTGTGGGAGTGCGCGAGGTCCGCCCCCGCGCAGTCGCGCGCCATCGGAAGCCCCGTCGCGAGGACGTCGAGCGCCGCGTCCCCGAGGGGCTCGGCGAGTGTGTACCCGTCGACGCCCGCCTCCCCGCGCGGGCCGTCGTAGCACCGCACCCAGACGTCGACGCGGGAGCGGAGCGCCCGCGCGAGCTCGGTGACGTGGACGCCCGCGCCGCCGTAGACGTGGGGCGGGTACTCGCGGGTAAGCAGATCGACGCGCATTCCCCCACGCTATCGCCCTTCCCTCGCGGGCGTCCCGGCGATCAACCCGCCGGGCGCCGCCCGCCCCGCATAGACTGGGGGCATGTCCTCGGCCTCCGTACTCGCGATCGTCCTCGCCGGCGGGGAGGGCAAGCGCCTCATGCCGCTCACGACGAGTCGGTGCAAGCCCGCCGTACCCTTCGGCGGCACCTTCCGCCTCGTCGACTTCGCGCTCTCGAACCTCGTCAACTCCCGGTACCTGCACGTCGTCGTGCTGACGCAGTACAAGTCGCACTCCCTCGACCGCCACATCGCGCGGACGTGGCGCATGTCGCCGCTGCTCGGCAACTACGTGGCCCCGGTGCCCGCCCAGCAGCGCCGCGGCAAGCACTGGTACCTCGGGAGCGCGGACGCGATCTACCAGTGCCAGAACATCATCGAGGACGAGAAGCCGGACTATATCGTCATCGTCGGCGCGGACCACGTGTACCGGATGGACTTCTCCCAGATGGTCGACGCGCACGCGGCGTCCGGCGCGGACTTCACCGTCGCGGGCATCCGCCAGCCCAAGGCCCTGTCGACGGAGTTCGGCGTGATCGACGTCGACAAGAAGCACCCCGGCCGGATCAAGGCGTTCCTCGAGAAGCCCGCCGACACCCCCGGGCTGCCCGACAGCCCAAACGAGATCCTCGCGTCGATGGGCAACTACGTCGCGACGACGGACGCGCTCCTCGCGGCGCTCGCGGCCGACGCGGGCAACCCGGCGAGCGCGCACGACATGGGCGGCGACATCGTCCCCCACTTCGTCGAGAAGGGCTCGTGCGGCTTCTACGACTTCCGCGACAACGACGTGCCCGGGTCGACCGACCGCGACCGCGCATACTGGCGCGACGTCGGGACGCTCGACGCGTACTACGAGGCGCACCGCGACCTCATCGAACTCGAGCCGATCTTCAACGTCTACAACAAGCGGTGGCCGCTGCACCAGGGCCTCATCACGCACCCACCGGCGAAGTTCATCCACTCCGAGGAGGGGCGGTTGGGGCACGCCGCGGACTCCGTCGTCTCGCCGGGCGTAATCGTCAGCGGCGCCTCGGTGACGGGGTCCGTCCTCTCCCCCGACGTCCACCTGCACTCGTGGTCGTCGGTGTCCGACTCGGTGATCATGGACCACGTCGTGGTCAACCGGCACGCCCAGATCCGCCGCGCGATCCTCGACAAGGGCGTGATCGTGGAGGAGGGCGCCGCGATCGGCCTCGACCGGGAGCACGACGAGGCGCGCGGGTTCACGGTCACAGAGAGCGGCATCACCGTGGTCTCCAAGGGCACGGTCGTCGCGGCCTGATCGGCCCCGCCCGGTCGGGCGTTACTCGTTCCGCCCGACGACGCCCTTGAGCCGGGACGTCTTCTGGTCGAGATCCGCCCACTCCCCGTCGAATTCGAGCACGGCGGCCGTGCCCGTCGGGAGACCGTGGGCGATGCGCCGAAGCGCCCCTTTGGACGAACCCGGTCCCGCGAGGTACGCCGCGGCCGCGCTCATCGTCGGCTCGTGGCCGACGACCATGACGTTCGCCGCCCCGGGCTCCGTCCCGCGCAGCAGCGCCACGAGCGTCGCCACCGTCGTGTTGTACAGCTCGGGACGCCGGTGGACGACGTCGACCTCCCACGCGCCCGACGCGAGCTCCCACGTCTGGCTCGTCCTCACGGCGTCGGACACGTACGCGACGTCCGGAGCGAAGCCCGCCTCCGCGAGCGTCGTCCCGAGCGTCGCCGCGTCCGCGCGGCCCCGGACCGCGAGGGCCCGGGCGTGATCCCCGAGCGCGTCCGTGTGCGCCTCCGCCTTGGCGTGGCGGGCGAGCACGAGGACGCGCATGGGATCACTGTCCCATCGCGTGCACTCCGCCGTCCACGTGGACGACCTCGGCCGTCGTCGCGGGGAACCAGTCGGACAGGAGCGCCGTGACGGCCCGGGCCGCCGGCTCGGGGTCGTCGGAGTCCCATCCGATCGGCGCCCGCTCGTCCCACTTGCTTTCCATCTGGTCGAAGCCGGGGATGTGCTTGGCGGCCGTCGTCTTGATGGGGCCCGCGCTCACGAGGTTGCAGCGGATGCCCTCGGGGCCGAGGTCCCTCGCGACGTAGCGGGAGGTCGCCTCGAAGGCGGCCTTCGCCACGCCCATCCAGTCGTACACCGGCCAGGCGTAGCGTCCGTCGAACGTCAGCCCGACGATCGAGCCGCCGCCCGACATCAGCGGGCGCGCCGCCTCGGCGAGCGCCTTGAGCGAGTACGCGGAGATGTGGATCGCCGTGGAGACGTCGTCCCACGTGCCGGACATGAAGTTCCCGCCCATGACGGTCTGCGGCGCGAAACCGATGGAGTGCACGACGCCGTCGAGGTGCGGCACGTGCTCCTTGACACGGTCCGCGAGGGCCGCGACCTGCTCCTCGTCGGTCACGTCGAGCTCGACGACGGGCGCCTCGACCGGCAGGCGCCGCCCCATGCTCTGCGTGACCTTGAACGTCCGCCCGACGCCCGTGAGGACGACGGTCGCTCCCTGCTCCTGACACAGTTTGGCGACGACGAAGGCGATCGACCCCTCCGTCAGCACGCCCGTGACAAGTATGTTCTTGCCGTCGAGAAATCCCACGATGAACCTCCTTGGTGGCCTACGCCTGGCCGCTAGTGCCCGAGACCGAGACCGCCGTCGACCGGGATCACGGCCCCGGATATGTACGCGGCGTCGTCCGAGGCGAGGAAGAACGCCGCGCCCGCGACGTCGTCCGACTCTCCGAACTTCCGTGCGGGGATGGAATCGCGGTACTGCTTCTGGACGTCCTCGGGCAGCACGGCCGTCATCGCGGTGTTGATGAACCCAGGGGCGATGACGTTCGCCGTGATGCCGCGGGACCCGATCTCGCGCGTGATCGAGCGCGCCATGCCCACGAGCGCCGCCTTCGACGACGAGTAGTTGACCTGGCCGGGGTTTCCCATGAGTCCCACGACCGATCCGATGAGGATGATCCGGCCGGACTTCTTCTTCATCATGGACGCGGACGCGCGCCGCACGCAGCGGAACGTGCCCTGGAGGTTGACGCCGATGACCGCATCGAAGTCCTCGTCGGACATGCGCATCATCAAGCCGTCCTTGGTGATGCCCGCGTTGGCCACGAGGACGTCGATCGGGCCGTGCTTGGCCTCGAAGTCGTCCATCGCCTTGTTCACGACGTCGGAGTCTCGGACGTCGCCGACGATGCCGTCGATCTCCTTCGGAGGCTCGTCGCCGATGTAGATCGTGCTGACCGTGTCACCCGCTGCGAGGAAGCGCTGGGCGATGGCGAGACCGATGCCGCGGTTCGCCCCAGTGATGTGTACGTGTCGTGCCATGGGTACGACGGTAGCGGACGAATCCGGCCCCACATGCGCGCCTTGGTATCGTTTCGTGTGCCGTCCGCACCGTTGGCCCGAGCCCTGAGGGCCGCCGCGCTCCTCCTCGCGGCCCTCGCGATCTCCGCGCTCGCGGTCCTCGCCGGGCGCTGGCAGTACTCGCGCCACGAGACCCGATCCCACACCCTCCACGCCTACGAGGCCGCCCAGGGGCTCGATCCCGCGCCCCTGTCGACGCTCGACGGGGCCGGCTCCGACGCCCTTCCCTCCGCGTCCGAGTGGCGCCTCGCGACGGCGTCGGGCGCCTTCGTCCCCGGGTCGACGACCGTGCTGCGCAACCGCGCCGTCGAGGGCGTGCGGGTGTCCGAGTACCTCGCGTGGTTCGTGACCGACGACGGGCACGCCCTCCTGGTCCTCACGGGCTACACGGCGCTCGCGGACGGCGAGGCGGCTCCGGTCCTGCCGGACGGCCCGGTCGCGATCGTGGTCCAGCTGCGGCCGCAGGAGCCCGACGACGGCAAGCGCGGGGACGGCGCGACGCGGATCACCGCCGCGCAGATGCCCGCGCCCCCGGCGCCTGCGCTCGCGGGATTCGGCGTGCTCGCGGGCGACTGCGACGCCGCGTGCGAGGCCGCGTACGGGGCGCGGGTGCCCGACCCGAAGCTCTCGCTCGGCCCCCACCTCGCCTACACGGTGCAGTGGTATGCGCTCGCCGTTTTCGCCCCGCTCGGGGCGGTGCTGATGCTCGTGCGCCGTCGGGCAGCCGACGGAGGGGTGGCCGGGGACGGCGGAGGCGTGGCCGGCGGCGTCGGAGGAACGGTCGGCGGCGGGGCGGGCACCGGCGGGGCTGACACCGGCGGGGCGGACGGCGGCGGGGCGGACTCCCCACGGACCCGGCGGCGGCGTCGGCGCGAGCGCGGGCCGAGCGACGAGGAGGTCGAGGACGCGCTGTAGCGGTGCGGAGCCTCCTGGTGGGCGTTCCTGCTGCGCTTCGCCCCCGGAATACGCTCGCGAGCGTCCTGGTGGGCGAATCTGCCGCTAATTCGGCCAGAAACGCAGGGAATCTGCCCACTGGGACGCTCGAACCAGCCCGAGCGCGGTCGGCCCGCGCGGAAGCGCATCTACGCGAGCGCGACGAGCTCGCGATAAGACGCGTTCCAGAGGTCCTCGACAGCGTCGGGCAGCAGGACGACTCGCTCCGGCTCGAGCGCGTCGACGGCGCCCTCGTCGTGCGTGACGAGCACGACGGCGCCCTCGTACGTGCGGAGCGCGCCGAGGATCTCCTCGCGGCTCGCCGGATCGAGGTTGTTCGTCGGCTCGTCTAGAAGGAGCACGTTCGCCTGCGACACCACGAGCAGCGCGAGCGCGAGGCGCGTCTTCTCCCCGCCCGAGAGCACCCCGGCGGGCTTGTGCACGTCGTCGCCGGAGAACTGGAACGACCCGAGGACGTTCCGCACCTCCGTGTCTGCGAGGTCGGGGGCCGCGTGCGTCATGTTCGCGAGCACGGTCGCGGACGTGTCGAGCGTCTCGTGCTCCTGCGCGTAGTAGCCGAGCTTGAGCCCGTGCCCGGGATCCACCGTCCCGGTGTCGGGGTCCTCCACGCCCGCGAGGAGGCGCAGCAGCGTCGTCTTCCCGGCGCCGTTGAGCCCGAGCACGACGACGCGCGAGCCCTTGTCGATCGCGAGATCCACGTCGGTGAACACCTCGAGCGAGCCGTAGGACTTGCTCAGACCCGTCGCCCGGAGCGGCGTCTTGCCGCACGGCGCGGGCTTGGGGAAGCGCAGCGCCGCGACGCGGTCGGCCTGCCGTACGGCGTCGAGGCCCTCGACGAGCTTCTCCGCGCGCCGGAGCATCACCTGCGCGGCGACTGCCTTCGTCGCCTTAGCGCGCATCTTGTTCGCCTGCGCGATGAGCGCCTCCGCCTTGCGTTCCGCGTTGTCGCGCTCGCGGTGACGGCGCCGCTCGTCCTCCTCGCGCTGCTTGAGGTACGCGTCCCAACCGAGCGCGTACTGGTCGAGCTCCGCGCGGTTCGCGTCGAGGTGGAAGATCTTGTTCGCGCACGCGCGCAGCAAGCCGGCGTCGTGCGAGATGACGATGAGGCCGCCCGCGTAGGAGCGGAGGAACTCGCGGAGCCAGAGGATCGAGTCGGCGTCGAGGTGATTGGTCGGCTCGTCGAGCAGCAGCGTCTCGGAATCCCCGAAGAGGATGCGCGCGAGCTCGACGCGCCGACGCTGGCCGCCTGAGAGCGTGCCGATCGGCTGGCGGAGCGTCGCGTCCTCGATCCCGAGGTTTGCGGCGATGCGGGCCGCCTCGCTCTCCGCTGCGTAGCCGCCCGCGGCGCGGAAGCGCTCCTCGATCGCCGGGTAACGCTCGATCGCCGTGTCGCGCACCTTCTCGTCCGGCGACGCCATCGCATCCTCGGCCTCCCACATCTTGCGCGTCAGGGTGTCGAGGTCGCGGGAGGAGAGGATGCGGTCGATCGCGAGTACGTCGAGGTCGCCGGTCCGCGGATCCTGCGGAAGGTACCCGATGCGCCCCTTGGACGTGACCGTGCCGCCCGCCGCGAGGGCCTCCCCCGCGAGAATCCGGGTCAGCGTCGTCTTCCCGGCGCCGTTGCGCCCGACCAGCCCGATCCGGTCGCCGGAACCGACCGTAAACGTCGTCGAGGTGAGCAGCGCCCGGGCGCCCACGCGCACCTCGAGGTCGTGGACGCTGATCACTGATCTCTCCGATGCGGGGCGCGCGATTGTAGGGATTCGACAAGAATTCCCGGGCCCATGCGGGCGGGGGCCGCCGTCCATTGTAGGGCCGGTATGGTCGTCACTATCTTCACCTCGAAGGAGAGACATGCCTCGCATTCCACGACTCAACGGCGCGACCCTCGCGCTCGTCGCCGTGTTCGCCGGCCTCATCGCCGCGAGCACCATCTGGGGCGGATACCCGCTCGGAGGCGGCGTCCCCATCACGTTGCAGACGTTCGCCGTTCTGCTGGCCGGAGCGGTCCTCGGTGCGTACCGGGGCGCGGCGGCCGTGCTCGTCTACCTCATCCTCGGCACCGCCGGGGCGCCGATCTTCTCGGGCCACAAGGGCGGCCCCGGCGTCTGGACGGGGACGACGGCGGGATTCCTCGCCGCGTTCGTCATCGCCGCGTTCGTCACGGGTTGGCTCGCGGAGAGGCTCGCGGCGCGCGGTCGCCCGAGCTTCTCGGGCTTCCTCGGCGCCACCGTCGTCGGCTCGTTCGCCGTCATCAGCGTGATCGGCTGGACGTTCGTCGGATTCCGCGCCCACCTCGACTTCAACGCGACCTTCGCCGCGTTGACGCCGTTCCTCCCGGGCGACGCGATCAAGGCGTTCCTCGCCGCGGCGGTCGCCCTCGCGGTGCATGCCGCCTACCCGGAGATCCTCGCGGGCGAACCCGCGCGCTCCCGCGAGCCCGAGCCCGCGCGCGCCGGGGCGTCGGCCCGCTAGGCCCGTCGGTGATCGAGTTCCAGGACGCGAGCGTCGTCGCCCCCGGCACGAGCGTCCGCATCCTGGAGCCGACCACCCTCACCCTCGCCGAGCGCCGCGTCGCGGTCATCGGCGCCAACGGGTCGGGCAAGTCCACGCTCGCCCGGCTCATCAACGGCCTCGCGACCCCGGCGACGGGCTCGGTGCGCGTCTTCGGGCGCGACACGCGCCGCGAGGCCGCGGCGGTGCGACGCGACGTCGGCTTCCTCTTCACGGACCCGTCCGCCCAGCTCATCATGCCGACGGCGGCCGAGGACGTCGCGCTTTCGCTCCGTCGGACGACGCGGGGCAAGGACGCGCGCGCGAAGGCGGCGGCCGAGGCGCTCGAGGCGATCGGGCTCGGCGACAAGGGGGGCGTGTCTGTCCACGCGCTGAGCGGCGGTCAGCGGCAGCTTCTCGCGCTCGCGGGCGTGCTCGCCGTGTCGCCGCGCATCGTCGTCGCGGACGAGCCCACGACGCTGCTCGACCTTCGCTGGCGCGCCCACGTCGACGCCCTGCTCGGCTCGCTCGACCAGATGCTCGTCGAGGTGACGCACGACCTCGAGGCCGCCGCGCGGGCCGACCGCGTCCTCGTCGTCGACTCCGGGAGAATCGTCGCCGACGGGAAGCCCCGAGCGGCCATCGCCGCGTACCGCGATCTCATGCGGGGCTCGCCGTGACCGGGGTGTTCGGGCTCTACCGCGAGCGGCGCACGCCCCTGCACCTCGCTCCCGCGTGGCTCAAGGTGGTGGGCCTGCTCGCCGCCGCCGTCGCCCTCGCGTGGACGACCGACCCCCGGTGGGGCATCGTCGGCCTCGCCGCGTCGCTCGTCGTCCTTTCCTCGACCCTCCCGCCCCCCGGCCCGACCGCACGCGGCGTGCTGCCCGTCGTCGTCATCGCCGCGCTGACCGCCGGCTACCAGGCGTGGCAGGGGAACGTGCGGCTCGGCGTCGACCTGGGCGCCGACTTCATCTCGCTTGTGTGCCTCGCGCTCGCCGTGACCACCTCGACGCCGCTCGACGCGTCGATGGGGCTCGTCGCGGGCGCGGCGCGGCCGCTACGGCGGTGGATCCCGCCGGAGGCGCTCGCACTCGTGTTCAGCCTCGCGATCCGGACGGTCCCGGAGGTCACGCGCATCCTCGAGCAGTCCCGCGACGCGGCACTAGCGCGGGGTCTCGGCCGGTCTCCGCGCGCGATGCTCGTGCCCGCGGGCGTCCGCACCGTCGGCTACGCGCTCGCCGTGGGCGAGGCGATCACGGCGCGGGGCCTCGCCGACCGCGACGCGCCGGTTGAAGCCGCCTTGCCGTAACCCGCGCGCGACCCCCGCAGGGTAGCCTCGTGTCGATACCTCGGGAGGTTCCCATGACGTTCGAATCCGGCGCCCGCCTCGACCCCAGCCGCGTCCAGCGACGGGGCCGCTCCGCAGGCGCGGGCGGCATGGCGATCGGCGGCGGTATCGGCGGCCTGCTGCTGCTCCTCGTCGGCGCGTTCCTCGGCGTCGACCTCACGGGGCTGACCGGCGGCGACTCCGGATCGAACGTGTCCGCGAACGACCCCGCGCTGCAGCAGGAGCTCGACTCGACGTGCAAGACCGGCGCCGACGCGAACGCGAATCCCGAGTGTCTCGTCGTCGGCACCGTAAACTCGCTCGACTCGTACTGGTCCTCGGCCCTCCCCGACCTCGGCAAATCGTTCAGCTACCCCGACGTCGTCTACTTCGACGGCGCGACGTCCACCGGCTGCGGGACGGCGTCGGTGCAGACCGGGCCCTTCTATTGCCCCCCGGACGAGACGATCTACATCGAGACGAACTTCTTCGACATCCTCCGCCAGCTCGGGGGCTCCACCGGTCCGCTCGCCCAGGAGTACGTGATCGCCCACGAGTACGGGCACCACATCCAGCGCCTGCTCGGGGTGTTCAAGGTCGCCGACCGCTCCGGCACGGGCGCGAACTCCGACTCGGTGAAGGTCGAGCTCATGGCGGACTGCCTCGCCGGGCTCTGGACGCACTACGCGTCGAGCGCGCCCGACGCGAGCGGGACGCCGTTCCTCAAGGCTCCAACGGACGCGGAGATCGCGGACGCGCTGTCCGCGGCGGGGGTGGTCGGCGACGACCATATCCAGGAGGCGACGCAGGGGCAGGCGAATCCGGACTCGTTCACGCACGGGACGTCAGAGCAGCGCACCCAGGCGTTCCTGCTCGGGTACCAGAGCGGCGACATCGTCCAGTGCGACCCGTTCGGGGTCGTCCGCGGGGGCAACTCGGGCTTCTAGGTATTTCGGGCGTCGCGCTCGTCCGCGACCGGGGCGCCGACGCGCGTCGTCGGGGCTTTTCCACAGTTTCTCGCGCTCGCCGCGCCCGCGCGCGGACCCGTCGCTAGCCTCGGCGACATGAACACGCGCCGCCTTGCCCTGTCCGTCGTCACCGCCGCCGCCCTCGTTTCGCTCTCCGCCTGCACGGACGGCGGGATCGCGACGACGACGCCGAGCCCGACGCTCGCCTCGCCTACCGCGACGGCCTCGCCCACGCCGTCCGCGTCGCTCGGCCCCCTCACCGACGCCGAGCTGCTCGCGCTGATGCCGCCCGAGGCCGCCGTCGACGACGTCCGCGGCGCGATCGCGACGGCGAAGTTCTTTCTTGAGCAGTTTCCCCTCGTGTACGAGACCGGCGACCTACGCATGTGGGACGCCTTGTCGATGCCCGACTGCACTTTCTGCGATTCCGTTCGGAGCGATGTGATCGAAGAGCAGGCAGTCGGTGACTACGAGACCGGTGGTACGGCCACATACGACGAACAGACGATCGTGGCCAACTACTACCCGAAGGACGGCTATACGTATGTAACGTTCGACTACGTCCAAGATCCGTCTATGCGACACCACGCGGACGGTACGTCCGAGGCGTCAGGCGACGGCGGCACTGGCAGCATCTCGCTCCGCATGACATTCGTCGACCGCGTTTGGCGCGTAAGCGACGTCGGTGTCGAGGAGGACTGACCGTGCGAACGTCGAGGCGCGCGACGATATCGTTCGCGCTCGTCCTGGTCGTAACCGTATCGACTGGGGCGGCTGACTTCGGGGGTAAAACGGACGATCATTCGGTAACGGTCACGGCGGCGCAGGCGGCGGAGCAGGGGGCGAACACCGCCGACGTGTCGCAGGCGGGCCGGATCGAGGAGTGGATGCGGGCCCCGTTCTGCCTGTACTACGAGGAACGCTCCGACCCCTCCGAGTGCGTGTACCCCAACGCCCCTCAAACCGTCATGTGCCCCGACGGCACCCAGGCCCTCGACCCGTGGTGGATGCGCTTCCAACGCGCGAGCGGCAACTGGTCGGCATGGCGCCCCACCACCGGGTACCAATGCCCCGCGGACCTGTTCGCGATCGCCCTCGCGAACGCGTGGGCCGAGATGCCCATCGCCCCGAACACCATCACCATCCAACCCGACACCGGCTGGGTCCTCACCACCGTGCCCACCATCGTGTACGTCGACCGCGCCCCCCGCACCCGCCACGTCACCCTCCTCGGCACCCCCGTAACCATCCGAGCCCGCGCGTCGGCCTACACGTGGACCTGGGGCGACGGCGCCCGCACCGTCACCACCCGCCCCGGCGCACCCTACCCCGACGCCACCGTCACCCACACCTACATGTACAAGGAACAAGACGTCACCATCCGCCTGACCACCTCGTGGCGCGGGCAGTACACCACCAACGGCGGCAGCACCTGGCACGACGCCCCCGGCGTCGCCCACACCACCTCCACCCCCATCACCATCCACGTGTACAACCCCCACACATACCGCGTGGACTGCGACCTCAACGGCCACTGCGTCTCCGGCGCCAACGGGCCGAGCGACGACGGGTAGCGCGTGGCGCGGCCCGCGCGCGATCGCCGCACGAAGACGCCGACGCTCAACGACCTCGCGCGAGCAGGTCCACAGGCGCACCTCCGTGGAGAGTTGACGGCCGCCTACTCGCCCCGGCAACTCGACCGCGCGGTGCGGGAAGGCACCCTTGTCCGCCTCCTGCCCGGCGTCTACGCCGGGGCGAGATTCCGGCGCTCTACCGTGGCTCGGCTTCACGCCGCCTCCCTCTGGGCCGGCTCCCGCGCCGCGATCGCCGGGCCGTCGGCGGCGCACCTTCACGGCCTGCTCGCGAAACCTCCTCGCACCGTGACGCTTCTCGCGCGTCCGGCGACGCGCCTACGGGCACCCGATTGGATCACGGTCCTCCGCATCGATGTCGAATGCCCAACCGTCGTGATCGAAGGGCACCGAGTCGTTGCCCTCGACGACGCGCTGATCCAGTCGTGGTGCGCGCTCCCGCGCGCGAACCGAGCCACGCCGATCATCGACGCCGTACGAGACGACCGGATCGACGCGGCGAGCCTCGCGAACCGGTCCACGAGTTACCCTCGGATCTCGGACCGACGCGCCCTCTCGCGCCTGTTGTCCGATCTCGCGCAGGGCGCGGAGAGCTACCTCGAACGAGTCGCGATGACCCGGGTGTTCAACACGCGCGAGTTCGCCGGCGTCGAACGCCAGGTACCGGTCCGAGCAGGGGGCCATCGCTACGTGCTCGACATGTTCGACGCCCGATCGCGCACCGCGGTCGAGCTCGACGGGCGCCGCTTCCACGGAGACGACGCATCGCGTCGGCGAGACCTCGCGCGCGACGCCAATCTCGCGTCCGTCGGCATCACGGTCATCCGGTTGACGTTCGAGGACGTGACGGAGCGTCCGGCGTGGTGTCGTGCGCGCGTTCTCGGGGCGATCAGAGCGCGCCGCGGATCCCGGGCGGCGTGATAGCGACGCCCGCGAGCGCGACGGGTCTCCTGGTGGACAGATTCCCTGCGTTCGGGCGTGCATTCGCAGCAAATCTGCCCACAGGCACGCTCGCCGCCGAGAATTCACGCGTCGCTGAAGCGAAATCGTCCACCTGGATGCCTGGCGGGCGAACCGTTCATCGCGGCGGTGAAGCGGCGGCCGGGGCGGCGCGGCGGGGCGACGCGGCGGGCGGAACGGCGGACGGGGCGGAACGGCGGACGGGGCGGGGCGGCGGACGGGGCGGGGCGGCGCGACGCGGCGGAACGGCGGCCGAGGCGGCGCCTAGACGTTGAAGCCGAGCGCCCGCAGTTGCTCGCGGCCCTCGTCGGTGATCTTGTCCGGACCCCACGGCGGCATCCACACCCAGTTGATGCGGAAGCCGTCGACGATGCCGTCGAGCGCCTGCGCGGCCTGGTCCTCGATCACGTCCGTCAGGGGGCACGCGGCGCTCGTGAGCGTCATGTCGACGATCGCGTGGCCGTTGCCGTCGAGCACGACGCCGTAGACGAGCCCCAAATCGACGACGTTGATCCCCAGCTCGGGGTCGATCACGTCGCGCATCGCCTCTTCGACGTCGGCGGTGGTCGTGACCTGCTTGCGTGTCCTCCGTCATGATCCGTTCCCTTTCGTGGCGTCCTGCGCCTGTGTCAACGCGTCCTTGAAGGCCATCCATCCCAGAAGCGCGCACTTGATGCGCGCCGGGTAGCGCCCCACTCCCACGAACGCGGTCGCGTCTCCGAGAACCTCCTCGGCATCCTCCCCCGGCTCCTCGCCGCGCGCGTGCATGAGCGCGTGGAAGGCGGCCTCCGCCTCCCGGGCCTCGTCGACGGTCGCGCCCTCGACGAGGTCGTGGAGCACGGACACGGACGCCTGCGAGATCGAGCACCCCTGGCCCTCCCACGTGACGCTCGAGATCCGGCCACCGTCGACGCCGACGCGCAGCCGCACCTCGTCGCCGCACGTCGGGTTGACCTGGAACGACTCCCCCACCGCAGGCGCCGCGACGTCCACCAGCACCCCACCGTGGCGCTCGCGCGCGTGGTCGATGATCACCTGCTGGTACATCTGCTCGAGCGCGCTCATACTCTCACCGCCCCCAGTCCGAAAAACGCGCGCACGCCGGCGAGCGCCTTGAGGAACACGTCGACCTCCGCGGGCGTCGTGTAGACGTGCGCCGACGCGCGGGTCGAGTTGGGCGTCCCGAGCCGGCGGTGCAACGGCTGGGCGCAGTGGGTGCCGACGCGGACGGCGATGCCAGCGTCGTCGAGAACCTGGCCGACGTCGTGGGGGTGGACCCCGTCGACGACGAACGCCGCGAGGCCCAGGACCTCATCCGGGGCGGACGCGGACGGCCCCAGGAGCCGCACGCCATCGATCGCCTCGACACCGGCGCGCATCTTCTTCCCGATCTCGAGCTCGTGCGCCCACACCTCGCCCATGCCGAGCCCGAGCAGGTACCGCGCGGCGGCGCCCATCCCCACGGCCTGGGCGACGGGCTGCGAGCCCGCCTCGAACCGGTACGGCGCGTCGAGCCACGTCGTCTCCGTCATCGTGACCGTCTTGACGGTCGAGCCGCCGAAGACCGACGGCGGGAGGACGTCGAGGAGTTCCTTGCGTCCGTAGAGCGCGCCGATGCCGGTGGGGCCGAGCATCTTGTGGCCGGAGAACGCGGCGAAGTCGACGCCGAGCGCGGGGAGGTCGACCGGCAGGTGCGGGACGCTCTGGCACGCGTCGAGGAGGACGAGGGCGCCGAACGCGTGGGCGAGTTCGGTCACCGCCTCGACCGGGTGGACGACGCCGGTGACGTTGCTCGCGTGCTGAAGGGCGACGACGCGCGTGCGGCCGGTGATGAGGTCGCCGAGTGAGGAAAGGTCGAGCCGCCCGTGGTCGTCGACGGGGATCCAGCGGAGGGTGGCGCCGGTGCGCTGCGCCACGATCTGCCAGGGGATGATGTTCGCGTGGTGCTCGCTCTCGGTGAGCAGGATCTCCTCGCCCGGTTTCAGGGCGAAGCGCTCCGCCTCCGCGCCGCCCACGCCGGCAGTCGCGTTGGCGATCCCCGACGCGACCAGGTTGATGGCCGCGGTGGCGTTCTCCGTCCACACGATCGACTCCGCCTCGGCGCCGACGAGACGGGCGACGTCGGCCCTCGCGCCCTCGAACAGCTCGGTCGCCTCCTCCGCGAGCATGTGCGCGCCGCGGCCGACGCTGCCGTTGTGCTCGCGGTTGAGCGACGCCTCGGCGTCGAGGACCGCGGTGGGCTTGTGCGACGTCGCCGCCGAGTCCAGGTAGACGAGCGCGTTCCCGTTCCTCGCCTCGCGGGCGAGGGCGGGGAAGTCGCTCCGGACGTCGGGCAGCATCGGGTCTACGCCTTCGCGAGGAAGCGGTCGTACCCTTCGGCCTCGAGGCTCTCGGCGAGCTCCGGGCCGCCCTCCTCGGCGATGCGCCCGTCGACGAACACGTGGACGAAGTCCGCGTCGATGTAGCGCAGGATGCGGGTGTAGTGGGTGATGAGCAGCACCCCGGCGCCGGTGGCGGCCTTGGCGCGGTTCACGCCCTCACTCACGACGCGGAGGGCGTCGATGTCGAGCCCGGAATCCGTCTCGTCGAGGATCGGCGAACTTCGGCTGGAGCAGCTCCATCTGGAGGATCTCGTGGCGCTTCTTCTCGCCCCCGCTGAAGCCCTCGTTGACGTTGCGTTCCGCGAACTCGGGGTCCATCTTGAGGTTCGCCATCGCGTCCTTGACGTCCTTGACCCACGTGCGGAGCTTGGGCGCCTCGCCGTCAATCGCCGTCTTCGCGGTGCGGAGGAAGTTCGACACGCTGACGCCGGGGACCTCGATGGGGTATTGCATCGCGAGGAAGAGCCCCGCGCGGGCGCGCTCGTCCACCGTCATCGCGAGGACGTCCTCGCCGTCGAGCGTCACCGTCCCGTCGGTGACCGTGTACTTCGGGTGACCTGCGAGCGAGTACGCGAGCGTGGATTTCCCGGAGCCGTTCGGCCCCATGATGGCGTGGGTCTTGCCGGACTCGATCGTGAGGTCGACGCCGCGGAGGATCGGCTTGGTGCCCTCCTTGGTGTCGACGCTGACCTTGAGTCCGCGGATGTCCAGGGTGCTCATGCGTTCTCCTTGGCGTGGGTGGTGGGCGCGTCGACGTCGATCAGGATGTCGTCGCCGTCGACGCGAACGGCGTAGGTGTCGGACGGGGGTGACGGCGGGCAGCTCGTTCGGCTCGCCCGTGCGGAGGTCGAAGCGCGAGCCGTGGGCCCAGCACTCGATCTCGCACCCGTCGATGTCGCCCTCGGAGAGGGACACGTCCGCGTGGGTGCAGGTGTCGTCGATGGCGTAGACGTCGCCGTCGTCGGCGCGGACGACCGCGACCGGGTGAACCCGCCCGGCGGCGGTCTTGAGGTCGGCGCGGAGCGCGGTGCCGGGCTCGAGATCGGACGCCTTGCAGGCGATCTGCTCACTCATGGACGGCCCCCAGTTCGCGGTCGATGGCGCGCATGAGGCCCTGCTCGACGTGGGCGACGCCGATCTCGTGGACGATGTCGGCGAAGAACCCGCGCACGACCATCTTGCGCGCCTCGTCCTCGGGGATGCCCCGCGACCGCAGGTAGAACATCTGCTCGTCGTCGAACCGCCCGGTCGCGGACGCGTGCCCCGCGCCCTCGATCTCGCCGGTCTCGATCTCGAGGTTCGGCACGGAGTCCGCGCGCGCCCCGTCCGGTGAGCAGCAGGTTCCGGTTGAGCTCGTACGTGTCCGTGCCCTCGGCCTCGGCGCGGATCAGCACGTCGCCGATCCACACCGTGCGCGCGGTCTCCCCCGCGAGGGCGCCCTTGTAGGCGACGCGCGAGCGGCATCGCGGCGCGACGTGGTCGACGAACACGCGGTTCTCGATGTGCTGGCCGTCGTTGGCGAAGTAGAGGCCATAGAGGTCGACCTCCGCGCCCTCGCCGTTCAGCACGACGGTCGTGTTGCGCCGGGCGACGGCGGCTCCGAGGCCGACGATGGAGCACTTGAGCTTCGCGTCGCGGCCGAGGCGGGCGGCGAGGTCCGTGAGGAACACCGTCTCCGTCGAGGTCTCGTCGATGAGGACGAGGTTGAGGTGGGCGCGCGCGGCGAGGTCGAAGGAGAGGAACTCGGAGATCTCCGCCGTGCCGGTGTAGCGGGCGACGAGGGTGACCTCGGCGCCCTCCCCCACCTCCATGAGGAAGTGGGTGCGCAGCGGGTATCCCTCGAGGCCGAGGCCGATCTCGATGGGGCGCTCGATCACCTTCCCGGGCGCGATCGAGAACAGGAGCGTGCGGAGCGCCTGCGTCGCGGCGTTGGCGCCGGCGCGGTCGCTCGGGGCGCGGACGGAGCGCTTCCGGGCCTCGTCGCGCGAGATCTCCGCGACGGACGCCCCGGCGGGCAGAGCCTCGAGCGTCCATTGGGGGGTGTGATCGACGGGAGCGTCCGCGAGCACGCCCGCGATGTGCCGGATCGGCGTGAAGCGCCACTCCTCCTCGCGCCCCGTGGGCATCGGGAAATCGGCGAGGTCGAACGACGTCTTCCGTTCGGCGCGCGAGCCGCTCGGGCGACAAACCCGTGGCTGTGCGCGCCGTCGACCTTCGCTTTGCTGTGGTCCGTGGTGGTCGTGGCGGGGCTCAACCGACCGCTCCTTCCATTTGAAGCTCGATGAGGCGGTTCAGCTCGAGCGCGTACTCCATGGGAAGCTCGCGCGCGATGGGCTCGACGAAGCCGCGGACGATCATGGCCATCGCCTCGGTCTCCGTCATGCCCCGGCTCATCAGGTAGAACAACTGGTCCTCGCTCACGCGCGAGACGGTCGCCTCGTGACCCATGCTGACGTCGTCCTCGCGGACGTCGACGTACGGGTAGGTGTCGGAGCGGGAGATCTGGTCGACGAGCAGCGCGTCGCACAGGACGTTGGACTTCGATCCGTGAGCGCCCTCGAGCACCTGGACGAGCCCGCGGTACGAGCTGCGCCCGCCGCCGCGCGCCACGGACTTCGAGACGATGCTCGACGACGTGTGCGGGGCGGCGTGGACCATCTTGGCGCCGGCGTCCTGGTGCTGGCCGGGACCGGCGAAGGCGATCGAGAGGGTCTCGCCGCGGGCGTGCTCGCCGAGGAGGAACACCGCGGGGTACTTCATCGTCACCTTGGAGCCGATGTTGCCGTCGATCCACTCCATGGTCGCGCCCTCGGCGGCGGTCGCCCGCTTGGTGACGAGGTTGTAGACGTTGTTCGACCAGTTCTGGATGGTCGTGTAGCGCACGCGCGCATTCTTCTTGACGATGATCTCCACGACGGCGCTGTGCAGCGAGTCCGAGGAGTAGATCGGCGCGGTGCAGCCCTCGACGTAGTGCACGTACGAGTCCTCGTCGGCGATGATCAGCGTCCGCTCGAACTGGCCCATGTTCTCCGTGTTGATGCGGAAGTACGCCTGGAGCGGGATCTCGACGTGGACGCCCGGGGGGACGTAGACGAACGACCCGCCGGACCACACGGCCGTGTTGAGCCCGGCGAACTTGTTGTCCCCCGCGGGAATGACGGTGCCGAAGTACTCGCGGAAGATGTCGGGGTGCTCGCGCAGCGCGGTGTCGGTGTCGAGGAACAGGACGCCCTGCTTCTCGAGATCCTCCCGGATCTGGTGGTACACCACCTCGGACTCGTACTGCGCGGCGACGCCGGCGACGAGCCGCTGCTTCTCCGCCTCGGGGATGCCGAGCTTGTCGTAGGTCGCCTTGATGTCCTCGGGCAGCTCGTCCCAGCTCGTCGCCTGCTTCTCGGTCGAGCGCACGAAGTACTTGATGTTGTCGAAGTCGATGCCGGTGAGGTCGGCGCCCCACGGCGGCATGGGCTTCTTCTCGAAGAACTTCAGTCCCTTGAGGCGCGCCTCGAGCATCCACTCGGGCTCGTTCTTGAGGGCGGAGATGTTGCGCACGACCTGCTCGCTCAGGCCGCGCTGGGCGAGCGCCCCGGCGTCGTCGCTGTCGTGCCAGCCGTAGCCGTACTGCCCGATCGACGCGATCGTCTCCTCCTGCGTCATCGGGGTCTTGTCGGTTCCTGCGGTCATGAGCCCTCCTTGCCCGCGACGGCGAGCGGGATGTTGGTGGTACAGACGTGGGCGCCCCCGGCGAGGGTCGAGAGGCGTTGGACGTGCACGCCGAGGACTCGGGAGATCGCGCGCGTCTCCTCCTCGCACCACTCGGGTGCGGCCTCGGCGACGCTTTGGACGGGGCAGTGCCCCTGGCACAACTGGATCGCGTAGCCGCCCGGAAGGGGGCGGACGCTCGGCGCGTAGCCGCGCTCGTCGAGGACATCGGCGACGGCCTGGACGCGGTCGGCAAGCGGGGACGACGGGTCGACGGCCGACGCGAGGGCCGTCTCGAGGGCGAGGCTCTCGGCGGCGACGAAGGCGTCGAGGTCGCCGTTGTCGCGGAGGAAGGCGAGGGCGTCGACGGCGACGTTAGCGTAGGCGCTTCCGAGGGCGCGCTGTCCCGCGGCGGTCGCGACGTAGGCGCGCGCGGGGCGGCCGCGGCCGCGGTCGTGGGCGCCGGGAACCTCGTGCTCGGCGATGTGCCCCGCCTCGTCGAGGTGGGCGAGGTGGCGGCGGATGCCGGCGGGCGTGACCCCGAGGCGCTCGGCCATCTCCGCGGCGGTGACGGGGCCCTGGGACACGATGAGGCCGAGCACGCGCTGACGCGTCGTCTCGTCGCTCGCCATGGCTCCCCTTCGCGGTGCCGACCTTCGGCCCTTATTACACAACAGTGTCGTTGCCTAATTATGTTCCCGCAAGCAAGGGCGACCTTACTAGGACCTTGCGCCCGGATACCTACGCGGCGGACAGCAAGCGTCGAATCCGTACCGTGCGTATCGCATCTACGCGAATCGACGTCCGACGGTCTCGACGCGCCGCTGCGATTCCCTGATCCCCAGGGGCGGCGACGCCGCCTAATCGACTGACCTTCACGCGATCCGCGAAGGACCGTCATCGTCCTCCCGGGAGCCCCCTACTGCGGTCGTCGCGCGTTTACATCGTCGAATTTCGCTTCGCCGCCGCGCCCGTAAGTGTGATCGAGCAACTCCCTCCCGCACGGTTCGCCCACGGCGGCCGACACGGCACCGGTCGCGCGGCTCACCTCGACACTCCAACAGATCGACAGAGTAACGGTCGCATTGCGGCCGGAGATATCCGACCATCCGACACCCACGGACAGCGCATGCGCCGTCCACGTCGCGTCGCTGTCGTCAATCCTCAGGAGGAAACTGGCCGAATGGAGCGCCCTTTGGATATCTGCGGCGGGAAGGCCGTACACCGAGTTGTCGAAACAGCCCGCAACGTCTGCCTCCGTTGGGTTGGATTCCCGGGCGTCGCTTGAGAGCGACGCGAGGCAGTCCAGCGATAGGTCGTACCAACCCGCCGCTGCGTCGAGCGCATCCTCGCGGGCGTGGTCGTACACGTCATTCATCCCAAGTGAGCACGCGCTCATACCGCAGCCGATCGCTACGGCCAACGCCGAAGCAACGAGACGCGCAGTATGTGGGCGCACGGTTACCCTCCTTTCGCTCGCACCCTTGAGGGGCCGTTCGCTCATGGATTCGCGGCGAGAGCCGCCTCGAGGGACTGGGCGTACAGATCGGTACCGTACGGCGTCGGATGGAACGACTGTTGGGAAATACCCCAACCCGTGCCGAGGATGTCACCGGAGTCGCCCGGGGTGTTCGACAACACTATTCCCGTGATCGCGCCATTCCCACCGCACGCCCCTTCCCCGTCGAACGCGTCGTCGAGCGAGACGTAGAAGACGTTCGGATCCGGGTAGGCGTTCACCGTGGTCTCGATCGTGTCGTTCAGGGCGATGCCAACCGAATCAAGCCAGGCCACGTCTCCATCGGAAGGACTCACCAAGAGGCAAGTGCCGCCGTTTTGGAAAATGCGGGGGTAACCGAAGACGGCGATTCGTGCATTCGGAGCGCGATCGCGTATTTCCGCAATGACGGTTGTCAATGTCGTCGGCATGACCTGTTCGAGCCGAAGCTGGGTCGCGACGGAGATGGTGTTGAGCGAATCGATATCGTTCGGATCGCCGTCGTGGTCATCTATCACGTTATTTCGGCATTCGCCCGAGGTCAGGCAGTTGCTGAGGATGTCGCCAAATCGCATGTCGTTTCCTCCGATCGACAAGGTCACCAGCGTGGTGTTCTCATCGAGATAGCCCGCGTCGATCTGCGAGACTGTTCCGTATTGCCCGAAGCTTCCGTCTCGGTTGTCGCCGTTGAGGGGCGGGACCCCCGTCGTTACGGTGTAGTAGGGCAAGAGGTGTTCGGACCGGGCGCCGGAGCACGAGAGCGTGTGAAGGTCCATATCGCCGTCATTCGCATCCGCAAGGGCGCCGATGGTGGACGTTTCGCCCGCGAGAACCGTCTTGCGAATCCAGGAGTTGGCCGACTCGTGGCACGCGTTGCGGGCGATAGGCGTGTGCCCGTTGTTGTCGCTCCACGGCCAGTAGTCGCCGGCCGCCTCCCCTGCGGCGTACGAATCGCCGAGAGCCACGACGAAGTTCTCGGGCTTGTGCGCCAGGGTTTGGAATCCGACCGCGTCCCACGCGACGTCATCGTAGCCCGCGAGTTGGGCTCCCGGTTGCGGGTCGTCGCTGAACTCCCGAGTGAGCTCGTTCGTCAGAGTAACGGTGGGCTCGCCGCGCATCTGGAATACGCCAAGACTCACCCACTCGTTCTGATAGCGGCGCTGCTGCAGGTACCTTTTCTCGGTGGTTCCGTCGCCAAGATCGATGACGTATGCCGCCTGCTGAGTCCACGCGGCGTAGTCGGGCACGTGGACCCACACCGGGACCCACGAACCGTCCAGATCCGCTCCCCTACTCCACGTTCCTGAGATCACCGTCTGCAGATCCGATGCATTCTCCATGTGCGCGAAGTAGAAGTGGCCGTTGAATCCCCCGCCTTGCTGATGGAGGTCGACCTTCGCGGGGTAGTGGCCGGACGAATCGGCCTGACTGAAGGTGAACTCGAAGTCGCCTGTGGTGTTGCGGTTGGTACATTCGCCCGGGTTTCGCGCGTTCAGGTGATACGTGTCGTCCACAACGACTACACCGGCGGGCGGCGCGTTGCAGTCCGCGAGGTGGCTCGACTGGAGCGTGAGTGTCGGCAGGGAACTCGACATACTGCTCGCTTCCGTCGCGTAACTCGAGTTGAATCGCTCGTATCCGTGACCGCACGTCGTCGAGCAGAGGGGCTTCCACGTCACGGGACCGTGCCACCAGCACTTGTAGTCGGTGCCGGCACGCAGGCACGGATCTGCGGCCCACGGGTCGCAGTCGTTCACCTCAGGGTCACAGAACAAGTACTGGGGCGGCGTGGCCGCGTCCCTGTCGTCGTTCGAGTACCACCATGCGGTTCGATAGGACGAGACATAGCGCGAAACGTACGTACGCGAGTCCGCATCCGCGTACTGGGTTTCGACGAGCGAGGTACCGCGAGCCGCCCACCCGATAACCTTCTCGGGGTACGGCCAGTCCTGAGGGTGCGCCGCGTCGGACGGGAGGGTGAGGAAGGGGTGCCTGCCAGCCGGATAGAGGTTGCTGACGGGGTTGTTTGTCCATCCGACGCCCCACGGATTGGCGCCTCCGCTATCGGGGTAGAAGCCGGTGTTGTAGGCCCACGTCGCAGAATACCAGTTCTCGATCTTGGTCGGGTCGCCGTCGTTGATGAGCATCCCCGCTGCCGCGAGCTGATTCCATTTCTGCCCCAGCATGCGCACCGTCATGGCGATGTTCGCCTCGTAGTCGAGCGCGATCGCCCTTTGCTGCCCGTAAGGCAGAGCGGTCTCCGTCACGCCGGTCAGGGGGTTGGTGCTCTCGTGACCGGCCAGTCGCATTCCGTCGGTGATCTGGCCGACGCCGTAGCCGCAATCCGCGTGGGAGTAATCGATATCCCAGATCGAGTACGGATCGGACGCCCTGTTCCCGTAGTAGTCGCCGATCAATGGGTTCCCGGTGGTTCCGGGCGCGGTGTAGCGCGACGCTTGCCACATGTTCGACTCTTGCATGAGCACTCCGAGCACGACCTGTGGAGGCATGGTTCCGCCACCGGCTAGCGTCACCGGGGGAAACATCCCCTGCGGCGAGTAGGAGGCCATCCCAAGGTTCCGCCAGTTTGCTGGCCGGTACTCCGTGAGTTGACCCTTGACCGCGCGATCAACCGCCCATTCGACCTGGCGAGGCTTGGGCTGGTAGGCCTGATTGCCGGGGTCGTTTCGTGGGACAGCGCAGTAGCGCTCGGTTTCCACCGGGTCATTCGGCGATCCGCTAGTCGCGGGAACGTGAGCGACAGTGGCGGCGCCTGCGGACCTGAGAGCCAGCGGCTTCTCAGCCGAGAGGTCGCGCAACGACCGCTGCGCCCCTTGCGTGTTCGATCCGGTCTTCTTCGCGTGCGCCCGCTCAGCCGCGCCCTGGGGGAGGTCACCCAGGACGAATTCGATGTCCGCACCGGTGCCGGCGACAACACCGTGAAGTCGCGACGCCCCGGATGCATGCTCGTTCGCGTCGAGGACGCTCGAGCCGGCCTCGGCGGAGTCCGCAGCTACGGCGCTCGATGGCGCGACATCGTTGACGATGAGTTTACGCGTGGACGAAACGAACGCCCGGCGCTCCGCCCCGGGAAGGCTTCGCCACCCCTGGCACCGCCTTCGCTCCCGTGTGGAGCGACGCCCCGGTGACGAGGAGGTTCCCTCCGAGGTCCGCACGCATGCCGATCGAGTGAATCGCGCCGCGTGCGACCTCCTTCGCCGAACCATTGCCGCGCGCACTTTGCACCATGGCGGACGCAGTGGCTCCGCCCTCGTCGACCTCGACATATCCAATACGCCCCCGCTCGTCCGCGGTCAAGTCGTACACGCGGCGTTCGGGCGTCGCGATGACCTTGCGCTTGCCGTTCCCGCTCCAGTCGAATCACCTTGCCCTCAGACACGACGAAGGCGGCGCCGTTCGCGGACGATGTCGCAGCGTAAGCCTCCCCCTTGATCGCATACGTCGCGACGACGCTCGCGTCGGCAGCGTCGATCACGGCGACGCGCGTGAGCGCCTCGCCGGGTTCATACCGCGTGAGAGCGACGGTGTCGTGCGCGCCGCATCCCGGGTTGAAGTAGGCGATCGTAAAGCCGTCACCGAGATCGGACACCTCGCCCGTGCGGAGATCGACGATCGCAGCCGACGCTCCACCCTTGAACTGTGCCTCGCTGTTGGTGGCGCTCCGGGGTGCGTACACGATTGCCATGTAGTCCCCGCTCGACGTCACGCAGCTATTCGCGAGCCACATATCGGTGTCAGCGACGGGTACATCAAGCCTCGCGAACTCGGTCCACGCATAGTCTTCGTCCGCACGGCTCGAGAGGACGGCGACACCGTCCGCGGTCCCGTTCACGACAAAGAGACGGTCGTCGTCTGTGGCCCGAAGCTCATCGCCGAACACGCCCCGTTGACGCGTGCCGGGGACACCGTCGGCGCCGAACGGGTGCGCGGATGAGCCATCAGCTGCGGACGACGGGGACGCATCGTTCGCAACCCGCGAGCGCGGTGCATCGGGGAGGGACCCGTCGTTGTCGGCGTTGGCCGGTATCGAAACGGCCGCGCTCGCGAACAGTGCGAAACCGACCGCCACCGCGGCGATTCGCGCACCAGCATTCGGGCGTCGGATCGAGTTGATCCTGCGGGATAGAGACATGACGTCACCTTTCGAGTGATCAAGCGAAGTTCATGGGTCAGGCGGAACGACTACTGAGAGGCCAAAGCGAAAGCGAACGCGACGACCACTGTCGGGTCGACGCGAGATCCGGCGATTATGAGATCGGCGTCCGGGGCAATGGGCACCGTGAGCGACACGTCAGTGGTGCCATTCACAAGGTAGAGAACGGCGCCGGGGTACACGTCATCCCGGGGTACCGGGGTTAGGTCGTCTGGAACCGAGTGAAAACTCGCACGCGAGGCCTCGGAGGACCGCACAACTCTCACGAGGACGATCGGACCGACGTCCTTGGTGGGATCCTGAAGCGCGTCGGCATACGACGACGTCCCGTACTTCGCGGCCGGCATGAGGTCCGTCCCGAACTGTTCGAAGCCGACGAACGAGAACTCCGGGGGTATCGGTGCCGTCCGGGTTTCGGCCGACAGGGTCTCGATGAGCACAGCGCCGCTGGCATAGTCTTTCAACGGGGTGTCCGGCAACTCTCCTCCGAACACTGCCACGGGTTCGGCCGAGGGAGCGTAGACCGGAGTATCAGCGCGAGGCGGGGCACACCCCACAACGGTGCTCACCAGGACCGCCGCTAGCGCGGCCATGCCCCATGCACGTGGAGTGGTGGTCACTTTCCCTCCAAGGACGAATCGAACTCGACGAGCTGCGATACGAGTCGCGCCACACGCGGCCGCGGTATACCGAGCCCGCACGTAGAACTGACGAACGGGTGAACCTCGTGTGGGACGCGCGTCGCCGTCTCGCGGGCCGCCGCCCCCTCGTGGATCCGCGCACCGCGCGCGACCGGACCCGCGCGGTGTGGACCGCGTCACCCACTTGCTTATTGGCCTACGGCGCAGACGTCCGGTTGGGATCCGGGTCTACTCTCGTGGACCCGGATCCCGACCGAGCTAGCAGGTGTAGATACTGATGCCCGTCCACTGGACCTTGGTGTCGAATCCGCCGTTGGGATTCGAGAGGTTGTTAAAAGTCCAGTAGTACTCGTTGGAGTTCAACTTACGAGTGAATCCCAGGAAGTGCTGGCCGGGACCGAGTCGCTGACCGTTGTAGTACCACCACTTC
The DNA here is from genome assembly GCA_963712245.1 of uncultured Actinomycetota bacterium. Classification (GTDB taxonomy): domain Bacteria; phylum Actinomycetota; class Actinomycetes; order Actinomycetales; family Demequinaceae; genus JAFGBM01. The sequence goes on along the minus strand of CAVQHE010000005.1, from coordinate 15,760 downwards.
TCGTTGTAGTTGGCGTCATAGCCGCCGTACACGGTGTTGGCCCACATCTTGTTCCACGTGTGACGGCCGACGATCCCGTCTGCCGTCAGCCCACGAGCGGCCTGCCATCTCATGGTGGCCGCCTTCGTGTTGTTCCCGAAGTAGCCGTCGATGGCGGTGGAAGGGTTCGTGCTGACGCACAGATCCAACTCGTAGTCCGTGTAGAGGACGTTCTGCCACAACGCGACGACGTCACCACGATGCGTATAGGTGGTGCCGATCGTCGGAAGACTCTGGAGCGTCGTGTGCGAACTCGAATATATGGCGGCCGACGCCGCAGTCACCGCCGCGACGGAGAGGACGAGCGCAAGGCTCGTTGCTGATACAACGCGGTTTCGGAGCTTCATGAGAGTGGCCCCCTGTCATTCTCGTCGACATTCGAACCGGACCGACTTGCGGCTCTTCTGCAATCAGTTGTTGTCATGAATTGGTACTCCCCCATCACATTGACGATGGCCTTTCCGCACGCGGCGTTCAAACCATCAATATCGGCGTATCGGGCTATGCGCGAGACCCTTTCGACGCTACCCATGTCGCGAATACCGACTCGGACGCCAATGGAGTCTCGGAAATGCGGTCGGTACGTTGACGTCGATCGCTCGGTCGCGGTTTACGAGTGGATTCGCTAACCGGTCATACCTCGCAAAGCGGTCCAACGTCCCAACTTCTGCAAATATTACATACGGCGTCGACTCCCGCAACTTGAACGGAGAATTCGCGAACCACCCGACTCGTCCGTGAGCGCGCAAGGCGACACGGGCTCGGCCCGACGGTCGCGTATCGGCGCCCCGAGACCCGGGCAGGGTCCGCCCTCAGGCTCCTAGGATGGACCCGTGACCACCGAAACGAAGCAGACTCCCACGCCGACGCGTCGCAGTCCGATTACGTGGATCGAGCGCAGGGGCCGCGGCCTCGTCCTCGCCAACCTGATCGCGCAGGGCGTCATCATCGTCACGGGGGGCGCCGTCCGCCTCACCGACTCCGGCCTCGCCTGCCCCACCGCCCCGCTATGCGAGCCCGGGAGCCTCTTCCCCACGCGCGCGTCGCTCGACAACGCCCACACGTACGTGGAGTTCGGCAACCGCCTGGTGTCCGTCGTCCTCGTCGTCATCGCCGGGCTGCTCGCGATCGCCGTGTGGCGCACGCGGCGCGACCTGCGCTGGTGGGGCCTTGTGCCGGTGTTCGGCGTGTTCGCCCAGGCGGTTCTCGGGGCCGTCTCCGTTCACCTCGGGCTCAACCCCGTCGTGATCAGCTCGCACATGCTGCTGTCGGTCGTGCTCGTCTGGACGTCGATGTGGCTCTACCTCCGCTACACGAACGCGCCCGACCGCCCCTCGGGCCCGCCCCTCGCCCTCGCGCGGCGCGCCGCGCTCGTGTTATTCGCCGGCGTCGTCGTCCTCGGGACGATCACGACGGGTTCGGGCCCGCACTCGGGCGACCCGGACGCGACCGAACGCTTCGGCATCGACCCGTCCGACGCCGCGAAGGCCCACGCGCTGACCGTCTGGCTCTTCGTCGCCGCGGTCGGGTACCTCGCCTGGTCGCTGTGGCGCCGCCGCGAGGAGGCGGGCGAGGCGGTCGCACGACGCGCCGTAGGATGGCTCGTCGCCGCGACCCTCGCCCAGGGCGCGATCGGCTACACGCAGTACGCGCTCGGACTGCCGATCCTCGTCGTCGAGCTGCACATCCTCGGCGTCGCGGCGCTGAGCGCCGCCACCAGCGCGGCCTTCTTCCTCACCCGACGCGCGCCGTCGAAGGCGTGATCGCGATCCGGCGCCTCGCCCGCGGCCCCATCGCCGCGCTCGCCGCCCTCGCCCTCGCGGCGTGCTCGAGCCCTGGCGGAAGCCCCGCCCTCGGGTCTACTGTGAGCGGCGTGAGCGCATCTCTCACGGTGACGAGCGAGGACTTCTCCGACGGCGGGGACCTCGCGTCGACGTTCGCCGGCGGCGATGCCGGTTGCCCCGGCGACAACCTCAACCCCCAGCTCTCGTGGACGTCGGGGCCCGAGGACACCGCCTCCTACGCCATCGCCGTCCTCGACCCCGACGCGCGCGGGTACGTCCACTGGCTCCACGTCGACGTCCCTCCGGACGTCCATGACGTCGCGCGCGGCGCGTCCGGCTCGCTCGCCGGCACGGAGGGCCGCGGGACGCGCGGCACCGACGCGTACTACGGCCCGTGCCCACCGTCACGCCACCACTACGTGTTCACCGTGTACGCGCTCGACGCGCTGATCGAGCCCGGGCACGCGCTGACCTACGACGAGTTCACCGCCCTAGCCGAGGACCACGTTGCTCGCCTCCGGGAGCATCACCGGCTACTTTCCGCCCGAGTAGGAGCCGGGAGCTACACTCGGTCGGCACGGCCCGCGGAAGGCGCGATCAACCCGTGGGACGCGAGGATCCGGTTCACCCCGTCGGCAAAGAAGGAATCCGGGTCATCCGCTTGCATCGAGGGTCCCGCTATTTCCAGCATCACGTAGCCGTGGAGCGCACTCCACGCATGGAGCGCGACGGTCCACGGATCGCCGGGAGAGCCAGACGCCTCGAGAGCCCTCCTCACCCGCTCGACATGGTCGGTGAACGATGCTTGCGACCGCTCTCCCGCCGCGGTTCCGGGCTCGTAACCTGCGGCGCGAGACGCGAACATCAGCATGTAGCGCGTGGGGTTCGCTAGCGCCCAAGACCTGTAGCGGATCGTGGCATCGCGAAGAACCGCCGTCGGATCCGGTCCCGACGAGCCCGCCAACGCTTCCCTAAACCCGTCGAATCCCTCGACGAACAACGCGTCCAACAGGCCGTTCTTGCCTCCGAAGTAGGTATAGATACCAGTCGTCGACGTTCCGGCGGCCTTCGCGACGTCCCTCACCGTGACGGCGCCGATCCCTCCTTTGGCCAGCAGCGCCAGTGCAGCGGCGGACAGGCGGGAAGCGGGATCGGTGTTCGTCATCGGTGCCCAATGTACCGGCCCGAACGAGCGGACGTTCGGCGCACATCACGATTTCGTAACATTGTTACGCGCGACTCCCGAACCTCGCAAGCCTATGTATAACTTAGTTACTTCATCGACGATCGCGCCCCGTCCGCTCTATCCCGGAAGGTCCCTGTGTCCCTCGTTTCCCGCCGCGCAGGATCATCCCTCGCCATCCTCGCCCTCGCGCTTGGCTTCGCCGCCTGCGGTCCGATGTCTTCGCCCGAAACCGCGTCCGCGACTCCGTCGGCCCCACCCGTTCTTTCCTCGGGCATGCCGTTCACCGTCACGAGCGAAAGCGTGGCGGCCGACGGTGAACTCGCGGACGTATCGCTCTCGTCGGTCGAGTGGTGGTGCGACGGCACGGGCCGGAGCCCGGAGATCTCCTGGTCCCCCGGCCCCGAAGGCACCGTCGCATTTGCCCTCAAGATGGAGAATCTCACGGGCCCCTTTATCTACTGGTTGCAATATGACATCCCCGCGGAGCAGCTAGGCGTCGCCGAAGGCGCGCAGCGTTCGCTCCGCGGAACCAAGGGGCGCAACTCCGTCAGCCCAGCGGGCTACGCCGGGCCGTGCCCTGACCGGAACGAGAGCAGCGAGTACCTCATCACCGTGTACGCGCTCGACGTAATCCTTGGAACGCCCCGCCTGCGGGCCGACGAGTTCGACGGGGCGATCTCGGGGCACATCTTGGCGCAGGACTCTGTTCACGCCTGGAATCTCATCACGGTGGACGAGTAATCCCCACCCCGACCGCTGGAGCCTCAATGATGCCTTTGACTCGAACCACTCTGGTCGCCACCGGCATGGCCGCCGCCCTCGTCCTCGCCGCCTGCTCCCCGGGAGCACCGCCCGTCGACTCGCCGTCCGTCGCCTCCCCCACCCCTTCGACCCTCAGGGTAACGAGCACGGACTTCGTCGACGGAGGCGGTCTCGCGTCGACGTTCGCTGGAGGTCGGCCATCCTGCCTGGGAGACAACCTCAACCCTCAGTTGACGTGGTCCGACGGACCCGCCGGAACGGTCTCGTACGCGATATTCGTGCACGACGCCGACGCGCGGGACTTCTCGCATTGGCTTCACGTGGACATTCCTGCAGGCGTCTCGAGCGTGACTCAAGGTGGGTCGGCAACGCTCCCCGGGGTCGTCGGGCGCAACGGCATGGGTGGGAGGGCCTACTTCGGCCCGTGCCCGCCCTCGCCCCACCACTACGTCTTCACCGTCTATGCGCTCGACGCCCTTATCGAACCCGACCACCCGTTGACCTACATCGAGTTCACGGTGCTCGCCGACGACCACGTGCTCGCCGAGGGCAGCATCACGGGCCTTTTTCCGTCGCCCTGACTCGCCGAGGCCCGTGCCTTCCACGCCTACCGCGCGCGGCGGTACGTGTCGAGCATCCGGCGCATCCGCGCGCGGTACCGCTCCTCGGGCGCGTCGTGGAAGATGCCCGGGCCCGCGAGCTCGAGCATCACGCACCCGTGCGCCACGCTCCACAGGTCCAGCGCGACGTCGAGCGGCGTGCCCTCGATGCCGCCCGACGCGATCGCCCGGCCCGCCCGCGTCGTCAGCGTCTCGAAGTTCTGCCACCCGGCGTTGCCGGCGTGCGGGCTCGGCTCGTACCCCTGGTCGAGCGGCGCGAACATCAGCCGGTAGTACACCGGGTGGGCGAGGGCCCACGCCCGGTACATCTCGAACCCGCGCAGCAGGTCCCCGACGGCGTCGTCCGACGGCTCGATGTCGTTGGACTGGAAGTTCTGGTGCCCGTGGATGAACAGTGCGTCGAGGATGCCGTGGGTGTCCCCAAACGCGCGGGCCACGGTCTCGGGGCTCTCGCCCGAGCGCCGCGCCACCTCCTCGAGCGAGAAGCACTGGATGCCCAGGTCTGCCAACGCCGCTTCCGCGTGAAGCCGGAGGCTCTCGACGAGCAGCTCGTCGTCGGTCACGGCCGCGCGAGCCCCGACCGGTCCCACGGCGCGTCGGCCGGACGCAGGGTCGCGCCGTCCGCCCGTCGCGCGGCGTCGAGCGCGAGTGCCCCCACCACGAGCGTCGGGCAGGCGAGGTCGCCTGCGGCGACGCCGGCGAGCACCTCGTCGACGGGCCACCACCGCTGGAGCATGTCCCGCTCCTCGTCGACGCGCTCGTGACGCTCGTCGGGCGGCACCGGTTCGATGTCGCGCGCGAGGTAGATGCGGATCGCCTCGCTGCTTCCCCCGGAGAGGTGAAGAAGTCCTGGAGAACGTTCCACTCGCCCGCCGTCACGTCGCCCTCCTCGCGGAGCTCGCGCTTCGCGGCCGCGAGCGGGTCCTCGCCCTCGACGTCGAGCAGGCCGGCCGGCGGCTCCCACATCTCGCGGCCGACGGGGTGGCGGTATTGGCGGACGAGCAGCACCTCGCCCGGTTCCCGGGCCGCGAGGATCGCCACGGCCCCCGGGTGGGCGACGACGTCCCGGGTGACTTCCGTCGAGGGGTCGAGTCGGACGCGGTCCGTGACGACGTCCCATACCCCGCCGCTGAACGACGCCTTGCGCTCGAGGACCTTCCGGTTCGCGAGTACGTCCCGCAGCGGCACGTCTTCCGCGCCGTCGTCCGTCACGGCGCTACGACGACGAGGTCGCGGTGGCCTCCGCGACCTCGCGATCGCCGTCGGATTCCGACGCGCCCTTGCGCGCCGCCAGGGCCGCTCCGACGAGGCCGGCGTAGAGCGGATGGGCGCGGGTCGGCCGCGAGCGGAACTCGGGGTGGGCCTGGGTGCCGACGTAGTAGGGATGGACGTCGGTTGGGAGCTCGATGAACTCGACGAGGGAGCGGTCCGGGGAGCGGCCGGAGAGCACGAGGCCCGCAGCCTCCAGCTCGGGCCGGTACGCGTTGTTGACCTCGTAGCGGTGACGGTGGCGCTCGCCGACCGTCGTCGCGCCATACGCCTCCGCGGCGATCGACCCCGCCTCGAGCACGGCGGGGTACTCGCCCAGGCGCATCGTGCCGCCCATGTCGCCCTCGCCGCCGACGATCGCGAGTTGCTCCTCCATCGTCGCGATGACGGGGTGCTCGGGGTTCTCGTCGAACTCCGAGCTTGACGCGCCGTCGAGCCCCACGACCGTCCTCGCGTACTCGATGACCATGCACTGCATGCCGAGGCATATGCCGAGCGTCGGGATCTTGTTCTCGCGCGCCCATCGGAGCGCGCCAACCTTGCCCTCGATGCCCCGCACGCCGAACCCGCCGGGAACCAGCACCGCGTCGACGCCCTTCAGCGTCTCCGCCGCGCCCTCGGGCGTCTGGCACAGGTCGGACGTCACCCACCGGATGGTGACGCGCGCGTGGTGGTGGAAGCCGCCGGCGCGGAGCGCCTCGGTCACGCTGAGGTAGGCGTCGGGCAGGTCGATGTACTTGCCGACGAGCGCGATCTCCACCTCCTCCTTCGGCTTGTGCACGCGGTGGAGCAGCGTGTCCCAGTCGCCCCACTCGACGTCGCGGAACGGGAGCGCGAGGCGGCGCACCACGTACGCGTCGAGGCCCTCGGAGTGCAGCACACGCGGGATGTCGTAGATGCTCGGCGCGTCCTTGGCGGTGACCACCGCCTCCGTGTCGACGTCGCACATGAGCGCGATCTTGTTCTTCACGGACTGCGGGATGTCGCGGTCGGAGCGGCAGACGATCGCGTCGGGCTGGATACCGATCGACCGGAGTTCGGCGACGGAGTGCTGCGTGGGCTTGGTCTTGAGCTCGCCCGACGGCGCGATGTACGGCACGAGCGACACGTGTAGGAAGAAGACGTTGTCGCGGCCGACGTCGTGGCGGATCTGGCGCGCGGCCTCGAGGAACGGCAGGGATTCGATGTCGCCGACCGTCCCGCCGATCTCCGTGATGACGACGTCGACCTCGTCGCTCGCCTGGGCGCGCATCCGCCGCTTGATCTCGTCGGTGATGTGCGGGATCACCTGGACCGTGTCGCCGAGATACTCGCCGCGCCGCTCCTTGGCGATCACCTGGGAGTACACCTGGCCGGTGGTGACGTTGGCCGCCGCGCCCAGCTCGACGTCGAGGAAGCGCTCGTAGTGGCCGATGTCGAGGTCCGTCTCCGCGCCGTCGTTCGTGACGAATACCTCGCCGTGTTGGAACGGGTTCATCGTGCCCGGATCGACGTTGAGGTAGGGGTCGAGCTTCTGCATCGTCACGCGCAAACCGCGGGATCGGAGGAGGCGGCCGAGGCTCGACGCCGTCAGGCCCTTCCCCAAGGAGGAGACGACGCCTCCGGTGACGAAGATGTGGCGGGTGATGTGTCCCGCAGGCCCGGAATTCCGCGTTCGCTCCACGGGCTTCAATCCTAACAGTCCCGGGGAGTGGTCGCCGAGACGCGCCGGGCGCTAGGACGAGGGGGTGGGGGCGCGGGACGGGTTCGGGGAAGAGGATCAGGTCGTCCCCGTATCCGTAGCGGTCCGATTCGCCCGAAATCTCCTTCGCCATGGCGAGGGCGACGGTGAAGTGGCCGAAGTAGTTCATCGCCTCCGTGACCGTCGAGACGTTCGCGGCGAGCACGGACGAGGACCGGATCGCGGTCGGGACGCCCACCTGGCTCGCCTCGCCCGCGGCGACGACGGTGCCCTTCTCGTAGGCGTCGAGGATGCCCGCGGTCTGGGCGATCACGTCGCTCTGCGCCGCGTGGACGTCGTCGTCCTCCGGCCCGTCGCCCGTGATGATCAGGACGGCGTCGACCGGCCCGGTGATCGGTCCCCGACACGAAGTCCGCCTCCTTGAGGAGGTTGAGCAGCACCGTGGCGCGATCCGCCGCGGTGGTCGGGTCGGCGATGTCGTTCGGGCCCGCGGCCGCGTCGGCCTCCGTCGGCACGAGCGCCTGCGCGAGCGCGTGCGCGATCACCTTGTCGGGGGCGACCGTCGCGTCGATCCCCACGACGTTGTCCGCGATCTCCGCGGCGAAGGCCGCGCGGAACGACGCCTGCTGATCGTCGAGCCACGCCGGCTCGATCGCGAGGCTCGCCGTGACGGTGGCGCCCGCGTCGACGAGCCGGTCGCGCATGCCCGTCACGTCCGCCTCGTCGGGCTCGAACACCCGGATGATCGCGATGTTCCGGTCCGCGAGCGAGTTCGCGAGCAGCACGCCGGACGCCTGGTCGACGAAGTCGCGGCCCACCGCGCCCTGGAGCTCCTGGTCCGCCGTCTCCGCCCGCGCGTCGGCGAGCTCCTGGCGGAGCTGATCGGACTCGTCGGTCAGCGACGAGACGAGCGCGGTGCGCAGCGGACCCGACCCGAGGACGATCCCGATCGCGAGCGCGAGCAGCGCGGCGACGAGGGAGACGACGTGGTAGCGGAAGTCGATCATGCGGTCGCTCCAAACCATGAGGCGACGACGGGCCAGACGTCGCGCAGCCACGCCGCGCCGCCGGGCGTGAGGGCGAGTGCGTTGCCGAGCGCGAAGAGCGCGGCGAGGATGAGGGCCGCGAGCGTCCACGGCGAGTAGCGGTGCCGGTAGAGGCGGGCGACGGTCTCGGCGTCGGCGAGCTTGCCCCCGGCGACCAGGCGCGCGAGGAACGTGCCGGCCGACTCCGAGCGCCCCTCGTCGAGGAAGTCGGACAGGCCGGACGGCACGCCGATCGTGACGATCAGGGACGCCCCGGCCCGGTGCGCGAGCAGCACGGCGAGGTCGTCGCTCGAGAGCTCGAGCTCGGACACGTGGTGGTGGACGTTGAGGGCGCTCGAGGCGGTTCGCGCCGCCGTCGCCGGTTCCCGGCTCGTGGAGGACCACCTCGGCACCCGACGTGAGCGCGGCCTCCGAGACCGCCTCGACGTTGCCGACGATGATCGCGGGCGCGTACGCGTCCTTCATCGCGGCGTCCGCCCCCTCGCCGACGGCGATGATGAGCGGGCGGCGGTCGCGCAGGTACGGCCGGATGCGCTTGAGCTGCTCGGCGTGCCCGTATCCCGTCGACAGGACCACGACCTGCCGATCCTTGAGATCGGTGTTGATGTCCGGCAGGCCCACGCCCTCGAGCAGCAGCGGACCGTCGCGGTCGATCGAGTCGAGGACGCTCGCCGCGAACGACGCGAGGTGCACGCTCGCCCCCTCGGACGCCGACGTCATCGCGTCCGTCACGTCGGGAAGCGTCTGTCGGGTGCCCTCCGCGACCTTGTCCTGGCCGTGGTACACCTCGGTCCCCTCGACCCGCACGCGGTCCCCGTCGCGGATGCCGAGCACGTCCGCGCCGAGCGCGTCGATTAGGGGGATGCCCGCGTCGAGGATCACCTTCGCTCCCCCCGCGGGGAAGCGCCCGGAGATCGACGGCGCCGCGTTGAGGATCGCGCCGGGGCGCGCCGACGCGAGGGCTTCGGCCGTGCGTTGGTCGAGGTCCATCTGGTCGATGATCGCGATATCCCCACGCTTGAGCCGGCGCGCGAGCCGCATCGGGCTCGTCTCCAGCCTCGCGACGCCCGAGATGAAGCGCGCGGCGTCCTCTCTGACCCGGCCCGTCCCAACGATCCGCTTCATGGCCTTTATCCTGCCATGCCTACTGCGGGATAGCCGAGCCTTCGGCGAGTCCGGAGGCTACGCGGACGCGTTCGCGGCCACCGCTAGCCGCGCGAGCGAGGCGTGCGGCAGTGGAGCCGCTCGATCGCTCCGCGACCGAGGCGCTCCCGCTCCGCGATCTCGACGTCGAGCGACTCGACCTCGAGGGAGGGGCGGCGCGTGAAGTGCTCGCCCACGAGCGGCACGGTCACGGTCTCGGCAACGCGCTGGACCATGCGCGGAAACCACGAGGTGGAGACGACGTGGTCGGCCATCAGCAACGAGCCGCCGGGCCGGAGCACGCGCAACGCCTCCAGGAGCGCGCCGCGCACCCGCGGCACCCCGCACAGCGAGAACGAGAAGACGACCGAGTCGAGGGACGCGTCCTCGAACGGGAGGGCCATGGCGTCGCCCCGGACGACGGTCGCCGACGGGCGGTTACGAAGCGCCGCGCGGCGTGCCTTGGCGACCGCGCTCGGCCGGATATCCAATCCGATGAGGCGTACGTCCGCGGGATAGAGGGGGAGGCTGGGCCACGAGCCGACGCCGATCTCGAGCGTCTCGCCCGTGCGCGCTGCGCCACCCAGCGTCGGCTCCATTCGAGTCGCGCGGAATCGTCGGACATGGGGCCACCCTAGGGTCGCGCTGGGTCGGGCGCCAGCGCCGCGCGCCTAGTGCGCGATCTGGGATCCTTCGATCAGCTCGAGCGCGTGGGCCCGGGCCGTCGTGCTGTCCTCCTGGCCGCTGAGCAGGCGCGCGACCTCCTGGATCCTGTCCTCCCCCGTCACCTCTCCGACGGTCGAGGTCGTGACGATTCCCGTCGTGTTCTTCTGGACGACGACGTGGTGGTCGGCGAACGCGGCGACCTGCGCGAGGTGGGTGACGACGAGCACCTGCTGGGTGCGCGCAAGCTCGGCCAGGCGCCGACCGACGTCGATCGCGGCGCGGCCTCCGACGCCGGCGTCGACCTCGTCGAAGACGAAGGTGTGGCCCGGGGCGACCGTCCCGTGCGCGAGCGAGACCTCGATCGCGAGCATGATGCGAGAGAGTTCGCCTCCGGAGGCCGCGTCCGCGACGGGCCGCGCCGGGGCGCCCGGATGGGCGGCGAGGGTCATCTCGACGGCGTCGGCCCCGAACGGGCCGGGCTCCGCCTCCTCGACGCTCACCCCGAACTCCGCCTGGGCCATCGCGAGGTGTTCGAGCTCCGCGCCCACGGCGGCGGCGAGCCGTGCGGCCGCCTCCGTCCGCGCCTCGTGAAGCGTGGCCGCCAATCGCGCGACGTCGCCCTCGAGCCGCGCGACCTCGGCCTCCGTCGCCTCGAGCCGCTCGTCCCACGAGTCGTGGGCGGCGACGCGTTCCGCGGCCTCCTCCGCGTAGGCGAGGATGCCGGGAACGTCTCGGCCGAGGCGCCTCCCGAGCGCGGCAAGGTCGCTCCGACGCCCGAGCACGACGTCGAGGCGCGCGGGATCCGCGTCGAGCGCGTCGAGGTAGCGCGTGAGCTCGCTCGCGACGTCCGTGAGCTGGTAGGACGCGCCTTCGATCGCAGTGACGCGCTCGGCGAGCGCCGGGTCGTGCTGCGCGGAATCCGCGAGGGCCTTCCGTGCGGCCTCGAGGAGCGCCGCGACCGTCCCCTCGTCGTCGCCCGCGAGGATCTCCCGCGCCGTCGCCGCGCCGCGGCGGACCTGCTCGGCGTTCTCGAGGACCTCCGCCTCCGCGGCAAGGGCCTCGTCCTCGCCCGGCTGGGGATCGACGGCAGCGATCGCGTCGAGGTCGTCGCGCAGGTGGCGTACCGCGGATCGTTCCGCGTCGGCCCCGCGCCGCATCGCCTCGAGGTCCTCGCGCGTCGCGGCGAGCGCCGCCCACGCCGCGCGGTATTCCGCGAGGACCGCGAGGTGCTCGTCCCCCGCGTACCGGTCGAGCGTGTCGCGCTGCTTCGCGGCCGAGCGGAGGCGCACCTGGTCCGCCTGCCCGTGGACCGTCACCCACTCCTCGGCGCATTCGGCGAGCACGCCCTGCGGGACCTGGCGCCCGCCGACGACGGTGCGACTCCGCGCCGTCGCGCCGAGCGACCGCGCCACGGTGACCGTGCCGTCGTCGTTGCGGACCACGCCCGCCTCGTCGAGGATCGCCGCGGCGTCCGTGCCGTCGGTAACGTCGAGCACGGCCTCCGCGACCGCCGCGTCCGCACCGCCCCGGACGATCGCCGTCGGCGCCTTGCCCCCGGTGACCAGCGCGAGGCCGGTGAGCACCATGGTCTTGCCCGCGCCGGTCTCGCCGGTGACGACCGTGAGGCCCGGCCCGAGCGTCAGCCGCGCGGACTCGATGACCCCGAGGTTCTCGATGGAGAGTTCGTGGAGCACGCCTACCCCTCCGTCGGCTCGGCGTCCAGGTCGCGCCGCCAGCCCTTGGTCGGGAGGGAGAACTTGGTGGTGAGGCGGTGGGTGAACGTCTCGTCGCTCAACCGCGCGAGCTTCACGGTGTGCGCGGACCGGCGGAACTCCGCGCTGCTGCCGAGCGGCATGTCGATGATGCGCGCGCCGTCGCACACGACGGTCCCGGTGGTGGACGACGTCGGGGCGATCAACACGCCGAAGGTCGAGTCGGGGCCGACGACGAGCGGGCGAGAGAAGAGGGCGTGCGCGGCGAGCGGCACGAAGAGGAGGGCGTCGACGTTCGGCCAGATGACGGGTCCTCCCGCGGAGAAGGCGTGGCCGGTGGACCCGGTCGCCGTCGAGATGACGACGCCGTCGCACCCGAACGCGCTGAGCGGGCTGCCGTCGACCTCCACCTCGACCTCGAGCGTCCGGTGGGGAATCGCGCGCTCGACCGCGGCCTCGTTGAGCGCCCACCCGTCCTCGGTCGATCCGTCCGGCCTCGTGACCGTCAGCTCGATGGTGCGCCGCTCCTCGACCGTGTACGACCGGCTCGCGAGGGCCTCCGCCGCGACCTTGACGTCGTCGCGCTCCGCCTCCGCCAGGAATCCGACGCGCCCGAGGTTGACGCCGAGCAGCGGGATGTCCTGCCCGTGGACCAACTGGACGGCGTGGAGCATCGTCCCGTCTCCGCCGAGGACGAGGACGGCCTCGACGGGGTCGCTCACGCCGGGCTCGTACTCCGTCACGGGCTCGGTGTCGAGCCCGCGGAGCGTCTCGAGCGCGATGTCCATGGCGCCGCGCATGGTGCGACGGCTGGGGTGGGCGATGACGAGGATGCGGCGGGTCATGCGCTTCCTTTCACCTCACGTTCGATGGCGCGCGCGAGATCCGCGTCGCCGAGGGGCCGAGTGCCAGTCCCAGCCTGCCACGTCCGACGACCCCACACGAAGAATTCCACCGTTCCACGCGGGCCCGACACGACGCTGCGGGAGATGCCCGCGATCCCCAGGCCCTCGTCGTCCATCCCTCGAGCGACGGAACTCACCGCGTCGGCCATCGCCCGCGGGTCCCGGACGACGCCCCCGCGCCCGAGCCGTCCCGCCCCGACCTCGAACTGCGGCTTGACCATGAGCAGCATGTCGCCGTCGTCCGCGAGCCAGGCGGCGAGCGGCGCGACGACGTGGAGGAGGGAGATGAAGGAGAGGTCGGCCACGACGACGTCGACCTCCCTGCCGGGTTCGGGTGGGTCGAGGTGGCGGACGTTGACTCCCTCGCGGCTCACGACGCGGGGATCGCTCGCGACCGGTTCGGCGAGTTGGTCGTGGCCGACGTCGAGGGCGAGGACGTTCGTGGCGCCACGCTCGAGCAGCACCTGCGTGAACCCGCCGGTCGACGCGCCGGCGTCGAGACACGCGCGCCCGTCGACGCTCAGGCCGCCCGCCGCGAAGGCGTCGAGGGCGCCCGCGAGCTTGTACGCGCCGCGCGAGACGTACGGATCCGCGCCGTCGGCGACAGCGAGGGGCGTCGCGTCCGCGACGTCCCGGGAGGCGCGGCGGACGACGGCGCCGTCGACGAGGACGTGGCCGGCGGAGATGAGCGATTGGGCGTGGGTTCTCGAACGCGCCAAACCGCGCGCCGCAAGGGCGCGATCCAAGCGCACCTAGACGCTAGGAGTCGTCGCGGAGACGATCGCCGAGCGCCTCCTGAACCTTGTCGAAGAAGTCGGCCTGCTCGGCCGGATCGTCGGGCAGCTCCGTAACCGACTTCAGAGCCTCTTCGACCTCCGGCGGGTACGAGACCTCGCCCAGAGCGTCGCGGTGCTTGTCGATTTCACCCATGCCTTTCACCATATCTCGTCGATGGCGCCCTGCTCAATGTGAGTCGTCTCACCCTGGTCGGCCGCCGACCACGCCGCGACGCACCCCGCGCGGAGGCGGTCGACGCCGCGGTCGCCCCCGAATTCGAGGCGCCCGTCCGCGATTCGCGCCGCTCCGGCGCCCACGTTCCACCACCCGTCCGTGCGCTCGGGCGTCGCGTGCGCGACCGTGAGCGCCTCGAGGGTCTCGCCGATGAACGTGGGACGCTCGCCGGGTGCCGCGCGGAGGGCGTCGAGGGCGGTGCTGACGCCCGTCAGCACGAGGAGCCCGGGATATCCCGCGGCACGCGCGCCGCCGAGGTCGGTGTCCAGGCGGTCGCCGACGACGAGGGGGCGCCCTGCCCCGACGCGGGCGGCCGCGTGCCGGTACATGTCCGGTTCGGGCTTGCCCGCGCTCACGGGCTCGACGCCCGAGGCCGTCGCGACGACGCGGACGAGCGAGCCGTTCCCGGGCGCGAAGCCGCGTTCCGTCGGCAGGGTCAGGTCGAGGTTGGTCGCGACGAACGCCGCGCCCGCCCTCACCGCGTACGACGCCTCGGCCAGCTGGCGCCACCCCACGTCGGCCGACCAGCCTTGGACGACGGCGACCGCGCCGTCGTCCGCGCCCCCGACGATCGTCAGGCCCGCGGCCTCGACGGCGTCCCTCAATCCCTCGCCCCCGACGACGAGCACGCGCGAGCCGGCGTCGAAGCGCTCGGCGAGGATCGCCGCGGCGGCCTGGGCGGAGGTGAAGACCTCCTGCTCGTTCGCGGGGATGCCCACCTCGGTCAGGTGGGCCGCGACCTCGCGGGCGACACGGCTCGCGTTGTTGGTGACGTACACGATACGCATGCCCGCGTCGCGGGCCGCGGCGAGCGGGGCGGGGGCCGACGGGATGACGTCGGGGCCGCGGTACGTCACCCCGTCGAGGTCGACGAGCGCGGCGTCGAACGCCTCGTGAAGCGGCGTGGTGCTTCCCTCGAGCGTGGCGGTCACTGGTCCTCCTCGGCTGTCGCGTCTACCTGGGCTTCGGTGTCGTCCTCGTCGTCCCCGTCTGGAGCCTCGCCGTCCTCCGCGTCGAAGACGACGACGTCGTGGTCCTCGTCGTCGAGCGGCAGGGTCCTTTCGATCGCCGCGGCCTCGTCCTCGCGCCCGAGGGCGCGCAGCACGTCGATGCGCGCCTCGTCGACGCGCGCCGCCGTCTCCGGCGAGCCGGGCGCGATGGCGTCGAGGGCGCGGAGCGCCGCCTCGGGCTCCCCCATGTCGAGCCGCGCCCCGGCGACGACGATCTGCATCTCCGCGAGCGGGACGCCGGCGAGCGCCGCCGCCTCCGTCGACTTCGCGAGGGCGATCGCCCGCTCGGGGCGGCCCAACCCCCGCTCGCAGTCCGCCTCGGCCGCGAGATGGTCCGTGGACCCGGATAGACGTCGCACGGTGCGCAGCTCGCGGAGGGCTTCCGCGTACCGGCCGGTGGCGTAGGCGGCGAGGGCCGCGGCCTCCCGGACGACGTCGACGCGCCCGGCGCGCGCGACGGCGACCTGGGCGTGGCGGTACGCGAGCTCGGGATCCTCGTCGATGAGCAGGGCGACGGCCACGAGATGACGCCCGACGTCCTCGGCGTTGTTCTTGCTCAGCGTGCGGAGTCGCTGGCGGACGGATCGATCGAGCTGCGAGTATTCGACTCCGTCGGGGAGCGGAACGTCCTCGACCTTCGGCCGACGGTCCTCGCGATCGCGCGGCGGGGCGTCGGGTCGGCGTTCGCCCAGGCGAGGTGCGCCCGACCGGGGTGCGCCGGACCGGGGTGCTCCCGAGCGGGGTGCGCCGGACCGGGGTGCGCCGGAGCGGGGTGCGCCCGAGCGCTGCGGACGCCCGCGCGCGTCGCCGCGTCCGCTTCCCTGGTCCCGCTCTGCAGCCATGTCGCTCCTCGCAATGTCGTCGGCCACCGCAAGCGTACGGCGCCGGCCCGTACGCCTATAGCCGCCCCGAAGGGCGGCTATCGC
>CAVQHE010000004.1:0-115900 GCA_963712245.1 uncultured Actinomycetota bacterium | reverse complement strand
CGCGGTACGGGCGAAGGTCGCCGGCGAGGATACGACCGAAGTTCTCCTCGGCCGAGCCGGCGGGCGGCCGTAGTTGTTCGCGAGGTCGACGTGCGTGACCCCGAGGTCGAAGGCCTCGAGGACGATGTCGCGCTGCGTGTCGCGAAGGGCGGTGCCGCCGAAGTTCTGCCAGAGACCGAGCGAGACGCCGGGGAGGAGCAGGCCCGACCGGCCGACCGGCGGTACGTCATGGAGTCGTAGCGGTTCTCGTTCGCGGCGTGAGTGGCGGGGGTCATGCACCGAGACTACTCACGCGATTCGACAAGACGGAATCGCCGCATGGACACGAAAGCGCGGCCCGGGGCGAGCTAGTCTCCGGAGGACTCCGCCTTGCCGTCGGACTCGCCTGCCGCGGCCTTGGCGGCGACCTTCTTCTTGCCGCCGCGCGGCTCGTCGAAGTCGTCGCGATCGATGCCCTCGAACGTGAACTCGCCCGTGTCGCCCGAGCCGACCGCGTCGACCTTGACCAACTGGCCGGCAGTCAGTTCGCCGAAGAGGATCTTCTCGGACAGGTGGTCCTCGATGTCCGCTGGATCGCGCGACGCAGCGGCCGCGCCCCGAGGACGGGATCGTAGCCCTTCTCGGCGAGAAGCTTCTTGGCCGCGTCGGTCAGCTCGATCGTCATGTCCTTGTCGCGCATGCGCTCGTCGAGCTGCGCGATCATCAGGTCGACGATCGCGATGATCTCCTCCTGCGTGAGCTGCGGGAACACCACGACGTTGTCCACACGGTTGAGGAACTCCGGCTTGAAGTGGTCCTTGAGCTTCGAGTTCACGAGCTTGACCATCTCGTCGTACGTGTGGCCGCCTTCGTGCGCGACGGAGAAGCCGGTGACCTGGCGCTTGGAGATGAGGTCGGCACCCAGGTTCGTCGTCATGATGATGATCGTGTTCTTGAAGTTCACCTCGCGCCCCTGCGCGTCGGTCAGCTTCCGTCCTCGAGGATCTGCAGCAACGTGTTGAAGATGTCGGGGTGGGCCTTCTCCACCTCGTCGAACAGGACGACGCTGAACGGCTTGCGGCGGACCTTCTCCGTGAGCTGGCCGCCCTCCTCGAAGCCCACGTAGCCGGGGGGCGCCCCGAAGAGGCGCGCGACGGTGTGCTTCTCCGAGTACTCGGACATGTCGAGCGTGACGAGCGCGTCCTCGTCGCCGAAGAGGAACTCGGCGAGCGCCTTGGCGAGCTCCGTCTTCCCGACGCCGGTGGGCCCGGCGAAGATGAACGACCCGCCCGGGCGCTTGGGGTCCTTGAGGCCTGCGCGGGTGCGGCGGATCGCCTGCGAGAGCACCTTGATCGCGGCGTCCTGACCGATGACGCGCTTGTGCAGCTCCTCCTCCATGTGGAGAAGGCGGGCGGACTCGTCGGAGCTGACGCGCGCGACCGGGACGCCGGTGGACATCGACAGCACCTCGGCGATCAGGTCCTCGTCCACGACGGCGGCGACGTCGAGGTCTCCCGACTTCCACGCCTCCTCCTTCTCGGCGCGCTCCTCGGTGAGGCGGCGCTCGTTGTCGCGGAGCTTCGCGGCCTTCTCGAAGTCCTGCTCGTCGATCGCGCCCTCCTTGTCCCGTCGGACGTTGGCGATCTTCTCGTCGAGCTCCCGGAGCTCCGGCGGCGAGGTCATCCGGCGGATGCGCAGGCGTGCGCCCGCCTCGTCGATCAGGTCGATGGCCTTGTCCGGCAGGAACCGGTCGCTGATGTAACGGTCGGCCATCTGCGCGGCGGCGACGATCGCGTCGTCCGTGATGGTGACGCGGTGGAACGCCTCGTAGCGGTCGCGCAGACCCTTGAGGATCTCGACGGTGTGGGCGAGCTCGGGCTCGTTCACCTGGATGGGCTGGAAGCGGCGCTCGAGCGCCGGGTCCTTCTCCACGTGCTTGCGGTACTCGTCGAGGGTCGTCGCGCCGATCGTCTGCAGTTCGCCGCGCGCGAGCATCGGCTTGAGGATAGAGGCGGCGTCGATCGCGCCCTCCGCGGCGCCCGCGCCGACGAGCGTGTGGATCTCGTCGATGAACAGGATGATGTCGCCCCGGGTGCGGATCTCCTTGAGCACCTTCTTCAGGCGCTCCTCGAAGTCGCCGCGGTAGCGGGAGCCGGCGACGAGCGAGCCGAGGTCGAGGGTGTACAGGTGCTTGTCCTTGAGCGTCTCGGGCACGTCGCCGCGCACGATCGCCTGCGCCAGGCCCTCGACGATCGCGGTCTTGCCGACGCCGGGCTCGCCGATCAGCACCGGGTTGTTCTTGGTGCGGCGGCTCAGCACCTGCATGACGCGTTCCATCGCCATCTCGCGGCCGATGACGGGGTCGAGTTTGCCCTCGCGCGCCGCCTGGGTGAGGTTGCGGCCGAACTGATCGAGGACGGTCGAGCCCGCGGGCGTGCCCTCGGCAGGGCCGCCACCGGGGGTGACGGGGTCCTTGCCCTCGTAGCCGGACAGGAGCTGGATGACCTGCTGGCGCACGCCGCCGAGGTCCGCGCCGAGCTTTCCGAGCACCTGCGCGGCGACGCCCTCGCCCTCGCGAATGAGGCCGAGGAGGATGTGCTCGGTACCGATGTAGTTGTGTCCGAGCTGCAACGCCTCGCGGAGGCTGAGCTCGAGGACCTTCTTGGCGCGCGGCGTGAAGGGGATGTGGCCGGAGGGCGCGTGAGACCCCTCGCCGATGATCTCCTGGACCTGCTCGCGGACGCCGTTGAGGGAGATGTCCATCGCCTCGAGCGCCTTGGCGGCGACGCCCTCGCCCTCGCGCACGAGGCCGAGGAGGATGTGCTCCGTCCCGATGTAGTTGTGGTTGAGCATGCGCGCCTCTTCTTGCGCGAGCACCACGACCCGTCGGGCCCGGTCGGTGAACCGTTCGAACATCGTTTCCTCCTCGACGCCCGGTCACGCCCCGGGCTTGTCACCAGGCTAACCGCGGACGAGTCGCGGGTATGCCTGTGTTCGCCACAGGCGTGACGGACGCCTGATCGCTACACTCGGGAACGTGACGGATGAACGCGACTCGGAAGCGGCGGACGACGGTTCGCCCTCGTCCGAGGACGAGGGCGCGGCGGTCGATTCCGAAGCGGACGAGGGCGGTCCCGCCGAGTCGCAGAGCTTCCTCCGACGCCTTCCCCCGTGGGTACTCGCCACCGTCGCCGTGCTCGCCGTCGCCGTGATCGTGGAGGCGATCCTGATCGCGGCCCCGTGGCGGAGCGAGTCCGCCCCCCAGCCCTCCCCGAGCCCGTCGGCGACCGCGACGACCACGCCCTCTTCCACGCCGAGCGCGTCGGCCAGCCCGACCGTGACGGCGTCGGCCACGCCCCAGGCCGATCCGGACGTCGTCTCCGTCGGCGGTCCCGTGACGACCGACCCCCTCCTTCCCACGGCGCAACCGATCTCGTCCGACGTGTGGTCGCGCGTGTCGGACGGATGGGTCCTCGCGACGTATTCGCCCGCGGGGTGGGACGGAAAGACCCCGGCGAAGAAGCTGCCGGACTCGCACAACGTCGTCTACCTCGTCTCGCCCGACGGCACGCGGTACCAGGTGCTCGAGTTCACGCTCGATAGCGGGTGGCGACTCGTGTGGTGGGACGGCCAGGATTCCGAGGCGCTCTTCTGCGCGCCGGACCCGAGCCAGAATCCGGGTTTCGAATACGACGCCGCGTGCGCCGAGTTCGCGACCGTCTCGCTTCGTACGGGGGTGATCACGCGCGTGGACGGCGGCCCGACCAACGGCATCTTCGTCGGAACGAACGCGACGGGCGACCTGATCTTCTCCCGGTACGCGTATTCGGACACCACGGGGATGGTGATCTCCTTCTGGACGCCGCAACTCGACAAGACGCTCGAGGTGAGCTGGGGATACGCGTGGCCGACGCTCGATCCCACCGGTTCGACGTTGACGGAGTCGGGGGTATACCTCCCGCATCGATGGGAGCTCCCGTGGGACTCGGGAGCGTCGCCCTCGCCCGGCGAGCCCGTACGCGTCGCGACGGATGTCCTCAACGCCGTCAAGGGCTCGGGAAAGCAGGTCGACCTCGCTCGACCGACGTCGGACGGCTACTGCACGGCGACCGGTTGGGCGTCCTCGACGGCTCTTCTCGTCACCTGCGGCCAGTCGGTGTGGGCCACGTACTTCAACGACGACTACGACGAGGGGCCGACGCTGTGGAGCGTTCCGCTCGACGGTGCGGGGTCGCCCACACTGCTCGCGACGCTCGACTACGCGATCGACGACAACTACGAGGGCGTGCTCGTCGTGAACGGAACGATCGTGGCGCTGAAGTCGCCTGCGATCGACGGTGTCGGAGGGAATACTGCGGAGAGCGTGGCGCTCGTGCGCGACGGCGTCGTCACCGACATCCCGTCGTCCGCCTACGGCGGAGCGACCGTGGAATCGCCGCAGCGCGTCACGGCGGTGGGCGGACGCGTCTACGTCGAGTGGGGCGCGCCCGGCGAAGGGACCAACTACTGGTACCTGAGCGCCTACCAGCTGTCGACGGGCAAGGCGAAGGTCCTCCTTCCGAAGCCGTCGGTCCCCAAGGGCGCGTACCTGACGCGCCTGACGACGGGATGCGTCGTCGTCGGCGGGCATGTCCCGTGCGTCGGGTACTGACGCCGTCGGCGGCGGCGAACGCTACGCGTCGACGACGAGCGTGACCGGGCCGTCGTTCACGAGTTCGACGTCCATGTGGGCGCCGAATACGCCCGTCCCGACCTCGATTCCCCGCCCGCGGAGCGCCGCGACCACGGCGTCCACAAGGGGTTCGGCGACGTCGCCAGGGGCGGCGCCGTTCCACGAGGGCCGTCGCCCCTTCTTCGTGTCGGCGTAGAGGGTGAACTGGCTGACGACGATGACGGGGGCGGCGAGGTCGGCGACCGACTTCTCGTCCGCGAGGATGCGCAGGTCGGCGATCTTCCGCGCGATCGTCTCCGCCTCGGCCGGGGTGTCGGCGTGCGTCACGCCGACGAGCGCGACGAGACCCTCGCGGTCGAACGACGCGATGACCCGACCCTCGACGACGACGGACGCGCGCGACGCGCGCTGAAGGACGGCGCGCACGACGCCGCTCTACCAGCCGCCGCGCTGCTCGCGGCGGGGACGCGACGTCTTGCCGACGCTCCGGAGCGCCGGACGGACGCTCGCGGCGTAGATGCCCGCGGCCGCGAGGGCCGCGATGCCGAGGATGCCCAGGGCGCTGACGCGCGGGGCGCCGAACGGATACGGCAGGGCGAGAAAGCCGATCGCGGTCGCGCCCGCGAGGATTCCGCCCCACAGGCCCTTGGACTGCTTTCCGGCCGCGGGGTACGCGCCGCTCGAGTGCCGCAGCGCGTCGATGAGCGCCCACCCCTCGAACGCGAACGCGCCGATGGCGATCACCAGGTAGAGCGTGCCCTGTACGAATCCGAACATCCCGATCCCTCCGTCTCGCGCCTCCGCCTTCACCGTACAACGATGGGGCGCTCGCTACGGCGTCATGTCCCCGCCGTCGGCGTCGCATCCGCGGCCCATGAGCAGGCCCTTCGCGGTCGGCCCGGGCGTGGGGGACGGTCGGCGCGACACCCCGTCGGCGTTCACGATCACCTGCTGCGCGGCCGCGACGGGTTCGCGGTCCGTGGACACCGTCAGCGTCGCCTCGGCGTCGGTCGAGCGCTTGAGGACCGCGAGCGCGATCGGTCCCGCCTCGTAGTGGCGGGCGACGGACGTGACGCGGCCGACGACGCGGTCGCCGAGGTTCACGTCGGCGCCGAGCTCGGGGATCGCGTGACCGGATCCGTCGAGGTGGAGCAAGACGCAGGCGGCGGGGCGGCCGTCCGACGTTGTGGACCTTGGCGACCGTCTCCTGACCGCGGTAGCAGCCCTTGTCGCAGGTGCACGGCGGTACGGAGCCAGTCGAGCTCGTGCGGCAGGGTCGTCGTCGTCGACCTCCGTCGCGAACCGCGGGCGCCGCGCGGCGATCCGGAGCGCCTCCGCGGCCCACGTCCCGGCGGGCGACCAGCCGGCGTCGATTCGGGCCCGGGCCTCGGCCTCGAGCCGGTCGCGCGCAACGAGCACGAGGCGCCACGGTCGGGACGCCCCGGGGTGATCCGGCGTCTCGGGTCCGTACGACGTGCCGCCGGGGGAAACGCCCGGCCACGGGTCGACCCACGTGACGGGTTCGCCGTCCGCGGCGGGTGACGCGAGGGGCTCGCCGATGGCCGCCCACTCGGCCGTCGCGTCCTCGACCTCGACGCGCAGCATGAAGCGCATCCTGTCGAGGTGCGCGGCCAGGCCCTCGCGGCTCTCGGTGATGAGCCAGGTGCGCTCGCCGTCGTCGACGGCGGCTGCGACGTGTTCGATCCGGCCCTGAGGGTTGAGGATCATGAGCTCGACGCTCGCGCCCGGCGCGAGGTCGCGGACGTCCTGGGTGGTCAGCGAGTTGAGCCACGTGAGGCGGTCGGGCCCGGTCACGGTCAGGACGCCCGAGGTGGGACTGGTCCACCACCGCGCGGCAGCCGGCCAGCGCGCGCTGCTCGGCCTTCGGGTCGCCGTAGTGCCAGGCGACCCCGGCGTCGGGTCCGGCGGCCGCGACGGCGCCGTCGAAGCCCAGAAGGGGACTGGTGGTCGCGAGGGGGGTCATCCCGGTGGAACGCCCGGCAGGCACGCGTCATTCCTCGCGGGGCATCCGGACGAGCCGGGCCGACGCGTACGACTGCAGATCCTGCCGAACGCGGCGATGTCCCACGCCCAGAGAAGATCGCCGTCGACGAGTCCGTACATGCGCGTCGCGCTCGACATCTCCGCGCCCGTCGCGGTGCGCGCCATCAGGTCGGTCGCGAGGTCGATGCGGCCGTTGCCGACGGCGCCGACGTACAGGGAGAGCACGCCCGAGGCGTCGGCGAGCAACGCCTCGACCGGATGTTGGCCCTCGCGCAGCGTGATTCCTTCGGGGACGACGGGCGGGACGCGCCAGAAGCCCGTCTCCGAACCCCACGCCGGGCCCGCGTCGTCTCCGGAACCGACGACGGATATCACGGAGGTGTAGCGCAGGTACGGGCCGCCGTCGTGGTCGAACGTCACCGCCTGCTCAATGTCGATGCGCGGGACTCCCGGGTAGTCGATCACGCCGGTTCCCCGCCACTCGCCGACGAGCCACGCCAACGCATAAACCTCGGGGGCGAGGCCGTCCGGAAGCTCGAACGTCACGTCCGAGGCCTGCGGATGAGCCTCCAGGCGACGATGCCGGCGACCCACGCCGTCGCCCCGAAGGAGGCGATGGCGACGATGACGAAGGTGATCTCGAGGGCGCTCATCGTCTCATCTTAGTGCGGCGGGCGGCGCACGCCGAGGTGCGTCGCCACGGGCGCGGGGTTATGCGGCCTTCGGCGAGCCCGCGCGCTTGAGCAGGAGGTAGATCTCGCACCCGAGGCAGAAGCCGAACACGGAGTTCAGGAAGGACGCCGCGACCACGAATCCCGCGAACACGTAGAAGCCGACCGCGAGCCCCGCGAAACCGAACGCGGCGGCGAGGGCGGCGCAGATCAGACCGATGAGCTGGGCGAACCGCGGCGGCCGGAACGACTCCGTCTCGGACGGCGGGCCGATGCGGGGCCGCACGAGCGTGCGGAAGAGGAACGACTGCAGCGTCGCCTGCGGGCCGATCGTCGCGCCGGGGATGAACATCGCGACGAGGACGGACGCGGTGATCGCTCCGGCGAACCCGCTTCCGAGCAGCACCGCGACGATCGCGACGATGGCCGTCAGTCCCGCGCCGAGGCGATAGCCGCGCGGGTCAATCTGGATATCCGTGTCCTGCATGATTCCCTCCCGGGGAAAACCTAGATCGAGTAGTCGCTCGTCGGTGGCGGAGCGGCCTCGAGCGCCTCAAGCGCGTGGGCCTCCGATGGTGCCCCGGAGATCCTCGCGACCACGACGCCCTCGTGGTTGAGGATCAGAGTAGTGGGTGTGCGCATGATGTCGAACTCGCGGACGAGGTCGAGTCGGGCCTCGGCGTCGATCTCGACGTGGGTCACCCCCTTGTGCGCGGCCGCCACGCGGCCGAGGAGCGCCGCCGTCGGCGGGCACTTCGTGCAGGTGGATGTCGAGAACTGGACGTACGTCGCGCGGAAC
Source organism: uncultured Actinomycetota bacterium (assembly GCA_963712245.1). GTDB lineage: Bacteria > Actinomycetota > Actinomycetes > Actinomycetales > Demequinaceae > JAFGBM01. The sequence continues at coordinate 107,775 of CAVQHE010000004.1, read as the reverse complement.
CCGCGGGGGCTCCCAAGGCGCGCCGACGACACGGCCCCGGCGGGGTCGTCTACGCGCGTGACGCGACCCTCGCGCGTGCGCCACCAGGCATAGAACATCGTCGCCGCGGCGAGCACCGCGACGACGATGATGACGCGATTCGGCATGCGAGGCCCTCCCCCTAGCCGACGAGTATGCGACCCCCGATGTACACGAGGGCGCCACCTACAGTAACGGGCGCCACACCCGACGCGATTCCCGCCCAGATGCTCGTGTTCGCGACCTCGCGTCGCGTGAGTTCGTGAAGCGCGATGAACGAGCACGCCGCGAGGAATCCCACGAGCGCGCCTCCGTACCACTCGATCGACGGGAACACCGTGCCGGCGGAGATGCCTACGGCGACGCTCAGCACCACGGCGGCTACCACGTTGATCCACATCTTCGTCGTGAGCACGGACGCGATCGCGGAGATCGCGAGCGCGACCGCCCCGGCGACGACGAGATCCTCGGCCCCGGGCGTGCGCGCCGTGGCGATCCATGCGGCTCCGGACGCGGCGACGGTCGCCCCGGAAACCGTCCCCGCCACCGCCGTGACGACCTGGCCGCTGGGGCTGGGCTTCACTACTTCGACGACGAGCGCCGCGATCGTCCCCGCGGCGAGGGCGACGACCATATGGCGCAGGAACGGCTCCTCGCGGCCGAGGAGGACCCCGACGACGGCCAGCGCGCCCGTGCCGAGGGTGATCGTGCTGCCCGCGATCCAGTGCGGCGTCCAGCTGAGGACGGGCCATCCGATCGCGAGGATGAACGAGAGGAGGAGCACCGCGACCGCGAGCCATCGGAACCCGAAATACCCCGCGGCGGCGAGAAGCGCCGCCGAGGCGGCGGCGACGGTGGCGCGCGTCCAGGGGTTCATGGCGCACAGTGTCCCACGGTTTCCTTCGGGTACAGTGGACCCATTCGGAGGTGCGCATGGCCGACCTGCTGGTCCTGACGGCGTCCGTCGAGGGCGCCTCGGCCGTGCTGCCGGCGCTCGAGTTGCTCGGCCACCGCGTCCGCGTGCTTCCCCCCGAGCCGAGCGCCATGGTCGACGCGCTCGACGCGGACGTCGTGATCGTCGACGGTCGCGGCGACCTTTCCAACTCGCGCTCCACGTGCCGACTCGTGCGCGCGACGGGCCTCGCCGTCCCCCTCGTGCTCGTGCTCAGCGAGGGCGGGATGTCCGTCGTGAACGCGGACTGGGGAACGGACGACGTCATCCTCACGGATGCGTCGCCGGCCGAACTCGACGCCCGCGTGCGCCTGCTGATCGGACGCGCCGAGGCGGCCGATCCGCTCGACAAGGCGTCGGAGTTCACGTCGGGCGACCTGACGGTCGACACCGGCGGATACACGGCCCGCCTGCGCGGCATCCCGCTTGATCTCACCTACAAGGAGTTCGAGCTTCTCAAGTACCTCATGCAGCACCCGGGGCGCGTGTACACCCGCGACCAGTTGCTCCAGGAGGTGTGGGGTTTCGACTACTACGGCGGTACGCGCACGGTGGACGTTCACGTCCGGCGCCTGCGCGCCAAGCTCGGCGCCGAATACGAGCAACTCATCGGCACGGTACGGAACGTCGGATACCGATTCGACCCGGCTCCGGCGGTCTCCGGCGCCAACGCGTCGGCCGACGACCTGGACGGCGTCTCGCCTCGATGAGCCCCTCCGAGCGCCGCACGACGCCCGGGACGCCACGCGCGAAGTCTGCGACCCGTCGTCTCTTCGAACGCGCCAACGCGTCCACCGAACGCACCCTCGTCGACCTCCTCCGCAACGAGCGCGTCGGCGGGGTGCTGATGCTCGTGGCGACCGCCGCGGCGCTCGTATGGGCCAACAGCAGCTGGTCCGGGCGCTACGAGCAACTGCGCGCCTACGTGCCGTATCACGCTCCCGACGCGACCGTCATCGGACTACCGTTCCACCTCGAACTCACGCTCCAACAGTGGGTGACCGACGGCATCCTCGCGATCTTCTTCTTCGTCGTCGGACTCGAGCTCAAGCGCGAGATCGTCGCGGGCCAACTGCGCCAGCTCTCGCGCGCCGTCCTCCCCATCGCCGGCGCGATCGGCGGGATGATCGTTCCCGCCCTGGTGTACCTCGGCGTCAACTCGGCAATGGAGGGCGGAACGTCGGCGGGCTGGGCGATCCCGACGGCCACGGACATCGCGTTCGCGCTCGCCGTGCTGTCGATCGTGGGGCGCCGCCTCCCGAGCGCCGTGCGGGCGTTCCTCCTCACGCTCGCCGTCGTGGACGACCTCTTCGCGATCCTCATCATCGCGGTGTTCTTCTCCGGCGGCATCGAGTTCGGGTGGCTCGCCGTCGCGCTCGTGCCCCTCGCCGCGGTCGGGTACACGACGCGGCGGGGTCACATTCGGGCGTGGGCGTTCATCCCGCTGGCGGCCGCGACATGGCTGGCCGTCGAGCAGGCCGGGATCCACGCGACCATCGCGGGCGTCGCGCTCGGCCTCGTCGTGCCCGCGGCGCGGCACGGCCGCGAGACGGTCGGCGCGGCGGAGCGGCTCGAGCACCTCTGGGGACCGGTGTCGGCGGGGTTCGCCATCCCGGTTTTCGCGTTCTTCGCCGCGGGCGTGTCGCTGGGCGGCGGGGCGCTCGGCGACGCGATCGCCGATCCCGCGGCCGTGGGCGTCGCCGCCGGTCTCGCGATCGGCAAGCCCCTGGGCGTCATGGCGGCGGCATTTGCCGTCGCCGCGTTGACCCGGGCCCGCCTGAACCCCGGGCTGTCGTGGTGGGACGTCGCGGCCATCGCGGGGATCTCCGGCATCGGCTTCACCGTCTCGCTCCTGATCGGCGACCTCGCGTTCGCCTCATCGGCGAATCGCATCGATCACGTCACGGTGGCGGTGCTCGCCGCCTCGGCCGTCGCGGCGCTGGTGGGCGGCGCGATGCTGGCGTGGCGGGACCGGCATCACGCGTCGCGCGCCGGCTGACGCGGCCTACCCCTCGGCGCTCGGACAGAGCGATCGGACGGGGCAGTCGGCGCAGACCGGTCGTCGCGCCGTACACCGGCGCCGACCGTGGAAGATGAGGTGGTGCGACAGCTGCGTCCAGTCGGACCGGGGAAACAACGCCATGAGGTCGCGCTCGACCGCCTCGGGATCGCGCGTTGGTCGTCCACCCGAGCCGGCGCGCCAGGCGCCCGACGTGGGTGTCGACGGGGATTCCCGGCACGCCGAACGCGTTGCCGAGCACGACATTCGCGGTCTTCCGTCCGACGCCGCGGAGCGTGACGAGACTCGCGAGGTCGTCCGGTACACGTCCGTCGAAGCGCTCCACGAGTCCCCGGCTGAGCTCGAGCAGCGACTCGGCCTTCGCGCGAAAGAACCCCGTCGACCGGATCAGCGACTCCAGTCGGTCGCGCGGCGCCGCGGCAAGGGCGGCGGCGTCGGGGAACGCCGCGAACAGCGCCGGCGTCACGCGGTTGACCTGGACGTCGGTGCACTGCGCCGACAGAACGGTCGCGACCAGGAGCTCGTAGGGATTTCGGTAGTCGAGCTCGCAACGCGCGTCGGGGTATTCCTCCGCGAGGATCCTGTTGACGCGTCGAGCCCTCCGCACGAGCGCGGTGTCGACGCCCGCGACGTCCGTCGAGCGATCGGGGCCGGGTCTGCGCGATGCCATCCCGTCAGCCTAGGTGACGCTCAAGCCGGGGGGCTGGCGTACCGATAGACCGAACGAGGCCCAAAGTGGCGGCTGGGGTGGGACAAGGAGACGGCATGGCACGCGCGACCGCGGAGACGGTGGCCGATCTTCGGCATCACCGTCGCGAGTTGCGCCGCGAGTTGGCGCGAGTTCGCTGGTGGCGGCGCCTCGTCGCGTCGCGCCGCGACTTGTCGATCGCCCAGATGGCGGGCGCGACCGAACCCGACGCGAACGTCGCCGCCGCGTGGGAGGCTCTCGCAGCGGATGCGCCGACGTCGCAGGAACTCGCCGCCGTCATTTGGCCCGGAGGCGAGCAGGCGACTGCAGACTTGATACAACGACTCGACGAGATCGATTCGCGGCTAGGCTCGTACGAACGACGACTTTCTGCCAACCTGGAGGGTGTAACCGCGGACATGATCGACGCGATGGGCGCGGCGCGATAGCCGGAGGGTGACGTGGCACAGGACCGAGCACAAGAAGAGAACGCCCTGCGTTCGTCGTTGCTGCTCAGCGCCATGGACCCGGAGACGGCGCGGTCGCTGATCTCTGTCATGGTCCGCCGCGAGTTCACGCGGGGCGCGGTGATCTTCTTCGAGGGCGCGCCCGGCGACGCGCTGTACGTCATCGCCAAGGGGAAGGTGAAGCTCGCCCGGACCGCGCGCGACGGCCGCGAGAACCTCCTCAATCTCCTCGGCGTCGGCGACATGCTCGGCGAGCTGAGCGTCTTCGATCCCGGCCCGCGCGTGTCGCGCGCGCACGTGCCGGAGGAGACGGTGGTGTACGAGCTCACCAAGCAGGCACTCGACGCGTGGCTCAAGGACCACATGGAGGCCTCTCGGTACCTGTTGCGCGCCTTGGCGAAGCGCATTCGCCGGACGAGCATCACAATGGCGGACCTCGTCTTCACGGACGTCCCCGGCCGCGTCGCTAAGGCGATCCTCGACCTGAGCCACCGATTCGGCGGCGCGGATCGCGGCCAGGTGATCGTCCGCCACGGGTTGACGCAGGAGGAACTGGCGCAACTCGTCGGCGCGTCGCGCGAGACCGTCAACAAGGCGCTCGCGGACTTCGCGAGCCGTGGGTGGATCGACGTGCACATGGGTTCGGTCGTCGTGTACGAGCCCGACCGTCTCCGCGCGCGCGCCCGCTAGCGCAGCAGCGCCTCCACCTCTACCTCCACGGGCGCCCCGAGCGGGAGCGCGGCGACCCCGACCGCCGAGCGCACGTGCGTCCCCGCCTCGCCGAATACGTCCGCCATCAGCGCGCTCGCGCCGTTGAGCACGGCCGCCTGGCCGGTGAAGCCCGGCTCCGAGGCGACGTACCCGACGACGCGGACGATGCGCGCGATCGCGTCGACGCCGCCGGCGACATCGGCGAGGGCGGCGACGGCGTTGAGCGCCGCGAGGCGTGCGCACTCGGCCGCGAGGTCGGGCGAGACGGATCCGTCGCGTTCGCCGACGAGCCCCGTGGCGCGCAACGCGCCGTCGACGAGGGGCAACTGTCCCGAGGTGCGGACGGTCGCTCCGTATCGGGTGGCAGGCACGTAGCCGCCGACCGGCGTGGCGACGGGAGGAAGCGCGATGCCGAGTTCGGCGAGGCGAGACGAGGCGGACACGCTACGCGTCCGTGGGGCGTTTCAGGTACGCGACGAGCCCGCCGTTCGGCATCGTCAGTACCTGAACGAGCTCCCATCCGTCGGTTCCCCACTGGTCGAGGATCTGCTTGGTCGCGTGGTCGATCAGCGGAACGGTGGCATACTCCCAAGTGGTCATAGCGCGAGGGTACCGTGCCCAAACGGCAACTCCTTAGAGTCCTCGTTCGTTGGGCATCCGACGTAAGGTGGTGCCATGATTCGCTTCCGTCTTCCTCGTCGTACGAGGAAGTTGTCCGCGCTCGAGTTCGCGGGATCCTTTTTCGCCTTCATCGCGCTCGCGGTCGTCGGGGGCGTCCTCCTCTCCGGCCTCGTGATTCCCGCGGTGACCGTCGCGGGTTCCGCGACCAAGGGGGGATCGAGCTCTTCGACGAGATGCCGGCCGATCTTCAGTTCGGCGAACTCCCGCAGCAGTCGAACATCTACTCGTCGGACGGGACGCTGATCGCCCAGTTCTACCTGCAGAACCGCGTCGTCGTCCCGCTCGAAGACATCTCGCCGTGGTTGCAGAAGGCGATCGTGGACGTCGAGGACCGCCGCTTCTGGACGCACCACGGCGTCGACGGTCAGGGGTTGCTGCACGCCGTATACGTCAACCTGACGGGCCAGGGCACGCCGGGCGCGTCCACGATCACGCAGCAGCTCGTGAAGAACACGCTCGTTCAGGCGGCGGTCGCCGCCGACGACAATCAGGCTCTCAAGGACGCGACGGAGGTGTCGGTCGCCCGCAAGCTCCGCGAGGCGCGATACGCCCTCAACCTCGAGGCGTACTTCGCCAAGCGGTACGGCAACCACTGCACGTCCGACCCCAAGGTCGACTGCGGCAAGGAGAGCATCCTCGAGCGGTACCTGAACGTCGCCCAGTTCGGCGCTTCCGTATACGGCGTCGAGACGGCGGCGCAACTGTACTTCGGGCACTCCGCCAAAGAGGTGACCGCGATCGAAGCCGCGACCATCGTCGGCATTACGCAGAACCCCTTCAAGTGGGATCCCATCCTCAACCCCGAAGCAGCCCAAGAGCGCCGCAACGTCGTGCTCCTCACGATGTACCGCGAGGGCGACATCTCCAAGGCGGAGTACGACCAGTACGTCAACACCCCGCTCGAGGACACGCTCGACATCCACAAGCCGAAGTTCAGCTGCACGGCGTCCGTCGATGCCCCGTTCTTCTGCGACTACGTCACGAAGGTGCTCACGAAGGACCCGGTGTTCGAGGGCAAGGGCGAGGAGTGGCTGAACCAGGGCGTGAATATCACGACGACGCTGGATATCACGATGCAGCGCATCGCCAACAAGGTGCTCCGCAAGTCGATCTCCCCCACCGACAAGTCGGGATTCGCCGACGCGATGGTCGCGCTCGACCCCAGCAACGGAGAGATCCGCGTGATGGCGCAGGACCGCGACTTCGATACCGCCCCCAAACCCGAGCGCGGGTCCACGTCGATCAACTACGCGACCGACCGCGAGTACGGGGGATCCCGAGGTTTCTCGCCGGGCTCGACGTTCAAGCCCATCGTCCTCGCGACGTGGCTCTACACCGGTCACGGGCTCGACGAGATAATCTCGGCCGACCATCGCGAATGGCCGTCGGACTCGTGGCACGCGTCGTGCATCGGCCCGGCGCCGTTCGCCGGTCAGCGGTCGTGGAAACCCGCCAACGCCGACGGCGAAGGCAAGGGCCAGATGACCGCCCTCTCGGCGACGCAGGGCTCCGTGAACACCGCCTACGCGGCGATGACGAACCGCCTCGACCTCTGCGATATCCGCGACATGGCTGAGAGGCTGGGATTCGAGCGTGCGGACGGCGCGCCGTTCGAGGTCGTCCCGTCGGCCACGCTGGGAACCCAGAACGCGTCGCCGCTCACGATGGCGTCCGTCGCCCAGGTTTTCGCGAACGACGGAGTCAAGTGCCCGCCCATCGCGATCACGAGCATCGAGACGCTCGACGGCGAGTACCTGGGGGGCCAGACGAGCAAGTGTTCGCGGGTCATCCCCCAGAACGTCGCCCGCGGCGTGAGCTTCGGAATGCAGCAGGTGATCCTCCACGGCACGGGTACGAGCGCGAAGCTCGCCGGAGGACGGCCGGCGGCCGGCAAGACCGGTACCGCGCAGGACAACGTCCACGGTTGGTTCATGGGCTTCACCCCTCAGCTCGTCGCGGTGACGTGGGAAGGCAACCCGGACCACGACGTCAAGCAGCAGCGCATTACGATCAACGGGACCTGGTACAAGCGCGTGTACGGTGCGACGATCTCCGGCCAGAACTGGAAGCACTTCATGGACAAGGCCCTCGCGGGTCAGCCGAAGAAGGCGCTTCCCGGTCGCCCCGGTGGTTTGGGTTCGTGGAAGGGCGACGTGCCCGAGGTCGTCGGCGAGGGCGAGATCACCGCGAAGCACATGATCAACGACCAGGGTTGGCGATGGGAGGTCGACCCGGTGCTCGTGTACTCCGACCTCGTCCCCGGCCGAACGGTGCTGTCGCAGTGGCCGGAGCCGGGTTCCGGACCTGACTCCGGGAACGCGGTGCGGATCGTCGTTTCGCGCTCGAAGCTCCCGGCGTGGTGGACGGAATGGCCGGCGACGAAGGATCCGTGCGTCGCGCCGAAGGACTGGTGGGGGAAGCCGACGTGGCCTCCGCCGGCGTCCTCCGGCTGGGGTCCGCCGCCGGGGTTCGACGACTCCGGGTGCGTGGTCGTGACGCCGACTCCGACGCCGACGCCGTCCGCCACCTCGTAGTCCCGGGCGCCTCGCCGTGACTCTCGCTCCCGTGGCGTGGGGGACGCTCGCGCTCGCCGTCGGCGGGTTCGGGTGGGGGGCCGTCGAGGCGCGCGCGTTCACCGTTCGCCGCGTGCGCGTCCCCGTCCTCGACGCGGATTCCGAGCCCGTGCGGGTGCTTCACCTGTCGGACATCCACGTGGTTCCCCGCCAGCGTCGAACCCTCCGATGGCTCGGCACCCTCGCGGATCTCGAGCCCGACCTGGTCGTCAACACGGGGGACAACATCGCCCACGTGGACGCGGTATCCCCGCTGCTCGACGCCCTCGAGCCCCTTCTCGACGTCCCTGGCGTCTTCGTGTACGGGTCGAACGATTACTTCGGTCCCGTCGTGAAGAATCCGTTCACGTACTTTCGCGGTCCGACGAAGCCCCGTCCCCAGCCCGCGAAGCTCCCGACCGCCGAACTCACCCGCGGATTCGAGGCCGGCGGATGGAGAAACCTCAACAACGCGCGGGCCACGCTCGACGTGAACGGGGCGCCGATCGAATTCGTGGGTCTCGACGATCCCCACATCCGCCGTGATCGCCTCCCCGGGGCTGTCGCGTCGGACCGTACGTCCGCGCTCACGATCGGCGTCGTCCACGCCCCCTATGCCCGCGCACTCGGGGCGCTGAGGGACGACGGCGCGGGACTGATCCTCGCGGGACACACTCACGGCGGTCAGGTGTGCGTGCCGGGCGTTGGCGCGTTGGTCACCAACTGCGATCTCGACCGGCGCCGCGCGAAGGGCTTGAGCGGCTGGCCCGGTCCGCGTCCCGATGCCCCGGGGGGCGAGGCGTCCGTCTGGTTGCACGTCTCCGCGGGCGTCGGGACGTCGCCGTACGCGCGGGTGCGTTTCGCGTGCCGCCCCGAGGCGACGCTCCTCGAACTCGTCGCGCGATAGCGTCGCACGGACGACGGGCGGCCCGCGTTACCCGAGGAGCCTCCGGGTCGGATATCCTAGGCAGGCTCCGTCGGGCCGACGCCCGATGGGACTCACGGGGTGTGGCGCAGCTTGGTAGCGCGCTTCGTTCGGGACGAAGAGGCCGCAGGTTCAAATCCTGTCACCCCGACCAAGAGAGCAAGGGCGAGAGCTTGCTCTCGCGGCTTGCGAACGCGGGAGGGGTCGAAGCCGCCGAAGGCGGCGAACACCCCGACGAGGTGAGCAACTACCGTAGGCGCCGAACACCCCGGCCAAGGATGCATGCACGCCACGCGTGCGGAAGCGTCAGAGTTGAGGCGTGTGCGTCGCGGACGGACCGCGACTACACCCGGTCCCGCAGCAGCTCAGCGATCTGCACGGCGTTGAGGGCCGCGCCCTTGCGCAGGTTGTCGCCCGAGACGAAGAGCGCGAGCCCGCGCCCGTCGGGCACGCCGGGATCGACGCGGATGCGCCCGACCAGGGAGTCGTCCCCCCCGGCAGCATCGAGCGGCGTGGGCACCTCGGACACGCGCACGCCGGGAGCGTCGGCGAGGATCTCGTACGCGCGCTTCGGCGTGAGCTCCCGCTCGAACTCCGCGTTGATCGACAACGAGTGACCGGTGAACACCGGGACGCGCACGCACGTTCCGCTCACCAGGAGGTCCGGGATGCCCAGGATCTTCCGCGACTCGTCGCGCAGCTTCTTCTCCTCGCCCGTCTCGTTCATGCCGTCGTCCACGATGCTTCCCGCCAGGGGAAGCACATTGAAGGCGATAGGCGCGGTGAACGCCTGCGGATCGGGAAACGTCGCAGCGCCGCCGTCGTGGGTGAGAGCCGCCGCGTCGTCGACGACCGCCTTCACCTGTCCGTCCAGCTCCGCGACGCCCGCGAGCCCGGCGCCGGAGACCGCCTGGTACGTCGAGACGACGAGCCGACGCAGCCCCGCCTCGTCGTGCAGCGCCTTGAGGACGGGCATGGCCGCCATGGTCGTGCAGTTGGGGTTGGCGACGATCCCCTTCGGGACATCCGCGAGAGCCTCCGGATTGACCTCGGAGACCACGAGAGGGACGTCGGGGTCCATGCGCCAGGCGGACGAGTTGTCGATGACGATCGCGCCGGCGTCGGCGAAGCGAGGCGCCTGCTCCCTGGACGTGCCGCCCCCGGCGGAGAAGAGCGCGATGTCGATTCCCGCGAGGTCGGCGGTCGCGGCGTCCTCGACGACCACCTCGCCTTCCCCCCACGGCAGAGTCGTTCCCGCGGAGCGTGACGACGCGAAGTAGCGGACGGTCGCGTCGGCGAATCCCCGCTCGGCGAGCAGGCGGCGCATGACGCCGCCCACCTGGCCCGTCGCGCCGACGACCGCGACGACGAGGGCATCCGCGTCGCTCATCGCCCGGTACCCCCGTAGACGACGGCCTCGCCGTCGGACGAGTCGAGCCCAAAGGCCGTGTGCACGGCCTGCACGGCGGCGTCGAGCTGCTCGGCTCGCGTCACCACCGAGATACGGATGTCCGAGGTGGTGATCATCTCGATGTTGACGCCAGCGTCGCGAAGCGCGCCGAAGAAGCGGGCGCTGACGCCGGTGCTCGACCGCATGCCGGCGCCGACGAGCGAGACCTTCCCGATCTCGTCGTCGTACCGCACCTCGGCGTGGCCGATCTCGTCCTTGTCCGCGTCGATGGCCGCGATGGCGGCCTTCCCCTCGCTCTGCGGGAGGGTGAAGGAGATGTCCGTGAGGCCCGTGGAGTGGGCGGACACGTTCTGGACGATCATGTCGACGTTGACGTCGGCACCCGCGACGGCCTCGAACAGGCGCGCGGCCTTGCCCGGAACGTCGGGGATGCCGACGACCGTGATCTTGGCCTCGGACCGGTCGTGCGCGACTCCCGCGATGATGGGCTCTTCCATGATTTCTCCCTTGTCAGTATCCGACACGACCCAGGTGCCCTCCTTGCCGGAGAACGACGAGCGCACGTGGATCGGCACGTCGTAGCGCCGCGCGTACTCGACGCAACGCGGCATGAGGACCTTCGCGCCCGACGCCGCGAGCTCGAGCATCTCCTCGTAGGTGACGCGGTCGAGTCGCCGCGCGGACGCGACGATGCGCGGGTCGGCGGTGAAGATGCCGTCGACGTCGGTGTAGATCTCGCACACGTCGGCGCCGAGCGCCGCGGCGATGGCGACCGCCGTCGTGTCCGACCCGCCTCGCCCCAGCGTCGTGATGTTCTTCGTGTCGACGGACACGCCCTGGAATCCCGCGACGATCGCTACGTCGCCCGCCTCGATCGCCTTCACGACGCGCCCCGGGGTGACGTCGATGATGCGCGCCTTGCCGTGGTGCTCGCTGGTGATCACGCCGGCCTGCGAGCCGGTGAACGACTGCGCGCCCACGCCCTGGTCCCGGATCGCCATGGCGAGCAGAGCCATGGAGATGCGCTCGCCCGCGGTCAGCAGCATGTCGAGCTCGCGGGCGTGGTTCCCGTCGGAGACCTCGTGCGCGAGGTCGAGGAGCTCGTCGGTGGTGTCGCCCATCGCGGACACGGCGACGACGACGTCGTTGCCGGCCTTCTTCGTCTCGGCGATCCTCGCCGCGACGCGTTTGATCGCGGCGGCGTCGGAGACGGAGGAGCCACCGTACTTCTGGACGACGAGGCTCATCGGGTTCTCCGGGTCGGGCGGCGATCCGAACGCGGCGCGCCCGGCTCGCCCAATTCTAGTGGGCGCGGTCGGGGACGATGGTCAGGCTAGGTGACGACGCGTCGTCCCTCGAACGCGCGGCCGAGCGTCACCTCGTCGGCGTACTCGAGGTCGCCGCCGACGGGGAGGCCGGAGGCGAGGCGCGAGATGGTCACCCCCATGGGCGCGAGGAGGCGGGTGAGATAGGTCGCGGTCGCCTCTCCCTCGATGTTGGGGTCGGTCGCGATGATCACCTCGGTCACCGTCTCCTCCCCGAGGCGCGCGAGGAGTCCGCGGATCCGGAGGTCGTCGGGACCGACGCCCGCCATCGGGTCGATCGCGCCGCCGAGCACGTGGTAGCGCCCCCGGAACTCGCGTGTGCGCTCCACGGCCATGACGTCCTTCGGCTCCTCGACGACGCAGATCACCTCGTCCGACCGCCGCGGGTCCGCGCAGATCCGGCACAACTCGCCCTCGGCGACGTTGCCGCACCGCTCGCAGAACCGGACCTTCTCCTTGACGGTGGTGAGCACCTCCGCGAGCCGCGCGACGTCCTCGGCGTCCGCGCCGAGCAGGTAGAAGGCGATGCGCTGCGCGCTCTTGGGGCCGACGCCCGGGAGGCGTCCGAGCTCGTCGATCAGGTCCTGCACCGCGCCGTCGTACATGGTCCCCAGCGTAAGCGGCGCGGGCGACGCATCACGCGAGGCGCTCCCTACTCGTCGTCGACGACGGTCCCGCCGAGCATCTTCGCCACGGCGTCGGCCCCGGTGAGGTCGGCGTCGGGAGCGGGAGCGTCGCCGTCGGACGCCTCGTCCTCGGTCGCCGCGGAACGGCGCGGCGGCGCTTTCGGCTCGGGCTCCGGCGCGGGCGCGGGAGACGGATCGGTCCGGGTCGGGGCTGGCGCGGACCGGGGCGTGGGCGGCGGCGCGGCCGACCCGTTCTCGGGCTCACCGGCGACGCGCACCTGGAGCCCGAGCGTCTCGCGGATGGCGAGCGCGACGTTCTCGGCGTGCTGACCGGCGTTGAAGCGCTCCGCGAGCGGCGGGCTCGAGAATGCGAGGACGACGGTGTCGCCGTCGACGCGCGCGACCTGCGCGCTCTGGCTGACCAGCACCCACGTCACGCGGCGACGCTCGAGGGTCCCGAGCACCTCCGACCACCGACGTCGCAGGAGTTCGGCGTCGCCGGAGGCGGCGTCGGGGGCCGGGAGGTCGACGGCCGCCTCCGCGCTCGGCGGCGGGGTTTCCGTGGCCGGCTCCGGCTCCGGCGTCGACTCAGACGCGGGCGCGGGTTCCAAGGCGGCGTCGTCCTCGTCGGTCGCCGCGTCATCGGTGGTCGCGTCGTCGGGAGGCGACGGCTTCTCGGCGGCCGGAGGAGGAGCGTCCTCGTCGCCGGTGGGCGTCGCCGATGACGGCGAGGCGGGCTCGCGGTTGGCGACGACGAGGGCCGCAAGCGGGCTCGCGGGCCGGGCGGGGGAGTCCGCCTCGGCCGCGTCGGCTGCGCCCGTCGACGCCGGTTCGAGGCGAACGGGGCTCTCGCCCGCGACAAGACGCGCGCACAGCAACTCGAGGTGCAGCCGCGGCGACGTCGCCCCGACCATCGACGTCAGGGCGTCGTTGACGCGGTCGGCGGCGCGCGACGCGCGCTCGAGGCCGAGGCGGCGGGCCTGGTCGCGCATCCGGTCCAGCTGGTCGAGCGGTACCGCGCCGAGGGCCTTGAGCCCGGCCTCGCCGGCCGCCGCGAGGATGAGGAGGTCGCGCAGGCGCTCGAGCAGATCCTCGACGAATCGGCGCGGCTCGTGCCCCGTCTGGATCACGCGCTCGACCACGGCGAAGAGGGACGCGCCGTCTCCCGCCGCGAGCGCGTCCACCGCGTCGTCGAGTAGCGCCGCGTCCGTGAACCCCAGAAGCGCGATCGCGCGCTCGTAGGTGATGCCGTCGTCCCCTGAGCCGGCCATGAGCTGGTCGAGGACGGACAGGGAGTCGCGCACGGAGCCGCCGCCCGGCGCGCACGACGAGCGGCAGGACTCCCGCGGCGACCGTCGTCCCCTCGGCCTCGCACAGCGTGGCGAGGTAGTCGGTGAGCACCGCCGGAGGCACGAGGCGGAACGGGTAGTGGTGGGTACGCGAGCGGATCGTGCCGATCACCTTGTCGGGCTCCGTCGTCGCGAAGATGAAGCGCACGTGCGGCGGGGGCTCCTCGACGAGCTTCAGGAGGGCGTTGAACCCCTGAGGGGTCACCATGTGCGCCTCGTCGAGGATGAAGACCTTGTACGCGTCCCGCGCGGGCGCGAAGGCCGCGCGCTCGCGGAGCTCCCGGGCGTCGTCGACGCCGTTGTGCGAGGCTGCGTCGATCTCGACGACGTCGACCGATCCCGTCCCCCCGGTCGCGAGCTCGACGCACGAGTCGCACGTCCCGCACGGCGTATCGGTGGGCCCCTGGGCGCAGTTGAGGCACCGGGCGAGGATGCGCGCGGACGTCGTCTTGCCGCAACCCCGCGGGTCCGGAGAAGAGGTATGCGTGGGCGACGCGGTCGGTCCGGAGCGCGTGCATGAGCGGCTCGGTGACGTGCTCCTGGCCCACGACCTCGGCGAACGTGTCCGGCCGGTAGCGGCGGTAGAGGGCTTGGTTCACACGATTGACTCTAGGGCAGGTCGCCCCGAGACGCGAAGGACCCCCCACGCACCCGCCAGAGCCCGCGTACCCTTGCTGCATTTCTGCCCTGGGGGAGTTCCGCGAGGTGACGCCGCGTGAGGGGTCCTTCCCAGTCTACTGTGGGAGGCGCGCGCGGGCGCCGGTGGAACCGCGGTCGTATCCCCGACGTTGCTCCGGTAGCATCGGTGCCCCTGGAGGATTCGCCTAGTGGCCTATGGCGCACGCTTGGAAAGCGTGTTGGGTGCAAGCCCTCGGGGGTTCGAATCCCCCATCCTCCGCCAAGGGGACCGTCTCGATTAGGGTGGTGTCGTGGACAATCCGACTAGTTCGACGAGCAAGTTCCGGACGCGCCGCGAGGTCCTTCGACGGCGTCGCCGCGAGCGGCAGATGCTGTTCTTCGGCATCCTCGTCATCGCCGTCGGCACGGTCGCCTTCGGGGCGTACTCCGTGTACACCGGGACGATCGAGGGCCCGTTCCATCGGCCGTTCGTCACGGTCGCCGGCGACTTCAACAGCGACATCACGCTCCCCTGCCCCCCCTCGGATTCGAAACCCATGGACGCGGGCGACGTCGCGGTTCGCGTGATGAACGGGACGAAGCGTTCCGGGCTCGCGGGAACCGTCCTGAGCGACCTCGAGGGCCGCGGCTACTACGGCTTGGGCGCGACGAACTGGTCGCGGTCGTACGACGGTGTGGCGCGCATCATGTTCGGCGTCGACGGCGTGCAGCAGGCGTATACGGTCGCGCGGAACTTCCCCGACTACGAGCTCGTCCTCGACAATCGCAAGGGCCCGACGGTCGACATCGTCATGGGCGACGCGTACGAGAACGAGCTCGTCCCGTTGCTCGACTCGTCCCTCGCCCCAGACCTGCCGCTGTCCGCCCGGGCGCAATGCCTCAACGCGCGACTGATCCAGCCGGAGCCGGCCCCCCGCACGCTCCCGGACAACCCGTTCGCGTCGCCCTCGCCGTCGGCCTCGCCGTCGGCGAGCGACGAATAGGCGAGAGATGACGTACCCACCTTCGTCCGATCCGCCGGCCGGGCCGCCCCCCGAGTACGGCCCTCCCCCGGGATACTCGCCGCAGGCGGGGTACACCTCGCCTCCGCCGGAGCCGGCCGCGCCCCCCGCCCAAGCGACTCCGCCGAATCCTCTCGCCACGCCGCAGTACGGCGCGCCGCCGGCCCCCTCCGTGACGAATACGTCGGCGGTGATCGCGTTCGTCCTCTCGCTGCTCGGGCTCGTGTTCACGCCGATCGTCGACATCGCCGCCGTGATCGTCGGGCACCACGCCCTGGCGGTGATACGCAGGACGGGGGAGTCGGGAGCGGGGCTCGCGAAGGCCGCGCTCATCATCGGGTATTCGCTCATCGTCGCGGCTACGGTGCTCGCCGCGTTCTTCGCCTCGATGATCGCCGGCGCCATCGCGGTGTAGCGGTTCTGGGCCGAAGACGCCGACGGCCCGAAGCGCTTTCGACGCTCCGGGCCCGCCTGGCGGTGACGGTGGGATTTGAACCCACGGTGGAGTTGCCCCCACACACGCTTTCGAGGCGTGCTCCTTAGGCCGCTCGGACACGTCACCGCGGTCGAGAATACAGCCCCCGTGCGGGCCCCACAAACGCCGCCTCGGGCGCTAGTCGCGCCGCCCCTCGAAGAACGCGGTCAGCGGCGCCGCGCACTCGGCCTCGAGAACGCCCCCGAACACCTCGACGGGCGACGTTCCGCGGGCGTCGCGGACGAGGTCCCACTGGGATCCGGCGGCGCCCGCTTTGGCGTCCCACGCGCCGAAGACGAGCCGCGCGACGCGCGATTGGATCACGGCGCCAGCGCACATGGCGCAGGGCTCGAGCGTGACGACGAGCGTGTGGCCGTCGAGACGCCACGTTCCCTGACGCGCGGCCGCCTCGCGCAGGGCGAGCATCTCGGCGTGCGCGGTGGGGTCGTGTGCGGCCTCCCGGCGATTGTGTCCGCGGCCGACGACGGTGCCGTCGGGGTCGAGAACAACGGCTCCGACGGGCACGTCCCCGTCGACGATCGCCAGGCGCGCCTCGAGAAGCGCCTCTCGCATCGCAGTCTCATACGCGCGTGCCATGCGCCCAGGTTAGTGCGGGGCGACGTTTCGGTGTCGGACCCGGACGAGAGGATGGAATCGTCCCCAGCGCGGGGTTGTTATCCACAGAAGATCCACAGGATTGTCCACCGCAATCGCAAGATGTAGTGGTCGATTGGGCGACACGCCGCAACATCTTGTGTTTCTAGCGGGCCTGTGTGTACCGTCGGAGGACGCCCGTCGGAAGGCCCGCAGCGCCGCGTAGGCATCGCGTAGACGACGGCATGATCGAAGGAACAGGGGAGAGAAGTGACCATTACTGAGCCGACCCATCAGCCCGACGCCAGCGAGGTCGTCCCGGCGTACACCGGTATCCAGGTAACCAAGCGCGACGGCTCGCGCGAGCCGTACAACGCCGACCGCATCAACCGCGCGATCGAACGCGCCGCGGAGGGCCTCGACGACAAGATCTCCAAGGTCACGCAGGTCGCGTCCGAGCTCGCCATCACGCTCTTCGACGGCATCACGACCGAGCAGCTCGACGAGGCCGCGATCGGCGTCGCCATCCAGAACGTCAAGGAAGACCCCGACTTCGACGTGATCGCCGCGCGCCTTCTCCGCAAGGTGATCGCCAAGCGCGTGCTCGGCAACTACGAGTCCGACCTCGAGCTCGCGCTTCTGCACCAGGCGCGTTTCCCGGGCTACATTCGCGACGCCGTCGAGGAGGGGCTGCTCGACGCGCGCCTCGAATCCCTTTTCGACCTCGACGCGCTCGCCGCGGCCATCGACCACACGCGCGACGACCTCCTCAAGTACATCGGCACCGTCACCATGCGCAACCGCTACATGATCACCGGGCGCAACGGCAAGCCGCTCGAGGTCCCGCAGTACTTCTGGATGCGCGTCGCGATGGGGCTGTCGCTCAACGAGAAGAACCCGACCGAGGTGGCGATCAAGTTCTACGACAAGATCTCCAAGCTCGACTACCTCCCCGCCGGCTCGACGCTCGTGAACGCCGGGACGTCGTACCCGCAACTGAGCAACTGCTTCGTCATGCAGATGGAAGACGACATGGACCACATCGCCAAGACGGTCGGCGACGTGATGTGGCTGACGAAGGGCACGGGCGGCATCGGCCTCAGCGTCACCAAACTGCGGGCGGAGGGTTCGCCGATCCGGTCGAACAACACGACGTCCACCGGCCCCATCCCGTTCATGCACACCATCGACTCGACGCTGCGCGCCGTCAGCCGCGGCGGCAAGAAGTTCGGCGCGCTGTGCTTCTACATGGAGAACTGGCACCTCGACTTCACGCAGTTCCTCGACCTGCGCCAGAACTCCGGCGACCCGTACCGCCGGACCCGCACCGCGAACACGGCGGTCTGGATCTCCGACGAGTTCATGAAGCGCGTCCGCGACGACCAGGACTGGTACCTCTTCGACCCCGCGGAGACCCCGGACCTCGTCGAGCTCACCGGCTCGGCCTTCTCCGCCCGCTACGCGGAGTACGTCGCACTCGCCGAGTCGGGCAAGCTGCGGACGTTCCGCAAGATGCGCGCGCGCGAGCAGTACAAGGCGATCCTCGTGATGCTCCAGTCCACGTCGCACCCGTGGCTCACCTGGAAGGACACGATCAACAACCGCGCCCTCAACACGAACACCGGCACGATCCACCTGTCGAACCTCTGCACGGAGATCTGCCTGCCGCAGGACCGCGACAACATCTCCGTGTGCAACCTCGCGTCCGTCAACCTCGCGACGCACCTCGTGGACGGGAAGATCGACTGGACGCGCATGGCGGAGTCGGCGCGCCTCGCGGTGCGCCAGCTCGACAACCTGGTGGACATCACGCTCTCGTCGGTCCCCGAGTCGGAGCACGCGAACAGCGAGAACCGCGCGATCGGGCTCGGCGTCATGGGATTCACCGACATCGCCGAACGGCTTGGGCTGGCGTACGAGTCCGAGGAGTCGTACGACCTGATCGACGAGATCATCGAGTTCGTCTCGTACCACGCGATCGACGAGTCGGCGAACCTCGCGCGCGAGCGCGGGTCCTACCGCAACTTCGAGGGGTCGGGTTGGTCGAAGGGTCTGGTGCCTTTCGACACGATCGCGACGACGGAGGCCGACCGCGGCGTTCCGATCGCCGTCAACCGGACCACGCGTCAGGACTGGGACGCGCTTCGCGACAAGGTGAAGGGCGGCATTCGCAACGCGACCCTCATGGCCGTCGCCCCCACCGCGTCCATCGGGCTTGTCGCGGGAACGACGCCGGGCTTCGATCCGCAGTTCTCGCAGATCTTCTCCCGGGCCACCTCGTCCGGCAAGTTCCTCGAGGTCAACCGGAACCTGGTGAAGGACCTCCAGAAGATCGGCATGTGGGAGAAGGTGCGCGACCGCCTGCTCGAGGTCCAGGGAGACCTTGGCCAGATCCCCGAGGTGCCGCAGCACCTCCAGGACGTGTACAAGACG
The DNA here is from genome assembly GCA_963712245.1 of uncultured Actinomycetota bacterium. Classification (GTDB taxonomy): domain Bacteria; phylum Actinomycetota; class Actinomycetes; order Actinomycetales; family Demequinaceae; genus JAFGBM01. The sequence goes on along the minus strand of CAVQHE010000004.1, from coordinate 88,908 downwards.
TCGTTCCAGCTCTCGCCGTACGCGTTCATCGAGGTCGCGGCGCGCGCCCAGAAGTGGATCGACCAGGCGATCAGCCGGAACATCTACCTCGAGTCGCGCGACGTCGACGGGATGATGGACCTGTATTCCGCCGCGTGGGAACGCGGCGTCAAGACGACGTATTACCTCCACATGAAGCCGCGCCACACGGCCGAGCAGTCGACGGTGCGCGTCAACAAGACCGAGCGGATCAACACGACGGGCTCGGCGGGAACGGCGAAGTCCTCGTCGCCCTCCCCGGCCTCGCGGCCGGCCCGCAAGGGCTTCGGGGGCCTGACGCCGAAGTCTTCCGCCGCCTCGGCTGGTCCGGTCGGCTCGACGGACACCGCCGAGCCGACCTCCAATATCGCGTCGCCCAAGGTCGTGTCGGCCGAGCCGATGCCCGAGGCGCCACCGGCTCGGGCCGCCGCGACGGACGCCGCCCCGGACGCGCCGTCGGCCCCGCAGGACGGGCCTGCGACGGTGGTCGCCAGCGCGTTCGCGGAGGCGTACTCGGCTGCTGGCCGGACGCAGCTTCCCATCACCGAGCAGACCGCGGACGCGGGCCCCGACGGAGACACCGACGAGGTGGACGGGGTCGCGTGCCCCGTCGACCCCATGGAGCGCCTGCAGTGCGAGTCCTGCCAGTAACGACCACATTCTGACGAGGGAGAACAGCATGGCCATTCTCGGCACGGGCATCAAGGACGGACTGCTCCTCAAGCCCATCACGTATCCCTGGGCGATGGACCTGTACGACCAGGCCGTCGCGAACACGTGGTTCCCCAACGAGATCCAGTTGGGCGAGGACCTAAGCGACTTCAAGAAGATGACGGACGAGGAGAAGCACGCCGTCACCTTCCTCATGTCGTACTTCAACCCCAACGAGCTACTCGTCAACAAGGCGCTCGCTTTCGGGGTGTACCCGTACATCAACGCGCCCGAATGCCACCTCTACCTCGCCAAGCAGATGTGGGAGGAGGCGAACCACTGCATGTCGTTCGAATACGTCCTCGAGACGTTCCCGATCGATCGCGAGTCCGCCTACGAGTCCCACGTCTCCGTCCCGTCGATGGCGAAGAAGGAGGAGTTCGAGGTCCGCTTCATCAAGCGGATGACGGAGGAGACCCTCGACATCTCCACGACGGAGGGCAAGAAGGACTTCATTCGCAACCTCATCGCCTACAACATCATCCTCGAGGGCATCTGGTTCTACTCGGGCTTCATGGTCGCCCTGAGCTTCCGCCAGCGGAACCTGCTGCGGAACTTCGGCTCCCTCATGGACTGGGTGATCCGCGACGAGTCGCTCCACCTCCAGTTCGGCATCAACCTCATCCTCACCGTGCTCGAGGAGAACGAGGATCTGCAGACCCCCGAGTTCGCCGAGGAGATCCGCCAGATGATCCTCGGTGCCGTCGAGATGGAGGAGCAGTACAACCGCGACCTCCTGCCCTCGGGGATCCTGGGGCTCAACGCCGACTACGTGAACCAGTACGTGAAATACCTCGCCGACCGCCGCCTCGAGGAGCTCGGGTTCGAGCCGCACTACAACGTGTCGAACCCGGCCAAATGGATGGCCACGGCGAATGACACGCTTCAGTTGGTGAACTTCTTCGAGGCGACGAACACGTCGTACGAGGTCAACGCGCAGGCGACGAAGAAGAGCGGATAGCGCCGGCGGCTAGTCGTCGCTCGACGCGCCGTCGGCCGAGGACGTGTCGTCGGCGGAGGACGTGTCGTCCGTGGGCGTCGTCTGGACCACGACGAGGCCGACGGCGTAGTTGTCGTTGTCGGTCGCCGCCACGAGCGTGTGGTCGCCCGCGTCGACGGTTTCCGTCTTGAAGTCCTTCGCGTCCGTCCCGAGGGAGTTCGCGGCGCCGGACCCGAATGCCGTCGAGTCGAAGGCGTTGTCCTTGTCGCCGGTCGAAATCGCCCCGCCGCTCGTGGTGTGCTCCGGCGTCATCTTCTCGCCGTCGAGCGTCAGGGTGTCGCCGTCGATCCCCTTGTCGCCCTCCCACGCGATCACCGAGACGTCGACGTCGCTCTCTCCGTCGGTCGCGAACGTGTAGTCGGCCTCGTCGTCCTTCGTCACGGGATCGGCGCCGCTGTATACGGCGACGCTGCTCTTGGGCAGGATCGCCTGGTCGTACACCGCCGTGAGCGCGAATCCCGCGTAGTACGACGGGTTGGGGTCGGCGCGCCCGTCGGAGACCGCGATGTCCGCGACCGCCCATGAGCCGCCTCCGTACTGCTGGATGAGCGACGTGAGGTCGGCGCGCGACTGGTAGTACGTCCGACCGCCCGGATCGGTCCAGGTCGAGACCGAATCCGCCGCGACCTCGATGTACGACGAGGCGCCCGGGGGTCGCACGCGGGCGACGTTCGTGGCGTCGGTGAATCCTTCGGAGGGGCCGTGGTTCGCGGACCACACGAGGAACCCGGCCTTGACCTCGGCGTCGGTCGGGATGGTGAGGGTCGTCGAGGCGGAGTTGCGCGTCCCACCCTCGTTGTTGACCTCCTGCATGTCCCACTCGTTGTTGTTGTTCTCCGACTTGACGGCGTTCCCGTTGAAGTCCATCGCCTTCTGGCACTTGGGATCGGTCTGGTCGCACGACATCGTGTATCCGCCGGCGATGGCGGTGCCGAGGTTGCCCTCGCCCGCGTAGAGGAGGTCGCCGTTGCGCTCGGCCGGCGCCAGGCCCGTGCGGATGGAGCGGCTTGTCGAGTAACCGGTGGTGTCGGTGACGGTGAATTGGGTCACGGCTCCCGTCGAGAGCGTTCCGGTCACCGAGACTCCGAGGTTGAGCGACTCGACGGTGCCCGCGGGAACGCTGGAGATGACGCAGGTCGCCTGGGTGTCGGAGATGTCGCACAGCCAATCGCCCACGGCCATCGATCCCGAGGCGAATCCGAGCCACGCCGCCAGGCGGTCCGCCGTCGCGGCGTTGGCGCCGACGCCGCCGCCGGACGGGCCGACGAAGGTGACGCCCGCGGGCGGGACGACGACCACGGTGACCGCCTGCGAGTCGTCCGCCCCCGTGTTCGACACGCGAATCGGGATCGAGGGCGACGTCCGCGCGAGTTCGATGTAGCTGAGTCCACCCGCGTAGAGCTCGAGGGTGACGTCGTCCGTGTCGCCCGTCGAACCCGTACCGCCCGTCGAACCCGTACCGCCCGTCGAACCCGTACCGCCCGTCGAACCCGTCCGCCCTGAACCCAGTCGCCGACCGGAGTCGAGCTCGCCGAACTCGAGCCGCGGCTCGGGGGCGTCGCCGGGGCGTCGGACCCACCCGTGAGGTCGGGGACGTAGACGGGGAGATCGGTGGTGTCGAGCGCGGGGCGGCCCCGATGAAGAGCTGTACCGTGCCGGACGGGTCGTCCGCCGCGGGAGCGCCGCCGTGGAAGCCGAGCGTGCCGACAATACCGGCGGAGGCGACGGCTAGCGCCGCCACGCCGACGGTCGCCGCGAAACCCGTGAGGATCCCGGAGCCGGATCCGAAGGTGTTCGCGAGGAAGCCCGTGCTCGCCGTGCTCGACACGGTTCCGCCGTGTCCGAACGAGGCGATACGCGCGAAGACGCCGCTCAGTCCCGCGACCGTGCCCGCACCCGCGCCCGCGGCCACTCCGCCCGCAACCCCGCCAGCCCCTCCGGCCGCCAGCGGCACCGCGTCCGCGACGTTGCCGGCGCCGACCCCGCCGATCGGGAGGCTCGGTCTCGAGCGCGCCGACGCCGATCAAGCCGAGGAAGAGCGGGGCGATCACCGCGCGGAGCCCGCGGTTGACGTCCTCGAGTTCGCTCACGAGCGCGGCGCAGCGGTCGCAACGCTTGACGTGGCCCTCGACCTTCGTGTGCTCTCGCTTGGTCAGCCCGCCGCGGACGTATGCGGCGAGGTGTTCGGACACGGCGAGGCAGTCGAGGTTGTCGGTCGTGGCGAGGTGCTGTTGGAGGTACGCCTGGCGGAGCGCCTCGCGCGCGCGATAGGCGAGCGCGGCGACGCCGTTCGGGCTCAGGCCCGAGAAGCGGGGCGACCTCGCCCGGCGACTTCTTCTCGATCTCCGTGTACCACAGCACGACCTGCCACCGCTCGGGGAGCGACTTGAAGGCGTCGGCGACGACCCCCTGCTCGAAGCTGTCGAGGGCCGGCTCGTCGCTCGGCTTCTCGTAGCCGATCGCCTTGTCGTGCGTCGTCATGTCCTCGTCGAGGCGCGTCCGCTTGCCCTTGGCGATCGTGTCGAGGCCGGTGCGTCGGACGACGGTGAAGAGATAGGCGCGGAACGCCATGTCGGGACCGTCGCCCTGCTGCAGCGCCTTGAGGACGCGGGCGAAGGCCTCGGACACGATGTCGTCGACGTCCGACGGGACGCCGGAGTACATGGCGGCGACGCGCCGCGCTGCGGAGCCGTGGCGTTCGAACAGCACGCCAAACGCCGCCGACTCCCCGGCGCGCACGCCGGCGATGAGTTCAGCGTCGCTGGATTGGTCGGTCCAGAGACCGACCCTTGCGTTGTCCATCGATGCTCCGATCGGGCTTCTGACGCCCATATCTAATGGTCCCTGGTCGCGCGCGACGGTACGCAACCTGGTGAAGTGCGACGTTTGTCACACCTTCGGCGCCGGATTCGCGAAGGTTTCGGAGAATTCTCGAGATAACGGCGTCATAACGGAGTGACGAATCTCTCTCATCATGCATGACGGACGTCGATGTGAGTCGATCTGGATCCGCGAGTGCCCTCACCGAGGAGTGGCGCGCGGCCAGTGTGCAGACTGTGTGGCTCCGCCCGGGCGACTGGTACACGCCTGCGGTGGACGCCCTTGTCGAGGCGATCGAAGCCGGACTCGACACCGCTCCCTCCGCGTCAAGGCTTGGCGCGGCTCGCGCCAACGCGGGCGTCGGAATCACCGAGGCGATCGACGACCTCGCGATCGTGTTCCGCGCCGCAGGATACGAGGACACCCCCATCCGTTCCGTCCGCGCGCTGTGCGAGGGATGGACCGGCGGGAACCCGGCTGGAGGCTCGCTGGGCACGATGACCGACCCGAGTCGGGGCTCGGCACGGTCGACTACCTCTCGCAGCGTCTCGTCGAGGTCTACGGCGCGGCTAGGCGCCGGGACGAGCGCGTCGCCGACACGCACGCGCTCGTCGTCGTCGACGTCTCGGTCGTGGACTCGGACGTGTGGCAGCGCATCGCGCGCAACGCGGCGGTCGGCTCGGCGTTGGTCGCGGCGTACGGCGACGGCCACCCGATGGCGCACCTCGGCGACGGCCTCTACGGGGTGCTGGTTCGCCGCGGCGAGGCCCTCGGCTCCGGCATCGCGGCGCTCCGCGAGCACATCGACGAGCGCGCGACCAGCATGCGCGTCGGCAACCTGTGGCGTCAGCCGCCCCGGGTGTGGGTCGAGGCGCTCCCCGAGACGCACGCGTACGCCGTCGAACTCTTGAACACGTTGCAGCGGTAGTCCACCTCTCCCCCGTCCCTTCCCCCCGGTACACCGGTGCAACGTGCTTAAGTCCCCGGGTCCCCGGCGCTCGATCGCGCAGGGGCCCGGGGATGCTTCTTGTCGGCGCCTACTCGACGAGCGTGCGGAGCACGTCGGCGGTGCGGGCGAGTTCGTCCTCGGTGTTGTAGTAGTGCACGGAAGCGCGGGTCACCTCGTCGAGGCCACGAGCGGCGAAGTCGCGCATCGACGCGGCGCGCGTCACGATCCACGTGTTGATGTGGTGTTCGCGTAGCGCGACGCGCACCTCCTCAGCGGAGAATCCCTCGATCGTGAAGGTGACGATCCCGCACAGACGCTCGCCCCGGTCCCGGATCGTCACGCCGGGGATTTCCGAGAGCATGCCGCGGAACGCCGCGGCGAGGGCGCAGACTCGCGCCTCGATCACCGTCGTGTCGAGCGCCGTCGCGTACCGCGCGGCGGCGCCCAGACCCAGCTGGAGAGCGATCGACCGCTCGAACGTCTCGAGGCGTTTCGCGCCGGGTACCGGTTCGAACGACGTGAGCGTCGTCCACGTCTGCGAGTGCTGGTCGGCGAGCGGGGGCTTCATCACCTCGATCGCCCGAGGGCTCGCCCAGAGGAACCCCGTCCCCCGCGGCCCGCGCAGATACTTGCGGCCGGCGCCGGTGAGAAGGTCGCATCCGATCTCGTCGACGTCGAGGTGGAGGTGGCCGACGCTCTGGCAGGCGTCGACGAGGTAGAGGATCCCGGCGTCCTTCGCCACCTCGCCGACGCGCGCGACGGGATTGACGAGGCCGCCGTACGTTGGCACGTGGGTGACGGAGATCAGTCGGGTCTTCTCGTCGATCGCCTCGCGGAGTGCGTCGACGTCGATCTGCCCGTGCTCGTCGTCGGCGATGTATTCGGTGCGGACGCCGTAGCGGTCCTTGAGGTACGCGTACGCGTAGACGTTCGAGGGGTACTCCGCCTGGACGTAAGGATCCGGTCGCCGCGCTTCCACGGGAGCGACAGCAGCGCCGTCTGCCACGCGGCCGTGGCCCCGCCGAAGAACGCGACCTCGTTCGCCGACCCTCCGACGAGCGTCGCGATGGACTCGTAGGCGCGCTCCAACGCGGGCTCGGCTAGCGCCTCCGCCTCGTAGCCGCCGAACACCTCCTCGGCACGGAGCTGCTCGTGGACGGTGTCCATGACAATCGCCGGGGGCAGCGAGGTGCCCGCGTTGTTCAGGTGGAGCACCGTATCCGCGGCGCGCGTTTCCGCGCGGACTCGCGCGACGTCAATGGGCATGGCGCCAGTCTAGGTTGACCTCGCCCGCGCCGGGGCGAGCGATACCCTCGGACACGTGACCGAGCGTCGGATACGAGTGCGGGTGAAGGCGGGCAGCCGCGCCGCCCCAGGAGTCGCCGAAGGCGACGACGGGATGCTCGTCGTCACGGTGAGGGAGCGCGCGATCGAGGGCGCGGCGAACCGAGCGGTCGAGGCGGCGCTCGCGAAGCACTTCGGGGTGCCGAAGCGCGCGATCCGCATCTCGGCCGGCGCGACGGCGCGCGTTAAGACGGTGGTGGTCGACGGTCTTTAGCGCCCGCGCCGCCACAGCACGAGCGCCCGCCCCTCGCTACGACCCATGCGCTGTCCCCGTTCGACGATGACGACGCGCCCGTCGGGAGCCGAGGTGAACACGCGGGAGCCGGTGTCGGCGCGAGGGCGAAGCCGTTCGACTTCCGCGGCCAAGCGGTCGACCCGCTCCTGGAGCATGAGGATGCGCGCGATGCCGGCGAGGTTGATTCCCTCGTCCTGGCTCATCCGCTGCACCTCGCGGAGCGTCGCGATGTCGCGAAGGGAATACCGCCGCCCGCCCCCGCGACGGCGTCGCGGGACGACGAGTCCGAGGCGGTCGTATTGGCGCAGCGTCTGGGCGTGCATACCCGCGAGCTCTGCCGCCGCCGACACCGCGAAGACGGGCTCGTCGACGTCGGGCTGCGGCCGCTCGCTCATGCCGTCGCCTTCCGGTAAAGCTCGGCGCGAACGGCCTCGTCGCCGAGCTCGTCCGCGATCGCGGCGAGCGCGTCCTTCGCCTTCGAGCTGAGTTTCGTGGGCACGCGAACCTCCACGGTGGCGAGCATGTCGCCCGTGCCCTTCTTTCCGGCGAGGCCCTTGCCCTTCACGCGGAGCGTCGTGCCCGACGCCGTGCCGGCTGGGATCTTGACGCGCACGTTGCCGCCGTCGAGAGTCGGCACCTCGACCTGCGCCCCGAGCGCCGCCTCCATGAACGTGACGGGGACGCGGACGCGGAGGTTGGATCCGTCTGCGGTGAACACGGGATGCTTCGCCACGTGGACGGTGAGGACGAGGTCGCCGGGGGGACCGCCGTTGGGGCTCGGCTGGCCCTTGCCGCGCAGTCGGATCCGCTGCCCGTCCCGCACGCCGACAGGCAGTCGCGTCGACACGTTCCTTCCGCCGACGTTGAGGCGGACGGTCGCGCCCTCGGCGGCCTGGCGGAACGTCACCTCCGTCGCGGCGGCGAGGTCGCCGCCGGGCTGAGGGCCCATGGAGAACCCGCCGCCCCCGAAGAGGTTGCCGAGCAGATCCTCGAACCCCGGGGCGCCCCGGCTGTCCGACGCCCGCCGCCGCCGAACATCCCGCTGAACGCGTCCTCGAATCCGGCGCCGCCGGGCTGGAAGCGCGCGCCCCCGCCCATGGCGCGCACGGCGTCGTACTGCTGGCGCTGCTCCTTGTCCGAGAGCACCGCGTACGCCTCGCCGACGTCCTTGAACTTCGCCTCCGCCTTCGCGTCGCCGGGGTTGGCGTCGGGGTGGAGCGTGCGCGCGAGCTTGCGATACGCCTTCTTGATCGCCGCGTCGTCCGCATCCTTCGGGACGCCCAGCACGGCGTAGAAGTCCTTGTTGAACCAATCCTGGCTTGCCACGGGGCCTCCCTTCTGGTCTCGTCTAGGCGGGTTTCCTATTCGGGTTGCGCGACGACGACCCTTGCGGGTCGGAGGATGCGATCGCCCATCCGGTACCCGCGCTGGGCGACCTCACGTACGGTCGGCTCGGTCACGCCGGCTTCGGGGGCGGACAGCAGCGCCTCGTGAATCGAGGGGTCGAAGGGCTCGCCGGGCTCTCCATACGGCGCCCAGCCGAGCCTCGAGAGCGTGGCCTCGAGTTTCTCGGCGATCGCGGCGAACGGGCCCTCGAGCTCTCCGTGATCGCGGGCGGCCGCGATGTCGTCGAGCACGGGCACGAGCGATTCGATCACCTTCGCCGACGCCGCCTCCCCCGCGACCTGGCGGTCGCGGTCCACGCGCTTGCGGTAGTTGACGTACTCGGCCTGAAGGCGCTGGAGGTCGCCCAGGTGCTCGGCGGCCTTCGCGTGAGCGAGCGCGAGGGCGTCGTCCACCTCGGCCTCTCCGGTGGTGAGGCTCGCGAGCTCCGCCTCGAATTCCGCGTCGCTCGAGTCGGGCTGGTCGTCGGCGGCCATGGGGTCGCCGGATCCTGCCGCGCCCTCGGGTCGCTCGTCGGGGGTGGCCCCCGTGTCGTCGTCGGTCATGTGCTCCTCCGGCCGAAGGGGCGGGGGCGAGAGCCCCCGCCCTGCTCCGGGCTACTTGGATTCGTCCTCGTCGTCGACGATCTCGGCGTCGACCACCTCGTCGTCGTCGCCCTCGGGCTTGGTCTCACCGCCGCCCGCGCCCTCGTCCTCCTGCTTGGCGTACACGGCCTCGCCGATCTTCTGGGCCTTGGACACGAGCTCGTCGTGCGCGGTCTTCACGGCGTCGGTGTCGTCGCCCTCGAGGGCCTTCTTGACGGCGGCGATCGCCTCCTTGACGTCGTCCGCGACCTCGGACGGGACCTTGTCCGCGCTGTCGTCGAGGATCTTCTCGGTCTGGTACGCGAACTGCTCGGCACGGTTGCGGGTGTCCGCCTCCTCGCGACGCTGGGCGTCCTCGGCGGCGTGCTCCTCGGCGTCCTTGACCATGCGGTCGATGTCCTCCTTGGACAGGGCCGAACCGCCGGTGACCGTAATGGACTGCTCCTTGCCGGTGCCGCGGTCCTTCGCCCCGACGTGGACGATGCCGTTCGCGTCGATGTCGAAGGTGACCTCGATCTGCGGCACGCCACGCGGGGCGGGCGCGATGCCGCCGAGCTCGAACGTGCCGAGCAGCTTGTTGTCGCGCGCGAACTGGCGCTCGCCCTGGTACACCTGCACGAGCACGCTCGGCTGGTTGTCGTCGGCGGTAGAGAACACCTCCGACGACTTGGTCGGGATCGCTGTGTTGCGCTCGATCAGCGTCGTCATGACGCCGCCCTTGGTCTCGATGCCGAGGCTGAGCGGCGTGACGTCGATGAGCAGGACGTCCTTGCGCTCACCCTTGATGACGCCGGCCTGGAGCGAGGCGCCGACGGCGACGACCTCGTCCGGGTTGACGCCCTTGTTCGGCTCCTTGCCGCCCGTGAGTTCCTTGACGAGTTCCGCGACGGCGGGCATGCGGGTCGAGCCGCCGACGAGCACGACGTGGTCGATGTCGGCGAGCTTGATGTCCGCGTCCTTGATGACCTGGTGGAACGGGGCCTTGCAGTGGTCGAGCAGGTCCTTGGTCATCTGCTCGAACTGCGCGCGCGTGAGCTTGGTGTCGATGTGGACCGGGCCGTTCTCGCCGATGCTGACGTACTGGAGGGAGATGGTGGTCGAGGTCGCCTGGCTCAGTTCCTTCTTGGCCTGCTCGGCGGCCTCGCGGAGGCGCTGCACCGCGGACTTGTCCTTGGCGAGGTCCACGCCCTCCTTGTTCTTGACCTCCTTGATGAGGTGGTCGACGATGCGCTGGTCCCAGTCGTCGCCGCCCAGGCGGTTGACGCCGTTGGTCGCCTTCACCTGGATCGTGGAGAACTCGTCCTCGTCCTTCGCCGACCTCGAGCAGCGAGACGTCGAACGTTCCGCCTCCGAGGTCGAAGACGAGGATCAGCTCGTCCTCCTTGCCCTTGTCGAGGCCGTACGCGAGGGCCGCGGCCGTGGGCTCGTTGATGATGCGCAGGACGTTGAGGCCGGCGATCTCGCCGGCCTCCTTGGTCGCCTGGCGCTCGGCGTCGTTGAAGTACGCGGGAACGGTGATGACGGCGTCCGTCACCTTCTCGCCGAGGTACTGCTCGGCGTCGCGCTTGAGCTTGCCGAGGATGCGCGCGGAGATCTCCTGGGCGGTGTACTTCTTGTCGTCGATCTTGACGTTCCAGTCGGTGCCCATGTGGCGCTTGACGGACGCGATGGTGCGGTCGACGTTGGTGACGGCCTGGCGCTTGGCGATCTCGCCGACGAGCACCTCGCCGGTCTTGGAGAACGCGACGACCGACGGGGTGGTGCGGGCGCCTTCGGCGTTCGCGATGACGGTGGGCTCGCCACCCTCGAGTACGGCGACGCACGAGTTCGTGGTGCCGAGGTCGATGCCTACTGCACGGGACATGTTGAGTTCCTCCTTCGCTGCGGCGCGGCGCCGCGAGTCCGGTCGCGGCCCAAAGTTGAGCCGCCTAGACTCAAGTATGCCACGGGTCACGCGAGGATGTCAAGTCGCGTGCGTCTCGCGCGCTCGCCGTCGCGGGGCACGGTGACGACGGTCGACGCGTCGATGCGCATCGACTCGAGGACGTCGGACCTGCTCGTCGATCGGCCTGCTGTACGACGTCCATGTGAACATCGCCCGAGGCGGCGTCCGTGCCCGAGCGGTCGTGACGCGCATGCCGCCCGCGAAGTCCTCGAGTGAGGACGATCCGAGCTCGCGTCGCTCGTCCGGCCCTCGAGGCCGATCGTCGATCGGTCGACGTCGCATCCGTGATCGTCACGTCCGCCGAGGAAACGCGGACCCCGGTCATCACCTGGCGATGGAGGTCGTCGAGCGTGCCCGGACCGGCCGCGCCGGACCCGAACTCGACCGACCATGACTGGAACTGGGGATCGTCGTGGCCGTCGCGCCTCGGTGTACCACGCGCCGATGAACGTGCCGCCTTCGGGAAGGTCGCCGACCGCGCGACTCGATATCGACGTAGTCGCGCGTTCGACCCACGCCGTCGGGATCTCGGTGCCAGGCTCTCGCTCGGCGAGATCACCTCGATCTTGCCCTCGGGCGCGGTGTCGCGACGCCGTCACGGGCGCGCCGGTGTACTCGCGTGCTGACTGGCGGCAGATTGCGACCGGCGATCGCGACGATGCCGACGACCACGACGCGCGAATCGACCGCGACGCGCGCCGATGCGGCGAGACCGATCCACAGTGCCCCGACGTGAGCGCGGCGGATCGGAGAAGCCCGACCGGGCTGGGCGATGCGGGCGCGGCGCGTCCCTGCCCGCCCCGCGGGGTTCGTGAAGTCCGTCCACGCCGCGCCGTCCCAGTAGCGCTGCAGGCTCGGGATCCTTGGGATCCGGTGATACCAGTTTGCGGGGGGTAGGGTCATGGCCGTCCTTTTCGTTGCCCCCAGCCTAGGAGCCCCGGGCCCGATCCGCGCGCCTCGGCGTCCGATCTCGTCCCATTCGTCCCGAACACGGCGCCGCACGCGAGGTCAGCGCGGCACGATCCTGCCGTCGTCCATCGTCAACGACCCTCGAGGCCATCGCTCGCGCCTCGGAACGATCGTGCGTGACGACGATCGCCGTCGTGTCGGTCGCGACCAGGATGTCACGCATCTCGCCCGCGAGGCGCGTCCGCAGTTCCGCGTCGAGCGAGCTAAGCGGTTCGTCGAGCAGCAGGAGGCGCGGCCGCGGCGCGAGCGACCGCGCGAGCGCGACGCGCTGGCGTTCGCCGCCCGACAGCTCGTCGACGGGCGCGATCGCGATAGGCGTCGAGCCGGACCATTCGAGCATCTCGGCGACCCGCGCGCGCGCTCGTCGCTCGGCGCGCGCGCCATCTCCAGTCCGAACGCGACGTTCCCGCGACCGTGCGGTGCGGGAAGAGCGTGGCCGTCCTGGAACACGAGGCCGAATCCACGGAGGTGGATCGGCACGTGCGGCCATGTCCTCGCCGTCCAACGCCACCGTGCCCGATGCACGGCACGATGCCCGCGATCGCGGCGAGCAGCGTCGACTTGCCGCACCCCGACGGCCCGAGCAGCGCGACCATCTCGCCCGGCTCGACCTCGCGAGACGTCGCGGACGGCGGGACCGGCGGCCGGCCGGGATACGCCACCGAGACGTCGCGTCAGCTCGAGCCCGCTCATAGTCTCCGCCTCCCTCCGATGCGCGCAACCGTTCGGCCGCCACCATGATCGTCCCTGTGATCGCCGCGAGCAGCACCGTCGCGGCGAACGCCATGCCGACGTTGTCGGCGTCCCGGGCCGCCCAAGCAGGCGCAAGATCGCCGTCGGCAGGGTCGGGCGGTCGGGCCGCGCGAGGAAGCCCGTCGCGCCGAACTCCCCGAGCGAGACGGCGAACGCGAAGCCCACCGCGACGCCGAAGGGCCGCGGACGAGCGGCCAGTCGACAGCGCCCACACCTCGCACGGGGAGGCGCCGAGCGACGCGGCGGATTCGCAGGCGGTCGTCGATGGCCGCGGAGCGCCGGGCACGAGGCTGCGGGTGACAAAGGGAAACGCGACGAGCGACTGGCCGACGGGCACGAGCCTGAACGACGAGGCGCGAGGTCGATGCCGCACGACGAGGCGCTTCGAGGGTGAGGAGCAGGCCCAGGCCGACCATGACGGCGCTACGCCCAGCGGGAGCATCGCGAGCGACCCGCGTCCAGAACCGTGCGCCGCCATCGGGTGACGACGTGGGCGAGCGTCAGGCCCGGCGGCCTGGCGATCGCCGCGGCGATCGCGCGGTCTCGAGCGAATGCCAGGCCGCGCCAGACGGGCTCCGGCGAGGACCGCGCGCGCGGGCGGCGCGAGAGCGCGGTAGTGGTCGAGCCCCCAGCCGTTCCGCGTCCGCAGCGAGCGCTCGACGAGGGCCGCGATGGGCGCCCGACGAGGAGCGACGAGCCACGGCGAAGAGCGCGGCGACGAGGCCGGGGCGTCGCGCCGACCCGCGCGGCGCGTCGCCGTCCGCGTCCGACCTCCGAGGGCCCGATCGCGCCGCGCGCGCGCCCACTCCGAGGCGCAGAGCGCGAGGGCGACGATCACCAGCTGGAGGAGCGCGAGGGCCGCGGCGCGCAGGTCGAGGAACTGGTTGACCTGCAGGTAGATCTCCGTCTCGATCGTCGACACCCGCGTGCCGCCGAGCACCAGCACGATCCCGAAGGACGAGGCGCAGAAGAGGAACACGACCGCCGCGGCGGCCGCGATCGCGGCCCGAGCGCGGGCAGCGTGACGTGAGCGAAGGCGCGGCGCGGGCTCGCCCCGAGCGTCCGGGCCGCGGCGACGTCGCGGGGTCGAGGCCCGCCCACGCCCCGCCGACGACGCGCATCACGACGGAGACGTTGAAGAAGACCAGCGCCGCCACGATCGCCGCGATCGACTGGTCGGCCCCGAGGAAGCCCAGCAGGCCCGGCGGGCGCAGGAGCGCCGAGAACGCCGCCGCGACCACGACGGTCGGCAGCACGAACGGCACGCCGCCAGTGCGCGGACGAACGCCTGCCCCCGCCACCGCACCCGGAACAGCGCGTAGGCGGCGGGAAGCCCGAGCGCGAGGGACGAGCGCGTGCCCGCCGCGGCGAGACCGAGCGTCGTCCCGATGGCCTCGAGCGTCGCGGCGCGGCTGCCGAGCGACCGTCCTGCCCGACGCCCCGGCTGAAGCCCCGCCACAGCACCGCGACGTCGGCCACAGGAAGAACAGCGCGAGGAAGGCGAGCGGCAGCGCGAGCACGGCCCATCGCGCCGCGCGGGGCGGCTGGCGGCGTGCGCTCGGACGGTCGCCGGACGGTCCGCGCTAGCCGAGCACCTCCTCCGTCCACGTCCGGATCCACTCGTCGCGGTGCGCGTCGATCGTGCCGGGGTCGAGCGAGCAGGGGTGCGGGCGAGCGGCGCGTACTCCGCCCACTCGGCCGGCACTCGACACGCGAGGTCGAGACGGGATACACGTACATGTTCTCCGGGAGCGACGCCTGGAACGCGTCGGACAGCATCCAGTCGACCACCTTCTGGCGGCCTCGGGTTCTCCGCGCCCTCGAGGACGCCCGCGTACTCGACCTGGCGGAAGCACGTGTCGAGCAAGGCCGCCGTGGTGGGCGCCCCGTCGTCGCCGACCTCGGACGGCGGAGACGACGCGTAGCTGAGCACGATCGGGTAGTCGCCGCCGTAGTTGGGGCCCGAGAAGTCCGTGTAGTAGGTGTCCGACCACGAGGCGGCGACGCGCAGGCCGTTGGCGCGGAGCTGCGCCCAGTAGTCCGGCCACGCGTCGCCCTTCGCCGCGATGGTCGCGAGCAGGAAGGCGAGGCCGGGAGACGACGTCGCGGGGTTGGTGACGCTGAGCATGCCCTTGTATTCGGGCTTCGTGCAGGTCGTCGAGCGTGTCGGGCTCGGGGATGCCGCGATCCGCGAAGTAGCGGTGGTCGACGTTGAGGCACACGTCCGAGTAGTCGATCGCGGTGAGCGCGCGAGCTCCGGGGACCGCGTACGCGGCGGCGTCGGCCGCGGCGGGTAGCTCGCTCGTGTAGTCGGCGAAGATGCCCTCGTCGATCGCGCGGGAGGCGAACGTGTTGTCGATCCCGTAGACGACGTCGCCGAGCGGCGCGTCCTTGGTCAGGATGAGCTGGTTGACGAGCGTCCCGGCGTCGCCCGGCGCGACGAACGTGACGTGGAGGCCGGACTCCTGCTCGAAGGCCGCCACGACGTCGTCCGGTACCGCGAAGCTGTCGTGAGTGACGACGGTGACGGACGTCGGGTCGGATCGGGCGGAGGAGCATCCCGCCGAGGGACAGGTTGCCGCGACGGCGAGCGCCGTGGCGGTGGTGACGGTGCGCGCGTGTGCGCATGGTTCAGCCTCCTTCTCAGGAGGGGACGAGTCTCGACTCCCTACGCCGGTGCTAGCCGGATCAGGTTCGAGGGTCTGCGGCGATCCGCACTCTCAGCGCCCTGGCCCGTCCTCGGTGGACGGAGGCGCTCCCCTGTCGTTCGCGGCCAGTGTATCGCGGGCGCGGGCGGCCGCGCCGACGCGCCGTGGCGACCACGCCGTAGGATGGCGCTACTTTGGGGGCGTCGATCGGGTACGCCGTCGACGCGCGGAAAGGGAGTCGCGGTGACCAAGCTACGGACGTCGTTGCGCCGCGTCGCGTGGCGCGTGGCACGACCGGGACGCGTCCTCGTGCGGGAGGGCGTCGGCCCCTTCGTCGGGCGCGTCGCGGGCCGGATTTCCCGGCGCTACTCGAGGCCGATGCTCGTGGCGGGCGACGACGCGTTTCGCGCCGACTGGACGTCGCCGCCGGACGCGATCCGCGAGCCGGCGTTCGCCGACGAGGGACCGTTGTGCATCGGGTGGCTGACGTCGCCGCCGGGGCCGCACAGCGGCGGTCATCAGAACATGTTCCGGTTCATCAGGTTCGCGGAGGAGGCGGGCCACCGGTGCCGGATATACCTATACGACCGACAGGGCCTCGGAATACGGCCCGCCGACGTGCGGCGGATGCTCGAGTCGTCGGACGCGTTCTCCTCACTCGACGCGTCGATCGAGGACTACGACCCGGGGCGCGGCGTGGCGGACGACGTCCAGGCGCTCGTCGCCACCGGGTGGGAGACGGCGTATCCGTCGTTCCTCGACCGCTCGCGAGCGCGCCGCTTCTACTTCGTCCAGGACTTCGAGCCGATGTTCTACCCGATGAGCACGGAGTACGTGCTCGCGGAGAACACGTATCGGTTCGGATTTCACGGCTTGACGGCCGGGGGCTGGCTGTCGACGATGCTCGCCGATCGATACGGCATGTCCTGCGACCACTACGACTTCGGCGCGGACGTGGCGCGGTACCGGGTGCTCGACGATCGGCCGCGCGGCGGCGTGTTCTTCTACGCGCGTCCCACGACGCCGCGTCGAGGGTTCGATCTCGGGGTCATGGCCCTCCGGCGCTTCGCCGAGGAGCGGCCCGACGCCACGATTCACTTCGCGGGCGAGGGATTCGACGCGTCGCGGGCGCCGTTTCCGCACATCAACCACGGCTCGCTTCCGCTCGGGGAGCTCAACGCGTTGTACAACGAGTGCGCCGCGGGTCTCGTCATCTCCCTGTCGAACCTGTCGCTGCTCCCCCTCGAGCTTCTCTCCGCGGGAGTCACCCCCGTCGTGAACGACGGTCCGAACAACCGGCTCGTCGCGGACGTACCGAGCATCGCGTGGTCGGAGGCGTCGCCCGGGGCCCTCGCCCGGGCGCTCGTTCAGGCGTACGACCGCAACAGGGACGGGGCCCTCGCGCGGGGCAACGCGGCGACCGTCGCCGAGGCCGAATGGTCGACGGCGGGCGACCGGCTGCTGTCGGCCCTCGTGCGCGAGACGACGCGTCGCGCGACGCGCTAGGTCACGCGGGCTGGAGAAGATCGCGGACGACGTCCAGGTCGCCCTGGCTGGATAGGCGACGGTAGCGACCGGCGACGGCTTGGCGCGCGATCGGGAGGACGCGGCCGACGCGGCGTCGCGGATAGCGCGCGCGCGCCCGTTCGAAGGCCACCTTCTCCCGTACGAGCGCAAGAGCCGGTTCCGGGGCGTCGAGCGCGGACAGGCGTTCGAGGAGGCGGGCGAACCGATCGGCGAATCGCTCGTAGCGCGACTCGCGAGCGGCGAGCATCCGCCTCAGGCGCGCGACCGGGCCCGGTGGCGGGACTCCGATTTGGTTCGCGCCGTGAATCCGGTAGTCGATGAGCGGCGCGTCGACGAGATGGACCTCGCCGAGCGCGGCCGCGAGGATCGCGAACCACTCGTCGTGAACCCAGCCCTTCTCGACGGGCAGGCCCACACCGATCAGGGGGCGGTTGATGATGGCGGTCGCCCCGGTAACGACGTTCCGGCGGACGAACACCCGAAGGGCGTCGCCGCGCGCGATCCGGCGCCGCTCCCGGCGCGTCAGGCGCATCGACGCGAGGAGCGTCGCCCCCGTCGGCGCCCCGTTTCCGTCGACGATGCGGGCGTCCGAGAACGAGATCGCCGGGGGCGTGGCGGAGACGAGGGGGCCGAGTGGCGCGAGGCCGCGGGGAATCCGATCGGCCGTCCACACGTCGTCGTGATCGGCCAGGGCGACGTAGTCGGCGGTGCACGCGGCGAGCGCGCGCTCGAAGTTGGGCACGGTGCCGCCGACGCTTTCGGTCGCGATCACGCGGACGCTCAGGCTCCGCGCCATCCGCGCGGCGAACTCGCGAACCATGTCGACCGTCGCGTCGGACGACGCGTCGTCGGACACGACGACCTCGCTCAGGTACGCGGCGTTGTCGCCGATGCTCTCGAGTTGCGGGGCGAGGTAGCGGACGCTGTTGTGCGTGCACAGCGCGACGGCGACGGACCGCGGGTCGTCCGACTCCTCGTTCACGCCACCATCGTAGTGGCGCTCGGGGGCGGCCGAGGGAGCGGGGAGGCGTGCTTGACGGCGCGTGCGAGCACTCCCGGCGAAACCCGTAGAGTTGGAGCCATGTGGGAGCCGGTGAGGCAGGTCGTCGCGCGCCTCAGCCGCGCGGAGAAGGGCACCTACTCCGTCATCATCGCCGGCCGGGTTCTGCTCGGCCTCCTCGACGTGGTCGGGATCGTCCTCGTCGGCGTCCTCGCCGGCGTCGCGGCGAATGGATCCAACGCCGACGGTGCGTCCGTGTCGATCGCCGGATACACGATTCCCCACCTCGGGTCCGGGGGGATCGTCGCGCTCGTCATTGCGGTGCTCGCGGTCTTCATCCTCAAGGCCGTCGCGGCCGGGGTGCTCGTCCGCGCGCAGGCGCACTTCGTCGCGCGACTGGAGACGAAGAACGTCGGAGAGGTCGCGCGCTACCTTCTCGGCGGAACCCTGTCCAACCTCCGGCGTTACTCGAAGGCCCAATTCCAGTTCGCCCTCACCGGGTCGATGACGTACGCGTTCACCGGCCTGCTCAACAACGTCGCCGCCGTCGTCGCCGAGGGATTCCTCGTGACGGTCATCGCGGCGACCTTCATCGTCGTGAGCGCCCCCGTCGCTATCTTCGCGCTCGTGTACTTCGGAGGCGTCGTCGTCCTCATCCAGGTCGTCATCACGCGGCGTCTGAAGAGGTCCGCGAGGGCGGCCGCGTCCGGGACGATCGAGACGACCAACCTCCTGAGCGACACCGTCGACACCTACCGCGAGATCTCGGTGCTCCAGCAGCAGGTCGAGTTCGCGCACCGGATCCGGGACGCGCGCTCGCGGGTCGCCCACGCCAACGCCTCCCTCACGTTCCTCGGCAGCATCCCGCGCTACGTGCTCGAGGCGACCCTTATCCTCGGCGTCGTGATCCTCGTCGCCCAGCAGTTGGCGGCGCACAGCCTCGAGGAGGGATTCGTCACGGTCGGCGTCTTCATCGCCGGAGGTGCGCGGATGATGGGGTCCCTCCTTCCGCTGCAGAACGCCTTCGCCAACCTCAAGCAGAACGGCGAGCAGGCGCGCGTCGCCCTCGGCCTCATGCGGGAGGAGCGCGAGTTCCACGCCGTCGCTCGGGTCCGCGCTGCGGCGCGCGGGCCGGCGAGCCAGCGTCGGTCGACGAAGGGCCTCACGGTGCGACTCAGTCGCGTCTCCTATCGCTACCCCGAGGCGTCGACGGACGCGATACGCGGGATTTCTCTTCGCGTCGCGGCCGGGACGTCGGCGGCGCTCGTCGGCCCGTCCGGCGCGGGGAAGACCACGCTCGTCGACCTCATCCTCGGGCTGCTCGAGCCGGATTCGGGGGTCGTCGAGCTCGGGGGGCGCGAACCGGGCGAGATGTGCGCGAGCAGGCCCGGAATCGTCGCCTACGTCCCCCAGCGCCCGGGCCTGGTCTCCGGATCGATCGTCGACAACATCGCGCTCGGAGTACCGCCCGACCAGATCGACTGGGACGCGGTGAACCGCGCGGTTCGACAGGCGCAGCTCGGCGAACTCATGGAGTCGTTGCCGGACGGACTCCATTCGTCCGTCGGCCGTCAGGCGAACTCGCTCAGCGGCGGCCAGATCCAGCGCATCGGTCTCGCCCGCGCCCTGTACGCCGAGCCGGCGCTGCTCGTGCTCGACGAGGCGACGAGCGGACTCGACGCGGGCGCGGAGGCCCAGGTGACGGCGAGCCTCCAGGAACTCAAGGGATCCGTCACCGTGCTCGTGATCGCCCACCGGCTCTCGACCGTCCAGCACGCGGACACGGTCCACGTGATCGAGGGGGGGCGGAGGATCGCGTCCGGCGACTTCGCGTCCATCTCCGAACGCGTCCCGCTCATGGCCGACTACGTCAGGCTTCTCTCGTTCGAGAACGCGGGCGCGCCGCCCGAGGTTGCGCCCTAGGTGTCGCGCGTGGACGCGCGCCGGAACGCGCGCCACTTCCTCACGTGCCACCAGGGGTTGGCGAGGAGCCAGCGGGCCTTCCGCGCGATACCCCAGTCCCGATCGAGCGCGATGGCGGCGGCGTCCGCGAGAGACCAGCGGACCGCCTGTTTGACGACGCCGGCGCGCGAGAGCCGCGGGACGGGCGCGCCGATCGCGCGGAGCCCGGTGACCTCGTCGTCGATGCGGGCGCCCACCGTCCGCATCGTCAGGTCGTTCGAGTGCTCCACGCTCGCCGCCGGCGCGTACACCTTGCGGCGCCCACTGCGAAGGATGTCGCGCCCGAATAGCTGGTCCTCGGCGTACGCGACGTCGCGGTACGGCACCTCGCCCACGACGAGGGATCGTCGCGTCGCGGAATTCGCGTCCGAGTAGAACGCGGCGGTCCAGGAGTCTGGGCCGTCGAAGTCGACCCCTCGGCCGTCCACGACGGCCCACGCGTCGTCCGGCCCGAGGCGCGAGAAGACCCGACGGATGTCGTACCGGATGATCGGGGGAGCGTCGTCGCGGGGAACCTGCTTGCCGACGACGCCGCCGACGCGCTCGTCGTCGATCAGGGGGGCGACGAGCTCGGCGAGCCACGTACGGCCGAGGGGGATCGCGTCCTGCGTGAGGTATGCGACGAACTCGCCGGACGCGAGCGTCGCGGCGAGGTTCCGCGTCTTCCCGTGGCCGAACTCGCTCTGGGGGATGACGTGGACGCGGACGTTCGGGTGGCGCGCGAGGATCGCGGGCGTCGCGTCAGTCGAGGTCGAGTCGATCACCAGGATCTCGACGGGGCCGTCGTACTCCTGATCCTCGACCGCGTCGAGCAACCGATCGAGATGCCGCTCGCCGTTGAAGGTGAGGATCGCGACGGTGACCGCGGGCGACGTCACTCGACGCCCTCGATGCGCGCGCGCCACGTCGCCGCGATCCCATCCTCCAGGGTCACGGCGGGGGTAAGGCCGAACTCGGAGGAGAACCGGCCGATGTCGAGGACGACGCGATCGACGAACGTCGCGGGTTTCGCGAGTCGGTCGATGCGCACCTCGCGACCCGTCACGCGGGCGACGATGGCGATCAACTCGGTGATCGACGTGCCCGTGCCGCTCGCCACGTGGTACAGGGCGTGCGCGGGTTCGGTGTCGGCGACCGCGGCGATCATGGCCGCGACATCGTCGACGTACACGTAGTCGCGGACCATCGACCCGTCGCCGTACACGGTGATGGGGCGCTCCTCGGCGATGTTGGTGAGGAACGAGGCGATGACTCCTTGCCCGCGGTTCAGGCGCTGCCTCGGGCCGTACGGGTTGGAGATGCGCAACACGACCGAACGCAGCCCGTGTTTCGCGCGGTAGTACCGGAGGTATCCCTCCACGGCGAGTTTGCCAATGGCGTACGGCGACACGGGCTCCGGCAGCGTCGATTCCGTCGCCGGCTCCGTTCCGGTGCTGCCGTACATCGCCCCTCCCGTCGACGCGAAGATCAGACGGGGGGCTCGCGCCGCCGCGACCACGTCGAGGACCCCGACGGTGTCGGCCATCGGGCCGACGATGTCGCCGACGGGATCGGCGTCGGAGCTCGCGGGGGTCGAGGCGCCGGCGAGGTGGATGACGACGTCGCTGCCGGCGACGAGGTCCGCGAGAAGCGCGCGGTCCCCGAGGTCGCCCGTCACTCGGCTTACCCCGGACTCTGCCGACTCGGGTCTGGTGAACTCGCGGTCGAACGCGGTCACGTCGTGCCCGGCGTCGGCGAGCGCGTCGACCGTGTGTGAGCCGATGAACCCGTTTCCCCCGAGGACGAGGGTCCGCGTCGGCATGCCCTACACCTCGGTGCGGTGGAAGTTCAGGTACGACTTCGATGCCGTCGGACCGCGCTGGCCGCGATACCGCGAGCCGTACTTCCCCGAGCCGTACGGCTCCTCGGCTGGCGACGACAGCCGGAAGAAGCACATCTGACCGATCTTCATGCCGGGCCAGAGGTTGATCGGCAGCGTCGCGACGTTGCTCAGTTCGAGCGTGACGTTCCCCTCGAACCCCGGGTCGATGAATCCCGCAGTCGAGTGGGTCATGAGTCCGAGCCGGCCGAGGGAGGACTTCCCCTCGAGCCGGGCGGCGATGTCGTCCGGGAGCGACACCGTCTCGTACGACGACGCGAGCACGAATTCCCCGGGGTGGAGAACGAACGGTTCGTCGCCTGAGACCTCGACGAGGCGGGTCAGCTCGTCCTGCTCGACCGCCGGGTCGATCGCCGCGTACTTGTGGTTGTCGAACACCCGGAAGAACTTGTCGAGGCGCACGTCGATCGACGAGGGCTGGATCATCTGCGGGTCGTACGGCGTGAGGACGACGCGACCGGAGTCGAGTTCGGCACGGATGTCGCGGTCGGAGAGGAGCATGGGCCTACGGTACCGGGCGCCTGCGGCTCGCGGTACGGCGTACCGATCGGACGGCCCGCGCTCCCAGTCGCGCGACCGCTTTCACGTGCCCTCCCAGGCGCGCCATCGTCGACCTCATCCCCCCGCGGGCGTCGATGTCGCGTTGGCCGAGCGGGGCGTACGCGAGCGGGCTCGCGAGGAGCGCGTCGATGTCTCGTCCGATGTGCTGCCGCCACGCCGTATCCGTCATGGCCGAGGGTCGAGGCCGGACCTCGGCCAGCAGGCGCGACTCGGACCTCCGCACGTCGTCGATCCACGCGGCGTCAAGCACCGGGATCATCGATCCGAGCCGTCGGGCCAGGTCGCCGACCGTGCGGCAGTCGGGCCACCGCTCGGGCGGGGTGACGGTCGCCAGGCGCGAGGCGAACCAGAGCACGCCGCGATTCCTCACGTCGTCGATCCCGAAGCCCGTCGTGGCGTCGGCGTACCACTCCTGATCGAAGCCCTGGAGCGACCCATCCGCGCGGCGAATCATGTTGTGAGGGACGAAGTCGAGGGGGATTCCGTCCGCCTCCTCCGCCTCGCGATCGAGCAGGGTCGACCAGCGGCCGAGCGCGTCGGCGATCTCCTCGTCGGCGGCGGCGCGCGCGAACGTCACGAGGTTCTCGCCGTCGACGACCTTCTCGTCGTACTCGCGGAGCACGAACCCGCGATCCGACGGGCCGGGCGCGAGGCGTCGGCATGCGAAGGCGACGCCGTCCGCCCGCGTCCGCACCCGCGTGACGGTCGACCAGACGGAGCGGCGTCCCTCGGAGAAGTACACCGCGCCGAGGTCGTCGGGCCACAGGGACGAGCCGGACGCGTTCGACGCCAGCACGAGGAAGGCGTTCGAGGCGTCCGCGGCCAAACCCGCGCGGACGAACGATCCCCACACCAGCCCCTCGTGCGCGAGCCGGGGGCGGTGTCCCGTCGCGTCCGGGCTGGGGAATCCGGGGATCTCGCTGAGGAGATACTCGTACTTTTCCGGGAACGCGCGAGGGTGCAGGACGGATCGCGCGCGTCGGACGTCGGGGAAGACGCCGAGCGTCGTAGGGCGGAGACCCGCGTCGCCGATCATCGCCTCGAGCTCGCGTCGGGAGAACGACCGCGCCGTCGTCCCGTACGGGTACGACTCGACGGAATCGAAGACGCGTCCGGAGTGCTCGTCTGGCGCCCCGACGAGCGCCTTCACGCTCATCTTGTTCTCGGCGCCGAGGGCGAGCGTCCCGTCCGGGACCAGCCGGCGCGCGAGGCGCGCGAGGAAGTCGACGTATCCGGCGCGATCCGCCACTCCTCCCGCGGCCTCCTCGAGGACGCCGATCGCGACGATCAGGTCGTATCCCGGTTCGTCCGGGACGTCCTCAAGGGCGCCCACGAACACCTCGACGTTCGCGATATCGCGATTGCGCTCCCGCGCGATCGCCCCGAGAGCGGCCGTCGGCTCGATCGCGTCGACGACCGCGCCGATCTCTCCCAGATGCCTCGCGATCACGCCGCCGACGCCCCCGAGCGTCAACACGCGCGCGCCCGCGGGAATCGCGAGCGCCCGGACGACATTCGCGCCGGCGGGATCGAGGAAGCGGCGCACCTCGTCGTTCGCCGCGTCCGCCGCGAGCGAATCGGTGGCGAGCGAAACGTCGGGCGCGGCGGTCAGCGCCGCGAGCACGCGATCGTCGGGGTCGGGGACGGTCGACGGACGCTCCGACAGGAGCCGCCATCCCCCTGGGCGCGGCTCGCCTCGGCCGCGAAGGGGCGTGTCGACCCGCGTCACGACCGACGCTCCCACGTCCGGCCGCCTCGACGCGGCCCTTCTGCCCAGTGCACGGTCCGAGTCTCCCACGGACGGGCGGGCGAGCCCGCGAGGTGGGCGCGGGCGTCCGGTAGTATCCGTTGCCATGCGACGGGCATTCGTGGACGGCGGGGCGTCACGCGGAAAGCCGCGCCCGTGACGGAGGAATCGGAGCTCCACCTCTTCATCCTGTGGTCGGAGGCTCGTCGCGAAGAGTCGCGCATCCTCGCCGACATCGCCGACCGTTTCGAGGTCGTTCGCGTCGTCGAGATCACGTGGAGCGCCGAGGCGTTCAGCGAGAACCTCACCCGGTTCTACGGCGTCCTCCTTCCGGCTGGATCGTATAAGGAGGAGCACGTCGGGACCGGCCCGATGCTGGTGGTCGTCGTCCGCGACCGTCACCCGCGCTACGCGCCGACGGAGACGTCCCGCGGCATCCAGACGGTCAACACGAACCTCTTCGAGGCGAAGAGCCTCCACCGCGAGTGGACGGGCGGCGGTCACAAGGTCCACGCGACCAACTCCCCCCGCGAGTTCGACCACGACATCACCTTGCTCCTCGGTCGCAACGCACGGGAATTCGAGGACGGCGTCTTCTCGGAGTACGCGATGGACGACGGCGGCGACGCGATCTCGGCCGACCTTGCCGGCCGCGGCGGTTGGATTAGCCTGCGGCATCTCTTCCACGTGCTGGGGAGCACCGTGCCCTACGCCGTCATGAGGAACTTCGACGTGCTTCCCGACGCGTACTACGCCGGATCGCACGGCGACATCGACCTCATCGTCGACAACGTCGACGAGGCGGTGTTCGTCACCGGAGCCCGCAAGGCGTTCGCGGAGGATTTCCGCGTGCACGTCGCGGTCAGCGTCGGCGGCGACGACGTCATGTTCGACTTCCGCCATATCGGCGACGGCTACTACGACGCCGCCTGGGAGTCCGCGATGATCCGCGACGCCGTGTCGTCGAACGGCGTACGGACGGTCTCCCCGGACGACCACCTGCACGGCCTGCTCTACCACGCGTTGATCCACAAGCGCGAGATCGCCCCCGACTACGTCGAGACGTTCCGCGCCCTCGGCCCGTCCGGCCTCGTCGACGACTCAAGTCGCCTCGACCAAGACGCCGCGCTCGATGCCCTCGGTCGGTGGATGGGTGATCGCGGCTACCGCATCACGCTTCCCGAACCGTCCGTGTACTTCGACCGGAGGCGCGCCGCGTCTCTCCAGCGCCGACTCCCGGGGTTCCACCCGGGGCCCTGGCGGTTGGCTCGCGCGTCGCGAGCCCTGCCCAGCTTCGTACCGCGGGCGGCGCGGAGCCTGCGTCACCGCGCTCGCAGCCTCGCGGGTCGGGTCGCCCGTCGCGTCCTCGGACGGGATCGCGTCGCGGCCCTTCGGTCGCGCATCGCGCGCGGCGGATAAGCCGGTCTTCTCCCTACCTCGCGCGGCGTCGCGCGGATACGCTGGAACGGTCGGCGTCGGAGGCGCCTAGCCATCCGCATTCGTCGATCGGCGAGGAGGCTCGATCATGGCGCGCATACCCAGCCGGAGTTGGATCGGATTCGCCGCAGGCGTGCTCGCCGGAGCGGCGATCGTGGGCACCGTCGCGCTCGCGACGGAGCAGCCGACGGAGTATCGGACCACGAACGTATACGTCACGGCGACGCCGTCGCCGCCGCCCGAACCCCGGGCGACGAACGTCATCCTCGTCGTCGGCGACGGGATGAATATCGACACCGTCACGGCGGCCAGGATCCTCGAGGGACAGCAGCGAGGCGACACCGGCGAGGAGAACGTCCTGAGTTTCGAGGCCCTTCCCCACACCGGGCTCTCGAAGGTGTACGCGGTCGACGCCCAGACGCCCGACTCGGCGGCGACGATCACGGCGCTCATGACGGGGACGAAGACGAATTCGGGGATCCTCAACCTCGGTCCGGGCGCGAAGCGCGGCGACTGCACCACCGTCGACGGCAACGAACTGACCACGTGGATGTCCGTGGCGGAGGCGCAGGGGATGTCGACCGGGGTGGTGAGCACCGCGAGCCTCACGGACGCCACGCCCGCCGGCACCTACGCCATCAGCCCCGATCGCGGCTGGCGGCGGGACGGCGAGGTCCCGGGCCGGTGCGCCGGCTACCCGGACATCGCATCACAGCTCCTCGCGTTCGGAGGCGACGGCGGCGGTCTCGAAGTCGCGTTGGGAGGAGGGCGCTCGTATTTTCGAACGAAGGGCAACGGCGGCGACCGGACCGACGGCCGGGACCTCGTCGACGAATGGACGTCCCGCGGGGCGGACTGGGCATACGCCGCCTCGGCGTCGGAACTCGCGAGCGCAGATCTCGACGGCGTCGACCACCTTCTCGGGCTCTTCGCCGCCGGAAACATGGCATACGACCACGATCGCCGCGCGAAGAAGCTGGATCAGCCATCGCTGAGCGAGATGACGGCGGTCGCGATCGATCAGCTCGAACGAAACCCGCGCGGGTACGCGCTCGTGGTGGAGTCGGGCCTGATCGACAAGGCGCACCACGTCAACAACGCGTATCGCGCGCTCACGGAGACGATCGAGATGTCGAACGCGGTCCGCACCGCGATGGAGCACGCGGACATGAGCCGCACCGTCATCGTCGTGACGGCGGACCACGGGAGCACGTTCGTCTTCGGCGGGTACTCGACCCGCGGCCGCGACATCCTCGGGCTCGCGAATTCCCGCAAGGACCAGTGCGGACGTCCGTACACCATGCTCGGATACCTCACCGGACCCGCGGGCGTCGGCGGCTCGAAATCGCTCGGCGGGCCCGTCGCGTGCGGGCGACCGAGCCTGCGAGGCGTGGACACCACGGCCCCCAGCTTCCGCCAGCAGGCGCTCGTGACGATGCAGGGTGAGGCCCACTCGGGCGCGGACGTTCCCGTATATGCGATCGGTCCCGGATCCGACGTGTTTTCGAGCACGCGCGAGGAGAGCTATTTCGGCGAGCAACTCATGGCGATCGTCCGCGCGACCGGCGCGTCGTAGCCCCGCGAGCGCGAATTCGGCGGCGAACGCCACGCCCCGGCGCCGTCCTCGACGGCCGCGAATACGGCCTCGGCGACGGGCATCCGGTCGGTGATTTCGTCCCTGGAATGGTCGATCGGATCCTCCGAAAACGTTATCCTGACGGTTTTTTCCCTTCGTCGAGCACCCCCTGCGAAATTCCGAGAGAGCGCTCCCACGAATGAGGGTAGGCTGTACCCGGCAAGTCGGCCCGACCCCGGAAGGCGCCTCAACAATGAAGTTCGGTCACTTCGACGACGCGGCCCGTGAGTACGTGATTTCCACGCCTCACACGCCGTTTCCTTGGATCAACTACCTCGGATCCCGGGACTTCTTCGGACTGGTGTCGCACACGGGGGGCGGCTACTGCTTCTACCGGGACGCCAAACTGCGGCGCCTGACGCGCTACCGGTACAACAACACGCCGGTCGACGACGGGGGCCGCGTCTTCTCGATCAACGACGGCGGCGACGTGTGGAGCCCGTCGTACCGTCCGTACAAGAAGGAGTTGGACTTTTTCGAGACGCGCCACGGGATGGGGTACACGCGCATCACGGGCGAGCGCGGGGGCTTGCGCGCGTCGGTGCTGATGTTCGTTCCCGTCGACGTCAACGCCGAGATTCACCAGGTGACGCTCACCAACACGACGACCGCCGCGAAGTCGTTCTCGCTCTTCAGCTTCGTCGAGTTCAACCTGTGGAACGCCGAGGACGACCAGACGAACTACCAGCGCAACCTGTCGCTCGGCGAGGTCGAGGTCGACGGAGGCGCGATCTATCACACGACCGAGTACCGCGAGCGCCGGAATCACTACGCCGTCTACGGTGTGAACGCTCCCATCGCGGGCTTCGACACCGATCGCGACACGTTCCTCGGGTACGGCAACGGATTCCACGAGGCGGCGGTGCCACTCGCCGGCGAGTCGACGGGCTCGATCGCGTCCGGGTGGTACCCGTGCGCCTCGCACCACCTCAAGGTCGAGCTCGGGCCCGGCGAGACGACAAGCGTCACGTTCGTACTCGGGTACCTGGAGAACGCGCAGGACGAGAAGTGGGAGTCGCCGGGCGTCGTCAACAAGGCGGGCGCGAAGGCGCTCCTCCAGAGCTTCGCGACCACCGAGGCGACGGACGCCGAATTCGCGAAGCTCAACGCGTATTGGGACGGTCTGCTCGGGTCGTACACGGTCGAGTCTGGCGACGAGAAACTCGACCGCATCGTCAACACCTGGAACCAGTACCAGTGCATGGTGACGTACAACATGTCGCGTTCGGCGTCGTACTTTGAGACGGGCATCGGGCGCGGGATGGGCTTCCGCGACTCGAACCAGGACCTCCTGGGTTTCGTCCACCTGATGCCCGAGCGCGCTCGCGAGCGCATCATCGACATCGCGTCCACGCAGTTCGAGGACGGGAGTGCGTACCACCAGTACCAGCCTCTGACCAAGCGCGGGAACCACGCGCTGGGGTCCGGTTTCAACGACGACCCGCTGTGGTTGATCCTCGGAGTGGCCGCGTACATCAAGGAGACTGGCGACTTCGCGATCCTCGACGAGAGGGTGCCGTTCGACAACGACGAGTCGCGCGCGCGGCCGCTCATGGAGCACCTCCGTCGGTCCTTCGACTACCCGCTCGACAACGTCGGTCCGCACGGGCTACCGCTGATCGGACGCGCCGACTGGAACGACTGCCTCAACCTCAACTGTTTCTCGACGACGCCCGGCGAGTCGTTCCAGACCACGGAGAACAAGGTCGGCGGCGTCGCCGAGTCGGTCTTCATCGCCGGGATGTTCTGCGCGATCGGACCCGAGTACGCGGCGCTCGCCCGACGGCGCGGGGACGAGGCGGAGGCGACCCGGGCCGAGAAGGCGGTGGCCGATATGCGGGCGACCGTCGCGGAGCACGGCTGGGACGGGGAGTGGTTCCTGCGCGCGTACGACTACTTCGGCAACAAGGTCGGCTCGCGCGAGAACGACGAGGGCAAGATCTGGATCGAGCCCCAGGGCTTCTGCGTCATGGGCGGCATCGGCGTCGAGGACGGCAAGGCGGTCACGGCTCTCGATTCCGCGCGAGAGCGGCTGAACACGCCCCACGGCATGGTGCTCCTCAATCCGGCGTTCACGGCGTACAACGTCGCGTACGGGGAGGTTTCCACCTACCCCCCGGGCTACAAGGAGAACGGCGGCATCTTCTGCCACAACAACCCGTGGGTGATCATCGCCGAGACGATCGTGGGTCGCCCCGATCGCGCGTGGGAGTACTACAAGCAGATCAACCCCGCGTATCGCGAGGAGATCTCCGAGGTCCACCGTCTCGAACCGTACGCGTACGCGCAGATGATCGCGGGCAAGGACGCCGTCCGCCATGGCGAGGCGAAGAACTCGTGGCTGACGGGGACCGCGTCGTGGAACTTCGTCGCCGTCTCGCAGTATCTGCTCGGCGTCCGCCCGGATTGGGACGGCCTCGTCGTCGATCCCTGCATCGGCGCGGAGGTCTCCGAATTCACCGTGCGGCGCCAGATCCGCGGCGCGACGTACGTCATCTCCGTCAAGAACTCCGGTGGGAAGGGCGCGAGGCTCACGGTCGATGGGGAGTCGATCGAGGGCAACACGGTTCCGTACGCGCCAGCGGGCGCGACCGTGGAGGTGACCGCGACGGTCTAAATTGGCTGGACCCCGCAGAAGGGCGGGCCTGCTCGGACTTGATCTCTCGTCCGATGCGGGCCCGCCCTTGTCGCGTGGTGTGGCGCGCCGACGGCTCGCGGCGTTAGGCCTTCTTCGCCGCCGTCCGCCTCGTCGTCGGCTTCGCGGACGCGGCCAACGCGGCGGCGGCCTCGCGGGCCTCGCGGGCCTTCCGGGCGCGGACCACGAGGAGGATCGGCACCCCGATGACCGCGATCAGCGCGAGCCACGGCAGCAGGACCGCGAGCACGATGAGGACGCCCGAGAGGAAGCCGACGAGCGCGTCCCATCCGGACGTCAGGGCGCCCAAGAACGTCTGGGGCTCGTCCTCCTCAACGATGACGACGACCGGCTCGGTGGTGAGCGAGAGGTCGATCGTGGACATCGACACCTGGTCGTCGAGGCCGCGCTGGCGCGCCTCGAGGCTCTCGAGCTGCGCCTGGCGGCGATCCAGCTCGTTCTCGAGCGTGATGATGTCGGAGATGTCCTTGGCCTGCGCGAGCAGCGCCTCGATGCGCCCCGTCGAGGCCTTCAGCGTGGAGATCTGAGCCTCGAGGTCCGTCACCTGGGTCGTGACGTCGTACGAGTCGGTGGTGAATTGGTCCACCGTGCCGAGGTCGCGCAGGTCCTCGACCACCCCGTCGAGTCGGTCGGAAGGGATGCGCAGCGTGAGGGCGGCGGAGCCCCCGTAGTGCTCGTCGGGCGCGGTCTCGCGGCGGGCGTCGATGCGCCCGCCGGCGCCGCGGACGATGGCCGCCGCGCGGTCGGCCGCGACGATCGGGTCCTCGACCGTCATGTACATGGAGCCCGTGATGATCACGGCGCGATCGGCGGATAAGGCGTTCTGGCCGGTCGATGACTTGTCTTCGGTCAACGAGCGGTCGGTGTCGGCGCCGCCCGCGTTCGGCGCGGCCGGCTCGCCCGCGTAGCCCGCGTCGTCCATGGTGTTCTGGTATGCGGCGTCTGCCGAAGAGGAGCAGCCCGCCAGCACCGCGGCGACGGCCACGAGTGAGGCGATGAAGGCGCCGCGGAGGGCGCGTCGTGGGGCCGTATGCGTGTGCGTCGTCATGATTGTCATAGTAGGGAGACGCCTGGGAGGGCGCGACCGTTGGGGGCAACCGTTACTCGTTCGTGGCTTCCCCGTGACCCGGGCCGCTGGCCCGGATCGCCGGATCAACGGTGAGCGGCGAGGAGCTGCTCGGCGAGGGCCTTCGTGTCGTGGCCCAACTTGGGGCCGAAGCGCTCGACGGGGTCCGGGACGAGGTGCGTGAATCGGCCGGCGACGATCGTCCGGAGCCCGGGATGCCCCTCCCGCAGTTCCTCGAGCACCTCCGCGACGGCCGGCGCGTCCTTCGACTCGACCACCATCAGGATGACGGCGGCGGGCTGACGCGCGTCGACCGCCTCGATCCAGCTCTCGTAGGTCAGGTCGCGGCCGAGGTAGGTCACGGACAGGCCGGCGCGACGCGCCGTCGTCGCGATCGACAGCGAGCCGAGCTCGTGCCGCGATCCCGGTGCGAGCCCCACGACGATCCGCGGCCCGTTCTCATGGGGCGGGGTGGTCTCGAACGCCATCGCGACCCGCCTCATCACGGTATGGGTCGCGAGGTTCTCCGCCATCGCGGAGATGCGGCCCCGGCTCGACGCCTCGAGCAGCGCTCGCAGCGTGGGCAGCAGCCACTCGTCGACGATCGTCTCGAACGGGGCGCGCATGAACCGGTCGCTCAGGATCGCGACCAGTCGCTCCGCGTCCATGTGCTCCGCCGCGTCGAGGAACTCCTCGATATCCGCCGGGATGACGGCCGGGGCCCGATGAGCGGGCTCGGCGGGAAGGCGCTCGACGGGCGGCCGGGAAACGTCGGGGGCGGGCGGCAGGGGACCAGACGCCGCGGGCTCGGCGGGGATGGGTACAGCGGCGACCGACCCCGCGGCTGCGGGAGCGAGCGATCCCGCGCCGCCGTCGCGCGCGATCCTGGTCGCCGCCTGGGCGGGCGTCCACCCATCGGCCACGAGCGCGTTCATGGCGCGGAGGACGTCGAGATCCGCCTCGCTGTACACGCGGTAGCCGTTGTCGGAGCGCGTCGGGCTGACGACGCCGTACCGCTTCTCCCAGGCGCGCAGGGTCGCGACGGGAATCGCCGTCAGCTCGGCCGCGCGCTTGATCGTGTACATGCCGGGCGGGACCCTATCCCTCGAGCCGCGCGAGCGCCTCGCGTAGGCCGCGCTCCGCGTCGTCGCGCAGCTTCGCGAAGGCGCGACCGAGGAACGGGCGGGCGAGCTTCGCGACCCCGCGGAACGTGAAGTCCGCCTCGTACCGGACGACGGTGGGAGATTCGGAGGCCTCGACGGTGATGGTGTCGATCGCGGTGACGGTCTCGTTCGAGCCGCGAAGCCGGATCCGGCGCGGCTCGTCGCGCTCGATCACCGTGTAGGTGAGCTCGCTCGTGCGCCCGGCGAACGTCGAGCGATTGCGGTAGACGGTCCCGACGCCGCCGTGCCCGGACTCGCGGGTGGTCTCGACGGTGCCGGGGTCCCACTCCGTCGTCGTCGTGAAATCGGAGAGGTAGGCGAAGACCGCCGACGGGTCCGCGGTCGTCGGCACGCGTATCTCGAGTTTCATCATGGGCTCCCTGTCGAACGATAGTGAACACCCTCATCTTAGACAAACCCTTGACATTCTGTCCAGGGAATGTCTAAGGTACGTGTCTAACGTTTGTTCGACCCACCAGGGAGTGCTCATGTCCACCACGCCGACCGTCGCCGTCATCGGGTCCGGGATATCCGGACTCGCGGCCGCCTACACGCTGCGCGCGACCCACCGCGTCACCCTCTTCGAAGCTGACCGCCGGTTCGGGGGCCACGCGCACACCCACGACGTGCCCCTGACCGACGGGACGGACGTCGCGATCGACTCGGGGTTCATCGTCCACAACGAGCGTACGTACCCCCACCTCCTCCGCATCTTCCGCGAGCTCGACGTCCCGACCCAGGACACCGAGATGAGCATGAGCGTGACGTGCGAGGGGTGCGGCCTCTCCTACGTCGGCTCGCGCGGAATCCGGGGGATATTCGCGCAGCCGCGTCGTCTCTTCAGCCTGCCCTTCCTCCGCATGCTGACCGAGGTACCGCGCTTCCACCGCCGCGCGCGACGCGCGCTCGCCCGCGAGGACAACCGCCAGACGTGGGGCGAGTTCCTGGACGAGGGGCGGTTCTCCGAGTACTTCATCCGCCACTTCGCCGTCCCGCTCGTCTCGTGCGTCTGGTCCTCGGGCGACGAGGACACCCGCAACTATCCCGCGCGCCACCTCTTCGCCTTCCTCGACCACCACGGCCTGCTCAGGCTGTTCGGCGCCCCCCAATGGCGCACCGTCGTCGGCGGCTCGCGCGTGTACGTCGAGAAGCTGCTTGCCGCGCTCGACGACGTCCGCACCGACAGCGCGGTGACGGCGGTGCGCCGAACGCCCCGCGGCGTCGAGGTGACGATTGCCGACGGCACGGTCGATGAGTTCGACCAGGCGGTCATCGCCACCCACGCGGACGACGCGCTCGCAATGCTCACCGACGCTACCGACGCGGAGCGCGCCGACCTCGGATCCGTCGGCTACTCCGAGAACATCACCTACCTCCACCGGGACGAGTCGGTCCTGCCGGAGATCCCCGCCGCGCGCGGATCGTGGAACTACCGGATGCGCGAGTGCGACGAGGGCGCCGACCGCGTGCTCGTCAGCTACTGGATGAACAACCTCCACCGCGTCGACGTGCCGGACGATCTGTCGGTCACCCTCAATCCGGGCGACCGGGTAGACGAGGACGCGGTCATCGCGAAGATGACGTACCGCCACCCGATCTTCACGCACGAGGCCGTCGACGCGGCGTCGCGCCTCCGGGAGGCAGGCGGCCCGTCCCTCGCGTTCGCGGGCGCGCACCTGGGATGGGGATTCCACGAGGACGGGTGCCGCTCCGGCGTCGAGGCGGCGGCGCGGCTCGAGGCCGAGTGGCAGCGTGGGCGCCGCTCGGGCGTCGGCGATCCGGTGGGGGCGCGATGGTAGGCGTCGCCTTCGAGGCCCCGGCCGTCCCCGCGTTGATCGTGGGGCGCGTCGCCCACACGCGTCATCGCCCGAAGCACCACTCGTTCTCGTACCGCCACTACCACTGGCTCGTGGACGTCGACCGCTTGCCCCAGCTGCCGCGGGGCCTCCGATGGATCGCGCGCTTCGACCCCCGCGACCACCTCGACGGCGCTCGCCTCGGGGGCGGGATCCGCGGCGACGTCGGACGCTTCCTCCGGGGCCGCGGCGTCGAGATGGAGGACACGGACCGCGTGCTGATGCTCGCCCACGCCCGCATGCTGGGGTACGCCTTCGACTCGCTCTCCGCGTTCTGGATCGTCCGCGCGGACGGCACGCTGCGCGCCGCGATCGTCGAGGTCCACAACACGTACCGCGAGCGCCACGCCTACCTGCTCTCCCCCGAGGAGGCCGCCCGCGCTAGCGTGGAGAAGAGTTTCTACGTGTCGCCTTTCAACGACATGCGAGGCACTTATGAGATGCGGCTGCGCGTGACGTCCCGCGACCTCATCGTGGGCGTCCGGCTCGAGCGCGACGGTCAGCGCATCATCGACGCGACCGTCGGGGGAGCCGCCCGCCCCGCCACGCCCCGCGCCGTCGCCGGCGTGATCGCGACTCACGGATTCATGCCCCACCTCACCACGCTCCTGATCCGCGTCCACGCCCTCGTGCTGTGGGCGCGCCGTCTTCCCCTCTACCCTCGCTCCCCGCACCCGAAGGAGGCCGTCCGATGAGCGCCACCAATCACCCCCGCTGCATGCGCGGCGACTCCCGCCGCCCGTGCCTCCACGGTTTCGTCGCGAAGAAGGTCGCGCGAATCGTCCTGCCGAAGGTCGACGCGCGCGTCGTGCTCGACGACGGCACGGTCATGGGAGGTGGCGGCGCCGACGCGCCGCGTATCGACCTCGTGGACGCCGACGCGTTCTTCCGGCGCGTGGGCCACGAGCCCAAGATCGGGTTCGGCGACGCGTACATCGAGGGTGATTGGCGGCCCGGGGAGGGCACCGACCTGTCGGTCGCGATGTACCCGTTCGCCCGCGTCATCGACCACGCCGTTCCGATGTGGGTGCAGCGGATCAGCGCATTCGCCGAGCGGCGCGTGCCGCGATCGATGCGGAACTCCCTGACGGGCGCGAAGAAGAACATCGAGGCGCACTACGACCTCAGCAACGACCTGTTCGCCCAGTTCCTCGACCCGTCGCTCACCTACAGTTCCGCGCTGTTCGACGACGCGAGGCCGTGGGAGGAGCAGACGCTCCAGGAGGCCCAGGAGCGCAAGGTCGACGCGGCCCTCGACCGTGCCGAGGTCGGGGAGGGAACCCGTCTCCTCGAGATCGGCACCGGGTGGGGAACGCTCGCGATCCGAGCCGCGCTCCGCGGCGCGACCGTGACCACGGTGACGCTGTCCGTCGAACAGGCGGAGCTCGCGTCGAAGCGCGCCGAGGCCGCGGGGGTCGCGGACCGCATCGACATCCGGATCCAGGACTACCGCGAGGTCGACGGCGAGTACGACGCCGTGGTCAGCGTCGAGATGATCGAGGCCGTCGGCGACGAGTACTGGCAGACCTACTTCGACGCGATCGACCGCCTCCTCGCGCCCGGCGGCGTCGCCGTCGTGCAGGCGATCCTCATGTCGCACGCGCGCTACCGGGTGACGCGCCGGTCGCTCAGCTGGATCCAGAAGCACATCTTCCCGGGAGGGATCATCCCCTCGGTCAAGGCGATCGAGAAGTGCACGGCCCGGACGTCGCTGCGCATCACGGACCGGCAACACTTCGGCCACCACTACGCGGAGACCCTGCGCCGCTGGCGCTCGACCTTCCTCCAGCACTGGGACGCGGTCGAGGCGCTGGGGTTCGAGCCGCGGTTCCGCCGGATCTGGGAGTTCTACCTCTCCTACAGCGAGGCGGGATTCGCCACGGATTACCTCGACGTCGCGCAGTTCCGGTTCGAGCGCGAGGGGGCGGCGTGAAGCACTGGACGCGCGACCTCCGGGGGCAGAGGGTCTGGTTCGTCGGCGCCTCGAGCGGCATCGGCGCGGCGACCGCGCGGCTACTCGCCGAGCGCGGGGCCCGGGTCGCGATCACCGGACGTCGGACGAAGCTCCTGGAGGAGGTCGCGGGCGATCAGATGGCGGTCGTGCCGGTCGACGTGACCGACGCCGCGGCGATGCGTCGCGCGGCGACGACCGTCGAGCAGGAGCTCGGGGGCATCGACACCGTGGTGTGGTGCGCCGCGTATTGGGAGAAGAGCGACGCCCTCCACTGGGACGCGCACTCCTTCGCGCGCCACTACGACGTGAACGTCCTCGGGCTCAACAACCTGCTGGCCGCGACCCTGCCGGCGATGGTCGAGAGCGGCCGCGGGCACGTCGTCGGCGTCGCGTCGGTCGCGGGCTTCCGGGGCTTCCCCGGCGCCGAGGCCTACGGCTCGACCAAGGCCGCGCTGATCGCGCTCCTCGAATCCCTCCGGGCCTCGCTCTGGACGCGCGGGGTCCGCGTGACGACGGTGGCCCCCGGATTCGTCCGGACCGAGCTCACGGCCGTCAACGATTTCCCGATGCCGTTCATGATCGACGTCGACCGCGCCGCGGCGTCGATCGTCCGGGGAATCGAGCGCGGGCGCCTCGCGATCGTCTTCCCGTGGCCCATGGCGGCGCTGATGACGATGGCCCGCTACGTCCCCACGCGGTGGTGGTCGGCGCGGTTCGGCAAGGCCGCCTCCCGGGCCTCCTAGGGACGCTGGGCGAGGCGGTCGAGCAGTTCGCTGTCGCCGGCGACCACGAGCAGGTCGTCCTTGTGGATGCGCGTCTCCGGGGTCGCGTACTCGAACTCGACGCCGGGCGACTTCACGCCGATGACCTGGACGCCGTACTTGTCCGGCAGGTCGAGCTGCTCGAGCGTGAAGTCGTGGGTCTCCTGCGGGGGGCGCATCTTCACGATGGTGAAGCCGTCCTCCACCTCGATGTAGTCGAGCATCTTGCCGCCGACGATGTGCGCGACGCGACGCCCCGAGTCCGTCTCCGGCAGCACGACGTGGTGCGCACCGATGCGGGTGAGGATGCGGGCGTGCTCGGCGCTGATGGACTTCGCCCAGATCTCCGGGATGGCGATGTCGACGAGGTTGCCCGTGATGAGCACGGACGCCTCGAGCGAGGTGCCGACGCCGACGACGGCGGAGTGGAAGTCCTTCGCGCCGATCTGCTCGAGCGCGCGCGGGTCGGACGCGTCGGCCTCGACGACGGGCAGGCGCGAGGACCATCGCTCGACGAGGTCGGGGTCGCGCTCGACGGCGAGCACCTCGATGTCGAGGTTGTCCAAGCGTGTCGGCGAGCGCGGAGCCGAAGCGGCCGAGCCCGATGACGAGGACGCTGTTGGCGGTGTCGTTGTTAGCCAATGATCGGCCTTTCTGACGGGTACCGGATGACGCGCCGCTGTCGGTTGAGCGCGAGGGCTGCCACGAGGGTGACGCTCCCGAGACGGCCGACAAACATCAGGATAGTGATGGTGACCTTCGCGGACGCGGGCAGATAGGGGGTGATGCCGGTCGAGAGGCCGCACGTCGCGTACGCGGAGACCACCTCGAAGAGCACCTGGTCGAGGCGCATCCCGGTCTGGGCCGTGACGATCCCGGTGCCGAGAAGACGATGAACAGGCTGACGAGCGTGACGGACACGGCGACGCGCACGACCTCGGTGCCGATGCGCTTGCCGAACGCCTCGACGTCGCGACGGCCGCGCGCCTCGGCGCAGATGGCGAGCACCAGCACCGCGAAGCGTCGTGACGCGGATGCCGCCGGCCGTGCCTCCCGAGCCGCCGCCGATGAACATCAGCACGTCCTCGAGAGCCACGTGTGCTCGTGCATGCCGGAGTGCTGGACGGCCGCGAAGCCGCCGGATCGTCTGGTTGATCCCGATGAAGAAGACCTCGGAGAGTCGGGTTCGCGAGCTGTGCTGGCCGAGCGTCTTGGGGTTGTTCCACTCGAAGATCGCGAGCAGCGATCGTCGAGATGACCGTGAGTACGAGAACCATGAGGAGCGTCAGCTTGGTGTGCAGCGACCACTCGCGCGGGCGGCGCCAATGGCGGACGAGGTTGAGGTAGACGGGGAAGCCGAGCGCGCCGATGAAGACGCCGAGGGCGATCGGCGCGCGCACCCACACGTCGTTCGCGAACGGGGCGAGCCCGCTGTCCGTCGGAACGAAGCCCGCGTTGTTGAACGAGGAGATGGCGTAGAAGATCGAATGCCACGCCGCGTGCTTGCATGCTGAACCCGTGGTGGAGCAGCCGCGGGAACAGGACCCCGGCGATGCCCACCTCGACGATCGCGGAGATGACGACGATCGTGCGGAGCATCGACCGGACCTCGCCGAGCCCCGAGGCGCGGCTCTCGCCCGCCGCGAGGATGCGCTGGGTCAGGCCCAGGCGGCGCGACACGGCGAGGCCGAGGACCGAGGCGAGCGTCATGATCCCGAGGCCGCCGACGGCGATCGCGACGATGATGATGGCCTGTCCGGTGACCGACCAGTACGTGCCGGTGTCGACCGTGATCGAGCCCCGTGACGCACACGGCGGACGTGGCCGTGAACAGCGCGTCGACGAACGGCGCGCGCACCCCGGACGCGGTGCCCACCGGGAGCACGAGAAGCGCGGTGACGGCCGCGACGACGAGCCCGAACGCGCCGATCGCGAGCCGCGCGGGCGAATGCAAGGGCGACGCGGTCGAAGAGCTCGCTCGCGGCGGCGCGCGCGCGACGAAGTCTCTCCATCCCACTCCTCCACGGCGCCGACGCGCCCACGTCCTACTGTGCCACGCTCCGTGGCCGCCGTGATGTGCGCCATCCGCCCCCTTCCTGCTCTTCACAACTGTCACAACGCCCCTACAGTGGGGAACACGTTCGGCCGATATCGTGGGCGAACGTCATCGAAGGGGTGAAACAGACATGGCAGACGGCGCCGCGCCCCGCAGACTTCCTCACGGTCGCGGAGGTAGCCGACATGCTGCGCGTGTCGCGCATGACCGTGTACCGCTGGGTCCACGCGGGCGACCTGCCCGCCGTGCGCTTCGGCCGCTCCTTCCGCGTGCCCCAGCAGGCCGTCGACGTCTTCATGGAGCACGCCGCCCTCGCGGGCGGCTACCCGGCCGAGGACGACGGTGCGCGCCGCGGGCGCTGTAGGCTAAGGTCCCGTCTCGCGGGCCCGTCTTGCCGGGCGCGCCGAGTCCGCCAGACGTCCAGCATCGAACAATGTAGGTTCCGTGGGTTCCGTCATCAAGAAGCGCCGCAAGCGCATGTCGAAGAAGAAGCACCGCAAGCTCCTTCGCAAGACGCGCCACCAGCGCCGCAACAAGAAGTAGGGACCCGTACGCCCGACGCTATCGGCGTCGGAATAGCCCCCGGATCGCTCCGACGAGCGTCCGCTTGAGGCCACGGAGAACCGCGAGGAACGCCCAGAGCGCGCCCGCGCTCGTCCGCGCGGCGATGCTCCGCCTCCCGTTGCCCTTGCGCCCCGGAAGTCGCGCAGGTCCCACCCGCGCCTCTTCGCGTAGCGCCGAAGCCGAATGTCGGGATTGATCGCGCACGGGTTGCCGACCGCCTCGAGCAGGGGCCGTCGTTCAGCGAGTCCCCGTATCCGTACGAGTGGGTGAGGTCGAGCCCGCGTTCCTCGGCGAGCGTGCGCACCGCGCGCGCCTTGGCCTCGCCGTGCATGAGGTCGCCGACGAGCGCGCCGGTGTAGTGCCCGCGCTTGTGCTCGGCGATCGTGCCGAGCGCGCCGGTCGCCCTGAGGCGCCGCGCGATCATTCGCCCGATCTCGACGGGCGACGCGGTGACGAGCCACACCTCGTGGCCCTTGCTGACGTGTTCGTCGAGGAGCGCCTTGGTCCCGGGAAGATCCGCATCGCGAGGACCTCGTCGTACACCTCTTCGCCGATCGAGGCCATCTCCGCGACGGACCACCCCTTGATGATCGACAGCGCCTCGGCGCGCACGTCGTCATCTGCCGGGGCTCTCGCCGAACGTCAGGTACTTGGGTTGCTCCCACGCGAAGCGGACCAAGTCGCGCCGCGAGAAGAAGCCGCGCCGCCGGAGGCCGCGCGCGATGTGAAACGCGCTCGCGCCGCGGATGATCGTGTTGTCGACGTCGAAGAACGCGGCGATCGTTCGTCGCTCGTCCTCGGCCGGCACGCTGTCCGTCGACGTCACGGGTCCCACCCTACAGACGCGACTTCGGCGGGTGTGACGTAGGGTCACCCCATGCCCCCGAGCGTCCTGCTCCTCACCCGCGCCGCGTGTCACCTCTGCGACGAGGCCCGGGACGTCGTCGCGTCCGTGTGCGCGGAGGCGGGCGTCGCGTTCCGCGAGGTCGACGTCGACGCGGACGCGGCGCTTCGGGCCGAGCACGGCGACTTCGTCCCCGTCGTCCTCGTCGACGGCGTGCGGCGGGGTTTCTGGCAGATCGACGCGGATCGGCTGCGCCGCGCGTTGGGGTGACCGGCGCGCCGCGCGTTTGGGAGAGACTAGAGCCATGCCCACCGTCCACCTTGTTCGCCACGGCCACGTCCACAATCCCGATGGCGTCCTCTATGGCCGTCTTCCGGACTTCCGGCTGTCCGAGGCCGGGGAGTCGATGGCGCGGACGACGGCGTCGTACCTCCGCGACACGGGGCGCGAATTCGGGCGCCTCGTGTCCTCGCCCCTCCTGCGCGCGCGTCAGACGGCGGCGGTGATCGGCGACGCCCTGAGCCTCGAATTCGACACCGACGAGAGGGTCATCGAGGCCGGAAACGTCTGGGAGGGCAAGCGGATCCGCCCGATCTCCCGACTCCTGCTCGACCCCCGCCTGCTCTGGCGAATCCGCAACCCGTGCCGCCCTTCGTGGGGCGAGCCGTACGCCGAGCAGCGCGACCGCGTCCTCGAGGCGGTGCGGGCCGCCGCGGCCGCCGAGCCGGTCCGCGACACGGTGATCGTCAGTCACCAGCTGCCGATCTGGGTGACGCGACTCGCCGCCGAGGGCAGGCGCCTCGCGCACCACCCGTCGCGCCGGGAATGCGCGCTCGCGTCGGTGACGAGCCTCACCGTCGAGGACGGGACGATCACGGGCGTCTCCTACGCGGATCCGGCCGCCGCCGTCGAGGTGCCGCGATGAGGCGGCTCCGGCTCGCGGCGATCGTCGCGCTCGCGCTCGCGCTCGGGGGATGCGTGGCCGGGAAGGGGACGGTCGACACGGGCTACGTCTCGGGCGACGGCACGGTGACGACGTGGGACGTCGGCGAGCGCGGCGCCCCGGTCGCGCTCGCGGGCACGGCGTTCGATGGCGCGTCCGTCGACGTCGCCGACTACCGCGGCCAGGTCGTGCTGGTGAACACGTGGTACGCCGCGTGCCCGCCGTGCCGCGCGGAGGCGCCGGATCTCGCGACGCTCGACGCGCGGTCTGACGTCCAGGTCGTGGGCGTCAACGGGCGCGACGACGCCGGCACGGCGCTCGCGTTCGAGCGCACCTTCGCGCTCTCCTACCCGTCGATCGACGACGCGGACGGGCGCGCGATCGCCGCCCTCCAGGGGCTCGTCGCCCTCAACGCCGTCCCGACCACCCTCGTCCTCGATCCCGAGGGGCGCGTCGCCGCGCGGATCATCGGGCGCGTCGACCCGTCCACCCTCGCGGCCCTCGTCGACGAGGCGGCGGGCTCCGCGTGATCGCCACGGTCCCCGCGTCCTTCGCCTCGACCGCGTTGACGGGGTCGCTCGTCGCGGCGATCGGCGTCGCGTTCGTCGCGGGGCTCGTCTCGTTCGCGTCGCCGTGCGTCGTGCCGCTCGTGCCGAGCTACCTCGCGTACGTGACGGGGATGGCGGGTGCGGACGCGTCCTCGCGGCCCCGCTCCCGGCCGCGCCTCATCCTCGGCGCGCTCCTGTTCGTCCTCGGCTTCACGGTCGTCTTCGTCGTGCTGCTGATGGGCGCCTCCGCCGCCGGCGCG
This sequence comes from uncultured Actinomycetota bacterium, assembly GCA_963712245.1. Lineage (GTDB taxonomy): Bacteria > Actinomycetota > Actinomycetes > Actinomycetales > Demequinaceae > JAFGBM01. The sequence continues at coordinate 47,108 of CAVQHE010000004.1, read as the reverse complement.
GCGCTCGCCGATCACGGGGACGCGATCACGCGCGTCCTCGGCGTCGTCGTGATCCTCCTCGGGCTCGCGTTCGTGGGAGCCGTTCCGTTCCTCCAGGACGAGCGCCGCCTCCACGTGAGCCCCCGGGCCGGCCTCTGGGGCGCGCCGCTGCTCGGCGCGGCGTTCGGGCTCGGGTGGACGCCGTGCATCGGGCCGACGCTCGGGGCCGTGACGGCGCTCGCGCTCGACGACGCGACGCTCGGGCGCGGGGCGATACTCGCGGTCGCGTACTCGCTCGGCCTCGGGCTCCCGTTCGTCGCGGTCGCGGCGCTCATGGAGAGGTCACGCGGGTTGCTCGGCTGGCTCCGGCGCCACCGCCTCGCGTTGATGCGCGTCGGGGGAGGACTTCTCGTGGTGCTCGGGCTCCTCCTGGTGTCGGGCCTGTGGCAGCACCTGACGTCCGTGATCCAGGGATGGATCGACGGGTACTGGGTGGGCGTCTAGTGGCGCGCCGCGCGAGGCTCGACAACTACGCCGTCGCCGACGCGCCGCGCCTCGGCTGGCGCGGATGGTTGCGCTGGATGTGGCGCCAGGTCACCTCGATGCGCGTCGCGCTCATCCTGCTCCTGCTCCTCGGCGTTGCCGCCATCCCGGGATCGATCCTCCCGCAGCGACCCCGCAACCCCGCCTCCGTCGCGTCGTACATTGCCGACCATTCGGCGGGTCCGTGGCTCGACCGGCTCGGCTTCTTCGACGTGTACGGCTCCGCGTGGTTCACGGCCATCTACCTGCTGCTATTCGCCTCGCTCATCGGGTGCATCATCCCGCGTACCGTCACGTACGCCCGCGCGATCCGGCGGCCGCCCTCGCCGGCGCCGAGCTCGCTGGCCCGGTACGAGCCCCGGGCGGACGCCCGCGTCGCGGACGCCGGGGATGCGATCGCCCGCGCCGCGGCGACGCTACGGCCGACGACCGGGTGGCCGGGCGTCCGGGCTCGCCTCGGCGGATATCGCGTCCGGGTCGACGAGCGCACGGTGCGCGGCAGGCGCCAGGCGGCGCTCGCGGCCGAGGCGGGCGCGCTGCGCGAGTGGGGGAACCTCGCGTTCCACATCGCGCTCGTCGGCGTGCTCGCGTGCGTCGCCCTCGGGTCGTTCCTGACGTACCGGGGCCAGGCCATCGTCGTCGAGGGGCGGACGTTCACCAACGCCGTCGTCTCGTACGACTCATTCTCGGCCGGCCGCGGATTCCGACCCGAGAGCCTCGAGCCGTTCACCCTCACCCTCCGCGCCTTCCACGCCGACTTCTCGGCCACGGGTGCGCCGACCGACTACCGCGCGGACGTGACGCTCACCGAGCCGGGCCGCGACCCGCGCGACGCGACGATCCGCGTCAACGACCCCCTCGGCGTCGGCGGGGCGAACGTCTACCTGCAGGGCAACGGCTACGCGCCGTCGCTCACCGTGCGCGACTCGGCCGGCGAGGTGGCGCTGTCCGGGCCGGTCCCGTTCCTTCCGCAGGACGCGGCGTACACGTCGACGGGCGTGCTCAAGGTGCCGGACGTGACGACGGGACCGCAGATCGGCATCCGCGCGACGCTCCTGCCCACCGCGTCGTCCGGTGTGGCTAGCCCGGTATCCCTCGCGCCGCAACCGCTGAACCCGGTGATCGTCTTCCAGGTGTTCACGGGCGACCTCGGGCTCGACACCGGGATCCCGCAGAACGTCTACGTGCTCGATACGACGCGCCTCAGCGTGGTGCGCGACGCGGACGGGGCCCCGGCGACCTTCACCATCACGCCGGGCGAGTCCGTCGACCTTCCCGACGGGCTCGGGACGGTCACGTGGGACGCGCTGCCCCGCTTCGTGGCCTTCGACCTGCGCGCGGACCCGACGCTGCCGTGGCTTCTCGCGTCGGCGGTGCTCGCGCTCGTGGGGCTCGCGCTGACGTTGTTCGCCTCGCAGCGGAGGGTCTGGGTTGTGGCGGAGGCGCGCGGCCGAACTACAGTGGTGACCGCGGCGGCGCTCGGACCGGGCCAGGACGAGGGCCTGCGCGACGAGGTCGAGCGCGTGATCGCGGCGATGACCGACGAGCGGGAGGAAGCGTGGACCCCCAGAACGTGAGCGTGGCCGCGCTGTACGGCGCCGCCGCCCTGTACGCGATCGCCATGGTCGCCTCGTCCGTCCGGCTCGCACGCGTCGCGGACGCGAAGGACAACGGCGCGGCGGTTCCCGCGTCCGATCGCGCGTCGGGCATCGCGCGGGCGTCGGTCACGGTCGGCCTCGCCCTGCACCTGATCGGCGTCGTGGCGCGCGGGATCGACGCCGGGCACGTGCCGTGGTCGACGATGTACGAATTCACCATCACGTTCTCCCTCGCGGCCGTTACCGCGTACGCGGTCATCCGGCGTTTTCGCGACGCCGTGTGGCTCGGCCCGGCGGTGACGGGCCTCGCGACGATCGCGCTCGGCCTCGCGCTCGCCGTCCTGTACCGCGAGGCGACGACCCTCCAGCCCGCCCTCCAGAGCGCGTGGATCGCGATCCACGTGTCCGTCGCGACGATCGCGACCGGCGTGCTCTCCGTCGCGTTCCTCGCGACGCTCATCCAACTCGCGCGCGCCGCCCGCGACGGCGGCTCGTCGTTCTTCGGCAGGCGCGCGTGGCGGCGACTCGACGCCGCCCCGGAGCCCCGCTCCCTTGAGGCGCTCTCCTTCCGTCTCAACGCCGTCGGCTTCATCCTCTGGACCTTCACCGTGATGGCGGGCGCCATCTGGGCGGAGCACGCGTGGGGGCGGTACTGGGGCTGGGACCCCAAGGAGACGTGGTCGTTCGTGGTCTGGGTGATCTACGCCGCGTACCTGCACGCGCGCACGACCCAAGGCTGGCAGGGCCGTCGCGCGTCCGTCCTCGCGCTCGTCGGGTTCGGCGCGATCATCGTGAACTTCACGCTCGTCAATCTGGTATTCCAGGGCCTCCACTCGTATGCGGGGGTCTAGGCGGATGAAGATCGCGCTCGTCCTCGACGACAGCCTCGACCGGCCCGACGGCGTCCAGCAGTACGTCCTGAGCGTGGGGCGCTACCTCGCCTCGGCGGGTCACGACGTCCACTACGTCTGCTCGGAGGCGACGCGCGGGGACCTGGGCGGGTCTCTCCACTCGCTCGCGCGGAACGTGCACGTCCGGTTCAACGGCAACGGGCTGAAGATCCCGCTTCCCGTGTCCCGGCGGTCGCTCCGAGCGTTCCTCGCGCGTGAGCGCTTCGACGTCATCCACGTCCAGACTCCCCACTCGCCGCTGTTCTCGGGCCGGCTCGTCGCCGCGGCCCGGCGCGTGCAGGGGGACGCCGTCGCGATCGTCGGAACGTTCCACATCCTCCCGAACGGACGCCTCGCGTCGGTCGCGACGCGCGCGCTCGGGCTTCTGCTGCGGCGCAACCTCCGGAAGTTCGACCGGTTCTGCGCGGTGTCCGCGCCCGCCGCGGAGTTCGCGCGCCACGCGTTCCGCATAGAACCGACCGTGATCGGGATACCCATCGACGTCGACGCGCTCGCGACGGCGGGCGAGCGCGGACGCGAGTCGCGGCGTGGATCGGACGCGGTACGGCTCGCATTCCTCGGGCGCCTCGTCGCCCGCAAGGGCGCGATCGAGTTCGTCGAGGCCGTGAGCGCGCTGCCGAGGGCCTCGCGCGCGCGCATTCGGGTGACGATCGGCGGCCGCGGTCCGCTCGCGGCGGACGTCGAGAAGGTGGTGGAGGAGGCGCGAATGGGCGACATCGTCGAGATGACGGGTTTCGTCGCCGAGGAGGAGAAGGCCGCGTTTTACGGCGCCGCCGACATCGCCGTCTTCCCCGCGACGGGCGGCGAGAGCTTCGGCATCGTGTTGATCGAGGCGATGGCGTCCGGTTCGGACGTCGTGGTCGGCGGAGACAACCCCGGTTACCGCAGCGTCCTGGGGGACCGCCCCGACACGTTGGTCCGCCCGAGCGATCGCGGCAGATTCGCGGCGACGCTCGCGCGCCTGATCGACGACGAGGACCTGCGAGCGAGCATTCGGGACGAGCAGGCGGCGCGCGTGCGCGACTTCGACGTCTCCGCGGTCGGACCCCGGATCGAGCGGCTCTACGCGGGCGAGTAGTCGCCCGTCAGTTGCCGAGCTTCCTCCGGCGTTCCTGCTCCCGTAGCCAAACCAGGTAATCGGGATCGTCGTCCGGAGCCTGCGGGGGACGCGGCTGCTCCGCGTTCAGACGCGAGCGAATCGCCAGAGCGATCCACGTCGCCGCCCCCAGGTACGGGAAGAGCAGGATGATGAACACCCAGAGGACCTTCGGGAGACCGTACGGTTCGTGATCGCGGTGTTGCAGGGCGTCCGAAATGCAGTACGCGGCGAGGCCGACGTACGCGAGCGTCAACAAAGCGGTGCGCATAGGACGAGCGTAGCCGGAGCGATAGAGTTGCGCTGTGCATGTCTTCCTCTACTGGCTCGCGCGGACCGCTCTCATGCTCGCCGTGCTGGTGATGCTGTGGATGCTCGGGTGGCAGAGCTGGGTCGCCGTCGTGGCCGCCGCGCTGATCGCGTGGCTCATCTCGTACGCGATGTTCGGTTCGCTGCACGACGCGGCCGCGCAGCAGCTCGAGCGCTGGCTGGCGAAGCGCTTCTCGTCCACGCGCGAGGACGAGGCGGCCGAGGACGCGGAGATCGCGGCCAACGGGAAGAAGCCGCGCGCCGCGTAGCACGCCGGGCGTCGCGGGCGGATCAGCCCCAGGCGATCCCGAGGGCGAGCAGGACGCCGTAGGCGAGACCGATCGCGCTCGTGCCCGCGAACACGACCGACATCGGCCGTCCCCTGAGTCCCACCGTGACGGCGAGCGCGAGCACGACCGCCGGCAGGATCAGTACGCCCGTGACGAGCGCCCAGGGCCGGGCGATGGCGACGGCGCACGACGCGACCAGCGGCAGCGTCACCATCAGCGCGAAGAGCGCCCGCGACCGCACGTTCCCCAGGCGGACGGCGAGCGTGCGCTTACCGGAGAGCGCGTCCGTTTCGAGGTCGCGGATGTTGTTCACCAGAAGCATCGCGACGGAATAGAGGCCGACGCCCGTCGCCGCGACCACGCCCCACCACGTCACCCCGCCGGCTTGCGCCGCCATCGTCCCGAGCGTCGCGACGAGTCCGAAGAACACGAAGACGCTGACCTCGCCCCACCCGGTATATCCGTACGGGCGGGAGGTGCCCGTGTACGTCCACGCGGCGACGATCGCGGCCGCCCCGACGGCGAGGAGCCACCACTGACCCGAGATCAGCGTCATCGCCAACCCGAGAAGCGAACCGACGACGAAGGCCAGGAGGGCGGCGAGGCGGACGCGCCGGGGAGGAACCTTCCCGGACGCGACCAACCGCTCGGGTCCGACGCGGTTCGCGTCCGTTCCCCGCACGCCGTCGGAATAGTCGTTGGCGAAGTTCACGGCGACCTGGAGGGCGAGGGCGACGCCGAGCGCGAGCGCGGCGACCCCCCATCTCGCGCTCCCGACGGCGTTCGCGGACGCCGTGCCGACGGCGACGGGAGCGATCGCGGTGGTCAGGGTTTTCGGGCGCGCACCGCGAATCCAGTCACGCGTCGTCGCGGGCACGGGGACCTCCGGTCGGGGTACGGGCGAGGGCCCGGGCGGCCCCGCGGTCGATCTTGCCAGATTCGAGGAGGGGCAGGGATTCGACGACGCGGATCTCCTTCGGAACCGCATGCCGGGGCAAGGCGTCGCCGAGATCCCGGCGGAGCGCCGCCTCGTCGACGGGCCCGGAACCCGCGGCGGGAACGACGAGCGCGACGACGCGCTGTCCCCACTCCTCGTCCGGCACGGGCACGACGACGGCCTCGCCGACGTCGCCCCGCGCGAGAAGCGCCCGTTCGACGTCGCCGGGATGAGCCTTCATGCCGCCGGTCACGATGACGTCGTCCGCCCGGCCCCGCACGACGAGGCGCCCGCCGACCACCCGACCGATGTCCGGCATCCGAAGCCAGCGGATCCCGCCCCGCGTGAACGTCCCGTCGTCGTCGCCGTCGGCGTATCCGTCGAACAGCGTCGGGCCGGAGACAAGGATCCTCGCGTCCGCGTCCGCGTCGATTCGCACGCCCTTGAGCGGCGTCCCGTCGTACACGCATCCGCCCGACGTCTCGGTTGACCCGTACGTCTCGACCACCCCCGCGACCCGCTCGGTGCGCGTGGCCGGCGCGCCGCCGATCAGAACCGCGTCGAGCGACGCGAGGGCCGCCGCGCCGTCGGCGTCGGACCGGAGGCGCCGCTCCTGCGTCGGGACGAGCGAGCAATACAGGCGCATACCCGCCGGCGCGGTCGATCGGAGGCGCGCGACGGCGTCGGCAAATCCGGCGGCGGTGAAGGGGCCGTCGGGCATCCGCGCGGCAGGCGAGCCCGCGAGACCGGATCGAACGAGCACCTGGAAACCGGCGATCCGATCGGGGGGGACGGCGAGGAGCCACGCGCCCGGCCCGCCGAGGCGATCGAGCGTCGCCTCGGCCGACGCGAGTAGCGCCGAGGCACCGATCAACGCGGCTCGCGGCTCGCCCGACGATCCGGACGTCGCGACGCTCACGCCGCCTGCGCGCCCCGCAACGATTGCCTCGGCAGCCCCGAAAGGATCGTCGGCGACACTCGTATAGGTCACCCTCCCAGCGTAGGCGCGCCTAGACTGTCCGCTATGACTCGGACCGCCAGTCGACTCGGTGCTGCCGCGACGGCTCTTGCCGTTCTTGCCCTGGCGGCGTGTGCCCCTCAGGAGCTCTCCCAACCGGATGCCACCGTCACGCAGGTGCCCTCCGAACACCGGAATACGATCCCCACCCCGCCCGAGGACCCGATGCCGGCGGTGATTTGGCCGCTGACGGGACTCGACGCGACGGACGCCGATCCCGCCGATATCCAGCGGCAGGCGATCGCCGCGAAGATCGACAACAGCACGAATACGCACGCGATACCGCAGGAAGGCCTGCAGTACGCGGACATCGTGTTCGAGGAGTACATGGCCACCGGCGGGTGGACGCGGTTCGTCGCGGTCTTCCACTCGCACTACCCGAAGGTCGTCGGAAACATCCGGTCCTTGCGGCCGATGGACCCGTACATCTTCGGATCGTTCTATGGGACGATCGCCTTCTCCGGCGCCGCGAGGCCGACGCTGCACGACGCGCTCAAGATCAAGGATCAGCCGTACGTCGCGGAGGACCTCCGCAACTGCCGTTCGGGTTTCTACCTGAAGAGCGGCAAGTACCGGCCGTACGCGACGTACCTCCACCTCGACAACATCGCCAAGTGCGGGACCGCGAAGGGCGCGAAGCCGGCTCCGCAACAGTTCGACTACGCCTATCCGGTCGAGAACGCGACGGCCATCGTCACCGGGAAGCCGGTCAAGGAGATCTCGCTGAAGTTCTCGCGTACGCAGACGCAGCACTGGAAGTGGAGCGAATCCAAGGGCGCCTTCCTTCGATACCAGGGTTCCACCCCGCACGTTCAGCAGTCGAGCGGCCAGTTGAAGGCGACGAACATCGTCATCCTTCGCGCGCGGGTGCGCTACAAGTTCCACGACGACCCGGAGACCCTTCTCGCCGGAACCGAGAACGGCATCGGCTACATCGCCACCGACGGAAAGTACGTTGAGATCCGGTGGAGCAAGGCCGACCGCCGTGACAAGTTCCACCTCACGACCCTCGACGGCACGCCCGTCTACCTCGCGCCCGGCAACACCTGGGTCGAGCTCCTTCCCTCGAGGGGAACGAGCGAGATCCAGGTTCTCAAGTTCGACTCGACGACGATCACGACCAAGCGGTAGGTCGCTCTAGTACGAGTACGGGAACCGGCTCCAGTCCGGGTCGCGCTTCTCGAGGAACGCGTCTCGACCCTCCTGCGCCTCGTCGGTCATGTAGGCCAGGCGAGTCGCCTCGCCGGCGAATACCTGTTGGCCCGCAAGGCCGTCGTCGGCGAGATTGAACGCGAACTTCAGCATGCGAATCGCCTGGGGAGACTTGGCCGCGACGAGCGCGGCATACTCCAGCGCGGTGCTCTCGAGGCGATCGTGGTCGACGACCTCGTTGACGGCACCCCAACGCTCCGCGTCGTCCGCCGAGTACTCGCGCGCGAGGAAGAAGATCTCCCGGGCGCGCTTGTCGCCGACCTGTCGCGCGAGGAGAGCGCTGCCGTAGCCCGCGTCGAACGACCCGACCACCGCGTCGGTCTGCTTGAATCGCGCGTGCTCGCGGCTCGCAATCGAGAGGTCGGCCACCACGTGAAGGCTGTGCCCTCCTCCTGCCGCCCACCCGCTCACCGCGGCGATCGTCACCTTCGGCATGGTGCGCATGAGTCGCTGGACCTCGAGGACGTGCAGACGCCCGGCGGCCGTCGGGGCCGACGACGCGTCGTAGAGGTACCCGTCCTTGCCGCGGACGGACTGGTCGCCTCCCGAGCAGAACGCCCACCCGCCGTCCTTGGGCGACGGACCGTTCCCCGTGATGATCACGGCGGCGACGTCGGGCGTCTGGCGCGCGTGGTCGAGCGCCCGGTACAGATCGTCCACCGTCTGAGGGCGGAACGCGTTGCGCACCTCCGGACGGTTGAAGGCGATGCGCACCGCGGGAAGGTCGCGTTCGGCGCCGCGCCCTGCGCGGTCTACGGCGCGATGATAGGTAATGTCACCATTAGGAAAACCATCGATGGCGCGCCAACGCGCGGGATCGAAGGTCTGGGAGACCGGGACGGGAAGATCGCTCACGTCCACGAGCCTAGCCTTCGACGCCCGGGTGGAGACGGGGGATCGAGACTCGGCCGATAGAGGAGCGGGGATGGCCAGGGCGGTCGCGAAGTTCTGGGTGTGGGCGACAGTCGTGCTCGTCGTGATCGCCGCCGCGCTCACGGCGTGGCTCGCGTCGTGGGGTCCGTTCTCGAGCCCGACCCCGAGCCCCTCGCCCACCGCGACGGCGACCTTGCCGACGCCCACCGCTTCCGCGACGCCCGCGCCGGTCTTCGCCGAACGCCCCGTGACGGTCGCGGAGCACCTCCCCTCGGCGGAGCTCCTCACCGAGCCGGTCCTCGAGTCGGTGTCGACCGGCTGGGTTGTCGCCATCCACGACGCCACGTCCATCGACGACGCGGGAGTCGAGACGCCCGGGCCGCGCGTGCTCTATCTCATCTCTCCCGAGGGCACGCGCTACGAACTCGGCAACCTCGACGTGCTCGGCCTGACGAAGCCGGACATCGTCGCGTGGGACGGCGCGCGCCAGAAGATCCTCCTCGTCAACCAACTCACCGACCTCGAGGTCTTCGACATGGTCTCGGGCGAGATCGACTCGACGTGGTCGTTCTGTGCGAACCAGGGATACGTGCGCGGTTCCGCGCGCGACGGCGCGTGGCTCGTCCGCGGAAGCTGCGACGGCGAGGGCATCGACGGGATCTACTCGGACGCGGGGGTGGAGATCCCGAGCTCGATCGTCGGCCAGGGCTTCGGCTACACGGTCTTCGACGTCGGCGACGTCCAGGTCCAGAGCGAGTTCGAGACCGCGCCAGACGAGCGATTCACGGCGTTCTACCCCGACGGGACTTCGGCGACGATCCCGTCGTCGATGGCGGGCGACTGCTACATGATCGGGAAGGGCCGCGGGCCGACCTTCGTCGCCTACTGCTACACGGACGCCGGCGCGCTCGACGTGTGGGAATTCCCCGTCGACGGATCCTCGCCGACGCAGGTCATCGCCGCCGACCAGCTCGACGCGCTTCCGGCTCGCTCTCGGTATACCCGGGCCCGACGACTACTTCGTGTCGGGGTACTGCGCCGACAGCCCGTTGCGCGTGGTCGAGGTGACGTCCGACAAGAGTCGGCTCGGCGTCCTTCGGGACGGCACGCTTCAGCCCGTCGCGCAACCGCCGTACGAGTTCCGCCACTGCCTCGCCGCGTCGGGCACCGCCGCGCTCGTAAGCGGCGACGGGCTCCTGTGGTACACGGATTTCGCGACGGGGCTGACCGTCGAGCTTCTCCCCGGCGCGGGGGACGCCTTTCCGCTTCACGTGATCGGTACCGAGGGCTACCGCGCGATTCTCCACCCGTAGGGCCCCGGGCCCGGAGGCAATAGCCTGGCGCCATGGAGTTCCGACCGTTCCGCGTACGCCTCGCCACGCGTTTCCGCGGGGTGACCGAGCGCTCGGGCGTGCTCATCCGAGGGCGAGCGCCGGACGGGCCGACGCGTGGGGCGAGTACTCGCCGTTCCCCGACTACGACGCCGCGCGGGCCTCGCGGTGGTGGGCCGCGGCGATGGAGGCGGCTCGAGGCGACTGGCCCGCTCCGCGTGCGCGCATCGCGTGCCCGTCAACAGCATCGTCCCGGAGGTCGGTCCGGAGGACGCGGCGCGCCTCGCCGTCGCCGGCGGATGCGTCGTCGCGAAGGTGAAGGTCGGCGGCCGGGCTCGACGCCCGCGGACGACGTCGCGCGGGTCGAGGCGGTCGCGGCGGCCGTCGCCGCGGCGGGCGGGCCGTCGGCTCGGGTGAGGGTCGACGCGAACGGCGCCTGGGCCGTCGACGACGCCGTCCGCGCGCTCGCGGCGCTCGAGCGGGCCGCGCGATCGGGGGGCGTCGACGGACTCGAGTACGCGGAGCAGCCGTGCGCCACGATCGACGAGCTCGCGGCGCTCCGGCGGCGCACCGCCGTGCCGATCGCGGCGGACGAGTCTGTGCGCGTGCCGTCCGACCCGCTCGCCGTGGCGCGCGCCGGCGCGGCCGACGTGCTCGTGCTCAAGGTCGTCGCCGCTCGGGGGCGTCCGCGCCTGCATGGAGGTGGCGAGCAGTCGCGGGGCTCCCCGTCGTCGTGTCGAGCGCGATGGAGACGTCGATCGGCCTCGCGTCGGGCCTCGCGCTCGCGCTTGCGCTGCCCGACCTTCCGTACGCGTGCGGGCTCGGAACCGGCGCCCTCCTCGCGGACGACGTCGTCGCCGACCCGCTCGTGCCGCGCGGTGGCGATCCTGGAGCCCAGGACCGCGGAGGTGACGGCGTGACGAACCCCTCGATGGAGTTCGCCCGCGCGCTCTGTCGCGCACCTCGCGGCGAACGACGTCGCGCGACATCGTGCTGTGCCCCGGCTCGCGGTCGGGGCCGCTCGCCCACGCGCTGGCCGAGGCGGATCGGCCGCGCCGCCGACTCGGCGCGCCCGAGATCCGCCTTCATGTCCGCATCGACGAGCGATCGGCGGCATTCCTCGCGCTGGGGCTCGCGATCGCACGGGGGAGCCGCGGCCGTCGTCACGACGTCCGGGACGGCCGCGGGCAACCTGCTGCCCGCGGTGATGGAGGCGCACCACTCGGGTGTGCGCCTGATCGCCATCACGGCGGACCGGCCCTTCGACCTTCGCGCGACCGGCGCGAACCAGACGACGGACCAGCGCCGCCTCTTCGGCCCCTTCGTCCGTCACGCACAGGACGTCCTCGCCCCCGGACCGGGGCGGGACCTCGAGGACGAGGCGCCGGCTCGCCGTCGGGGCGGCGATCGCCTTCTCGGCCGGGGCGCACGCCCGTCGGACGGAAGCCTCGGGCCGGGGCCGGTCCACCTCAACGTGCAGTTCGCCGACCCGCTCGGACCCGATCGCGGCCCGTGGCCGTCGGCGGCACACCGGCGGACCTGGAGTTTCGCGCCGGACGCCCGACTCCCCGGCGCTGCCCGATGTCGCCAGGGGCGTTGTCGTCGCGGGAGACCGGGCCGGATCGGCGCCCGCGTCCATCGCCGCCGCCCGCGGCTGGCCCCTGCTCGCCGAGCCCACGTCGGGGTCGCGCGCGCGGGCCGTCCGTCGTCCCCGACTATGCGCGGTTCGTCGCGACGGACGCCGGTCGCGCGCTGGTCGCCGAGGCGGAGTTCGTGCTGCTCGTCGGCCGCGCGACGCTCGCCCGCGGCGTCCGGGCGCTCCTCGACTCCGCTCCGCGGTTGTGGGTCGCCCGCCACGGCGCCCCGTGGCGCGAGGCGCCCCTTCGCGCGGAGGTCGTCGTTCCCGACGTGCCGTTCGGGTGGATCCGCGCGCCGGGAACGCCCGCGTCGACGGGAGTGGGTCGAGCGGTGGGTCGGCGCGGTCGAGCCCGTCCGTCCGCCCGGGCCTGGTCGGTGGAGTCCGTGGCGGCGGAGGTGCTGGCGGAGGCGGGCGAACGGACCGCTCGTCGTCGGGTCGAGCCGCGCCATTCGGGCCGTCGACGCCGCGATCCCCGCGGACTTCGCGACGCCGACGCGCGTCGTGATCGCGAATCGTGGGCTGGCCGGGATTGACGGCACCCTCTCGACGGCGTTGGGCGTCGCCCTCGGCTCCGAGGCCCTCGTCACGGCCCTCGTCGGAGACCTGACCTTCCTGCACGACGCGGGCGGTCTGCTCGTCGGTACGCGGGAACGACGGCCGAGCGTGCGCATCGTCGTGCTCAACGACGGCGGCGGCTCGATCTTCCGCGGGCTCGAACACGCCGAATCCGAGCCCGGGGCGTTCGAGCGCGTGTTCACCACGCCCCACGGCGCGGACCTGTCCGCGATCGCCCACGGGTTCGGGGCGTCCACGTCCGCGTCCGCGACGCCGCGGCGCTCCGAACGGCGCTCCGTCCGGAGCCCGTCGGCATCGAGGTGGTCGAGGCCATGCTGGCGTGACGCGTCCGGGCGCCTGTTCTCGCCCGCGGGGGGCTCCGGTTAGCCTGGGGCGAGGACGCAGGCGACGGGAGAGGTGTCGTGGCGCAGATTACGGAGTTCGCGGTGGTGGGCGAGCCTGACGGCGATCCTCGCCGCCGCTTTCGTCGCGGCCGTGTACTTGCTCGGATTCTGGGAGCCCTCGGGCTCCCGCGTCTCCGCCGCCGACGCGTCCCCGAGCGCCTCGTCGGACGCGTCGCCGTCCGCCACGTCGTCGGGCCCGATCTCTGCCCCGGACGAGGCCAAGCCCCTCACGGCCGACGTCCTTGAGGCGGTGGGACCGGGGTGGTTGCTGACGACGTACAACTCGAGCACCGGTCGCTTCCTCACGCCCGCCGAACGGCTCGGGGAGACGAGCGCGGCGCCGCCCGGAGACGCCGGGCAGCGGACGTGGGACCACCCGGGACTCGTCGCATATTCGTCGTCGACCGCGTCGGAACGGTCTACGCCGGAGCGGACCTCGGCGTGACCTCGGGACTTCAGCCGCGACTGTGGCTCCCCGGCGGGCGCCAGGTGGTCGTGGCGAGGCCGCAATCGGGCGATCCCGACCGCGTCGTGCTGTACTCGTTCGACATCGTCACCGGCGAACTCTCGGCCCCGTTCGACGGCCCCGGCGTCGCGCCGTCGTACGCCTCCCGCACGCCGAAGTCGACCACCACCGAAAGCCCGTCCGCCAGCGCGGGTCCGGTGACCGCGCCCTCCGGCCCCGCGTCGCCCCCGGACACGTCGCCGGTGTGGACGGGGGGCGAGGTTCGGCTCGCCTCGAGCGGCGGCGCCCTTCTCGTGAGCGACGGCGCGTCGACTCGGCAGTGGGTGCGGCTCACCCTCGACGGGCGCGCCATCGCGCAGGCGGTCCCGCCGATCGTCGCGGGCGCTCTCCTCGAGGATCCCGAGGAATCGATCTACGCCGCGTCGGAGTACGTGACGACGAGGGCGCAGCGATGGGACGAGGAAAACCTGGAATGGGTGACCTACACGGAGCGGTACTGGCACACGGTCACGTACGCGGAGACGCCGACGGGGGGCGCCGACCGCGTCGACCACGGTTCGCCGTCGAGCGAGGACCGGTGCGATCCCTTCAGCTGGGCGCCGGGTCGGCAGCTGCTCGAGACGTGTCGACGCGAGGACGGGACGATCGCGCTGTACGCGGTCGCGCCCGCGACCAACACCTTCGTGCGCGTCGCCGTATTCCCGCCGACGCCGGAGGACGCGTTCTTCTCCGTCAAACCCGATGGCACCCGCGTCGCGACGGATACGGCGGTGTACACGATCGCCGGCGAGGTGGCATGGACGCTGCCCCAGGACGAGCCCCAACCCACGGGTCTCGCGTGGTCGGGGGACGTCCTCGCGCTGTGGGGCGACGCGGCGGCCGCGTCCGTGCCCGGACGAGGGGCGGGCACCCTCCGCGTCCACGACGCCTTCAACGGTCGACCCCGGTTCGTCCTCATCGCGCGCACCGACGACGCGGGTTTCGGTCGCGTGCTCGGCGCGCCCTAGCGTTCCCAGCGAGCTCCCAGGACGGGCCCAGCCTTCCTCCAGCCCCGTGCGGTCGGATGGGTGGCGAAGGACCGAGCCAAGGAGGCAATCATGGGACGCAAGTCCAGAAGGATCGCGGCCGTGCCCGCGACGGCAGGACTCGCCGCGGCGCTCGCATTCGGGGGGTTGACCCTCGGCGCGACGGCGGCATCGGCCGACGAGGCGTCGACCGCGTCGGCGACCGTCGACCGGCCGGATGCGGAGACGGTGCCGTACTTCGGGTGGCGGCTGCGGGTCGTGCGCGACCGAGTCGTCGTGCGAGGGGTGGCGCCCGACGGGCCCGCGGACGACGCGGGAATCGAGGCGCGCGACATCGTCGTGTCGGTCGACGGCGTGGCGCTCGACGAGCGCGGCGCATTGCGCGAGGCGATGAGCGGCATCGAGCCCGGCGACACCGTCGCGGTGGTCGTCTCGCACGACGGAGCCGAGCGATCGGTGCGCGTGACAACGGGGTCGCAGGCGGATCGCCCGGGTCCCGAGGAGCACCCGTATCTCGGGGTGACGTTCGAGCGCCCCGCGAGCGCGTCGACGGGAGGCGTCGTCCTCGCGTCCGTCACGCCCGGCTCTCCGGCGGAGGACGCCGGCCTGAAGAAGGGCGACACGATCACGAAGGTCGACGGGATATCCGTGGCGAACGTCCGCGAACTCGCCACGCATCTGCGCGAACTCGCCCCGGGGGACACGGTGAGCGTCGCGTTCGAGCGCGACGGCCGGGCCATGCTCGTGTCCGCGGTGCTGGGGTCTCAGGCCGACAACCCCACGCCGCCCCGGGACCGCCTCGGGCCGCGCGCCCGAGACGCCATCCGGCACGCGATCGGCGGCCGCCGCGCCGACGACGCGTCGCCCGCCGCGGGGGAACCCGCCTAGCGACGGCCGGCGCCCGCGGGCCTATGCGCTCGCGGGCGCTTCGTGCCGTCCCAGCGCCTCGCGTAGCGGTTCGAGCTTCGCCTCGGACTCCGCCCACTCGTCCTCGGGCAGCGACGCGGCGACGATCCCGCACCCGGCGAAGAGGCGGAGCCGCGCGGGGTCGTCGGGGGAGATCTCGGCCGCGCGGAGCGCGATGCACCATTCGCCGTCGCCCGTCGCGTCCATCCACCCGACGGGCCCGGCGTAGCGCCGCCGGTCGAGTCCCTCGAGGCCGTCGATCAGTGCGGCGGCGCTCGCGGTGGGGGTGCCGCAGACGGCGGCCGACGGGTGGAGCGCGCCGACGAGGTCGAGGCTCGTGGTCGCGTCGCTCAGCACCCCGGTCACGTCCGACGAGAGGTGCATGACGTTGCGGAGGTGGATCACCGACGGCGACTCCGGGACGTTGATCGAGCTGCAGTGGCGCTCGAGCACGTCGGTGACGGACGTGACCGCGTACTCGTGCTCCTCGCGATCCTTCGACGAGCGCGCGAGCGCCGCCGCGTGGGCGAGGTCCGCCGTCTCGTCGCCGGTCGGTCGGATCGTTCCCGCGAGCACGCGGGAGGTGACGAGACCCCGATCGACGCGCGCGAGGAGTTCGGGGGTCGCGCCGACCATGCCGTCGACGTGGAACGTCCAGCAGGTCGGGTAGTCGGCCGCGAGCGGCGCGAGGAGCGAGCGCACGTCGATCGGAGCGTTCGCGCGCGCCTCGACGGCGCGGGCGAGCACGACCTTGTCGACGTCGCTGCTCGCGATTCGCGCGATCACCTCGCCGACCGCGGCGTCCCAGGCGGCCTTGTCGCCCGCGTCGATCTCCACGTCGCCGATGGGCCGGGCGGGTCGCGCGCCGCCGAGGGCGTCGTCGAGCGTGGGAGGGGAGATGGTCGGCGAGTCGGAGATCACGGTGAGCCACGAGACGCCGTCGCGCGTGCCGAGGACGTAGCGCGGGACGATCAGCACGCCGCCCGCGTCGGACGCGTCGGCGAACGCGAAGGAGCCGAAGGCCACGAGACCGGAACCGCGCACGCCGACCTCGTCGCGGATCACCGCGTGGGACGACGCCTCGGACCACCACGCCGCCGCGTCGGCGATTCGCGAGGGGCCGGCGACGGCGTATCGCGCGGCCTCGCCCCAGGCGACCATGCCCTCGCCCCGCCGGATCCACGAGATTCCGGGCTCGGGCATCGCGTCGACGAGGTCTCCGGGATCGGGGACCGCGACGGTCCGGACGACCCACGGATCGCGACGCTGGGCGGCAAGCACACTCACCCCCCTACCCTAAGTCCGTCGCGGGGCGCGGGCGCCCACGGCCGCGGGCGCGGGGCGCTCCGTCGAGAACGTAGGCTGAGGGAGTGAAGACCGAGGCCGACGTGATCGTGGTGGGCGCCGGCCCCGCCGGTTCTTCCGTCGCCCACTATTTGGCCCGCGAGGGCTTCGACGTCATCGCCCTCGAGAAGGCTCGTTTCCCCCGCGAGAAGGTGTGCGGCGACGGGCTCACCCCGCGCGCGGTGCGGGAGCTCCAGCTCATGGGAGTGCCGACCCCCGAGGCCGAGGGATGGGTGCGGAACAAGGGCTTGCGCATCATCGGCGGAGGCCACCGCCTCGAATTCCCGTGGAACGAGAGCGCGTCCTTTCCCGGGTACGGCCTGACGCTCCCGCGCGCGACGTTCGACCACGTTCTCGCCAAGCACGCGCGCGCGTCCGGCGCCGACGTGCGCGAGGGCGTCGCCGTCGAGGCGGCGGTTCACGACGAGCGCACGGGGCGCGTCGTCGGCGTCACGGCGCGGGCGACGGACGAGAAGGGTCGCAAGGTCGGCGACGTCGCCGAGTACCGGGCGCCGCTCGTCATCGCGGCCGACGGCGTGAGCTCGCGCGTCGCCACGGGCGAGGGCATCCACCGCAAGAAGGGGCGCCCGATGGGCGTGGCGGTGCGCACCTACTACACCGTCGACCGCCCCCGGGACGAATGGATGGAGGGCCACCTCGAGCTGTGGTCCGGCGAGGCGGGGAAGTCGAAGCTGCTCCCCGGGTACGGGTGGATCTTCACCGTCGGCGACGGAACGGTGAACGTCGGGCTCGGCACGCTGAGCGGTCGCGGCAAGCCGTCCAAGCTCGACCATCGGTCGATGCTCGCGGAGTTCGTGAAGAACACGGCGGGGGAGTGGGGGTTCTCGGAGGACCGCCACGTCGGCGAGACGCTCGGCGCGGCGATCCCCATGGCGTTCAGCCGCCAACCGCATTACCGCGACGGGCTGATGCTCGTCGGGGACAGCGGGGGGATGGTCAACCCGTTCAACGGCGAGGGCATCGCCTACGCGATGCAGGCGGCGCGGCGCGCGACCGAGGCGGCGGTCGCGGCCCGGGAGGCGACGACGGATCGCGACCGCGAGAAGGCGCTCGCGGGATACGCCCGCCAGATGAAGGCAGACCTGGGGGGGTATTACAGCCTGGGTCGCGTGTTCGCCGCGCTGATCGAGCGTCCGTCGGTGATGCGGGCGTGCACGCGGTACGGACTCCCGCGTCCAACCATCATGTGGATTACCCATAAACTGCTATCAGACGTCTATGAACCGCGCGGCGGGGATTGGGCGGATCGCATCCTCGCTGCACTGACGCGGGTCGCGCCCAAGGCGTGACCGCGGGACTTGACATGAAGGGAGCTTCCGGGTGAACCCGTACGTCCCCGTGATCGTGATGATCGCCATCGCCGGCGTGCTCGCCGTCGCCGGTGTCGGTCTCAGTTCCGTCCTCGGCCCCAAGCGCTACAACCAGGCGAAGCTCGAACGGTACGAGTCGGGAGCTCAGCCCACCCCCGCGGCCGTCGGCGGCGGACGCGTGCCGATCAAGTACTTCCTCGTCGCGATGACGTTCATCATCTTCGACGTCGAGGTCGTCTTCCTCTACCCGTGGGCGGTCGCGTACCAGAAGTTCGCGCTGTTCGGCTACGTCGCGATCGTGACCTTCCTCGCGATGATCACGGTCCCGTTCGTGTACGAGTGGCGCCGCGGCGGATTCGACTGGGAGTGATCGATGGGCATTGAGGAAAGCGCACCCGGGTTCCTTCTGGGAACCGTCGAGAGCGTCGCCGGATGGGCGCGCGGCGTGTCCGTCTACCCGGTCACCTTCGGCCTCGCCTGCTGCTCGATCGAGATGATGGCCGCGGGCGGCCCCCGCTTCGACATCTCCCGCATGGGCTCCGAGGTGTTCCGCGGCTCTCCCCGCCAGGCGGACCTGATGATCATCGCCGGCCGGGTGAGCCAGAAGATGGCCCCGATCATGCGCAACGTCTACGACCAGATGTCCGAGCCCAAGTGGGTGATCTCGATGGGCGTGTGCGCCTCGTCGGGAGGGATGTTCAACAACTACGCGATCCTCCAGGGTGCGGACCACGTCCTTCCCGTCGACATCTACCTCCCGGGGTGCCCGCCGCGACCGGAGATGCTCCTGAATGCGCTCATGATGATCAAGAAGCACGCGAAGGACGCCCCGCTCGGGCGGCACCGCCGGGCGATCGCCCGCGCGGCCGAGCAGGCGGCGCTGGAGGCGACCCCGACCTCGGACATGACGGGACTGCTCCGGTGACCGACGACGAGATGACCGCGGGCGTGGCGCCCTCCGCCCGCACGCCCATGACCCTGGTCAACGTCCGCCACGGGCAGTTCTCGGGCTCCGGCGACACCTCTGGGTATGGGGGGCTCGAGCAGACCTTCGCGATGCCCGCCCCGACGGAGCGCCCGTACGGCGAGTGGTTCGACGGCGCGGTCGACATCCTCCGGGAGCTTCTGGGGGACGACGCCGACGCGGCCATCGAGGCCGTCGTCGTCGACCGCGGCGAGCTGACGCTCGTCGTCCGCCGCGACTTCATCGTCCCCGTCTGCCAGCACCTCCGCGACGACCAGGACCTCCGCTTCGAGCTCAGCCTCGGCGTCAGCGGCGTCCACTACCCGGCGGACGCGGGGCGCGAGCTCCACGCCGTCTACCACCTGACGTCGATCACCCACCACCGTCGCCTTCGCCTCGAGGTCGCGGTTCCGGACGCCGACCCCCACATCCCGACCACCACGGCGGTATACCCGGCGAACAACTGGCACGAGCGGGAGACGTACGACTTCTTCGGGATCGTCTTCGACGACCACCCGTCGCTCGCGCGCATCGAGATGCCCGACGACTGGCAGGGGCACCCGCAGCGCAAGGACTACCCGCTCGGCGGCGTGCCCGTCGAATACAAGGGCGCGACGGTTCCCGCCCCCGACACCCGGAGGCAGTACTGATGGCCGCGCGCGCGACGGGGGCGATTCACGAGGACGAGGCCGTCCCGGAGTTCACGGCGTCCGGGGGCGACTGGTCGGACATCGCCGAGGAGGCGGCGCGCCTGAGCGGTCAGCGCATGGTCGTGAACATGGGTCCGCAGCACCCGTCGACGCACGGCGTGCTGCGCATCATGCTCGAGATCGAGGGTGAGACGGTCACGGAGGCGCGCGCCGGCATCGGGTACCTCCACACGGGCATCGAGAAGAACATGGAGTGGCGCACGTGGGTCCAGGGCCCGAGCTTCTGCACCCGCATGGACTACCTCGCCTCGATGTTCCAGGAGGCGGGGTTCTGCCTCGCGACGGAGAAGCTGCTCGGTATCACCGACGACATCCCCGAGCGGGCGAACGTGCTCCGCGTTCTCGCCATGGAGCTCAACCGCATCTCCTCGCACCTCGTCGCGATCGGTACGGGCGGCAACGAGCTCGGGGCGACGACCATCATGACGACGTCGTTCCTCGCCCGCGAGTACGTCCTCAAGGTCATCGAGGCGATCACGGGGCTCCGCATGAACAACGCGTACATCCGCCCCGGCGGCGTCGCGCAGGACGCGCCCGAGGACATCGTGGACAGACTCGTCGACCTCGACGACAAGCTCCAGGGGAAGATGTCGGAACTCGCCGACCTCCAGCTCAAGAACCCGATATTCCTCGGTCGCACCCGGGGCATCGCGCACCTCGACCTCGCGGGATGCATGGCGCTCGGCATCACGGGGCCGATGCTGCGCGCGGCCGGCCTTCCCTACGACGTCCGCAAGACCGACCCGTACTGCGGGTACGAGACGTATGACTTCCAGGTGCCGGTCGCCGACGCGGCGGACGCGTACACCCGCACGGTGCTGCGCATGGAGGAGATCTACGAGTCGATGAAGATCGTCCGCCAGTGCGCGACGCGGCTCGCGGACAGCCCGGGCCCCGTGATGGTCGCGGACAAGAAGATCGCCTGGCCGGCCCAGCTCGCGATCGGGACCGACGGTCAGGGCAACTCGCTCGAGCACATCAAGGAGATCATGGGCACCTCGATGGAGGCGCTCATCCACCACTTCAAGCTCGTCACCGAAGGCTTCAGGGTGCCCGCCGGCCAGGTCTGGCAGACCGTCGAGGCGCCGCGCGGCGAGCTCGGCGTCCACGTCGTCTCCGGCGGCGGCACCAAGCCCTGGCGCGCGCACTTCCGCGACCCGTCCTTCAACAACCTCCAGGCGCTGTCGATCCTGTGCGAAGGCGGCCAGGTCGCCGACGTCGTGGTCGCCGTGGCGTCGATCGACCCCGTGTTGGGGGGAGTCGACCGATGACGTACTCCGACGAGCAGACCGCGCGCCTCGCCAAGGACGCGGCCGCGATCATCGCCCGCTACCCCGAGCCCCGCTCGGCGCTGCTTCCGCTGCTGCACCTCGTCCAGTCGGAGGACGGGTTCGTCTCGCCCGACGGAATGGCGTTCTGTGCCGAGCAGGTCGACGTCTCGACCGCCGAGGTGAGCGCCGTCGCGACGTTCTACTCGCAGTTCAAGCGCCGCCCGACGGGCGAGTACCAGGTGGGGATCTGCACGAACACCCTCTGCGCGTTGATGGGTGGCGACGAGATCTGGGAGCGCCTGACCGAGCACGTGGGCGTCGGAAACGACGAGACCACGCCGGACGGCAAGATCACGCTCGAGCGCATCGAGTGCAACGCCGCGTGCGACTTCGCGCCGGTGATGATGGTCAACTGGGAGTTCTTCGACCAGCAGACGCCCGAGAGCGCGGCGTCCGTCGTCGACGACCTGCGCGCGGGGAAGGACGTGGCGCCGACGCGGGGCTCCGACAAGGTCGCGACGTTCAAGGAGACCTCGCGCGTGCTCGCGGGCTTCGAGGACGGCCGCGCGAACGAGGGAGGCGCCTCCGGGGCGCCGACGGTCGCGGGCCTCGACGCCTCGAAGGGGGGAGCGAAGTGACGACGCTGACCCCGATCCTCTCGCGGCACTGGGCCGAGCCGACGTCGTGGAGCCTCGAGACGTACGAGAAGGACGGCGGCTACGCGGCGCTCAAGAAGGCGCTGAAGAAGAGCCCCGGCGACGTGATCCAGGCCGTCAAGGACTCGGGCCTGCGCGGCCGGGGCGGGGCCGGGTTCCCGACGGGCGTGAAGTGGGGTTTCCTCCCCGAGCCCGACGGCGGGCCGCGCTACCTCGTGGTCAACGCCGACGAGTCCGAGCCGGGAACGTGCAAGGACGTCCCGCTCGATGATGGCGTCCCCCCACCTGCTGCTCGAGGGAGCGATCCTCACGTCGTTCGCGATCGACTCGCACCACGCGTTCATCTACCTCCGCGGCGAGGTCGTCCACGTCTACCGGCGCCTGCTCAACGCGGTGGCCGAGGCGAAGAGGGCCGGGTATCTCGGGAAGAACATCCTCGGGAGCGGCTTCGACCTCGAGGTCATCGTGCACGCGGGCGCGGGCGCGTACATCTGCGGCGAGGAATCGGCGCTGCTCGACTCGCTCGAGGGCAGGCGCGGCCAGCCCCGCCTCAAGCCCCCGTTCCCCGCGGTCAAGGGCCTGTACGGCCGCCCGACGACCGTCAACAACGTCGAGACGATCGCCTCGGTCCCCGGCATCGTCGACAAGGGCGCCGCGTGGTTCTCCGGCATGGGCACCGAGAAGTCCAAGGGCCACGTCCTGTACTCGCTGTCGGGCCACGTCGAACGCCCCGGCCAGTACGAGGCGCCCCTGGGGATCACGCTGCGCGAGCTTCTCGACCTCGCGGGCGGCGTCCGGAAGGGCCACCGACTCAAGTTCTGGACGCCGGGCGGCTCCTCCACGCAGCTCCTGACGGACAAGCACCTCGACATTCCTCTCGATTACGAGAGCGTCGAGGACGCCGGGTCGGCGCTCGGTACGCGCGCCCTCCAGATCTTCGACGAGACGACGTGCGTCGTGCGCGCGGTGGCGCGATGGACGGACTTCTACCGGCACGAGTCGTGCGGCAAGTGCACGCCGTGCCGCGAGGGAACGTTCTGGCTCAGCCAGATCTACGAACGGCTCGAGGCCGGCCACGGGACGGAGGCGGACATCGAGCAGCTGCTCGCGACGTCCAAGTCGATCCTCGGGCGCAGCTTCTGCGCGCTCGGGGACAGCGCGACCATGACCATTAGCTCGTCGATCGCACTCTTCCGCGACGAGTACCTCGCGCACCTCGACGGCCATGGTTGCCCGCTCAACGCTGCCGCGACGACGGTGTTCGCGACGAACGAGGCGAAGAAGGGGGCGAAGTGACGACGACGGCAGGTTCGAAGGCCGACGCGGCGGTCCCGACGATCACGGCGACGATCGACGGCGTCGAGGTGACCGTGCCGAAGGGCACGCTCATCATCCGCGCGGCCGAGCGCGTCGGCATCGAGATCCCGCGCTTCTGCGACCACCCCGCCCTCGAGCCCGCCGGCGCGTGCCGCCAGTGCCTCGTCGAGGTGTCCGCGCCCGACCGCGAGGGCAAGCTCCGACCGATGCCGAAGCCCCAGGTTTCGTGCTCCGTCGAGCTCGCGGAGGGCATGGTCGTCAAGACGCAGGAGACGTCGGAGGTCGCCAAGGCCGCCCAAGAGGGCATCATGGAGCTCCTGCTCATCAACCACCCGCTCGACTGCCCCGTGTGCGACAAGGGCGGCGAGTGCCCGCTGCAGAACCAGTCGATGAGCCACGGCACCGCCGAGAGCCGCTTCCTCGACGTCAAGCGCACCTTCGAGAAGCCCCTCGCGCTATCGACCGAGATCCTGCTCGACCGCGAGCGCTGCATCCTCTGCCAGCGCTGCACGCGCTTCGGCGCGGAGATCTCCGGCGACCCGTTCATCGAGCTCCAGGAGCGCGGCGCGCGCTCGCAGGTCGGCCTCCTCGACGTCGACGTGCTCGACTTCGACGGATACGCGCCGACGGGGCTCGCGGCCGAGGACGAGTCCGGCCGTCCCTTCTCGTCGTACTACGCGGGCAACACCATCCAGATCTGCCCGGTCGGCGCGCTGACGTCGGCCGCGTACCGCTTCCGTTCGCGTCCCTTCGACCTCGTCTCGTCGCCGTCGATCGCCGAGCACGACTCGTCCGGCAGCGCCATCCGGGTGGATCACCGCCGCGGAAAGGTGATGCGCCGCCTCGCGATCAACGACCCGGTCGTGAACGAGGACTGGATCACCGACAAGGACCGTTTCGCGTTCACGTGGCCCGCACTCGACGACCGCCTGACCCGCCCCCTCGTCCGCGACGACGCCGGGGTGCTCGTCGAGACGAGCTGGCCGGAGGCCCTCGACCGCGCGGCCGCGGGGCTACACAAGGCGATGGCGAGCAAGAAGGCCGTGGGCGTCGGCGTGCTCCCCGGCGGCCGCGTCACGCTGGAGGACGCCTACGCCTACGCGAAGTTCGCCCGCGTCGTGCTCGGGACCAACGACGTCGACGCGCGGTGGCGCGCGACGAGCGACGAGGAGCTGGCGTTCCTCGGATCGACGGTCGCGGGCTCGGGAATCGGCGTGACGTTCGCCGACCTCGAGAAGGCGCCGACCGTCGTGATGGCGGGATTCGAGCCGGAGGACGAGGGTGGAGTCGTCTTCCTTCGCCTCCACAAGGCCCTCGGGAGCCAGCAGGTGTTCACGGTCGCCCCCTTCGTCTCGCGCGGCGCCGCCAAGCTCGACGCGACGCTCGTCCCGGCCGTTCCGGGCGAGGAGGGCGCGGTCCTCTCGTCGCTTCCCGCCGCCGCGACGCGCGCGCTCAAGGAGCCCGGCTCGGTCATCGTGCTCGGCGAGCGCGTCGCGAACGCGCGGGGCGCGTACTCCGCGGCGCTCGCCCTCGCGAAGTCGACCGGGGCGCGTATCGCGTGGATCCCCCGGCGGGCGGGAGAGCGCGGAGCCGTCGAGGCCGGCGCGCTCCCCGGGATCCTCCCCGGAGGCGGCTCCGTCGCCTCGTCCTCGTACCGCGCCGCCGTCGCGCGCGCGTGGGGCGTGGACTCGCTTCCGGCGAAGGCCGGCCGCGCGACCGACCGGATTCTCGACGCCGCGGCGTCGGGAGATCTCGGAGCCCTCGTCCTCGGGGGTGTCTCGCTCGCGGATCTTCCGCCGAGCGCGGAGGCGGCGATCAAGAAGGCGCCGTTCGTGGTGAGCCTCGAGGTGCGGCGCAGCGGCGTCGCCGAGCTCGCCGACGTCGTGCTTCCCGTGGCGCCCCCGGTCGAGAAGTCCGGTACGTTCGTCAACTGGGAGGGCCGCCTGCGCGAGTTCGGCGAGGCGCTCGACACCGACGCGGTGAGCGACCACCGGGCCCTCGACATGCTCGCCCGCGCGATGGGCGTCGACCTCGGAACCCCGACTGCCGAGGCCGCGCGCGCGGAACTCGCCGCGATCCCCGTCGACGACTCCGCGGCCATGGAACCTCCGACCGTGGCGGCGCCGAAGCCCGCCAAACGTTCCGGCTCCGCCCTCGTGCTCGCGTCGTGGCACCAACTGGTCGACGCGGGCGATCTCCAGGACGGCGAGCCGCACCTCGCCGGCACCGGCCGCGTCCCCGTCGCGCGCGTCAGCCCGGACACGGCGAAGGCGCTCGGCTCGAAGGGCGTCGCGCGGGTGTCCGGCGCCGTTCGCGGGTCCATTACGCTTCCCATGGTGGCGACGCCCGGCATGGTCGACGGCGTGGTGTGGCTACCGACGAAGTCGCCGGGCTCGAACACCGCCCGGATGCTCGGCGTGAAGCCGGGCGACGCCGTCACGGTGAAGGGAGCGGCCGGATGATCCTGCTCCTCGATCCTCCTCGCCGCGGACCCCGCGACGAACGACGCGGCCACCGTGCCCGTCGAGGACACGCTTGCGGGCGACTCGATCTGGATCGTCATCATCAAGGCCGTCGCGATCCTGGTGTTCCTGCTCCTCGCGTGCTCTTCGCCGTCTGGTTCGAGCGCCGCGTGATCGCGCGCTTCCAGGAGCGCGCCGGGCCCGAACATGCACGGCCCGTTCGGCCTGTTGCAGTCGGTCGGCGACGCGATGAAGCTCCTGTTCAAGGAGGACATCACCGTCCGCGCCTCGGAGAAGATCCTCTACATCGTCGGCGCCCATGATCTCGGTGTCGGCGTCGTTCCTCATCTTCGCCGTCATCCCGTTGGGCCCGGCCGTGCGTATTCCGTTCACGGACGACATCACGCCGCTGCAGCTGACCGACTTCCCGGTCGCGATGCTCTACGTCCTCGCGTGCGCGGCGCTCGGCGTGTACGGCATCGTGCTCGGCGGGTGGGCGTCGGGCTCGACCTACCCGCTCATGGGCGCGGTGCGGTCGACGGCGCAGGTCATCTCCTACGAGCTCGCCATGGGCCTGTCGCTCGTCACCGTGTTCCTGTTGGCGCACTCGATGTCGATGAGCGAGATCGTCGCGTCGCAGGAGCACCGGTGGTGGGTCGTCTCGCTGCTTCCCCGCCTTCGTGCTGTACGTGATCTCCATGGTGGGAGAGACGAACCGCCTCCCGTTCGACCTTCCCGAGGCCGAGGGCGAGCTCGTCGCGGGATACATGACCGAGTACTCGTCGATGAAGTTCGCCTGGTTCTTCCTCGCCGAGTACATGAACATGATCAACGTCTCGGCGGTCGCGTCCACGCTGTTCCTGGGCGGGTGGCCGCGCCGTGGCCGCTGAGCGCCATCGGCGACGACGTGCTCAACACGGCGTCTTCCCGCTGCTGTGGCTCCTCGCGAAGATCTGGCTGCTGATGTTCGTCTTCGTCTGGATCCGCGGCTCCCTGTTGCGCTTCCGCTACGACCAGTTCATGCGGTTCGGCTGGAAGGTCCTCATCCCCGCGGGCCTCGGCTGGGTCGTGCTCTGGGGCGGCAGCCTCACGGCGTACGACGCCGGGAAGATGCCCGGCATGCGGCAGGTTCTGATCGGGGTCGCCGTCGTCTTCGGCGTCGCGGCGCGTGGTCGTCGGCTTCGTGGCCGGGCCAGGACGCGCACGCGAAGAAGACGGCGCGCGACGACGAGGCCGACTCCAGATCGACGCGTTCGCCGGGGGCTTCCCGGTGCCGCCGAAGCCGGGCGAGAAGCTTCCGCCGTCGCCGCGCTCCGGCCGCACCGTGCGCGGCAGTGCCGCGCGGAAACACGAAGGGAGGCGGTCATGGCCGACAGTGATCCCGCATTCATCTCCAACCTGCCCAAGACGGGGCCGATCGGCGCGCTTCTTGCGCCCGTCGCCGGGTTCGGCGTGACGCTTCGCAACTTCTTCCGGCACGTCGACCGAGCAGTACCCGACGGGACGGCCCGACGCGAGCCCCAGTACCACGGCAGGCACCAGCTCAACCGCTACGCCGACGGGCTCGAGAAGTGCATCGGTTGCGAGCTGTGCGCGTGGGCGTGCCCCGCCGACGCGATCTACGTCGAGGGCGACTCCAACACGCCCGACGCCCAGTTCGCCCGGGCGAGCGCTACGGAAGCGTCTACCAGATCAACTACCTGCGCTGCATCTTCTGCGGGCTGTGCATCGAGGCGTGCCCCACGCGCGCGCTCACGATGACCAACGAGTTCGAGCTCGCCGGGCCCACCCGCGAGGGGCTGATCTACGAGAAGCAGGACCTGCTCGCGCCGATGGAGGAGGGCATGCTCGCCGCGCCGCACCCGATGGTCGAAGGCACCACGGACACCGACTACTACAACGGCGACGTCCTTGGCGCCGTCGAGGAGCAGGTCGCGTGGGTGCGCGCCCACCGCCCCGACGACCCGACGCTTCCGGAGAACCTCCCGCCTCGCGAGGAGTACGTCGAGCGCGTCCCGCCGTCGGTCGAGCACAAGCTCGCGCCGCAGGCCGCTGCCGGGTTCCGTACCCAAGGTCAGGTGAGGTAGGGACTCATGCGCGAGGAAATCGTCTTCTGGTCGCTCGCCCGCTCATGGTGCTCCCCTCGCTCGTCGCTCCTGTTCGCCCGCAAGGCGGTGCACGTCGCGATGGGCGTCGTCCTGGTCATGGTGGGCCTCGCCGTGATGTACGTGGCGCTCGACGCGCCGTTCCTCGGCGTCGTCCAGATCGTCGTCTACACGGGCGCCGTCATGATGCTCTTCCTGTTCGTGCTCATGCTCGTGGGCGTCGACCAGCGCGAGAGCCTCAAGGAGACCATCAAGGGCCAGCGGTTCGTCTCGTTCGTCGCGGCGGTCGGCTTCGCCGCCCTGCTCATCAGCGTCATCGGCAGCGTCGTCATCGACCAGGACCACATCGCCGGACTCGATCGCGCCAACCAGAACGGCAATCCCGCAGGCCGATCGGCGTCGTCATGTTCGGCTCGTTCGTCGTCGTGATGGAGGCGCTCGGGCTCTCCTGTCATCGCCGCGGTCGGGGCGATCGTCCTCACGCACGTGCCGCGGCTCTTCCCGCGCTCAACCAGCGGCGGCGGTCGGACGCGCGCATCCGCGGCGGGCTCGAACCCGGTCAACAAGCCGTTGCCCGGCGTCTACGCCCGCCACAACGCGCTCGACGCCCCCGCGCTCGACCCGGAGGGCAAGCCCATCGAGGAGTCGTCTCGCGCGTGCTGCAGGCGCGCGGCCAGAACAACGACGGCTCGGAGTTCAAGGACGAGAACAGATCGAGGACAGACGGCGAGGAGGACGAGTCGTGAGCCCCATCAACTTCGTCTTCCTCGCGGCGGTCCTCTTCGCCGATCGGCGCGGCCGCCGTGCTGCTGCGACGCAA
This sequence comes from uncultured Actinomycetota bacterium, assembly GCA_963712245.1. Taxonomy (GTDB): domain Bacteria; phylum Actinomycetota; class Actinomycetes; order Actinomycetales; family Demequinaceae; genus JAFGBM01. The sequence continues at coordinate 19,036 of CAVQHE010000004.1, read as the reverse complement.
CGCGATCATCGCGTTCATGGGCGTCGAGCTCATGCTCAACGCGGCCAACCTCACCCTCGTCGCGTTCTCGCGCATGAACGGCGCGATCGACGGCCAGGTCATGGCGTTCTTCGTCATGGTGGTCGCCGCGGCCGAGGTCGTGGTCGGCCTCGCGATCATCATCGCCGTGTTCCGCGCGCGCCAGACCATCTCGCTCGACGAGCCCACCGAGATGAAGGGTTAAGCATGCTGTCCGTGACCTGGCTCCTCGTCGCGGTGCCGCTGGCGTCGCGCCGCGGTGCTCCTGCTCGCCGGGCGCGCGCGCGACGCGTGGGGCCACTGGCTGGGCGTCGCGGCGTCGTCCGACGACGCTCGATCGTCGGCGATCGGCGCGTTCTTCGCAGATGCTCGGGCGCGACGCCGCACGACCGCGCCTTCCAGGAGACGCTGTTCACGTGGATCCCCGGCGGCGAGCTCAGCGTCGACGCGGGCTGCTCCTCGACCCGCTGTCGCTCACGTTCGTGCTGCTCGTCTCGGTGGTCGGCACGCTCATCCACATCTATTCCGTCGCGTACATGGAGCACGACCCGCGCCGGCGATGTTCTTCGCGTACCTCAACCTCTTCATCGCGGCGATGTTCCTGCTGGTGATCGCGGACTCCTACCTGCTGCTGTTCGTCGGCTGGGAGGGCGTGGGCCTCGCGTCGTACCTGCTCATCGGCTTCTGGAACCACAACCGCCCTTCGCGTCGGCGGCCAACAAGGCGTTCGTCGTCAACCGCATCGGCGACATGGGGCTCATCCTCGCGATGGCGCTGATGTTCGCGCACCTCGGCTCCGTCGACTTCGCCCACGCCTTCGCGGCGGCGCCCGACGGCGTCGACGGGCGTCCTCACGGCGATCGGCCTGTCGCTCCTGCTCGCCGCGTGCGGGAAGTCGGCGCAGTTCCCGCTGCAGTCCTGGCTCGGCGACGCCATGGCCGGCCCGACCCCCGTCTCGGCCCTCATCCACGCGGCGACGATGGTGACCGCCGGCGTCTACCTCGTCGTCCGCTCCGGCCCGCTCTTCGCGGGCGCGCCGAACGCGCTCGCTCGCCGTCGCGATCGTCGGCGCCATCACGCTCGCTGATGGGCGCGATCATCGGTATGGCGAAGGACGACATCAAGAAGGCGCTCGCGGCGTCGACGATGTCCCAGATCGGCTACATGATGCTCGCGGCGGGCCTCGGCCCGATCGGCTACGCGTTCGCGATCTTCCACCTCCTGACGCACGGCTTCTTCAAGGCGGGGATGTTCCTCGGCGCGGGCTCCGTCATGCACGGCATGGACGACCAGGTCGACATGCGCCGCTTCGGCGGCCTCGCGTCGCTCATGATGATCACGTGGGTGACGTTCGGGCTCGGGTGGCTCGCGATCCTCGGCATCCCGCCGTTCTCCGGCTTCTGGTCCAAGGACAAGATCATCGAGGCGGCGTTCATCGGCGACGGCTGGCAGCCGTGGGTGTTCGGCATGGCCGCGCTCCTCGGCGCCGGGCTCACCGCGTTCTACATGTCGCGCCTGTTCTTCATGACGTTCCACGGCAAGAAGCGGTGGACCGACGGGCAGCACCCGCACGAGTCGCCGCTCCTGATGACCGTGCCGATGATCATCCTCGCCGTCGGCTCCGCGGTCCTCGGCCTCCTCCTCGCGACCAACGGCGCGTTCACCACGTGGCTCGAGCCCGTCACCGGGCACGTCGAGCACGGGGAGCCGGTACTCGCTGTCGCCGCTGCTCATCGTGCTGACGCTTCTGCTCGTCGCGCTCGGGATCGCGGCCGCGTACTTCCAGTACGTCTCGCGTCCGGTGCCGATCACGCCCGCCGCGCGCGTCGGTCGCGACGCTCGCGGCGCGCAACGACTTCTTCCAGGACACCGTCAACGGCACGCTCCTGCAGTGGCCGGGCGAGGTGGCGACGCGCACCCTCGTCTACGCCGAGGCCGCGACCTTCGACGGCGCCGTCAACGCGACGGCGTACGGGACGGCGCGACTCGGCGAGGGCCTGCGCCGACTCCAAACCGGCAAGGTCCGCACGTACGCGGCGACGATGCTCGTCGGCGTCATCGTCCTCCTCGCCATCGCCGTGAAGGGTGGGCTGTAGATGTTCCCGTACCTGACCGTCCTCGTCGCGCTGCCCGCCGTCGGCGCCGTCGTCGTGCGCGCGCTTCCGCAGGCGACGCGCAAGGCGGCGCGGTCCGTCGCGCTCGGGATCGCCCTCGCGGAGCTGGCTCTCGCGGCGGTGATGGCGGTCTCGTTCGACGCGGGCAACGCGGGCGCGCAGCAGTTCACGGAGACGCGCCCGTGGATTCCGCAGATCGGCGCGAGCTGGGCGCTCGGGATCAACGGCATCGGCCTCCTGCTCGTCCTGCTCGCCGTCGTCCTGACGCCGCTCGTCCTGCTCGCGTCGTGGAACGACGACGACGATCCCGTACGCCGCACGAAGTACCTCGCGCTCGTGCTCGCGCTCGAGTCGTTCATGGTCGGCATCTTCGCCGCGCGGGATGTGTTCCTGTTCTACGTCGCCTTCGAGGCGATGCTCGTGCCGCTGTACTTCCTGATCGGCCTCTTCGGGGGCGAGCAGCGGCGCTACGCCGCGGTGAAGTTCCTCATCTACTCGCTCGTCGGCGGCCTCGTCATGCTCGTGGCCGTCATCGCGCTGTACTTGCCGGGCCCGGCGGCGACCAGGGTTTCCTCACGGCCACCTCACGGGGCTCGACCTCGGGACGACGACGGAGCGGCTGATCTTCCTCGCGTTCTTCTTCGCGTTCGCCATCAAGGCGCCGATGGTGCCCGTGCACACGTGGCTTCCGACCGTCGCCGAGTCGGCGCGAGCGGGCACGACGGCGCTGCTCGTCGCCGTGCTCGACAAGATCGGGACCTTCGGGATGCTCACGCTGTGCCTCCCGCTGTTCCCGAACGCGTCGCGGTGGGCCGCGCCGGTGATCATCGCGCTCGCCGTGATCTCGGTGATCTACGGCGCGATGCTCGCGATCGGCCAGCACAACATGCTCCGGCTCGTGGCGTACACCTCGGTATCGCACTTCGGCGTGATGGTCCTCGGGATCTTCGCGTTCCGTCAGACGGCCGTCGAGGGCGCCACGTTCTACATGCTCAACCACGGGCTGTCGACGGGGGCGCTGTTCCTCGCGGTCGGCTTCCTCGTCAAGCGCCGGGGCACGGCCGACGTCCGCGACTTCGGCGGACTGCAGAAGGTCGTGCCGGTCCTCGCGGGCACGTTCCTCATGGTCGGCCTGTCGGCGCTCGCGCTTCCCGGTCTCTCGCCCTTCGTCTCCGAGATCATGGTGCTCGTCGGCGCATACCCGGCGGCTCGCGTCGGCGTGATCGTCGCGATCGTCGGCGTCGTCCTCGCGGCCCTGTACATCCTGTTGACGTACCAGAGCGTCTTCACCGGCGAGCCCAAGAAGGGGCTCGAGAAGACGCCCGACCTCACGTGGCGCGAGAAGTTCGTCACCGGCCCGCTCATCGCGCCGATGCTCGTCCTCGGGTTCGTGCCGGGGATCGCGATCAGCGTGCTGCGCGACCCCGTCCACGACGTGGTGGCCGCTGTCCAGCCCGTCGACAACGCGACGGAGGTGGCGCCGTGATACGCACCCCGAGCATCGACTGGGTGGCGCTCCTGCCCGTCATGATCGTCCTCGGCGCCGCGATGCTCGGCGTGCTCGTCGAGGCGTTCATGCGTCGCGCCGTCGTCCGGCGGATCGTCCAGACGTCGCTCGCCGTGGCGGCGACCGGCGCCGCGCTCGTCGCGGTCGTCCTGCAGTGGGCGGTCATGACCGGGGACGGCGCGCGCGTCGCGGGCGTCTACCTCGTCGCCGACCGCCAGTCGCTCGCGTGGCAGTCGATCATCGCCCTCTTCGCGCTTCTCGGCATGCTCCTGTTCTCCGCCCGCGCCCGCGGGGAGGACGCGTTCGCGCCTCTCGGCTCCGCCGCGCCCGGCTCGGTCGAGGAGATCGCTCGCGCCAAGCGCGGGATGGTGCTGACCGAGGTCTTCCCGCTCGGCCTCTTCGCCTCCGGCGGCATGATGCTCTTCACGATGGTCTCGGACACGATCGTCCTGTTCGTCGCCCTCGAGATGCTCTCGCTGCCGCTGTACATCCTCGTGGCGCTCGCGCGTCGCCGCCGACTGCTGTCGCAGGAGGCGTCGCTCAAGTACTTCCTCCTGGGCGCGTTCTCCTCGGCGATCTACCTGTTCGGCGCGTCGCTGCTCTTCGGCTACACCGCGACCACGTCGTACGCCGGAATCTTCGCGAGCCTCGCGGCGGGCTTCGACCGCGAGCCGCTCCTCGTCGCGGGAGTCGCGCTCATGCTCGTGGGCCTGCTGTTCAAGCTCGGCGCCGTGCCGTTCCACTTGTGGACGCCCGACGCCTACCAGGGTGCGCCCACGCCGGTGACCGCATTCATGGCCGCCGCGACCAAGGCCGCCGCCGCCGCCGCGCTCGCGCGACTGCTCTACCTCGCGCTCTCCGGTCTCTCCTGGACGCTCGCCCCGGTGCTCTGGACCGTCGCGATCGCGACGATGGTGCTCGGCACGCTCGTCGCCATCGTCCAGACCGACATCAAGCGGATGCTGGCATACTCGTCGATCGCGCACGCGGGCTTCATCCTCGTGGCCCTCACGTCCTTCACGGGAGACGCCCTCGCCGCCGTGCCGTTCTACATGCTCGCGTACGGCCTCGCGACGCTCGGAGCGTTCGCGATCGTCACCCAGGTGCGCGAGAGGACGCCCGACGGGGCCCTCGGGGCCGAGGCCACCCGGCTCGGCCAGTGGGCCGGACTCGGGCGCCGCGCGCCGCTCCTCGCGACGGCGATGGCGCTGTTCCTGCTGTCGTTCGCGGGCATCCCGCTCACCGCCGGCTTCATCGGCAAGTTCGTCGCGTTCAAGGCGGCCGTGGACGCGGGGGCCTGGCCACTCGTGCTCGTCGCGGTGCTCGCGTCGGCGGCGGCCGCGTTCTTCTACGTCCGGGTCCTGGTCCTCATGTTCCTCACGCCCGTTCCGGAGGACCTCGAGGACACGGTGGAGGTGACGTCGGCGACCGGCCCGCTCGTCGTGGTCGTCGTCGGCGTCGTCGGCACGCTCCTGCTCGGGGTCTACCCTTCCGCCGTCCTTGACCTGGCGCACCAGGCTGCCATCCTGGTTCCGTGAGCATCCCCCTCGCGAACTCCGAGCTGGAGGCCGTGATCGCGCCTCGTCTCGCCGTGGTCGAGGAGCGGCTGCGCGACGCGGTCGCCCAGTCCGACTCGCTCGCGCAGGCCACGAGCCGCCACCTCGTCGACGCGGGGGGCAAGCGCCTCCGGCCGATGCTCACCTTGCTCACCGCGCAGCTGGGCGACGGGTCGAGGCCCGAGGTGCTCGACGCGGCGGTCGTCGTCGAGCTGACGCACCTCGCGACGCTGTACCACGACGACGTCATGGACTCCGCCCCCACGCGGCGCGGCGCCCCCTCGGCCCACGAGGTGTGGGGCAACTCGGTGGCGATCCTCACGGGCGACCTGCTCTTCGCTCGGGCGTCGCGCGTCGTCGCGGGGCTCGGTCCCGACGCCGTGCGGATCCAGGCGGAGACCTTCGAGCGTCTCTGCCTCGGCCAACTCCACGAGACCGTCGGCGTCGCCGAAGGCGAGGACCCCGTCGAGCACTACCTCCAAGTCCTCGCCGACAAAACCGGTTCCCTCATCGCGACGTCGGCCCGCTTCGGCGCGATGTTCGCCGGGTGCGAGCGGTCGATCGTCCGGCAGGTCACGGAGTACGGCGAACTCGCCGGAGTCGCCTTCCAGTTGGCGGACGACGTGATCGACCTGCGTTCGGACGCCGAGACCACCGGCAAGATGCCCGGCACGGACCTGCGCGAGGGCGTCGCGACCATGCCGGTGCTGCTTCTTCGCGCCCAGGTGGCCGCCGACGGGGACCCGGACGACGCGCGGCTGCTCGCGCGCCTCTCGGACGACCTCACGGACGACGCGGTTCTTGCCGAGGTGGTGACGGAGTTCGCGGCCCACCCGGTGGTCGACGAGACGGCGGCGCTCGCCCGCCGCTGGAGCGAGCAGGCCGCGGGCGCGATCGCGCGGCTGCCCGGCGGCGCGGTGAAGGACGCGCTCGAATCGTTCGCCGCGGCGCTGGTCGCGCGGGCGTCGTAGCCATCCGCCGTGCGGTAGCGTCGTAGCCGCGATCACATGGCGAATACCCCGAGGAGCGAGACCATGGCGAAGGCCGAACGAACGTCGTTGGTGACCACGGGAGAGCGCCCGCGTATCGACGTCATCTACGAGACGATCCTGGGGCTCGTCGTCCTCGGCGCCGCGGCGTGGATCCTCCTCAGCATCAGGGACGCGATCGCCTCGACGGAGCTCAGCGAGGGCACCGGGGTGCTCATTCAGGTCGTGGCGTGGATCGCCGTCCCGATCGTCGGCGCCGTCCTGGTGTTGCAGACGTTGACGCTCAACGGTCGCTTCGGCGTGCTCTACGGCGTCCGCCGCGGAGACGAGGTGTTCCTGTCGGCGCCCGAGGGCCTGGTTGGCTTCCGCAGCAAGCGCCTTTCGTGCGCGGGGACCGTGGAGATCGGCGTCAGGACCGACGACCGCTCGCGGGGGTCCACATCGACGCCCGCGACTCGCGTCCTCGCCGTATGCGACGGGGAGGAGCTGAGGGTGCACGTGAGCGCGCCGGTCGAGGACCTCGGCGAGGTGCGCGCGTCGATCCGCTCGTGGCTCGAGTCCAATGGCGTGAAGGTCAAGGAGATCCGCTACCGCGGGAAGAACGCCACGACGGAGAAGTAAACCGCCGCACCCCAACGAAACGTCGTCGGGTCCCGTTTACCGGTTGAGGACGAACGGGGGACATCCATGTCGTGGCAGCCGGTGGTCGAGGAGCTCATCGCGGAGAGGGGGGCCCGGCTCGTCGCGTACGCGGCGATGCTCACCTCCCACGACCGCGACGCTGAGGACCTGTTCCAGGACGCCCTCGTCAAGAGCTTCTCGCGACGCCGCGCCGTCGACACCGTCGGCGACGCCGAGGGGTATGTGCGCCGCGCGATGCAGACGCTTGTCATCGACCGGAGCCGAGCCCGCGCGGTACGCCAGCGCGCGGCGACACGGGCCTTCGACCGCGAGCCCGCGGCGCCCGACATCGACGCGGGTCTCGACGTGCGTCGCGCGCTGCGGGAGATCTCGCCCCGCGAGCGCGTCTGCGTGGTCATGCGCTACTTCGACGACCTGACGATCGCCCAGATCGCCGACCGGCTCGGCCTCGCCGAGGGCACGGTCAAGCGCTATCTCTCCGACGCGACCAAGGCCCTCGCGCCGCACGTCGGAGCCGACGTGGAGTTCGGCGACCGCCCCGAGCGGGTCGACGTCGTCGCCAGCAGGAGGAGGAACGGATCATGACCGGATTCGACGAGATCATGCGCAAGGGTTTCGACACCCACGTCCACGCGATCACCGAGGCGGGAGGCGTACCGCGCAAGCGGGCGCGGTCCGCGGTGTCGGCGATCCGCCGCAGGCGCGCGCTGCGGGCGGGGGCGACGACGGGCGCGTCCGTACTCGCGACGGGCGCCGTCGCGTTCGGGGCGCTGAACCTCAGGCCGTCGGGCGACATGACGCCCGTCGGCGCCCCGACGCCGTCCACGACTGCGGGCTCCTACGAGCTTCCGACTCCTCCCCCGGGGCTCCCGGGTGGTGCGACCTGTCGACGTACCCGTCGGTCAATCCCGACGCGCTCGCGAACTTCGCCTACGCGGGACGGATCTACCAGAACAACGCCGACGACGTGTACGTGTACGTCGCTCCGGACGGCACTCACACCATCCTCGAACCCGAGGCGGACGGCAACTACCAGGCGACGTCGCCGACGGGAAAGGCGTTGCGCATCGACGGCGGGTATATGGGACCGGGGATGTGGACGTACATGGTGTGGGACTTCGCGGAAGGCGGCTCGATCGGACTCGCGCCTTACGCCCTTCCGCCCGATGACCAACCCACGACGGGGGTGGGCCCGGCGCTCATGTACGAATGGACGACGACGGTTCCCGACGTGGTTCCCGACGGGGTGGACGAAGACGGGTTGCTCGGCGTCCACCTGTCCTTCCTCGGTTTCACACTCAGCGTCGAGGCGCGCAGTTACGTTCCCGAGGGGGCGACGATCGAACAGGTGACGCGATGGGCGGATGGTCACGAGGAGGTCGCGCCGGTCGTCACCGACGCCAATCCCGACGCGGGGGAGGATCCGGTACTCCCGTGGCTGAGCGAGCGCGATCTCACGGGTCTCGTCAGCGCGTCCCTTCGCGTCACCGGCCTTCCGGACGGTCAATCGTTCGAGATCACCTCGACGTACGACCCCACGAAGACCTGGTCGGCCGCGTGCGGAACGACCCTCAACCAAGGTTCGTCGACGCAAGAAGCCAATCCCCTGCACTTCGGACCCTACTTCGAGGGACCGGAGTCGGCGACGTTCCAGTGCCTCGCGCCCCTCCCGGCGCGAGACGAGGACGTCATCCCGTTGACCGTGGAGACGGGTACGGGATCGGTCGACCGGTCCGTGGACTTCCGGCCGGAAGGTCCGGTCCCCGTGCACGGCGACTTCGGCGAGGGAGGCGCGCTCATCGACCTCTCCTACGACGTGTACCACTACGAGGACTTCCCCGACTTCCCGGCGCTCTATCCGGGATGGACCGGGGGGTGGTTGGACGCCCCGGACGGCGGCTACGTCGGCGCCGCGGCGTTCGGGGGCTTCGCCTGGGTCGACGCCGACGGCGTGATCATCGGCCGCAACGTGCTGAACGCCGAGGACGAGACCCCGGGCTACTTCAGTGTCAATCTGGTCTCGGACCTCGGATACGTCGACGGTCGCGGACGGATGTTCTACGTCGGCAAGGATCTCGCGACGTCCGGAGTTCCGTGCGACGGCGTGGATCCGGACGCTCTGAAATCGGCGAGCGTCGTCTGGGTTCAGGGTCTCGGCCCGGACGTCGACCACATGACGTGGAGCTGGACCCGCGTCGGTCCGGCGACGAGCTGAGGGAACGTCGTCGCCGGGCCGGGTCACTCCGGCTCGGTGACGACGACGAGAGCCCTGGCCGCCGCGTCGGCGCGAGCGCGACGCCACGTGTCCATGGTGACGATGACGAGCGCGACCCACACGAGCGCGAACGCCGCCCAGCGTCCGGCGGGCATCGGCTCGTGGAAATACGTCACGGCGAAGACGAACGTCATGGTCGGCGTGAGGTATTGGATGAGCCCCACGACGTAGAGCGGGAGACGCGCCGCTCCGGCAGCGAACAGCAACAGCGCGCCCGCCGTCCAGAGTCCCGTCGAGGCGAGCCACAGGTCGTGTCCCGTGCCCGCCGTCCCCCACGTCGTCTCGCCGCGCGCCGCGACGAACGCGAGAATCCCGATCGACACGGGCAGCAGTGCGAGCGTCTCGACCGTCATGCCCGTGAGCGCGTCGACGCTCGCACCGATCCGCTTCTTGAGCAGCGCGTAGCTGGCGAAACTGAACGCCAGCGTCGGGGCGATCCAGGGGAAACCGCGCAGCTCGACGCCCATGATCACGATCGCCACGACCGCGACGGCGATCGCGACGCCCTGGGCGAGGTGCAGGCGTTCGCGCAGCACGACGACCCCGAGCGCGACGGTGATCAGCGGGTTGATGTAGTACCCGAGAGACGTGTCGGCGACGCGGTCGGTGAGGACGCCGTACACCATCACGCCCCAGTTGAAGGCGATAACGAGCGCGGCGAGCGCGAGCAACGCGGTGGCGCGGCGGTTGCGCAACACGCGCACGAGGGCGCGCCAGCGGCGCGTCACGGCGACGATGAGGAGGCACACGGCGAGCGACCACAGGGCCCGGTGCGCGACGATCTCGACCGCGCCCGCGGGGCGCAACTCGTCCATGAGGATGGGGAAGAATCCCCAGAAACCATAGGCCAGGAACGCGTAGATCAAGCCTTGGCGGTCGAGGCGTTCGGTCACCGGACCATTCTGCCGCGTCGCGCGCACCGCCTCGGACGCCCTACCGCACCCTCTCGTCGATGAAGCGCTCGATCTGCGCGATCACCGCGGGGTTCTTGGTCTGGAGCGCGATCTCCCGCGTCCCGAGCGCGACCCCGCCCTTGACGAAGTTGTGGGACCCCGTGATCGCGACGGCCTTCCCGCTCTTCTTGTAGAAGATGATCGCCTTGGCGTGGAGGTACTGGCGCCGCGTGTAGCGGGTGCGCGTCCGGGTCCACAGCATGCTCGCGCGGATGAGGATGCGATTCGCGGCCGAGGCGTTCTCGGGAGGGTTGAAGTAGAACTCGTGGGGCACCGCCTTGATGAGACGGCCGAGGCGGCCCGTCGGGCAGTACTGGGACACGAGCACGATGCGCGCGGCCTTGCGCGCGTACTTCACGGCGTGGCGGTAGATGATCGAGTCGCCCACGAGCCCGCCGTCGACGAGGACGCGATCCTTGCCGTACTTGAGCGACCGGCTCCGGCGCCCGGACTTGGTGCGGTTGGCCTTGCGGACCCGCTCGTACACCTCGACGATGTCGTCCGCGAGGCCCCGGTCGACGACCTTGATCATGTAGTCGACGTTCGTCACCCCGGCGTCGTCGACGTTGACCCCGCCGAAGGAGTAGACGGCGTCGTCGACGACGCAGAACTTCGTGTGCGTGCGGCCGCGCCAGATGAGCCCGCGCTCGCGGCCGAGCCAGTCGAATGTCCGCCCCCGCCCCGACGAGCTCGCGCACGAGCCGCATCGAGCGCCGCGCCCTCTTCGTCACGTACGAGCGGGGCAGGAACATCCCGGCGAAATCGGCGTAGGTGAAGACGTCGGCGGCGACGCGCACGTCGACGCCCCTCGCGGCCGCCGCGGCGACGGCGTCGAGCAGCTGCCCGGTCTCCCGCCCGTCGGCGATCGTCAGGGCGATCATGTACACGCGCCTCTTCGCCTTGCCCACGGCGCGCGTCGCGTCCGCGATGTAGTCCTGCGCGGGCAGGAGGACGGGGTCGGGAAGACCTGCGTACGGCGGACGCTTGGCGTTCGCCGCCCGGGCGGCGCGATCGGTCACGACGTGGTTCACCCTTCTGTCGAAGCCCAGCGTAGAGGTCGTGGAGGTACGGTTCGCCCGCGTGCGTCGGGTGTTCACGCGACGCGCGCGGAATCGGGAGGGGCCCGGCGGCGTTGACATAGTCGGCGTTGACATAGTTGGCGCGCAGGCGCCGACGAGATGGAGGGAGTAGCCATGAAGGCCACATGGAACGGCGCGGTCATCGCGGAATCCGACGACACGGTCGTCGTGGAGGGCAACCACTACTTCCCGCGCGACGCGATCAAGCCCGAGTACTTCCGCGAGAGCGCCACGACGTCGACATGCCCGTGGAAGGGCGAGGCCGCGTACTTCGACGTGGTGGTCGACGGCGAGGTCAACGCGGACGCCGCGTGGTATTACGACACGCCGAAGCCCGCTGCGGAGAACATCACGGAGCGCGTCGCCTTCTGGCACGGGGTCGCCGTCGCGCCGTAAGCCCCCGCGCGTTCCCGAGCGGGCGGCGTCTAGACTGGGGCCGAATCCGGGCGGGTCGTCCTCGCCCGCCCCTCGACCATCCAAGGACTCACCGTGACTCACGACCGCCCGCTGCGCGTCGCCGTCGTCGGCGCGGGCCCCGCCGGAGCCTACGCGGCCGACATCCTCTCCAAGGCGGATATCCCCACGTCGATCGACATCATCGAACGCCTCCCGGCGCCGTTCGGCCTCGTCCGCTACGGCGTCGCGCCCGACCACCCGCGCATCAAGCAGATCGTCGTCGCGCTCGCGAACATCCTCGGGCGCGGCGACATCCGGCTCCTCGCGGGCGTGAACGTCGGCACCGACCTCACGCTCCAGGACCTGCGCGAGCACTACGACGCGGTGATCTTCGCGACGGGCTCGTTCGAGGACGCCCCGCTCGACCTTCCGGGGGTCGACCTCGAGGGGTCGTACGGGGCGGCGGCCTTCGTCTCCTGGTACGACGGCCACCCGGACGTGCCGCGGACGTGGCCGCTCGACGCGAAGGAGGTCGCGATCTTGGGCGTCGGCAACGTCGCGCTCGACGTCGCCCGCATCCTGTCCAAGCGCGCGGACGACCTCCTCGCGACGGACGTGCCGGCGAACGTCTTCCGGGCGCTCAAGGATTCCCCCGTCACGGACGTCCACCTCTTCGGCCGCCGCGGTCCCGCGCAGGTGAAGTTCACGCCGCTCGAGCTGCGCGAACTTGCCCAGGTCCCCGACGTGGACGTCGTCGTCTACCCCGAGGACTACGAATTCGACGCGGCGTCCGAGGCCGCGATCGAGGGGCACCACCAGACCAAGCAGACCGTCAAGACGCTGACCGACTGGACGCTCCGCGAGCCCACGGGGGCGTCGCGCCGCATCCACCTGCACCTCCTCCAGCAACCGGTCGCCATCCTCGACGACGGAGCGGGCCGCGTCGGCGGTATCCGGATGGAGCGGACGGCCCTCCAGGGCGACGGGACGGCGAAGGGGACCGGCGAATACCTCGAGTACCCGTGCCAGGCGGTGTACCGCGCCGTGGGGTACTGGGGCACGGAGATCGCGGGCGTCCCGTTCGACGCCGAGCGCGGGGTGATCCGCAACGTCGAGGGCCGCGTCGTCGGGGACGACGGGGCGGCCGTCCCGGGCTTCTACACGACGGGCTGGATCAAGCGGGGGCCGGTGGGCCTCATCGGGCACACGAAGTCCGACGCGCAGGAGACGATCGAGCACGTGGTCGAGGACGCCGAGGCGCTCATGGAGGCGTCCATCGCGGAGCCGGTCGCGCTCAGCCCCGACAACCTGCTTAGCCTGCTCAAGGGCCGCGGCGTGCCGGTGGTGCAGTGGGACGAGTGGATGGTGCTCGACGCCCACGAGCGCGCCCTGGGCGAGGCGGAGGGGCGCGAGCGGGTCAAGGTCGTTCCCCGCGAGGAGATGACGGACATCGCGCTCGGGAGGTAGGACGGACGCGCCGCGTTCGCCCTTGGCCGAGGACCTTGGAATACTGGAACGCGGCAACCGCGTGATCCGTTTCCCTTGAGGAGGAAATCATGGGTCGCAAGTACTTCAACGGCGTGAAGACGTTCGGGCTCCTGCTCGGCATGTGGGTGTTGATGCTCGGGCTCGGAGCCGTCATCGGCAACGGCCAGTACATCTGGCTCTTCGGCGCCGGTGCGCTGCTGATGAACGCGTTCGCTTACTGGAACTCGGGTTCGATGTCGATCCGCGCGATGCACGCGCGCCCCGTGACGGAGGTCGAGCAGCCGGCGATGTACCGGATCGTGCGCGACCTCTCGCGCGAGGCGAACCAGCCGATGCCGCGCCTGTACGTCTCCCCGACCGTCGCCCCCAACGCCTTCGCCTCCGGGCGTAACCCGCGCAACGCCGTCGTCTGCTGCACCGAGGGGATCCTCCAGCTCCTCAACGAGCGCGAGCTGCGCGGCGTGCTGGGCCACGAGCTCATGCACGTGTACAACCGCGACATCCTCATCGGCTCGGTCGCGGCGGCCACCGCCGGGATGATCACCATGGTCGCGCAGATGCTCTTCTTCTTCGGCGGCGGCCGGCGCAACTCGAACCCGCTCGTCCTCATCGCGATGCTCATCTTCGCGCCGATCGCGGCGACGCTCATCCGCATGGCGGTGTCCCGCACGCGCGAGTTCGACGCGGACGAGGACGGATCGAAGCTCACGGGCGACCCGATGGCCCTCGCCTCGGCGCTGAGAAGATCGAGGACGGCGTGACCGCCCGCCCGCTCGCTCAGACCACTCAGCTGGAGAACGTCGCGCACTTCATGATCGCCAACCCGTTCCGCGGGCGCGGGCCTCGCGCGGATGTTCTCCACGCACCCCTCCACGGAGGACCGCGTCTCGCGGCTCGAGGACATGGCGGCGAACCGCGGCTTCATCCGCTAGCCGCCCGCGCGGCCGCGCTCAGCGGTAGTTGACGAACTGCAGCGCGGCGTCGACGTCGGCGCCCTTGAGCAGCGCGATCGCGGCCTGGAGGTCGTCGCGGCTCTTGCTCGAGACGCGGAGTTCGTCGCCCTGGATCTGTGCCTTGACGCTCTTGGGGCCCTCGTCGCGGAGCAGCTTCGTCAGCGTCTTGGCGACGTCCTGCGCGATGCCCTCCTTGAGCGTCGCGCCGAGCCGGAACTCCTTGCCGGACGCCTGCGGCTCGCCGTGGTCGAGCGCCTTGAGCGAGATGCCCCGCTTCGCGAGCTTGGAGATGAACACGTCGAGGACGGCCTTGACGCGCTCCTCGGAGTTCGCCTTCATGAGGATCGCCTCACCCGACCACTCGATCGATGCGCCGACGCCCCGGAAGTCGTAGCGTTGCGCGATCTCCTTGGCGGCCTGGTTGAGGGCGTTGTCGGCCTCCTGGCGGTCGACCTTGCTGACGACGTCGAACGACGAATCTCCGGCCATGGCTCCTCCTCGCGGATGCGGCTTAGCGGGTGCGGCCCGTTTGTTGCTATCCTTCCATGCGCCCCCGTTTCGACGGGAAGCACGGCGGGTTTCCCGAGCGGCCAAAGGGAGCTGACTGTAAATCAGTTGTCATCGACTTCGGGGGTTCGAATCCCTCACCCGCCACCACCGGCCCGGCGCGTCCCTCAGGACGTCAGCCGGGCCGAAGCCTTTCCGAGGGCGTCGGCGATAGTGCCTCGCGGCGCGACAACGACGGCGCCGAGCCCCAGCCACCGCGCCGCGAGCGCCAGCTCGCTCGCCATCGCCCGGGCGACCTCCGCGTCGGACCGCCTCCTCGCTCCCCTCGGCGGTCGCTCCTCGCGCCACGCCGACCTCACGAGTAGCGCGCCCGCCTTCCGGTCCGCCTTGAGGTCGAGCCGGCCGACCATCTGGTCGCCGAGCAGGAACGGGAGCGTGTAGTACCCGAATTCGCGCTTGGCGGCGGGCGTGTAGATCTCGATGCGGTAGCGCATCCCGAACATCCGCTCGAGGCGCTCGCGGTACCAGCACACGGGGTCGAAGGGGCTGAGCAGCGCGACGCCCGTCGCGCGCCCCGGGTCGTGGGCGTCCGTAGCGAGCAGCGCGCGCGTCGGCCAGCCGTCGACGGCGACCCACCGCGCGAGGCCCCGCTCGAGCGCGGACTCCGCGTAGTGGGCCGCCCGCGCGACGGGAAGCCGGAAGTGGTCGGCGACGTCCTTGGGCGTCCCCACCCCGACGGCCGCGAGCGCGTGATCGAACAGCGCCTGCCGCGCGTCGTCCGCGTGCGGGGCGTCGTGTGTCGCCCCCTCGCCCCACACGCGCGCCGGGTCGTCGTAGCGCCGCTGGAAGTGCGGGCGCGACTGCACCGCCGCCCGCCCCGTGATGAACAGGTATTCGAGCGCGTTCTTCACGTCCCCGCTGTCCCACCAGGACCCGCGCCGCCCCGCCCTCTCCGGGGCCAGATGGGCGATGTCCGCCGCGGTGAGCGGACCCGACTCCCGCACCGCTGCGGCGACCGCCTCGATCAGCCCCGGGCGCTCGCGGTCGAGCCGCGCCCGCGTCGCCTCCTTCCAGTTGCCCGACGACCGCATCCGGTGGTGGAGGAGCGGCAGCAGGTCGCGGGGCATGACCGACGCCTCGTGACCCCAGTGCTCGAACGCCTCGCCGGAGCGCCAGAGGTAGCGGTCGAGCGCGGCCGGATCGTACGGCCCGTAGCGCGAGAACACGGGCATGTAGTGGGCGCGGGCGAACACGTTCACGGAGTCGAGCTGCAGCACGCCCTGGCGCGCGAGGTACTCGCGGAAACGCCTCTCGCCGACGCTTCCCGCCGGTCGGCGGCGCGCCAATCCCTGCGCGGCGAGGAAGATGCGCCTCGCCTCCGGGGCGCTCAGGTCGGCAACCACGTGATCACCCTAGTCGGGGCGACCGACGGGGATTCGCGGACGGTCACGACGCCCGGTATGCTAATCCGGCTTGCCCCGATAGCTCAGTCGGCAGAGCGTTTCCATGGTAAGGAAAAGGTCCAGGGTTCGATTCCCTGTCGGGGCTCGGATGCGTGCTTGTTACCCTGGGGTGGCGGCACGTCGCCTGGCGGGGTAGCTCAGGTGGTTAGAGCACACGACTCATAATCGTGGGGTCGCGGGTTCGAGTCCCGCCCTCGCTACAGACTCGAAGAGATGCGCGTAATGCGCGGAGGAGAATGACGTGGCAAGCAAGAGCGCGGACATCCGCCCCAAGATCACTCTGGCGTGCACGGAGTGCAAGGAGCGGAACTACATCACGAAGAAGAACCGTCGGAACACCCCCGACCGGCTCGAGCTCGCCAAGTTCTGCCCGCGCTGCGGGAAGAAGACCCCTCACCGGGAGACGCGCTAGCCGATGCCGGTCAACGCCGACGCGGTGGGCCGTAGCTACGGCCCGGGAGAACCGTACGAGGTGACGCGGGTGAAGATCCGCGAGTTCGCCGACGCCGTGGAGGCGCCGTCCGAGGCGCACCGCAGCGTGGAGGCGGCGAAGGAGGCGGGATACCCCGACCTCGTCGCGCCGACGACGTTCGCCGTCGTCATCGCCCAGCGCGCGGAGTTCCCGGCGATCGTCGACCCCGAGGTGGGCGTCGACTTCTCCAAGGTGGTCCACGCGGACGAGCGCTTCGTCCACCACCGCCCGCTCGTCGCCGGGGACGTGATCTCCGCCGTCGTGCACATCCAGAACATCGTCCAGCGCGCCGGCATCTCGATGGTGACCACGCGCGCCGAGCTGACCGACGCCGAGGGCGAGCCGGTCTCGACCGTCACCTCGACGCTCGCCGTGAGGGAGGGATGATGGCCGCCCGCCCCGCCTTCGCGGGCCTTTCCGTCGGCGACGTGGTCGCGACGAAGGAGGTCGCGATCACGCGCGACACCCTCGTCCGCTACGCGGGCGCGTCCGGCGACTTCAACCCGATCCACTACAACGACGTCTTCGCGAACTCCGTCGGCCTCCCCGGCGTGATCGCGCACGGGATGTTCACCATGGGCGCCGCGGCGTCCGTGGTCGAGTCGTGGGCGGGTCCCGGGAACGTCGTCGACTACCAGACGCGGTTCTCGCGCCCCATCCCCGTCCCCAACCCGGGCGAGGCCGTCGCGACGGTCACCTGCGCGATCGGCGCCCTCGACGACGAGGCGAAGACCGCCCGCGTCGACGTGACGGTCGAATTCGACGGGCAGAAGGTGCTGAGCAAGGCCCAAGCCGTCGTCGCCTGCGCGTAGCCGACGGGCGCGCCGGGGCCCCGAAATCTAGGACCTTTGGCGTCCGGTTTGTCGGGCGCATGAACCCGTGTGACGGATGTGACGAATCCTGGGCGAATCTCCAACGACACCCGCCCATCATTGGTCGTGCCCGTCCGCGCATCGGTCGCCGGTCTCTGCCAGGATTCCCCTATGGCTACTACCAAGAAGCCCGCGGCGAAGAAGCCCGCGGCGAAGTCGGCGCCGGCCAAGAAACCGCCGCCGCCACTGCCCAGAAGAAGCCCGGTGGTCTCGACGGCTTCTTCAAGATCTCCGAACGGGGATCGACTGTCGGTTCGGAGATCCGCGGTGGTCTCACGACCTTCTTCACGATGGCCTACATCGTGGTCCTCAACCCGCTGATCCTCGGTCGGCGTCGACGACGCGACGGGACGTTCCGCCATCGGCGGCGGCGACGACCCCGACGTCGCGATCGGCATGGTCGCCGCCGTGACCGCGCTCGTCGCAGGCGTCATGACGATCATCATGGGATTCGTCGCGAACTTCCCGCTCGCGCTCGCCGCGGGCCTCGGCCTCAACGCCTTCGTCGGTACGGTCTTGTCGCGCAAAGGGCTACACGTGGCCCGAGGCGATGGGCATTATCGTGTCGAGGGTATCGGTCGTCCTGCATCCTGGTGCTCACCAAGTTCCGCATCAAGATCCTCTACGCCGTCCCGGTCGCGCTGAAGAAGGCGATCGCCGCGGTATCGGCCTCTTCCTCGCCTTCATCGGGCTATGGGATGCCGGACCTCGTCAAGGCTGGCGTCGGGCTACGCCGACGCAGTTCGGAAACGGCGGCTACTTCGACAAGCTGCCGATGGTGGTCTTCCTCGTCGGCCTCATGACGGCGATCGTGCTCATGGCCCGCAAGGTCAAGGGCGCGCTGCTGATCTCGATCGCGGTTGCGACGATCGTCGCGTTCATTATCGAGTGGCTCGAAGCCGCAGACGTGGTCGCTCGTCACCCCGACGTTCGAGCGGGCGCCTGACGACGAACTTCACGACCCCGATCTCGGCCTCCTCGGCCAGGTAAGCGTCTTCGGAGGGTTCTCCGGCGACGGCGTCGGCCTGGAAGCTCGATCCTCACCGGCATCCTCGTGGTCTTCTCGCTGCTCGTCGTCGACTTCTTCGACACGATGGGCACGATGACGGCGGTCGGCGAAGAGGGCGGCCTGAACGACAAGGACGACATCCCCGAGGGATCGCAGAACATCCTGATCGTCGACTCCGTCGCCGCGATCGCCGGTGGTGCCGCGTCCGACCTCGTCGAACACGTCATACATCGAGTCCGCGGCGGGCGTCGGCGACGGTGCCCGCACGGGCCTCGCGTCGATCGTCACGGGCCTCGCATTCATCGCGGCGATGTTCCTCACGCCGCTGTACAAGGTGGTCCCCTTCGAGGCGGCGACCCCGGTCCTCGTGGTCGTGGGCTTCCTGATGGTGACGCTGGTGGCCGACATCGACTGGAAGGACCTTCGCATCGCGATCCCGGCCTTCCTGACGATCATCGTGATGCCGTTCGGCTACTCGATCTCCGCGGGCATCGGCCTCGGCTTCATCTCCTACGTCATCCTCAGCGTCGCGACGGGCAAGGCCAAGGAGGTCAAGGCCCTGATGTGGATCGTGGCGGGCATGTTCGCCCTCTACTTCGCGCTCGGCCCGATCGACCACTGGTCAACGGCTAGTCACGCGACCGATTCGGGGCCGTCGCCGGGAAACCGGCGGCGGCCCTTCGGCGTGTCCGACCGCCCTTCGCCCTACGCGCGAGCCCGCGCGGTCGTCGTGCCGATTCGCA
>CAVQHE010000003.1:0-9293 GCA_963712245.1 uncultured Actinomycetota bacterium | reverse complement strand
CTCCGGCGCCGAATCCGCCGCACCCGCGAGCTCGTCGACGTCGAAGGAGTCGGGCGGCAAGCGGGGCCTGTTCGGGATTCCGTGGCTCGGCGGCAAGAAGTCCGGGGGCACGCCGCCTCCTCCGCCCCCCGACGGACCGGACGACGAGCCCCCGACGGGATGGGGCGGGTTCTTCGAACGCGCCTCGGTCCTGATCGTCCTCGGGATATTCGCGTTGGTCGGGGTGTCGTCGGGCGTCTATCTCATGTTCTTCCGGCCCGAGCCGGTCGTCCTTGGACCCCACGAGGTTCACATGGTGCCGCTTCCCACTCCGACGTTCGAGCCGAGCACGCCTCCGGGCGAATCGGCCTTCGCCGCGGCGTTGCCGACGGCGGACCTGACGTACGGCCTCCGGTCGGCGGAACAGAACGCGTGGTCGCCGATCAAGGCGTGGCCGACGCGTGCGGCCGAGGAGTGGCTCCTGACGTACGACGACGGCGCCGGCAACACGATGACGGTCCAGGCGGTCCAGCACTACACCGCCGAAATGGCGAAGACCGCCTACGACGCCCTCCTTGCCCAGGCGCAGGAGGAGATCGCCGCGGCCGCCGCCTCGCCGTCGCCGTCCGCCAGCCCGTCGGCGGTGCCGTCCGCGACGGAGGCGTCGGGCATCCGGATCGGCGTCGTGCGCGTCGACGACAAGCAGGTCGGACAGAGCTTCCAGGTGGTCAAGGACGTCGTCGAGACGACGACGGATCCCGTGACGGGCGAGGATACGGAGACCACGCGTCGCGTGGCCGTCGTCACGTGGCAGAACGGGACCGCCGTCTTCGTGATGACCGCCGACCCCGACGCGATCGACACGCTTTTCATCGAATACGGGTTCTAGCGTGCCCGCCCGCGCATCCCGGCCTCGAGGCCCGCGCGGGCCCGAAGCGGACACCCGGGCGGACATCGTTCGAGCCGCGCTGCAACTCTTCTCCACCGGCGGGTACGAGAAGACCTCGATGCGGGCCATCGCGCGCGCGGCCGGAGTCGATCCCTCGCTCCCGAGGCATTACTTCGCGTCGAAGTCCGAACTCTTCTTCGCGTCGGTGGGCCCGCTCGACGTGATCGACGCCAACGTCGCGCGGATCCTCGACGGGCCGGTCGAGACGGTTGGCACCCGCATCCTCACCACCTTCGTCCGCCTGTGGGACGACCCCGACATGGGACTGCGCCTGCAGACGATCGTCCGCAGCGCGACGACGGCGCCGGAGGTGGCCGCGCTCGCTCGTTCGATTCTGTTCGACCGTCTGTTCCTGCCGTTCGCGCGCGTCTTCGGCGACGACGATCTCGAGGGCCGGGCGGGCGCCGCGATGACGATCGCGCTCGGGCTCGCGATGTCGCGATACGTGCTGAAGGTCCCGCCGATCGCGAGCATCCCGTCCGAGCGATTCGTCGCGCGATTCGCGCCGGCGATGCAGCTCGTGCTTTCGGGCGCGTCGTAGAACTTGACAATCGGTGCTAGCGAAGGGATTATTCATCACATGGGGAAATCCAACGACCTCGCCATCTCGGTCTCCCACCTGCGCGTCGTGCGCGGGGGGAACCTCATCATTCCCGACCTTTCCTTCGACGTGCCCCGCGGGGCGGTCGTCGGACTGCTCGGTCCGTCCGGCGCCGGCAAATCGACGCTCATGCGCTCCATCGTGGGCGCCCAGATCGTCGCGGGAGGCGAGCTCGACGTGCTCGGTCTGCCTGCGGGCTCGGCGCCGCTGCGCAGCCGCGTCGGGTACGTGACGCAGGCGCCGAGCGTCTACATGGATCTCAGCGCCCGCGAGAACCTGCGCTACTTCGCCGCGCTCGTCGACGCGCCGTCGAGCGACCCGCAGCGCGTCCTCGACCTCGTAGGGCTTAGCGCCCACGCGGACCGGCCCGTCTCGACGCTCTCCGGCGGTCAGCTCACGCGCGTCTCGCTCGCGGTGGCGCTCGTCGGCACGCCCGAGGTGCTCATCCTCGACGAGCCGACCGTCGGCCTCGACCCGGTGCTCCGCCGCGACCTATGGAAGACGTTCCGCGA
This sequence comes from uncultured Actinomycetota bacterium, assembly GCA_963712245.1. Lineage (GTDB taxonomy): Bacteria > Actinomycetota > Actinomycetes > Actinomycetales > Demequinaceae > JAFGBM01. Next base: position 7,252 of record CAVQHE010000003.1, on the reverse strand, counting down.
ACTCGCGAAGACCGGCGTGACGCTCGTCGTCTCCAGCCACGTCCTCGACGAGGCGACGCGATGCGACCGGCTGATCATCCTCCGAGAGGGGGCGATCCTCGCCGACGGAACCCTCGAGGACATCCTCGCCGACACCAAGACCAAGGACGCGGACGCCGCGTTCCTCGCGCTCGCGGACCGCGCCGACGCGAAGGAGAAGGCCGCATGAACCCCCGACTCACCGGCGCCACGGCCCTGCGCGTCCTGACCCAGTTCAGGCGCGATCCGCGGACCATGGCCCTCATCGTGTTCGTCCCCCTCATCCTCCTGACGCTTCTGTGGTGGATGTTCCAAGACGTGCCGACGATGCCGGGCAAGCCGACGCCGTTCGACTCGGTCGGCCCCGGGATCATGGGGCTGTTCCCGCTGATCATCATGTTCCTCATCACCTCTGTCACGACGCTCCGCGAGCGTCAGAGCGGAACGATGGAACGCCTGATGGCCTCGCCCGCCGGCCGCGGCGACATCGTCTTCGGGTACGCGATCGCCTTCGGGTTGGTCGCGACCATCCAGGGAGTCCTGGTCGTCAGCGTCGCCGTCTGGGCGCTCGGACTGAACTTCCAGGGTCCCCTCTGGGCGTTGATGCTCATCATCGTCCTCGACGCGATTCTCGGAACCGCCCTCGGACTGGCGGCCTCGTCGGTCGCCCGCACCGAGTTCCAGGCGATTCAGATGATGCCCGCGGTGATCCTTCCGCAGCTCCTGCTGGCTGGTATCGCGATCGAGCGGAGCGCCATGCCGCGCGCGCTCGAGTGGATATCCGACGCCCTACCCCTCTCGTACGCGATCGACGCGATCCACTACCTGTCGAAGAACGCCGACGCGAGCGGGATTTGGAGCCAGGTCGGAATCCTCGCGGCGTTCATCGTCGGCGCCCTGATCCTCGGCGTGGCGACGCTCCGGCGGCGAACCGACTAATGCGCGCTCCGCGCATTCGCGCGGGTCGACAGGTTAGCCTGGGCGGGTGAATACGCGCGCCGCTGCCGACCTGCCCCAGGTCGCCGTCATCGGCGGGGGCGTGATGGGAAGCACCATCGTCTCCGCGCTGCTCGCGGCGGGTTGGTCCGCCGACGCCGTCGTCGTATCCGACAAGGACGAGGCGCGCGCGTCCGCTCTGCGCGACGCGCACGGAGTCGCCGTCCAGGACGCCGCCGACGCGGCCGTCCGCGACGCGGGCGTCGTCGTGATCGCCGTCAAGCCCCAGGACGTCGCCGACGTGCTCGTCGTCGTCGGCCCGGCCCTCGCCCCGGATGCGCTCGTCGTCTCCGTCGCCGCGGGCCTGACGACCGCCTTCTTCGAATCGCGCCTGCCCGACGGGACCGCCGTCGTCCGCGCCATGCCGAACACGCCCGCGATCGTCTCCCGCGGCGCGACCGCGATCGCGAACGGCACCCACGCGACCGCGCAGCACGTCGCGCTCGTCCGCGCGATGCTCCGCTCGACGGGCGTGGTGGTCACGGTCGACGAGTCCGACATCGACGCCGTGACCGGCGTGTCCGGCTCCGGCCCGGCGTACTTCTACGCCGTCGTCGAGGCGCTCATCGAGGCGGGCGTCGCCCAGGGGCTTGACCGCCTCGTCGCCACGCAACTCGCGACCCAGACGTTCATCGGCGCCGCCCACCTGCTCGTCGACACGGGCGAGACGCCGCAGGCGCTGCGCGCGAAGGTATCCTCGCGCGGGGGGACGACGATCGCGGCGCTGCAGGCGATGTCCGACGCGGGCCTCGACGCCGTGCTCCGCGCGGGGGTGGAGGCCGCGGCCGCGCGCGCCAAGGAGATGGCCACCGAACTCGACCAACGCTGACCGGACGCGGCGGGACAACCAGGGAAAGGATCGACGACGTATGAGCGCGAAGCGCGTGGCGCGATGGGGCGCGGGCGTGACCGTCGGTCTCGTCCTCACGCTCGCCTTCGGCGGTCCCGCGCTCGCCGACCCCCTGTCTCACGGGCGCTTCCACGCGGGAATGGGCCACCCCCTCGGCGACCGCGATACCGTCGCGCTCGGGAGCGTCTCCTCGTGGGGCGCGAGCGAGCCGGGCGCGCTCGCCGAGTCCATCGACGTCTCCCAGGCCGGCGCGTGGGCGAGCCCCTCCCCCGAGGACCTCGCGGCGATGTCCGACCCCCTCCCCCTCGACCCCACCGTTCCGTACGTCGCGGGCCTGACGTGGGACGCCGACGTCGACCTCCGGGCCGACGCGCGGTACTACCGGGACGGCGCCTGGGAGGGCTGGCAGGAGCTCGCCGTCGACGGCATGACCGGCGACAAGCCGGGCGAGGAGGAGCGGCGGGGAACTGAGCCGTTCATCGTCACCGGGGTCGACGGCATCCAGGTCCGCGTCTACGCGGCGGACGGCGTGCCCACGGGGCTCACCGTCCGCCTCTACTCCTCGCCGGAGGACGACGCCGCGGGGGCCTCGGATGGAGCGTCCGGCGGGACGCGGGGATTCGCGCGCGTCGCGCCGCTCGGCCCGCCCGCGCCGACCGACGAGACGGTGTACGTCCCGCCGCCGCCCGAGCCCGAGCGCCTCGTCACCCCGCCCCAACCCACGATCCACCTGCGCGCGGAGTGGAGGGCGCGGCCGCCGACGGAATGGTTCGAGTCGGTGACCGTCCAGGGCGCCGCCGTCCATCACTCCGCGGGCACGAACGACTACAAGCCGTCGGAGGTCCGAAGCATCCTCCGGTCCATCCAGAACCTCCACATGGACGGTCGGGCCTTCTGGGACATCGCTTACAACTTCCTCATCGATCGGTACGGGACCGTGTGGGAGGGACGCGCCGGGGGCATCGACGCCGCCCCGCGCGGGGCGCACTCGCACACGTTCAATCCGATCGTGACCGGCGTGTGCATCATGGGCAACTTCCAGGAGGAGCCCGCGCCCGCCGTCGCGATCAACAGCCTGGTGAAGCTCCTCGCCTGGAAGCTGACGCTCCACGGGGCGGCCGCGAACGGCATCCTCCTGCACGAGGGAACGTGGCCGGGGATCATCGGTCACAAGGACATCCCCGAATCGTCGACGGCGTGCCCCGGGAAGTGGCTGTACGCGCTTCTCCCGGAGATCCGCAAACGCGTGCGCGCCGCGCAACACCTGGTCGCCGCGCCGTTCTCGACCGACGTTACGGGCGACGGGGTCGCGGACATCGCGACGGTCGACGGCGACACCGTCCGAATACGGTCGTCCGGGCTCGCGGTGGCGACGTCCGGGCCGTTCCAGGGCACGCAGGACGTCGAGCACTTCTCGGTCGCGTACGACCTCGTGACGGCCGGCCCGTCGCTCGTCGGCGCCCCCGGCGCCGACATTCTCGCGCGCCAGGCCTCGACGGGCTTCCTGGTGCGGATCCCCGAGGGCGGGACGGGCCGTCTCGGCCCGCCCGCGATCGTCGGCGACCTGGCCGGCGCCCCCGTCGTCCTGAGTCCGGGGGACGTCACGGGGGACGGCATCCCCGACGTCGTCCTGGCCGACGCCCACCGGGGAATCGTCGGCGTCGAGGCGGGCGACGGGACCGGTCACGTGGGCCCGCTATCCGCGGCGGGGTCCCGGTTCGGGGCGCTCGACGCGATCGCGCCCGCGGGCGACCCCAACGGCGACGGCGCGCCGGACCTCGCGGTCATCCTCGCGGCCTCGGGACACCTCGCGATCTCCTACGGCGACGGCGCGGGCGGCTTCGCCCGGCCGGTGACGATCGGCACGGATTGGGACGGCTTCGATCGCATCGCGCAGGAGGGCGACGTGAACGGGGACGGGTACGGCGACCTCCTCGTCTCTGACTCCGCGACGGGACGGACGCGGAGCCTCCTCGGCGGGCCCGACGGATTCGACGGGACCTTCGAGCAGTGGCGCACCTTCACCACCGGCTGGAACGCGCCGATGGCCGCGCCCGGCTGGGGCGGTGCCGAGGGGCCGACGCTCCTCGCGCTCGACCCGACCGGGACGACGCTGCTCCGGCCGGTCCCGACGGACGAGGCGCGCGCGGCCGCGCCCGCGCACTCCGAGCTGACGGTCGCCGACGTGCGGTCCGCGGCCGTCGTCGGCGACGTCGACCACAACGGCTTCGCGGACGTGCTCACGGTCGGCCTCGACGGCCTCGTGCTCATCCACCCGTCGAACGGCGCCGGGTTCGACCCGGCGATCGTCGTGTCGAATCCCGCGGCCGAGCCTCCGATCCAGTACGTGCCCGACGAGACCCTCGACATTCCGACGGACCTGCCGGTGAGGCGCCCCTACTGGATCGACAACTTCTTCCCCCCGCCGTATCAGATTCCCACCGGCCCGCTGTTCTGGAGCGAGTTCACGAACGTCGCCCCCGCCGGCGACGTCGACTTCGACGGCACGCCCGATCTCGTGGCCGTCACGCGCACGGGCGAGGTCCAGATCTTCACGCTCGATCCCCACGACCTCCGGCGACCGCACCGCGGCCTGATGATCGCGCGCCACCTCGAGGACTACCGCGTCGTGGGCGTCGGTCCATGGCGACCGGGAAGCATCTCCGACCTGATCGCGATCTCGCCGACGGGCGAGGTGCGATTCCTCAACGGGCGCGGGATGACCGGGGCGCGCGTCGGGAAGCCGTTCTACTGGCGACTGGAACGCGGGCGCGGTGTTCGCGGGACTCGGCCAGGTGGGCGACGCCGGGATGGGCGCCGTGGCGGTCCTGGATCCCGGCTCCGGAGACGTCGCGCTGTACGGGCGCACGGACGCCGAGGACTGGGCCCCGCTCGGCACCGGGACGTCGGTCCCGTAGGACCGAGGTCCGACGTAGCAGAGGCCAGGCGCACCTAACCTTCGGGAAGAAGCCGCGCCACCGCCGGCCGCGGCCCGACGAAAGGTCGAAACCCATGAAGCGAATCGCCTCCGCCATCGGAGCCGCGCTCCTCGTCGCCTCCCTCGCGGCGTGCTCCTCGTTCCCCGCTGCCTCGACCACGCCGTCGGCGTCCCCGACCGCGACCGAGGCCCCCACGACCATCACCATCGCGTCGCTGAAGGGCCCGACGACCATGGGCCTCGTCGGCCTCATGGACGAAGCGGCGAAGGGCACGGCCGCCGAGGACTACCAGGCCACCGTCTACGGCTCGCCCGACGAGGTCGTCCCGCTGATCGTCCAGGGCAAGGTCGACGTCGCGCTCGTCCCGGCGAACCTCGCGGCCGTCCTGTACAACAAGACGAAGGGCACCGACGCGCAGATCGCGGTCACCGGCATCAACACGCTCGGCGTGCTCGACGTGGTCGAGTCCGGCGACACGATCCACAGCATGGCGGACCTCAAGGGCCGCACGATCTACACGCTCGGCAAGGGCGCCTCGCCCGAGTACGTCCTCAACTACCTGCTCACCGAGAACGGCCTCACGCCCGGCGAGGACGTGACGGTCGAGTTCAAGAGCGAGGCGACCGAGGTCACCGCGATTCTCGCCGCAAACCCGGACGCCGTCGGCGTCCTCCCGCAGCCGTTCGTCACGATCCTCGAGACCAAGAACCCCGACGTGCGCACCGCCCTCAACCTGACCGACGAGTGGACCAAGGTCGCGTCGGACTCCCAGCTCGTGATGGGCGTCGTGGTCGTCCGCTCGTCGTTCGCCGAGGAGCACCCCGGCGCTCTCGCGACCTTCCTCGCCGACTACAAGGCGTCGACGGACTTCGTCAACGACCAGCCCGCCGCGGCGGCGCCGCTCATCGTCGACGCGGGAATCGTCCCGAACGCCGCGATCGGCGAGGCCGCGATCCCGTTCTGCAACATCGTCGACATCACGGGCGCGGAGATGCGCACGGCCCTCGAGGGGTACCTGACGGTGCTCCTCAACGCCGATCCGAAGTCCGTAGGCGGTAGCCTCCCGGGAGATGACTTCTACTACGGCGGATAGCTCCGCTTCGAGCCGGGCGGCCCGACGATTCGGGCCCGCCCTGCTCGCCGCCGTCTTCTGGGTGGCGGTGTGGCAGGTCGCCGCGTGGGCGGTGCACCGGGACTTCCTGCTCGCGTCGCCCGTCGAGGTCGCGAGGCGGCTCGGCGAGCTGGCCATCACCGCCGACTTCTGGGGGACCGTCGGGTGGTCGCTGCTCCGGATCGTCGCCGGGTTCACCGGCGCCGCGATCGTCGGCGCCGTGCTCGCCGTCCTCGCCGCGTGGTCCCGCGTCGCCCAGACGCTGATCGCCCCGCTCATCGCGACGATCCGCAGCGCCCCCGTCGTCAGCTTCATCATCCTGCTGCTGCTGTGGGCCGACACGAACGTGCTGTCCGCGCTCACGAGCTTCCTCATGGTCCTGCCGATCATGTACGCGAACATCCTCCAGGGGATCCGCGGACGCGACCGGGCCCTGCTCGAGGCCGCGGCCGTGTTCCGCGTGCCGCTGCTGCGCCGCATCCGCGCGATCGACGTCCCCGCCGTCGTCCCGTTCTTCGCCGCCGCGTCCCGCGTGGGGGTCGGGCTCGCGTGGAAGAGCGGCGTCGCGGCCGAGGTGATCGGGGTCGCGCGCGGGTCGATCGGCGAGCAGTTGTACGAGGCGAAGCTGTTCCTCAGCTCCGCGGACCTGTTCGCGTGGACCATCGTGATCATCGCGCTGAGCGTCGCGGGCGAGGCGTTCGTCCTGTGGGCGCTCGGGCGCGCGCAGCGCCGATTCGCGGGGGGCGCGTCGTGAGCGCGGGCGCGGTGTCCCGGGGCGTGACGCTCCGCGGCGTCGTCCGGCGCTTCGGCGAGCAGACGGTGCTCGACGGGCTGGACCTGACGCTCGAGGCGGGCACGGCGACGGCGCTCATGGGTCCCAACGCCTCGGGCAAGACGACGGTGGGGCGCCTCGTGCTGGGCCTGGACTCCCCGGACGGCGGGGTCGTCGAGGGAGTCGCCGGGGCGCGGCGGACCGCGGTGTTCCAGGAGGACCGCCTGTGCGCCCACCTGAGCGCGACCGAGAACCTCCGCCTGGTGCTCGACCGCGCGGAATGGCCGCGCGTCGAGGCCGAGCTCCGCGCCGTCGGCCTGCGCGGGGCCGCGCGGGACAAGCCCGTGCGCGACCTGAGCGGCGGCCAGCGCCGCCGCGTCGCGATCGCCCGCGCCCTCGCCGCGGAGAGCGAGATCGTCGTCCTCGACGAACCCCTCACCGGCGTCGACGCGGGCTCCAAGAAGACGCTGCTCGCGTACATCGCGGACCGGATCGCGGGGCGCACGACGCTGCTCATCACCCACGACCGCGCCGAGGCCCGCGCGCTCGGCGCGCGCGTCGTCCGG
>CAVQHE010000002.1:0-35511 GCA_963712245.1 uncultured Actinomycetota bacterium | reverse complement strand
CGCGCATCCCCCGCGACGTGCCGCGCGGACGACGGTCGGGTCCGCCCGAGCCCGCGGCCCCCTCGTCCCGAATCCGGGTCGTGACGATTCGCGACGCGGGGGACCATGGGATACCCTAAATTATCCGCGTTCCCGGGGTCGCCCCGGGTCGGCTAGGGCCCCGTTGTGTAGCGGCCTAGCACGCCGCCCTCTCACGGCGGTAGCGCCGGTTCGAATCCGGTCGGGGCTGCTTCTCTTTGACGTCCCCTCCAGGCACCGCGCAGTCGAGCGCGCGGCGCGCGGCGTTTTCGAAGCGTTTCGATTCCGATCCGTCCCCTGGTAACCTCTCGCTCAATACGCAGTGGTCAACGCGGACCGGCGCGTGATGAGGAGATCGACATGGGGTATCGACGACGCGGCGTGGGAGCGCTCCTATCCGTGGCGGTGATTCTGGCCGCGACCGCCGTCGGGGCGATGGCCCCGGCCTCCGCCAACCCGGACGACTCGTTCGACGACACCCCGAACCTCATCCTCAACCCGTCATTCGACAGCAATTACGACGGATGGAGCGCCTACGGGCTCTCCGGGAGCGTGGAGGACGGCGTCTTCTGCGGCTCGTCCTTCGGCCCGCACTTCCACGAGTGGGACGCGGGCTTCGGCTTCAACCATCTTCTCCTCCCCGCGGGCGAGTACCTACTCTCGTTCGACACGAAGTCGGAGCTCCCCTTCATCGCGAAGGTTCAGGAGAGCGGCGGCGACTACGCGCGCGTTGCGACCCTCAACGTCGATCCCTCGACCGACTTCGAGCACCACGAGCTGCGCTTCACGTCCGACACACCGTTCAACCCGGGCGAGTTCCACTTCCACCTCGGACGGCCGGAGAAGGGGCCCCACACCTTCTGCGTCGACAACGTGTACCTGGGCGTCCACCCCAAGGACTACGCCGCCGGAGGGGACTTCGCGAGCGGGCTTGGGAGCTGGGAGGCCACGGGGGCTACGCCGACCGTGAGCGACGCCGGCGTATGCCTCGCCGTCCCGGAGGGCACCGCGGCCCCCGAGGACGTCAGCCTTCGTCTGTCGAACGTGGCGCTCCCGGCGTTCGCGTACACGCTCCATCTTGACGTCTCGGGAACGGGCGCTCCTCTCCGCGGGCACGTGGCGTCGCATAGCGATCCATCCGTCGTCTACCTCGACGGGACGATGACCCCGGACGCCAACGCCACCACCCTTACGACGACCGTCAATCTTGAGACCGACGACAGCGTCGACATTTCGTTCGAAATCGGCGGCGGCGCCGCGGGACAGGTCTGCCTCGACAACATCCAGCTGCTCTCGGGGGGCGAGCCGCCCCCGTACGTCCCGAGTACCGGCCCCGCCGTGCGCGTCAACCAGCTCGGGTACGAGCCGTTCGGGCCGAAGCGCGCCACGCTCGTCACCGACGCGACCGATCCCGTCGAATGGACGCTCGTCGACGAGGCGGGTGAGACGGTCGCGACCGGCATGTCGACGCCGTTCGGCGTGGACGCCTCGTCTGGACTGGGCGTCCAACGGATCGACTTCTCCGACGTCGCGACCGAGGGCACGTACACCCTTCAGGCGGACGGAGAGGAGAGCTATCCGTTCGCGATCGAGGCGGGCCTCTACGACCCATTGCAGTACGACGCGCTCGGATACTTCTATCTCGCGCGATCCGGCATCGCGATCGACGGATCCCTCGTCGGGTACCCCCTACGCCCGCGCCGCCGGGCACCTGGGCTCGCCGGGCGGGTCGGACGTCAACCAAGGCGACTACGGCGTCGCGTGCCAGCCCGCCCAAGACTCCGCGGGTATCTACGGCGAGCCGTGGACGTGCGACTACACGCTCGACGTCGTCGGCGGCTGGTACGACGCCGGCGACCAGGGCAAGTACGTCGTCAACGGGGGCATCGCGACGTACCAGCTGCTGTCGGCATACGAGCGCAGCCTCCGCGAGGGGGCCGCCGGCCGTGCGGCTCTGGGCGACTCCACCCTGAAGGTCCCCGAGACGTCGAACGGCATCCCCGACATCCTGGACGAGGCGAAGTGGGAACTCGACTTCATGGTGTCGATGATGGTTCCCGAGGGGGAGCCGTACGCGGGCATGGTCCACCACAAGGTCCACGACTTCGGCTGGACGAGCCTCCCGACCAAGCCGGCGGACGACTCGTACACGCGCTACCTTCACCGCCCGTCGACCGCGGCGACCCTCAACCTCGCCGCGACGGCCGCCCAGGGCGCGCGCCTGTTCCGGCCGTACGACGCGGAGTACGCGGACTCGCTCCAGGCGGCGGCGGAGACCGCGTGGGACGCGGCCGTCGCGACGCCGAACCTGTACGCGCCCGCTGCGGACGGCACGAACGGGGGAGGTGCATACGACGACAATGACGTCTCGGACGAGTTCTACTGGGCGGCCGCCGAGTTGTACCTGACCACGGGCGACGTGAAGTACGAGGACTACGTCCTCTCCTCGCCCCTCCACACGGCGGACGTCTTCACCCTCGGCGGGTTCGACTGGGGCCACACGGCCGCGCTCGGCCGCCTGGACCTCGCCACCGTCGACAGCGACATCCCGGACCGCGACGCGATCCAAGCGTCCGTCGTCGCGGGCGCCGACTCCCTGATCGACGTGCAGGCGCAGCAGGGATTCGGCCAACCCCTCCCCGCGGGCGCGTTCGTCTGGGGTTCCAACGCCACGGTGCTCAACAACGAGGTCGTGATCGCCACCGCGTACGACCTCACCGGCGATCCCCAATACCTCGACGCCGCGCGCACGGGAATGGACTACGTCCTCGGGCGCAACGGCCTGAACCGGTCCTACGTCACGGGATACGGAACCGTGTTCTCCAAGAACCAGCATTCGCGCTGGTACGCCGCCGAGCTCGACCCCGGCCTACCCGCACCCGCCGGACGGCTCGGTCGCGGGCGGGCCGAACGCGGTCGTCTCGTCGTGGGATCCCGCCATCGCGGCGCTGTACCCCAAGGGCGACTGCGCTCCGCAGATGTGCTACACCGACGACATCCAGTCGTTCTCGACCAACGAGATCGCGGTGAACTGGAACGCGGCCCTCAGCTGGGTCGCCGCGTTCCTCGCGGAACCCGAGGCGCCGGTGTCGACCGGCGGTTCGGGCGATCCCGTGTGGCCGTGGTTCGTCCTCGTCGGCGCGGTGCTGCTTGGGGGTGTCGCCTTCTGGCTCCCGTGGCCGAAGCGATAGCGCGGTAGCGGGCTCCGGCGCGGGACGCGCGCGTCGGCAGGGTCCGCCACCTCCGATGGCGAGCGACGATCCGCGCGATGGAATGATGGCACCATGACCGCGCGCCGCTGGGGTGATTCGTGACGCTCGGCGACGCCTTCGACGCCGTCCTCGCCGCGGCGCGGACGGGCGAGGAATGGGCGTGGGCCGAGGTCTACCGCGATCTCGCGGGGCCCGTGACCGGCTACCTCGCGAGCCGCGGCGCCGCCGAGCCGGACGACCTCGCCTCGGAGACGTTCCTCCAGGTCGCACGCGGTCTCGACTCGTTCGAGGGCGACGAGGGCGCGTTCCGATCCTGGGTGTTCGTGATCGCCCATAGGCGTATGCAGGACGCGCGGCGCGCGGCCACGCGGCGTCCGCAACCGGCCGGGGTCGAGACCGACGAGGCGTTGGCGGGCCTTCGTTCGTCGTTCGACGTCGAGGAGGAGGTCGTCGGCGGCGTCGCGGACGATCGTCTCTCCGCCGCGCTCGAAACGTTGAGCGGGCCGCAGCGCGAGGTCCTCGCCCTGCGCGTCGTCGGAGACCTGTCCGTAGCCGACACCGCGGCGGTGATGGGCAAGTCCCCCGGAGCGGTCAAGGTCCTCCAGCATCGTGCCCTCCGCGCCCTGAAGGAGGCCCTCGATGGCACCGCGTAACCCCCAAGCCACGCGTGGCGATAACGGTGACGACATGAACACCGAGTGGTCCGATCACGAGATCGAGATGTTGCTCCGGGGCCGCGGTCCCGCGAGCGGCGATCTCGCGCGCCTACGGCCCGTGATCGACTCGCTTCGCGCACGCACACAAGGGCAGCCCGACACCGCTAGCGTGGCGGCGATGGCTGCTGTCCTTGCCGACGCCGTCCGGCATCCCTCTTCGGACGGCATTCGCAAGCGGAGCGGCGCAAGCCGTCCCGCCGCGGCCTGGAGACGGCGAGCGGGGTATGCCGCCGTCGCAGCGATTCTGGCTTCGGTCGGAGTCGCGGGAACGGCCGCGGCGGCTGACGGCGCCGCACCCGGTGACCTGCTCTACGGGATCGATCGGGCCCTTGAGAAGGTCGGCATCGGCAACGGGGGAAGCCACGAGCGCCTGCAGGAGGCCGAGGTCCTCGTCGATCGCGGCGAGGTCGACGCAGCCCTCCATCACGCGGCCGACGCCTTCCGCGGCCAGGGCGACTCCGCGACGTCCGCGCTCGAGGACGCCGCCGCGGCGCTCGAGGCCAACGGTTCGGAGAACTCGGCGGAGGTGCACGCGCGGGTCGCCGAGATGCTCCAGTGGATGAGCGCGGCGGATCCGAAGGAGGAGAACTTCGGGCAGCAGGTCAGTTCCCGCGCCCGCCAGATCGGCGACAAGACGGACGACCCCGCCGCCAACGACACGAGCGCTCCGGGGAACTCGGGCAACGCGGGCAAGCCCGACGAGCCGGGGAACTCCGGTTCCGCGGGAAAACCCGACAGCCCGGGGAACTCGGGCAACGCGGGAAATCACAACAAAGACAAGACGAACCCCTCCCACCCCTCGGAGGGACCCCCCGCGGACGGTTGATCGCGCTAGCACCCCCTCAGTTAGCCAGCCGTCGCGACGCACCGAGATCGCGTCGCCCGGACCGAGCAGGGCCCATCGGCTCCTCGGCCCGGGCGGCGCGATTCTCGTCGTAAGCGAGGGCTGGAATAGACTCCCGTACTGGGAGAGGAAGTGAGGGGCCGTGAAAGCGGTCGTCGTCTATCAATCCCTCTGGGGGAGCAGCGCCGCCGTCGCGCGTGCCATCGCCGCCGGACTCGGCAAGGGCGCCACCGCGCTCGACACGAACGCCGCCGACGCGTCGGCCATCGCCGGCGCGGGTCTCGTGGTCGCGGGTTGCCCGGTCCACGCGTTCGGTCTTCCGTCGTCCGACTCCGTCAAGCAGGCGGTCGCGAGGCCCGTCGGCAAGGACGCGGTCCCGGCGGACGCGTCGCACAAGCTCATGCGTGACTGGCTCGATGGGCTGTCGGGGGGTGACGGGCTCGCCGCGGCGTTCGATACGCGCGTCAAGGGCGTCTTCGGCCACGGCGGTGCGAGCAAGGTCATGGCGGGTCTCGTCAAGGCCGGCTACCGGCAGGTCGTGAAACCCGAGGGCTTCTACGTCGTCATGCGCCCCGTGGCGGTCACCGAGGCCGGCATCCTCCTGGACGGCGAGGTCGAGCGGGCGAGCGAGTGGGGGAAGAGGCTGTCCGTGTTGGCGGCCTCGGCCTAGTCCTCGCTACGCCGCAAGACGTCGCTGAGAGCGCGCGCGGCATCCGTGACGTCGCGCGCGTGGCGCTCGGCGGGGTGCCCCGTCAGGCGATCGATGGGGCCGGAGATCGACACCGCCGCGACCACGCGCCCGACGTGCCCCACACGGGGGCGGAGACGCCCGCGACGCCCGCCTCGCGCTCCCCGGCGCTCTCCGCGTACCCCTGCTCGCGCACCCGCGCGAGATCGTCCGCGGTGAAGCGCGCGTCGGCGAGGAGCGCGTGCATCCGCTCCGGCTCCTCCCACGCGAGGAGCACCTGCGCGGCGGAGCCCGCGTGCATGGTCATGGTGGTGCCGACGGGGATCGAGTCACGGAGTCCCACGGGGCGCTCGGCGGCGGCGATGCAGATGCGGTGCTCGCCCTGGGCGCGGAACAGCTGCGCGGATTCGCCCGTGCGGTCGCGCAGCGACTCGAGGATCGGCTGAGCGGCGCTCACCAACCGGTCCTCGCCGACGGTCGCGGCGAGGCTGAGGAAGCGAGCCCCAAGGATGAAGGCGCCGCGCGCGTCGCGGCCGACGAGGTGGTGGTGCTCGAGCGCGAGGGCGAGCCGGTGGATGGTCGGACGGGCGAGGTGCGTGGCGGTCACCAGCTGCGCGAGCGTCGCCGGGCCCTTCTCCAGCTGGGCGAGGATCGCGGCGGCCTTGTCAATCACGCCGACTCCGCTATGATTGTCCATAGAGCGATACTATCGTCCCAATATGTGAGACACAAGCGGGGCGGGCCCCGCGGACGCGGAGGAAGACGACATGGGCACGACGCTGGCCGAGAAGCTGTGGCACAGCCACCTGGTGCGCCAGGGGGAGGACGGGGCGCCCGACCTGCTCTACATCGACCTGCACATGGTGCACGAGGTGACGAGTCCGCAGGCGTTCGAGGGGTTGCGCCTCGCGGGCCGGCACGGTGCGCCGGCCCGACCTCACGATCGCGACGGAGGACCACAACACCCCGACGCTCGACATCGACAAGCCCATCGCCGACCTCACGAGCCGCACGCAGATCGACACGCTCCGCGCCAACGCGGCCGAGTTCGGCGTCCGCCTCCACAGCCTCGGCGACGCCGACCAGGGGATCGTCCACGTCGTCGGCCCGCAGCTCGGGCTCACCATGCCCGGCATGACGGTCGTGTGCGGCGACTCGCACACCTCGACGCACGGCGCGTTCGGCGCGCTCGCGTTCGGCATCGGCACCTCCGAGGTGGAGCACGTCCTCGCCACCCAGACGCTTCCGCTCACGCCGTTCAAGACGATGGCGATCAACGTCAACGGCACGCTGCCCGAGGGCACGACCGCGAAGGACATCATCCTCGCGGTGATCGCGAAGATCGGCACGGGCGGCGGACAGGGCTACGTGCTCGAATACCGCGGCGACGCCATCCGCGCGCTCTCGATGGAGGCGCGCATGACGATCTGCAACATGTCGATCGAGGCGGGCGCCCGCGCTGGCGTGATCGCGCCCGACCAGACCACGTTCGACTACGTCGAGGGACGTCCGCACGCCCCCGAGGGCGCCGACTGGGACGAGGCCGTCGCGTACTGGAAGACGCTCGTCACCGACGAGGACGCGACCTTCGATACGGAGGTCGACCTCGACGCCGCCGACCTCGAACCGTTCGTCACGTGGGGCACCAACCCCGGCCAAGGGCTCCCGCTGAGCGCCTCGGTGCCGAACCCCGAGGACTTCGCCGACGAGAACGATCGCGTCGCCGCCGCCAACGCCCTCGAGTACATGGGCCTCGACACCCGGCACGCCGTTGCGCGACGTCGCGATCGACACCGTCTTCCTCGGCTCGTGCACCAACGGCCGCATCGAGGACCTCCGGGCGGCCGCGGCCGATCGTCAAGGGCCGCACGAAGGCGCCGAACACGCGCATGCTCGTCGTGCCCGGATCCGCCCGGGTGCGCCTGCAGGCCGAGGCCGAGGGGCTCGACCAGGTCTTCATCGAATTCGGCGCCGAGTGGCGCAACGCGGGCTGCTCGATGTGCCTCGGGATGAACCCCGACCAGCTCGACACCGAAGGAGCGCTGCGCGTCGACGTCCAACCGCAACTTCGAGGGCCGCCAGGGCAAGGGCGGCCGCACCCACCTCGTCTGCCCGCTCGTCGCCGCCGCGACCGCCGTCCGCGGCACCCTGTCCTCTCCCGTCGCGACCTCGGAGGCCTAGCCATGGAGAAGTTCACCACCCACACCGGCGTCGGCGTCCCGCTGCGCCGTTCGAACGTCGACACCGACCAGATCATCCCGGCCGTCTACCTCAAGCGCGTCACGCGCACGGGATTCGAGGACGCGCTGTTCGCCGCCTGGCGCGGGGACGAGGACTTCATCCTCAACCAGCCCGCGTACGCGCTCGGCTCGGTCCTCGTCGCCGGCCCGGACTTCGGCACCGGCTCGAGCCGCGAGCACGCCGTATGGGCGCTCAAGGACTACGGATTCAAGGTCGTCGTCTCCAGCCGCTTCGCGGACATCTTCCGCGGCAACTCCGGCAAGCAGGGACTCGCTGACCGCCCAGGTGGACCCAGGCGGACGTCGAGCTCCTGTGAAGATGCTCGAGGAGGAGCCGGGCCTCGAGCTCACCGTCTCGCTCGAGGACACGACCATCAGCGCGGCCGACGTGACCGTGCCCTTCGAGATCGACGACTACGTGCGGTGGCGCCTCATGGAGGGCCTCGACGACATCGGGCTCACCCTCCAGCACGAGGAGGACATCACGGCGTTCGAGAAGCGCCGCGAAGCCTGGCGCCCGACGACGCTGCCGGCGAAGCACCTTCCCGACGCCCCGATCGAGGCGGCACGGC
The DNA here is from genome assembly GCA_963712245.1 of uncultured Actinomycetota bacterium. Taxonomy (GTDB): domain Bacteria; phylum Actinomycetota; class Actinomycetes; order Actinomycetales; family Demequinaceae; genus JAFGBM01. Next base: position 27,221 of record CAVQHE010000002.1, on the reverse strand, counting down.
CGATCGCCTAGGCCGCGGCGACGTGAGTTGCGTGCGGCATAGGGCACGATAGAGGCATGAGCGACAGCATTCGCATCACCGGGGGCAAGCCGCTCACCGGCGAGATCACCGTCCGGGGCGCCAAGAACTTCGTCTCCAAGGCGATGGTGGCCGCGCTGCTCGGCGACGCCCCCTCGATCCTGCGCAACGTCCCCGAGATCCGCGACGTCGCGGTCGTCGTCGGGCCTCCTCGAGCTGCACGGCGTGAAGGTCGCCTACGACGCGCCCTCGGGCGACCTGACGATCGACACGACGGCGATCGCGCCGGCCGACGCGGCGACATCGCCGCGCACGCGGGCTCGCCGCATCCCGATCCTGCTGTGCGGCCCGCTGCTGCACCGCCTCGGCGAGGCGGTGATCCCCGACCTCGGCGGCTGCCGCATCGGCGATCGGCCCGATCGACTTCCACCTCGAGATCCTCGAGCAAGTTCGGCGCGCGTCGTCGAGGAGCTCGGGACGGCCTGCACCTCACCGCCCCGAACGGCCTGCACGGGGCATCAAGTACGAGCTCGCCTACCCGCGCGTCGGCGCCACCGAGCAGCTGCTCCTCACGGCCGTCCGGGCCGAGGGCGTGACGCGGCTCGAGAACGCGGCCGTCGAGCCCGAGATCAAGGACCTCATCGACATGCTGCAGAAGATGGGCGCCGATCATCTCGGTCGACACCGACCGCTCGATCACGATCGAGGGCGTCGAGCAAGATGCACGGCTACGACCACAGCTCGCTGACCGACCGCATCGAGGCGGCATCGTGGGCGTGCGCCGCGCTCGCGACCCGGGGCGACATCTTTGTCCACGGCGCGCAGCAGCGCCACATGGGCATGTTCCTCAACGTCTTCCGCAAGGTCGGCGGCGAGTTCGAGGTCGCGAGGACGGCATCCGCTTCTTCCACCCGGGCGGCGACCTCACTCCATCGCGCTGCAGACGGACGTGCACCCCGGCTTCATGACGGACTGGCAGCAGCCGCTCGTGGTCGCGCTCACCCAGGCCAAGGGCCTCAGCATCGTCCACGAGACGGTGTACGAGAACCGCTTCGGCTTCACCGAGGCGCTCGTCAAGATGGGCGCCAAGGTGCAGCTGTACAGGGAGTGCCTTGGCGACAAGAAGTGCCGCTTCGGGCAGCGCAACTTCAAGCACTCCGCCGTGATCTCGGGCCCCACCCCGCTTGCAGGCCGCCGACATCGAGGTCCCCGACCTGCGCGGCGGCTTCTCGCCACCTCATCGCCGCGCTCGCGGCCGAGGGCACCTCCACGGTGTCCGGCATCGGCATCATCGATCGCGGCTACGAGAACTTCCGCGGCAAGCTCGCGGCGCTGGGCGCCGAGCGTCGAGTAGGGTCCGCATTCCGCGGCAAGCTCCGCGGCGGCTATCACGTCGACCGCGGCGCTCGTTGCGCGCCATCGCGTGGACGATGATCACGCAAGGACTGGCACGGGATGAACAACATGCCCGCAGAGCGGCGGCTTCATCGCGGTGTCGAATCACGTGACCTACGCCGATCCGCTGACGTTCGCCCACTTCCTGTACAACTCCGGCTACCCGCCGCACTTCCTGGCCAAGGTCGCCGCTGTTCCACATGCCGGTCATCGGCTTGATCCTGCGCAAGACTCGACCAGATTCCCGTGCACCGCGGCACGACCAAGGCCAAGGACGCGGTCGACACGGGCATGAAGGTGCTCGCGCGCGGCGGCGTGATCGCGATCTTCCCCGAGGGCACGCTGACGCGCGATCCCGACCTGTGGCCGATGGTGGCCCGCACCGGCGCGGCGCGCATGGCGCTCGAGACGGGCGTGCCCGTCGTTCCCGGTCGCGCAGTGGGGCGCGCACCGCCTCCTCGGCCGCTACAGCAAGGTCCTCAAGCCCATTCCCGCGCAAGAAGGTCACCGTCGTGGCCGGGCCGCGCGATCGACCTCGACGACCTCGCGCGAGCGCCCATCGACAACGAGATGCTGCGCGAGGCGACCGACCGCATCATGGATACCCTGACACGTATGGTCGAGGAGATGCGCGGCGAGACGGCGCCCGCCGTGCGCTACGACATGCGAAAGAAGGGCGCGTGATGCGCGCCGCGGTCCTGGGCGCGGGGGCGTGGGGAACGACGTTCGCGGCGGTCTTGGCCGACGCCGGTATGCGACGTCGTCGCTGTGGGGCCGCGACGCCGACGGCGGTCGACGAGATCAACGACGCGGCGACAACGAGCGCGTTCTTCGCGCCGGCACGAGCTTCCCGCGGGCGTGCGCGCGACCACGGACGCCGCGGCGGCGCTCGACGGGCGCGGAACTCGTCGCCGTCGCGCTGCCCTCGCAGCAGCGTGCGCGACATCGTCGCCCGCTTCGGCGAGCACCTCGCAGCCCGACGCGATCGTCGTCTCGCTCATGAAGGGCATCGAGCGTCGGCACCCACGAGCGCATGAGCCAGGTGCTCGGCGAGGTCGTGGGACGTTCGACCCCGAGCGCCTCGCCGTCGTGTCCGGCCCCAACCTGGCCAAGGAGATCGCGCCAGCAGCCAACCGACCGCGACCGTCATCGCCTCCGACGTCGCCCGACACCGCCGAGGCGCGTCGCCGACGCCACCGCGTCGGGCTACTTCCGCCCGTACACCAACACCGACGTCATGGGCGTGGAACTGAGCGGCGCGTACAAGAACATCATCGCGGTCGCCGTCGGCATCGCCGACGGCATGGGCTTCGGCAACAACACCACCGCCACCGTCATCACGAGGGGTCTCGCCGAGATCACGCGGCTCGGCCTCGCGCTCGACGCGAAGCCGGACACGTTCTCCGGGCTCGCCGGCATGGGCGACCTGATCGCGACGTGCGCCTCGCCGCTGTCGCGCAACCACACGCTCGGCTCCCACATCGGGCGCGGGCTCTCGCTCGCGGACGCCATCGCGCACGACGGGCGGCACGGCCGAGGGCGTGCACGACCTCCCAGTCGATCCAGGAGCTCGCCGACGCACGGCGTCGACGTGCCGATCTGCGACGCCGTCGTGGCGATGCTTCACGAGGCGCCAGCCCAAGGAGGCGGTCCTGTCGGCGCTGCTCGCGCGGCCGCGCAAGGCGGAGGGCGAGTAGGCGTGGCCCGGCCCACCGTCGCCGTCCTCTTCGGGGGCCGCTCCTCCGAGCACGAGGTCTCGTGCACCACGGCGGGAGGCGTGCTCGGGGCGATCGATCGCGACCGCTGGAACGTCATCGCCGTCGGCATCGGCCGCGACGGCTCGTGGACCCTCGCGAGCGACGACCCCGACGACTGGGCGCAGACCGAGCGGCGAGCCCCACGTGGTCGTCGGCAGCAGAGACGACGCGTCCTGCTGCCCGCCGCGCGCGGGCGAGCACGATGTGGCGCGTCGAGAGCGCCGGCGCGTCGTCGAGGACCTCGCGCCGTCGACGTCGCCTTCCCCGCTGCTGCACGGGCCGTGGGGCGAGGACGGCACGCATTCAGGGCGCCCTGGACTGCTCGACGTGCGCTACGTGGGCGCGGGGGTGCTCGCGTCGGCCGTCGGCATGGACAAGCAGTTCATGAAGGTCGGCCTTCGAGGCGGCGGGCCTTCCCGTCGCGCCGACGGTGACGGTCGCGGCCTCGGGGACCTCGTCGGTCCGCGGCAGCGCGAGATCGAGGCCCTCGGCCTGCCGGTGTTCGTCAAGCCGGCGCGCGCGGGGTCCTCGCATGGGCATCTCGCGCGTCGACGTCGTGGGACGAGCTCGAGGCGGCGCGTGGCCGACGGCGGTGAAGCACGACCCCAAGGTGCTCATCGAGGCGGCGATCGACGGGCGCGAGATCGAGACCGCGGTGCTGGGGCGCAGCGACGGCGTGCGGCACCCCGCCGGGCGAGATCGTCACCGGCGGCGACCACGAGTTCTACGACTTCGAGGCCAAGTACTTTGACGCGGCGCACGTGCGGCTCTCGTGCCCCGCCGACCTTCCCGAGGACGATGCGCGCGACGCATCCGGGACTCGCCGCCCGCGCGTTCGCGGCGGTCGGCGGCCGAGGGCATCGCGCGCGTCGACGTGTTCGTACGCGCCGACGGCACCGTCACCGTCAACGAGATCAACACGATGCCCGGCTTCACGCCCACGCATGTACCCGCGCATGTGGGCGGAGGCCGGCATCGACTACCCGGAGTTGGTCGAGACGCTGCTGCGCGCGGCGCTCGACCGGCCCGCGGGGCTTCGCTAGCGGTCAACGGACGTCCCCGTGTGGCACTTCCCGCGATTCGGCGTATCCTCGAACCGATCGCCCGACGCGCGTAGACGCCGGGCGGGGGAGGGGTACGCCCGTGAAGAACGCGCTATTCGGCAGTGGGATCAAGACCGTGTTCACGATCGTCGTCGTGGCCCTCGTCGCCCTCGGCGGCGTGGCCGCCGCTTACGCCACCGGCGTCCTCGGCTCGGCCACGCCGACGCTCGCCCTGCCCTCGGCCCCGCCCAGCCCGAGCCCCCTGTCCGCCACGTCGGCCCCCGCAGCCACGGCCCCGGCGGACACGATCGTCGTCCCTCGACCCGTGACGACGGGCCTCGGCATCCCGTCGGCGAGCCCGATCCACGACGCGCAGTTCACGTCGGCAACGTCGGGGTGGGTCCTCGCGATGTACGACGCGGGCACCTATGACTCCGCGCATCAGCCCGTTCCCGGCCAGCGGATCCTCTACCTGATCTCCCCGGGGGGCGAACGGTACGAGGTCGGCACGTTCGCGGCGGACGAGCAGGCGGACCTCGCGGCGTGGAACGTCGCCCAGGGAAAGGTCCTGCTCGAACTGGGCGGCTCGCATTACGCCGTGTTCGACATCGCGACGAACACGCTCGGCCCCACGTGGGCGCTCTGCGGCCCGCACCCCGTCACGGCCTTCATTACGCCGCAGGACGACGGGACGTGGGAGTTCCGCGGCTACTGCATCGGCGCCCAGGTCGACGGCGTCTACAGCGACACGGGCGCGGACGTGACGCCCGCGGACTTCTATCGCGCTCCGTTCGAGCGCTGGGACGTCGACCTCGAGAAGGGGGCCGTCGCCATCTACTGGTCCGACGCCCAGGTCCCGTCGATCCTCATCTCGTTCCCGCACTCGGACGAGCCGACCGAACTGTTCTGGCCCTCCGGAGTGGACAGCTGCGTGCCGCTCGGCGTGGGGCGCCTGAACACCGGCGACATCGTCTCGTCCATCGCGATCGCGTGCAACTCCGGAGAACACGTGTCGGCGTGGGAGGAGGACGACCGGTCCATCGACCCGATCCAGATCGCGATCTCGTCGACCGTCGAAGCGTTCTCCGCCTCCACGCTCGGCGGCGGCGTCCCCATGATCGACAAGAACTGCGTCGTGGGAAACCGCGAGGTACTCGAGATCCAGTCCGTTGGGCGCGCGGCCGTGTTCGTCGACAATGGAAACCTGTCGCAGCCGAGCCTCACCCCCACGACCGGCGCGGAGCACTGCTGGGGTTCCTCCGGCGACGTCGGCCTGTTCTCGGGCCACGGAAGCCTCTGGACGACGACGTTCGGCGGCGCGCCGACGCCGCTCGTCGAGGTGTCGGGGAAGCTGCAGCCGGGCGAGCCGATCGGGGTCGCGCTCACGCGGTCGCTCATCGCCCCCTAGGGCGAGACGGACGGTGCCGGAGACGCGTCCCCGAGGCCCACGCACGCGCGCCCCGTCGAGGGCGCCTGCGACGCGGGGGGAGTGAGCGCGGTCAGCACGTCGTCGACGGCCGCGTCGGCGCGGATCTTCGGCACGACCGCCTCGACGGCCGGGTTCCGCCCGTACGTCGTCGCCATCCACGCGTCGCCGTCGTCGCGCACGACCCAGTCCGCGGAGTAGCCCGCGGTCGTGATCGTCACGCAGGTATCCGTCGACGGTCCCGGGACGTCGACGCCGCACCGGACCACGATCGCGAAGTCGTCGCCCCACGCGTCGGTGGCCTGCGACGTGGTCGCATGCCGTGCGAGGCCCCCGACCGTGTCGGGCATCGCGAGCATGACGCTGGCGCACCGAGGGTCGGCGGCGTGCGGGGCGGGGGAGACGACGAGCGGGGCGGCGCATCCGGTCGCGAGGAGTGCGATCATCGCGAGGCGACCTGATGAGCGCGCGCGGGCGGGGCGCACCCGGGGCATGCTCGCTACGCGGTCGCGACGGCGGCGCCGCGTGGCTTGGACTTGGGCTTGGAGCGCGAGGTCGACTTCTGCTTTGCGGGGGTCTTCGCCGTGTTGGCGGCCTTCGCGCCGCGCGGCGCCCGCGCCGATGCCTTCGACGCGGATTTCGCGGGGGTCTTCGCCTTCGTCGACTTCGCGGTCGCCTTCGTCGTCGACTTCGACGTGGACCTCGTGGACTTGGCCTTCGTCGCCTTCGTCGCCTTCGCGGCGCGCGCCGGCCAGACGCGGGGCTCGCTCGGGATGGCGCGCATCTCGCCGTACGTCACCGCGCCGGTGGCCGTCCGCACGATCGGCAGCCCGATCACGAGGGCGAGACCCTCCTTGTGCTCGAGCTCGATCCGGACCGCCTCCGCGCCGTCGGCGGTGCGCGCGAGCGCCGTCACCGCGAACGCGCGGTTGGAGGTCTTTCCCTGCTCGAGTTCGGCCAGGATGGAGTCGAGGACGTCCTGGACGGTCGGGTTCGAACTCTCGGGAACGGGGGTCGAGAGGCCGAGGGCGCCCTTCGTCGAGATCGTGGCGCCGAACGGGAAGAACTCGCGATTGCGCATCAAGAGCGTCTGCGCGAGCATCGCCGCCTGGCTGAACAGCGAGTCGAGCTCGCCCTGAGCCTTGTCCGAAACGTCATTACGCCATGTCATTCGAGGCCTCGCTCTCCCTGGCTTCCCCACCACGGTAACCGTGGCCTTACGTCCCGCCGTGAAGCCGCGCCGCGTAGTCCGCGACCATCGCGGAGCCCCACGAGCGGCCATCTTCCGGACTAATGGCGCATTGGGGAACCCAGAGAGCGCGACGGGCCAAAGAGTCCTACCCTGGTGCCATGCCCCTCATCGGGGACGTCGGGGAAGACGCGCTCGTGGCGCTATTCACGCCCCGCCTTCCCACCACGTCGACCGCCGTGCTCGGACCCGGCGACGACGCCGCCGTGCTCTCGGTCGAGGACGACGTCGTCGTCTCGAGCGACGTGCTCGTCGAGAACCGGCACTTCCGGCGCGAATGGTCGACCGCCAGCGATGTCGGCTTCCGGGCGGCGATGCAGAACCTCGCGGACATCGACGCGATGGGAGCCGTCCCGATCGCGCTTCAGATCACGCTCGTCGCGCCACCGCGCACGGAGGTCGAATGGGTTCTCGACTTCGCGGACGGCCTCCGCGAGGCGTGCGAGCCGTACGACGTCGGCGTCGTGGGCGGCGACCTGTCCGGAGGCGAGCAGATCACCGTCAGCGTGACGGCGATCGGAGACACCCGCGGACGCGTGCCCGTGCGGCGTTCGGGGGCGAGGGTGAACAACGTCGTCGCGGTTTCCGGAGCCCTCGGCGCGGCGATGGCCGGCTACCACCAGCTGGAGAACGGCCTCATGATCGACAACGAGTCGGTCGACCTGTTCCTGCGCCCGCGCCCGCGCATCGGCGCGGGGATCGAGGCCGCCGACGCGCGCGCGACCGCGATGATGGACATCAGCGACGGGCTGGTCACCGACCTTGCCCGCATCGCACTCGCGTCGGACATCGGCATCGCCATCGAGGCCGCGCGCGTCCCGATCCACCCGGCGGTCGCGCGCGTCGCCGGCCAGGTCGTCGGAAACCCGGTCGAATGGGCGCTCACGGGGGGCGAGGACCATCACCTCGTCGCGACGTTCCCTCCCCGCGCCGAACTACCGCGGGGATGGGTGCCGATCGGGCTCGTCACGCGGTCGCACGACGGCGTGATGGTCGACGGCAAGGCGCCGTCGCGGTGGGGATGGGATCACTTCGCCGTGCGGTCGTGAGCCGTCGCGGCCGCGTTCGTTGGCCGCTAGGAGCGGCGCGTCACCTTGCCCGCCTTGAGGCAGGACGTGCACACGTTCACGCGCTTGGGCGCGCCGTTCACCGTCGCGCGAACGCGCTGGATGTTCGGGTTCCACCGGCGCGAGGTCCGGCGGTGGGAGTGCGAGACCGAGTACCCGAACGACGGGCTCTTGCCGCAGACGTCGCAGGTGGCAGCCACGGTGTTCTCCTGACCTTGAGCGGTGGCGCGTGTCGCGCCGGGGACGTCGCCCGACGAGCGGGCAACCGCATAAGGGTAGCCGACGATCGCTCCCGGCGACAAACTCGGCGGCCCGCAGTTTCGCGCCGTCCCCTTCGCGTGCCACGATGGAGCGCACACGGTGTGTCGGCGGCGAGCGAGGAGGCACGATGACGGGCGGATCCTCGCGGCTCAGGCGATGGATCGACGCGGGCACGCGGGCGGTTTTCCGCGAGCGCGAGCGGCTCGACGCGATCAACGTCTTCCCCGTAGCGGACTCGGATACGGGAACCAACCTCTACCTCACGCTCGTCGAGGGTCACCGCGCCGTCGCGCGCCTGCCCGAGGACGCGAGCCACCGCGAGGTCGTCGCCGCGTTCGCGCGTGGGTGCCTGCTCGGGGCTCGCGGCAACTCGGGGGTCATCGTCTCCCAGTACCTCGGCGCGTTCCTCGCGGAGGTCGACGCGCACGGCGGCCTCGACGCCGTCAAGGCCTCGGCGATTGCCGACGCGCTCGAGATCGCGGCGGACGCCGCGTACGACTCGGTCGGCGAACCCGTCGAGGGCACGATCCTCTCGGTCGCCCGGGCGGCCGCGCGCGGCGGCCGCGGCGCGCTCGACGCCGGCGGCGACGTCGAGACGGTGGCCGTCGCGGCCTTGATCGAGGCGCGCGTCGAGCTCGCGCGGACGACGTCCGTCCTGGCCGAGGCGCGCGAGGCCGGAGTCGTCGACGCCGGCGCGGCGGGTCTGGTCCTCCAGCTGGAGATGCTCGCGGAGACGATCGCGGGAACGCAGGCGCTCGTCGCCCTCGACGAGGTCGAATGGGAGATGCGCGCGCGCACCGGTGGCCGAACGCCCGCGGAGGAGGCGGTATTCGCCCACGCGGGCGACGCGTCGACGAGCCACGGCGCGTACGAGGTCATGTTCGTGACCGGCGAGAAGCGGGTCTCCGTCGCCCGCGCGTCGGACGAGAAGCCCCCGTCGCTCAAGTCGTTGCTCCGCGAGATCGGTCAGAGCGTCGCCGTCACGGGCCGGGACGACGTGTGGCAGGCCCACGTGCACACCGACCGCCCCGAGGCGGCCATCGCCATCGCGCAGGCGGCCCAGGCGTCCCAGGTCGTCGTGCGTCACATCCCGACCGCGCACGCGCGATCGCTCCAACCGACCGGGATCGTCGCGCTGACGACGTGCCCCGGACTCGCCGCGTCGCTGGCGAGCGCCTCGGCCGCCGTCCTCGTCGTACCCGACCCCGACGGCGTCATCGAGGACGAGCTCGCCCGCGTGGTGCGCGACGCGACGACCGGGCGCGTGGCGATCGTCGCGGGGGCGCCGGCGCTCAAGGCGGCGGCGCACGGGCTCGCGGAGCGCGTCGACGATGCCGAGATCGTCGTCGTCGAGGCGGCGAGCGAGCCGCAGCTCATCGCGGCGCTGTCCGCCGCCGCCCTGCTCGAGCCCGGCGCCGATCCCGTTTCCGCGATGCGGGAGGCGGCGGCGTGGACGCGCGTGGGGCGCGCGATGCTCGATTCGGTCGCGGAGGACCTCGAGAGGATGATCGCGCCCGGCGTTGAGGTCGCGACCGTCATCCTCGGCGCGGGTGTGCCCGAGGGCGTCGCCCAATCCGCCGTGCGCCGGATCGGAGCGAAGGCCCCGAACGTCGACGTCCATGTCTACGCCGGCGGTCAGACCGTCCCGTCGATCATCCTCGGCGTCGAGAGTCCTCCGCACGCATGACGACCGGCTCGGAGAACCCGGGCGGCCGCTCGCGGCTCGACGAGCCGCTCGAGCGAGTCTTGGGCACCCGGGCCGCGAAGACGCTCGCGTCGCTCGAGTTGCGGACGGCGGGTGACCTCCTACGCCACTATCCCCGGCGATACGGGACGCCTGGGGAGTTCACCGACATCGCGAGGCTGCGGCTCGGCGAGCACGTGACGGTCATGGCGGAGATTCGCCAGGCCACCGTGCGCCCCATGCGCAATCGTGGCGGATCGCTCCTCGAGGCGGTCGTCACGGACGGTCGCGATACGCTCGCGCTCACGTTCTTCGCCAAGCGCGCGGGCGTGCTGCGCATGCACGAGGACAAGCTCCGACCGGGCCGCACGGGGTTGTTCACGGGGACGGTCGGGGAGTACCGGGGGCGGCGCCAACTCACCCACCCCGACTACCTGATCGTCGGGCTCGACGCGGATTCCGAGGAGGAGGCCGTGCTCGAGGCGTCGCGGCCCATTCCGCTCTACCCGGCGTCGGCGTCGGCCCCGACGTGGAAGATCGCCCGCGCCGTGCGCACCGTCCTCGACCCGCTGACGGACGAGGACGTTCCGGACCCGATCCCGGCCGAGCTTCTGGCCGCGCGCGGGCACCGGCCGCTTCTCGCGTCGCTGCGCGACGTCCACGTCCCGGACGACGATGCCGCGTGGCGACGGGGGCGCGCGCGCCTGAAGTACGAGGAGGCCCTCGTGCTCCAGGCGGCCCTCGCTCGGCGCCGGGCCGAGAACGCCTCCCTCACCTCGGTGGCGCGCGACGGCGGGGAGAGGCGGCTCGCGTCGGCGCTCGACGAGCGTTTGCCCTTCGCCCTCACCGACGGGCAGCGCGAGGTCGGAGAGGTGATCGCCCGCGACCTTTCCCGCTCCGTCCCGATGCAGCGCCTCCTCCAGGGCGACGTCGGGTCCGGCAAGACGGTCGTGGCACTTCGCGCGATGCTCCGCGTCGTCGACTCGGGAGGCCAGGCGGCGCTGCTCGCCCCGACCGAGGTGCTCGCCGCCCAGCACCTGCGCACGCTGCGCGCCCTCATGGGCCCGCTCGCCGAGGGCGGGATGCTCACCGCGGGCGCCGACGCGACCCGGATCGCGCTCGTGACCGGCTCCCAGGGATCCTCCGAACGCCGGGCCGCGCTCGCGGAGGCCGCGTCCGGCGCCGCGGGGATCGTCGTGGGGACGCACGCGCTTCTGGGCGACACGGTGCAGTTCGCGGACCTCGGGCTCGTCGTCGTCGACGAGCAGCACCGCTTCGGCGTGGAACAGCGGGACGCGCTGCGCGCGCGGGGCGACCGCCCCCCACACCTGCTCGTGATGACGGCGACGCCCATTCCCCGGACGGTCGCGATGACGGTGTTTGGCGACCTCGAGACGTCGGTACTGCGCGAGAAGCCGGCCGGCCGCGCCACCGTTGCCACGCACGTCGTGCCTGCGGACAATGCCGCGTGGGTCGAACGCGCGTGGGCGCGGGTCCGCGAGGAGGTCGCGCGCGGCCGACGCGCCTACGTCGTGTGCGCGCGGATCGACGGCGACTCGCTCGAGGAGGGCGACACCGCGGAGCCGATGGACGCCGACGAGGTCCTCGCGGACGAGCAGGACGCGGCGAACGAAGGCCAGCTCCCGCTCGAATACGCGGACGCCGTCCCGGCGCCCCGACCTCCCCTCAACGCCGTCGCCGACGTCGCGGAAGCCCTGCTCGCGCGTCCGGACTTCGCCGGAGTGGGCGTCGGCGCCATGCACGGGCGGCTCCGCCCGGAGGAAAAGGATCGCGCGATGGCGGACTTCGCCTCCGGCGCGACGCCGGTCCTCGTGTGCACGACCGTCATCGAGGTGGGCGTGGACGTCCCGGAGGCGTCGGTGATGCTCATCCTCGACGCCGACCACTTCGGCATCTCCACGCTCCACCAGCTCCGGGGCCGCATCGGGAGATCGGACGTGCCGGGGGTGTGCCTTCTGGTCAGCCGCGCCGCCGAGGGGTCGGTCGCCGCGGACCGGCTGGAGGCGCTCGAAGCCACCGCGGACGGCTTCGCCCTCGCCGAAAAGGACGTCGAACTGCGGCGCGAGGGCGACGTGCTTGGCGCGGCCCAGTCCGGCGGCCGCAACTCGCTGCGGTTGCTGCGCGTCGTCAAGGATCGCGAGGTGATCGAAAACGCGCGGGAGGACGCGACGGCCCTCGTCGCCTCCGATTCGACGCTCGCCGCGCATCCGGCCCTTGACGCGGCCATCGCCCTCTGGATCGAGCCCGAGCGCGCCGCCTATCTCGAGCGATCGTGACTGTCGCGCCGGTCGCCGGGTCGCGATAATGGGGAGATGGTGACGAAGGAGCGCCTCGACGTCGGGTTGCTCGACGCGATCCGCGCGGAATCCCGTCGCCCCGACGCCCGCTGGGCGCGTCCTCCGCGCCCGCTTCGCGGGGGGTACTTCGCCACGATCCTCAAGGTCCGCGTCGAGGGGGTGCCGGGCCTCGACGGCGATCTCGTCGCGCGGATCCTGCCCGATCCGGGAGCGTGGGAGCGCGAGATCACGGCGCAGCGACTCGCGTCGGAACAGGGCTTCCCCACCCCGATGGTTCGCATGGGGTCTCTCCCGACCTCGGCGTTCGACCGCGCGTGGATCCTCATGGACTTCGCCGAGGGAACGCCCCCGCTGGCCGCCGCGTCCGCAAGGGGGTTCCTCGGGGCGCTGCCGCGCCGCATCTGGCGGACGCCGAACCTGCTCGCCGAGGCGCAGGTGCGACTTCACTCCGTGGACGTGAGCGGGGCCGAGCTCAACTTCGGGCGTCCCGGGGTCTCGGGCAGGAGCCTCGAATGGCTGTACTCGGACGCGACCCGCCTGGGCTCGCGGGAGCTGATGGAGCGCGCCGAACGCCTCCTCGCGACGCGACCGCGATACCGGGGGGCCGTGCTGTGTCACGGGGACCTGCACCCGATCAACATCCTTCGGGGCCCGAACGGCGACTCCGTCGTCGACTGGACGTACGCGACGTACGACGACCCGCTGTACGACGTCGCGGTCACCCGGATGATCCTCTGGCACCTTCCGCTCAACGTGCCGCTTGGTCCTGCGCCCGCTCGTCGCGTCCGTCGGGCGCACCCTCGCCTTGCGCTTCACCTCCCGGTACGAGGCGCTCTCCGGCGGACGGATCGACCGCGAGCGCCTCGAGTGGTTCACGCGCCTCGCGAGGTTGCGGATCATGACGAACGTCGAGGACTGGCGCCAGGGCCGCGACCTCGGTCGGCCGTCCAACCACCCGTTCTACCGGCTCGACGCCATGCTGCGGAAGGAGCAGTGGTGACGGCGGCGCCCGCGATCGAGGTCGTCGTCGGCGACATCGTCGACCAGGACGTCGACGCCGTGGTCAACGCGGCGAACTCGTCGCTCCTCGGCGGGCTCGGCGTCGACGGGGCGATACACCGGGCGGGGGGTCCCGCGATCCTCGCCGCGTGCCGCGAGGTGCGGGCATCGCGGTGGCCCGAGGGCATGCCCGCGGGCGAGGCGGTCGCGACGACGGGGGGCGACCTGCCCGCCCGCTGGGTGATCCATACGATCGGCCCGGTGTACGCCGCGGACGAGGACCGGTCGGCGACGCTCGCGTCGGCGTATCGCCGGTCGCTCGAAGTGGCCGATGAACTTGGGGCCGCGTCCGTGGCCTTCCCCGCGATCTCGGCGGGGGCCTACGGCTGGCCGATCGACGACGCCGCCCGGATCGCCGTCGAGGCCGTCCGCGGGGCGGCCACCGCCGTCGAACGCGTCCGATTCGTCGTGCTGCGCGAGGACGTCGCCGACGTGTTTCGATCGCGCCTCGATCGATAGGCGCTCGCGCCCGTACGGGCCCTCGGCCTACGCGAGCCGAAATCGACCGAACGCGGCGACGGTGGTCGCCGCGCCCGCCAGGGCGAATGCCGCGGCGAGAGCGAGGTGTGCGGGCCCGACGGTCGCCGCCCCCGCGCTTCCGCCCGCCCCCGCCCACAGCGCGGGCGCGACGTACGGGACCCAGGCGCCCCAGCCGATGGACGCGAGCATCTGCGAGAGCGCCGTCGCGACGACGATCGACGTGAAGGCCGCGAGGTAGCCGCGGGTCGCGATGGCGACCCACCCGAACGGCAGCCCCAGCAGGCCCGTGAGCACGCCGGCGCCGAGGGTGACGGCGGCGGCCCGCGCGACGTCCGCGTTCATCGTCGCGGGAGAGACGAGCGCGCTCACCGCGAGGGTCAGCGCCGTGGCGATCACGGCGACGGCGACGCACCAGGTCGCGACGATCAGCGACTTCGCGACGGCGATGTCGCGCCGCGACGTCGGGAGCGCGACGAGGGATCCGACGGTGCCGTCCGCGAACTCCCGCCCGAAGATCCACGCGGAGAGAATCCCGCCCCCGATCAGCATGACGACCGCGAGGACCTGGGTCTCGAGCGCGACGTTCGCCTGGCCGACCGTGCCGACGAGCGCCATCGCGAACTTGTCCTTCGACGGTCCGCTCAGCAGGTCGGACCGTGCGAGCGCGACGAGACCCACGGCCATCAGCGGGGTCGCGAGGCCCGCGAGAAGCGTCGACGCCCAGGCGATCGTGGAGCGACGGAACTTCAGCCATTCGACGGCGAGGGCGGTCCTCATGCGTCCCCCGTCCCGGCGCGGGCGAGGTCGTATGCCCGGACCATCTCGAAGAAGCGGTGCTCGAGGTCGACGCCGCCCGGCGTGAGGTTCCCGACGACGCGCCCGGCGTGGACGACGCTGATGCGCTGGGCGATGCGCGCGACCTCGTCGAGGTGGTGGCTGGAGACGAGCACCGCGGCGCCGTCGGCGGCTCGGGCGAGGATCGCGTCGCGGACGAGGACGACCCCCGCCGGGTCGAGCGCGATCGTGGGCTCGTCGAGGATGACGAGCTCCGGGTCGTGGGCGAGCGCGGACGCGAGTCCGAGCCGCTGCCGGTTGCCGAGGGAGAGCGTCCCGGAGCGGCGGTCGGCCCAGTGGCCGAGCTCGAGCCGGTCGATCCACGCGTCGGCCGCGCGACGCGCGTCGTCGCGCCCGAGTCCGTGGAGGCGTGCCGCGGACGCGACGCACTGGCGGGCCGTGAGCTCCCGATACGCGAACGGCGCTTCGATCATCTGGCCGACGCGCGACCACACGTCGGCTCCGGCCGCGTCGGGATCCACGCCGAAGACCCGGACGACGCCCGCGTCCGCGCGGAGCATCCCGACCGAGGCGCGCATGAGGGTCGTCTTGCCCGCGCCGTTGAGGCCGACGATCGCGTGGATCTCGCCGGGCGCGACGTCGAGGCTCAACCCGGCGAGGGCGGTTTCCGTCCCGTACTCCTTGCGGACGCCGTCGAGGCGGAGGGCGGCGTTCACGACTCGTCCCCGAGCGACGGCACGGCGACGACGAGCGCGCCGCGGACGATGTCGGCGAGCGTCGCGGGCGAGTCCGTCACCGCCCACGCCATCAGGGCGGTGGCGATCGCCGCGAGGCAGGCGGCCGCGGCGATACGCGCGGGCTCCGCATCGGTTCCGGTTGCGGCGAGGGCCGCGACGACCGCGTCCTCGGTCTCCCGGTTGTTCTCGACGATCGCGGCGCGAAGCGAGGGCACGGCCGCGGCGACGGCGACCCGGCGCCTCACGTCGTCGTCGATGGCGTCGTCGACGGCGCCGGTCACGTCGAGGAAGCCGCGCGCGACGCGCTCGATCGGCGGCAGCGAGGCCGGCTGGGCCGCGACGGACGCCGCGATCATCGGGTCGAACGGGTCGCCGATGAGGACGGATTCCTTGGTGGGGAAGTACCGGAAGAAGGTCATGTGGCTGACGCCGGCCGCCCGGGCGATCTCCTCGACCGTCGTCGCGTCGTAGCCTCGGGCCTCGAACAGGTCGAGCGCGAGGGCGGCGATGCGCTCGCGGGTGTCGGGGCGGGGGGTCATATTCGAGATGTTAGTTACTAACACTCCCGCGCGCAAGCGTCCCCGATCGGCGGGCGTTCTCCCGTACCCTGGGCCCGTGACGCGCATCATCGCCGGGGAGCATGGCGGGCGTCGCATCGCCGTACCCGCGCGGGGCACGCGCCCCACCACGGATCGCGTGCGGGAGGCGATCTTCAGCCGGCTCGAGAGCGAGGACGGCATCCGCGGCGCGGCGGTGCTCGACGCGTTCGCGGGATCCGGCGCCGTCGGCATCGAGGCGCTCTCCCGCGGCGCCGCGTCCGCCACGTTCGTCGAGTCGGCCGCCTGGGCCGCCGCCGTCGTCCGGGACAACCTCGCCGACCTGGGCCTGTCCGACTCGGGAACCCTCGTCCGCCAGAAGGTGCTTCCGTGGCTCAAGCGGACGCCGGCGTCGTACGCGCTCGCGTTCCTCGACCCACCGTACGACCTTCCCGCCGCCGAACTCGACGCGACGCTCGCGGCGCTCGCGCCGAGGCTCGAGCCCGGCGCGCGCGTCGTCCTCGAATGGTCCTCGCGCGGCGAGGAGCCGCGCTGGCCGGACGCGCTGCGCGTCGTCGCCACCAAGCGCTACGGCGAGACGATCGTGCACTTCGCCGTCGCTCGTGGTGGCGACGGCTCCGCTGCCGATAGTCTCGACGCATGAGAACCGCGGTCTTCCCCGGGTCGTTCGACCCCGTGACGGTCGGTCACGTCGACATCGCGACGCGCGCGCGGGAGCTGTTCGACCGGGTCGTTCTCGCCGTCGCCCACAACTCGCGCAAGAGTCCCGTGATCGACACGGACACGCGCGTGGAGCTCGCGCGTACGGCGCTCGCCCACCTCGACGGGGTGGAGGTCAAGGCGACGGACGGGCTCCTCGTCGACTTCTGCAAGGCCGAGGGCGCGGTCGCGATCGTCAAGGGGCTTCGCGGCGGCGCGGACTACGACTTCGAACGCCCGATGGCGCTGATGAACCGCGCGCTGACCGGCGTCGAGACGGTCTTCGTCTCCGGCGATCCGGCGCTCCAGCACGTCGCCTCGTCGCTGGTGCGCGACGTCGCCCGGCACGGGGGCTCGGTGGCCGCCATGGTGCCCGCCGGCGTCGAGGCCGCGCTCGTCGCCGCCCTGAAGCGCGAGCGCGCCTAACCGTCGGCGTCGGTTGAGCCTCGCTCAACGGATCGCGTAGACTCATCCGCTGGTCCGGCCGATCACCCGGCCACGATCCACGAGGACCGGAGAAGCAGGAGGCGCGATGGCAACGTCGCACGGACCTGCCGCCTCCCCGTTCGTCGTCTCCGTGAGGGACTTCGCCCGGCAACCAGGCGCGCAGCGGTCCGTCTCCCGCGTCATCCCGGCCCCCGCGGATCTTGGCACCGACGTGATCGGAGTGCCCGCCGGAGCCGACCTCGCGCTCGAGTTGAGCCTGGAGTCGGTATCGGAGGGCATCTGGGTCACGGGAACGGTGACGACGGGCGCCGTGGGCGAGTGCTCGCGGTGCCTCGACGAGGTCCGCGAGGACGTCTCCGCCCCGATCCAGGGATTGTTCGCCCTCCCGGGCTCCGAGAGTGCGGGCGAGGAGGACGAAGACGTGCGAGACTTCGACGGCGAGAACCTCGACCTCGAAGAGATCGTGCGGGACGCGGTGGTGACGACGCTGCCGTTCGTCCCGCTGTGCGACCCGGAGTGCCCGGGGCTGTGCGACCAATGCGGCGCGCGGCTCGCGGACGACCCGGATCACCGGCATGACGTGGTCGACCCGCGATGGGCCGCCCTCGAGAGCTTGACCGAACCGAAGGAGAAGTAGCCGTGGCAGTTCCGAAGCGCAAGATGTCGCGCAGCAACACCCGGGCGCGTCGCTCGCAGTGGAAGACCACCGCAGCGAACCTCACGCCGTGCCCGCAGTGCAAGGCCCCCAAGCTTCCGCACACCGCGTGCCCCGCGTGCGGCGCGTACGACGGCCGCACCTACGCCGAGGCGTTGCGCACGTCGCACGAGCTCTAGCGGTTTCGGGGCGCTCGTGATCACGCCGGGCGACGCGGCCGCGGCGGCCCTCGTCCAGAGGCTCGGGGTACCGATCGACCCCGAGTTGCTGGTTCTCGCCCTCACGCACCGCTCGTTCGCCTACGAGGCCGGAGGGCTGCCCACGAACGAGCGACTGGAATTCCTCGGTGACGCGGTGCTCGGCGTCGTCGTGACCGATCGGATCTTCCGCGACCATCCCGAACGCGACGAGGGCGACCTCGCGAAGATGCGCGCCGCGTGCGTGTCCCAGCGCGCGCTCGCGGAGGTCGCGCGCGAGATCGACCTCGGCCCGTGCGTCCTTCTCGGCAAGGGCGAGCTCTCGACGGACGGGAGGGACAAGGACTCCATCCTGTGCGACGCCTTCGAGGCGCTGCTCGGCGCCATCTACCTGAGCAACGGTCTCGAGGCGACGACGGGCGTCATCCTGCGGCTGCTCGGCCCGAGCCTCGAACGCGCGGCCGAATCCGGCGCGGGCCTCGACTGGAAGACCTCGCTCCAGGAGGCGTGCGCGGCGCGCGGGCTGTCGGCCCCGACGTACGAGGTCACCGGAGTCGGACCGGATCACGCGAGGACGTTCACGGCGACCGTCGTCGTCGACGGCGTACCCGCGGGAACCGGGACGGGGAGCGCGAAGAAACACGCCGAGCAGGAGGCGGCGGCGGTCGCCTACGCGGTTATCACGGGCGACACGCCGGAACGCGACGGCGCGAACGTTTGACACCTGCGAGCAATAGGTAAGACTCATCCCATGGGATCGCGCCTCGCCACGGTCATGCTCGCCGTCGGACTCACGGTCGTCGCGGCCGAGGGCGTCGGCCTATACCTGTACGGACCCGAAGCCTTCCCGGAGGCGATCGGGCCCGCGTACGACGTTCAGAAGGGTTCCCCGTTCACGCTCGATCGCTCGGACAAGCCGACCTACCCCTTCTCCGGGGTCGTCACGAACGGCACGATCCCCTTGGCGAACGCCACCGTGACCGCGGGCGGGGAGTCGGTGACGACGGGCCCGGACGGCGCCTTCAGCCTCTCGGACGTCCCGATCGGCCCCGTGACCGTCACGCGTCCGGCCTACGAGACGACGACGTACGACTTCGACGGCGTCACGCTCGAGGCGAGCATCGCCATGTCGC
This sequence comes from uncultured Actinomycetota bacterium, assembly GCA_963712245.1. GTDB lineage: Bacteria > Actinomycetota > Actinomycetes > Actinomycetales > Demequinaceae > JAFGBM01. Next base: position 8,244 of record CAVQHE010000002.1, on the reverse strand, counting down.
CGTTCATCGTGAACGCGTTGCGCGTGGTTCCCGACACCGCGAAGAGCGACTCGGCGTACAAGAAGATCCTCGCCCTTGCGGCCTCGACCTCCGTGAACACCTTCGTGTTCGACACGAAGGGCGACTTCGAGGAGGGCGAGATCTACTACGCCTCGGAGGTTCCCGCGGCGGTCGACAAGGGCCTCGTCAAGCCCGTGTACGACGTGAAGAAGCGCCTCGCGCAGGCGAAGGAGGCGGGTCTGTACACGATCACGCGCATCCCGACGTTCCTCGATCCCGCGTACGCGAAGGCGTACCCCAAGGACGTCCTCGCGGGAGACTGGCTCGACCCGGCGAAGAAGTCGGCGTGGGAGTACCCGATCTCGCTCGCCGAGGAGGCGTGCGATCTCGGCTTCGACGAGGTCCAGTTCGACTACGTCCGCTACCCGAGCGGGCAGGCGGCGTCGAAGGCGCGAAGCGCAGGCAAGGTGCCCGGCGCGTCCGGGCGTACCGCGAACATCAAGGCGTTCCTCACCGCCGCGGCGGACCGGTTGCACGCGAAGGGCTGCGCCATCTCGGCCGACATCTTCGGGATCGTGAACGCGATCAAGGACGACCAGGGGATCGGCCAGCTCGTCGAGGAGGTCACGGTGCCCCTCGACGCGTACTCGCCGATGGTCTACCCGGAACAGTGGGGCGCCGGCTGGTTCGGGCTCGACCAACCCGCCAACCACCCGGGCGACCTGGTGAAGGCGGTGCTGAAGAGGGCCGCGCCGAGGGTCGCGCCCGGCGTGGTCGTCCGACCTTGGCTCCAGGCGTACTACTACTCCGGCAAGCAGATACTCGCGGAGATCCATTCGGCCGAGGCGCGCGGGTACGGATGGATCCTGTGGAACTCGCGCGGCAACTACAGCAAGAGTGCCCTCCCGTCGGCATAGGCGTCGTGCCTCCACGCTGGCTCGAGACCCGACGCGATACGATCGACCCATGACGGACATCACCGTTCTCGTCCTCGACGACCATGAGGTCGTACGTCGCGGCATCTGCGACGTCCTTGAACGTGCCGATGGCGTATCGGTCGTCGCGGAGGCCGGCTCGGTCGCGCAGGCCATCCGCCGCGCCGAGGCCGTGAAGCCCCAGGTGATCCTCTCCGACCTTCGCCTTCCCGACGGCACCGGCCTCGACGTCATCGCGTACGTCGCCGAGCACCTGCCCGAGACGCACATCGTCGTGCTCACGTCGTACGACGACGACGAGGCGCGCGCGGCGGCCAAGGCGGCTGGCGCGCACAGGTTCCTCCCCAAGACGGCGCGCTCCGCCGACGTGCTCCAGGCAGTCAAGGACGCCGCGGCAGGCAAGGTACACGCGACGCGGATCAAGGTCGAGCCGGATTCGGTCCTCGCGCGCCTCACGCCGATGGAACAGCGCGTGCTCGACCTCGTCGGCCAGTCCAAGTCGAACCGCGAGATCGCCGACGAGCTCGGCATCGCGGAGAAGACCGTCAAGAACCACGTGACGGCCGTGCTCGCGAAGATGGGCCTGCAGCGCCGCACCCAGGTCGTCGCGTGGGCGACGGCCAAGCGGGCCGGGTCCTTCCGCGGCTAAGCGTTCCCTAGGAACGCGTCCCCCACCTCACCGTCCATCGCATGATGCTCCCGGGCGGCGTCTCGTCCGGGTGCGCCTTCTCGAGTGAGAAGCTGCCCGCGCGCCGTAACGCCCGGTTGGCGAGGTTCGACGTCCCGGAGTGGCGGCAGTATTCGTCGGGCGGGCCGATGCCGTCGTCCGTGACCGTCACCGTGAGGCGCTCGCCGTCGACGTGAGGGCGATCGCCGCGCGGGACGCGTTCGCGTGCTGCGCGACGTTCGACAGGCTCTCGCGCATGACCGCGACGAGGTCGTCGCCGAGCGCCGCGTCCGTCTCCACCTCGGCGGGAATCGCCGACCAGTCGACCGGCGACCTCCGGCGCGAATCCGAGGGCGTCCTGGGCGAGGATGATCTCCCGGCGCAGGCGGGCGGACAGCGGCTCCGACGTGCGCTCGTTGTCGAGCGTCGAGACGACTCCGCGCACCTCGCGCTGGGCGCGCTTCACGTGTTCCAGGCAGCCCGCGAGCGCGGAGCGGAACTCGGCAGGGACCCGTTCGCCCAGGCTCTCGAGCTGAATCGCCGCCGCGAACAGCTCCTGCGACACGAGGTCGTGGAGGTCGTCGCCGATGCGCTGGCGGTCCTCGAGGAGCGCGGTCACGTCCTTGACGTGCGCGGAGCTCGGCGATCGACAGCGCGAGCGCGGCCTGGTTCGCGAAGCGTTGGGCGGTCGCGAGGTCGGAGTGGTCGAACGTCGGCTGCCCCTTGTCGCGCCACAGCATCAGCAGCCCGACGGTGCGCCCCTCCGTCCGCAGCGGGGCGTAGAGGGCGGGCCCGAAGTCGCGCACGGGCTCGAGGATGACCTCGCCCGGCGGCTCCTGGGCGATGGTGCCCTCGCCCGCCCGGATGGTCTTGAGCGCCTGGCCGCCCTCGGGCAGCGCCAGGCCGAGCAGGTCGGCCGCCCGGTGGCCCGCCGTGAACTCCATCACCCAGTTGTCGTCGACGCCCGGGAGCACGAGCGTCGCCGAGGACGCGTTCGCGAGGTCCTGCGCCGTCTCGACGATGCGCGCGAGCGCCGCCTCGTCCCCGGGGTCCGCGAGCAGCGCCGTGGTGATCTGCTGGGAGGCCGTGAGCCACCGTTCGCGCTCGAGCGCGCTCGCGTACAGCTGCGAGTTGTCGATCGCGACGGATGCCGCGGACGCGAGGGCCTGGATGATCGGCTCGTCGTCGGAGGTGAACCCGCCGTCCTTGCTCGCGAGATAGAGATACCCGAACACGTGGTCGCGGACGCGCAACGCCGTGCCGAGGAACGACCCGAGGGGCGGGTGCCCGCTCGGAAGACCCTCGAAGGCGGGATGCTCCGTCACCTCGTCGACGACGAGCGTGCCGATCGGGGGGATGCGGCCGAGCACGCCGACCGACCCCGGGCCGCGCCGGATCCTCTCCCACACCGACCGGTCCATGCCCTTGTAGTAGAACTCGACCGATTCGCCCGCGTCGTTGAGCACGTTGATCGCGGCGTACTTCGCGCCGGTGTGGGCCAGGGAGACCTCGAGGAAGCGCTCGAGGACCGTCGGCAGCTCGAGTTCCGCGTTCAGGGCGATGATCGCGCTGGTGAGCGAGTCCGTCATGGCTTCTCCGATCCGGCGTCGAGGTCTACCACGTTGTCTACCACGTCCAGGATGCTCCGATCGTGGGTGACGAGCACCGTCGTCCGTCCCTCCGACGCGCGGCGTCGCACGAGCGCCCGGAGCGCGTCCGCCCCGAGGGGATCGAGGTGCTCCGCGCCCTCGTCGATCAGGTGGATCGGGGCGGGATGGAGCAGGACGCGCGCGAGAAGGAGTCGTCGCCGCTCCCCGCCCGACACGGTGAGCCCCCCGCTTCCCAGCTCGGTGTCGAGCCCCTTCGGCTGCGCCGCGAGCCACCGCGTGAGGCCGACGGCGTCGAGGGCCTCCGTAGCCTCCTCCGCGGTGACGTCTCCGCGCGCGACGCGGAGGTTCTCGAGGATCGTCGTGCCGAACACGTGGGCGTCCTCCGCGGTCATCGCGACGATGCCGCCCGTGTCGCCCGCGTCGACCGCCCGCCCGTCGAGGGTGAGGCGGCCCGCGACCGGCGCGAGGGCGCCGGCGATCGTCAGCAGGAGCGTCGTCTTCCCGATCCCCGATTCGCCGACGATGCCGACGACGTCTCCGGGGCCCGCGGTGAGGGTGGCGGGCGTCGTGGGCGCCGCCCCGGGCCACGCGGCGCTCACCCCGTCGAGCGCGAGGACGGGCGCGTCGCCCGCCGTCGCCCGGCGCGGGGCGGGGGCCGGCGGCGCGTCGCGGTCGAGCAGCTGGGTGACCCGTTCCCCCGCCGCGCGGGAGCGGAACCACTGCGCCGCCGCGGTGGGGAGCGCCGCGACCGCCTCGAAGGCGGCGAGCGGGGTGAGGGCGACGACGGCGACGCCCGGTCCGTCGAGCGTCCCGGCGCGCGCCGCGGCGAGGCCGATGACGACCGCGGAGATCAGCCCGGCCCCGGCGAAGGCGGTCTGGACGGCCGCGGCGAGGGCCGACGGGCGCGCGGCGGCGTCCCGCGCGTCCTCCATCTCGCGATCGGCGGCGAGGAGCGCGTCGTTCGCCTCGGCGGTCGTGCCCCAGACGCGGTGCTCGGCCGCGGACTCGACGAGGGAGAGCGACGCGACCGCCACGTCCGCGGCCGCCCGGCTCCCGCGGTCCTGCGTCACGCGGAGCGATCGCACCGTCAGGATCGCCGGCAGCACGCCGGCGGCGACGAGCGCGGCCGCGACGGCGAGGCCCGCGCGCGCGTCGTAGAAGCCGACGACGGCCGCCGAGATCGCCGAGACGACGATCGCGACGCCGGTGGGGACGATCGCGCGAGGGATCGCGTCGCCGATCGCGTCGACGTCGGATCCAGTCCGGGCGACGATGTCTCCGCGGTGCAGCGCGAGGGCGCGCGCGGCACCCTGGCGCTCGAGCCGGTCGTACACGCGCGCCCGGAGCGTCGCCATCCCGCGCAGCGCGGCGTCGTGGGACACGAGCCGCTCGGCGTAGCGGAACGCGCCTCGCCCGATGCCGAGCGCCCGGACGACGACGGCGACGAGGGCGAGGTCCGCCGGCGACGGCATCTGGGCCGCGCGCGCGATCAGCCACGCGGCGGACGCGCTCAGCAGGACGGCGGAGCCGAGGGCCGCGCTTCCCGTCAGCACGGCGAGGAGGATGGTGCGCCGCGGGATCCCGAGGTCGCGCCACGTGACGGCACGCGTTCATCGGGCGACCGCCCTGGAGGTCACCGGGACGACGCGATCGGCCACGGCCCGGACGGCGTCGTCGTGGGTGGCGACGACGACGGTCGCGCCGGCGTCCGCGGCCGCGCGCAGACGCGCGGCCACGTCCGCCCGCGCGGCCGGGTCGAGGTGCGCGGTCGGTTCGTCGAGCAGGAGGACGGGACGGCCCGAGGCGAACGCCCGATCGAGCGCGCGGCGCTGGCGCTGGCCCAGGCTGAGGACACGCCCCTCCGGACCCAGTTCGGGGCGTTGGGGGACCCAGGCGACCTGGCTCGCCCACCCGTCGGCGTCGACGCCGCCGTGCTCGTCCGCGAGTATCGCGCGGGGCGCGCCCGACGCCCGCGTCAGCGCGATCGATCCCGCGCTCGGCGGCACGAGCCCCGCGAGGGCGAGCAGCGCCGTCGACTTGCCCTCGCCGTTCGGGCCGGTGAGCACGACGACGGCGCCGGGGGAGGCGACGAGGCTGAGCGCCGCCGGGAGCGAGCGTCGCCGCCGTCGGGGGTCGCGACGCAGAGGCCGGTGACGCGGATGTGCCGTCCCGTCAGGTCCGGGGCGTCCTCGCGCCGCCCCGCGGACGGAGGCTCCTCGTCGAGGAGGCGAAGACGGCGTCGGCGGCGGCCATGCCGTCGGCCGAGGCGTGGAAGTGGGTGCCGACGTTGCGCAGCGGCAGGTAGATCTCGGGGGCGAGGATGAGGACGGCGAGCGCGGTCTCGATGCCGATACGTCGCCGCCGACGAGGCGGAACCCCAGCGTGACGGCGACGATCGCGACGGACAGCGTGGTGAGCAGCTCGAGCACGAAGCCGGACAGGAACGCGACGCGGAGCGACCCCATGGTCGCCCGGCGATGCGGCGTCCCCGAGCTCGCGCGACCCGGTCGGCCGGCCCGCGCGCGCGTCCGAGGCCACGCAGCGTCGGCAGCCCGGAGATGAGGTCGAGCGTGCGCGCGCCGAGCCGCTCCATGGCCGCGAGCGACTGCTCCGACCGGGCTCGCGGTCACCAGGCCGATCAGGACCATGAAGACCGGGCACGAGCGGCAGGGTGCCGAGCGGCGATGAGCGCGGACGTGCCAGTCGAGCCCGAGCACGACCACGAGCATGAGCGGCGTGACGTGGCCGCCGCGAGCAGCGTCGGGAGGTAGCGCACGAAGTAGGGGAGGAGGCCGTCGAGCCCGCGGGTCACGGTCGTGACGACGTCGGCGCCCTTGCCGGAGGCGATCCATCGGGGCCCCATGCGCCGCGGCGTGGGCGACCACGGCCTCGCGCAGGTCCGACACCACGCGCGACCCGGCCCGGTGTGCCAGGCGCTCCTGGACCCACACGATCGCGACGCGGACGGCGACGATCGCGACGAGCCAGGGCGACGCCGACGGGCATCTCGCGCGCGGACTCGCGGCACGAGCCACCCAGGCCGCGCCGAGCCCGTCCTCCGTCGGGGTGCCGGGGACGAGCACGGGGGCGAGCATGCGGGCCAGCAACAGCGCCTGAACGAGGATGGCGACCGCGGCCAGAGGCCAAGCGCCGCCGTTCGCGATGACGTAACGGCGGGCGGGGCCGATCCGCGCAATGAGGCGCGGGTCGATGGGTCTCACAGCGTCCTAGCCCTTGGCGAAGATCGAGCTCGTTGTGCTCGGGGATGCGGTCGACGCCGAGCCGGCGACGGAACACCCAGTATGACCACGCCTGGTACGCGAGGACGACCGGGGTGAGAGACCGCGACCCACGTCATCACCATGAGCGTGGAGTCGGAGGACGACGCGTTGTGCGACCGTCAGCGAGTACGCGGCGTCGGTGGTGGACGGCATCACGTCGGGGTACAGCGATCCGAAGATCAGCATCACCGCGCCGACGATGGCGACCGCGTTGAACGAGGAACGCCCAGCCGAACCTGTCCTTGACGACGCCCCACCACGCGGCGATGAGGCCGACCGCCGCGACGCCGACCGCGCGCCCACGTCCAGGCGTCGCGAGTACGCGAGCTGCAGCCACAGCGCCCACACCGCGCCGACGACGACCGCCGCGAGGCTGAAGCGCTTGCGCGAACGCCTCGGCACGGTCGAGGACCTCTCCCGAGGTCTTGAGCGCAGGAAGATCGCGCCGTGGCTCAGGAAGATCGCGAGCGTCACGAGGCCGCCGAGCAGGGCGAACGGGTTGAGCAGGTTGAAGAAGCCCCCCGTGTAGTGCGACGGTCTCGTCGATCGGCACGCCCCGCACGATGTTGCGCGAACGCGACGCCCCACAGGATCGACGGGATCCACGAGGAGACGATGATCGCGAGGTCCCAGCGGTTGCGCCAGTACTCGTCGTCGATCTTGGAGCGGTACTCGATCGCGACCGCGCGCACGATGAGCGCCAGCAGGATCAGCAGCAGCGGCAGGTAGAAGCCGGAGAAGAGCGTCGCGTACCACTCGGGGAAGGCGGCGAATGTCGCGCCGCCCGCGGTGAGGAGCCACACCTCGTTGCCGTCCCAGACGGGGCCGATGGTGTTGAGGGCCACGCGTCGTCCCTGGTTGTTCTTGCCGACGATCGGCATGAGCATGCCGACGCCGAAGTCGAAGCCCTCGAGGACGAGGTAGCCGGTCCACAGGACCGCGATGAGGATGAACCACAAAGCTGCGAGATTCCATGACGCGTCCTCCCCTAGTACGCGAACGACAGCGGACCGTCGTCGCCGTCGTTCGTTCTTCGGAGGGTCGACCGGGGGCGCGCCGTCTTGGCGTAGCGCGCCATGAGGCGGTACCAGAAGACGCCGAGGATGGCGTAGATGAGCGTGAAGACGACATCGACGTCAGGACCTCGCCCGCGCTGACGGCTTGGAGACGCCGTGCTGCGTCAGCAGGTAGACCTGGTCGGATCCCGTCGGGTTGGGCGCCACCACGAAGGGCTGGCGGCCCATCTCGGTGAAGATCCACCCGAAGGATGCCGCGAGGATACGGCATCGGCAGCGCGATGAGCGCGAGCCGCCTGACCATCCACGGCTGGTGGTGCCGCCGCCCTTGCGGGTGAACCACAACGTCGCGAGCGCGAGCAGCGCGCGGAAAACGCCGCGAGGCCGATCATGAGGCGGAAGGACCAGTACGTCACCGCGAGGTTCGGCGTGTAGTCGCCCGCGCCGTACTTCTCGACGGAGGCGGCCTGCAGGTCGTTCACCCCCGTCACGGTCGAGTCCCAGTCGCCCGTCGCGAGGTAGCTCGTGAGCTTGGGGATCGTGAGGATGTGGTCGACGCCGGCACACGAGTTCGTGAGGTCGCCGACGGTGAGCAGCGAGAACTGCGCGCCCGTCTCGGTGTCGCACAGCGCCTCCGCCGCCGCCATCTTCATCGGCTGCTGCTTGAACATCATCTTGGCCTGCTGGTCGCCCGTGTAGATCACCGCGATGCCCGCGATGAGCATGACGAGCGCG
>CAVQHE010000001.1:0-46870 GCA_963712245.1 uncultured Actinomycetota bacterium | reverse complement strand
CCGCGCGCTAGATCTGAATCGGGTCGACCACGTCGACGTACATCAGCAGCAGCCCCATCCCGAGCAGCAGCGCGAACACGCCGTAGGCGAGAGGCATCATGCGCGCGACGTCCACCGGCGCCGGCCGCGGCAGCGCCCGGACGCGCGCCCAGCCGTTCTTGACCGCCTGCCACAGCGCGCTCGCCACGTGCCCGCCGTCGAGCGGGAGCAGCGGGATCATGTTGAAGACGAACAGCGCGAGGTTGAGCGCGGCCACGAGCCCGAGCAGGTCGGAGATCCGGTCGCCGAACGTGTACCCGTTGACGTCGATCGAGGCGATGTCCCCCGCGATCCGCCCGACCCCCACGACGCTCATCAGGCCCTGCTGGTCGCGCTGCTCGAGCCCGAGCGCCGTGCGGCCCGCGTGGTACACGTACTGCGGCAGGTGCGTCACGAGCGTGAACGTCGCGCCCAAGTAGTGGAACGTCTGCGCCGATCCGTACCCCAGGTCCTGCCGCTGCGTCGCGATCACCGGCGCCATGCCCAGGAAGCCCACGCGCTCCGTCGCGACCGTGCCGTCGGGATTGCGCACCGTGCGGCCCGTCGCGTCGTAGATCGCCCGGTCCGCCGGGGTCGGCGTCGCGGTGAGCGTCACCGTCTGCCCGCCGCGATCGACCACGAGCGTCATCGGCACGCCCGCGCGCTCGCGGATGAGCGCGCTCAGCGTCTCCCAGTCGTCGATCTGCTGCCCGTCGGCCGAGAGGACGACGTCCCCCTCCTCGAGTCCCGCCGCGGCCGCGGCGCTCTTCGGGTCGCTCGGCGCGCACGGGCCGGTCGCGTCGACGGCCTGGACGCACTCGACGACCGCGCCGACGGTCGGGGTCGCGGTCGGGACGCCGTGAAGCGTCGCGACGCCGGTGAAGATGACGATCGCGATCACGAGGTTCATCGCCGGACCCCCGAACATGACGATGACCTTCTTCCACCACGACAGCAGGTAGAACGCGCGCTTCTCGTCGCCCGGCTCCATCTCCTCGACGGAGCTCAGGCGCGTGTCCTCGATGACCCGCGCCGCCCACCCGGTGCCCTTGACGGGCTTCACCGCGGACTCCGGCGGAATCATCCCGATCAGCCGCACGTAGCCGCCCGCGGGGATCGCCTTGAGGCCGTACTCCGTCTCGCCGCGCTTGCGCGACCAGATCGTCGGCCCGAAGCCCACCATGTACTGGCTGACGCGCACGCCGAAGAGCTTGGCGGGCACCATGTGCCCGATCTCGTGGAGTCCGATCGAGACGAGAATCCCCACGAAGACGAGGACCACGCCGACGATGTATGCGACGGTCTGCGAGCTCACGGTGCCACCCTACGTCCCTTTCGCGGCGAATTGGCCGGCGGTGTGACGAGCCCAACGCTCGGCGTCGAGGATCGCCTCGAGCGTCACCTCGCCGGACGGCTCGAACGCGTCGAGCGTCCGGGCCACCGTGTCAACGATTCCCGGGAACGGAAGGTTTCCCGCGAGGAAGGCGCCGACGGCGGCCTCGTTGGCGGCGTTGAAGACGGCCGGGTGCGCGCCGGCCGCGGCGACGGCGCGGCGGGCGAGCCGGATCGCGGGGAAGGCGTCCTCGTCGAGCGGCTCGAACGTCCAGGATTGAGGCACCGTCCAGTCGTACGCGGGGGTGACGTCCGCGAGCCGGTCGGGCCACGAGAGCCCGAGCGCGATCGGCAGGCGCATGTCGGGCGGGCTCGCCTGCGCGAGCGTCGAGCCGTCGACGAACTCCACCATCGAGTGGACCTGGCTCTCGGGGTGCACGACCACGTCGATCGCGTCCATCGCCACGCCGAACAACAGGTGCGCCTCGATCACCTCGAGCGCCTTATTGACGAGGGTCGCCGAGTTGATCGTCACCACCGGCCCCATGTCCCACGTCGGGTGGCGGAGCGCCTGCGCGGGGGTGACGTCCGCGAGATCCCCCGGCGCCATCCCGCGGAACGGCCCGCCGGAGGCGGTGAGCACCAGGCGGCGCACCTCGCCGCGGGCGCCGCCCCGCAGCGCCTGCGCGAGCGCGCTGTGCTCGGAGTCCACGGGGACGATCTGGTCCGGCCGCGTGCACCGCGTCGAGGACGAGCCGGCCACCGGCGACGAGGGACTCCTTGTTGGCGAGCGCGAGGGTGGAGCCCGCCCGGAGCGCCGCGAGCGTCGGCCCGAGCCCCGCGGAGCCGGTCATGCCGTTGAGCACCACGTCCGCGCCGACCGAGGCCGCGACGGCCGCGGCGTCGTCGCCGGAGACGACGCGAACCCCGTCGAGCGCGTCGGCGACGGCCCCCGCCGCCCGCTCGTCCGCCACCGCCACGAGCGCGACGCCGAACTCGCGGGCCTGGGCCACGACGTCGTCGGGCCGTCCCCCGCCCGCGGCGAGCGCGACCACGTCGAAGAGGTCGCGCCGCGACCGGATGACGTCGAGGGCCTGAGTCCCGATCGATCCGGTCGACCCGAGCACCGCGACGGTGCGGGGGGGCATCGTTAGGAGACGCCCTGAAGGATGTCGACCGCCTGCGCGAGGTACGCGTCGACCTCGTCCTCGTCGTACGCGCGGGGCTTGATGCGGCGCGCGAACGCGGCCGTGCGGATCTCGTCCGGCGTGACCGGCTCGCCCGTGTCGAAGAACGCCGTCAGGCGGTCGAGCAGCTCGTCGACCTTCTTCGCGTCGTAGCCGCGACCGAGGCCCCCGGGCCGCGAGAACCGCTGGCCCTTGTCCTTGCGGAGGTTGTCGTAGAGCGCCTGGGCGCGGGCGGCGAGATCCTGCTGCCACGCGTCGTTCCCGTGGGCCTGGACGAACTGGTCGCGCAGGCGCTTCGCGAAGGCGTCCTCAAGCTTGTCGAGCGCGGTGTCCACCGCGTCGGTGTTGTACCCCCGGTACGTCAGGTCGAACGTCGCCTGGCGGATCGTCAGCGGATTCAGGGAGTCCGGATCGACCATCGGCTGCTCGTACGTCTGGCGTACCTGCTCGAAGAAAGCGTCGACCTGCTTGACGCTGTAGCCCGAGCGCAACAGGCCCGCGCGGGGGAACAGCTTGCTCATGTTGACTCCTTGATCGCGAGTTGGCCACAGGCCCCGTCGATGTCACTTCCACGAGTATCCCGGATTGTGGCCGGAATCGCGTGCACCCTTAGTCTACGGACGAATTCCCTCTCGACCGCCGTTTCGCTCGCCGTCCATTTGCTCCCGGGCGTCGGGTTGAGCGGGATGGGGTTCACGTGCGCCCACGCCGCGCCCCGGGCGGCGATCTTCTCCGCGAGGAGGTCCGCCCGCCACGCGTGGTCGTTGATGTCGCGGATCAGCGCGTACTCGATGCTCACGCGGCGTCCGGTGGCGTCGAAGTACCGCCGCGCGGCGTCGAGCGCCTCGTCCACCGACCACCGGGTGTTGATCGGCACGAGCTCGCTGCGCAGCTCGTCGTCCGGCGCGTGAAGCGACAGGGCGAGCGTCACCTGGAGGCCCTCCGCGGCCAGGCGGTCGATCGCGGGCACCAGGCCGACGGTGGACACGGTCACGTGCCGCGCGGCCAGCCCCAGCCCCTCGGGGGGATCGGCGATGAGGGTGCGGACGGCGCGGAGGACGGCGGCGTAGTTCGCGAGCGGCTCGCCCATCCCCATGAAGACGACGTTGGACAGGCGACGGGGCGCGCCGCCGAGCACGCCGTCGCGGCACGCGCGCGCCGCGAGGCGGGCCTGCTCGAGGATCTCCGCCGCGCTGAGGTTGCGCGTGAGGCCCATCTGGCCCGTCGCGCAGAACGGGCACGCCATGCCGCACCCCGCCTGGCTCGTCACGCACAGCGTCGCCCGGTCGGGGTAGCCCATGAGGACGGACTCCACCCGGACCCCGTCGTGAAGGCTCCACAGCGACTTGACCGTCTCGCCGTCGTCCGTCGCGATCTCGAGCGCCGGGGTGAGGAGCGTCGGGAAGAGCGAGCCGACCAGGTCGTCGCGACCGTCGGCCGGAAGGTCCGTCATCTCGTCGGCGTCGGCCGTCAGGTGCGCGAAGTAGTGCGTCGCGAGCTGCTTGGCGCGGTACGCGGGCTGGCCGGCCGCCTTGACGGCCTCGGCGCGCTCGTCCGTCGTCATCTCCGCGAAGTGGCGCGGCGGCTTGCCGCGCCGGGGCGCCTCGAACTGAAGCGTGAGGCGGCCGTCGGGCCCCGTCACCGGGAGCCCCCGGTCATCGAGATCCCAGGAACAGCGCGAAGACGACGAACGCGATCGGCGCCGCGACGAGGATCCCGTCGAGCCGGTCGAGCACTCCCCCGTGGCCGGGAAGGACGCCGCTCATGTCCTTGATGTCGATGTCCCGCTTGAGCGCGCTCTCCGCGAGGTCGCCGAAAATCGCGGCCGCGACGCTCAGGACGCCCACGATGGTGCCGATCCACCAGCGGCCGTCGAACCAGTCGCGCCAGTACCAGGCCGCCGCCGTCGCGAGGAGCGTGCCCGCGACGAGGCCGCCGACCGCGCCCTCCCACGTCTTCTTCGGGCTGATCTTCGGCGCCATCTTGTGCTGCCCGAACAGCATCCCGACGAACAGCCCGCCCGTGTCGTTGCCCACCACCGCGACGAGGAAGATCACGAAGCGACGCCAGCCGCCGTCGGCCTGCTCCATGAGCACCGCGAACGACGCGAGGAACGGGATCCACACGAGGGTGAGGATGTTCGCGAGGACGTCGTGGAGCGTGTTCTCGAGCCAGTCGTCGACGAGCCGCCAGGCGATGGCCCCGCCGCAGCCGACGAGGACGGCGATGATGAGGCCCTCGCGCCCGTTGAACCAGGTCGAGACGCCGATGCCGACGGTCGCGGCGATGATGGGCGTGAGCGAGATGACGCGACCCTGGCGGGCGAGCGCGCGCTTCCACTCGGGGTACGCGGCGATGCACAGGAGGTAGACGAAGGCGGCGAAGCCGATCGTGGAGTAGCGCGCGAGGGCGACGGCTCCGACGAGCAGGGCGAGCCCGACGATGGTGGCGAGCCAGAGGTTGCGCCCGCCGCGCTTGGGTTTCGGTTCCTCGCGTGTGCCGAAGAGGTCGGCCTCGTTGAAGGTCGACATCAGACTTCGAGCAGTTCCTCTTCCTTGTGCGCGAGCAACGCGTCGATCGCGTCGACGTGCTTCTTGGTCAGCGCGTCGAGCTCCTTCTCCGCGCGCGTGCCCTCGTCCTCGCCCACCTCGCCGTCCTTGACGAGCTCGTCGATCTCGTCCTTGGCCTTGCGGCGGAGGTTGCGGACGACGACGCGCGCGTCCTCGGCCTTGTGCTTGGCGAGCTTGACGTACTCGCGGCGGCGCTCCTCCGTCAGCTGGGGCATGATCACCCGGATGACGTTGCCGTCGTTGCTCGGGTTGAAGCCCATGTCGCCGCTGCGCAGCGCGTCCTCGATGTTCTTCATCGCGCCCATGTCGTACGGCGCGATCAGGATGGTGCGCGGCTCGGGCGTGGTGATCGAGGCGAGCTGCTGAAGCGGCGTCGGGGCGCCGTAGTAGTCCACGTTGATCTTCGAGAACACCGACGCGGAGGCCTGTCCCGTGCGGATCGACGCGAAATCGTCCTTGGCGACCTCGACCGCCTTGTCCATCTTGTCCTCGACGTCGAGGAGGGTGTCGTCAATCACGAGAGCTCCTTGTCTTGCGGCTTCACGCCGTCACCAGCGTCCCGATTCTCTCACCGACGAGCGCGCGGGTCACGTTGCCGGGTTTCTCGAGGCCGAAGACGACCATGGGAAGCCCGTTCTCCATGCTCAGGCTGAACGCCGAGGCGTCGAGCACCTCGAGGCGGCGCTGGAGCGCCTCCGCGTAGGTGATGCGTTCGATCCGCTCGGCCTTGGGGTTGCGGCGCGGGTCCTCGCTGTAGACGGCGTCGACGCCGTTCTTGCCGAAGATCACCTCGGTGCAGCGGGTCTCCAGCGCGCGCTGGACGGACACGGTGTCGGTGGAGAAGTACGGCATCCCGGCGCCGGCGGCGAAGATGACGACGCGCCCCTTCTCCATGTGCCGGATCGCGCGCAGCGGGATGTACGGCTCGGCGACCTGGCCCATCGCGATCGCGGTCTGGACCCGGGTGACGACCCCCGCCTGCTCCAGGAAGTCCTGGAGGGCGAGCGCGTTCATCACCGTGCCGAGCATCCCCATGTAGTCCGCCCGCGCGCGCTCCATGCCGCGCTCGGACAGCTCGACGCCGCGGAAGAAGTTGCCCCCGCCCACGACGATCGCGACCTGGACGCCGGTGGCGACCGCCGCGCCGATCTCGCGCGCGATCCGGAGGACCGTGTCGGGGTCGAGGCCGATGCCTCCCCCGCCGAACGTCTCGCCGGAGACCTTGAGGAGGACGCGCCGCGCCGGGGAGGCGCCGCCGCCCTCGACGTCTTTCTTCGTCTGGGGCATGGTCCTCCTCCGCGGCCGCTTCGGTTACGCCTCTAGGCTCCCACGCGGAAGCGCGCGAACGCGGTAACCGCGCCGCCCGCCTGGTCCACGACGGCGCCGACGGTCGTCTTCGGGTCCTTCGCGAACGCCTGCTCGAGCAGCACGTTCTCCTTGAAGAACCCGTTCATGCGGCCGTCGACGATCTTCGGCAGCGCCGCCTCGGGCTTGCCCTCGGCGCGCGAGACCTCCTCGGCCACGCGGCGCTCGTTCGCGACGACGTCCTCGGGGACGTGTTCGCGGGCGAGGTACAGCGGCGAGTAGGCCGCCGTGTGCATGGCGACGTCGCGCGCGACGTCCTTCGCCTTGGCGTCGGAGCCGATGAGCACGCCCACCTGTGCGGGCAGGTCCTTGTTGGTCTTGTGGAGGTACACGGCGACGTGGGGCGCCTCGATGCGGGCCACGCGGCGCAGGACGATCTTCTCACCCAGCACGCCGGAGTTCTCCGTGATGAGGTCGCCGACGGTCGTGCCGCCCGCGTCGGCCGCAAGCGCGTCCTCCGCCGTCTCGGCCCCCGCCTTGGCGACGGCGGCGAGCACGGTGTCCGCGAGCGTCACGAACTTCTCGTTCTTGGCGACGAAGTCCGTCTCGGAGTTGAGCTCGATCATGGTGCCGACCTCGCCCGAGCCGGAGGACTCGACGGTGGCGGCGACGAGGCCCTCGGAGGCCGCGCGGCCCTCGCGCTTCGTGACGCCCTTGAGCCCCTTGACGCGCAGCACCTCGACGGCCTTGTCGATGTCGCCGTCGGTCTCGTCGAGCGCCTTCTTCACGTCCATCATTCCGGCGCCCGTACGTTCGCGGAGCGCCTGGATGTCGGCAACGGTGTAGTTCGCCATTGTCGTCACTCCTTCTCGTCGGTCTTCTTGGCGGCGGTCTTCTTGGCCGCGGGCTTCTTCGCCGCGGTCTTCTTGGCGGCGGGCTTCTTCTCCGCCTTCGCGTCGTCGGACTTGGCGTCGTCCTTCTTCGCGGCGGGCTTCTTCTCCGCGGTCTTCTTCGCCGGCTTCTTCTCCGCCGTCGCGTCGTCGGACTTCTTAGAAGCCTTCTTGGCCGCCTTCGCGTCGGCCTTCTTCTCGGCCTTGGCCTCGTCGTCCGCGTCGTCGGCCTTCTCGTCGGCCTTCTCGTCAGCCTTCTTGTCGTCAGCCTTCTTGGCCTTCTGTCGGCCTTCGCGTCGGCCTCGTCGCCGCCCAGGAGCTCCCGCTCCCACTCGGCCAGCGGCTCCGCCTCGTCGCCGCTCTCCGACTCGTCGCCCTCCTTGGGCGCGTGACGGACCTTGAGGCCCTCGGCCACCGCGTCCGCGATCACCCGCGTCAGCAGGCCGACGCTCCGAATCGCGTCGTCGTTGCCCGGGATGCCGTACGCGATCTTGTCCGGGTCGCAGTTCGAGTCGAGGATGCCGACCACGGGAATGCCGAGCTTCGACGCCTCCTCGACGGCGAGGTGCTCCTTGTTCGTGTCGACCACCCAGAGGACCGACGGCGTGCGGGCCATGCCGCGGATGCCGCCGAGGACCTTCTCGAGCTTCTCCTTCTCGCGCCGGAGGCCGAGGAGCTCCTTCTTGGTGTGGCCGGATCCGGCGACGTCGTCGAAGTCGATCTCCTCAAGCTCCTTGAGGCGCGCGACGCGCTTGGACACGGTCTGGAAGTTGGTGAGCATGCCGCCGAGCCAGCGCTCGTTGACGTAGGGCATGCCGACGCGCAGCGCCTGCTCCGCGATGGGCTCCTGCGCCTGGCGCTTGGTTCCGACGAAGAGGACCGTGCCGCCGTGGGCGACGGTCTCCTTGACGTACTCGAAGGCGGAGTCGATCTTCGCGAGCGACTGCTGGATGTCGATGATGTAGATGCCGTTGCGCTCGCCGAAGATGAAACGCTTCATCTTGGGGTTCCACCGGCTCGTCTGGTGCCCGAAGTGGACCCCGGAGTCGAGGAGCTGGCGCATGGTGACGACGGCCATGGCTCGTCCTTTCGGCGCCGCACGGGCGCCCCGTCTGCGGGCAGACCCGAGGGTTGCCCTGATGTGGTTGTCGGCTCGACCGGGTGGCCGCGCCCCTGGTGCCCACGCGGTTCGGCGCCGGGCGAACCCGGACCGTGCCTCGCCGGCGCCGTCGGGAAGACCCTCGGGCGATTGGACACGCGATGTCGGCCGGCTCGCGCCGACCGCGGGACAATCGTACCGGACCGGGGGCCGGGACGCGGCCGTACCTCTTAATGAGAGGTCAGGCGCTCTCGCGCCGGACGAGCGTGGTCCCCATGATGTGCACCCGCTCCGTCTTTTCGCCGCGCAGGCGCGCGAGGAGCATGCCCGCCATCTTCTCCCCCATCTCGTGCGACGGCTGGCGCACCGTCGTCAGCTGGACGACTCCGCTGGTCGCCGCCGGGCTGTCGTCGAAGCCGACGATCGCGACGTCGTCGGGAATCGCCGCCCCGCGTTCGCGCAACACGGTGACCGCGCCCGTCGCCATGAGGTCGGAGGCGACGAACACCGCGTCGATGCCCGGGTCGCGATCGAGGAGCGCGCGCATCGCCCGCGCGCCGCCCGCCGCGGTGAAGTCCCCGTGCTCGACGAGGTCGCTTTCCATCCCCGCCTCCTCGAGCGCCCGCGCCCAACCCGTCGTCCGGTCGATGCCGGCGGGCATGTCGACGGGGCCGGCGATCGTCGCGATCCGCGTGCGGCCAAGGCCGATGAGATGACGCGTTCCCATCGCCGACGCCTCGGCGTTGTCGACGTCGACGTAGTAGACGTTCGGCCGGTCGGCGCTGACGGGGCGGCCGCCGTAGACGACGGGCAGCGAGTCCCCGAGTCCGCTGAGGAAGACGTCGCCGGAGTGGTGCGAGACGACGAGCGCCCCGTCGACGTTGCCGCTGCGGAGGTACCGGCTCGTCTTCGAGCTGGGGGCGACGCGGCTCGCGACGTTGAGGTTGAGCACGTAGTCGCTGGCCTCCATCGCGTGGGTGATGCCGTGGACGACCTCCGCGAAATACGGATCGCTGAAGAACCGCGACGTCTCCTCGGGAACGACCAGCGCGATGGACATCGTCTGGCGGTTGACGAGCGAACGCGCCGCGCGATTGGGCACGTAGTTCAGCCGCTCGACCGCCTCCTTGACGCGTTCGAGCGCGTCGGGGCTGACCTTCGTGGACCCGTTGATCACGCGCGAGACGGTCGAGCGCGAGACGCCCGCGACCGCCGCGACCTCCTCGAGCGTCGGGGGCAGGCCAGTCCCGGACTCCTGGATAGTCACGATGGGAGCCTCCTCGGGGGACCGGTGGCACCATCGTGGCACGCGTCGCGCGTCGACGGGAGACGGTTCGCGGCGACCGCGCGGCCGGTGACGGGCGCGGTTTCGCCCCGTTCACGCCCTTTGAACCGCGCCCGGAGCCCTCGAAGAATCACTTTTCGGTAACGGTTGGGCACTTCCCCTGTCACGTCGGGCCCGATCCTGTTGACAACGCCCCTCGGTGCTCTTAGTGTCGAGCATGTCGTGGGAGCGCTCTCAGGGCTTCTGAATGGGTTCTCAAGGCAGCAAAATAACCACGTACACGAAGGAGTGACCGTGAGGTATTCACTACGCACGAAGGCGATCGCAACGTTCGCCGGTGTTGCGGGTGTCGCACTTGCAGCCACGGGTTGCAGTAGCAACAATGCGTCAACGACCACGTCGCCGTCGGTGGACAACACCACGCCGATCACGTTGACCATCACCACGTTCGGCACCATGGGTCTTGACGGCCTGTACGCCGAGTACGAGGCGGCTCACCCGAACATCACGATTAAGGCCACCAACATCGACACCGGTGGAAACGCGCTGACGGACTGGCAGACCAAGCAGGCTGCCGGCGCGGGTCTCCCGGACATCCAGGCGGTGGAGGAAGGCTGGCTCTCCAAGGTCATGCAGGTGTCGGACTCGTTCACGGATCTCCGTGACTACGGGGCCAACGACATCAAGGACCGCTGGCTCGACTGGAAGGTCGGTCAGGCGACCGACTCCAACGGTCGCATCATCGGCTACGGAACGGACATCGGTCCGGAGGGCCTGTGCTACAACGGCAAGCTCTTCGAGGCCGCGGGTCTCCCGTCGGACCGCGACGCGGTTGCCGAGCTCTTCGGTGGTGACAACGCGACGTGGGAGAAGTTCTTCGACGTCGGTCGTCAGTACCACACGGCAACGGGCAAGGCCTGGTACGACCAGTCCGGATTCGTCTGGGCCGCGATGGTCAACGAGCAGCCCGAGGGCTACTACAAGAAGGACGGCTCGCTCAACGTCGAGGGTAACGACACGCTGAAGGGCCTCTTCATGCAGCTCGCACAGGGCGCGAAGGACGGTCTTTCGTCGAACCAGGCCCAGTGGGACTGGGGAGGCGGCAAGGCGTTCGTTGACGGTTCGTTTGCGACCTTCGTCTGCCCGGGCTGGATGCTCGGTGTGGTGAAGGGCCAGGTCGAGGCTGGTGGCGGCGACTCGTCCACCGGCTGGGACTTCGCTGACGTCTTCCCGGGCGGTGCCGCCAACTGGGGCGGTTCGTTCCTCACCGTTCCGACCACGTCGGAGCACCCGGCCGAGGCTGCGGCCCTGGCCGCGTGGCTGACCGCGCCGGAGCAGGAAGTGAAGTCCTTCCAGGCTGCAGGCACCTTCCCGAGTGAGCCTGCGGCTCAGCAGGACCCGGGTGTTCAGGGTGAGTCTGACCTGACGAAGTTCTTCAACGACGCCCCGATCGGCAAGATCCTGGCGTCGCGCTCGGAGGGCGTCGTCGCTCAGTACAAGGGTCCGGACGACTCGGTCATCCAGGAGCAGGTCTTCGGGCCTTCCGTCCAGGCGATCGACTCCGGCAAGGCTGACGGCGAGACGGCGTGGAATGACGCCATCAAGCTGCTCAACGAGCTGGTTGTGAACAACTAGCAGTTCGCCTCTACAAGGAGGGGCTCCCCGAAGAGCCGGTAAGGTTCTTCGGGGAGCCCCCATCCCTTGGCCCTTCGACCCCCCTTGGAACCATGAATACACCGCTCATTGGCCGCCAGCGTCGGCGCCAAGATCCCTCAGACACCCGATCGCCGCGGACCGCACGAATCAGGCAGCGGCTCAACCGGTGGGACGTCAAGTACTCGCCCTACCTCTACATCTCCCCGTTCTTCATCCTCTTCTTCCTCGTGGGACTGTTCCCGCTGGTCTACACGTTCGTCGTCTCGATCAACGACTGGAACCTGCTTCACCGGCCAGGGCGACTGGGTGGGATTCAAGAACTACGCGACGGAGCTCACGGACCCGATCTTCTGGAAGTCCGTGCGCAACACGTTCTCGATCTTCCTGCTTTCCGCGATCCCCCAGCTCATCGCGGCGACCACCATCGCCGCCATCCTGGACCGCAACCTCCGCGCGAAGACCTTCTGGCGCCTGAGCGTCATCTTCCCGTACGTCGTCACCCCGGTCGCCGTCGCGCTGATCTTCTCCCGCGTGTTCTCCGAGCAGTACGGGCTGGCGAACAACCTCCTCGAGCACCTCGGCTTCGACCCGATCATGTGGAAGACGGAGACGGTCCCCGCGCACCTCGCGATCGCGACGATGGTCAACTGGCGATGGACGGGCTATAACGCCCTGATCCTGCTCGCGGCGATGCAGGCCGTCCCGCGCGACATCTACGAATCCGCGGCGATCGACGGCGCCGGAGCGATCCGACGCTTCTTCTCGATCACCATCCCCATGATCCGCCCGACGATGATCTTCGTCATCATCACGATGACGATCGGCGGTCTCCAGATCTTCACCGAGCCTAAACTGCTCAATCCCAGCAGTTCCGTGCTCGGCGGGCCACAACGACAATACGAAACCGTCGTGTTGTATATGTGGGACCTCGCGTTCAACCGTCAGAACTTCGGAAGGGCCGCGACCGTGGCATGGCTGTTGTTCATCATCATCGTCGCGGTCGGAACGCTCAACTTCTTCCTCTCGCGCCGGATCGCCTCGGCGGAGGACTCCGCTACCGGCAGGCGGACGCGACGGCGGCAGGCGCGGATACTCGCCGATCGCCGCGAGGCCGACGCGGCCGCGACCGCGCTCGCCGCGCCGATCTCCACGACCACTGATACGAACAAGCGGACGACGGGAGGCGGACGATGACCACGAAAGAAGCCACACCCCGTCGGCGTCGCTACAACGAGCGCCACTTCACCTCGGGCGTCGACCGCCGTCCCGGCAAGTTCGTGTACGCCATGCTCGTCACGCTCCTCGTCGCGTCCAGCTACCCGCTGTACTGGTCCTTCGTCGTGGGCGCGAGCGATAGCACGGCGCTGACGAGCGACTGGCCGCCGCTCCTTCCCGGAAGCCGCTCTGGCACAACGTGTCCGAGGTCCTCGACTCGATGCCGTTCTGGAAGTCGCTCTCAACTCCATCATCGTGTCCTCGGTGATCACGTTCTCGGTCGTCATGTTCTCGACCCTGGCCGGTTTCTCGTTCGCGAAGCTCCGCTTCAAGGGCCGCGGCGGGTTGATGGTGTTCGTGGTCGCCACCACGCGGTGCCGTTCCAGCTCGGCATCATCCCACTGTTCATCCTCATGAAGACGTTCGGATGGACGGGATCCCTCGGCGCCATCATCATCCCGGGGCTGGTGACGGCGTTCGGCGTGTTCTTCATGCGGCAATACCTCGTCGACGTGATACCCGACGAATTGATCGAGGCCGCCCGCGTGGACGGTGCGAGCATGATCCGCATCTTCTGGAACATCGCCATACCGGCTGCGCGACCCGCCATGGCCATCCTCGGGCTGTTCACCTTCATGACCGCGTGGACCGACTTCCTCTGGCCGCTTCTGATCGCGCCACAAAACCCGACGCTCCAGGTCGCGCTATCGCAGCTCCAGAGCGCGAAGTACGTCGACTATTCGATCGTGCTCGCCGGCGCCGTCCTGGCGACGATTGCCGCTCATCATCCTGTTCGTCGTCGCCGGCCGCCAGCTCATCTCGGGCATCATGGCCGGGGCCATCAAGGGCTGATGCGTACGCCCGTCGCCGGAGTCCCCCTAATCGCGGGCTCCGGCGCGGGCGTCGCCACGTCGGGGAGACGGGCATGACGCAGACGCAGGGACGCTCCCAGGGCCACCCCACCCTGGAGATGGTCGCGGCCGTCGCGGGCGTCTCGCGCTCGACGGTCTCGCGCGTCATCAACGGGTCCCCGAACGTGACCGACGAGGCCGTGGCCGCCGTGCAGTCGGCGATCGATGACCTGGGGTACGTCCCCAACCGTGCCGCCCGAACGCTGGCGGGGCGCCGCGCGCACGCCATCGCCCTCGTGATCCCGGAGAACACCGCGAAGTTCTTCGCCGACCCGTTCTTCGCGGCCGTGATCCAGGGCGTCGCCCAGTACCTCTCGACGACCGAGTACTCGTTGACGCTGTTGATCGCGGCCGACGCCGACGCGAAGAAGACCCGGTCGTACCTGCAATCGGGCAACGTCGACGGCGCGCTCGTCCTGTCGCACCACATCGACGACCACTCATACGGCAACCTGTCGCACGAGATCCCGCTGGTGTTCGGCGGGCGCCCCGTGATCGACGGCGGCGCGACTGCCCCACTACGTCGACGTCGACAACGTAGCCGCCGCGCGAGACGCGACGGAGCGACTCGCGGCGTCGGGGCGCACGCGGATCGGCACGATCGCCGGCCCCCAGAACATGGCGGTGGGCATCGACCGGCTCGAGGGCTGGCGCCAGGCCCTCCGGGCGCACGGATACGACGACTCCCTGGTCGAGATCGGGGACTTCTCGCCCTCGAGCGGGGAGGCCGCGATGCACCGCCTGCTCTCCCGGGAGGGGGCGGAGTTCGACGGCCTGTTCATCGCGAACGCCCAGATGGCCTCGGGCGCACTCTCGGTGCTGCGCGAGCGGGGCATCAAGGTACCCGGCGACGTCGGAATCATCACCGTGGACGACGACTACTTCGCGGCGTCCGCCAGGCCTCCGCTGACCACCGTCGCGCAGCCGACCACCGAGGTCGGGGAGAAGATGGCCAAAGTGCTTCTCGACCTGATCACGGGCAAGGACGTGCCCCGCGTGAGCGAGCTTCCCACCCGGATCGTCGAGCGCGCGTCGCTCTAGAACCCGCGCGGCGCCTCACGCCTCCGATGCCCCCAGGTCGCGTCGTCGGCGCGCGCGTTTCCCGACGGCCTCGGCTCGTGCCTGGGCGTCGTCCCGCTGGTGGACGCTCCGACCATGGGTACGCCCACCCCGCGCCACGTAGCCTCTATGCGCCACGTAGCCTCTATGCGCCACGTAGCCTCTATGCGTCGCCTGCGCGCCCGCCTGCGGACCCTCGCCGCGATCGCCTCCGTCGCGGCCGCCGCCATCGCCCTCCTCGTTCCGTCGGGCGCCGCCGCGGTACCGGAGGGGCGCGTCCTGCCCGCCCCGACGCTCCGCTCCCCCACGGCACCGTTCGCCGCGATGCGCCTTTTCGAGCGACCCTCCTCGCCATGGGGCTCGGGGCACCGGGGCATCGACCTCGAGGCGAGCGTCGGCGACCCGGTCCTCGCGCCGGGCCCCGGGGTCGTGACGTTCGCGGGCGTCGTCGTCGACCGCGGGGTCGTGACCGTGGATCACGGCGGAACGCTCCGTACGAGCGTCGAGCCGATCGCGCCGTCGGTCCGCGTCGGGGATCGCGTGCGCGCGGGGGACGCGCTCGGCACGGTGTCCGACGAACCGGGACACTGCGCGCCCGCGACGTGCGTGCACTGGGGCGTGCGGTTCGGCGGCGACTACGTCAATCCCCTCGACGTGCTCGAGGGTTTCGGGCCGGTGGTGCTGCTCCCCCTAGTCGAAGGCGCCGGTCCGCACGAGCGCCTCCCGGAGCTTCGCGACGGCGCCGGTGTGGATCTGTGAGACCCGCGACTCCGTCACGCCCAGGATGCGACCGATCTGCCCGAGCGTGAGGTTCTCGAAGTAGTACAGCCGGAGCACCTCCTGCTCCCTCTCCTTCACGCCGCGGATCGCCTGGCTGAGGAGGTTGAGCGTCTCGCGCTCGTCGATATGCGCTCCCGCCCCGGGGACCCGCAGCGAGGCCGCGGATACCTCGTGGTCCGACTCCTGGCCGTCGCGCGAGAGCGCATCGAGCGGCGCGATGTAGGACAGCGCGACCTGGGCGCGCACCGCACGCACGTCGGCCACGGCCCATCCGAGTTGACGGGCGACCGCGCGATCGGAGGCCGCCTTCTGGCTTCGCTGCTCGATCGCGCGCGCCGCGGCCTCGACCTGGCGGGCCTTGCTCCGCACGGACCGGGGAACCCAGTCGGCCGCCCGGAGCTCGTCGATGATCGCCCCGCGGACGCGGGTCGCCGCGTACGTCTCGAACTTGTACCCGCGCTCGGGCTCGAACTTCTCGACCGCGTCGATCAGGCCGAACATCCCGTAGGAGACCAGGTCGCCGAGCTCGACGGTGTCGGGCAGCCGGACGATCATGCGTAGCGCAACGTGCGTGACGAGCGGCGCGAAGTGGCCGATCAGCCGCTCGCGGGCGGCGGCCGCGGCCTCGGCATCCGGTCCTCGGAGCTCGTCCCACCAGCGCGCCGTCACGACGACCGGAGCGACGCTGGCCGCGGTGGCTCGAGTCGGCCTCGGCTTCGAGGCCCTCGAGCATCGCGTTGAGTTCCGACATGATGCTCCCTTACGCCCGCGGGTGCGCGAGCTCGTAGGACGCGCGGAGACGTTCCGCCGTCACGTGGGTGTAGCGCTGGGTCGTCGCGAGGCTGGCGTGGCCGAGGACCTCCTGCACGGAACGCAGGTCGGATCCGCCCGGTGACGAGGTGGGTGGCGGCCGTGTGGCGAAGCGCGTGGGGGGCGACGTCGCCGACCCCCGGCTCTCGCCGCGAGGCGATGCACGCCCTCGCGTATCTGCCGCTGATTCGACGCGCTTGCCCCGGCGCCCGAGAAGGAACGCCGGCGTTTCCCCGGTCGCGGGCGACGAGCGCGGGGCGGCCGCGCTCGAGCCACACCTTCGCCGCGCGGGCGGCCGGGATACCGAACGGGACGACGCGCTCCTTCGCCCCCTTGCCCATCACGCGCACGAGTCGCTCGTCCAGGTCCACGTCGTCGACGTCGACTCCGGCGAGCTCACCGACGCGCATGCCCGTGGCGTACAGCATCTCCGCCGCCGCCCAGTCGCGCATCGCGAGCGGATCTCCGCCGTCCGCGGCGACCTCGGCGGCTCCGAGAAGGGCGACCATGTCCGCGGGCGACAGGACGATGGGGAGCGTACTGCGCGGGGCGCGCGGACGCGAGCCGAGCCGCGGGGTTGGTCACGACGAGTCCCGCGTCCGTCGCCCACGCGAAGAAGGTGCGGGCCGCCGCGCCCCGGCGCGCGAGCGTGGTGCGGCTCAGCCCGGCCTCCGCCATCGCGGCGAGCCACGAGCGAAGGTCGGCGAGCGTGACGGACGAGAGGACGGCGTCCGCATCAACCGGCGCGGCGTCGACCGGCGACCCGCTCGCGAATCGCACCAGGTGCACGAGATCCGACCCGTACGCGCGCACGGTGTTGTCGGAGTACCCGCGCTCGTGGCGCAGCGTCTCCTCGAACGCGGCGATCATGGCGCCGCGCGCCGTGCCGGGAGTCGTCATGGCGCCACTCTGGCACCGTCACACCCGTCAAATCAACCCCTTTTGTCACATCAGCAACACATTCCGGTACCGTTCTGGGGTATTTGTCCTGGTATTTCGCATCTCTTGCCGATAACCGCGCCGCGCAGATTAGCGTTCCTTCGGCGCCCGTTTCCACAGCTCCCCGTCGCGGATTACGGCTCCCGCGACCTCGAGGCCCGCGAGGGCCGCCCGCGCCTCCGGCGGCGTGAGGCCGGACGCACGGGCCACCGCCGCCGTCGCGCCTCCGCGCCGCGGGATCGCGTCGTACGCCCGCCGCTCCGCCTCCGACGCGAACTCGCCGACCCCTCGTCGCCCGCCCGCGCCTTTCGCGCCTTCCGCGCGCGCCGCGTCGAGGGGAACGACGAGTTCGAGGACGTCCTCGTGGCGAGGTCACGCACGTCGCCCCGTTGCGGATCAGCCGATGGCATCCCGCCGACGAGGGGCTCGTCACCGGCCCGGGTACGGCACGCGACCGGACGCCCGATCTCGGCGGCGTGCGTGGCGGTGCTGAGCGCGCCGGAGCGCCACGCGGCCTCGACGACCACCGTCGCAGCCGCCGCGGCGATGATCCGGTTGCGGGTGAGGAAGCGCGAGCGGTGCGGCGGGAATCCCGGCGGCTGCTCGGCGATCACCGCGCCCGTCTCGAGCACGCGCTCCAGGAGGTCCGCGTTGCCCCGCGGGTAGAGGTGGTCGATGCCGCCCGCGAGGACCGCCACGGTGACGCCGCCCGCCGCGAGGCTTCCGCGGTGCGCCCGCGCGTCGATGCCGTACGCGCCCCCGGAGACAGTCGCCCACCCCTCGTCCGCGAGCCCGGAGGCGATCGATGCGGCGACGTGCTCGCCGTAGGCGGTGCTCGACCGCGATCCGACGATCGCGATCGCGCGGCTCAGCGCCGCCTCGGGCGCCACCGCCCCGCGGACCCACAGGCAATACGGCGCCGCCGCGCCGAGGTCGTCGAGCGCCGTCGGCCACCCGCGCGCCCCGCGCGGGATCGCGTACGCGCCGAGGCGCGAGGCGCGCCCGAGGTGTCCGGCCGGATCCGCCGCCTCGAGGCGCGGCACCCACCGCGCGACGGCGGCGACCGCCTGGTCCACGAGCGACGGCTTCGCGCGCGGCGCGAGCCCCATGGTCGCGGCGACGGGATCGTCCGCGGCGAGCCGGACCCACGCGAGCGCCTCCGACGGGCCGAGGACATCGACGAGGGCGTGCGCGAGCGGGTCGCCCGGCTCGGCGAGCGCGCTCCACGAGACGAGCGCGGCCTCGCGTTCCGTCACGGGAGACGTGCCGGGCGCTTCCGCGCTCGGGGCCGCGCTCACGCCGGGACCCCCGACGCCCGCGCGCGGAGCACGAGCGCCTGGTTGGCGTGCTCGGCCCGGGGCGCCGCCGCCGCCGTCGAGGTCCGCGAGCGTCCACGCGACGCGGAGGGCGCGGTCCAGCCCGCGCGCGGTGAGCAACCCCCGGTCGAGCGCGCGCGAAGCCCACGGAGAGCACCTCCCGCGGCGTGTGGGCGCGGAGCCACGCGCCGCGGCACGCGGGCGTTGAGCGCCCAACCCGTGCCGCGGAGACGCTCCGCAGCCGCCCGCCGAGCCGACGCGACCCTGGCCGCCACCACCGGCGTCCCCTCCCCCGCGTCGTCCATGCCCCGACGCACGGGCCGGACGGCGATGTGGAGGTCGACGCGGTCGAGCAGCGGCCCGGACAGCCGCGCGAAGTAGCGCCGGCGCGCCATCGGCGTGCACGAGCATCCCTCTCCCCCGCCACTGTACCGCCCGCACGGGCACGGATTCGCGGCGAGGACCAGCTGGAAGCGCGCGGGGTAGCGCGCGGCCCCGCCGGCGCGATGGAGCACGACCTCGCCGGACTCGAGCGGCTGCCGCAGCGTCTGGAGCACGCCCGCCGGGAACTCGGGCGCCTCGTCGAGGAACAGCACGCCCGCGTGCGCGCGCGAGATCGCCCCGGGCCGCGCGAGGTGCGCTGCCGCCCCCGACGATCGCGGCGGCCGAGGCGGAGTGGTGCGGCGCCTCGAACGGGGGCCGCGAGAGCAGGCCCGCGCCCGGCGTCGAGCGTGCCGGCGATCGAGTGGATGGAGGTGGCCGCGATCGCGTCCGCCGGCGCCATGTCCGGGAGGATCCCCGGCAGCCGGGAGGCGAGCATCGTCTTGCCCGCGCCCGGCGGCCCGACCATCAGCAGGTGGTGGCCGCCCGCGGCCGCCACCTCGAGCGCCCATCGCGCCTCGTCCTGGCCCCGCACGTCGGCCAGGTCGGACGTCCGCCTCGTCGGCGGCGCTCGCCGGACGACGCGGCGCGCACGACCTCGTGCGACGTCGGGCGCGGCCTTCGTCGTTGCCGTACAGGGCGGCGAGTTGCGGCGAGCGCGCGACCCCGACGACGTCGCGCGCCGGGCACCAGGCCCGCCTCGTCGGCGTTGGCCTCGGGAACGACCACCGTGGTGGCACCCCGCCTCGACCGCGGCGATCACGGACGGCAGGATGCCGCGGACGGGCCGCACCTGGCCGTCGAGGCCGAGCTCCCCCAGGTGGACGGCGCGGCGCGGCGCGGCGCCGGTCGATCATGCCGGCAGCCGCCATCACGGCCACGGCGATCGCGAGGTCGGTCACCGATCCGGACTTGGGCAGCGACGCGGGCGAGAGGTTGACGGTGATGCGCCGTTGCGGCCACGTCAGCGCCGACGACGCGACCGCCGCCCGCACGCGATCGCGCGCCTCGTGAGCGAGGCGTCGGGCAGGCCGACGAGGGTGAACGCGGGAAGCGACGCGGCCAGGTGCGCCTCGACGTCGATCAGGTGCCCGCGAACCCCGGCGAGCACCACCGAACGGGTGCGGCCGATCACGCGACGCCCCGCACGTGCTCGAACGGGCGGCCCCGTCGCGCGGGCAGCTCGACGCCCACGACGTCGATGCGCACGCCCGCGAAGCGCGCGTCCTGGCGCGGCGAGCCACGCCGCCGCGAGCCGCCGCAGCCGGGCGACCTTGCGCGCGCGTCACCGCCTCAAGCGGCGAGCCGAACGTGGCCGTGCGCCGGGTCTTGACCTCGACGGCGACGAGCATCGCCGCCGTCGCCCGCGACGATGTCGATCTCGCCGCGAAGCCCCGCCGCGCGGACCGCCAATTGCGCGTCGAGCACTTCCCAGCCGAGCGAGACGAGCTCGCGCGCGGCGACGTCCTCGCCGCACCGTCCCACCTCGTCCTTCGCCGCCATGTGCACCTCCGTCGGCACACCTTCGCGGGGCGGACGGCGGACCAGCGGCGCGGGAAGACGGACGCGGGAGCGGGGAGGCGCGCGACGCGCCCTCGGCACATCAGCGGAGCCGGCGCGGGGGCGCGAGCGGCGGCGCGGAAGGCTAGCGCCGGCGCGGCCCGCGAAGGGCGCGGATGTCCGGCATCGCGTCGTCGTGGGCGAGCTCCTCGACATTGACGTCCCTGAACGTCACGACGCGCACGTTCTTGACGAGCCGCGCGGAACGGTACACGTCCCACACCCACGCGTCGGCCATCGTCACCTCGAAGTAGATGTCGTGCCCCGACTGCCTCACCTGCAGGTCCACCTTGTTCGCCAGGTAGAAGCGCCGCTCCGTCTCGACGACGTAGCGAGAACAGCCCGACCACGTCGCGGTACTCGCGGTACAGGGCCAGTTCGGCCTCGGTCTCGTAGTTCTCCAGGTCTTCGCTGGCTCACCACACCATCATGCCCCGCCCGCGCGACCCCGGCGAACCGCCGCGCGCGGCGACCGCTCGGGAAGGCTTCCAGGAGACCCGGTGCAACGGCGTCGGCCCGAGCCGGCGCAGCGCGTCGAGGTGTCCGGGCGCACCGTAGCCCTTGTTCCCGTCCCAGCCGTACTCCGGGTGATCCGCGTGCGCGGCCCTCATCAGCGCATCGCGCGCCACCTTGGCCAGCACGCTGCCCGCGGCGATCGACGCGCACGTCGCGTCCCCGCCCACGACCATCGTCACCGGCGGGACGACGACGGGGTCGCCGTCGTCGTCGCCGAAGAGGCCGGCGGGGCGCCGGCTCAGCCAGTCGTGCCTACCGTCGAGGAGGACGGCGTCGACGCTGACGCCGGAGTCGGCGATCAAGCGGAGCGCGCGGAGGGCCGCCAGGCGGAGGGCGGCCGTGATGCCCACGGCGTCCACCTCGGCGTTGGACGCGTCGCCCACCGCGCGGGCGACCCCGAAGGTCTCGAGCGCCGCGGCGATCGATTCGCGGCGGGCGGCGCTCAGCTGCTTGGAGTCCGCGAGGCCGTCGGGCCAGGAATCGCACGGGGCGAGCGCCACGACGCCCACGGAGACCGGGCCGGCGAGCGCGCCGCGCCCCACCTCGTCGATCCCCGCGACGACCTCCGCCCCCGCGTCCCAGAGGGATCGCTCGCGCTCGAGGCCGACCATGCCTAGTCGGCGGCCCCGCTCGGGGCCGCGCTGTCCGAGGGGAACGGGTTGCCCAACCCCGTCCAGTGGTCGAGCGGCCAGACCGTCGCGAACGCCGTCCCCACGATGCTGTCGATGGGGATCGCGCCCCCGCCCGGTTCGCCCGTGTGGGAACGGGAGTCCGCGCTGTTGGCGCGGTTGTCTCCCATGCACCCACACGTAGTCGGTGGGGACCACGGTCGTCCACGGCGTCTTCTGCCCCGCGCACGGCGCGAGCCCGGGCCGCACGTACTGCTCGTCGAGCGCGACTCCGTTGACGTAGACCGGGCCGTCGGACGTCTTGCATTCGACCGTGTCGCCCGGGAGGCCGATCACGCGCTTGACGAGGTGCTCGCCCGCGTCCTCGGGAAGGAGGCCGGTGAAGCGCAGGACGTCGCCCAGGAACCCGTTCGGCCCGGAGCCCGCCTGCACCTCCTCGGCGGAGAGCCAGTTGTTCGGGTCGCGGAAGACGACGATGTCGCCGCGCCGAAGGTCGAACGGTCCGGGCCGCCACTTGCTGACGAGGATGCGATCGCCGACGTCGAGCGTGTTCTCCATCGACGCCGACGGGATCCAGAACGACTGGAAGAAGAAGGTCTTCAGGAGGAACGACAGCACGAGAGCGCTGACGACGATGATCAGGATCTCCTTGACCCACGTCCACACGCGGCGCCCGAACGACGCCGGGAGCTCGTCCCGCTCCTCGTCGTGCGCCACGTCGTGTCCGTCGCGTCCTTGCCGTGCGCCACGTCGTCGTCCGTCGCGTCCTTGCCGTGCGCCACGTCGTCGCCAGCACGCCCGGCGGCGGCTAGTTCTCCCGCTTCTCGCGGATGCGCGCGGCCTTGCCGCGCAGGTTGCGCAGGTAGTAGAGCTTCGCGCGGCGCACGTCTCCGCGGCGCTCGAGCTCGATCTTGTCGATCGTCGGCGAGTGCAGGGGGAACGTGCGCTCGACGCCGGTGCCGAACGAGATCTTGCGGACGGTGAACGTCTCGCCGATGCCGCGGCCCTTGCGGGCGATGACGATGCCCTCGAACACCTGGATGCGGGAACGGTTGCCCTCGACGACGTTGACGTGCACCTTGACGGTGTCGCCGGATCGGAAGTCGGGGATGTCGCCCTTGAGCTGGGCGGCCGTGATGGCCTCAAGCTTGTCCATCGATCACTCCTCGCGTCCGCCACAGGTCGCACGCGGTATCTGCCTTGCGGCAACGTTTCGCGGATGCGTCCCACGCGTGGTGCGGCCTCCCCTGTGGCAGAGGCGCGCGGCGCGGACGCCGACGCACCATTCTGCCACACGGCCGGCGCGATCCCGCGACGGGGCGATCCGCCTCCGACGAAGGCGTGATACCTCCCTGCGGTCGATCATTGCCGATTCCACTCCCGTATCGGCACAAATCCACCGCGAGCGCGCATGAACACCGAGAGGGCACCGGCGCCGGGCTACTCGCCCCGCAGGTCGGCGCGGAGGAGCGAATCCTCCTGCTACTCGCCGAGCAGATCGGGCCGACGCAGCCGCGTCAGCCGCTCCGCCTCCTCGCGGCGCCAGGCCGCGATCGCGGCGTGGTTCCCGCCCAGCAGGACCTCGGGCACGCCCAAGCCCCCGCCACGACGCCGGGCGCGTGTAGCTCGGGTACTCGAGCAGCCCGTCGGCGTGGGACTCCTCGACGAGGCTCTCGGCGTTGCCGACGAAGCCCGGAAGCAGCCGCACCACCGCCTCCATCATCGCGAGCGCCGCGACCTCTCCCCCGTTCAGCACGTAGTCGCCGAGCGACACCTCCGACACCCGGTGCGTCGCGGCGTAGTGCTCCGCCACGCGCGCGTCGATCCCCTCGTAGCGGCCGCACGCGAACACCAGCTGCTCCTCGCGCGCCATCTCCTCGGCCATCGCCTGGGTGAACGGCACCCCGGCCGGCGTCGGGATGACGAGGCGCCCGCCCTCGGCGAGAACGTCGTCGAGCGCGCGCCCCCACACGTTCGCCTTCATCACCATGCCCGCCCCGCCGCCAAACGGCGCGTCGTCGACGGTGTGGTGGACGTCCGTCGTCCAGTCGCGGAGGTTGTGGACGCGCGTCTCGACGATCGCGGCCTCGCGCGCTTTGCCGAGGAGCGAGACGTCGAGCACGTCGAAGTACTCGGGGAAGATCGTGACGAGGTCAATCCGCATCGTCGGCCTCCTCGCCGGCGAGCAAGCCGTAGGGCGGGTCGACGACGACGCGTCCCCCGGCGACGTCGACGACGGGAACGAGGGCGGCGACGAAGGGGATGCGGGCGATCGTGCCGCCCGGCTCGCGGACGAGCAGCAGGTCCTGGGCGGGCGGGTGCTCGACCCCGGCGACGACGCCGACGGGGCTTCCGTCCGGCCGTTCGGCGGCGAGGCCCTCGAGCTCGTGGGGGTACCAGGCGTCGTCCTCGTCGGACGCGTCCTCCTCGACGACGAGGAGCACGCCGCGCAGGTCCTCGGCGGCGGTGCGGTCGGACGCCTCCTCGAAGCGGACATACCAGCGCCCGGAGTCGACGCGGGCGGAGGCGACGGTCAGCGGCCCCGCGCTCGCGGGGTCGGTCCGGAGCGCGGCGCCCGTGGCGAGGCGCTGCTCGGGCACGTCGGTGCGGAGTTCGACGGAGACCTCTCCGCGGAGCCCGTGGGCGCGGCCGATGCGGGCGACTACGAGGTCCATGGCGGCCCCTTCCGGAGCGCGGCGTCTAGCGCGGCGCCACGTCCACGAAGTTCACGTGGACGTCCTCGCGCGCGATGGCGTCGATGACGGTGCGGATCCCCTCGGCGGTGCGGCCCCGGCGTCCGATCACGCGCGGCAGGTCGTCGGGGTGGACGACCACGTTGAGCGTCGGGCCGCGGCGGCCGGATCGCTCCGTCACGCGCACGTCGTCGGGGTTGCGGACGATCGACTTCACCAGGTACTCGAGCGCCTCGAGGATCACGGTCTACTTCTCCTCGTCGATGACGCCCTCGACCTTGTCGTCGGCGTCGGACGGGTCGCCCTCGGCGACCTCGACCTGGACCTCGGCGCCCTCATCGGTGGGAACCTCGGACGACTCGTCGGCCACGGGGTCGGCGGCCTTCTCCGCCTCGTCGGCGGCCTTCTTCGCCTCGTCGGCGGCCTTCTTCTCGCCTCGGCCTCGGCGGCCTTCGCCTCCTCGGCCGCCTTCTTCGCGGCGTCCTCGGCCTCCTTGGCCTTCGCGGCCTTGGCCTTCTCCGCGGTGTTCGCGGCGGCCTTGATCTTCTCCTCGGCCGACGGCTTGGCGACCTGCGGCTTGACGGTGTTCGCCGCGCCCTTCTCGCCCTTGAACTTCCCCCAGATGCCGGTGAGCTTCAATAGCACCGCGGCCTGCTCCGAGGGCTGGGCGCCCACGCCGAGCCAGTAGAGCGCGCGCTCCTCGTCGACCTCGATGACCGAGGGCTCCTCCGTGGGGTGGTACTTGCCGATCTCCTCGATCGCGCGCCCGTCGCGGCGCGTGCGCGAGTCCATGACGACGACGCGGTAATAGGGGGCGTGCTTCTTGCCGAAGCGCTTGAGGCGGATCTTGACAGCCATGAGTGACTCCTGGGATTCGGTATGAGTCAGGTCCGGTTCACGGGGAACGGCCCGACAAGACGAATAGCGACGCGGACGCGCGCAGCCAGGCGCAATTGTGCCACGCGCGAGGGGGCGCGGCAAACGACTACGGGATGTACTGGACCGCGAGCTCCGTGACGACCCCGCCGTTGACGTAGATCCACGCCGGGTACGGCGGGTTCGTCGGCAGGCTCCCGCCGGGGTCGGCGATCACCTGGGAGAGCGTGAAGACGCCGTCCTCCCAGCCCGCCTTCTTGGCCGGGATGTCGCCGTCGACCGTGACCAGCCGGATCGTCGTGTTGTCGTTGGTGATGTAGTAGTCGTTGTTGACCTCGTCGCCGCGGGCCGCCGCCGTCGCGGCGGCGCCGCTCCCCGTCCACCAGCACGCGAGGTCGAACGCGATCTGGGACGTCGACCACGACTTCACGAAGCCGAACCAGACGCCGTCCGGGAGGTTGTTGGCCCCCGGAGCGCAACCGGAGCCCTGGGGGTCGGCCTGCGGGCTCGTCGTCCACTCGTCGCCGAACTCCCACACGTGCGCGGGGGGCGGCGGGGCCGACGTGGCGGCGGGGGGCGGCGGGGCGCTCGCGGTGGGCGTCGCGGCGGGCGTCGCGGAGGGGCTCGTCGCGGCCGTGACGGTCGATGTCACGGTGCCGGCTCCCGAGCACGACGCGAGCGACAGCGCGAGCGCGCCGACCGCCATCGTGGTCAGTGTGCGTCGAATCCCCATGTCCCGGTCCTTCCGTCTCCCGAAATCAACGCTAGCACTCCGGGTTTGGGCGCCGAAGAGTCCCGGGGACGCCCTCTAGATCAGTCCGGCCTTCTTCATGGCGCCCTTGACCGAGGAGAGGAAGCCCGAACTCGTGTACGAGGCGCCCGAGACGTAGCGGACCTTGTAGGTCTGCGCGGAGAGCACGCGGCGCTCGAGCGTGGGCACGGCGTTGGCGTTGATCCGCCGCGACGTCCCGTCACTGAGCCCGATCACGAGCGGCTGGACGTCGGTGATCTTCCCGTTCTTGACGACGATCCGCACCTGCATCCGACCGTAGGCGGTGGACACCGACGGGCCCTTGTACGTCCCGGTGGGGCCCTTGGGGGCGGCGGGCTTGGGCGCGGGCTTCGGCGCGGTCGTGGTGGTCGTCGTCGTGGTCGTGGTCGTGGTCGCGGCGTCCGCGGGCGCGGTCGTCGACGCGCTCGGCGACGGGCTCGGCGAGGGCCCCGCCGCGACATCGCCTGCGGCCGGGTCGGCCAGCGCGAGGCTCGGCACGGGAAGGCTGCCCACCCTCCATCCCGCCGCGAGCATCGCGGCGGACGCCCCGGCGACGAAGACGGCTCTCGAACCCTTCATCGGTTTCCTCCTACCACGCGAATTCTTCGGCGTGGATCGCTTCCTCGGGCACGCCGTGCTGGCGCGCGTCGGCCTTGACCTGCTCCGCCCACCGCTCGGGGCCGCAGACGAACACGTCGCACGTCGACAGCTTGGGGACGATCTGCGCGAGCGACTGGGGGCCGTCGGCCGTCGACCAGCCGTGCCCGCGCGGCCCGACGATCTCGTACAGCGCGGCGCCCTGCTCCGCGGCGAGGACGCGGAACTCCTCCAGCAGGGGGGCGTCGAGGTGGCTCGACGCGCGGAGGACGACGGTGCAGGGTCCGTGCGTGGCCTTGTCGTCCTCGAGCATCGCGCGGATCGGCGTGATGCCGACGCCCGCGCCGATCAGCACGAGCCCGCGGCCCACGCGGGCGTCGTGGTGGAAGCGCCCGAGGGGTCCCTCGGCGATCACCCGGGCGCCGGGACGGAGGTTGCGCAGGGCGGCGGAGTCGTCGCCGAGCGGCTTCACGGTGATGCGGAGCGACCGCCCGTCGGGGGTGCGCGACAGCGAGTACGGGTGCGCCGTCGCCCACAGGTCCTTGGTGAGGAATCGCCAGATGAAGAACTGGCCGCCGCGCGCGAACCAGAGGTGCAGGTCGCGTCCCCCGATCGTCACCGAGACGGTGCCGTCGTCGTGGCGGTCGATGTGCATCACGCGAAGCCGGTGGCGGAGCGAGCGGTACACGGGCAACCACATGCGCCAGATGACGAGCGAGCCGACGGCTACGACGTATAGCGCGACCCAGAAGGCCTTCGAGAGGGTGTTGACGGCGAAGGTCGAGCCGACGGCGAACTGGTGCGGGATCGCGATGGCGACGGCGGCGTACGTGAAGAGGTGGATGGCGTGCCACGTCTCGTACGGCCACTTGCGGCGGACCGCGGCGATCGACGTCATGCCGACGATGAGGAGGAGCGCGAGGGCGAGGATCGACAGCGCCACGTCGCGGTTGTGGGCGAGGTACCACGACGTCTGATCGAGCGGCCCGCGACCCGCGATCGCCCCCTGGCCGACGGTAAGGAGGGCGGCGTGGGTGACGAGCAGGTAGAAGACGGGCTCGCCGAGCGATCCGTGGATCCTGATCGCCCGGTCGTGGCCGACGGCGCGCTCCACCCACGGGGCGCGCGAGGCGAGGGTCATCTGGATGAGGATGAGGGCGGTCCCGACGAGGCCGGTGAATCGGCCGATCGCGTTGACCGCGTCGACCGGGGCGGTCCACGCCATCGCGCCGCTCGCGAGGAAGAGCGCGACGCCGGCGACGGTCACGAGCCACCCCGCGGCGAGCAGGGAGTCCATCCAGAGGGAGTGGCGGCGGGCGCGGCGGCCCCGCTCGATGTACTCCGCGAACCCCAGCCTGCGCTCGCTCGATTCGATTCCCACCGAAGTCGTTGTCATGCTCCCAGTCTGGCGAGCGCTATCTGAGAACCTTCTCAGGCAAGCCCCGGCCAGCCCTGGCTGACGACCGCGCGGACCTCTCCGCTCGCATCGTCCGCCGCGGCGGGGGCGACGCAGAAGACCTCGAGCCCGTGGCGTTGGGCGGCCGTCGCGACGGTCTCTCCCCCCGCGACGATGGCGGTCGCCCACGCGTCGCATTCGACGAGGTCGCCGCCGACGACGCTCGCCTGGACGAACGCGGATTCCATGCGGCCGGTCGCCGGGTTCCAGATGTGTTCGCCGTGCTGAGCGGTCCCGGAGCTCGCGAGCGCGCGGTGCGGCGCGTCGATCCCCTCGCCGAGCCGGACGACGTCGAGGAGAGGGCCGGATTGCACGTCGCCGCCCACGCGCGGGTCCGCGAGGCCGATGCGCCACGGCCCGTCGTCGGGGCCCACGCCGGACACGAGCACGTCGCCCGAGGCGCCGATCATCCACCCCGCCGCGCCGACGGCCTCGATCCGCCAGGCCGCCCGCGCGACGGCCCAGGTCTTGACGATGCCGGTCGGGTCGAGGACCCCGTCGGGGCGGCGCGCGTCGAACGCCCCGTCCGTGACCTCCCGGTATCGCTCGCACTCCGCGAGGACCTCGCCGACGGCCGGGGGGCAGTCCTCGACGGCGATCTCGCCGCGCGCGAGGCGCGACAGCGGGGTGTCGGGACGCCACAACGAGAACACGTCGTCCGCCCACGCGAGGTCGGCGCCGAACGCGGCGGCCGCACGGGCGAACGCGGCCTCGTCCGGGCGCTCGCCCCCCACCACGAGGTCGTCGCCGCGGACGATGTCGAGCGTGAACGGCATCGCCATCGCGTGAACGACCGTGCGCCACGCCGCCCCGTCGGCGGCCTCCTCGCCCGCGGCCACGGCTACCCCAGCCCGGCCTTCGCGAACGCCTCCTTCGCCGAGGCCGTGATGCCCTCGGACGTGTAGGAGGCCCCGCTCACGTAGCCGACGTCCCACGACTGGGCGGCGATCATCCGCTTCTCCAACTCGGGGAGCGAGTTCTGGTTGATCAGGCGCGAGCCGATGTCGTTCGTCCCGGCGCGGAGCGGGCGGACCTCGGTGACGGCTCCGTCCGTCACGACGATCTCGACCTGGAACGCGCCCCGGAGGTTGGTGACGACGGGGCCGTCGAACACCTGGCCGCCCCCGGGCGCGGAGGCCCCGGACATCGTGACCTCGGGGATCGTGCGCGGCGCGAAGGCCCATCCGACGCCGACGATGGCGGCGCATCCGCCCGCGACGATCGCGACTCTGCTCGACCGCATCGCTACCACCCGAACCTCTCGCGGTGGACCGCCTCGGGCGCGACCCCCGCGGCGAGGGCGTCGCGTTCCACCTGGCGCGCCCACTCGAGCGGACCGCAGACGAACACGTCGGCGTCGCGCGGGTCGTCGACGAGGTCGGCGATCGACATCGGCTCGTCCGCCGTGCCCCACGTCGCGCCGCGCGACCCGACGACCACGTGGAGGGCGGCGCCCCGGTCGCGCGCGAGATCGCGCACCTCGTCGAGCAGGGGCGCCTCCTCGGAGGAGCGGGCCCGGACGACGACGGTGCACGGCTCCCCGGGCATGACGTGCTCGAGCATGGCCCGGATCGGCGTGATGCCGATCCCCGCGGCGACGAGCACGAGCGCGTTGCGGGTGCGCGCGTCGTGGGTGAACACGCCGAGCGGTCCCTCGAAGGTGACGGGCGTGCCGGGGCGTAGGCGCGCGACCGCCCGCGAGCCCCTTCCCGACGGCTTGACGGTGATGCGCACCTCGTCGCCGCGCGGCGCGCTCGACAGCGAGTACGGGTGCTTCTGCCAGAACAGGCGCGGGGTGTAGAAGCGCCACAGCAGGAACTGCCCGGGTCGCGCCCCGAGGCCCCGGAGCCGGCGCCCGCGGATCGTGACCGTCGCGGATCCGTCCGGACCGACGGCGACGCCGGAGACCGTGGCGCGGTGGTTCGCGGCGAGCACGAGCGGGCGCACCATCCGGAACACCACGAAGGATCCGAACGCGACGACGTACATCGCCAACCAGAAGACCCAGGAAATCCCCCCGCGCCGGAACGTCTCGCCCTCGATGAACTGGTGGGGGACGGCGAGCGCGATGGCGACGTACACGAGCCGGTGGACGGTATGCCACGTCTCGTAGTGCCACCGGCGGATCACGGAGAAGAGGGACGTCGCGAGCACGAGCAGGAACATCGCCGCGGCGATCTCGACGGCCGCCATCGCCTTGCTGCGCGATGCGAGGCCGAGGAAGGCCTCGACGACGCCCTGGGACAGCTCGCGGGACGTGGCGAGCGTGACGAGCCCGGCGTGGGGAATCAGCAGGAGCAGGGCGTACTTGCCGAGCAGCGCGTGCCGGGAGATGGCCGCGTCGTGGCCGATGACGCGGTCGATCCAGGGCGCGCGGGACGCGAGGAGAACCTGGGACATCATGAGCACGGCCGTGACGATGCCGAGGAGCCGTCCGGCCTCGCGGACCACGCTCGTCGAGCCGGTGAAGAGTAGCCCGCCGGACGCGACGTTGAGGGCGACGCCGATCGCCGCCGCGAACCACACGGCGGCGACGAGCCCGTCGGCCTTCAGGGATCGCGCCGCGGCGCGGCGCTGGCGCTCGGCGACGCGCGCCTGGGTCCGGGTGATCACGGCTTCACTGTAGGCACACTCGCCGCCGCGCGCTCACGCGGCCGGGCCGACCGCGTGGCGGATCCCGCGCAGGAAGATCTGGTGGGGGTGCGCGAGGACGCGGACGTTGGCGCGCGGGTCGACCGCGTAGACGACGACGTCGGCGCTCGCCCCCTCCTCGATCGAGGGCGCCCCGAGAAAACGCCGCGCCACCCACGTCGCCGACGCGACGACGGCGGAGTCGGGCACGCCCGCGGCGACCATCTCCTCGCATTCCTCGGCGATGGCGCCGTGGCCGATCGTGCCGCCGGCGTCCGTTCCGACGAGCATCGGCACCCCGGCCTCGTGCAGGCGCAGCACCTGCTCGTATCGGTCCTCGTACATGCGGCGCATGCGCGCGGCGAAGCGCGGGTACTTCTCGGCGCCCTGGTCGGCGATCGAGGCGAACTGACCGATCTGCAGCAGCGTCGGCACGACGGGGACGCCGCGCTTCGCGGCCTCCTCGATGTGATCGCCGGTCATCCCCGTGCCGTGCTCGATGCAGTCCACCCCGGCGGCGAGCAGTCCGTCGAGCGACTCGGTCGCGAACGTGTGCGCGGTGACGCGCGCGCCCTCCCGATGCGCCGCCGCGACGGCCTCGGCGAGGACCTCGTCCGGCCACAACGGGGCGAGGTCTCCCCCGCCCGGGAGTTCGCGGTCGATCCAGTCGGCGATGATCTTGACCCACCCGTCGCCGCGCGCGCGCCTCCTCCGCCGCCGCGGCGGGAGCTCGTCGACCGCGCCGAGCTCGCGCGCGTAGCCCCGGAGGTAGCGCTTGGGGCGCGCGATGAATCGGCCCGCGCGGATCAGCCTCGGGCAGGTCGTCGCGCTCGTGCACCCACGACGTGTCGATGGCGCTGCCCGCGTCGCGGACCAGCAGGACTCCGGCGTCGCGGTCCACCACGGCCTGCTTGACCACGAGCGCCTCGTCGGCGGCTCCTCCGACGGTGACGCCGATGTGGCAGTGGATGTCGACGAGGCCGGGGAGCACGCAGCCCTCGACCGTCTCGACGTCCCCGGAATGGGCCGGGCGCTCGAGCGTGATGCGGCCGCCGACCATCCACGCCTTGCCGAGCTCCGTCTCCTCGTCGACGAGGATCCGGCCGGCGAGTCGGACGACGCCGTCGCCGCTCATCGCTTCTTCATAAAGCTCGGGAGCTCGGGACTCGGGTCAAGGCGGCCTCGGCGGGCGGCCGACCGAACGCGCTGCCCGGCGGCGGCGCCGCTGGAG
Source organism: uncultured Actinomycetota bacterium (assembly GCA_963712245.1). GTDB lineage: Bacteria > Actinomycetota > Actinomycetes > Actinomycetales > Demequinaceae > JAFGBM01. The sequence goes on along the minus strand of CAVQHE010000001.1, from coordinate 15,156 downwards.
CGCTCCTCGAGCCGCCTGCGCGCCTCGGCCTCCTGCTGCGCCCGCTTGGCGGGGTTGCCGCTCTTGCCCTTGACCTTCTGCTGGCGGCCTGCTTGCCGCGCTTTTGCCGCCGCCGTAGCCGCCGCCGGGCCCGGGGCCGCCCATCCCGGGCGCCATGCCGGGGATCTGCGGCGTCCGCCCTTGCCATCGCCTTCATCATCTTCTGCGCCTCGTTGAAGCGCTTGACCAGCGAGTTGATCGGCGGTGACGGTCGTGCCGGAGCCCTGGGCGATGCGCGAGCGGCGGGACCCGTTGAGCACCTTGGGGTTGTCGCGCTCGGCGGGAGTCATCGACTGGATGATCGCCTCGGTGCGCGCGAGTTCCTTCTCGTCGAAGTTGTCGATCTCGTCGCGCATCTGCCCCATGCCGGGAAGCATCGTCAGCATCTTCTTCATCGAGCCCATGTTCTTGAGCTGCTGCCATCTGGCCCAGGAAGTCCGTGAGTGTGAAGTCTTCGCCCTTCGCTCACCTTCTCCGCCATGCGCTGGGCCTCCTCCTGGTCGAACGGTCTTCTGCGCCTGCTCGATGAGCGTGAGCACGTCGCCCATGTCGAGGATGCGCGACGCCATGCGGTCGGGGTGGAAGGCCTCGAAGTCCGTGACCTTCTCGCCCGTGGAGGCGAAGAGGATCGGCACGCCGGTGACCTCGCGCACGGACAGCGCCGCGCCACCGCGGGCGTCGCCGTCGAGCTTGGTGAGGACGACGCCGGTGACGTCGACGCCCTCCTGGAAGGCGTGCGCGGTGGCGACGGCGTCCTGGCCGATCATCGAGTCGATGACGAAGAGGACCTCGTGCGGGTCGATGGCCTTGCGGATGTCCGCCGGCCTGCTTCATCATCTCGGCGTCGACGCCGAGGCGGCCGGCGGTGTCGACGATCACCACGGAGTGCCTTGGACTTCGCCTCCTTGATGGCGCCTTGGCGACCTTGACGGGGTTGCCCGCGCTTCTCGTCCTCGCGCGTCACGCCGCGCTCGGGCGCGAAGACGGGCACGCCCGCGCGCTCGCCGACCACCTGGAGCTGCGTGACGGCGTTGGGGCGCTGCAGGTCGGCGGCGACGAGCACGGGCGTCTCCTCCGCGTCCTTGAGGTGTCGCGCGAGCTTGCCCGCGAGCGTCGTCTTCCCGGCGCCCTGGAGGCCCGCGAGCATGATGACGGTCGGGCCGGTCTTGGCGAGCGCCAACGGACGCGACGCCCCGCCGAGTATCTCGATGAGCTCCTCGTGGACGATCTTGACGACCTGCTGCGCCGGGTTGAGCGCGCCGGACACCTCGCGCCCAGGGCGCGCTCACGAATCGCGCCCGTGAACGTCGTGACCACGGGGAGCGCGACGTCGGCGTCGAGCAGGGCGCGCCGGATCTCGCGGATGGTCGCGTCGATGTCGGCTTCTCTGAGCCTCCCCTTGCCGCGAAGGTTGCGGAAAGTGGCTGTCAGTCGGTCCGACAGGCAGGCGAACACGTGCGTCCTTCCGTGCGAGGCGGCTGTCCACCGCCGTCCAGCCTACCCGCGGCCCCGGGAGCCCGCGATCCGCGTCACGTCCGCGAGCGGCGTCATCGCGTCGATCTCGCGGTGCGCGGTCGGTGAGCGCGTCGCACAGCTTCTCGCGCCACGGGGTCCAGGCCTTCGGGCCCGCCGCCTTCGCGTCGGCCTCGGTGAGCGCGCGCAGCGTCTCGAGCAGGTCGCGCCGGTCGCCGAGCGGTTCGAGCAGGGCGCGCGCGGTCGGCGGCGTCCTCGGCGTCCGGCGGGTCGCGAACTCCGCGAGCATGAGGTGCTCGCGCACCAGGGTCTCGATGTCGGCGGCGAGCTCCGGCGCGAGCCCCATGCCGCGCGGCGATCTCGGGAACGAGCTCGGCGCCGACGGCGGAGTGGTCGGTCGCGCCCGCTGCGCTTGCCGATGTCGTGGAAGAGCGCCGAGAGCAGCAGCAGGTCGGGGTCGTCGACCTTGCGCTTGAGCTTGCCCGCGCGCACCACCGCCTCGACGGAGTGCCGGTCGACCGTGAAGAGGTGGAAGGGCGAGCGCTGGGGGCGGTTGCGGACCCGCTCCCACTCGGGGAGCCACCGCACGATCGGCCCCGCGAGGTCGAGCGCCTCCCACACGGCGACGAGGTTCGCGCTCGACTTGAGCAGCTCGAGGAGGTGCTCCCGCGCCTCCGCGGGCCACGGCGTCGGGAGGTCCGGGCATCGCGCGAAGGACTCGAGCAGGCTCGGCGTGAGCGGAGGCCCGTGGTCGCGGCGGCGGCCGCCGCGCGCAGCGGGAAGAGCGGGTCGTCCTCCGGCGTCGCGTCGGCCGCGAGCGCGAGTTCGCCGTCGACGTCGATGAGCCCGTCGCCCGACGGAGACGTGACGCGGGGCGCGTTGCCGCGGCGCGCGAGGAAGGCGCGGGAGCCGACGCCGGACTTCTCCAGCGAGCGGCGGGCGCCACGCTCCGTGGTGTCGACGGCGAACGCGATGGTGCGCCCGGCCTCGGCGAGCTCGGCGAGCAGTTCGTCGGTGTGGTCGATCCCGAGGCGCGGCGACGTCGCGGCGGGCGACGTGCCGGCCGACGATGTGGGATCGCCCGGACTCGATGTGGACGGCGTCGCGCACGTCCAGGAGGTATTCGCCCGCCCGGTCGACCGCGCCGTGCGGGCGGTCGGTGAGCCACGTCGCGGCGAGGGCGGTGAGGCTCACGTAGTCGCGCATCCCGCCGCGCGACTCCTTGAGGTTCGGCTCGATGAGGTAGGCGAGCTCGCCGAAGCGCTCGGCGCGCGCGCGCGAGGCGGCGAGCAGGTCGGGGAGGCGCTTGCGCGCGGCGCAGCGCCAGTCCGCGAGGATCGCGGAGCGCGCCTGCTGGGCGAGCGCCTCGTCGCCGGCGACGTGCCGCAGGTCGAGCAGCCCGGCCGCGGCGGCGAGGTCCTTGGAGGCGACCTGGCGGCATTCGGTGAGCGACCGGACGGAGTGGTCGAGCTCGAGCCCGGCGTCCCAGATCGGGTACCACAGGCGCTGCGCGAGCGCGGCGAGCGCGTCCTTCTTGACGGCGGAGCCGTCGTGGAGCAGCACCAGGTCGAGGTCGCTCGCGGGTCCCGCGTCGCGCCGGCCGACGCTGCCGACGGCCGCGAGCGTGACCCCCTCGCCGAGCCCGTCGGAGACCTCGGTCCAGTGCTCGCCGAGGCGGGCGAGAACCAGGTCGCCGATCGCCTCCCGGCGCTCCCGCCCCGGTGCGCCGTCGCGGTAGAGCGACTCCGCGAGTTCGCGCCTCTCACGCTTGAGGTCCCGCACCCCGGAGGGGTGCGGGACCTCAGCGTGTGAGCCGGGCCGGCCGGAGCCAGCGTGACTCGGCATGTCTTCCTAGAGGGCGTCGGCGCCGTGCTCGCCAGTACGGACTCGAGCGACGTCGTCGACCGGGACAACCCAGACCTTGCCGTCACCGATCTTGCCCGACTGGGCGGCACCGACGATTGCCTCGGTCACGGCCTTCGGCGTCGGCGTCGTCGACGAGGACCTCGAGGCGAGTCTTGGGAACCAGGTCGACCGTGTACTCCGCACCGCGGTACACCTCGGTGTGGCCCTTCTGACGGCCGTAGCCGGCCGCCTCGGAGACCGTGACGCCCTTGACGCCGACGGCCTCAAGGGCGGCACGGACCTCGTCCACGCGGTGGGGCTGAATGATCGCAGTAACCAGCTTCATGGTTACTTCGCCTCCTCGTATGCGGTCTCACCGTGCTCGGCGAAGTCGATACCCGTCGATCTCAACATCTTCCTTACGCGGAGACCCATCGTGTACTTGAGGGCGTAGTCCGATGACCAGCGTAGACGACGAACGAGTAGAGCCGACGGCAACAGCGCCACGATCGCCTGCGTGCCGAGCTGCGTCCAGCCTCCGCCGTAGAAGAGGCCGTTCAGAGCGCCGTCGCGCGAGCCCAGGTCGTGCCCTCGTCCAGGTTGCGCGAAGAAGCCGATCAGGAGCGGTACCCACGATACCGCCGACGAGGTGGACGCCCACGACGTCGAGCGAGTCGTCGTAGCCGAACTTGTACTTGAGGCCGACGGCCAGGGCGCAGACCACACCGGCGATGAAGCCGATGGCGAGCGCGCCCCACGTGTCGACCGACGCGGCGGCCGGCGTGATGGCGACCAGACCCGCGACGATGCCGGAAGCGGCACCGAGCGAGGTGGGCTTGCCGTCGCGGATCTTCTCCACGAGGATCCAGCCGAGCATGGCGAACGCCGGGGCGACCGTCGTGTTGAGGAAGGCGCGACCGGCGGTCGCGTCGGCCGCGAACTCCGAACCGGCGTTGAATCCGAACCAGCCGAACCACAGCAGGCGGCGCCGAGCATGACGAACGGCAGGTTGTGCGGACGCATGGGCTCCTTGCCGAAGCCCTTGCGCATGCCGAGCAGGAGGGCGAGCGCGAGGCCCGCGGCACCGGCGTTGATGTGAACGACGGTTCCACCGGCGAAGTCGATCGGTTGGACGACGGCGTGATCGAGGTGTCCCAGCCGAGGAGCCGCCGCCCCACACCGCGTGCGCGATGGGCGCGTAGACGAGGGTGACCCACACGACCGTGAAGACGACCCACGTCGCGAACTTCGTGCGGTCCGCGACCGAACCGGTGATCAGGGCGACGGTGATGATCGCGAAGGTCGCCTGGAAGGCCACCATCACGAGGAACGGACACCCGAGTCCGCCGCGAGGCTGTCGGCATCGGAGACGCCGTTGAGACCCGACGAGGCCGCGCGGGTTGCCCCAGAGACCCGCATCCCGTCGCCGAAGGTGAGGCCGTAGCCGTAGATCACCCAGATGACCGCGACCGTGCCGACGCTGACGAAGGACATCATCATCATGTTGAGCACGGACTTCGTCCGCACCATGCCGCCGTAGAAGAACGCCAGAGCCGGCGTCATCAGCAGCACGAGAGCGGTCGCAACGATCATCCACGCGGTATTGCCAGAATCCAGCGTGAATTCCATTGTTTGTTTCTCCTCTCGCCAGCCGGGCGGCTGACGGAGCAAGACTCCCGCGTGGAGGTTTCCCCGGCGCCACCGCGGTGTTTCGCCAGCGTTACAGATGGCCCGATCGGTAAAAGGTGTGTTGCCGCAACGGGGCGGGGCGGGCTCCTACGCGAGCAGCGCCGTCGACGAACTCGGCGGCGTCGAACGGCGCGAGGTCGTCCGCGCCCTCGCCGATTCCGACGTACTTGACCGGAACGCCCAGTTCGCGCTCGATGGCGACGACGACGCCGCCCTTGGCCGAGCCGTCGAGCTTGGCGAGGATCACGCCCGTGATGCCGGCGACCTCGGCGAACACGCGGGCCTGCGCGAGGCCGTTCTGCCCGGTCGTCGCGTCGAGCACGAGCAGCACCTCGGCCGGCGCGCGGTCGCGGGACACCACGCGGAGGATCTTGCCGAGCTGGTCCATGAGGTCGCGCTTGTTCTGAAGCCGTCCGGCGGTGTCGACGATGACGACGTCCGCCGCCGCTCCTTGGCCGCGCTCGCCCGCCTCGAAGGCCACCGCGCCGGGGTCGCCGCCCTCGCGGTCGGCGCGCACCACCTCGACGCCCGCGCGGGTGCCCCACGTCTCGAGCTGGTCGGCGGCGGCGGCGCGGAACGTGTCGGCCGCGGCCAGCACCACGCCGTACCCGTCGGCGACGAGCAGGCGCGCGAGCTTGCCGACCGACGTGGTCTTGCCGACGCCGTTGACGCCGACGACGACGACGGGAGCGCCGACGGACGCGCCGGGGGGATCGAGCGCGATCGCGCGGTCGGCGGGCGACATCGCGGCCGACGATGGCGTCCGCGAGCGCCTCGTGCGGGTCCGCGTCCTTGTGCTTCTTGAGCGAGGCGCGGAGCGCGTCGAGCACGGAGGTCGGTCGCGTCGACGCCGAGGTCGGCGCCGATGAGCGTCTCCTCGAGGTCGTCCCAGTCGACGTCCGCGCCGCCGCGCGAGAAGGCGGACTTGAGGCGCCCGCCGAGGCCGAACGTCAGAGCGCCGCGCAGGCGGCCCTTGCGCTCGGTCGACTTCTCGCGTCTCACCCGCCTAGTGTCGCACTAGGTCGCGGCCGACTCGCGCTCCGGCACGTCCGCGACGTCGCCGAGCGTGCCCGACGAGAGACCAGTGCACCGTGCCCGCGCGGAACCGTCGCCTCGAGCCGTCGGCCGCTCGCGCGGGACGGCCCCCAGCAGCCACAAGAGCGCGTGTCGCAGTCGTCCCTGCGCGCACACGCCGATCAGAAGAATCGCTCCCGCGAGGGCCACGGCCCACGCGACTACCCCATCGCTCGCCATCGCATCCACCCCCAGTGATACGGCATACGGCTGTCAACCATCGTGCACCCTCTACAACGGCTCCGCACGGCGAAACGTTGGGTTCGGCGCGGCAAACCGCACATTCCGGCGCAAAGGGCGCCGAGACTAGAGTTTGACCATGGCGTCCTCGACCACCGGGAGTTTCCGGACCTGCCCGAGGGGCACCCGGTCCTCGCCGTCGACCTCTATCTGCTCGACGTGCGGCGTTCGCCTGGGAGGCAAGGGCGCGCAAGAAGACGAAGCCTGGCGCCGTCGACCCGATCGGCGACCGCCGTCGACGCGGCGGACGACGGACGACGTCGGCCGCCGGACGCGACCGCTGCCTCGGGCCCGCCGCGAGGCTCGCCGCGCTCCGCGATGCGGCGGCGAACGCGAGCCGGGCGACGTGGGTCGCCGTGGCGATGGTCGTGGCGACCGTCGTCGTCGGCGTCGTCGTCGCCATGACCCTCGTCGTCGCGCCGACGGCCCCTCGGCGCCGAACGGCCCGGATCGGGGTTCGCGACCGCGTGCGGACGGCGTCGCGCAGCGAGGAGATCGCGCTCAACACCGACGTCGCGACCACGAACGACCGCCTGTGCATCACTGTCGCCGAGCGCTCGGCCGTCACCATCGGCGCGATCGCGTCCTCGTCCGAGACCGACCTCCTGCTCGACGTGACGCGCGCCGACGGGCGAGCCCGTCGCCGCGAACGACGACGCCTACGGGAAGGACCCGGAGGTGTCGTTCGACGCGCGAGCCCGGGATCTACGTCATCGAGGTCGTCGCGGTTCGGACGGCGGGAGCATCGGGATCGTCACCGTGTACATCGGCCGCCGCGCCCGCTCGCGGACGCCGCCGCGGACGCCCTGCCGATCGCGCGAGGACTGCGCGAGCCTCAGCGCGCCCACGATCGAGGATTCCGGCACGGGCGACCGCGCCGCGGGCGAGCCGTTCACGTGCCTCACGCTCGACGCGGCGGCGTTCACCAAGATCGGGGCCGACGGCCGACGCCGCCGCCCGCGCCGACCTGACGCTCGCGGTGTACTCGTTCGACGACGCGGGCGACGCCGCAGTTCGTCCGCAGCGTCGACGACACGTTCGGCACCGATCCGGAGCTCAACGTCGACCTCGCGGCGGGGACGTACCTCATCGAGGCCACGACCCACGACGGCGGGGCGTCGGCCCGTACTCCGTCTACGTCGACACCACCGGCACGTTCTTCCGCACGGGCGCGGTGTCGAGCGGGCTCGCGACGCTCATCCCGTCGCTCGTGCGCGACTCGCTGTCCGGCGCTCGTCGTCGGGTCGCCGCTGCGTTCGCCGCGGCGTATGCCGATGGCGTGCCTCACCCTCGACAAGCCGGAGCGCCTCGTCATCATGGCCGCGACCGCGGCGGCGCAGGACCTGACGCTCGAGGTGGTCGGGTTCGACTCGATCGGCGCGCCGCGCCGCTACGTCTGGGCGGACGAGGACGTGTACGGCGAGGACTTCGACAGCCAGGACCCCCGCGTGGACCTGCGGCTGCCCGCGGGAACTACGTCATCGCCGTCGGCGAGTACTGGGGCGAGGAGGCGCCGCACGACTTCACGCTGACGGTGAGCGCCGCGGACCGCGTAGGGGCGCGGCTACGCGGGCTCGGATTCCCGCAGGCGCTGGCTGATGATCGTCGTGACCCCGTCGCCGCGCATCGTCACGCCGTACAGCGCGTCGGCGATCTCCATCGTGCGCTTCTGGTGCGTGATGACGATGAGCTGGGAGTCCGCCTGCAGCTCGCGGAGGATCTCGAGCAGGCGCCCAGGTTGACGTCGTCGAGCGCGGCCTCGACCTCGTCCATGACGTAGAACGGGCTGGGCCGGGCCTTGAAGATCGCGACGAGCATCGCGACCGCGGTGAGCGAGCGCTCGCCGCCGGACAGCAGCGAGAGCCGCTTGACCTTCTTGCCCGCGGGCCGCGCCTCGACCTCGATGCCCGTCTCGAGCATGTTCTTCGGGTCGGTGAGGACGAGCGTGCCCTCGCCGCCGGGGAACAGGCGCGGGAAGACCTCGCTCGAACTGCGCGGCCGTGTCGTCGAACGCCTCGGTGAAGATCTGTCTCGACCCGCTGGTCGATCTCCTTGACGATCTCCAGCAGGTCCGTCGCGCGACGTCTTGATGTCGCGCGAGCTGATCCGTGAGGAACTTGTGGCGCTCCTCGAGCGCCGCGAACTCCTCGAGCGCGAGCGGGTTGACGCGGCCGAGCTGCGCCAGCGCGCGCTCGGCGCGTGCCGCAGCCGCTTCTCCTGCTCCTCGCGCACGTAGGGACGGTCGGGGCTCCGTCGCCGCGTCTCGCCCGTCGTCGCCCGCCTCGCTCGCGCCGTCGCCGAGCATCGGCACGGCGTGGGGCCCGTACTCCTCGACGAGCGACGTCGGGATCCATCCCCGAGCTCGTCGATCGCGCGCTGCTGCGAGCTGCTCGAGCCGCACCTGCTGCTGCGCGCGCGCCACCTCGTCCCGGTGCGCCTCGTCCGTGAGCCGCGCGTACTCCGCGCCGATACTCGCTCCACGTGCGCGCGCACCTCGGCGAGCTCCGTGCGCGCGCTCGGTCGCGCTGCGGCTCCACCTCGGCCCGCGCATCGTCCGCCGCCTGCACCGACCGCGTCGATCAGCGCGAGCGCGACCGCGCGACCCGCCATCACCTCGCGCGCGGCCTGCGGCCTGCCGCTCGCCGGCGCTGGGCGGCCTCCTCGGCCCGCGCGCGCGCGTCGCGCTCGGCCTCGGCGGCGCGCTCGCAGGCTCTCCGCCCGGGCGGCGAGCGCGCGCGCCCGCTCCTCCGCCGTGCGCAGCGCGAGCCGCGCCTCGGTCTCCGCGGCGCGGGCGGCCGACGCCGCCTCGCGCGTCCGCGTCGCGCTTGCGCTGAGCGTCGCGCGGTGTCCGCCTCCGTCTGCTCCGGCTCCGCCTGCGCGGCCGCCGAGCCGCTCGGCCAGGCCCGCGAGCTCCGCCTGCTCGGCCGCGATGCGCGCGCTGCGCCGCCTCGACTCGCTCGTCGAGCCGCTCGGCCTCGGCGCGCGCGGCGCGCGACGCGCGCGCCGAGCTGGCCGAGCTGCTCCGCGACGGCGGCCATGCGCGCGTCGGACTCGTTGAGGCGCGCCAGCGTGGCGTCGTGCGCCTCGTGCGCCTGCGGCTCGCGCGTCTCGGCCGCCGCGGATCTCGAACTCGCGGCTCTCGACCGCGCGGGCGGCCGCGTCGCGCGCGCTCGCACGCGTCGTCGTAGGCGGCCTGCAGGTGCATGATGCTCGGGGCGTCCCCGCCGCCGCCCGATGCGTTTCGCGCGCTCGAAGCAGGTCGCCGCGCCGCGTCACCGCCACCACGTCGCGGTGCGCCGCGACGAGCGCCCGCGCGGCGGCGAGATCCTCGACCACGGCGACGCCGCGCGAGCGCCGCGCGCACCGTGTCGACGAGGCCCGCGGGCCCGCGACCAGGTCCGACGCCCACGCGGCGCCCGCCGGCAGGGGGACGTCGGGGTTGGTCGCCGACGCGCGTCGCGGTCGCCGACGACGAAGCGCGCCCGCCCCGCGTCCTCGTCGCGCAGCCAGCGGATCGCGTCGACGGCGTCCTCGACGCTAGTCGACCGCGAGCGGCCTCCGCGAGCGGGCCGAGCGCCGCGGCGATCGCGTCCTCCGCGCCTTCGCGAACCTCGATGAGCGAGGCGACGGTGCCGCGCACGCGCGCGCGCCCGCGGCGAGCAGCGCGCCCGCGCCGTCCTTGCGCGCGAGGCGACAGCTCGAGCGCCTCCGCCTTCGCCGCCCACGTGTCGCGCTCGCGCTCGCCTCGCGCGAGCCGCTCTCGACGCTCGCGACGAGCGCTGGCCTTCGCGGCCTCCCACGCCTCGGAGGCCTCCTCGTGGGCGGCGTCGAGGTCCTCCTCGCCCCCCTCGACCGACGCGACGGTCGTCTCGAGCCGCTGGAACTCGCGCGTCGCCTCGCGGGCCCGCGCTTCTCGGCCTCGGCGAGCGCCTCGCGCAGGCGGCCGATCTCGGCCTCCATGGCCTCGACGCGCGAGCGGCGGGCGGCCACGTCACCCGCGAGCCGCGCCACGCCCTCGCGGCGGTCGGCGACGGAGCGCAGCAGGTTCGCCAGGTGCTCTCCGACGCGAGCGCGGCCGCCTCGGCCTCGGCGCGCGCCGCCTCCGCCGCCGCGAGCGCCGTCGCGGCCGCCGCGCACCTCGGCGTCGAGTTCCTCGCGCGCCGCGTGCGCACGCTCCAGCTGCTCGGCCAGGTCCACGAGGTCGGTGGGCGCGAGGCGTCGACGTGCGGAGCCGAGCATCCGCACGCGCTCCTCGGCGAGCGTCGCCGAGGTTGCGCAGGCGTTCGCGGATGGAGCTCAGCCGGTAGTAGATGTCGTTGGCCTTGGTGAGCGCGGGCGTGGCCTCGGCCGACGCCCGCTCGAGTTCGGCCAGCGCGCCCGCGCCTCGGCGAGCGCCTTGCTCGACCTGGGCGCGGCGCTCCAGCAGCGCGGACTCGTCGGCCCGCTCCTCGCGATGGCGGCGGCAGAGCTCGCGATGTCGTCGGCGAGCAGGCGCGAGCGGGCGTCGCGCACCTGGGACTGGATCGATCTGCGCCTGGCGCGCGACCTCGGCCTGCTTGCCCAGCGGGCCCAGCTGGCGGCGAATCTCGGCGGTCAGGTCCTGGACGCGCGTGAGGTTGCCCTGCATCGCGTCGAGCTTGCGGAGCGCCTTCTCCTTGCGGCGCCGATGCTTGAGGATGCCCGCGGCCTCCTCGATGAAGTGCCGGCGCTCCTCGGGCGTCGCGCGCAGCACGGCGTCGAGCTGGCCCTGGCCGACGATGACGTGCATCTCGCGGCCGAGCCCCGAGTCGGACAGCAGGTCCTGGATGTCGAGCAGCCTGCACGGCGAACCGTTGATCGCGTACTCGGAACCGCCCGAGCGGAACAGGGTGCGGCTAGATCGTCACCTCGGAGTACTCGATCGGCAGCGCGCCGTCGGAGTTGTCGATCGTGAGCGCGACCTCGGCGCGACCGAGCGGTGGGCGGCCGGACGTGCCCGCGAAGATCACGTCGGCCATGTTGCCGCCGCGCAGGGTCTTCGCGCCCTGCTCACCCATGACCCACGCGAGGGCATCGACCACGTTGGACTTGCCGGAGCCGTTCGGCCCCACGACGCACGTGATCCCCGGTTCGAACTCCAGGTCGTCGCCGACGCGAAGGACTTGAAGCCCCGAAGCGTCAGCGTCTTGAGGTGCACGGGGCAAGCCTAGTGAAGGGTGTGGCGCCGAGGAGCGCCGGTCACGCTAAGCGAAGGGAACCAGATGCCAATCTCGCGCGCGGCGGACTCGCGGGCTGTCCGAGCCGTGCACGAGGTTCTGGATCACCGGCGGGGCCACTGGCGGCCGAGGTCGCCGCGAATCGTGCCGGGGGCGGCCACCGTCGGGTCCGTCGCGCCCGCGAGCGAGCGGAAGCCCTCGATGACCCTGTCACCCTCGGCGACTATCGCCGAGCACGGGCCCGGAAGCATGAACTCGACGAGCGGCTCGTAGAACGGCTTGCCGACGTGCTCCTCGTAGTGCCGGTCGAGGAGCTCGGCGCGATCGGCCGTGCGCAGTTCGACGGCGACGAGCGTGTAGCCCTTCGCCTCGATGCGGGGGAGGATCTGGCCGGACAGGCCGCGCTTGACGCCATCGGGCTTGACGAGGATGAGGGTGCGTTCAGTCATGCCTGCGCACCGGCGGGGCGCGCTCCGCTGCCGGCGGGCGGCGCGCCGTCGAAGTGCTCCGCCGCCCGCATGGGCGGGAGGTTGGGGAACCACAGATCAATCTCCGCGTGGGCGGCCATCGGGCTTCGCTGCGGATCCCGACGCGGAAACCCGCTCCGCTGTCCTTGCCCTTCGACTCAACGTTACGTATTTGTGCGGTCATCGCAAAGCGGCCCGCCGGATTCGTGAGCTGGTGAGTGATGGAGTGGATGCTGCGATTCGCCCCGAGACTTTGGCATTCGGCGGCGCCGTCGACGACCTGCCAGTCTTCCATTGGGTTCGCCCAAAACTCACCTCCCAGCCAGACTCGGTCGTGCGTCCGGCCGCATGCATCGGCGGCCTTCGCTTCTTTCGCAGAAGCCTCAGCCACTTTCTCTGATCGAGCTGCAACGCCGGCAACGGTGCCGGCAGCGACCCATTTCATCGCAGTTCGTCGGGTAATTTCTCGATTTCATGATGTATGCCTCGTTGAATGAAAACTGAAACTAAGCATGAGTTGCAGACCGTCAATTCGGGACGATTTCCGCTAGAGGAAAACATATCATAGTCGCTCCGCACAGGATCGTCACATCAGACTCACCGGGGCGAATTAACTGACTCGATCTTCTTCTCTGGAGATCGAACTAAAGAACGTCCGCCGCTTTTGTTAAATATTCGTTTCCGGTCGTCGCTGCAAGAGTGCTTTGCGACCTCTCCGCAGGATCGACCGTATTCCGGTGATCATCCGGCAACTGCTGACTGCCTGAGCTCTCTTGAAATTCGTTCACCGCGGTGTATCTCAATAGTCTTGCGAATCAGGACCGGGGCCTGTCCGTTGCTACGCATGTTTCACGAACGCGGCCAGAACGCGACGTAACAGATTGCGGCCGTCAAAGCCGGAAACACGATATAACCCAGGAACGAAGGCCATCGAGGTAGGTGTTTGAGTCGATGACAAATCCGTCGAGGAGATTGGCGACGACGAAGCTGAAACAGAAGGCGATGATGCACAATTGTTTTTGTTCGCGGGCTTGCTCGCCTTCGGCGCGGTTGCTTTTTTCTTCGCCGCTTTTTTCGCGCTTTGCCTGCTTTGTCCGCCGTCTCCTTTTTTGCTGGGTTCAACGACCTCTTCGGCTTCCTGGCGGGCATCGGCCGCATAGTACTTGGCAATTGCCTGATTGATGGCCAGCGGCGTCGCCAGCACGTCGCGCACCGGTATGCTCGAACCGCAACCGCAGGTCATCCTCGACTTCGGCGGTGATGGGATTCACGCCGGCGACGAGCAACACGTCGTCATCTTCATCGACGAACAACGGCAGGATCGAATGTTTCTTCACCATCGAACGGGGGACGCGATCCAATACGCTGTCGTCGGGAGATCATTTCGGCCAGATCGACGAACGGCCGCCCCAGTGAGGTGGCCAGGGCGCGGGCCGCCGCGTCCGCTTTGACCGCCTTGAGTTGCACCAGCGCGTCCCGCATGTCGATGCCCAGGTTGTCGCACATCCGCCGGGCTTCTTCGATCTTGAGCCGCGCTGATCACGCCTTGGTCCAACAAAACCTTTTCGATGGGGGGCAGTGCGCCGGGTTCTTCGCTCCTCAACGAATTCCCGGCCGAGTTGCACGTCGTAATCGCGTTTTCGTTCTGCATCGGTCAGGCACAGCATCGCCTTGGCCAACTCGTTGAGCAACGCCTGCGATTCGTCCATGTATTGCCCGGTCGCATATTTGCGGACGTGGGCGTTGAGTTTGCGGTAGTTGGCTTGCACCTTGTCCGCACTATCCTCAAATTGCACGAGACGGAGCAATTGATAGTGATCGGGCGGTCGTTGATCTTCCGGGATCCCCAGCCATTCCTTGTAGACATCGAAAGCCACTCTGGTTCACTCCTCAATTGAAAAAACGAGGTGCCTTGATGTGCCGATCGCACGCGGGGCGGGCAAACTCATGAAGGTCCTGAATCAACTCCGGGCTGCGCCGATGGTCGACTGTGGACGAGAATCGTGAAACGCGCATTTCCACGAGCCGGGGAGACCGGTTGCCAACACGGAAATAGGAAACGAGCCTCTTCGACCGTGAAGAGGCCCGCCTGATATTCCCGTAGACCATGCGACAAATTTATTCGACTTTGTATTCGCGGGCCAGCGATTCGAAGGTGTTCAAACCGGCGGTGTCCAATCCCGAAGCCCGCACAATTTCCACCGAGGCTTCCTTGTTGCCCGTCAGGTCGCGGGCGGTCGCGTGAATCCGCCCGTTGGAGTCGTAACTATAGGTCACTTCCACCGGGGATCCGGCCGGCAGATTGGGAGGCAAGCCCACCACGCGAAAATCGCCGATTTGCGAACAGGCGTCGACCTCTTTGACTTCCCCTTCCAACAAGTAAACGTGCACCGATTGTTGGTTGGCGGAATTGGTCGTAAAGCGTTCGGTCCGCGAGAACGGAATCGTCGTATTGCGGGGAATCATAATGTGATTGATCTTCCGCGTCCGTTCGTCCGGATCGGTGATTTTGATTCCCAAGGAGTGCGAGTTGACGTCCTCAGACGACACGGAACGCAAGCGGTTGATCACCGCCTTGGCCATGCGGCTTTCGCCGCCGGTGACCTTGGCTTCCAGGATGGCGGCATGAATCGCCGCCCCTTGCGCAACCGCCACTTCGGCGTTCAGTTCCCGAGATGGCGAACGCTTGCAGACATCCTTAAGCATCGTTTCCACGGAGGGCATGTGTGTCGATCCGCCCACCAAGATCATTTCATCCAAGATTTGACGGATCGACGTTCGCTTGTTGCAACACCAACTCCGTCGTATCGCGGGTCCGTTGTAGCAAGTCGGCCGTCATCCGCTCAAAGTCGCCCCGCGTCAGCGCCACGGTCAACGTCTTGCCTTTGTAATAGACGTTGACCGGTACCTGTGCCTTGGAACTCAGCGCCAATTTTGCCGCTTCGCATTCCTGCGACATCTGCAGCGCCGTTTCGGGATCTTCGCGGGGATCCATGCCGAATTTTTGTTTGAATTGCTCCGACACGTGGTCGACGATCCGGGCACTCCAGTCCAGTCCGCCCAAATACACGTCGCCGTCGGTCGCCAACACGCGGAAATGGGTCGGCGTGTAACGGACGACGGTGACGTCGAAC